>NZ_JBNDLZ010000003.1:2827500-4115539 GCF_050436325.1 Paraburkholderia lebeckiae
TATTTTAAAGGTGATCGAGAGATCGCTTTGGAATACGGCGCAACACGAATACTCAACCTGTAGCGAGTGTGGCTCGAGAGAGACGCACCCGTTATAGGGTCAAGCGAACAAGTGCATGTGGTGGATGCCTTGGCGATCACAGGCGATGAAGGACGCGGTAGCCTGCGAAAAGCTCCGGGGAGCTGGCAAACAAGCTTTGATCCGGAGATGTCCGAATGGGGAAACCCACTCCTAATGGAGTATCCGCAGCTGAATCCATAGGCTGCGTGAAGCGAACGCGGTGAACTGAAACATCTAAGTAACCGCAGGAAAAGAAATCAACCGAGATTCCCAGAGTAGTGGCGAGCGAAATGGGATCAGCCTGTACTCTTTATTCTCATTGTTAGTCGAACGCTCTGGAAAGTGCGGCCATAGCAGGTGATAGCCCTGTAGACGAAAACAGCGGGAAAGAACTGGGTGTACGAGAAGTAGGGCGGGACACGTGAAATCCTGTCTGAAGATGGGGGGACCATCCTCCAAGGCTAAATACTCGTGATCGACCGATAGTGAACCAGTACCGTGAGGGAAAGGCGAAAAGAACCCCGGGAGGGGAGTGAAACAGATCCTGAAACCGCATGCATACAAACAGTCGGAGCCTCTGCGAAGGGGTGACGGCGTACCTTTTGTATAATGGGTCAGCGACTTACATTCAGTGGCGAGCTTAACCGATTAGGGCAGGCGTAGCGAAAGCGAGTCCGAACAGGGCGTCCAGTCGCTGGGTGTAGACCCGAAACCAGGTGATCTATCCATGGCCAGGTTGAAGGCACGGTAACACGTGCTGGAGGACCGAACCCACTAACGTTGAAAAGTTAGGGGATGAGCTGTGGATAGGGGTGAAAGGCTAAACAAACCTGGAAATAGCTGGTTCTCTCCGAAAACTATTTAGGTAGTGCCTCGTGTATCACCTTCGGGGGTAGAGCACTGTCATGGTTGTGGGGTCCATTGCGGATTACTACGCCATAGCAAACTCCGAATACCGAAGAGTGCAATCACGGGAGACAGACATCGGGTGCTAACGTCCGGTGTCAAGAGGGAAACAACCCAGACCGCCAGCTAAGGTCCCCAAATATGGCTAAGTGGGAAACGAAGTGGGAAGGCTAAAACAGTCAGGAGGTTGGCTTAGAAGCAGCCATCCTTTAAAGAAAGCGTAATAGCTCACTGATCGAGTCGTCCTGCGCGGAAGATGTAACGGGGCTAAGCCATATACCGAAGCTGCGGATGCACAGTAATGTGCATGGTAGGAGAGCGTTCCGTAAGCCTGCGAAGGTGCACTGGAAAGTGTGCTGGAGGTATCGGAAGTGCGAATGCTGACATGAGTAGCGATAAAGGGGGTGAAAGGCCCCCTCGCCGTAAGCCCAAGGTTTCCTACGCAACGTTCATCGGCGTAGGGTGAGTCGGCCCCTAAGGCGAGGCAGAAATGCGTAGCTGATGGGAAGCAGATTAATATTTCTGCACCATTGTGAAATGCGATGGGGGGACGGATCGCGGAAGGTTGTCCGGGTGTTGGAAGTCCCGGTCCTTGCATTGGAGAAGGCGCTTTGGCAAATCCGGGCGCGTAATTCAAGGGTGCGAGGCGAGCCACTTCGGTGGCGAAGCAACTGGAAGGGGTTCCAGGAAAAGCCTCTAAGCTTCAGTTTCACAGTGACCGTACCGCAAACCGACACAGGTGGGCGAGATGAGTATTCTAAGGCGCTTGAGAGAACTCGGGAGAAGGAACTCGGCAAATTGGTACCGTAACTTCGGGATAAGGTACGCCCTGGTAGCCTGACTGGCCTGCGCCAGAAGGGTGAAGGGGTTGCAATAAACTGGTGGCTGCGACTGTTTAATAAAAACACAGCACTCTGCAAACACGAAAGTGGACGTATAGGGTGTGACGCCTGCCCGGTGCCGGAAGATTAAATGATGGGGTGCAAGCTCCTGATTGAAGTCCCGGTAAACGGCGGCCGTAACTATAACGGTCCTAAGGTAGCGAAATTCCTTGTCGGGTAAGTTCCGACCTGCACGAATGGCGTAACGATGGCCACACTGTCTCCTCCCGAGACTCAGCGAAGTTGAAGTGTTTGTGATGATGCAATCTCCCCGCGGCTAGACGGAAAGACCCCATGAACCTTTACTGTAGCTTTGCATTGGACTTTGAACCGGTCTGTGTAGGATAGGTGGGAGGCTATGAAGCGTGGACGCCAGTCTGCGTGGAGCCGTCCTTGAAATACCACCCTGATCTGTTTGAGGTTCTAACCTTGGCCCGTG
This sequence comes from Paraburkholderia lebeckiae, assembly GCF_050436325.1. Classification (NCBI taxonomy): domain Bacteria; kingdom Pseudomonadati; phylum Pseudomonadota; class Betaproteobacteria; order Burkholderiales; family Burkholderiaceae; genus Paraburkholderia; species Paraburkholderia lebeckiae. The sequence continues at coordinate 2,829,787 of NZ_JBNDLZ010000003.1, forward strand.
ATCCGGGTCGGGGACCGTGCATGGTAGGCAGTTTGACTGGGGCGGTCTCCTCCCAAAGTGTAACGGAGGAGTACGAAGGTACGCTAGGTACGGTCGGAAATCGTGCTGATAGTGCAATGGCATAAGCGTGCTTGACTGTGAGACTGACAAGTCGAACAGGTGCGAAAGCAGGTCATAGTGATCCGGTGGTTCTGTATGGAAGGGCCATCGCTCAACGGATAAAAGGTACTCTGGGGATAACAGGCTGATACCGCCCAAGAGTTCATATCGACGGCGGTGTTTGGCACCTCGATGTCGGCTCATCTCATCCTGGGGCTGTAGCCGGTCCCAAGGGTATGGCTGTTCGCCATTTAAAGAGGTACGTGAGCTGGGTTTAAAACGTCGTGAGACAGTTTGGTCCCTATCTGCCGTGGGCGCTGGATATTTGAAGGGGGCTGCTCCTAGTACGAGAGGACCGGAGTGGACGAACCTCTGGTGTACCGGTTGTCACGCCAGTGGCATCGCCGGGTAGCTATGTTCGGAAGAGATAACCGCTGAAAGCATCTAAGCGGGAAACTCGCCTTAAGATGAGATATCCCCGGGGCTTCGAGCCCCTTGAAGGGTCGTTCAAGACCAGGACGTTGATAGGTCAGGTGTGCACGTACAGTAATGTACTGAGCTAACTGATACTAATTGCCCGTAAGGCTTGATCCTATAACAGGTGTGTCTCGACCCGCGTTAGTGCTTCAGCACTTGCGCGGGTCCGATCCCCGAAGGGGATTGGTGTGAACTCCCGCGGGAGCTAACAGAAACGCACGGTTGGGATTCAGTGTTGTGCCAGAAACAACACAACCCCCCACACGAATCCTTTACGCTTCTTCCCGATTGGCTGTGGCGCAACCGGTTGACTCCAACCCCCTGCGACGCAGCAACCCGTCATGCCTGATGACCATAGCGAGTCGGTCCCACCCCTTCCCATCCCGAACAGGACCGTGAAACGACTCCACGCCGATGATAGTGCGGATTGCCCGTGTGAAAGTAGGTAATCGTCAGGCTCCCCCCACGTCAGAAACCCCACCCGCCGCGGTGGGGTTTTTGCGTTTACGGACAGCTAACACCCAATCACTATATAAGTGAGAGCGTTGGGATCGGAACGGTCAAGCAGCCCTTGACAAAGAGACATTGTTCCCCCATAATCATCAGTTCTCTGCGGAGGGGTGCCCGAGTGGCTAAAGGGGGCAGACTGTAAATCTGTTGGCTTACGCCTACGTTGGTTCGAATCCAACCTCCTCCACCAGAATGCAAGATGTAGCAGTTGTTGGGAATCCATGATCCTTGCGGGTGTAGCTCAATGGTAGAGCAGAAGCCTTCCAAGCTTACGACGAGGGTTCGATTCCCTTCACCCGCTCCAGCAACATAGAGGTAGCGCCCATGTGGCTCAGTGGTAGAGCACTCCCTTGGTAAGGGAGAGGTCGGCAGTTCGATCCTGCCCATGGGCACCAGAAGTAATCGGTGATTGTTTGCGCCCGGCGCAACGTACGGAAAATCCTCTTAGGAGTCGAAAATGGCCAAGGGTAAGTTTGAGCGGACCAAGCCGCACGTGAACGTGGGCACGATCGGTCACGTTGACCACGGCAAGACCACGCTGACGGCAGCGATCACGACGGTTCTGACGCAGAAGTTTGGCGGCGAAGCGAAGGCGTACGACCAGATCGACGCGGCGCCGGAAGAAAAGGCGCGTGGTATTACCATTAACACCGCGCACGTCGAGTACGAAACGGCTAACCGCCACTATGCCCACGTCGACTGCCCGGGTCACGCTGACTACGTGAAGAACATGATCACGGGCGCGGCGCAGATGGACGGCGCAATCCTGGTGTGCTCGGCCGCTGACGGTCCGATGCCGCAAACGCGTGAGCACATCCTGCTGGCGCGTCAGGTTGGCGTTCCGTACATCATCGTGTTCCTGAACAAGTGCGACATGGTGGACGACGCCGAGCTGCTGGAACTCGTCGAAATGGAAGTTCGCGAACTTCTGTCGAAGTACGACTTCCCGGGCGATGACACGCCGATCATCAAGGGTTCGGCCAAGCTGGCGCTGGAAGGCGACAAGGGCGAACTGGGCGAAGTGGCGATCATGAACCTGGCCGATGCGCTGGACACGTACATCCCGACGCCGGAGCGCGCGGTTGACGGTGCGTTCCTGATGCCGGTGGAAGACGTGTTCTCGATCTCGGGTCGTGGCACGGTGGTGACGGGCCGCGTCGAGCGTGGCGTGGTCAAGGTCGGCGAGGAAATCGAGATCGTCGGTATCCGCGCAACGGCCAAGACGACCTGCACGGGCGTGGAAATGTTCCGCAAGCTGCTCGACCAAGGTCAGGCAGGCGACAACGTCGGTATCCTGCTGCGCGGCACGAAGCGTGAAGACGTGGAGCGTGGTCAGGTTCTGGCCAAGCCGGGTTCGATCAACCCGCACACGCACTTCACGGCTGAAGTGTACGTGCTGAGCAAGGACGAAGGCGGCCGTCACACGCCGTTCTTCAACAACTACCGTCCGCAGTTCTACTTCCGTACGACGGATGTGACGGGCTCGATCGAACTGCCGAAGGACAAGGAAATGGTGATGCCGGGCGACAACGTGTCGATCACGGTGAAACTGATCAACCCGATCGCGATGGAAGAAGGTCTGCGCTTCGCAATTCGCGAAGGTGGCCGTACGGTCGGCGCTGGTGTCGTCGCCAAGATCATCGAGTAACGCCAGAGAGTTCTCGATAATCGGTTGTATCGGGGTTGGCGGTGTCGTCGACCCTGGATGGTTTAGGGGTATAGCTCAACTGGCAGAGCGTCGGTCTCCAAAACCGAAGGTTGGGGGTTCGATTCCCTCTGCCCCTGCCAACTATCGCGTCGTAGTGGCGCTTGTTAAGGTGTTATGGCGAATCCTTCCGTCGAAACTGTAAATACATCCGGCGACAAGTTGATGTTGATCGCAGGTGTGTTGCTGGTCTTGGCCGGGTTCGTGGGGTTCTTCTGGCTTAGTGGCCAGGAATGGTACATCCGCGGAGTCGCCTTGGCTGTTGGTGCGATCGCGGGTGTCGCAGTCGCTCTTCTCTCGGCGCCTGGCAAGGGTTTCATCGCTTTCGCCAATGACTCGTACAAAGAGGTCCGCAAGGTAGTTTGGCCGAGTCGCAAAGAGGCGACCCAAACAACACTCGTGGTCTTCGGCTTCGTAGTCGTGATGGCTATCTTTCTCTGGGTTTGTGATAAATCCATTGAGTGGGCGATTTTCTCGGCGATTCTGGGTTGGAAATGATATGAGTGATACTCCGGCATCCCCGAGCGGCAAACGTTGGTACGTAGTGCACGCATATTCCGGTATGGAGAAGAGCGTGCAACGAGCGCTTCAGGAGCGCATCGAGCGGGCTGGTATGCAGGGTCAGTTCGGCCAGATCCTCGTTCCAACAGAAGAAGTTGTTGAGGTAAAGGGCGGTCACAAATCAGTAACCGAACGTCGTTTTTTCCCGGGCTATGTTTTAGTCGAAATGGAAATGACAGACGAAACGTGGCACCTCGTGAAGAATACGGCGAAGGTGACCGGTTTCGTCGGCGGGGCGCGTAATCGGCCGAGCCCGATCTCCCCTCGGGAAGTTGAAAAGATCATGTCGCAGATGCAGGAGGGCGTGGAGAAGCCGCGCCCGAAGACCCTGTTTGAGGTAGGCGAGATGGTGCGGGTGAAAGAAGGCCCGTTCACGGATTTCAACGGCAGCGTCGAAGAAGTGAACTACGAAAAGTCGCGAGTCCGTGTTTCCGTTACAATCTTCGGCCGCGCAACGCCGGTCGAGTTGGAATTCGGCCAAGTCGAAAAGTTGTAGTCTAGATTTTACGGAACGCACCGCTAGGTGCGTTCCGTATTTCGTGCTTACGGTCCGCGTAATGGCCGTTGAGGAGCGTAACTAGCCAGTTTGTCGGCGAACACGCGCTACTACTCACTGAGCGTCCGCACGTAAGGCGGCGTTCCAAAAGAGGTTCTCGAAATGGCAAAGAAAATTATCGGCTTTATCAAGCTGCAGATTCCTGCAGGTAAAGCCAACCCGTCGCCGCCGGTTGGTCCGGCACTGGGTCAGCGCGGCCTGAACATCATGGAGTTCTGCAAGGCGTTCAACGCACAGACTCAAGCGATGGAACCGGGTCTGCCGATTCCTGTCGTGATCACGGCATTCGCGGACAAGAGCTTCACGTTCGTTCTGAAGACGCCGCCGGCTACGGTTCTGATCAAGAAGGCAGCGAAGCTCGACAAGGGTTCGAGCAAGCCGCATACCGACAAGGTCGGCAAGATCACCCGCGCTCAAGCTGAAGATATCGCCAAGACCAAGATGCCCGATCTGACGGCTGCTGATCTGGCCGCAGCGGTTCGTACGATCGCTGGTAGCGCCCGCTCGATGGGCATCACTGTGGAGGGCGTGTAAATGGCTAAGCTTTCGAAGCGTCTGCAAGCATTTGCAGCCAAAGTGGATCGTCAGAAGCTGTACCCGATCGAAGACGCTCTGTCGCTCGTGAAGGAGTGCGCAAGCGCGAAGTTCGACGAGTCGATCGACGTCGCCGTGCAACTCGGCATTGACGCAAAGAAGTCGGATCAAGTGGTTCGCGGCTCGGTCGTGCTGCCCGCTGGTACCGGTAAGTCGGTCCGCGTCGCTGTGTTCGCGCAGGGCGAAAAGGCTGAGCAGGCTCGTGCCGCTGGTGCTGACGTCGTCGGTATGGAAGACTTGGCCGAGCAGGTCAAGGCCGGGAACCTGAACTTTGACATCGTGATCGCTTCGCCGGACACGATGCGTATCGTCGGTACGCTCGGGCAAATCCTCGGCCCGCGTGGCCTGATGCCGAACCCGAAGGTTGGCACGGTCACGCCGGACGTCGCGACCGCGGTCAAGAACGCCAAGGCTGGTCAGGTTCAATTCCGTGTCGATAAGGCCGGCATTATCCACGCAACGATCGGCCGCGCTTCGTTCGAGCCGGCAGCACTGCGCAACAACCTGAATGCGCTGATCGAAGCGCTGCAGAAGGCGAAGCCTACAACGAGCAAGGGCGTGTATCTGCGCAAGGTCGCTCTGTCGAGCACGATGGGTGTTGGTGTTCGTGTCGACCAGACGTCGATCGCTGCCCAGTAAGAATTTCGCCGCTCCGGCGCGAGTTGGGGCGGCGTTTAAGGGCTTTGGGCGGTTGCGAGGTGGCAGTCTGCATCGCGCGACCGGTTGTCAAAGACCGTTGGTGGGCACGCAGCAAGTAGGCGGGTCCTTAATGTAAAGCCAACGCAGATGGCGAACCCGAAAAGGTTTTGTAGTGATGAAGCCGTTGGATGTCTGTAGCGATACGGATTTTTGATGGTCGAAATACTCCTGACTGGTCGGACGCCGTTATTGAACGCGGTACACAAGGCGCACGCCGCGTGTATCGAATCTGGAGGTTAACCGTGCCACTCAACAAAGAAAGCAAGCAGGCCGTCGTCGCTGAGGTTGCCGCGCAAGTCGCGAAAGCTCAGACCGTGGTTCTGGCTGAGTATCGTGGAATCGCGGTTGGCGATCTGACCAAGCTGCGCGCGAAAGCGCGTGAGCAACAGGTTTACCTTCGCGTGTTGAAGAACACGCTGGCGCGTCGCGCCGTCGAGGGTACCCCGTTTGCTCCGCTGGCAGAGCAGATGACTGGCCCCCTGATCTACGGCATCTCGGAAGATGCGATTGCTGCTGCTAAGGTCGTCAATGACTTCAGCAAGAGCAATGACAAGTTGGTCATCAAGGCTGGTTCCTACGAAGGCAAGGTGATGGACAAGGCCGGCGTGCAAGCGCTGGCAAACATCCCGAGCCGCGAAGAACTGCTCTCCAAGCTGTTGTATGTTATGCAGGCACCTGTTTCTGGATTCGCGCGCGCTCTGGCGGCGCTGGCAGAAAAGAAGCAAGGCGAAGAAACCGCTGCGTAATGCACTTCAGTCGAGGCGTGATTGATCGCTGGCTGTATCCGAAATCAATTTAGGAGTATTTCAAATGGCAATCGCAAAAGAAGACATCCTCGAAGCCGTAGGCTCGATGTCGGTTCTGGAACTGAACGAGCTGGTCAAGGCGTTCGAAGAAAAGTTTGGCGTGTCGGCAGCTGCTGTTGCAGTGGCTGGCCCGGCAGGTGCAGCTGGCGGCGCCGCTGCTGCTGAAGAGCAGACTGAATTCACGGTCATCTTGGCTGAAACCGGTGCAAACAAGGTTTCGGTCATTAAGGCCGTTCGCGAACTGACGGGTCTCGGCCTGAAGGAAGCGAAGGATCTGGTCGACGGTGCACCGAAGCCCGTTAAGGAAGCGGTGCCGAAGGCTGCTGCTGAAGAAGCCAAGAAGAAGCTGGAAGAAGCCGGCGCGAAGGTTGAAATCAAGTAAGCTTCAACGCGCTGCGCGAAGGCTGGCGGTTTTTCACCGCCGGCCTTTTTGTGCTTTGTGGAGGACGCGTTTCTGCGGGTGTATGCCGGCAGGAATGTGATCCCAGAAGCCAAAGAAAAACGCCCACGGTAATATTGACCGGCATTTCTCTTTGTCTTCTGAAGCGACTGCAGAAGGCAAGTTTGGTCGGGTAGCGGGCAACACAGGCATTCGCTGCCGTCAGCCAGCGGTTGGTAGCGGCCAACCACCAAGCTTCTAGGCTCGTTCAAGCCATCGGACGGCCATCGGGTCTCAGTCGGTGAACACTCGGGTTGTCTCATCAAGGTATCCTGCCTCGACAACTATGCCCGCCGTGATTCGGAGATCGTATGCAATATTCCTTCACCGAGAAGAAGCGTATTCGCAAGAGTTTTGCGAAGCGCCCCATCGTTCACCAAGTACCTTTCCTGCTGGCTACCCAGCTTGAATCATTCAGCACGTTTCTGCAAGCAGATACGTCGTCTACGCAACGCAAGCCGGAAGGCCTGCAAGCTGCGTTTACTTCCGTTTTCCCGATCGTTTCGCATAACGGCTTCGCGCGTCTCGAGTTCGTCAGCTACATGCTGTCGCCGCCGGCGTTCAACATCAAGGAATGCCAGCAGCGCGGTCTGACGTACTGCTCGGCGCTGCGCGCCAAAGTGCGTCTGGTGCTGCTCGACAAGGAATCGCCGAGCAAGCCAGTCGTCAAGGAAGTGAAGGAACAGGAAGTGTACATGGGCGAAATTCCGCTCATGACGCCGACCGGTTCGTTCGTCATCAATGGCACGGAACGTGTGATCGTTTCGCAGCTGCACCGTTCGCCGGGCGTGTTCTTCGAACACGATAAGGGCAAGACGCACAGCTCGGGAAAGCTGCTGTTCTCGGCACGTATCATTCCTTACCGCGGTTCGTGGCTCGACTTCGAGTTCGACCCGAAGGACGTGCTGTACTTCCGCGTCGACCGTCGCCGCAAGATGCCGGTCACGATCCTGCTGAAGGCGATCGGCCTCACTCCGGAACAGATCCTCGCAAACTTCTTCGTGTTCGACAATTTCACGCTGATGCCGGAAGGCGCGCAGATGGAATTCGTGCCGGAGCGTCTGCGTGGCGAAGTTGCGCGTTTCGATATCACGGACCGCGACGGCAACGTGATCGTCCAGAAGGACAAGCGGATCAACGCCAAACACATTCGCGATCTCGACAACGCGAAGACCAAGTTCATCTCGGTCCCGGAAGATTATCTGCTCGGTCGCGTGCTCGCGAAGAATGTGATCGACGGCGATACCGGTGAAGTCATCGCGAACGCGAACGACGAGATCACCGAATCCGTGCTCGACAAGCTGCGCGAAGCGAAGATCAAGGACATCCAGACGCTCTACACGAACGATCTGGACCAAGGTCCGTATATCTCGTCGACGCTGCGCATCGACGAAACTGCCGACAGGATGGCCGCGCGGATCGCGATCTACCGCATGATGCGCCCAGGGGAGCCGCCGACTGAAGAAGCGGTCGAGGCACTGTTCAACCGTCTGTTCTACAGTGAAGAAGCGTACGACCTGTCGAAGGTGGGTCGTATGAAGTTCAATCGTCGCGTCGGCCGTGACGAAATCGTCGGCCCGATGACGCTGCAGGATGACGACATCCTCGCGACGATCAAGATCCTCGTCGAGTTGCGCAACGGCAAGGGCGAAGTAGACGACATCGACCACCTCGGCAACCGTCGTGTGCGTTGCGTCGGCGAACTCGCGGAGAACCAGTTCCGCGCGGGCCTCGTGCGCGTCGAACGTGCTGTGAAGGAACGTCTCGGCCAGGCCGAAAGCGAAAACCTGATGCCGCACGACCTGATCAACTCGAAGCCGATTTCCTCGGCGATCCGCGAGTTCTTCGGTTCGTCGCAGCTGTCGCAGTTCATGGACCAGACCAACCCGCTGTCGGAAATCACGCACAAGCGTCGTGTTTCCGCACTGGGCCCGGGCGGTCTGACTCGCGAACGCGCAGGCTTCGAAGTCCGTGACGTGCACCCGACCCACTACGGCCGCGTGTGCCCGATCGAGACGCCAGAAGGTCCGAACATCGGTCTGATCAACTCGCTTGCTCTGTACGCGCACCTGAACGAATACGGCTTCCTCGAAACGCCGTATCGCAAGGTCGCGGACGGCAAGGTCACCGATCAGATCGACTATCTGTCGGCGATCGAAGAAGGCCGTTACGTGATCGCTCAGGCGAACGCGGCAGTAGCCGACGACGGCACGCTGACCGATGAACTCGTGTCGTCCCGTGAAGCGGGCGAAACGCTGATGGTCACACCGGACCGCATCCAGTACATGGACGTGGCACCGTCGCAGATCGTGTCGGTCGCAGCTTCGCTGATTCCGTTCCTCGAGCACGACGACGCGAACCGCGCCTTGATGGGCTCGAACATGCAGCGTCAGGCCGTGCCGTGTTTGCGTCCGGAAAAGCCGGTCGTCGGTACGGGCATCGAGCGCACCGTGGCGGTCGACTCAGGCACGACGGTTCAGGCACTGCGTGGCGGCGTGGTTGATTACGTCGACGCGGGCCGTATCGTGATTCGCGTGAACGACGACGAAGCGGTCGCGGGTGAAGTCGGTGTCGACATCTACAACCTGATCAAGTACACGCGTTCGAATCAGAACACGAACATCAACCAGCGTCCGATAGCGAAGATGGGCGACAAGGTTGCGCGTGGCGACGTGCTGGCTGACGGCGCATCGACCGATCTGGGCGAACTCGCGCTCGGCCAGAACATGCTGATCGCGTTCATGCCGTGGAACGGCTATAACTTCGAAGACTCGATCCTGATATCGGAGAAGGTGGTTGCGGACGACCGCTACACGTCGATCCACATCGAAGAACTGAACGTCGTTGCTCGCGACACGAAGCTCGGACCGGAAGAAATCACGCGCGACATCTCGAACCTCGCGGAAGTGCAGCTTGGCCGTCTCGACGAGTCGGGCATCGTGTACATCGGCGCGGAAGTCGAGGCGGGCGATGTGCTGGTTGGCAAGGTCACGCCGAAGGGCGAAACCCAGCTGACGCCGGAAGAAAAGCTGCTGCGCGCGATCTTCGGTGAGAAGGCGTCGGACGTGAAGGACACGTCGCTGCGCGTGCCGTCGGGCATGAGCGGCACTGTGATCGACGTGCAGGTATTCACGCGTGAAGGCATCCAGCGCGACAAGCGCGCGCAACAGATCATCGACGATGAACTGAAGCGCTATCGTCTCGACCTGAACGACCAGCTGCGTATCGTGGAAGGTGATGCGTTCCAGCGTCTCGCACGTATGCTCGAAGGCAAGGTGGTGAACGGCGGTCCGAAGAAGCTCGCGAAGGGCACGAAGATCGACCGCGCTTACCTCGAAGATCTGGACCACTATCACTGGTTCGACATTCGCCTTGCGGATGAAGAAGCAGCGGCCCAGCTCGAAGCGATCAAGAACTCGATCGAAGAGAAGCGTCACCAGTTCGACCTCGCGTTCGAAGAGAAGCGCAAGAAGCTCACGCAAGGCGACGAACTGCCGCCGGGCGTGCTGAAGATGGTCAAGGTGTATCTGGCGGTGAAGCGCCGTCTGCAGCCTGGCGACAAGATGGCAGGCCGTCACGGTAACAAGGGTGTCGTGTCGAAGATCGTGCCGATCGAAGACATGCCGTACATGGCCGACGGCCGTCCGGCTGACGTCGTTCTGAACCCGCTCGGCGTGCCGTCGCGGATGAACGTGGGTCAGGTTCTCGAAGTGCATCTGGGTTGGGCCGCGAAGGGTCTCGGCTGGCGTATCGGCGAAATGCTGCAGCGTCAGGCGAAGATCGCTGAACTGCGCGAATTCCTGATCAAGATCTACAACGAATCGGGCCGCGCCGAAGAGCTGGACAGCTTCAGCGACGACGAAATCCTCGAACTGGCGAAGAACCTGCGCGAAGGCGTGCCGTTCGCAACGCCGGTGTTCGACGGTGCGACGGAAGAAGAAATGTCCCGCGCGCTGGATCTGGCATTCCCGGACGACATCGCTGAAAACCTCGGCATGACGCCGTCGAAGAACCAGGTGCGTCTGTTCGACGGTCGCACGGGCGAGATGTTCGAACGTACGGTGACGGTCGGCTACATGCACTACCTGAAGCTGCACCACCTGGTCGACGACAAGATGCACGCGCGTTCCACGGGCCCGTACTCGCTCGTCACGCAGCAGCCGTTGGGCGGTAAGGCGCAGTTCGGTGGCCAGCGTTTCGGTGAAATGGAAGTGTGGGCGCTCGAAGCGTACGGCGCATCGTACGTGCTGCAGGAAATGCTGACGGTGAAGTCGGACGACGTGACGGGCCGGACCAAGGTTTACGAGAACCTGGTCAAGGGCGATCACGTGATCGATGCCGGCATGCCTGAGTCGTTCAACGTGTTGGTGAAGGAAATCCGGTCGCTGGGTATCGACATCGACCTGGACCGGAACTAATCGGACTACTGGAGAGAAGCGATGAAAGCTTTGCTCGATCTATTCAAGCAAGTCCAACAACCTGAAGTTTTCGACGCGATCAAGATCGGTCTGGCCTCGCCGGACAAGATCCGTTCGTGGTCGTTCGGTGAAGTCAAGAAGCCGGAAACCATCAACTACCGCACGTTCAAGCCGGAGCGCGATGGTCTGTTCTGCGCGAAGATTTTCGGTCCGATCAAGGACTACGAATGCCTTTGCGGCAAGTACAAGCGCCTGAAGCACCGCGGTGTGATCTGCGAGAAGTGCGGCGTCGAAGTGACGCTCGCGAAAGTGCGTCGTGAGCGGATGGGCCACATTGAGCTGGCCTCGCCGGTCGCGCACATCTGGTTCCTGAAGTCGCTGCCGTCGCGTCTGGGCATGGTGCTCGACATGACGCTGCGCGACATCGAGCGCGTGCTGTACTTCGAAGCATACGTGGTGATCGATCCGGGCATGACGCCGCTCAAAGCGCGGCAGATCATGACCGAAGAGGATTACTACAACAAGGTCGAGGAATACGGCGACGAATTCCGTGCCGAGATGGGCGCGGAAGGTATTCGCGAACTGCTGCGCGCGATCAACATCGACGAGCAGGTCGAGCTGCTGCGCACGGAGCTCAAGAACACCGGCTCGGAAGCGAAGATCAAGAAGTACGCGAAGCGCCTGAAAGTGCTCGAGGCGTTCCAGCGTTCGGGCATCAAGCCGGACTGGATGGTCCTCGAAGTGCTGCCGGTGCTGCCGCCGGAACTGCGTCCGCTCGTCCCGCTCGACGGCGGCCGTTTCGCGACGTCGGACCTGAACGACCTGTATCGCCGCGTGATCAACCGTAACAACCGGTTGAAGCGTTTGCTCGAGCTGAAGGCGCCTGAAATCATCGTCCGCAACGAAAAGCGGATGCTGCAGGAAGCCGTCGACTCGCTGCTCGACAACGGCCGTCGCGGCAAGGCGATGACCGGTGCGAACAAGCGTCCGCTGAAGTCGCTCGCGGACATGATCAAGGGTAAGGGCGGTCGCTTCCGTCAGAACCTGCTCGGTAAGCGTGTCGACTACTCGGGCCGTTCGGTGATCGTGGTCGGCCCGACGCTGAAGCTGCATCAGTGCGGTCTGCCGAAGCTGATGGCGCTCGAACTGTTCAAGCCGTTCATCTTCAATAAGCTCGAAGTGATGGGTGTCGCTACCACCATCAAGGCTGCGAAGAAGGAGGTCGAGAACCAGACACCGGTGGTGTGGGACATCCTCGAAGAGGTGATCCGCGAACATCCGGTCATGCTGAACCGTGCGCCGACGCTGCACCGTCTCGGCATCCAGGCTTTCGAGCCGGTGCTGATCGAAGGTAAGGCAATCCAGCTGCACCCGCTCGTTTGCGCGGCGTTCAACGCCGACTTCGACGGTGACCAGATGGCCGTTCACGTGCCGCTGTCGCTCGAAGCGCAGATGGAAGCGCGCACGCTGATGCTCGCGTCGAACAACGTGCTGTTCCCGGCTAACGGCGATCCGTCGATCGTGCCGTCGCAGGATATCGTGCTGGGCCTGTACTACGCGACGCGTGAAGCGGTGAACGGCAAGGGCGAAGGGCTGACGTTCACGGGCGTGTCGGAAGTGCTGCGCGCGTACGAGAACAAGGAAGTCGAACTGGCCTCGCGCGTCAACGTGCGGATCACCGAAATGGTCCACAACGAAGACAAGTCGGAAGGCGCGCCGGCGTTCGTGCCGAAGATTACGCTGTATGCGACCACGGTTGGCCGCTCGATCCTGTCGGAAATCCTGCCGCCGGGTCTGCCGTTCTCGGTGCTGAACAAGCCGCTGAAGAAGAAGGAAATCTCGCGTCTGATCAACACCGCGTTCCGCAAGTGCGGTCTGCGTGAGACGGTGATTTTCGCCGACCAACTGATGCAGTCAGGCTTCCGTCTGGCAACGCGCGCTGGTATTTCGATCTGCGTCGACGACATGCTCGTACCGCCGCAGAAGGAAACCATCGTTGGCGACGCCGCGAAGAAGGTGAAGGAATACGACCGTCAGTACATGTCGGGTCTCGTCACTGCGCAGGAGCGCTACAACAACGTGGTCGACATCTGGTCGGCGACGTCGGAAGCGGTCGGCAAGGCAATGATGGAACAGCTGTCGACGGAACCGGTCACGGACCGCGACGGCAACCAGACGCGTCAGGAGTCGTTCAACTCCATCTACATGATGGCGGACTCGGGTGCTCGTGGTTCCGCGGTTCAGATCCGTCAGCTGGCCGGTATGCGCGGTCTGATGGCGAAGCCGGACGGCTCGATCATCGAGACGCCGATTACGGCGAACTTCCGCGAAGGTCTGAACGTGTTGCAGTACTTCATCTCGACCCACGGTGCACGTAAGGGTCTGGCTGATACGGCACTGAAGACCGCGAACTCGGGTTACCTGACGCGTCGTCTCGTTGACGTGACGCAGGATCTGGTCGTCGTCGAGGAAGATTGCGGCACGTCGAACGGCGTGGCGATGAAGGCGCTCGTGGAAGGCGGTGAAGTGGTCGAAGCGCTGCGTGACCGTATCCTGGGTCGCGTGGCCGTGGCTGACATCGTCAACCCGGAATCGCAGGAAACGCTGTTCGAAGCGGGCACGCTGCTCGACGAAGACGCGGTCGAAGACATCGAACGCCTCGGCATCGACGAAGTGCGCGTGCGCACGCCGCTTACCTGCGAAACGCGCTACGGTCTGTGCGCGGCCTGCTACGGTCGCGACCTCGGCCGCGGCTCGCTCGTGAACGTCGGCGAAGCGGTCGGCGTGATCGCGGCGCAGTCGATCGGTGAACCGGGCACGCAGCTCACGATGCGTACGTTCCACATCGGTGGCGCGGCGTCGCGTGCGGCGGTGGCTTCGTCGGTCGAAGCGAAGTCGAACGGTACGGTGCGTTTCACGTCGACGATGCGTTACGTCACGAATGCGAAGGGCGAGCAGATCGTCATCTCGCGTTCGGGCGAAGCGATGATCACCGACGATCACGGCCGCGAGCGCGAGCGTCACAAGGTGCCGTACGGCGCCACGCTGCTGCAGCTCGACGGTGCGCAGATCAAGGCTGGCACGCAACTGGCCACGTGGGATCCGATGACGCGTCCGATCATCACCGAGTACGGCGGTACGGTGAAGTTCGAGAACGTCGAGGAAGGCGTGACGGTCGCGAAACAGATCGACGACGTGACGGGTCTGTCCACGCTCGTCGTGATCGACGTGAAGCGTCGTGGTTCGCAGGCGTCGAAGACGGTGCGTCCGCAGGTCAAGCTGCTCGATGCGAACGGCGAGGAAGTGAAGATCCCGAACACCGAGCACTCGGTGCAGATCGGCTTCCAGGTCGGCGCGCTGATCACCGTGAAGGACGGTCAGCAGGTGCAGGTTGGCGAAGTGCTTGCACGTATCCCGACCGAATCGCAGAAGACGCGTGACATTACCGGTGGTCTGCCGCGTGTGGCGGAACTGTTCGAAGCACGTTCGCCGAAGGACGCGGGTATCCTGGCGGAAGTCACGGGTACGACGTCGTTCGGTAAGGACACGAAGGGCAAGCAGCGTCTCGTTATCACGGACCTCGAGGGCAACCAGCACGAGTTCCTGATCGCGAAGGAAAAGCAGGTTCTGGTGCACGATGGTCAGGTCGTCAACAAGGGCGAAATGATCGTCGACGGACCGGCGGATCCGCACGACATCCTGCGTCTGCAGGGCGTCGAGGCGCTGTCGCGCTACATCGTGGACGAAGTGCAGGACGTGTACCGTCTGCAAGGCGTGAAAATCAACGACAAGCACATCGAAGTGATCGTGCGTCAGATGCTGCGCCGCGTGCAGATTTCGGACAACGGCGACACGCGTTTCATCCCGGGCGAACAGGTCGAGCGGTCGGACATGCTCGACGAGAACGACCGTATGATCGCGGAAGACAAGCGTCCGGCAACGTACGAAAACGTGCTGCTCGGTATCACGAAGGCGTCGCTGTCGACCGATTCGTTCATCTCCGCGGCGTCGTTCCAGGAAACGACCCGCGTGCTGACCGAAGCGGCGATCATGGGCAAGCGCGACGACCTGCGTGGCCTGAAGGAAAACGTGATCGTCGGCCGTCTGATTCCGGCCGGTACGGGTCTCGCGTTCCACAAGGCGCGCAAGAGCAAGGAACTGGCCGACCGGGAGCGTTTCGATCAGATCGCAGCGGAAGAGTCGTTCGAATTCGGGACGCCGGAAACCCCGGCTGCCGAACAGCAGCACTCGGGCGAGTAAGTGCTGGCGGCGCAAGCCGCCTAGCCTGACGAGTCACGAAAGCCGCTCAGTTTCGACTGAGCGGTTTTTTTTTGCTCTTTTTGCGCGTGCCATCGGTGCTACGTGCCGGAGCAGTAGTACTAGGCCCGATGGCTAACGTTGTCGCAAAGCGCGGGCGCGGCACGAATGCGTTGGTAAAATTCGTCTCACCGCCTGCGTGCCTTTCCTTCGCCGTCTCTCTCAAATACATGTCCCGACCGCTCGAAATCCTCAATGAAGTCTTTGGTTATCCCGCGTTCAGAGGGCAGCAGGGCGAAATTGTCGAGCACGTCGCCGACGGTGGCGATTGCCTTGTGCTGATGCCGACGGGCGGCGGCAAATCGCTGTGCTATCAGATTCCGTCGCTGGTGCGTCGCGAACGCGGCTTCGGCGCCGGTATTGTCGTATCGCCGTTGATCGCGCTGATGCAGGATCAGGTGGCCGCGCTGACCGAAGTCGGCGTGCGGGCCGCGTACCTGAACTCAACGTTATCGAGCGCGGAGGCGGTGGCCACCGAGCGGGCGCTCCGCGACGGCGACGTCGATCTGCTCTACGTCGCACCGGAGCGGTTGATGACTCCGCGCTTCCAGGAACTGCTCGAACGCACGCGCATCGGTCTTTTCGCGATCGACGAAGCGCACTGCGTGTCGCAATGGGGACACGATTTCCGGCCCGAATACATCCAGCTGTCGGTGCTGCACGAGCGCTTTCCGAATGTCCCGCGCATCGCGCTGACGGCGACCGCCGACGCGATCACGCGCGACGAAATCATCCACCGTCTCGCGCTCGAGGATGCGCGCGTATTCGTGTCGAGTTTCGATCGGCCGAACATCCGCTATCGCATCGCCGAAAAAGACAACGCGCGCACGCAACTGCTCGACTTCATTCGCGCGGAGCATACGAAAGCCGATGGCACGACCGACGCGGGCGTCGTTTATTGCTTGTCGCGCCGCAAGGTCGAGGAAACCGCGGAGTGGCTGAAGGAAAAGGGCATGCGCGCGCTGCCGTACCACGCCGGCATGGAGTTCGAGGTGCGCCAGAAACATCAGGAGATGTTCCAGCGCGAGGAAGGCATCGTGATGTGCGCGACGATTGCGTTCGGCATGGGCATCGACAAACCCGACGTGCGGTTCGTCGCGCATCTGGATTTGCCCAAGAGCGTGGAAGGGTACTACCAGGAAACCGGCCGCGCGGGCCGCGACGGACTGCCGTCGAACGCGTGGATGGCCTACGGGCTCGGCGACGTCGTGCAGCAGCGCAAGATGATCGACGAATCCGAAGCAGACGACGCGCACAAGCGCGTCCAGACCGGCAAGCTCGACGCGCTGCTCGGTTTGTGCGAAACGGCGACTTGCCGGCGGGTGCGCCTGCTCGCGTACTTCGGCGAAACGAGCCAGCCGTGCGGCAACTGCGACAACTGCCTCGAGCCGCCGCCGACCTGGGATACGACGCGCGAGGCTCAGATGGCGCTGTCGTGCGTGTTTCGCGCGCAGCGTGCGAGCGGCTTTCATTTCGGCGCCGGACACCTGATAGATATTTTGCGTGGCAACCGCAGCGAAAAAATCCTGCAGCGCGGCCACGAGAAGCTGACCACGTTCGGTATCGGCGCGGCGCTCGGTGAGCCGGAGTGGCGTGCGATCTTCCGCCAACTCGTCGCATTCGGTTACCTGACGGTCGATCACGAGGGCTTCGGTTCGCTCGTGCTGACGGAGGCGAGCAAGCCGGTGCTCAAGGGCGAGCAGAAGGTGACGATGCGCCGCTACGTCAAGCCGACACGCACGCGTCAATCGTCGGGTCGTACGAGCGAGCGCGCGGATCCGACCGTCGGCATGGGCCCTCGCGAGCGGGCCCGCTGGGAGCGTCTACGCATGTGGCGCACAGAAACCGCAAAGAGCGACGGAGTGCCGGCTTATGTGATTTTCCATGACGCGACGCTCGCGGAAATCGCCCGTCTCGGCCCCCATTCGATCGACGATCTGCGCGGGATTCCGGGCATGGGGGCGCGTAAACTGGACCGTTTCGGCGACGAATTGCTGCACGTCGTAGCGGCAGACTGACGTAGTCTGACTGTTTAGCCGGATTGACAGGGGGCGAAACACCGCAACTTGTTGACTCTCTTAGTATTTTCGGAATATTATGCTAGGTTCCGGTTCTTGGAATGCCTACGCGCAACTTCAGTTAGTGCGTGAGCGGGCCAGCCGGGAGGTTCGATGCGCGGGCGTTTCCGCTTTGCCCGGAAACCGATGCGTCGATTTTCTTCAATTTCAGGAATAAACAATGCCAACCATCAATCAACTGGTTCGCAAAGGCCGCACGTCGGAAACGACGAAGAGCAAGAGCCCGGCTTTGCAGGACTGCCCCCAGCGTCGCGGCGTGTGCACCCGTGTGTACACCACGACGCCGAAGAAGCCGAACTCGGCACTCCGTAAGGTCGCCAAGGTTCGTCTGACGAACGGCTTCGAAGTCATTTCGTACATCGGTGGTGAAGGCCACAACCTGCAGGAACACTCGGTCGTGCTGATTCGCGGCGGCCGTGTGAAGGACTTGCCGGGTGTGCGTTACCACATGGTTCGCGGCTCGCTGGATACCCAGGGCGTCAAGGATCGTAAGCAGGCTCGCTCGAAGTACGGTGCGAAGCGTGCCAAGGCTGGCAAGTAATTAGCCAGTCGATCGTGGTTTCAGGTCGCCTGCAAAGGCGGTAATAGCGATGGTGCCGGAATCGCCGGTGCTATCGAGTAAGTGGTCACCCGACCAGGCTGGTTAGTCTTACGGATGAATCGGGTTAGTTGGTGGCCGCGGGGCTGTAAACAGCTCCAACTGAAAAGATAAAGGAAGAAACATGCCGCGTCGTCGCGAAGTCCCCAAGCGGGAAGTGTTGCCGGATCCGAAGTTTGGCAACGTTGATGTAGCAAAATTCATGAACGTGCTGATGCTCTCCGGCAAGAAGTCAGTTGCCGAGCGTATCGTGTACGGCGCTTTCGAACAGATCCAGACCAAGGGTGGCAAGGACCCGCTGGAAGTGTTCACGGTGGCGCTCAACAACGTCAAGCCGGTGGTCGAAGTGAAGAGCCGCCGCGTTGGTGGTGCGAACTATCAGGTTCCGGTCGAAGTGCGCCCGTCGCGTCGTATGGCATTGGCGATGCGTTGGCTGCGTGAAGCCGCGAAGAAGCGCAGCGAGAAGTCGATGGCCCTGCGTCTGGCAGGTGAACTCTCCGAAGCGGCCGAAGGCCGTGGGGGCGCGATGAAGAAGCGCGACGAAGTTCACCGGATGGCAGAAGCCAACAAGGCGTTCTCGCACTTCCGTTTCTAAGCTTCCCGACTCCGGGTTTAGCGGAAAAACGGAAAGAAATTCCGGGCGGGTGCGCTTCAAAGGCGCCTCGCCCGTTTGTGTTACAGCGCGATGGGTATCTCTCGCATCGCGTCATCCCAATAGAGGATCAAAGTGGCTCGCAAGACTCCTATCGAGCGCTACCGTAACATCGGTATTAGCGCTCACATCGACGCCGGCAAAACGACGACGACCGAGCGCATTCTGTTCTACACGGGCGTGAACCACAAGATTGGTGAAGTTCACGACGGCGCTGCCACCATGGACTGGATGGAGCAGGAACAGGAGCGCGGCATCACGATTACTTCCGCTGCTACCACGGCATTCTGGAAAGGCATGGCAGGCGACCGCGCCGAACACCGCATCAACATCATCGACACCCCGGGTCACGTCGACTTCACGATTGAAGTCGAGCGCTCGATGCGTGTGCTCGACGGCGCGTGCATGGTGTACTGCGCTGTGGGCGGCGTGCAGCCCCAATCGGAAACCGTATGGCGTCAGGCTAACAAGTACAAGGTTCCCCGTCTCGCGTTCATCAACAAGATGGACCGTACCGGCGCGAACTTCTTCAAAGTCTACGACCAGCTCAAGCTGCGTCTGAAGGCGAACCCGGTTCCGGTCGTCGTGCCTATCGGCGCGGAAGAGAACTTCACGGGCGTCGTCGATCTGATGAAGATGAAGGCGATCATTTGGGACGACGCGTCCCAAGGCACCAAGTTCTCGTACGAAGACATCCCGGCAGACCTCGTCGACACGTGCAACGAATGGCGTGAAAAGATGATCGAAGCCGCGGCTGAAGCGAACGAGGACATGATGAACAAGTACCTCGAGTCGGGTAAGCTGACCGAAGAGGAAATCATCAAGGGTCTGCGCGACCGAACGATCGCTTGCGAAATCCAGCCGATGCTGTGCGGCACCGCGTTCAAGAACAAGGGTGTGCAGCGCATGCTGGACGCCGTGCTCGACTTCCTGCCGTCGCCGATCGACATCCCGCCGGTTACCGGCGAGTTGGAAAACGGTGAAAAGGGTGAGCGCCGCGCTGCTGACGACGAAAAGTTCTCGGCACTGGCATTCAAGATCATGACCGACCCGTTCGTCGGCCAACTGATCTTCTTTCGGGTGTACTCTGGTGTTGTGAATTCGGGCGACACCCTGCTGAACGCGACGAAGGACAAGAAGGAACGTCTGGGCCGTATTCTGCAGATGCACGCGAACCAGCGCGAAGAAATCAAGGAAGTGCGCGCAGGCGACATCGCTGCTGCGGTGGGCCTGAAGGACGCGACCACGGGCGACACGCTGTGCGATCCGACGAGCCCGATCGTGCTCGAGCGCATGGTTTTCCCGGAACCCGTGATTTCGCAGGCTGTTGAACCGAAGACGAAGCCGGACCAGGAAAAGATGGGTCTGGCTCTGAACCGTCTGGCGCAGGAAGATCCGTCGTTCCGCGTTCAAACGGACGAAGAATCGGGTCAAACCATTATTTCGGGCATGGGCGAGCTCCACTTGGAAATTCTGGTCGACCGGATGAAACGTGAGTTCGGCGTCGAAGCAACGGTTGGCAAGCCGCAGGTGGCTTACCGCGAAACGATTCGCGGCAAGGCGGAAGACGTTGACGGCAAGTTCGTCAAGCAGTCGGGTGGTCGCGGCCAGTACGGTCATGCGGTCATCACGCTCGAGCCGAACGAGCAAGGCAAGGGCTACGAGTTCCTGGACGAGATCAAGGGCGGTGTGATTCCGCGTGAATACATCCCGGCAGTCGACAAGGGTATCCAGGAAACGCTGAAGGCCGGCGTGCTGGCGGGGTTCCCGGTCGTGGACGTGAAGGTTCACCTGACGTTCGGTTCCTACCACGACGTCGACTCGAACGAAAATGCGTTTCGCATGGCCGGTTCGATGGCGTTCAAGGAAGCTATGCGCAAGGCACAGCCGGTCATCCTCGAACCGATGATGGCTGTCGAAGTCGAAACGCCGGAAGACTACATGGGCAACGTGATGGGCGACCTCTCTGGCCGTCGCGGTATTGTTCAGGGCATGGATGACATGGTTGGCGGCGGCAAGATCGTTCGCGCCGAAGTGCCGCTGTCGGAAATGTTCGGCTACTCGACGTCGCTGCGTTCGCTGACGCAGGGTCGCGCAACGTACACGATGGAGTTCAAGCACTACGCTGAAGCTCCGCGTAACGTGTCGGAAGCGATCATCAACGCGAAGTCGAAGTAATCGCGCGGCAAAGTCATTCAACGATTAACTTTCTGAAAGAAGAGAAACATGGCTAAAGGTAAATTCGAACGGACCAAGCCGCACGTGAACGTGGGCACGATCGGTCACGTTGACCACGGCAAGACCACGCTGACGGCAGCGATCACGACGGTTCTGACGCAGAAGTTTGGCGGCGAAGCGAAGGCGTACGACCAGATCGACGCGGCGCCGGAAGAAAAGGCGCGTGGTATTACCATTAACACCGCGCACGTCGAGTACGAAACGGCTAACCGCCACTATGCCCACGTCGACTGCCCGGGCCACGCTGACTACGTGAAGAACATGATCACGGGCGCGGCGCAGATGGACGGCGCAATCCTGGTGTGCTCGGCCGCTGACGGTCCGATGCCGCAAACGCGTGAGCACATCCTGCTGGCGCGTCAGGTTGGCGTTCCGTACATCATCGTGTTCCTGAACAAGTGCGACATGGTGGACGACGCCGAGCTGCTGGAACTCGTCGAAATGGAAGTTCGCGAACTTCTGTCGAAGTACGACTTCCCGGGCGACGACACGCCGATCATCAAGGGTTCGGCCAAGCTGGCGCTGGAAGGCGACAAGGGCGAACTGGGCGAAGTGGCGATCATGAACCTGGCCGATGCGCTGGACACGTACATCCCGACGCCGGAGCGCGCGGTTGACGGTGCGTTCCTGATGCCGGTGGAAGACGTGTTCTCGATCTCGGGTCGTGGCACGGTGGTGACGGGGCGCGTCGAGCGTGGCGTGGTCAAGGTCGGCGAGGAAATCGAGATCGTCGGTATCCGCGCAACGGCCAAGACGACCTGCACGGGCGTGGAAATGTTCCGCAAGCTGCTCGACCAAGGTCAGGCAGGCGACAACGTCGGTATCCTGCTGCGCGGCACGAAGCGTGAAGACGTGGAGCGTGGTCAGGTTCTGGCCAAGCCGGGTTCGATCAACCCGCACACGCACTTCACGGCTGAAGTGTACGTGCTGAGCAAGGACGAAGGCGGCCGTCACACGCCGTTCTTCAACAACTACCGTCCGCAGTTCTACTTCCGTACGACGGATGTGACGGGCTCGATCGAACTGCCGAAGGACAAGGAAATGGTGATGCCGGGCGACAACGTGTCGATTACGGTGAAACTGATCAATCCGATCGCGATGGAAGAAGGTCTGCGCTTCGCAATTCGCGAAGGTGGCCGTACGGTCGGCGCTGGTGTCGTCGCCAAGATCATCGAGTAAAATCGCGCATTGCTGTAGCAGTCTGTAGCGCCCGGGCTCGGGCACTCGCTCTGCGCGAGCGTCCGAGCCTACGTTCTTTTTCTAATCGGCGGTGCAATATCGCCTCGCTCTTTTTAAGGAATTTGTCATGCAGAACCAGAAAATCCGCATTCGCCTGAAGGCTTTCGACTATCGCCTGATCGACCAATCGGCAGCTGAAATCGTCGATACGGCAAAGCGGACTGGCGCAATCGTTCGTGGTCCAGTGCCCCTGCCGACCCGCATTCAACGCTTCGACATCCTGCGTTCGCCGCACGTCAACAAGACGTCGCGTGACCAGCTTGAGATCCGCACGCACCAGCGTCTGATGGACATCGTCGACCCGACGGACAAGACTGTCGACGCGCTGATGAAGCTGGATTTGCCGGCTGGCGTGGACGTTGAAATCAAGCTGCAGTAAGGCTTCACCCTTGGTCCGGCAAGCCGGGCAGCGCTAAGTCATTGATTGCTTGCGAAAAACGAAAAGACTCGCTACAATAATGGGCTTTTCGCGCATTTGCGCAAAAAAGTCGGCGTGCTGCAGCATGGTTTCATGCCCGAAACAGCGCCGGCATTTTGTAAATTAGCCCCGACCAATCGCAGTCGGGAATGGAGAAAACGATGAGCCTTGGACTCGTAGGTCGCAAGGTTGGCATGACCCGTATCTTCACGGCTGAAGGGGATTCGATTCCCGTCACCGTGCTGGACGTGTCCGACAACCGCGTGACGCAGATCAAGACTGTTGAAACCGACGGCTACACGGCCGTGCAGGTTGCCTTCGGTACACGCCGCGCATCGCGCGTGACGAAGCCGTTGGCAGGTCATCTCGCCAAAGCCGGCGTTCAGGCCGGTGAAATCCTCAAAGAATTCCAGATCGATGCCGCTAAGGCTGCCGAGTTGTCGAGCGGCACCGTGGTTGGTCCCGAGCTGTTCGAAGTGGGCCAGAAGGTCGACGTGCAAGGCGTGTCGATCGGTAAGGGCTACGCCGGTACCATCAAGCGTTACAACTTCTCGTCGGGCCGTGCGTCGCACGGTAACTCGCGCTCGCACAACGTGCCGGGCTCGATCGGTATGGCGCAGGATCCGGGCCGTGTTTTCCCGGGTAAGCGCATGACCGGTCACATGGGTGACGAGAAGGTAACGGTGCAAAACCTCGAAATCGCTCGTATCGACGCTGACCGCAAGCTGCTGCTGGTCAAGGGCGCCGTTCCGGGTGCGAAGGGTGGCAAGGTATTCGTTACGCCGGCCGTGAAGACACGTGCCGTGAAAGGAGCGAAATAATGGAACTTAAGCTCCTGAATGCCAATGGTCAGGAAGGTGCGGGCGTTAGCGCGTCGGACGTCGTGTTCGGCCGCGATTACAACGAAGCCCTGATTCACCAGGTGGTGGTGGCGTACCAGGCGAATGCCCGTAGCGGCAACCGCGCGCAGAAGGATCGTGAGCAGGTCAAGCACACGACCAAGAAGCCGTGGCGCCAGAAGGGTACGGGTCGCGCCCGTGCCGGTATGTCGTCGAGCCCGCTGTGGCGCGGCGGTGGCCGTATCTTCCCGAATTCGCCGGAAGAAAACTTTTCGCACAAGGTCAACAAGAAGATGCATCGCGCAGGTCTGTGCTCGATCTTCTCGCAGCTGGCCCGCGAAGGCCGCATCTCGGTCGTCGACGAGCTGACGCTCGAAGCGCCGAAGACGAAGCTGCTGGCCGAAAAATTCAAGGCGATGGGTCTCGACTCCGTGCTGGTGATTACCGACACGGTTGACGAAAACCTGTACCTCGCGTCGCGCAACCTCGCCCACGTGGCGGTTGTCGAGCCGCGTTACGCCGACCCGCTGTCGCTGATCTACTTCAAAAAGATCCTGATCACGAAGGCTGCGGTCGCCCAGATCGAGGAGTTGCTGTCATGAGCGAGATTCGCAAGAACGATCATCGTTTGATGCAGGTCCTGCTCGCGCCGGTGGTCTCCGAAAAGGCGACGCTGGTTGCCGACAAGAACGAGCAAGTTGTGTTCGAAGTCGCGCCGGATGCCACGAAGCAGGAAGTGAAGGCTGCAGTCGAGCTGCTGTTCAAGGTGGAAGTTGATTCCGTCAATGTGCTGGTCGCGAAGGGCAAAGCCAAGCGCTTTGGCCGCTTCATGGGCAAGCGCAAGGACGTGAAGAAGGCGTACGTCTGCCTGAAGCCCGGCCAGGAAATCAACTTTGAAGCGGAGGCCAAGTAATCATGGCAATCGTGAAAGTTAAGCCGACTTCGCCGGGCCGCCGCGCGATGGTCAAGGTGGTCAACAAGGAACTGCATAAGGGCAAGCCGTTCGCAGCGCTGCTCGACACGCAGTCGTCGACCGCCGGCCGTAATAACAACGGTCACATCACCACGCGTCACAAGGGTGGTGGTCACAAGCATCACTATCGTGTCGTCGACTTCCGTCGCACGAAGGATGGTATTCCCGCAAAGGTCGAGCGTCTCGAGTACGACCCGAACCGTAGCGCGAACATCGCGCTGGTTCTGTACGCAGACGGCGAGCGCCGCTACATCATCGCTCCGAAGGGTATCACCGTCGGTCAACAGCTGATGTCGGGTTCGGAGGCGCCGATCCGCGCAGGTAACACGCTGCCGATCCGCAACATCCCGGTCGGTACGACGATTCACTGCATCGAAATGCTGCCGGGCAAGGGCGCGCAAATGGCGCGTTCCGCAGGTACGTCGGCGATGCTGCTGGCTCGCGAAGGCATCTACGCGCAGGTCCGTCTGCGTTCGGGCGAAATCCGCCGCGTTCACGTTGAATGCCGCGCAACGATCGGTGAAGTAGGCAACGAAGAGCATAGCCTCCGTCAAATCGGTAAGGCTGGTGCGAACCGCTGGCGCGGTATCCGCCCGACGGTGCGTGGCGTTGCAATGAACCCGGTCGACCACCCGCACGGTGGTGGCGAAGGCAAGACTGCGGCAGGCCGCGATCCGGTGAGCCCGTGGGGCACGCCGACGAAGGGCTATCGCACCCGCAGCAACAAGCGCACGACGAGCATGATCGTCCAGCGCCGTCACAAGCGTTAAGGAGTAGGCAATGGCACGTTCTATTAAGAAAGGTCCGTTCTGCGACGCCCATTTGCTGAAGAAGGTTGAGGCGGCTGCGGCATCGCGTGATAAGAAACCGATTAAGACTTGGTCGCGTCGCTCGACGATCCTGCCGGACTTCATCGGTCTGACGATCGCCGTTCACAACGGCCGTCAACACGTTCCGGTGTATGTCACGGAAAACATGGTCGGCCACAAGCTTGGCGAGTTCGCACTGACCCGTACGTTCAAGGGTCACGCGGCCGACAAGAAGGCCAAGAAATAAGGGGTATCAAGATGGAAGTGAAAGCAATTCATCGCGGTGCCCGCATCTCGGCGCAGAAAACGCGCCTTGTGGCTGACCAGATCCGCGGTTTGCCGGTCGACAAGGCGCTGAACGTTCTGACGTTCTCGCCGAAGAAGGCTGCGGGAATCGTGAAGAAGGTCGTGCTGTCGGCGATCGCGAATGCGGAGCACAACGAAGGTGCCGATATCGACGAGCTCAAGATCAAGAGCATCTACATCGACAAGGCAGCATCGCTGAAGCGTTTCACCGCGCGCGCTAAAGGCCGCGGTAACCGCATCGAGAAGCAATCCTGTCACATCACTGTGACGGTCGGGAATTAAGGGGTCATACGATGGGACAGAAAATTCATCCGACTGGCTTTCGTTTGGCCGTCAGCCGCAATTGGGCGTCGCGTTGGTACGCGAACAACAACAATTTCGCGGCGATGTTGCAGGAAGACATCGGTGTTCGTGAATACCTGAAGAAGAAGCTGAAGAACGCGTCCGTCGGTCGCGTTGTGATCGAGCGTCCTGCAAAGAACGCCCGCATCACGATTTTCAGCTCGCGTCCGGGTGTCGTGATCGGTAAGAAGGGTGAAGACATCGAACTGCTGAAGTCCGAGCTGCAAAAGCGCATGGGCGTTCCGGTTCACGTCAACATCGAAGAAATCCGCAAGCCGGAAACGGACGCGCAACTGATCGCTGATTCGATTACGCAACAGCTCGAGCGCCGGATCATGTTCCGCCGCGCGATGAAGCGTGCGATGCAGAACGCGATGCGTCTGGGTGCTCAAGGCATCAAGATCATGAGCGCTGGCCGCCTGAACGGTATCGAAATCGCCCGTACGGAATGGTATCGCGAAGGTCGCGTGCCGCTTCATACGCTGCGTGCGGATATCGACTACGCAACGTCGGAAGCAAAGACGACGTACGGCATCATCGGCGTGAAGGTGTGGGTCTACAAGGGCGACACGCTCGGCCGCAACGACGCGCCGGTGGTCGAAGAAGTCGCCGAAGAAAAGCGTCCGCGCCGCAACGCGCGTCCGGGTGGCGATCGCCGTCCGCGTCGTGATGGTGAAGGTGGTGGCCCGGCAGGTGCACGCCGTGGCGCTCCTCGTCGTGCTGGCGGTGCCGGCGGCGACGGGAAGACTGGAGAATAACGATGCTGCAACCGAAACGCAGAAAGTATCGCAAAGAGCAGAAAGGTCGTAACACGGGCGTTGCTACCCGCGGCAACGCGGTGTCGTTCGGTGAGTTCGGCCTGAAGGCTGTCGGTCGTGGCCGTCTGACCGCGCGCCAGATTGAAGCGGCGCGTCGCGCAATGACGCGTCACATCAAGCGCGGTGGCCGCATCTGGATCCGGATCTTCCCGGACAAGCCGATCTCGACCAAGCCGGCGGAAGTGCGTATGGGTAACGGTAAGGGTAACCCGGAGTACTACGTCGCTGAGATTCAACCGGGCAAGATGCTGTACGAAATGGACGGCGTAACCGAAGAACTGGCGCGCGAAGCGTTCCGTCTGGCTGCAGCGAAGCTGCCGCTGAAGACGACGTTTATCGTGCGTCAGCTCGGCGCCTAAGGAGCAAATGATGAAGGCTTCCGAACTTCACCAGAAAGATCAGGCCGCGCTCAACAAGGAGCTGTCGGACCTGTTAAAGGCGCAATTCGGCCTGCGCATGCAACTCGCGACCCAGCAGCTCACGAACACGAGCCAGCTGAAGAAGGTCCGTCGCGACATCGCACGTGTGCGGACCGTCCTGACTGAGAAGGCGAACCAGAAATGAACGATAGCGTAAAAACCTCGCTCAAGCGGACGCTGGTCGGCAAGGTCGTCAGCAACAAGATGGACAAGACGGTTACCGTGCTGGTCGAGCACCGCGTGAAGCACCCGATCTACGGCAAGTACGTCGTGCGGTCGAAGAAGTACCACGCGCATGACGACGCGAACACGTACAACGAGGGCGACCTCGTTGAAATCCAGGAAACTCGTCCGATTTCGAAGACGAAGGCTTGGGTTGTGGCTCGCCTAGTCGAGGCTGCTCGCGTCATCTAATGTCGCCAAGCTTTAGAAGTAGTTGAAATCGCAGTAAGTTTCGCTTGCAAGACCGAGGTTATTTGATATAATTTCGGTCTTCCCTCTTTATGGGAGCCCCGTCGCGGGCGAAGTTGGTGGGGGAAGCGGTTCGGGCGCCAGCCTAGACCGAAGGATTCACCGGATTGCGATGGCGGGTTTCGTTTGCCGTCGCTGCTGTTCTAACCCAAGCAGCCGATCGGCTGACGGGACCAAGACTGACCGGGAAGCGCCATGGTGGTGTGACCGGATTAAGTTGGGAAAGATAAACCATGATCCAGACCGAAACTCGGCTTGAAGTGGCCGACAACACGGGTGCACGTGAAGTCATGTGCATCAAGGTGCTCGGCGGCTCGAAGCGTCGTTATGCCAGCATTGGCGACATCATCAAGGTGACTGTCAAAGAGGCAACGCCGCGCGGGCGCGTGAAGAAAGGCGAAATCTACAACGCCGTGGTGGTTCGCACCGCCAAGGGCGTGCGCCGTCAGGACGGCTCGCTGATCAAGTTCGACGGCAACGCAGCTGTGTTGCTCAACACCAAGCTCGAACCGATCGGTACCCGTATTTTCGGGCCTGTCACGCGCGAGTTGCGTAGCGAACGATTCATGAAGATCGTTTCGCTGGCGCCTGAAGTGCTGTAAGGAGTCGCGATGAACAAGATTCGCAAGGGTGACGAAGTTATCGTCATCACCGGCAAAGATAAGGGCAAGCGTGGCGTAGTGCTGGCCGTTCACGGCGAGACCGTGACTGTCGAGGGCATCAATCTCGTCAAGAAGCACGTCAAGCCGAACCCGATGAAGGGTGCGACGGGCGGCGTGGAAGCCAAGACGATGCCGCTGCAAATTTCGAACGTCGCATTGGTGGACGCGAATGGCAAGCCATCGCGTGTAGGCATCAAAGTCGAAGGGGACAAGAAGGTCCGTTTCCTGAAGACGACCGGTGCCGTACTGAGCGCCTGACGCTGCGGAGTAAAAAATGGCTCGTTTGCAAGAGTTTTACAAAGAGAAGGTTGTACCCGGCCTCATCGAGAAGTTCGGTTACAAGTCCGTGATGGAAGTGCCGCGCATCACCAAGATCACCCTGAACATGGGCCTTGGCGAAGCCGTCGCTGACAAGAAGATCATCGAAAACGCCGTTGGCGATCTGACGAAGATCGCGGGCCAGAAGCCGGTGATCACGAAGGCACGCAAGGCAATCGCTGGCTTCAAGATCCGTCAGGGCTATCCGATCGGTGCAATGGTCACGCTGCGTGGCCAGGCAATGTACGAATTTCTGGACCGTTTCGTGACGGTTGCGCTCCCCCGTGTGCGCGACTTCCGTGGCGTGTCGGGCAAGGCGTTCGATGGTCGCGGCAACTACAACATCGGTGTGAAAGAGCAGATTATTTTCCCCGAAATCGACTACGACAAGATCGACGCACTGCGTGGGCTGAACATCAGCATCACGACGACTGCGAAGACTGACGACGAAGCAAAGGCTCTGCTCGCCAGCTTCAAGTTCCCGTTCAGAAACTGAGGTTACCGTGGCTAAACTGGCACTGATCGAACGTGAAAAGAAGCGTGCTCGCCTCGCCGCCAAGTACGCTCCCAAGCGTGCAGCATTGAAGGCAATAATTGGCGATGCGAGCAAGTCGGAAGAAGAGCACTACGCAGCACGCTTGGAACTGCAGCAACTGCCGCGAAACTCTAACCCGACCCGTAAGCGCAACCGTTGCGCAATTACCGGTCGTCCGCGCGGCACGTTCCGTAAATTCGGGCTGGCGCGTAACAAGATTCGCGAAATCGCGTTCCGCGGCGAGATCCCTGGCCTGACCAAGGCGAGCTGGTAATAGGAGAAACATAAATGAGCATGAGTGATCCTATCGCCGATATGCTGACTCGCATCCGCAATGCGCAGATGGTCGAGAAGGTTTCGGTGACTATGCCCTCGTCGAAAGTCAAGGTTGCGATTGCGCAGGTCCTGAAGGACGAAGGTTATATCGACGATTTCGCAGTGAAGTCCGAAGGTGCGAAGTCGGAATTGAACATCGTGTTGAAGTATTACGCTGGCCGTCCGGTCATCGAGCGCATTGAACGCGTCTCGAAGCCTGGTCTGCGTGTGTACCGCGGCCGTAACGACATCCCCGTGGTCATGAATGGCCTGGGCGTGGCAATCGTGTCGACGCCGAAGGGCGTGATGACGGACCGCAAGGCACGTGCAACGGGCGTTGGCGGCGAAGTCATCTGCTACGTCGCTTAAGGCCGAAAGGAGAGAAACATGTCTCGAGTAGGTAAGAGCCCGATCGCGCTGCAAGGCGCGGAGGTGGCCCTGAGCGCCGACAGCATTACTGTCAAGGGTCCGCTGGGTACGATTTCGCAGGCTGCCAACAGCCTCGTGAAGGTAGTGAACGACAGCGGCACGCTGAAGTTCGAGCCGGTCGATGAAAGCCGCGAAGCGAATGCGATGTCGGGCACGATGCGCGCGCTTGTTGCGAACATGGTGCACGGCGTGACGAAGGGTTTCGAGCGCAAGCTGACGCTGGTTGGTGTCGGTTATCGCGCACAAGCGCAAGGCGACAAGCTGAACCTGTCGCTGGGTTTCTCGCACCCGGTGGTGCACCAGATGCCGGCTGGCGTCAAGGCAGAAACCCCGTCGCAAACCGAAATCGTGATCAAGGGGATCAACAAGCAACAAGTCGGTCAAGTCGCTGCAGAAGTGCGCGGCTACCGTCCGCCGGAGCCCTACAAGGGCAAGGGCGTGCGTTACGCCGATGAGGTTGTGATCCTCAAAGAAACGAAGAAGAAGTAAGGGTGCGCAATCATGGATAAGACTCAATCTCGCCTGCGCCGCGCTCGTCAGACGCGTATCAAGCTCGCTGAGCTGCAGGTCGCACGTCTCGCCGTGCATCGCACGAACACGCACATCTATGCGCAAGTGTTCTCGCCGTGCGGCACCAAGGTGCTCGCCAGCGCGTCGACGCTCGAAGCCGAAGTGCGTGCGCAACTGGCCGATCAATCGGGCAAGGGCGGCAACGTTGCTGCTGCGACCCTGATCGGCAAGCGCATTGCTGAAAAGGCTAAGGCTGCCGGCATCGAATCCGTCGCCTTCGACCGTTCGGGTTTCCGTTACCACGGTCGCGTGAAAGCGCTGGCTGATGCGGCGCGCGAAGCCGGACTCAAGTTCTAAGGGAAGAATTCGTCATGGCAAAGATGCAAGCTAAAGTTCAGGCTGACGAACGCGACGACGGCCTTCGTGAAAAGATGATCTCGGTCAACCGCGTGACCAAGGTCGTGAAGGGTGGCCGTATTCTCGGCTTCGCTGCACTGACCGTGGTTGGCGACGGTGATGGCCGCGTCGGTATGGGCAAGGGCAAGGCGAAGGAAGTGCCGGTCGCTGTCCAGAAGGCGATGGAGCAGGCTCGTCGCAACATGTTCAAGGTGCCGCTGAAGAACGGTACCCTGCAACACGAAGTGCACGGTAAGCACGGCGCATCGACGGTTCTCCTCGCTCCGGCGAAGGACGGTACCGGCGTGATCGCTGGGGGCCCGATGCGCGCAGTGTTCGACGTGATGGGCGTGCAGAACGTCGTGGCCAAGAGCCACGGTTCGACGAACCCGTACAACCTCGTTCGTGCGACGCTCGACGGCCTGCGCAAGCAGTCCACGCCGGCCGACATCGCTGCGAAGCGTGGCAAGTCCGTCGAAGACATTCTGGGCTAAAGGTGGACACCATGTCTGATAAAACTGTCAAGGTCCAGCTCGTCAAGAGCCTGATCGGCACCCGTGAATCGCACCGTGCAACGGTGCGTGGCTTGGGTCTGCGCCGACTCAATTCGGTTAGCGAGTTGCAGGACACGCCGGCTGTGCGCGGCATGATCAACAAGGTTTCGTACCTCGTTAAGGTCATCAGCTAAGCGGCTGACTAGGACTCAAGGAGTTGATAATGGAATTGAATAACCTGAAGCCGGCTGAAGGCGCGAAGCACGCAAAGCGTCGCGTTGGTCGCGGCATCGGCTCCGGCCTCGGCAAGACCGCTGGCCGTGGTCACAAGGGTCAGAAGTCGCGTTCGGGCGGCTTCCATAAGGTTGGCTTCGAAGGCGGTCAAATGCCGCTGCAACGTCGCCTGCCGAAGCGTGGCTTCACCTCGCTGACGAAGGAATTCGTCGGTGAAGTGCGTCTCTCGGATCTGGAGAAGCTGCCGGTCGACGAAATCGATCTGCTGGCTCTCAAGCAAGCCGGCTTGGTCGGCGAGCTGATCCGTAGCGCCAAGATCATTGCAACGGGCGAGCTCAAGCGCAAGGTCGTTGTGAAGGGTCTGGGTGCGACGAAGAGCGCACGTGCTGCTATCGAGGCAGCCGGTGGCTCTTTTGCCGAGTAACGCGCAAGTTATTTGCCGTCACTAGCATTTGCATCGGAGAAGGTACTTGGCTAACAGCCCGAGTCTCGCAAAACCCGGTCGCAGCGCGGCGAAGTTTGGTGATCTGCGCCGGCGAGCAGTGTTCCTGCTGCTGGCGCTGGTCGTCTACCGAATCGGCGCGCACATTCCGGTGCCGGGTATCGACCCGGACCAACTGGCGAAGCTGTTCCAAAGCCAGTCGGGTGGCATCCTAGGCATGTTCAACATGTTCTCGGGTGGCGCACTTTCGCGGTTCACGATTTTCGCGCTTGGGATCATGCCGTACATTTCGGCGTCGATCATCATGCAGTTGCTGGCGATTGTTTCGCCGCAGCTCGAAGCGCTGAAAAAGGAAGGGCAGGCAGGTCAGCGGAAGATTACGCAGTACACGCGGATCTTCACGGTTGTGCTGGCGACGTTCCAGGCCTTCGGTATTGCCGTCGCGCTGGAAAATCAGCCGGGCCTCGTGATCGATCCGGGGATGGTTTTCCGCTTGACGACGGTCGTAACGCTAGTGACCGGCACGATGTTCCTGATGTGGCTGGGTGAGCAGATCACGGAACGCGGGCTTGGTAACGGTATCTCGATCATCATTTTCGGCGGTATTGCGGCAGGTTTCCCGAACGCAATCGGTGGTCTCTTTGAACTGGTGCGAACCGGCTCGATGAGCATCATCTCGGCGATTATCGTCGTCGCGCTGATTGCGGCTGTGACGTATCTGGTGGTGTTCATCGAACGTGGCCAGCGCAAGATTCTTGTGAATTACGCGAAGCGGCAAGTGGGCAACAAGATTTACGGCGGCCAGTCTTCGCATTTGCCGCTGAAGCTGAACATGTCGGGTGTGATTCCGCCGATCTTCGCATCGTCGATCATTCTCTTCCCGGCAACTATCCTGAACTGGTTCAGTTCGGGTTCGCGTACCAGCTGGTTCGCAGACACGTTGCACAACGTGGCCGAAGCCCTGAAGCCCGGTCAACCCGTGTACGTGTTGCTGTACGCGTTGGCGATCGTCTTCTTCTGTTTCTTTTACACCGCACTGGTGTTTAACAGCAGGGAAACGGCCGACAACCTGAAAAAGAGCGGCGCTTTCGTCCCTGGCATCCGCCCGGGCGATCAGACGGCGCGATATATCGACCGCATCCTAACGCGTCTGACGTTGGCCGGTGCGATCTACATCGTGTTCGTTTGCCTGCTGCCCGAATTTCTGGTGCTGCGCTGGAACGTGCCGTTTTATTTTGGTGGAACGTCGCTGCTGATCATTGTCGTCGTCACAATGGATTTCATGGCACAGGTGCAGTCGTACGTTATGTCGCAACAGTATGAATCGCTGCTGAAGAAAGCTAATTTCAAAGGCGGCGGCGTCCCGATGCGTTGAAAGGACTTATGGCCAAAGACGATGTTATCCAGATGCAGGGCGAAGTAATCGAGAACCTGCCTAACGCTACCTTCAGGGTGAAGCTGGAAAACGGCCATGTCGTGTTGGGACACATATCCGGCAAAATGCGGATGCACTACATCCGGATTTTGCCGGGCGACAAGGTGACGGTTGAATTGACGCCTTACGATCTGTCGCGTGCGCGGATCGTGTTCCGGGCGAAGTGATTTGAAAAAAGGGTAATATCATGAAAGTGATGGCATCGGTTAAGCGCATTTGCCGCAATTGCAAGATCATCAAGCGCAAAGGCGTTGTGCGCGTGATTTGCAGCTCTGATCCGCGCCACAAACAGCGTCAAGGCTGAACGCCGCGCTTTTGCTTGCGCTTTTTGTTTGAGGAAAAACAATGGCTCGTATCGCAGGGGTTAACATCCCGAATCACCAGCATACTGAAATCGGCCTGACGGCTATTTACGGTATCGGTCGCACGCGCTCGCGCGACATTTGCGTCGCTGCTGGTGTGGCATTTTCGAAGAAGGTCAAAGACCTGACTGACGCAGACCTCGAAAAGCTGCGTGAAGAAGTCGGCAAGTTCATCGTTGAAGGCGATCTGCGCCGTGAAACGACGATGAACATCAAGCGCCTGATGGATCTCGGCTGCTATCGTGGCGTGCGGCATCGTAAGGGTCTTCCCCTGCGCGGCCAGCGTACGCGTACGAATGCCCGTACGCGCAAGGGGCCGCGTCGTGCAGCGCAATCGCTGAAGAAGTAAGCGGAACTGACAGTTACAGGAAAACGTAATGGCTAAGGCTTCGAACAACTCTGCGGCGCAACGCGTTCGCAAGAAGGTCAAGAAGAACGTCGCCGAGGGCGTGGTTCACGTTCACGCGTCGTTCAACAACACCATCATCACCATTACCGACCGTCAAGGCAACGCGCTTGCTTGGGCAACGTCAGGCGGTCAGGGCTTCAAGGGTTCGCGTAAGTCGACCCCGTTTGCAGCTCAGGTCGCAGCTGAGTCGGCTGGCCGGGTGGCAATGGAATACGGCGTTAAGAACCTCGAAGTGCGGATCAAGGGCCCCGGTCCTGGCCGTGAATCGGCGGTGCGCGCGCTGCATGGTCTTGGCATCAAGATCACCGCGATCTCCGACGTGACGCCGGTCCCGCACAACGGCTGCCGTCCGCCGAAGCGTCGTCGTATCTAAGACGCTGGGATTGCGAGCGCCTGTTGCCGCCTTGCGCGGTGGCGGGCTGCGCGCGTTATTGAATTGACTAAGCCCACCGTTCGACCCAAAGGGTTCGGACTAGCGCGAGTGGAAGCATTCGCGTGATAAATCACAGAAGGAATCAACGTGGCACGTTATATCGGCCCCAAGGCCAAGCTGTCCCGCCGTGAAGGCACTGACCTCTTCCTGAAGAGCGCGCGCCGTTCGCTCGCTGACAAGTGCAAGCTTGACAGCAAGCCCGGCCAGCACGGCCGTACCTCGGGCGCACGTACGTCCGACTATGGCACTCAGCTGCGCGAGAAGCAAAAAGTAAAGCGTATCTACGGTGTCCTCGAGCGCCAGTTCCGCCGCTACTTCGCTGAAGCAGACCGCCTGAAGGGCAACACGGGTGAAAACCTGCTGCAACTGCTCGAATCGCGTCTGGACAACGTCGTGTATCGCATGGGCTTCGGCTCGACGCGCGCTGAAGCACGTCAGCTCGTTGGCCACAAGGCAATCACGGTGAACGGCGTCGTGACGAACATCCCGTCGATGCAAGTGAAGGCTGGGGACGTCGTCGCCGTGCGCGAACAGAAGCGCAAGCAGGCTCGCATCATTGAGGCGCTGTCGCTCGCTGAACAGGGCGGCATGCCGAGCTGGGTCGCGGTCGACGCGAAGAAGTTCGAAGGTACCTTCAAGCAGAAGCCGGAACGCAGCGACATCGCTGGCGACATCAACGAAAGCCTGATCGTCGAATTGTATTCGCGGTAAACGGATTGACGGCCGGGGCGCCCTGATTGCGTTGCGCAAGGGGGGTGTCTCGGCTGTTTATTTTCAGGTTGTTACCGGTCAGCCTTATCGGTGTAACGAGCCGAGGGTATTGAAAAGGAAAACCTATGCAAACCAGTTTGTTGAAGCCCAAGATTATTGCAGTTGAATCGCTTGGCGAGAGCCATGCGAAAGTGGTCATGGAGCCGTTTGAACGCGGTTATGGCCACACCTTGGGTAACGCACTTCGGCGCGTGCTGTTGTCGTCGATGGTGGGCTACGCCCCGACCGAGGTGACGATTGCAGGCGTCGTGCACGAGTATTCGACGCTCGACGGTGTGCAAGAGGATGTGGTCAACCTGTTGTTGAACCTGAAGGGCGTCGTCTTCAAGCTGCATAACCGTGACGAAGTGACGGTTACCCTGCGGAAGGAAGGCGAAGGCGTGGTCACGGCCGGCGATATCGAACTCGCACACGATTGCGAAGTCATCAATCCCGATCACGTGATTGCGCATCTGTCGAAGGGCGGCAAGCTCGACGTGCAGATCAAGGTCGAAAAGGGCCGCGGGTATGTGCCGGGCAATGTGCGTCGTTACGGTGAAGAGTCGGCCAAGATCATCGGCCGGATCGTGCTGGACGCCTCGTTTTCGCCGGTTCGTCGCGTGAGCTACGCGGTCGAAAGCGCTCGCGTCGAGCAGCGCACCGACCTCGACAAGCTCGTGATGAACATCGAGACCAACGGTGTGATTTCGCCGGAAGAAGCGATCCGTCAATCGGCGCGCATTCTGGTCGATCAACTGTCGGTGTTCGCGGCGCTGGAAGGTACCGAAGCAGCGGCGGAAGCGCCGTCGCGCGCACCGCAGATCGATCCGATCCTGCTGCGTCCGGTCGACGATCTCGAACTGACGGTTCGTTCCGCGAACTGCCTGAAGGCCGAGAACATCTACTACATCGGCGACCTGATCCAGCGTACCGAGAACGAGTTGCTCAAGACTCCGAATCTGGGTCGGAAGTCGCTGAACGAGATCAAGGAAGTTCTGGCATCGCGTGGTCTGACGCTCGGCATGAAGCTCGAAAACTGGCCGCCGGCTGGTCTCGACAAGTAAGCGGACAACTCGGTCGGGTGTAACCCGCGAATTGCGCCGCTGTACTGTACTGGCAAAGACGCGGATTTTCCTTTAAAATCCGCGTCTTGTCTGTTGTCACTACCGGCCCGTGCGCTCACTGTTTGTTGTTGATGGTGCAGAACGAGTGCGATAGAAGAGCTGGACCAAAACTTTGAACTGAAGGAATTAACATGCGTCACCGTCATGGTCTGCGGAAACTGAACCGCACGAGCAGCCACCGTTTGGCAATGCTCCGTAACATGTCCAACTCGCTGATCGAGCACGAAGTCATCAAGACCACGCTGCCGAAGGCGAAGGAACTTCGTAAAGTCGTCGAGCCGCTGATCACGCTCGGAAAGAAGCCGTCGCTCGCAAACCGTCGTCTGGCGTTCAACCGCCTGCGCGATCGTGACTCGGTCACGAAGCTCTTCGACGTGCTCGGCCCGCGCTACGCAAACCGTCCGGGCGGCTACCTCCGCGTGCTGAAGTTCGGCTTCCGCATTGGTGACAATGCGCCGATGGCACTGGTCGAACTGCTCGACCGTCCGGAAGTTGAAGAAACGGAAGTGCAAGAAGCTGAGTAAGCTTTCTACTTCGACAAAAAGCCAGGCGCATCGCCTGGCTTTTTTGTTTTCTGTGACTCATCCTGAAATACGCTAACGTATCGGGCCACAGTCGCCCCATGGAAGGCTGAGCGTGGGGCGGAACGCCCAGAACGCTGTCTCGGGCGATCTGTTTGTGTTCGTCGGCCGGGACCGCTCGAAAGTCAAATGCCTTTACTGGGATCGCACCGGCTTCGCGCTCTGGCACAAGCGCCTTGAAAGGTCCGCCTTCCGTCACCGCTGGCGCTCGCGCTACGCGGCTTCACACCTCGCCGAGCTCAACGCATGGTTCGAAGGCGTTGAGATCCCGGCGCGCGAGCCGCATCGCGCCGTCGCAGTGACGCGCGTGAGCTGAACTGGCTATTGCTTGCGCAGATACAACGCTCTCCGATCTTGTAAACGTCGCGCGAGTTGGGCATCATGATAGCCATGTCGCCCACCGCCATCACTGTCGCGGATTTGCCGGTCGAGCCCGATGCGCTGCAAGCCTTCGCGCTCGAACAGAACAGGCTGGCATGCGTGCTGTGGGAGCAGCTGGAAATCCTGCAGCACCAGATTGCCCAAGCCAAACGCGTGCGCTTCGGTGTCAGTTCCGAGCGGCTGTCGTGCCAGGCGGAACTGTTCGATGCGGCCACGGAGTTGCCCGTCCCTCCTGAGTCCGTGGAGGTTGCGGTCGCGGGCCACACCCGCAAGGGGCGTCCGACGCTGCCGAAAAATCTGCCGCGCAGGCGAGTTGAATACGATCTGAGCGACGAACAGAAAGTCGCATTCGATTCGCTCGAGAGTATCGGCGAAGAGCGCAGCGAGACGCTGCACTACGAACTGTCCAGGCTCATCGTCATCGAGCACATCCGCTTCAGGTACGCGGCAAGGAAAGACGGTGAGTCGACCATCGTGACCGCAAGCGCACAGCCTTCGCCGCTGCCGAAGAGCGATGCGAGCGCAAGCCTACTGGCTAACATCCTGGTCAATACCTACGTCGATCATCTGCCTTTGAACTGGCAGGAAATGCGCTATGCAGGACGTGGTGTGCATCTGCCCCGGGCAACGCTGTGCGAATGGAAGGTGGCGGCAGCCGAACTGCTCGAAGTGCTGCTGCCACCGCGACGGTCTCACCAGTTGCGAGCCCCGCGCATGCACGTGGACGACACGACGTTGCCATTGCTCGAGAAAGGTCGCAAGGCGACGCGCACGGCGCGATTATGGGGCTATCTGGGCGCCGGCCAACGCGAGGAGAACGGCGTCTGGGTCGACCACCTGCCGGCGGTGGTGTTCGAGTTCGCCGAATCGCGCGCGGGCTCGCATCCGCTGCGGTACCTGCAAAAGCACAAAGGTTATCTGCAGGCGGACGCGTACAGTGGGCATGACGCGCTCTACGAAACGGGAGACATCGTCGAGATCGGATGTTGGGCCCATTGCCGCCGACGCTTCTTCGAAATCGCGAAGGCGCAAAGCAAACCCGGACTTGCAGCGCAAGCGCTGCAATGGATCGCCCGACTGTATGCGATCGAGTCGCGGATCAAGGATCACACACCCGACATCAAATATGCGGCGCGGCAAACCGAGGCGCTGCCGGTGCTCAAACAGTTCCGGCAATGGCTGGAGGGCAACGTCATCGGTTTGCCGACTCAGGGGCCACTCGCGAAAGCCTTCGGCTATGCATTACGTCATTGGCCAGTGCTCGTCGCTACACTGAGAACGGTATTCTGCTACCGGACAACAATGCGCTGGAGCGTCAGATTCGCCCGATTGCCGTCGGAAGATCGAACTGGATGTTCGCAGGCTCGGCGCGTGGCGCTCGAGCGGCCGCCACGATGTATTCCCTGATCGGTACAGCTCGCCTGAACGCAATCGAGCCCTATTCGTGGCTTGAGCGCACGCTTGAGCAGTTACCATCGTATGCTGTCAACTGGGTGCACGAACTGTTGTCGTTCGCCCGATAAACACCTCACCGCCCATGGACATTCTCGACTCGCTTCGGCAGGCGCCCAGCGCCGAGTTGTATCGCCTCTATCTCGCCATCGGCAAAATGCTGGACGACCCGCGACGGATTCTCGA
This sequence comes from Paraburkholderia lebeckiae, assembly GCF_050436325.1. Taxonomy (NCBI): domain Bacteria; kingdom Pseudomonadati; phylum Pseudomonadota; class Betaproteobacteria; order Burkholderiales; family Burkholderiaceae; genus Paraburkholderia; species Paraburkholderia lebeckiae. The sequence goes on from NZ_JBNDLZ010000003.1 coordinate 2,868,616, forward strand.
AGTGCGTCAACGCCTGCACCTGGGAATGGAGGTTAGCTATATCGGGGGCGATCCGCTCGGACCACCTTCGCACGGAACGGTGGTGGAGCTGCGGCAATCACAGGCGGTGATCCAGGATAACCAGAGCCGTCAGCGTTGGTCGGTGCCATACGCGGCGGTTATCCCTGACACTATGAGCGGCCCGACTCGCGCGCCCGCGTCGCCGCCACCGCGAGCACAACGCGAGGAATTCTTCATTGGCGACACCGTTGGCTTCACCGACAAACATCTGGGCGAACGAGTCGGCATCATCGTCCGGTTGAACGCGAAAACTGCGTCTATCGCCGTTAATGATTCGGAAGGCCATTGGCGAGTCTCGTACGCTCTGCTGCGAAAGATTGTCGACATCTAACCCGGCGATTCCGTCAACACGAGTTCCGCTGACGGATACCAGCTAAAGATCGACACCGGCCTAGCAATTTACTTCTGCGATCCACAAAGCCCGTGGCAGCGCGGACCGATGAGAACACCAACGGCCTACTTCGACAATACTTTCCAAAGGACACCGATATCAGCCGATACTCGGAGCGTGAACTCGACGCGGTCGCCAACGCGCTAAACCGCCGACCACGCAAAACACTCGGATGGAAGACGCCAGCAGAAGCGCTAGAGGAGTTACTATTCGCAGCTTGATGGCGGGTGTTGCGACGACTCCTTGAACCTAAGCAGTACTGTTCGACCTACTATCAGGGTATTCATCGGCGCCACGGCTTGCGATGTTCGATGGCGGACGGCTACGACTACTATCGGAACGCCCTGGCCGAACGAATCAAAGCCATTCCTAAAGGCGAGTTCTTGCTGCAGCGTCCTGCCGATCTCAAGCAGGCGGCAAAGATGGTCGAACAGTCGGTGCGCACCTACAACCATGAGCGGCCACATGCCGCTCTGAAATACAAAACGCTCGATGCGGTGCGTCGGGCGCTCTAGCATCTGGATACTGTCAACCTATTCCAGGACTTGACACGGCGGCGGATTTTTTCATCGATGTCGAAAGCCGCGTCCCAGTGACCAAATGTCGCGGCCGCACCGCGTGACGCCATGCAGGGCGACAGGGTCAGGTGATACGATATCGGGATCGAAATCCTGCGCCGCCGGAGCTTGGTGTGAGTGTGAATGTGACCTTGGTGCTGACAACGGTGCCGGATGCGGCCGTCGCTCAAAAGCTCGCAGCCGACGCGCTCGCTGCTCGCCTTTGCGCGTGCGTCACCCAGCTAGGCAGCGTGCAGTCGAGCTATCACTGGCAGGGCGCGATCGAAACCGCGCAGGAAATCCAGCTGCTGTTCAAGACCAGCGCCGCTCGCGCGCTCGAACTGGAGCAATACATTCAGGCTCACCATCCGTACGGCACGCCGGAAATCCTCTCATGGCAAGCGACGGCCTCCGCCGCCTACGGCCAGTGGATCACTGCTGAAACCCAACGCCCTCTTCATGTTTAACGGTCTCGACCGGCGCGCGCGCGCTGCGCTGCGCACCGCATTCTTTCTGCTCGGCTGCGTGTTCCTCGCGCAAGTCGCCACGCTCGCACGCGCCGCGGACGACTTCCTCGACCCGTCCGTCGCGTTCCGGTTCAGCGCGACCGAGGCCCCCGGCCAAGTCGTCGTCACCTACAAGATTGCGGACGGCTACTACATGTACCGCGAGCGCTTCGCGTTCGCGACCCGCAACGGCACGGCGACGCTTGGCGAGCCTGAACTGCCAGGCGGTCACGTGAAGTTCGATCAGACATTCAACAAGAATGTCGAGACGTACCGCAACAAGCTGACTATTCGTATTCCGGTCAAGCAGGCTGCCGGACCGTTCGATCTTGCGGTGACGTCGCAGGGCTGCGCCGACGCGGGCATCTGCTACCCCCCGATGGAGCGCGTGTACCACGTGAGCAGCGAGGCGCTGCAGCCGGCTGGCCGCGGGGTGGCGACCCCAACCGCGCAACAATCCGCCGCCACTGACAACGAACCCTGGTACGAACGCGCCACCAGCGCCGATTACGCGCAGTCGCTGCTGCAGCGTGGCGGTTTTTTTGCGATCGTCGGGCTTTATTTCGTTGCCGGCGCCATTCTGAGCTTGCTGCCGTGCTCGTATCCGATGATTCCGATTCTGTCGGCGATCATCATCGGTGAGGGAGCGCGCGTCACGCGCAGGCGTGGCTTCGCGCTGTCGCTCGCGTATGTAGTCGGGATGGCGCTCGCGTACACGGTGCTGGGTATCGTGGCGGCACTCGTCGGGCAGAGTCTCGGCGCATGGCTGCAGAACCCGTGGGTGCTCGGCGCGTTCGGCGGGCTTCTTATGATTTTCGCGCTGCTGCTGATCGCCGGTGTGGATCTCGAACTGCCGCCGCGCTGGCGCGAACGCATGTCGAGCGCGTCAGCGGGACGCTCGGGTGGCAAATTAACCGCGGTCGCCGTGATGGGCGCGCTGTCGGCGCTGGTTGTCGGCGCCTGCATGACCGCGCCGCTTTTTGCGGTGCTCGCGTTCATCGCGCATACCGGCAACGCCGTGCTCGGTGGCGCGGCGCTGTTCTCGATGGGCATCGGGCTTGGGCTGCCGCTGCTGATCATTGGCCTCGGCGCGGGTACGCTGCTGCCGCGCGCGGGCAAGTGGATGGACAGCGTAAAAGTGTTCTTTGGCGTCGTTCTGCTGGCCGCGGCGCTGTGGATTGTTTGGCCGGTGCTCGGCGGGGCGGCGTCGATGCTATTGAGCGCCCTCTGGCTGCTGATCGCCGCGGTTGCACTCGGCCTGTTTTCCAAGTCGGTTGCGGGCGCCTCGATATGGCACCGGCTTGGGCGGGCGGTCGGCGTCGTGATGGCGGTTTGGGCAGCGGCGCTTCTAGTTGGCCTCGCGGCGGGATCGTCGGATCCGCTGCGACCGCTGGCGGTGCTCGCGGCTCGCGTCGGCAATCAGGCGGGCATCGCGAAGGATGGCTCCAGCGCGGCCGCAACGGCGTCGCAAAGCGATTTGACGTTCGCGTCGGTACGTTCATCGGATCAGCTCGACCAGGCCGTCAAAACGGCGGCGCAGCCAGCCATGCTCGATTTTTACGCGGACTGGTGCGTGAGCTGCAAGGAAATGGAGAAATTCACCTTCAGCGACCCGCGCGTTCAGGCGAAGCTGAAGCAGATGAATCTGCTGCGCGCCGACGTCACTGCAAACAATACCGACGACCAGGCGCTGCTCAAGCGCTTCAATCTGTTCGGGCCGCCGGGGATTATTTTTTTCGATCAGGGTGGCAAGGAAGTGTTGCGGGTAGTCGGCTACGAATCGGCGGATAAATTCCTGCGCACACTGGATCGGGCGAGTGCGTCGGGGGTGTAATCGAAGGCCGCGGGGCGTTGCAACGCCACCGCTTCGCAAAGGGCCGCACAAAAAAACGGAGGCGAAACCCTAGGGTTCGCCTCCGTTTTTTTGTCGACGGCCGCGCGCTAAACCGCGCCAGGCTTACTTCTGCGAACGCAGGATCTTCGCTGCATCCAGCGCGAAGTACGTCAGCACGCCGTCCGCGCCTGCACGCTTGAACGCGAGCAGCGATTCCATCATCACCTTGTCGTGATTGAGCCAGCCATTCTGCGCGGCGGCCTTCAGCATCGCGTATTCGCCGCTTACCTGGTACACGTAGGTGGGGAACTGGAACTCGTCCTTCACGCGACGCACGATGTCCAGATACGGCATGCCCGGCTTGACCATCACCATGTCCGCGCCTTCGTCGATGTCGGCCTGCACTTCGCGCAGCGCCTCGTTCGAATTGGCCGGGTCCATCTGGTAGGTCATCTTGTTGCTCTTACCTAGGTTCGTCGCGGAACCGACGGCATCGCGGAACGGGCCGTAGAACGCCGAAGCGTACTTTGCCGCGTACGCCATGATGCGCGTGTGAATGTGGTCCTCGCTCTCGAGCATTTCGCGGATCGCACCGATGCGTCCGTCCATCATGTCCGACGGCGCGACGATGTCGACGCCGGCTTCCGCCTGCGCACGAGCCTGCTCGACGAGGATCTCGACGGTTTCGTCGTTGATCACGTAGCCGGCTTCGTCGAGCACGCCGTCCTGACCATGGCTCGTATACGGATCGAGCGCCACGTCGGTGAGCACGCCGAGTTCCGGAAAATTCTTCTTCAACTCACGCACCGCGCGCGGGATCAGGCCCGCCGGGTTGGCCGCTTCACGGCCTTCGGGTGTTTTCAGCGAGGGCTCGATCGCCGGAAACAGAGACAACACCGGCACGCCCAGTTCGACGCACTGCTCGGCGACGCCCATCAGCAGATCGACCGACACGCGCTCGACGCCCGGCATCGACGGCACGGCTTGCCGCACGTTGGTTCCCTCGACGATGAACACGGGGTAAATCAGATCGTTGGTCGTGAGGATGTTTTCGCGCATCATGCGACGCGAGAAGTCGTCACGGCGCATGCGGCGCGGACGGTAGTGAGGGTAGAAGCTCATATCGAATCGAAGATCGTGGATAGGTGGAGTGGACAAATGGCACCTGGCTCCGCTCCCGGAAACTTTTCGAGACAATGGTATATCATACCGATCGAGCAAGGCGCCTAGCGCTGACCTCCCCGCTTCTCCTCCCTGAGCGGGTGCCTGTCGTTTTTCGATTAGGCTGTTTGACCCGCCGTTCAAGCGGCGGGTTTTTTTATGCGCGGCCGCAAACGCGCTCTGACGCGTGTTTTACAGGCATATCACGCGTGCCGCGGGATTCCTGCATTGATATGCGTTCAGCCCGCGGCCGGCGTTTCGCCTGTTTCGCCCGCTGCCTCCGGGATCAGCCAGCTCTCGATCAGCTCATGCGCTTCATCGAGCCCCGTTCGCTTGAGCGCCGAAAACAGTTGCGCGGTGAGTTCGCCGCGATAGCCCGCAGCCCGATATTCGGCCAGTCCCTTCTGCGCGGTGCGCAACGCGTTCGTGCTTTCCTGGCGCGTCAATTTGTCGCATTTGGTGAGCAGCGTGTGGATCGGCTTGCCGGTCGGCGCGAACCACTCGATCATGCGCCGATCGAGATCCGTCAGAGGGCGGCGCGAATCCATCATGAGGATCATGCCGCGCAGTTGCGAGCGCGATTGCAGATACGTGGACAGCAGCGCCTCCCAGTGCGCCTTCGCCGCACCCGGCACTTCCGCATAACCGTAGCCCGGCAGGTCGACCAGATAGGCGGTCGGCTCATCCGCCTTGCCAACCGAAAAATAATTGATGTGCTGCGTGCGGCCAGGCGTCTTACTTGCGAATGCAAGTCGCTTCTGATTGCAGAGCACGTTGATCGCGGTCGATTTGCCCGCGTTCGAGCGTCCCGCGAAAGCGATCTCGGGCTGCGCGGTGGCCGGCAGGTCGCGCAGATGATTGACGGTGGTATAGAAGCGGGATTCGTGGAGCAGGAAGGGCATGGTGGAAGCCAGATGGAGAAGCTGCGGAGCTCGCAGCGGGAACGGGGTCAAGCCCGACTGGCGTCTAAGCGATTAGCGAGTTATTGTACAATACGATGGTTTACTGAAAACCTTAGGAGGCCGCCCCACGTGCCTTGGCGGCTCCTGGCGGTCACTCGGTCGCCGTCGTCGTACTTTGCAGAACCTCTAAAATCCCACAAGACGAGACAGGGTGTGCGAATGAATCGACTGTGCAAGGCTCTGATGGTGCTTCATGTAACGGCAGGTCTTTCAGGTTTGGCAATTCAGGCACGAGCAGCAGATCCGGCAAAGCCGGACATCAATCGGGGGCAGGCAATCGCGGTTCAGGTATGCGCGTCATGTCACGGCGCAGACGGCAACAGTGCCGGCGGCGCATACCCGAAACTGGCGGGCCAGCATCCTGAGTATCTCGTCAAGCAGCTCAGAGATTTCAAGGCGCAGCCGGGCGCCAAACAGGCCGCGCGCAACAATGCGATCATGGCGGGCATGGCCGCCGCGCTTTCCGATCAGGACATGATCAACGTCGCGGCTTACTTCTCGACGCAGACGCCCAAGCCTGGCTATGCGCACAACAAGAACACCGTCGCGGTGGGGCAGCAGATCTATCGCGGTGGGATTGCCGACCGCGGCGTGCCGGCCTGTGCGGCCTGTCACGGGCCCACGGGGCAGGGTATTCCGATCCAGTATCCACGCCTGTCGGGGCAGTGGGCCGAGTACTCGGTGACGCAATTGACCGCGTTCACGCAAGGTCCGGGCGCTCGTAATAACAACGACGCGATGCATGCGATAGCATCGCGTCTGTCGGACAACGAAATCAAAGCGGTCGCCGACTACATCGCGGGCCTGCATTAAGCGCTTCGTCCGCGCGAATCCAACCGGCCCGGCGAGGCCGGTGAAAAACAAGAAAAGGGTGAGGGTGTCGTCGCTATGACAGCCCTTCACCCTTTTTTGCTGTTCAGTCGGAGTTTGAATGAGCGTCACCACGTCGGGTCTGCAGTCGAAGTCGGGCAATCGCGTCATGCGCAGCGCCATCGAGCTCCTGAGCTCGATGCGTTTTGCCATTGCGCTGCTGGTGATTCTGTCGATCGCCAGCATCATCGGTACCGTCCTCACGCAGGACGATCCGTATCCCAACTACGTCAACCAGTTCGGTCCGTTCTGGGCGGACATTTTCCGCGCGCTGAGCCTCTACACGGTGTACAGCTCGTGGTGGTTCATGCTGATTCTCGGCTTCCTGATGGTGTCCGTGTCGCTGTGCGTGATCCGCAATGGGCCGAAGATGGTCGCCGACGCGAGGAGCTGGAAGGACAAGGTTCGCGAAGGCAGCCTGCGCGCGTTCCATCACAAGGGCGAGTTCGCGGTGCACGGCGCGCGCGCACAGTCGGCGGCGGTGCTCGCAAGGTTGTCGGCGAAGCTCGACTACAAATTCGTCACGCGCGAGTCGGACGGCGCGACGTTGATCGCCGCGAAGCGTGGCGCGCTGACGAAGTTCGGCTACATCTCCGCGCACCTCGCGATCGTCGTGATCTGCCTCGGCGGCCTGCTCGACAGCAATCTGCCGATCAAGCTCCAAATGTGGCTGTTCGACAAGTCGCCGATCAACTCGAACACGGTCATCAACGAGATTTCGCCCGAGCATCGGCTGTCGCAATCGAACCCGACGTTCCGCGGCTACGCGTGGGTACCCGAAGGGCAGCACGTGTCGACCGCGATCCTGAATCAGCCCAATGGTTCGCTGATCCAGGACCTGCCGTTTTCGATCGAGCTCAACAAGTTCATCGTCGATTACTACTCGACCGGCATGCCGAAGCTGTTCGCGAGCGACATCGTCGTGATCGATCACAAGACCGGCGCGCGCGTGCCGGCGCGCGTCGAGGTCAACAAGCCGTTCGAATACGACGGCGTGTCGATTTATCAATCGAGCTTCCAGGACGGCGGCTCGCAGATGCAGATGACTGCCTTCCCGATGTCCGGCCCGAGTGCTAAGCCCGCGCCGTTTGGCGGCACGATCGGCGGCAGCGCGCCGTTGAGCTCGGCCACGCCGCTGGCCGACGGCCAGACCGTCGAATTCACCGACTTCCGCGCAATCAACGTCGAAAACATCTCGAACGGTAACGGGCAGAACGATGCGCGCGGGGTTGCCGCGCAGCACTCGCTGAAGGAAGCGTTCGACGAGCGCCTCGGCTCCGGCGCGAAAACGTCGAAGCCGCTCGATCTGCACAACGTCGGCCCGTCGGTGCAGTACAAGATTCGCGGCAAGGATGGCCAGGCGCGCGAATACAACAACTACATGCTGCCCGTCGACGTGAACGGCGAGAAAATGTTCCTCGCCGGCATGCGCTTGAATCCCGACGACCCGTTCCGCTATCTGCGAATTCCCGCCGACAGCGGCGGCACGCTCAAGGAATGGATGAATCTGCGCGCCACGCTGGAAGACCCGAACCAACGGGCCATGGCCGCTCATCAATTCGCGCAGCGTTCGGTGCCGGGTTCAAATGCGGAGTTGCAGCAACATCTGGAGGAAAGCGCCTTGCGGGTGCTGACCCTTTTTGCGGGCGCCGACAGCAGCATGAAGATGCCGAATGGCGAAACGCTCGGCGGCTTCCAGGCGGTCGCTGGGTTTATCGACCGCTCGGTACCGAAGGGCGAGCAGGAAAAGGCCGCGGGCCTGCTGCTTCGCATGCTCGAAGGCGTGACGTGGGACTTGTGGCAACAGTCGCGCCAGCGGCTCGGCGAGCCCGCCGCGCCGACCGATGCGGACACGAGCCGCTTCATCCAGAGTTCGCTTAATGCGATTTCCGACAGCTTTCTGTATGGATCGCCGGTCTATTTGCAGCTTGATTCATTCAAGCAGGTGCAAGCTTCGGTATTTCAGTTGACGCGCGCGCCGGGCAAAAAAGTCGTGTATCTTGGCAGCCTGCTTCTCGTATTGGGCATCTTCTCGATGTTCTACGTTCGCGAACGGCGTCTGTGGTTCTGGCTCAAGGATACGGACCACGGCACGAGCGTCGTAATGGCGATGTCGAGCGCGCGTAAGACGCTAGACTTCGAGAAAGAGTTCGTCCAGACGCGCGCCGCCGTGAGCGCCGCACTGGGCGCGAAACTCATCGAAGCAGCCGATGCCAGCCCGGCCGCTCAGGCCGCCGCTCCGTCTGCAAGCTCACAGGATTCGACCCGGTAAGATCATGGACTTGACTCAGGTTTCCTCCTCTTCTTCTGCTTCACGCGCCGACACGGCGTTTGCGAGCAGCACGCCCGAACTCCCCAATTTCGACGAACGGCCGTTCCTGAAACGCCTGGGTATCGCCGACTGGCTGTTCGCGCTCGCGCTTGTCGGGGGCGCCGGGTTCGCGCTGTCGCGCTATTACCCGTTCATGAACTACTACGACAAACTGGTGCTGGTGTGCTCGGTGCCGGTTTTCGTCGTGCTCGGCTGGCGCTGGAAGCCGGTGCGTCCGCTGATGTTGGGAATCGCCGCCCTGTCGCTGCTGGCGATCCAGATCTACGACGGCGATCTGAGCCGCGCCGACAACGCTTTCTTCCTCAAGTATTTCCTGTCGAGTCAGTCCGCGATCCTGTGGATGAGCGCGCTCTTCGTATTCGCGACCGTGTTCTACTGGATCGCGCTGCTGTCGCGCTCGCCGACCGGCGCCGCGATCGGCTCGAAGATGACGTGGGCGGCGGTGCTGATGGGCTTCGTCGGCATGATGGTGCGCTGGTACGAGTCGTATCTGATCGGCGCGGACGTCGGCCATATTCCGATTTCGAACCTCTATGAAGTGTTCGTGCTGTTCAGCCTGATCACCGCGCTGTTCTATCTGTACTACGAGCAGCACTACAACACGCGCGCGCTTGGCGCGTTCGTGTTGCTCGTGATCAGCGCAGCCGTCGGCTTCCTGATGTGGTACTCGGTCGCGCGCGACGCGCAGCAGATCCAGCCGCTCGTGCCGGCGCTGCAAAGCTGGTGGATGAAGATTCACGTGCCGGCGAACTTCATCGGCTATGGCAGCTTCGCGCTGTCGGCGATGGTCGGCGTCGCATATCTGGCGAAGGAACGCGGCGTGCTCGCGGATCGTCTGCCGGCGCTCGACGTGCTCGACGACGTGATGTACAAGTCGATCGCGGTCGGCTTCGCGTTCTTCACGATCGCGACGATTCTCGGCGCGCTGTGGGCCGCCCAAGCCTGGGGCGGCTACTGGAGCTGGGACCCGAAGGAGACGTGGGCGCTGATCGTGTGGCTGAACTACGCGGCCTGGCTGCACATGCGTATGATGAAGGGCCTGCGCGGCGCGCTCGCCGCGTGGTGGGCGCTGACCGGGCTGCTGGTCACGAGCTTCGCGTTCCTCGGCGTGAACATGTTCCTGTCGGGCTTGCATAGCTACGGCAAGCTGTAAGATCCGCCGCGCTGAACCGACTAAGAACCGCCGCGTGCTTTCGCACCGGCGGTTTTTTTATGGCCGATGGAATATTCGTTGCTCCCCGGTGTTCGCCAGTCGAGCACCTGAGCAACTACCCGTGGATGACAGACGCCCCCAAAGGGGCGATCATCAATAAGGCTCCGCAACGCGCGCGACGCGGCGGGCCGGCAAGGAGCAGCACGATGTGGATCAAGCGAAGCGACAGAATTCAACTGACCGGCGATGACATTTCGCGCAGCGAAATCGCGCCGCGGCACGTGTTCGAGAACCGGCGACGCATCCTGCAGGCGGCGGGCGCGATGGCGCTCGGCAGCCTGATCGGCGTGAGCGGCGAGGCGCTCGCGACCTACTCGTCGCCCGATCCGAAGGCGCAGAAGCTCGCGGCGAGAACCAACACCAGGTTCGTCGCGCTCGACAAGATTACGCCGTACAAGGACATCACCACCTACAACAATTTCTACGAGTTCGGCACCGATAAATCCGATCCCTCGCAGCACGCGGGCACGTTGCGGCCGCATCCATGGAAGGTGAGCGTCGAGGGCGAGATCAAGAATCCGAAGGTGTACGACATCGACGATCTGCTGAAGCTCGCGCCGCTCGAGGAGCGTGTGTACCGGCATCGCTGCGTCGAAGGCTGGTCGATCGTGGTGCCGTGGATCGGCGTCTCGCTGTCGGAGCTGATCAAACGCGTCCAGCCGAACGGCAATGCAAAGTACGTGCAGTTCATCACGCTCGCCGATCCGTCGCAGATGCCAGGGCTGTCGGCACCCATACTCGATTGGCCGTACTCCGAAGGTCTGCGGATGGACGAGGCGATGCATCCGCTGACGCTACTGACGATGGGCCTCTACGGCCAGGTGCTGCCGAATCAGAACGGCGCGCCGGTGCGCGTCGTGGTGCCGTGGAAGTACGGCTTCAAGAGTGCGAAGTCGCTCGTGAAAATCCGCTTCGTCGAGAAGCAGCCGCCGACGAGCTGGAACACGTACGCGTCGAACGAATATGGGTTTTATTCGAACGTGAATCCGAATGTCGATCATCCGCGCTGGAGTCAAGCCACTGAACGGCGCATCGGCGAAGACGGCTTTTTCACGCCGAAACGCAAGACACTGATGTTCAACGGTTACGGCGATCAGGTCGCGTCGCTCTATCAGGGCATGGACCTGAAGAAGAACTTCTAGGGCGAGCACGATGGTTTCCGATACGCAAACTGTCACCCGCACCGAGCCTGCGATGCGGCGGACGTCGTCGACGTCGGCGGCGAAGCCGCGTTCCACCGGCGGCGCGCGCTGGGTCGTGCCCACGAAAGTCGCAGTCTTCATCGCGGCGCTCTATCCTCTCGCGCGCCTGGTGCTGTTCGGCCTGACCGACCGGCTCGGCGCGAATCCGATTGAATTCATCACGCGCTCGACCGGCCTGTGGACGCTCGTATTCCTGTGCATCACGCTTGCGGTGACGCCGCTACGCCGTCTGACCGGCGTAGCCGCGTTCGTGCGTTTCCGCCGCATGCTCGGGCTCTACACGTTCTTCTACGCGACGCTGCATTTCACCATGTACCTGTGGTTCGACAAGTGGTTCGATGTTGCGGAGATTCTGAAGGACATCGGCAAGCGGCCGTTCATCACGGTGGGCTTCGCCGCGTTCGTGCTGCTGATCGCGCTCGCGGTCACGTCCCCGCGCGCGATGGTGCGCAAGCTCGGACGTCGCTGGCAGACGCTGCATCGCGCGATCTATGCGATCGGCGTGCTCGCGATCCTGCATTTCTGGTGGATGAAGGCGGGCAAGCACGACCTTCTGCTGCCGAAGATCTACGGCGCGGTGATGATCGCGTTGCTGGGATGGCGGCTGGTGGTGTGGATACGTGAGCGGAGGATGGGAACGCGCCGACGATGATGGCGAGTTTATTGGCGTCACGCTGTTTCAAATAAAAATGGCGATGTCACCGTGGCATCGCCATTTTCGTCGCTGCGCTCGACCTTCGCGCTCTGCCGCAGGTACCGACGTTTACGCCGGCAGTATCGTTTCATCCGCAAACAGCTGCTTGACCTCTTCGCGCGCGCGAACCACATGCGCCTGTGTACCATCCACCATCACCTCGGCGGCGCGCGCACGGGTGTTGTAGTTCGAGCTCATCACGAAGCCGTACGCGCCGGCCGAGCGGATCGCGAGCAGATCGCCGGGTTCGACCGCGAGCAGCCGTTCGCGGCCAAGCCAGTCGCCGCTTTCGCAGACGGGGCCGACCACGTCATAGACGTGCGCGGGGACCTCGCGCTTCACGACCGGCTCGATGGCGTGATACGCGTCGTACATCGCGGGGCGCGCGAGATCGGTCATCGCCGCGTCGACGATCGCGAAGTTCTTGCCCTCGCCCGGCTTCAGAAACTCGAGACGTGTGAGCAGCACGCCCGCATTGCCGACCAGCGAGCGGCCCGGCTCGAAATAGACTTCGCGGTGACCGTGGCCGCGCGCATCGATGCGATCGAGCACCGTGCGCACGAACTCACCGATTTCCGGCGGCGTTTCGTCGTCGTAGGTGATGCCGAGACCGCCGCCGACGTCGATATGGCGAATCGACACGCCGTCCTGCTCGATCTGCTCGACGAGTTCCAGCACTTTGTCGATCGCGTCGAGATAGGGCGCGACTTCGGTGATCTGCGAGCCAATATGGCAGTCGATGCCGATCACCTCGAGATTCGACATCGCCGCGGCCGCCTGGTAGGTGGCGCGTGCGTCTTCGAACGCGACGCCAAACTTGTTCGTCTTGAGTCCGGTGGAAATGTACGGATGCGTTTTCGCATCGACATCGGGATTCACGCGCAGCGACACCGGCGCTTTCTTGCCCATTTCGCCCGCTACCGCGTTGAGGCGGTCGAGTTCGGGAATGGATTCGACGTTGAAGCATTTGACGCCCGCCGCGAGCGCGTCGCGCATTTCGCTTGCCTGCTTGCCGACGCCCGAAAACACGGTGTTTTCCCCTTTGCCGCCGGCCGCGAGCACGCGCGCGAGCTCGCCGCCCGACACGATGTCGAAGCCCGCGCCGAGGCGCGCGAAAACGTTCAGCACCGCGAGATTGCTGTTGGCCTTGACGGCCACGTGCACGCTCGCGCGACGCCCCCCGCAGGCGCCCGCATAGGCGTTCCACGCAGCGGTGAGCGCGGCGCGCGAATAGACGTAGAGCGGCGTGCCGAACTGCTCGGCGAGTGAAACGGCGGACACGCCTTCGGCGTGCAATACGCCGTCGACGTAGTCAAATGCGGATCGAGTCATGCGAAAGTCTTATTGAACGGAAGGGACGGCAGAGGCGGGCAGCGGCACTGCGGGAGCCGATGCCGCCGAAGCAGGCGGCACCGTGAGCTGGTCTTCGGGGGCGAGCGTGAGCGGCTTGCCCGAGGTGTCCGGGATCGATCCCATGTCGGCCGCGCTGCCGCTAGCCGGTTGCGTTTGATCGGTCGACGGTGTTTGCGTGCGGTGAGCCGGCGGGGCAGGCATCGGCGGCACGGTCGGCAGATAGAGCGAGCCGCGTTGGCCGCAGCCGGTGAGCGCACAACCTGCGAGAATGGCTAAAACCGCTACAATCGCGCGGCCGGGCGCTGCCGCGCGCATCCGAGTTACGACTCGCATGACTGTCCCTGAATGAATAATCGATGGAGTTTAGCATGTCCGATAGTGATTACCTGACCCGTGCGGAAGCCGTGCTGGCCGCCATCGAGAGCGCGCTCGACGACACCGACGCCGACATCGAACTCGAGCGCAGCGGCAACGTTCTGACGCTCGAATTCGAGAACCGCACGAAGATCATCGTCAACCTTCAGCCGCCGATGAGCGAGATCTGGATCGCGGCGAAGGCCGGCGGCTTCCACTTCCGTTTCGTCGACGGTGAATGGCGCGACACGCGCAGCGGCGCGGAGTTTTTCGCGGCGCTGTCGCAGTATGCGACGCAGCAGGCTGGCGAGCCGGTGCATTTCGCCGCGCAATAAGCGCGAAGCGCGCTCAAAGCAAAACCGCCGCGTATCGAACGCGGCGGTTTTGCTTTTCTAGCGGGACATCGAGGCAGCCTCAGTGCCCGCGGAACAGATTCATGATGTCCTGCTTTTCCTGTTCGCCGACCTGTTCCGGCGCGGCGGCTGCCGCGCTCGCCTCCGCATCGAGCGTCGCCTGACTGACACCGACCGTCGCGATGAAACCGTGGCCCGGCGTGAACTCGTCGAAATAAAGCTCCGAGCCGATTTCGCTGACGTCGTCGGGGCGTGGCATCTTGTACTCGGGCACCCCCTTCAGCGCGCGTCCCATGTACTCGATCCACACCGGCAGCGCCAGGCCGCCGCCGGTTTCCTTGTCGCCGAGGCTGCGCGGGTTGTCGTAGCCGATCCACGCGATCGCGGTGAGCGTGTGCTGATAGCCGGCGAACCACGCGTCGCGGGAATCGTTGGTCGTGCCGGTCTTGCCGGCGAGATCGGTGCGCTTGAGCACGTTGCTCTTCGCCCCGGTGCCGTGCTGCGCGACGCTTTGCAGCAGGCTGTTCATCACGTAGGCGTTGCGCGGTTGGATCGCGAACGGCGCGCTTTGCCCGGCCACGAGCGGCTGCGCGTGCGCGACGACGATGCCGCGCTGATCGGTGACCTCCGCGATCAGATACGGATTGATCCGGTAGCCGCCGTTGGCGAACACCGAAAACGCGCCCGCCATCTGCAGCGGCGTCACGAGGCCCGCGCCGAGCGCCATCGGCAGATAGGCGGGATGGCGGTCCGCGTCGAAGCCAAAACGCGTGATGTATTGCTGCGCGTACTTCGGGCCGATCTGGTTCAGGATGCGGATCGACACGAGGTTCTTCGATTTCTGCAGCGCGGTGCGCATCGTCATCGGACCGTCGAAGCCGCCGCCGTAGTTTTTCGGCTCCCACGCCTGGCCGCCGGTTTCGGCGGCGCTGAAGAAAAGCGGCGCGTCGTTGATGATCGTGGCGGGCCCGAGGCCCTTTTCGAGCGACGCCGAATAGATGAACGGCTTGAAGCTGGAGCCCGGCTGACGCCACGCCTGCGTCACGTGATTGAACTTGTTCTTGTTGAAGTCGAAGCCGCCGACCAGCGAGCGGATCGCACCGTCCTGCGGCACCACCGAGATGAACGCGCCTTCCACCTGGGGCAATTGCGTGATCGACCAGTCGCCCTCGTCGTTCTTCACGAGCCGCACGATCGCGCCGGGCCGGATGCGCTGAGTCGGTTGCGCGCGCGGGCCGAGCGCGAACTGCGCATAGCGCAGGCCGTCGCCCTGAATGGTCGCGACATTGCCGTCGATGAACGCCGCCTGCACCTGCTTCGGACTCGCCGCCGTGACGACGGCCGCGATGATTTCACCATTGTCGGGATGTTCGAGCAGCGCGTCGTCGATCGCCTGCTCGCGCTCGTCGGCGTCGGCCGGCAGATCGATGAACGCCTCCGGGCCGCGATAGCCGTGACGGCGCTCGTAGTCCATCAAGCCTTTGCGCACCGCGTGGTAGGCGACGTCCTGATCGGCCGAATCGATCGTGGTCACGACGTTCAGACCGCGCGTGTAGGCTTCCTCGCGATACTGCGCGTACATCATCTGCCGCACCATTTCCGCGACGTATTCCGCGTGCACGCTGTACTCCTTGCCCATGCCCTTCACGACGAGCCGCTGCCGGCTCGCCTCGTCGTACTGTTCCTGAGTGATGTAGTGCAATTCATACATGCGCTGCAGGATGTACTCCTGGCGCACCTTCGCACGCTTCGGATTGACGACCGGGTTATACGCGGACGGCGCCTTCGGCAGACCGGCGAGCATCGCCGATTCGGCGAGCGTCAGGTCCTTCAGATCCTTGCCGAAGTACACGCGCGCGGCACTCGCGAAACCGTACGCGCGCTGACCGAGATAGATCTGATTCATGTACACCTCGAGAATCTGATCCTTGCTCAGCTTCGACTCGATCTTGTACGCGAGCAGCATCTCGTAGATCTTGCGCGTGTACGTCTTCTCACTGGACAGAAAGAAGTTGCGCGCGACCTGCATCGTGATCGTGCTCGCGCCTTGCGTCGCATGACCGTTGGTCAGCGCGACGAAGCCGGCTCGCGCGATGCCGGTGAGGTCGACGCCACCGTGCTCATAGAAGCGGGCGTCCTCGATCGCGAGGATCGCTTTCTTCAGGCTGTCGGGCACGTCGTGGATGTGCACGATGTCGCGCCGCTCCTCGCCGAATTCGCCGATCAGCACGTGGTCGGCCGTATAGATTCGCAGCGGCACTTTGGGCTGATAGTCGGTCAATGCATCGAGTGACGGCAGGTTCGGCGTCGCGACGACGAGCGCATAGCCGAGCACCAGCGCCACGCATACGATGCCCGCCACGATCAACCCGACAAAGCCGAGAATCAGCTTCAGCCATAACGGACGTTTGCGCTTTTTCGGCGCGGGCGGTGGGGACGTAGGAGACGTGGCTTGCATAGGAGTACCGGAAAAACAGTCCCGCGATTATAGCCGCCAGGGTTTTTCTGCTTTCGACAAGCTTACGGATAACGTGCAATCGGCACACGCCAGGCGGCGCGGGAATGACTTTGCTGTAGTCCCAACTGTAGTCGCTTTGATGTCGCTCGGGGCGGCTTCGCAGCCGCGTTAGCCATTTGGCTGAATGTCGTTAGGACGTGCGTCTGCCGACAATGATCCCTCGTTACTCGCGTTCGAATGGTTCGTCGCGTGAGTCAAAGGGAGGGCGGTATGGCCTATAAAAATTCGTGGCTTCAGGCGGTGCGGGAGGGCCGGCAGCGTTTCGCCGCAGGCATCGATGTCGGTTCGCAAAACGTGCGTCTCGTCGTGGTGAGTCAACGCGCCCGGGGCGCGCTGCATCTCGAATATATGAGCACGGTGCCGCTCGCGGCCGGCGCCATGGCGGGCGCCGAGATCGTCGATCGGCAGGCCGTCGCGCGGGCGTTGCGCGATGCGTTCGCCGGTTTGCCGCGCGTGTGCGCGACGCACGCGCTGCGCTGCTCGATGGCCGTGCCTTCGTCGGCCACGCTGACGACGACAGTGCCGCTCGCGCGGCTCGCCGCTCAGAGCGACTGCGAGGCGGCGGACGGCGGCGTTGCGCTCGCCGGACTTGCGCCCGCGGTGATGGGAGAGGCGGAGCGCATCGCCGGCCTCGAACGTCATGCGCTCGCGGTCGACTGGTACGTCGACGAGACGCCGTCGCCGGTGCGCTCGGTGAAGATCGCCGCGACCGCGCGTCAGCATCTCGAAGCACGGATCGAATGCGCCGCGACCGCGGGGATTTCGCTGTCCGCGATCGATGGCGAACCACACGCGGCATTGCGCGCGCTGCGCCACGCGGCAAGTCGCGAGCTCGACCCGAACGAGCCGTACGCGGCGGTGTGGGTCGGTACGGACGGCGTGTACGGCTGGAGCGTCGTCGATGGCGCGAGCGTCGGCGAGATGCGCTACCCGGCGCCCGAGCATGCCGATCTCGCGGACGCGTTGCGCGATCTCATGCGAGGGCCGGAGTTCGACTGCGCGCTGATCGGCGGCGAAATCGATCTGCTTGACGGCGTCGGCTTTTCACTCGCCGATATTGGCGACGTGCTCGGCTGCTCGGCGCTGCCGTTCGAATGCGCGCTGCTCGGTAGCCACGCGCGGCCGCTCGACGACGCCTTGCTGCACGAGCCGGCTGGCGCGGTCGCGTTTGGGCTCGCGTTGCGCGGGGTGCTGGAATGAGGGCCGTTCTGTCGTTTTCGTCTGGCGTCGCCGCGAGTACCGATCAGCGCACCGCTGTACCGTGGCTGGGCGGCTTCAATCTGCTGCCGTATCGCCAACGCAACGCGCGACTCGCGCGGCGCCGCTGTATGCGCGACTGGGCTGTGGCTGCGTGTGTCGGTGCCGCAGGTGTGTTGCTCGTCGCCGGTTGGCAGAGCTTCGCCGGAGCGCGGCTCGATGCGCGGCGCGCGGCGGCCGGGCAGGCGCTGACTCCGCTCGCTGCGCCGCTCGCGGAGCACGCGAAGCTGTCGCGGGCCGAACAGGATCAGCGCGAAGCCGCGGCGCGCGCCGCGAATCTCGCGAGGCCGCTCGAACATCTGCGCGATCTGCTCGACGCGCTGAGCTTCGAACCCGGCGATCGCGTCGTGTTGCGGCAGTTGCGCCAGCGCGAGTACGAGACTGAATTGCTGGCGACTTCGAGTGGCCATATCGCGTCGGCTGAGTGGCTCAAGCGGCTCGGCGCGATCCACGGCGTGCAGGGCGCGGAGATGCGCGATCTGCATCGGGCGACGGGGAAGGGCGACGCGTCGACGGAACAGGCGATAGGCGGACCCGTGGAGTTCGATGCGCGCCTGCGCTGGGGCGATCCGCCGCACAAGGCGACGCGCGCCCTGAAGGCTGCACGAACGGGAGGTGCGCGATGAGCACGACCTTTTTCGAGGCGGGCGGTGCGGCGCATGGGTCCGCGGGTTTTTCGCGCTGGGTCAAGCGGGCGCGTGTGCCGCTCGAGGCGTGGAGCCGGCGCCGTCGCTGGCTCGTCGCGGCGACGCTTGCCGCGCTCGTGTTCGGCGTCGGCGCGTACGGCTGGAACGCGGCTGATCTCGCCGGACTGGAAGCGAGCCGCGCGGCGCTCGCGGTCAGCACGCAGCGGCTCGCGGACGCGCGGCACACGCTCGCACAGCTGCCGTCGCTGCGCCGTGCAGCCGCAGCGATGCCGGCCACGGAGCCGAGCGCCGTGTCGTGGAACTCCGCCGACGACGTGCGCATCGTCTCCGAGCTGGCCACGCAAAGCGGCGTCGCGCTGCTTGCGGTGGAACCGGGCGCGGCGAGCGGCGAGGGCGTCGAGCGGATGCGCGTGCTGCAGCTCACCGCGCGCACGGACTTCGTTCACCTGATGGCGTTTTTCCACGGGCTCGCACAATTGCCGGTGCTGTTCGTTCCCGTCGACGTGACCGTCAAGCAGGACGGCAAAGGGCTCGCGGTGGCCGCGACGCTGCAGGTGTACGCCGCGCTGCGACCGGTGCCCGACACCCCGGCTGCGAGCGCCGACGCGAGCCCTGACGCCGACGAGGCTGCCGACGATGATGACGAGGGCCTCGTGTTCTTCGATCCGTTTGCGAAGTCGCAGATCTCCGCGAGCGGCGAGCTGGGCGATGCCTCTGAGTTGCGCCTTGTCGGTTTGCTGCGCGATCGTACCCGCGGGCTCGCGCTGCTCGACACGCCAGACGGCACGACGACGGTCGCGGCCGGGCAACGACTGGGCGTCGAGCGGGTCACACAGCTCGACGCGCTTGGCATTACGCTCGCGAACGGCGGCGCGACGCGCACGCTGACGCTGTCGGAGCCGTCATGATGCGCCCGCTCAAGCGATGGAGCGTGGCGACGCTGGGTGTCGGACGCGAGGTCCGCGTCGTCTCCGGACGGTGTTTCGGGCTCTACGTCGCCGCGACGCTGGTTGCCGGCGTCGCACAGGCAGCGACGCCACTGCTGCTGCCGCCGTTGCCGACTTACGCGGCGCTCGACGACCCGGCCGTATCGGCCAACACCGCCTACGAGACGGCGCCGCTGCCGAGCGGCGGCATCGGCCAGGCGGCGAATCCGTTCGGCGACGTTTCCACGCCAGGCGCGGCCCAGGAGCCGGACACCCTCCAGCCGGCCCCGCGTTCCGCGATAGCACCCGACGCTTCCGCGGACGACGTCGCCAACGGCCCAACGCCGCCGCCTTCGCCAAACCAGCCCGCAAACCCGGCTCGCGACGACAGTGCCGGCACGCCCAGTCTCGAAGGCCCGCCGGTCCCGCTGCCGCCGCGGCCGCGCCTCGCCGACGCTGCGGCCAGTGCGGACTCGGGCCTTCCCGCCGGCAACAAGCCGATCTCGCTGAACTTTCAGCGTGCGCAACTTGGCGCGGTCCTGAAAGCGTTCGCCGAGTTCACCGGCCTGAACATCGTCGCCAGCGACAAAGTGCGCGGCGCCGTGTCGATACGTCTCCACAAGGTGCCGTGGCGCACCGCGTTCGACACCTTGCTCGACGTCAACAATCTGGCGATGGAGCGCCACGGCAACGTAATCTGGGTCGCCCCTGCCGCCGAACTCGCCGCGCGCGAACGTCAGCGCTTCGAAGCCCACGCGCGCGCCGCGGACCTCGAGCCGCTCGCGAGCCGCACGTTCGAGCTGCACTACGCGCACGCCGAGGACGTGCGTCGCCTGCTGACCGGTTCCGGCACCCAGCGCGTGCTGTCCAAACGTGGCGCCGTCACCGCCGATCCGCGCACCAACCTGCTGTTCGTCACCGATCTCGCGGGGCGGCTCGAGCAGATCGCGGCGCTGATCGCTTCCGTCGACCGGCCGACTCGCCAGGTGCTGATCGAGGCTCAGATCGTCGAAGGCGACCAGGGTTTTTCGCGCAATCTCGGGGTGCGGCTGTCGCTCGCCGGCACCAGCGCGGACGGTACGTCGAGGGGGCTGACGGGTGGAACGGACGGCTCCGTGTACGATCTGTCGGCCCGACCGATCTCCGGATTCGATGCCGCGACCGCTGGCCTCACGCTGTTCGCGGCTCACGCGACCCGGCTGCTGAATATCGAGCTCTCGGCGCTCGAGTCCGAAGGGCATGGGAAAATCGTGTCGAGCCCACGGGTCGTCACCGCGGACCGGATGAAGGCGGTCGTCGAGCAGGGCACCGAGCTGCCGTATCAGGCGAAGGTCGGCCAGGGCGTATCGGGCGTGCAGTTTCGCCGCGCGACGCTCAAACTGGAGGTCGAGCCGCAGATCATGCCGGATGGCCGCGTGGTGCTCGATCTCGACGTCGCGAAGGACAGCGTCGGCGAGCAGACCGACGCCGGGCCCGCGATCAACACCAAGCACGTGCAAACGCGCGTCGAGGTCGAGGATGGCGGTACGGTGTCGATCGGCGGAATTTACGAGACCGACGACCGTGACGACGTCGAGCGGGTGCCCCTCCTCGGCAAAATACCGGTTCTGGGCGCATTGTTCCGCCATCGGACTCATCGCGACACGCGTAGCGAACTGGCGGTTTTCATCACGCCGCGCGTGGTGCGGGGAAATGAGGGCATATAGGGCACGGGTGCGCCGCCGTCCGCCGGCGGCACGCAGGCTCGACAAGGCAGCCGCTTTGCCAGTAAGCTGCGGCACGAACTACACCGGATTAGCCAGAGGATACCGTTGCAAGCGCGGGACGCACACGCCAATGTTTTTTTCGTAGGGCTCATGGGGGCAGGAAAAACCACTGTGGGTCGGGCGGTTGCGCGCCGTCTCGAGCGCCCGTTCTTCGATTCCGACCATGAAATCGAGGCGCGCACGGGCGCGCGCATTCCCGTGATCTTCGAGCTTGAGGGCGAAGCGGGCTTTCGCGATCGCGAAGCGAGCGTGATCTCGGAGCTGACCGGGCGCGACGATATCGTGCTCGCGACCGGCGGCGGTGCAGTGCTGCGGCCGGAAAACCGCGAAGCGTTGAAAAGCCGTGGCCTCGTGATCTATCTGCGCGCCAATCCGCATGACCTGTGGCTGCGCACGCGGCGCGACAAGAATCGCCCGCTGCTGCAAACGGAAGACCCCAAGGCGCGCCTCGAAGCGCTCTATGAAGTGCGCGACCCGCTGTACCGCGAATGCGCGCACTTCGTGATCGAAACCGGCCGGCCCTCGGTCAACGGACTCGTCAACATGGTTCTGATGCAGCTCGAGATGGCCGGCGTCGCCAAACCTCCTGCGTCATAATGGACCGTATGATTACCGTCAACGTCGAACTGGGCGAGCGCGCCTACCCCATCCATATCGGTGCCGACCTGATCGGCCAGACCGCGCTGTTCGCGCCGCATATCGCCGGCAACTCGGTCACGATCGTCACCAATAGCACCGTCGATCCGCTCTACGGCGACAAGCTGCGCGCGGCGCTTGCGCCGCTGAACAAGCAGGTGTCCACGGTGGTTTTGCCGGACGGCGAAGCACACAAGAATCTGCAGACGCTGAACCTCATCTTCGACGCGCTGCTCGGCTCGCGCGCCGACCGCAAGACCACGCTGATCGCGCTCGGTGGCGGTGTGATCGGCGACATGACCGGGTTTGCCGCCGCCTGCTACATGCGCGGCGTGCCGTTCATCCAGGTGCCGACCACGTTGCTGTCGCAGGTGGATTCGTCGGTCGGCGGCAAGACCGGCATCAACCATCCGCTAGGCAAGAACATGATCGGCGCGTTCTACCAGCCTCGGGCGGTGATCGCTGACATCGGCGCATTGCGTACGTTGCCCGAACGCGAACTCGCGGCGGGCATCGCCGAGATCATCAAGACCGGCGCAATCGCCGACGCCGGTTTCTTCACCTGGATCGAGGCCAATATCGAGGCTTTGAACCGCTGCGAACCGCAGGCGTTGACGGAGGCAGTCAAACGCTCGTGCGAGATCAAGGCGTCGGTGGTGGCGCAGGACGAGCGCGAAGGTGGTCTGCGCGCGATCCTCAACTTCGGTCACACGTTCGGCCACGCGATCGAAGCCGGACTCGGCTATGGCGAGTGGCTGCACGGCGAGGCGGTCGGCTGCGGAATGGTGATGGCGGCGGATCTGTCCGTGAGGCTCGGCCATCTCGATGAAGCGTCGCGCAAGCGGCTCGTCGACGTCGTGCTTGCCGCGCATCTGCCCACTCGTGCTCCCGCGCTCGGCGCGGATCGTTACATCGAGCTGATGCAGATCGACAAGAAGGCGGAAGCCGGCGCGATCAAGTTCATTCTGCTGAAGCGTTTCGGTGAGACACTGATCACCCGCGCGCCCGACGCCGACGTGCATGCGACGCTGGCCGCCGCCGTCTAGATTCGACACGGCCCTGCAGCCACGCTTCACGCACCCGCGTCACGAGGCGCCGCCCATGTTTCGGAGGACCCGGTGACTGACAGGCGCAGCGACGATATCCAGCATGACACGACGAGCGCGCGCGCAGGCGCCGGGAACGGCGTCATCGCTGCCACGGCCAGCACCGTGGATGCCGCTGCCGCGGTTGCCGCACCCGCCGTCCCCGCGCCGACCCAGCAGGCGCTCGAAGCGCATCTCGCACCGTACGCGGCGCATTCGAGCCAGTCGCGTGGGCGTCGCTATGCGGAATCCGCGCCGAGCGCGCGTACCGAGTTTCAGCGCGACCGCGACCGCATCGTCCACTCGACCGCATTCCGGCGGCTCGAATACAAGACTCAGGTATTCGTCAACCACGAGGGCGACCTGTTTCGCACGCGCCTCACCCATAGCCTCGAAGTTGCGCAGATCGCGCGCTCGGTTGCGCGCAATCTGCGCGTCAATGAAGATCTCGTCGAAGCGATTTCGCTGGCGCACGATCTCGGCCATACGCCTTTCGGCCATGCCGGCCAGGATGCGTTGAACGAATGCATGCGCGAGCATGGCGGCTTCGAGCACAACCTGCAGAGCCTCGCGGTCGTCGACGAACTTGAAGAGCACTACGGAGCGTTCAATGGGTTGAACCTGTGCTTCGAGACGCGCGAGGGCATTCTCAAGCATTGCTCGCGCGACAACGCGCGCCGGCTCGGGACATTGGGCGAACGCTTTCTCGAAGGGCGGCAACCGTCGCTCGAAGCGCAGATCGCCAACGTCGCCGACGAAATCGCGTACAACAATCACGACGTCGACGACGGTCTGCGCTCCGGTCTGTTGTCGCTCGAGCAGCTCGCCGAAGTGGAACTCTGGCAGATGCACTGCGAGGCGGCGCGCGGCGACTATCCGCAGATCGAGGGGCGTCGGCTGATTCACGAGACGGTGCGGCGCGTGATCAATACGCTGATCGTCGATCTGATCGAAACGACGCGGGCCAATCTCGCGCGCTACGCGCCGGCGTCACTCGACGACGTGCGCGCGGCGCCCCCGCTCGTCGCGCACAGTGATGCGATCGCCGCGCAGGCCGCGGCGCTCAAGCGCTTCCTGTTCAGAAACATGTACCGTCACTATCGGGTGATGCGCATGGCCAACAAGGCACGCCGCGTCGTAGTCGGCTTGTTCGACGCTTTCACCGACGACCCGCGGCTGCTGCCGCCGGACTATCAGTCGGCCGATGCGACGCGTCAGCCGCGTTTGATCGCGCATTACATCGCGGGGATGACCGATCGTTACGCGCTGAAGGAGTATCGGCGGCTGTTCGTGATCGACGATAACTAGGCGCTAGCGGCTGGGCGCGGCAAGCGGTGTAACGTTCAGCCTTGCCGCATCGAAGCGGCCGTCGCGCCCCCCCTTGCCAGCACCGTCAAACCGGGCAAGCCAGCGTCATCGCGAACGGGACGCGAACAGCGCCCCCGCCACCAGCGCAAGCCCGCCGACGATCGCAATCGTCTGCCACGGATTTTCATGCACGTAGTGATCGGCGTCCGAGATCGCGACGCCCGCACGATCGCGCATCGCGTCGCGCGTGTCGTTCAGCCGCTCGCGCGCGGCGTCCAACTGTTTGCGCAGCCTGCCGCGTAGGGCCACGGCGTCGGCCTGCGTGCCGTCGGCCAAGGTCGATTCGAGTTCCGACAGCAGGGTGCGCAACTCGACCGCGATATCTTCGGCCGCGTGGCGGCTATGGCGAGCGATGCGCCGCGCGCGGCGACTCGCGCTGGTCCAGGATTCGCCGAGGGCGTCTCGCGTATTTGGAAGTGCTGTCATGGTCGCTCCGTCGATGAGTTGAAAGGCCCCGCGCATCGTCGCGCGGACACGCTATGCGCAGACGCAATATCACGTCGTCGCGTAGGAAACGCCATCTAAACGCAACTTCGATGCCAAGCGCTGCATCGCCGGCAACGCTGCACGCGTGCGGCTCGCGACAGGATGGCGCGTGCCCGTATGGTCGCCAGATTTTGCACACCGACGCGCCGAATTCGCGTCAAATTTACAAACGCTGATGCCGGATGACGTTGCCATCCCGATGCAACAGAGACGCCAAATGCAAACGCAGTCATCGGTTCGATGACGGCGTTCCCCAGGTCGCGAAAATTCGACTACCCTAATTCAAGCTACCCGCTCTAGCGAAGCGTTAGAAACGGTAACCGACGTTGACGTAAGTGACGATCGGGTTCAGCTTGATCTTGGTTTGCGATTGCACGGTCAGCGTGCCGACCGGCGTGGCCGATGCCGAACTGAGCTTTGCGGTCGTGCTGAGCGGCAGGTACGAGATCGACACGCCGGCGAACCAATGCTGATTGAAGGCGTACGTGAAGCCCGCATTAAACACAGGTACCCACGAACTATCCGTCGACACACTGGTCGGACCATGCAGAACGTTGGCTTCGAATGCGCTGTTGGAAATGTGTGCGTCGGTGAACCAGATGCGGCTCACACCGAGACCGAGATACGGGCGGAACGAAGCGGTCGGCGCGTTGAAGTAGTACTTGAACAGCAGCGTCGGGCTCCACTGTTTGGCCTGCCCGAGCTTACCGAACTGCGCGAAGCTGCCCGTGCCGAACAGATCGAAAGTAGGGGGGACGCCAATGACGAATTCGGTTGCGATATGGTCGGTGACGAAGTAGCCGGCGGTGAAACCGATGGTATCGGCCGAACTCAGCGAGGCGCCGGTGTTGGCTTCGGTGATGTTGGTTGGGCTACCGCCAATGCTGGTCACGGTCAGTGGGTCGCTGCTCGATTGGGGCGCCAGATGAAACCAGCCCGTCGAGAAGAAAAAGGTGCCGGCCGATTGTGCGTGCGCTGCCGTGCTCACGCAGGCTAGCACTGCCATCCCCGTTACGGCCTGTTTTAATTTCATATGTGCTCCTCCAAAAAAGGCCCGCTCATTATGACTACAACGTTTGAAACAAACCATACGCGGCGGTTAGAGTTTTCTCCCTAAGCGCCGCGTGGTTTCTGGCTTGGCCGCATGGCGCCGAACCTTGCGCCCATGCGGCTCTTCGGACCTTCGGGTATATACCAACGCGACTATTGGACACTCCAGCATGGCACGGCTTGCACGTCTTTATGTCCCCGACCAGCCGCAGCACGTCATCCTCCGCGGGCTCGACCAGCAGCCCGCCTTCGTCGACGACCAGGACTACGAGCTTTTCATCGACTGTTTGAAGGCGGCCTCCCGGGACCATCACCTTTCCATCCACGCTTACGCCTTGATGCCGGGCGCCGTGCAACTGCTGGTCACGCCCACCGAGGAGTCGAGTCTGCCCAAGGCGATGCAGGCCGTCGGGCGGCGCTACGTCGCGCACTTCAACCGGCGCTATGCGCGCCGCGGCACCTTGTGGGAAGGCCGTTACCGGGCCACCGTGATCGAAGGTGAGCGCTACTTCCTGCTTGCGAGCCGCGTCGTCGAAATGTGTCCGGTGCGCTTGGAACTGGTCAACGCGGCCGAGGATTATCGCTGGTCGAGCTATCGTCATCACATCGGCCTCACCCTCGACAGTCTGATCACGGATCATCCCCTTTACTGGTCGCTCGGCAATACGCCGTTCGAGCGGCAGCGTGCTTATCGCGAACTGTGCGAGCAGCCGCTCGACGAGCGCGAGGCAAGCCAGCTCCAGCAAGCCACGTTGAAGGGCTGGGTGCTCGGCAGCGACACGTACCGCGAATGGGCGGCGCGCGCCGCCAACCGACGTGTGTCGCCCCTACCGCGTGGCCGGCCACGTAAGGTGCGCGAGACGCCGCATACGCAGTGAGGCGGGGGCAGGGCGATGCCCGGCGGCGCCGATAGAGCCGCTTTAAATCCGATTAAAGCGTTTTGCATCAAGGGACTGCATGAAGGCGGCATGTCGTATGCCGTTTTCTTTTGCCCCAAATTGATATGGAACCAATAAAAAATAATCGCAATGCACCAATTTGATAATCGGGGACCGATCACTAGGTTTTATTTGCTATTTCCTTGATTCGTCGCGTATATTCCGATTTCCGACGCTTTTCGTGCCGCGCAGTCTTGCTGCGAGAAGAGCGCCGTCGCGGTCGCGAAGCGCACTGCGGCAAAAAAACAATGGTTTAACGGCCTGTCCGGCCTCCTCACAGACGGTGTCCCCATGAACGACCACCAGCAACCGATTCACCCGGTTCCCGCCGCCCAAGGTCTGTACGACCCGCAAAACGAGCATGACGCCTGCGGCGTCGGCTTCGTCGCTCATATCAAGGGCCACAAGAGTCACGAAATCGTCCAGCAGGGCCTGAAGATTCTCGAGAACCTCGACCACCGGGGCGCAGTCGGCGCCGATCCGCTGATGGGCGACGGCGCGGGCATCCTGATCCAGATTCCGGACGGCTTCTATCGCGAAGAAATGGCCAGGCAGGGCGTGACGCTGCCGCCGGCTGGCGAATACGGCGTCGGCATGATTTTCCTGCCGAAGGAGCACGCGTCGCGCATCGCCTGCGAACAGGAGCTCGAGCGTACGGTGAAGGCCGAAGGTCAGGTCGTGCTCGGCTGGCGCGACGTGCCGGTCGACCACGCCATGCCGATCTCGCCGACCGTGAAGGCGAGCGAGCCGCTGATCCGCCAGATCTTCATCGGCCGCGGCAAGGACATCATGGTGACCGACGCGCTCGAGCGGAAGCTGTACATCATCCGCAAGACCGCGAGCCATCGCATCCAGGCGCTGAAGCTCAAGCACGGCAAGGAATACTTCGTGCCGTCGATGTCGGCGCGCACGGTCGTCTACAAGGGTCTGCTGCTTGCGGGTCAGGTCGGCGTGTATTACCGCGACCTGCAGGACGAGCGCGTCGTGTCGGCGCTCGCACTCGTGCATCAGCGCTTCTCGACCAACACGTTCCCGGCGTGGGAACTGGCTCACCCGTACCGCATGATCGCCCACAACGGCGAAATCAACACGGTGAAGGGCAACGTCAACTGGCTGAACGCGCGTACCGGCGCGATCGCCTCGCACGTACTCGGCGACGATCTGCCGAAGCTGTGGCCGCTGATCTATCCGGGCCAATCGGATACGGCATCGTTCGACAACTGTCTCGAACTGCTGGTGATGGCCGGCTACCCGCTCGTCCACGCGATGATGATGATGATTCCGGAAGCCTGGGAACAGCACACGCTGATGGACGAAAACCGCCGCGCGTTCTACGAATACCACGCCGCCATGATGGAGCCGTGGGACGGCCCCGCCGCCATCGCGTTCACCGACGGCCGCCAGATCGGCGCGACGCTCGACCGTAACGGTCTGCGCCCGGCGCGCTACATCGTCACCGACGACGACCTCGTCATCATGGCGTCGGAAGCCGGCACGTTGCCTATTTCCGAGTCGAAAATCGTCAAGAAGTGGCGTCTGCAGCCGGGCAAGATGTTCCTGATCGACATGGAGCACGGCCGCATCATCGACGACAAGGAACTGAAGGACAACCTCGCGAACGCCAAGCCGTACAAGAGCTGGATCGACGCCGTGCGCATCAAGCTCGACGAGATCGAGGCGAAGGCCGAAGACGTCGTGACGGAACGCCGCGAAGCTGCTGCCCTGCTGGATCGCCAGCAGGCGTTCGGCTACACCCAGGAAGACCTGAAGTTCCTGATGGCGCCGATGGCGCAAGCGGGCGAGGAAGCCGTCGGCTCGATGGGCAACGATTCGCCGCTCGCGGTCATGTCCAACAAGAACAAGACGCTCTATCACTACTTCAAGCAGCTGTTCGCGCAGGTCACGAACCCGCCGATCGACCCGATCCGTGAAAACATGGTGATGTCGCTCGTGTCGTTCGTCGGCCCGAAGCCGAATCTGCTCGACACGAACAACATCAACCCGCCGATGCGTCTCGAAGTGTCGCAGCCGGTGCTCGACTTCAAGGACATCGCGAAGATCCGCGCGATCGATCAGTACACAGGCGGCAAGTTCAGCTCGTACGAACTGAACATCTGCTATCCGGTCGCCTGGGGCAAGGAAGGCATCGAGGCACGCCTTGCGTCGCTGTGCGCGGAAGCCGTCGATGCGGTCAAGTCCGGCTACAACATGCTGATCGTGTCGGACCGCAAGACCGACCGCGACAACGTCGCGATTCCGGCGCTGCTCGCTACGGCGGCGATCCACACGCACCTCGTGCAGCAGGGTCTGCGCACGAGCACGGGTCTCGTCGTCGAAACCGGTTCGGCGCGCGAAACGCACCACTTCGCGCTGCTCGCGGGCTATGGCGCGGAAGCCGTGCACCCGTACCTCGCGATGGAAACGCTGAGCCAGCTCGCGGCCGGCCTGAAGGGCGACCTGTCGGCGGAGAAGGCGGTCTACAACTTCACGAAGGCAGTCGGCAAGGGCCTGCAGAAGGTCATGTCGAAGATGGGTATTTCGACCTACATGTCGTACACCGGCGCGCAGATTTTCGAAGCGGTCGGTCTCGCCGCGGATCTGGTGTCGAAGTACTTCCACGGCACGTCGTCGAAAGTCGGCGGCATTGGCCTGTTCGACGTCGCGGAAGAAGCGATCCGTCTGCATCGCGAAGCATTCGGCGACAACCCGGTCCTCGCGAACATGCTCGACGCGGGCGGCGAGTACGCGTACCGGGTACGCGGCGAAGAACACATGTGGACGCCGGATGCGATCGCCAAGCTGCAGCACTCGGCGCGCAGCAACTCGTACCAGACGTACAAGGAATACGCGCATCTGATCAACGATCAGACCAAGCGCCACATGACCTTCCGCGGCCTGTTCGAGTTCAAGTTCGATCCGACCAAGGCGATCCCGCTCGACGAAGTCGAACCGGCGAAGGACATCGTCAAGCGTTTCGCGACCGGCGCAATGTCGATGGGCTCCATCAGCACCGAAGCGCACGCCACGCTCGCCGTCGCGATGAACCGCATCGGCGGCAAGTCGAACACCGGTGAAGGCGGTGAAGACGCGAACCGTTACCGCAACGAACTGCGTGGCATTCCGATCAAGAACGGCGACACGATGAAGTCCGTGATCGGCGACGAAGTGGTCGTCGACATTCCGCTCAAGGAAGGCGATTCGCTGCGCTCGCGCATCAAGCAGGTCGCGTCGGGCCGCTTCGGCGTGACGGCGGAGTACCTCGCGTCGGCCGATCAGATCCAGATCAAGATGGCGCAGGGCGCGAAGCCGGGCGAAGGCGGTCAGCTGCCGGGCCACAAGGTGTCGGACTATATCGGCAAGCTGCGTTACTCGGTGCCGGGCGTCGGCCTGATTTCGCCGCCGCCGCACCACGACATCTACTCGATCGAAGACCTTGCGCAGCTGATTCACGATCTGAAGAACGTGAACGCGTCGTCGAGCATCTCGGTGAAGCTCGTGTCGGAGTCGGGCGTCGGTACGGTTGCAGCGGGGGTCGCGAAGGCGAAGGCCGATCACGTCGTGATCGCCGGTCATGACGGCGGCACGGGTGCATCGCCGCTGTCGTCGATCAAGCATGCGGGCACGCCGTGGGAACTGGGTCTCGCCGAAACGCAGCAGACGCTGGTGCTGAACCAGCTGCGCGGCCGTATCCGCGTGCAGGCCGACGGTCAGATGAAGACCGGCCGCGACGTCGTGATCGGCGCGCTGCTCGGCGCGGACGAGTTCGGCTTCGCGACGGCGCCGCTCGTCGTCGAAGGCTGCATCATGATGCGCAAGTGCCATCTGAACACGTGCCCGGTCGGCGTCGCGACGCAAGATCCGGTGCTGCGCGCGAAGTTCCAGGGCCAGCCGGAACACGTCGTGAACTTCTTCTTCTTCGTTGCGGAGGAAGCGCGCGAAATCATGGCGCAACTCGGTATCCGCAAGTTCGACGACCTGATCGGCCGCGCGGAACTGCTCGACACGAAGAAGGGCATCGAGCACTGGAAGGCGAAGGGCCTCGACTTCTCGCGTGTGTTCTACCAGCCGCAAGTGCCGGCGCAAGTCGCGCGCAAGCACGTCGACGTGCAGGATCACGGCCTCGACCGCGCGCTCGACCACACGCTGATCGAGAAGGCGAAGGCCGCGATCGAGAAAGGCGAGCACGTGTCGTTCATCCAGCCGGTGCGCAACGTGAACCGCACGGTCGGCGCGATGCTGTCGGGCACGATCGCGAAGAAGTACGGCCACGAAGGTCTCGCGGACGACGCGATCCACATCCAGTTGAAGGGCACCGCGGGTCAGAGCTTCGGCGCGTTCCTCGCGAAGGGCATCACGCTGGATCTGGTCGGCGACGGCAACGACTACGTGGGCAAGGGCCTGTCGGGCGGCCGCATCATCATCCGTCCGACCAACGATTTCCGCGGCAAGTCGGAAGAGAACATCATCTGCGGCAACACGGTGATGTACGGCGCGATCGAAGGCGAAGCCTTCTTCCGCGGCGTGGCCGGCGAGCGTTTCTGCGTGCGTAACTCGGGCGCGACGGCGGTCGTCGAAGGCACGGGCGACCACGGTTGCGAATACATGACGGGCGGCACGGTGGTCGTGCTCGGCGAGACGGGCCGTAATTTCGCGGCCGGCATGTCGGGCGGTATCGCGTACGTGTTCGATCCGGACGGCATGTTCGCGAGCAAGTGCAACAAGTCGATGGTCGCGCTCGAACCGGTGCTGCAACAGGCCGAACAGGAGCGCACGGTCGATCGGGGCGTGTGGCATCGCGGCACGACCGACGAAGCGCTGCTCAAGGGGCTCATCGAGCGTCACTTCCAGTTCACGGGCTCTCCGCGTGCGAAGGCGCTGCTCGAAAACTGGGACGCGGCACGCCGTCAGTTCGTGAAGGTGTTCCCGACCGAATACAAGCGCGCGCTCGGCGAACTCGCCGCGAAGAAGGCGAACAGCGAAGTGCTCGCTGCCTGAGCTGCCTTCACGGAAGTCACATTTAGACGTACCCGCCGCGTTCCGACCAATCGAAGCGTGGCGGGTCCAGATTACCCCTAGATACAGATAGAGAAGAGAACCACATGGGCAAGGCAACCGGTTTTCTCGAGTTCGAACGTCGCCACGAGACGTACGAGGCTCCGCTCACGCGTGTGAAGCACTACAAGGAATTCGTCGCGGCACTGACCGACGACGAAGCGAAGATTCAAGGCGCGCGTTGCATGGACTGCGGCATTCCGTTCTGCAACAGCGGCTGCCCGGTCAACAACATCATCCCGGACTTCAACGACCTGGTGTTCCGTCAGGACTGGAAGAACGCGATCGAAGTGCTGCACTCGACCAACAACTTCCCCGAGTTCACGGGCCGCATCTGCCCGGCGCCGTGTGAAGCGGCGTGCACGCTCGGCATCAACGACGACCCGGTCGGCATCAAGTCGATCGAGCACGCGATCATCGACAAGGCCTGGGCCGAAGGCTGGGTCGCGCCGCAAACGCCGAAGCACAAGACCGGCAAGAAGGTTGCCGTGGTCGGCTCGGGCCCCGCGGGTCTCGCCGCCGCGCAGCAGCTCGCGCGCGCCGGTCATGACGTGACCGTGTTCGAGAAGAACGACCGGATCGGCGGCCTGCTGCGTTATGGCATCCCCGACTTCAAACTGGAGAAGTGGCAGATCGACCGCCGCATGCGCCAGATGGAAGCCGAAGGCGTGACGTTCCGCACCAACGTGTTCATCGGCAAGCCGGACTCGCTGCCGGCGCACATCGGCAACACGGCGAAGGAGACCATCACGCCGGCCGAGCTGAACGAACAGTTCGAGGCGGTCGTGATCGCCGGTGGTTCGGAAACGCCGCGCGATCTGCCGGTGCCGGGCCGCGAGTTCGAAGGCGTGTACTACGCGATGGAATTCCTGCCGCAGCAGAACAAGGTCAACGCCGGCGACAAAGTGCCTAACCAGCTCGTCGCGAAGGGCAAGCACGTCGTCGTGATCGGTGGCGGCGATACCGGTTCCGACTGCGTGGGCACGTCGAACCGTCATGGCGCGAAGAGCGTCACGCAGTTCGAACTGCTGCCGCAGCCGCCGGAAGAAGAGAACAAGCCGCTCGTATGGCCGTACTGGCCGATCAAGCTGCGCACGTCGTCGTCGCATGAGGAAGGCTGCGAGCGCGACTGGGCGGTCGCGACCAAGCGTCTCGAAGGCAAGAACGGCAAGGTCGAGAAGCTGATCGCCGCGCGGGTCGAATGGAAAGATGGCAAGATGGTCGAAGTGCCGAACTCTGAATTCGAAATGAAGGCCGACCTCGTGCTGCTCGCGATGGGCTTCACGCAGCCGGTGTCGCCGGTGCTCGAGGCGTTCGGCGTCGACAAGGATGCGCGCGGCAACGTGCGCGCCACGACCGAGGGCGACAAGGCGTACTACACGTCGGTGAACAAGGTGTTCACGGCGGGCGACATGCGCCGCGGCCAGTCGCTCGTGGTCTGGGCGATTCGCGAAGGCCGTCAGTGCGCACGTTCGGTCGATGCGTTCCTGATGGGGCATTCGGAACTGCCGCGTTAAGCGTCTTCAGCCGGTGTGCGTGCCTGGAGTTCCAGGCCGCGCGCGCCGGCCACGATTTGCAGGAAGACGTGGAGACCACAAGGCGCCCCATGAAGTGCGCCGGTAGCGGGAAAGCAATGCAGTAAAAAAGAAACCGGGCTCGCCTGAAAGGGGAGCCCGGTTTTCTTTTGCCTGGTCGCGGTGCGTTATGTCCGCCTCATTGGCGATAGCGCGCGAGCGTCAGACCGTCGAGATCGATCTCCGGATTGCGCTGCGCGATCAGATCCGCGACCACGCGCGCCGAGCCCATCGACATCGCCCAGCCCGTCGAGCCGTGCCCGAGGTTCAGCCATAAGTTGTCGATGTTGCACGGGCCGAGCAGCGGCGCGCCATCGGGCGTCATCGGCCGGCGGCCGACCCAGAAGTGAGCGGAAGTCGGATTGGCCGCGTGCGGAAACCAGTCGCGCAGCACCGTGAGCAGCGTTTGCAGCGCCTGCTCGCGCAACGTCGTCTGGCGATTGCCGAGCTCCGCCGTACCCGCGATGCGCAGGTTGTTGCCGAAGCGCGTGATCGCCGTCTTCAGCGATTCGTCCATGAGTGCCGCCCGTGGCGCTTTTTCCTCGTCGGTCACAGGCAGCGTGGCCGAATAGCCCTTCACCGGATAGAGCGGCACCTTCACGCCGAGCGGCGCGAGCAGCGCCGCGCTATCGACGCCGAGCGCGACGACCACCGCGTCGGCCGGCAGCGTCTGCGCGCCCCGCTCGCTTTGAATATGCACGCCGCGCACCGTCGCTCCCTCGACATCGAGCGACGTGACGCGCGTGTCGAAGCGAAAGCTCACACCATTGCGTTCGCAGATCGCGCGCAGTTCGCGGGTGAAGCGCGCGCAGTCGCCGGCCTCGTCGTCGGGCAGATAGAGGCCCGAGAACGGCGCCTGACGCGCCCAGTGCAGACCCGGCTCGATCTCCGCGCACTGCGCGGCGCTGACTTCCCGATGCACGATGCCCGCATCGCGCAGCACAGCGAGCGCCGGCTGCGCTAGTTCGACGTCGTACTCGCTGCGAAACAGTTGCAGATAGCCCTGGCTGCGGCCGTAATCGAACGGATGACGGCCGCGAAATTCGTGCAGGCAAGCGCGGCTGTAGTACGCGATGCGCTGCATACGCTGCTTGTTCACGCGAAAGCGGTCGAGGTCGCACTCGCGCAGCCAGCGCGCGATCCAGCGCCATTGGGCCGGATCGAGCGTCGGCCGGAAGATCAGCGGCGAGGCCGGCTTGAACAGGTACTTGAGGATTTTCGCCGGCATGCCGGGCGCGGCCCATGGCGTCACGTAGCCCGGCGCGATCACACCGGCGTTGCCGAAACTCGTGGACAGGGCGACGTCGGGTTCGCGCTCGATCACCATCACGTCGCAGCCTTGCTGGCACAGATAAAAAGCAGTGGCGACGCCGATGACGCCGCCGCCGAGTACGATCGTTTTCATGATTGGGAACTGCGGTTTCAGACGATCTCAAGCGGCGGAGCCGGCCGCCCCGAGTACCTTGCCCTTCGTTTCCGGCAGGCACAACGCGGCGACGATCACGAGCAGATACCCCGAGCCCGCGACGATGCCCATCGCCTTCACGAGCGTCATCGTCTGCGCGAAGGTGCCGACGAGTATCGGAAAGAACGAGCCGAGCCCGCGCCCGAGGTTGTAGCAGAAGCCTTGTCCCGAACCGCGGATCTCGTTCGGATACAGCTCCGACAGATACGCGCCGATGCCCGCGAAAATTCCCTGCACGACGATGCCGAGCGGAAAGCCGAGCGCGAGCATCATCGCGTCGGTGATCGGCAGCATCGTGTAGACCATGCCGAGCACGAACGAGCCGACCGCGAACAGCACGAACGACGCGCGCCGGCCGATCCTGTCGCACAGAATCGCGCCGACGATATAGCCGACGAACGAACCGACGATCAGCACGATCAGATAGCCGCTCGTATTGAACACCGACAGATGGCGCTCCGTCTTCAGATAGGTGGGCAGCCACGTCGTGATCGCGTAGTAGCCACCGAGCATGCCGGTGCACAGCGCGCTGCCGAGCACAGTTGTCTTCAGATGCTCGGCTGAGAAGATCTGCATGAAGTGCGACGTGTTGATGCCGCTTTCGCGCGCGCGACGGGTCGCGACAAAGATGTCGGGGTCGCTGACATTGCGGCGGATATAGATGATCCATGCGGCGGGCAGCAGGCCAACCCAGAAGCACGCGCGCCACGCGTACTGCTGCGGCAGCAACGCGAAAGCCGCCCAGTAGACGATCGCCGCGGCCGCCCAGCCGAACGACCAGCTGCTCTGCACGGTGCCGACCGCCTTTGCGCGATGCTGCGGCGAACGGATCGTCTCGGCCATCATGATCGTCACGACCGACCACTCACCGCCGAAGCCGATGCCCTGCAGCGTACGCGTGGCGAGCAACTGCCAGAACGACTGCGTGAAGCCAGACAGGAACGTGAAAATCGCGAAGGTGGCGATCGTCCATTGCAGTACACGGATGCGGCCGTGGCGATCGGCAAGAATGCCGGCGAGCCAGCCGCCGATCGCCGACGAAATCAGCGAGCTGGTGGCGATCATGCCTGCTTCGCTTTTGCTCATGCCCCACGTCGCGATCAGCGTCGGAATGAGGAACGAGTAGATCATGAAGTCGAACGCGTCGATCGCGTATCCGCCGAAACCGGCGAATAGCGTGCGACGCTCGCGCGGGGTCAGTTCAGTGAACCATTGGAGAGAAGACATGTTTTGTTGTGGTCTCCAGGTTTCTTGTGCCTGCGGGGGCCGGATGGGAGGGTGTCCGTATTCTACGGGGATGCGGCGTCGTGAGGCCAGTCGGGGTCAAAAAAGGGCGTGCGAGAGGTAACGGCCGACAAGGCACCGCAAGGGAACGGAAATCAGTGGGCCAACCGTCCCTCTTTTTTTCTTACTAACCGCTACGATGTAACGCAAAACGTATTGGTCAACGTTAAACTGCGTCTGCAGCCCCGGCTGCCCCACTATCCTCCTATCACCTGTCGCCCCGATGTCCGTTACCGTGAAAAACCGTTCGCCTTTCCGCGCCCTTGCGAGCATGACCGTGCCCGTGGAGCGCGGCATCCCGGGCGAGGCGTCGGCGGCGCGGCGACGCTTTCTGAGGGACTCGGCCGGTGCGATGCTGGCCGCGGGTTTCGGCAGTACCCTGCTGTCCGCCTGCGGCGGTAGTCTCGAAGCCGATCAGCCGGCTACGCCGCGGCTTGTGTCGGTCAGCAACTTCCGCGATGTCGGCGGCGCGGGTGCCGGCTACCTGACCGTCGACGGCAAACAGATGCGGCGCGGCGTGTTCTATCGCGCGAACGCGCTGACGCTGAGCGGCACCGACACAGCGACGCTCGACAAGCTCGGTATCGTGTCGGTCTACGACCTGCGCACGCCCGCCGAAATCGCACGCACCGCCGACGTGCTGCCGAGCGGCGCGACATCCTCGACGCTGAACGTGCTCGGCATGAACGACTTCGTCGCACCCCCGGTCGATTCTCCCGTCAACGCCGTCGCGTTCATGCAGGCGCAGGCGCGCGAGTATGTGACCGGCGGCCCGCAGCGAGCCGCCTATGGCGCGTTGCTCGGCGCGCTCGCCGACGGCACGGGCGCGCAGCTATTCCACTCGAACGCGGGCAAGGATCGCGCGGGCTGGGTCGCGGCGCTGCTGCTCAGCATCGCCAACGTTCCGCTCGACGTGATCATGCAGGACTACCTGCTCAGCAACGTCTATCTCGCGCCATCGATCGCAGCGCAAACCACCACACTGCGCGCGCAGGAAGGCGCGGCCATCGCGATTGCGAGAGCGCCGTTGCTCGACGTCGACGAGAATTATCTGCAGGCGGGCTTCGACCAGGTGCAGGCGAGCTACGGCACGATGGCGAGCTACCTGACGCAAGGCCTCGGTCTTTCCACGGCGACGGTCGACGCGCTGCGCAATCGGCTCGTGCATTGACGCGCTTCGCTGGCGCGCTTTGTTGGCCGTCCTGCAGCGCAAAAAAAAGTCCGCCGCAGAGGTGCGGGCGGACCGGGAAGGGCTGCATCGAGGTTGCCGGGGGCGACTATAAGGCCGCAACCCGCGCGACAGTCGATGCGGTAAGGGCAGGTAAGTGTCCGGTCCGCGCCGCGTTTGCCTGCGAGCATCCTTACGACAGCGCCGGGTCCACCGGCAATTCGATCCGTACTTCGAGCCCCCCCTGCGCGTGATTGCGCACGAAGCAGCGTCCACCGCGATCGTGTGCGAGCCGCGCGACGATCGCGAGACCGAGCCCGCAATGGCCTTCGCCGCCGCGCGCGGCGTCGAGCCGCACGAACGGCTTCATCGCCGCGGCAATGCGGTCGTCGGGAATGCCGGCGCCGTGGTCGCGCACGCTAATCGTCCAATGACGGTCGTCGCACGCAGTCGAGATTTCCACCGGCGGCATGCCGTGTTCGAGCGCGTTGTCGACGAGATTCGTCACCAGCCGGTCGAGCAGCGTGCGCGGCAGCGTGAACGAGGGGCCGGCGCGCAGATCGAGCGCGAACAGCGGGGTTTCGGCGGGGTCCGCCGCTTCGGCGGGGTCCGCCGCTTCGGCGGTTTCAGCGGCGTCCGCGTAATCGCCTGAGGAAAACTGCTCGCGCAAGAACTCGTCGACTTCGACGGGCGGTCCGGCGTCCGCCGATTGGCCCGCGAATTCGAGGAACTGCTGGACGATGTTGGTCAGCGAATCGACGTCGCGGATCAGGCCCCGCGCGCTCGTTTTCGTCGACCAGCACGCTTGCGCGCAGCTTCAGGCGCGTGAGCGGCGCCTTCAGATCGTGCGCGACGCCGGCGAGCATCACCGCCTGGTCGTCGCCGGCTTCGTTCAGGCGCCGCATCATGTCGTTGAATGAGCCGATCAGGTCACGCAGCTCGCGCGGGCCCTGCACCGGCACGGGTTCAGGCCGGCCGCCCGAGCCGAACGCGCGCGACGCATCGGCCACGCGCGACAACGGCCGTTGCATCTGCCACACCGCGAACAACGACAGGATCAGCCCGGCGACCAGCATCGACACCGATTCGATCAGAAAGCGCGGCGGCGGCGGTAGGTCGACCGGCACGACGACCCAGTTCGACTTGCCCGGGACCAGCACCCACAGTTGCGGTGGACGCAGATCGTCGACGGCGATCTGCGTGCCGGCCGGCAAGTTCTCACGCAGGTGCCGGCTCAGTTCGAGCACCATATGCTCGTGCGGCTCGCCCAGATGCACGCTGGTCGGCATGTTCCAGGTGGGCACCAGATGCACGCGCATCGCCGGCGCGAGCGCGGCGCCCTTGATCGGCTCGCCGTTGATCGCCTGCAGCACGAGCAGGATGCCGCGCGCGAAGCCGTCGATTTCATGGCGCGGCGGCTGCATCGTCACCAGCACGAACCAGCTCGCCTGAATCGCGAACAGCACCGCCGCCGACAGCAACGCCATTCTGCCGAACAGCGTGTTCAGCGGATTTCTCATGCGCTCGGGGCGGCCCCGTCCTCGAAGGGTGTCCCGTTGGCGTCGGGAACGAACACGTAGCCCTTGCCGCGCACTGTTTGCACGTAGCACGGGTTCGACGGGTCGTCCTCGATCACGCGGCGCAGGCGCCAGATCGGTACGTCGAGGCTACGGTCGCGGAACGCGAGGTTGTCGCGATGCACGAGATCGTGAATCAGCACGCGCGACAGCACCTTGTACGGATTGTTGACGAAGATCTTCAGCAGCGCGAATTCGCTGTCGCGCAGCGGCAGCTTGGCGTCGTCGCGGCTCAGCGAGCGCGTGGCGAAGTCCAGTTCGAATGGACCGAAGCGATAGCGCTTGCGTGCTTCGGGTGCGCTCGTGGTGGACGGCCCGCGCCGGCGCAACACGGTCTGGATCCGCACGAGCAGTTCGCGCGGATCGAACGGTTTGGTCAGATAGTCGTCCGCGCCGAGCGACAGACCGACGATGCGGTCGGCCACCGTGCCGCGCGCGGTCACGAAGATCACCGGGATGTCGTCGCCGGCGGCGCGCAACGCGGTGAGCGCGCGCAGGCCGTCGGTGTTCGGCATCATGATGTCGAGCACGACGACCGACGGCCGCTCACGCTCGAGACGACGCTGCAAATGGGTGCCGTCATGCAGCACGGACGCATCGAAGCCGTTCGACTGCAGAAACTTGCAAAGCAGATCGCGTACGACCGGATCGTCGTCGACGATAAGGACCTGTGGATTCATGGCGAAATTCTAGACTGGCGCGCCCGACGCGCGACCGGGCATTTCCTTACCAACACTTACTGTGTGCTGCTCGGCGCTGACGGGCTCGCGCCGGGGCGGATCAGCGAAGGTGCAGCGCTTACTTTAGCACTGCCTGATCCGGCTCTGCGCGACGACAGGCACGCGATGACAACAGTTGGCAAGCACTCGAAAGCCCTCGCAAGCCCACGGAACGGATCGTAACAACCGCGCGAAAGCGTGCTTTGCTTCGCCCATCGTCGGCACCCGCGCGGCGCGATGATTGGTTCCGCAGCAAGTCGCGCCGCACGCCGAACGAGGCCCGCTGCCTCGGACGACGGCGCGCGGCGTTCAACCGACACCGGTGCGCAATGCGCGCCTTCGCGAGGTCCATCATGACGATCCACAATACGCTCAGTTCCACGCCTTTCTCCTCGCTGGCGAATAAGCCGGCCACGGAGAAGTCTGCCAGTTCAAGCTCCACGGGCGCGGCGGCGAAATCGCAGCAGAGCACCGGGCTCGGGCAGCCTGCACTGCCTGCGCCGGGGACGGGGCTTATCGGCCATCTGGTCAACACGACCGCGTGAATCGGCGAGGTCCGCGTGCCGTTATCCAGAACTACTGAGCAGCGGCGGCGCGCCGTGGCGTGGCTCGTTGCCGGCGCGCTGCTGTTGCCACTCGGCGGCTGCGGCGCCGCTGCGCTGCCATGCCGGCTCACGGCAGCGACCCTGAAAGTGCTGCCGGTCGTCGGCCATGCGGCGGCGACGCCTTTCGACATGTGCGCTTCCGCGATCGATTGAATCATGATGCTCACCCGGATGGTTGGTGCACTGATGCTGCTCGGCGGTGTGCTGTCGTGCGCCGCGCATGCACAGCTCGTCGCGCGCAGTGCGAAGGCGGCCAGCGCGGCATCGAACAGCGTCGTCACCGACACCCGGCGGCGCTCGCCGGACGCGCCGTTTTCGTTTCGCGGCGTCGCGCTCGGCATCACGATCGACGAATTCCGCGCGGGCTCGACCGTGCGCGCGACGCCGGTCGGCAGCGTGCCGATCTGCGAGACGGACGTGCAGGCCGGAGCGCTCGGCATGCGGCTGAAGTCGCACGATAGCCTGAGCGTCGCGTGCCGCTGGGCGCATCGCGATGATGAACGCTGGGCGGTGTCGCAGGCCGTGGTCGATGGTGCGCCGGCGCTCGAACACGTGATGCGCTTCGCGCGCATCGACGGGCAGGGCGCGCTGCGTCTCTACGAGATGTCGTTCGTGATCGACGAGCTGACCGCGGAGGATCTGCGCGACGCGCTCGAGGATCGTTACGGGCCGCCGCGTCTCGCGACGCGCAACGCGGCGGCGCCGGGCGCGATGCCGATGTACGTATGGGAGAACGCGGTGAGTTCGATCACGCTGTGCTTTCTGCCCGGCAGCCGCAACGGCACGCTCACGTATCTGCTGAAGGGCTCGGATGGGTGGATGAAAGCGGTCGTGCGGCAGTGGCAGGCGAGCGACGCCGACGCGGGCTGACGATTGCCTGGCATCTCTGATTATCGGCGCGAGCCAATGCCGAAGCCGGGTGGTGTCTGACTAGCGCCGCCCTTCAACTCCATTTCATCTTTCTCGCCACGGAGCCAGCATGACCGCGCTACGTCTCACCCTCGTGCTCGGCGCCGCGAGCTGTCTCGCGGCCTGTTCGAGCGCGCAGACCAGGTCGATCGTCGAAACGCCGATGGCGCCGCCGCTCGCGTCCGCGCCGTTGAACGTCAACACGCAAGGCGCGATCTATCAGGCCGGCGCGCCGCTGCTGCTGTATGAGACGCCGCGCGCGCAGCACGTCGGCGACGTGCTGACGATCCGGCTGTCGGAATCGTATAGCGGCAACAACAGCGCGAGCGCGTCGGCGAACCGCGCGAGCAGCATCACCGCGACCGCCGCGGATCAATCGACGAATGCCGCCGCGCGACTCGCGAAACTGTTCAACATCGGCTCTGCCAGCACCGACTACAAAGGGCAGGGCAATCTGAGCGACATCAGCGACATGACGGGCACGCTAGCCGTGACCGTGATCGGCATGGTGTCGGGCGGCAATCTCGTCGTGTCAGGCGAGAAGGTGATCGCGATGAGCGGGACCCGCGACCGTCTTCGACTCTCGGGCATCGTCAATCCCAAGGACATCGAAGCAGGCAATTACGTCGCGTCGAGCAAGGTCGCGAACGCGCGCATCGAGCAGGCGGGCCTCGGCATGGTCAACGATGCGACGACGATGGGCTGGCTGCAGAGGATGTTTCTGAGTGTGCTGACGTTTTGACCGTCAGCCGGGCCAGCGCGGTGCGCGCGACCCCGCGCTGCGCGTTACG
Organism: Paraburkholderia lebeckiae; assembly: GCF_050436325.1. Classification (NCBI taxonomy): domain Bacteria; kingdom Pseudomonadati; phylum Pseudomonadota; class Betaproteobacteria; order Burkholderiales; family Burkholderiaceae; genus Paraburkholderia; species Paraburkholderia lebeckiae. The sequence goes on from NZ_JBNDLZ010000003.1 coordinate 2,910,279, forward strand.
TGCGACGCGTGGGCCGGATCAGCCGGCTTCGACCATCAGGCGCCGCTAACCGGGCGGCGGCGCAGGTCCGCGTTCGGCCGCGCCGATCTCGCCGTCCGGCACGAACACGTAGCCGCGTCCCCACACCGTCTGCACGTAGCGCGGTTCCGACGGGTCCACTTCGATCAATCGGCGCAAGCGCCAGATCGATACGTCGAGACTGCGATTGCGATGCGCTTCGCTATTGCCGTGCAGTTTTTCGAGCAGTTGCGCACGCGTGAGCACGGTCATCGCGTGCGTGACGAACACCTTCAGCATCGCGAATTCGCTCGAACGCAGCGTGATGCGATCGCCGTCGCGGCGCAGTTCGCGCGCGGGGAAATTCACTTCGAAGCGGCCGAAATGATAGGGCGCGCGCTGTTCGGGCGCGCCCGGCGCAATCGAGCCGCGACGCCGCAGCACGGTGCGAATCCGCGCGACGAGCTCGCTCGGTTCGAAAGGCTTGCCGAGATAATCGTCGGCGCCGAGTTCGAGGCCGATCACGCGATCGATCGGGTCGGCGCGCGCGGTCAGGAGGATCACGGGAATGTCGTCGCCGGCGACACGCAGGGCGCGCAGCGCGCTGATGCCGTCGAGCTCCGGCATCATGATGTCGAGCACGACGAGCGCGGGCCGCTCGTGCTGCAATCTGCGCTGCAACGCCAAGCCATTTTCCAGCGTGGCGACCTTGAAGCCGCGGCCGTGCAGATATTCGCTGACGAGCTCGCGTACGACGGGATCGTCGTCGACGATCAGGATGGTCTGGTTCATTCAGGTCATCTTAGTGATGCGCACGGGCCGCGCAAAGCGTATACCGCTTTCCAATCCTTTCCCGTGTAAGGCGCTGCAAGCGAAAGCAAAGCCGCGGGCACTCAGCGGGGCGGCGGGAAGGCCTGCGAGGTTTGCAGGGTCTGCTGTTGCTGCGCTTGACGCGGGAAATCGGTCCGATCGACCACCATCCGCTCGATCAGTCCGCCGAGCTTGACCGAGGCCGACGAAAAACGGTCGGTGTTCAGGCCGCCGGTCTGATAGCGCGCGGTGACCAGAATGCGGCCGCTCTGGATCAGCGTCAGATCGATGATCGACAGGTACTGGATCGATTCGTCGCTGAACGAGCGGCGGCCATAGTCGATCGCGGCGTTGTAGACGAGCCGCGCTTCGCAGCCGGCCGGCGAGGTGCCGGGATTGTAGACGTCCGAACGAATACCGCGCCGTTCGAGCGCGAGTTGCAGCGCCGGCACGAAATCGCCGACCGACACCGTCGGGTTCACTTCGATGCAGACGTGCTGCAAATCCGCGGGCCGCCCGTTGACGAAGGTCGGCGACGAGTAGTTCGACGCGATCGCGTAGCCGGCCTGGATGACGGAGCCGGTGGCGTCGGCGGCCTGCATCAGCGTCCAGGCGCAGCCGTCGAGCGCGAGCGTCAGCGTCGCGGCGAAGGCGGCAAGGGCGCAACGACGCCGGCATATCAGCGAGGCGACCAGACACAGGCGCGAATGCCTGGTTGCCGCTGGCGCGCGGACGGTCGGCGACGAGGTCATGAGGCAGCGCCCGATCCCGGTCACAAAATGCGATGAAGCATCAAAAGCAGCGACGGCCGCGCGCTCAGCGCGTCACGCGCAGTCGCAGTTCGTTCTGACCTTGCACGCTCGCGGTGACGTTCACCCGGTGGGCGTCGGTGGTCACGACGAAATGCTGGCGCACGGGTGTGTTGACGTCGTGCACGACGCGCGGAAAGCAGGCGGCGATGTCGGCGCCGAGTTCTTCGAGCGGATCGTTGATGACGCCGTCGGCTTGCCAGTGCGCGCGCCAGTGGCAGTCGTACGCGTTCGGGCCGGCGCGGCAATCGTCGGTACGGGAGACACCCGGCAGTTGCGCGGCGGCCTCGCCCGGCAGTTGCCGGAAATCGCTCGCTTCGACGATATGCGTGAGCGCCGGGCAGATATCGGCGGGTTGGTTCGGCTCGGTCGTTTGTGCGGCATCGACGGCGTTCGTGAGCAGCAGCGCCGCGCCGCAGGCGAGCGCGATGCGCGGGAGCAAAGACGGGAGCAAAGGTGAAACACGGCGAGCGAATGACATGGGCGAGGAGTCCGAAGATCGGTTGCGATGAGAGACGTGACTGACATCAACGAAGGCCGGCGCATGGCGCGGCCCGTACGACTATCGTCGCTGCTCGCAGGCATTTTCAAAGCGCGGAACAGCTTGCGCGCTCCGCAAATGCTTTCGAACTCTTCTCGTGTCTTTCCGGATGTTGCGTCCGGAGATGCCGGCGCGCAGGCGAGGCTTAACCGAGCGTCAAGCCGCCATCGATGTGAATCACCTGGCCGGTGATGTGGCGTGCCGCGTCGGACAGCAGGAATGCGATCAGCGCGGCGACGTCGCCCGGTTCGGCGACGTGACCGAGCGGCGTGGCTTCGGCGGCGTGCGCCCACACGGCCGCGTTGTCGGCGCTTGGGCCGCGATCCTTGCGCGTGTAGCCCGGCGCCACGCAATTGACGGTCACGCCGAGCGGCGCGAGCTCCGCGGCCGCCGTTTTCGCAAGCGCTTCGAGTGCCGCTTTCGCGGCTGCCGTCGCGGCGAATGGCGCATCCGCGCGATAGCGATGCGCGACGAACGAACTCAAGGCGACCACGCGACCGCGCTTCGATGTTTCGAGCGCGGGCATCGCGCGCCGCACGAGCGCGGCGAAGGCGGCCGGCATCGCGGCGAAGGCGGCGCCGAAGGTGTCGGGATCGAGCGCGGCCAGCGTTTGGCGCTGCGCATGGCCGGCGTTCGCGACCAGTTGATCGAGTGCGCCGAAGCTCGCGAGCGTCTGATGGATCACGTGCTCCGCCGCACCGCGCTCGGCGAGGTCGCCGAACACCGTCGCGCAGCGTGCGCCGCTTGCCGTGCAGTCGGCGGCAACCTGCACGAGCCGTCGACGGGAGGCGTCGTCTGCGCCGCGCGCGTGCAGCATCAACGACGTATGCGGCGCCGCGAGGCGCCGTGCGAGCGCCGCGCCGATGCCGGAACCGGCGCCGGTGATCAGCACGACGCGAGCGGCGGCGCCGTGCGCTTCGCTGACGTGAGCGCCGCTCGCGTCGCTCACGCCGCTACCGCTTCGGCAGAACGCTCGACGTCGAGCGTTTCGTCATGGAACGCTGCGAGCGATTCGCGATGCGCGACGCTGACGATCGCAGCCTTCGGCAACCGCTCGGTGAACAGCCGATAGAGCCGCGACTCGTTTTCCGCGTCGAGCGCGCTGGTCGCTTCGTCGAGGAACAGGTAGTCCGGCTTGTGCAGCAGCACGCGCGCGGCGGCGAAGCGCTGCTGCTCACCCGGCGACAGCACGCGAGTCCAGTGCGCGGTTTCCTGCAGACGGTCCGCGTATTCCGACAGATGGCAGGTAATGAGCGCGTCGCGGCAGTCGTCGTCGCCATAGGTGTCCGCCGCCGACGGATACGCCAGCGCCGCCTTCAGCGTGCCGATCGGCATGTAGCTGACCTGCGGGATGAACATCATGCGCGCGTTGACCGGTGCGTCGATCGAGCCGTCGCCGAACGGCCACAGGCCCGCGAGCGCGCGCATCAGCGTGCTCTTGCCGGCGCCCGACGGACCGCGCACGAGCCAGCGCGAGCCCGGCCGGATCGCGATATCGCGGATGCGCGACAGTGGGTTGCCATTGGGCAGCGCGAGCTGGAGGCTGTCGGTGGTAAGCGTGTTGCTGTCGACGAAATGCAGATTGATGCCGCCGTGTTCCGTGGCCGGCGACACCGATTCCTTCAGACGTGGCGAATGCACGACGCGCTTGAATTCGCGCAACCGGTTCACGGTCGCGCGCCATTCGACGAGGCTCGTATAACTGTTGATGAACCACGAGAACGAATCGCTGACCGTGCCGAACGCGCTCGAAATCTGCATCAGCACGCCGAACGTGAACGCGCCCGCGAAGTAGCGCGGTGAGGCGACGACGATCGGGAAAATGATCGCGATCTGGCCGTAGAAGCTCAGCACGAAGGTCAGGCGCTTCGTGTACTTCATTACCTGCCACCAGTTGTCGCGGATACGGCCGAACAGCGTGCGCGCGTTCGTCTTCTCGGTTTCCATGCCGTTGTAGAACGCGATCTGCTCGGCGTTCTCACGCAGCCGGATCAGACCGAAACGGAAATCGGCCTCGACTTTCTGCGCCTGATAGTTGATCGACACGAGCGGATGGCCGACCTTCTGCGTGATGAGCGAGCCGACCACCGCATACAGCGCCGCGGCCCACACCATATAGCCGGGGATCTGCAGCGGCATGCCGCCGAGCGAGATGCTCAACGCGCCCGCGAGCGACCACAGGATCGTGATGAACGACACGAGCGTGACGACGGTCGACAGCAGATCGAGCGTCAGCGACAGCGTGGTGGTCGCGAACGACTGCAGGTCGTCGCTGATCCGCTGGTCGGGGTTGTCGGCGAGACGGTCGCGCTCGATGCGGTAGAACGCGCTGTCGTTGAGCCACTCGTTCAGGTAGCGGGTGGTCAGCCACTGGCGCCAGCGGAAGCCGAGCATCTGGCGCAGATAGCGTCCATACACGGCGAGGATGATGAAACCGAACGCGAGTCCGGTAAAGACCATCAGCAGGTGCGGGAAGTCGTGGACGTTCTTCGCCTGCAGCGCGTTGTAGAAGTCCCTGCTCCAGCTATTCAGGCGCACGTTGATCCAGACGACGAGCAGATTCATCACGATGATCGTGACGAGCAGCCCCCACGCGATGCCTCGTTCCTCGGAAACCCAGTAGGGCTTGATCAGGGTCCACGCGGAGACCTTTTCGTCGGGCGGCAGCGCGGGGCTGGCGGAAGTATGTGGTGTCATGAGCGTCCTGATGAAGTGCTGACCCGAAGTGCCATTCCGGCGTACGGGTCCGATCTGGTTGACCCATGTCGGGCGATCCTGCAAACAGCAGGCCCCTTTGCGAGGGTCTGGCTGCCGCGGGTCTGCGATACCTGGCCGGGCATCGCGCTATCACGCTCGATGAACGTGAGCCCGGACGGGCGCCCGATTCTGGCGTGACGCCCTTAAGCGAAAATTAATTTTCGGGGCCGGCATCCGCTGGGGTGCCGCCGCCACGCATGCGGCCACGAGCGCCGCGCGCGCCGCGTTTTTGCGGCACCGGTCACGGCATTGTGCCAGAGCGCCGGGCCGCTTCGCACCGGCATCTCGATAGACGGTGCCAGATCAAAACTGGGGTGGCGACCGCGGAGCGCTGGTTTGCGGGCGCTGCGCCTTTTATGGTCTAATGACCTGCGACGAAACAGGGGTGCTTCGCCCACAGGCGGCATGACTTTCATGCCGGGGCGGCGAGGCTGAGAGAGACCCTTTGCACCCGATCCGGGTAATACCGGCGCGGGAAGTTTCCGGAAGCAACCGTCTTCCATTCCCCGCCGGGCGGCGAGCGCAGCTCACATGCGCACGTCGTGACCGGCCGGCTTCACCCGCCGGTTTCGTCCTGGGTACGTGCGTTTTTGGCCGTACGGAAAGGACTCGATGACCGCCTATTCTTCAGACATGCATTTTTCCCTTCGTCACGCCGCCTCGGGCGAGCCGTGCCGTTTTGGTTCTGCCCAGCGCAGTCGAACGGAGCGCGCGCGATGAACCGTCCCGCCCGACCCGATTTCGCCGTGCTCGGCGGCGGCCTGTGTGGCCGGCTGGTCGCGTGGCGCCTCGCTGGCGACGGGCATCGCGTGGCGCTCTACGAGCGCGGCGATGCCACCGGTTCGCAGGCTGCCGCGTGGGTCGCCGCCGCGATGCTCGCGCCGCTGGCAGAGGCCGCGAGCGCCGAGCTGCTGATCACGCGGCTTGGCGCGAGTTCGCTCGAAAGCTGGCCGCGCGTGCTTGCCGAACTGCCGGAGCCGGTGTTTTTCCAGCGCAACGGCACGCTCGTCGTCTGGCATCACGCGGATCGCACTGAGGCGCCGCTATTCGAGCGGCGCGTGCGTGCGAACGCGCCGGCCGAGTTGCTCGACGGCGGCTTCGTCGCGTTGGCGGGCGCGCAGCTCGGCGCCGCCGAACCCGCGTTGGCCGGCCGCTTCAGCCAAGGCTGGCTGCTGCCGCGAGAAGGCCAGCTCGACAACCGCCAGGTGCTGTCCGCGCTCGCGGCCGGGCTTGCCGAGCGCGGCGTCGACACGCACTGGAACACGCCGATCGACGACGCATCGCTGCCCGACGCCGGCATCATCATCGATTGCCGCGGGCTTGGCGCGAAGCCGGTGCTGCCGACGCTGCGCGGCATCCGCGGCGAAGTTGCGCGCGTGCATGCGCCTCACCTGCAGCTGACGCGCCCGGTGCGGCTACTGCATCCGCGCTACCCGCTGTATATCGCGCCGAAGCAGAACGGTCTTTACGTGATCGGCGCGACGGAGATAGAGGGCGAGGACATGTCGCCCGTTAGCGTGCGTTCGGCGCTCGAGTTGCTGAGCGCGGCGTTTTCGGTGCACCCGGGCTTCGGCGAGGCGCGCATTCTCGAGCTGAATTCGCAGTGCCGGCCGACCTTGCCCGATCATCGTCCCGCGCTGCTGTGGGACGGCGCACGCACGCTGCGCGTGAACGGCTTGTACCGGCACGGCTACATGATCGCGCCCGAAGTCGCCGACGAAGCCGTGCGTTTCGCGAGCGCGCTGCTCGACGGCCGCGTCGGTGATGCCGACACATTCGCCGGCTGGCGGCGCGACTCACGCTGGAGCGAGCTGTTCCAGCAGCATTTCGCGTGCGAGCCGGCCCGAGCGTAGCGGCCGACGTGCCGCGCGCGATGCCGCTTGCGCCATCGATTGAACCGTATTCGAACACCATGGACATTCATATCAATCAGAAGCCGTTGTCGCTGCCCGAGGGCGCGACTGTCGCCGATGCGCTCGCCGCCTTTGGCGCGCGTCCGCCGTTCGCGGTCGCGCTCAACGGCGATTTCGTCGCACGTGCGCAGCATGCGGCGCGCGCGTTGCAAACGGGCGACCGGCTCGACGTCGTGCAGCCGGTCGCGGGCGGCTGAGCGCGACCGCGCCAGCCTGTCGCTTACCGAACGCAACAACCGTCGCCGAAAACCCATTGCCGCAACGCGGTCAGTTCTAGCCGCGACGGCAAACCAGGATGATGCAAATGACTTCTCACGAGACCGCCGACGCGCTGACGCTATACGGTCAAACTTTTGCAAGCCGCGTGCTGCTCGGCACATCGCGCTATCCGTCGCTGCAATCGCTGTCCGATTCGATCGACGCCGCGCGCCCCGGCATGGTGACGGTCGCGCTGCGCCGTCAGATGAACGAGGGCAACGCCGAAGCCGGCTTCTTCGATCTGCTCAAGCGCCACGGCGTGCCGCTGCTGCCGAACACGGCGGGTTGCCTGAGCGTCGGTGAAGCGGTGACGACCGCGCACATGGCGCGCGAAATTTTCGAGACCGAGTGGATCAAGCTCGAACTGATCGGAGACGACTACACACTGCAGCCCGATCCGGTCGGCCTGATCGAAGCCGCCGCGCGTCTCGTCAAGGATGGCTTCAAGGTGCTGCCGTACTGCACCGAAGATCTGGTGATCGGCCGCCGTCTGCTCGACGCCGGCTGCGAGGCGCTGATGCCGTGGGGCGCGCCGATCGGCACCGGCAAGGGCGTGATCAATCCATACGGGCTGCGCGTGTTGCGCGAGCGGCTGCCGGACGTGCCGCTGATCGTCGACGCCGGGCTCGGCGTGCCCTCGCATGCGGCCCAGGTGATGGAGTGGGGCTTCGACGGCGTGCTGCTGAACACGGCCGTGTCGCAGGCGACGCGCCCCGACGCGATGGCGCGCGCGTTCGCGCTGGGTGTCGAGGCGGGTCGGCAAGCGTATCTCGCGGGCCCGATGGCCGAGCGCGAGAGCGCGCACGCGAGCACGCCGGTGGTCGGCATGCCGTTCTGGCATCAGGATGGGGGTACCGCATGACTCAGACGTTGACGCTGAAGGACCGCGATCTGTTCTGGCCGACGGCCGACGAACTCATCGAAGCCGCCGAGCGCATCCGCGCACGTCTCGGCGACTGGCCGCCGACGCACGCGCCGTGGCGCATCTGCCTGATCGCACCCGACGAACCGAACGGTGGCGACCTGATCGTGATCGCTGACGCACAGCAGCACGGCGAGCAGATCGCGCGCTGGCTGACGCGGGGTGCGGGCGTGATCGTCGCCGCGGAAAACCGCGCGACGCTGCATCTGGGCGGCGAGAAATACGGCCTCGAAGGCCATCTGGCGGAAGACTGGATTCCCGCGCTTGCCGCGTTCCTCGACTGCGGTTTCGATCCGCACGACGCGCTGGTGCTCGCGCTCGCGTGGCGCGATGGCGACGAAACCCGCACCGACGATGCTTTCCCGGCCGACCTCGCTCGCTTTCCGCGCCTTACCGACCTGCCGGCGGCACCCGCCAAGGCGTTCCCGCGCTGCCCGGCAAGGCTCGGCCTGTATCCGGTGTTGCCGACCGCGGACTGGGTCGAACGGGTGGTCGGCTTCGGCGTGAAGACGGTGCAGTTGCGCCGCAAGTCGGCCGAACCAGCCGACGAGCTGAAGCGCGAAATCGCGCGCTGCGTGGCGGCCGGCCGCGCGCACGACGCGCAGGTGTTCATCAACGATCACTGGCAGGCGGCGCTCGAGGCGGGCGCGTACGGCGTGCACCTCGGCCAGGAAGACGTGCATACCGCGGATCTGTCCGCGCTGGCCGACGCGGGCATCCGGCTCGGTCTGTCGACTCACGGCTTCTACGAGATGCTGAAGGCGCTGCATTTCCGTCCGAGCTATATTGCGTTGGGCGCCGTGTTCCCGACCACCACCAAAGTGATGCCGACCGCGCCGCAGGGCTTGCGGCGCCTCGCACGCTACGTGCGGCTGCTCGACGGCGTGGTGCCGCTCGTCGCGATCGGCGGGATCGACCTGCAGGTGCTGCCGGACGTGCTCGCGACCGGTGTCGGCTGCGCGGCCGTGGTGCGCGCGGTGACGGAAGCGGCCGACCCGGCCGCCGCCGTTTCTGCACTGCAACACACATTTACGCAATAATCGTCAGGCATAGTCAAGGAACGGGGCACCTCACGGCAGCTTTTGCATGATGGCCCTATAATTCGGCCTTCCCTGTAAAAGGATCGTCAGTTTGGTGCCTTCCTATCCCGAGACCTTACTCGAGCTGCGCGACGTCGACTTCGGTTACGGCGACCGGCTCGTCCTGTCGAATCTGAATCTGCGCTTTCGTCGCGGTCAGGTCGTCGCGGTCATGGGCGGCTCGGGTTGCGGCAAGACCACGGTGCTGCGGCTGATCGGCGGCCTCGTGCGCGCCCAGCGCGGCCAGGTGCTGTTCCATGGCGAGGACATCGGCGAGCAGACGCGCGAAGGCCTTTACGCGCTGCGCCGCAAGATGGGCATGCTGTTCCAGTTCGGCGCGCTGTTCACCGACATGTCGGTGTTCGAAAACGTCGCCTTCTCGCTTCGCGAGCACACCGACCTCCCCGAAGAACTGCTGCGCGACCTCGTGCTGATGAAGCTCAACGCGGTCGGTCTGCGCGGCGCGCGCGACCTGCTGCCGTCCGAGATTTCCGGCGGCATGGCGCGACGCGTGGCGCTCGCGCGCGCAATCGCGCTCGACCCCGAACTGATGATGTACGACGAGCCGTTCGCCGGTCTCGACCCGATCTCGCTCGGCATCACCGCGAACCTGATCCGCACGCTGAACCGGGCGCTCGGCGCCACGTCGATTCTCGTCACGCACGACGTGCCGGAATCATTCGCGATCGCCGACTACGTGTACTTCCTGTCCAACGGCGGTGTGCTTGCCGAGGGCACGCCCGACGAACTGCGCGCGTCGACCGATCCGACCGTGCGGCAGTTCATCGACGGCGCGCCGGACGGCCCGTTCAGATTCCACTATCCGGCGCAGACGCCGCTCGCGGCGGACTTCGGCATCGGCGGAGGCCAGTCATGATCAGTACGATCGGTCGCTCGGTCATCACCGGGCTCGGCACCGCCGGCTACGCGACGCGCTTCTTCCTGCGGCTCGTGCTCGAATTTTTCCCGCTGCTGCGCCGCCCGCGTCTTGTCACGAAGCAGATCCACTTCGTCGGTAATTATTCGCTCGTGATCATCGCGGTGTCGGGGCTGTTCGTCGGCTTCGTGCTCGGGCTGCAGGGCTATTACACGCTGAACCGTTATGGCTCCGAGCAGGCGCTCGGGTTGCTGGTCGCGCTGTCGCTCGTGCGCGAGCTCGGGCCGGTCGTGACCGCGCTGTTGTTCGCCGGGCGCGCGGGCACGTCGCTGACCGCGGAAATCGGCCTGATGAAGGCGGGCGAGCAGCTCACCGCGATGGAAATGATGGCCGTCGATCCGGTCAAGGTCGTGATCGCGCCGCGCCTGTGGGCGGGCATCGTGTCGATGCCGATCCTCGCCGCGATCTTCAGCGCGGTCGGCGTTCTGGGCGGTTACGTGGTGGGCGTGCTGCTGATCGGCGTCGATGCCGGCGCATTCTGGTCGCAGATGCAAAGCGGCGTCGACGTGTGGCGCGATGTCGGCGCCGGGGTCGTCAAGAGCGTGGTGTTCGGCCTCGCGGTGACCTTCGTCGCGCTGTTTCAGGGCTACGAGGCGAAGCCGACGCCGGAAGGCGTGTCGCGCGCGACGACCCGCACGGTCGTGTACGCGTCGCTCGCGGTGCTCGGGCTCGATTTCCTGCTGACCGCACTGATGTTCAGCTAAGACCGCGCAGCGTGCCGGCTGCCGGCGGTGCATGATGCGCCGCGCACGGCGGGAAGTGGCGGCGCGGCGGATTCACTTTGGGATGACGATGAAAAAGAATGTTCTCGACTTCTGGGTCGGCCTGTTCGTGGTGCTGGGTTTCGTGGCGTTGCTGTTTCTTGCGCTGAAGGCCGGCAACATGAGCTCGTTGTCGTTCCAGGCAACCTACCCGGTCAAGCTCAAGTTCGACAACATCGGCGGGCTGAAGCCCCGTGCGCCGGTCAAGAGCGCCGGCGTGACGGTCGGCCGGGTCGCGTCGATCGGCTTCGACAGCAACGCCTACCAGGCGCTCGTCACGATCGATATCGACAAGCAATACCAGTTTCCGAGGGACACTTCGGCGAAGATCCTGACCTCGGGTCTGCTCGGCGAACAGTACATCGGGCTCGAGCCGGGCGGCGACTCGGAAATGCTGAAAGCCGGCGATACGATCTCGATGACGCAATCGGCGATCGTGCTGGAAAACCTGATCGGCCAGTTCCTGTATAGCAAGGCCGCGGATTCCGGCGCGGCGAAGCCCGCCGCATCCGCCCCTGCACCGGCGCCGGGCGCGCCGGCCTCCGGCGCTGCCGGCCAGTAAGGCCAACAAGGAGAATTAGATGCAGACGACACTGCAGACCCCGCGCAGCGGCGCGCGCGTCCTACAGTTCGGCAAGGTCGCCGTGGCGGCTGCGCTGCTCGCCGGTTGCACGACCGTGCAGACGCCTACCAAGGGCGATCCGTTCGAAGGGTTGAACCGTACGATCTTCACCGTCAACGACAAGATCGACCAGTACGCGCTGAAGCCGGTTGCGCAGGGCTACGTTTGGGTCACGCCGCAGCCGGTTCGCGACAGTGTGACGAACTTTTTCTCGAACATCGGCGACGTCTATATCGCGGCGAACAACCTGCTGCAGCTGCGCATCGCCGACGGCGTGTCCGACATCATGCGGATCGTGATCAACACGTTGTTCGGCGTCGGCGGCCTGTTCGACGTCGCGACGCTCGCGAAGCTCCCGAAGCACGACAACGACCTCGGTCTGACGCTCGGCCACTACGGCGTGCCGGCGGGCCCCTATCTGGTGCTGCCGCTGTTCGGGCCGAGCACGGTGCGCGATGCGGTCGGCTCGCTCGGCAACTACTACGTGAACCCGATCAGCTACGTCGACCCGCCGGGCCTGAGCTGGGCGCTGTATGGCCTGAACATCGTCAACACGCGCGCGAACCTGCTCGGAGCGAGCAACCTGCTGGAAGGCGCGGCGCTCGACAAATACTCGTTCGTGCGTAACGCGTATCTGCAGCGCCGGCAGTATCTGTTGTCGGATAACCGCCGGCGTCCGCAGGAACTGCCGAGCTACGACGAGGAAGCGCCGCTGCCGAAGTACGACGAAGGCGAGACGGGTGCCGCGACGGGCGCGGCTACGGGGGCGGCAGGCGCGCCGGCCGGCGCCGTAACCGGCGCGGCAGGCGCCGCCGCGGGTACGCAGGGTGCGGCGGCGGCCAAGGCGGCACCCGCATCCGGCGCGGCTGTGGGCACGCCGCAAGGCGCGTCGGCACCGGAGGCCGCGTCGGGCGCCGAAACACCGCCTCTCGACCTGAAAGGCGGCCCGGAAACGCAAATTCCGGCCGGTCAGTTGGTGCCGCCTACACGCTTCAACTTCCCGTCCCTAAGATTGCATTGAACGTGCAGCCGTAACAGATCGATACGACTCTCGCAGTTTGCGCATGGATTGCCGTCGAACTCGCGTGATAAGGTCGGTCCAAACTGTTGCACTATTTTTGAGGCAAAGCTCGATATGAAAAAATTCTTCCTGATTCCGTTGTTTGCCGCGTTGTTTTCGTTCATCAGCGCGGGCGCATCGGCGCAAACCGTCGACACCAACGCGCCCGACGCGTTGATCAAGACCGTCACCCAGCAGGTGATGGACGCGATTCGCGGCGACAAGTCGATCCAGCAGGGCGACATCAAGCACATCACGGCGCTCGTCAACGAAAAGATCTTGCCGTACACGGACTTCCGCCGCACCACCCAGCTCGCGATGGGCCGTAACTGGCGCACCGCGACGCCCGAACAGCAGAACCAGGTGGTCGAGCAGTTCAAGATGCTGCTGATCCGCACGTACTCGGGCGCGCTCGCGCAGGTGCGCGACCAGCAGATCCAGTACAAGCCGTTCCGCATGAACCCGGACGACACCGACACGGTGGTGCGCTCGGTCGTGATGAACAACGGCCAGCCGATCGAACTCGACTACCGCCTGTACAAGACGGCGCAGGGCTGGCGCGTGTATGACATTAACGTGCTCGGCGCGTGGCTGATCCAGGCGTATCAGCAGCAGTTCAACGAGCAGATCCAGCAGAAGGGCGTGGACGGACTGATCCAGTTCCTCACGCAGCGCAATCAGCAACTCGCCGCGGGCAAGCAGTCGTGAGCGACGTGCTGAATCCGGTTGCTAACCGCTTCGACAGCGGCACGACGCTGACCCACGCGAGCGCGAACGCCGCGCTCGCGGCGGGTCTGCAACGCATCGCGGCGGGTGCGGGCGGCGTCGATTGCGCGCCGCTCACGCAATTCGATTCGTCGGCGCTCGCCGTCCTGCTCGCGTGGGTGCGGGCCGCGGCGGCGCGCGGCGGCAAGTTCGAAATCGTCAATCTGCCGGCTGGGCTCGCCAGTCTCGCGCAGGCCTACGGCGTCGATACGCTTCTCTCTTCTGGCGCCTCCAGCATGGTTGCGTCAGCGCGACATTGACGCTCCTCTAGCGTCGTCTCCCTCCTTCCGGCCAGGCCGGGGTTTTCAGTTTTTGCCCTATAATCAAACGTTTTTTTGGGGCGTTGAACTGGCCCCCTAATCGGCCCCGGTTCCGTTTCTTCCAGCATTTGCGCGTCCCCAAGCTTCATTGGGGTTACTTCAGGTGCCGCGACGCACGCGGCCCATAGTCATGTCAGCCATAGAAATTCGTAACGTCAAGAAGCGCTACAAGGACTTGCAGGCGCTCAAGGGCGTCAGCCTCACGGTCGAAGAAGGCGAGTTCTTCGGACTGCTCGGTCCGAACGGCGCGGGCAAGACGACGCTCATCAGCATACTCGCGGGTCTCGCCCGCGCCGACGAAGGCAGCATCGCGGTGCGCGGTCACGACGTCGTCGACGATTTCCGCAACGCGCGCCGCGCGCTCGGCGTGGTGCCGCAGGAGCTCGTGTTCGATCCGTTCTTCACGGTGCGCGAAACCTTGCGCATCCAGTCCGGCTACTACGGGCTGCGCAACAACGACGCGTGGATCGACGAGATCATGGCCAATCTCGATCTCACCGAAAAGGCCGATGCCAACATGCGCGCGCTGTCGGGCGGGATGAAGCGCCGCGTGCTGGTCGCGCAGGCGCTTGTGCACCGCCCGCCGGTGATCGTGCTCGACGAGCCGACCGCGGGTGTCGACGTCGAGTTGCGCCAGACGCTGTGGAAGTTCATCTCGCGCCTGAATCGCGAAGGCCACACGATCGTGCTGACCACGCACTATCTTGAAGAAGCCGAATCGTTGTGCGACCGCATCGCGATGCTGCGCCGTGGCGAGGTCGTTGCGCTCGATCGCACCGGCACACTGCTGCAGCGTTTCGCCGGCATGCAACTGTTCGTACGCTTCGCGCAGGGCGTGCTGCCCGCCGAGCTGCGTCCGCTCGAGGCGGAAAGCGGCGCCGGCAACGGCAATGGCCGCCAGCATCTGCTGCGCCTGACGAGCTACGACGACGTCGAGCGCATCCTCGCGCAATGCCGCGCGGCCGGTTGTACATTCGAAGAAATCGAGGTCCGCAAGGCCGACCTCGAAGACGTATTCGTTCAGGTGATGAACGGTCCAGAAGTGATCGAGGGGCTTGCATGAGCGGGTACAGTGGATTTAGCACGCTGTTTTACAAAGAACTGCTGCGCTTCTGGAAGGTGTCGTTTCAGACCGTGCTCGCGCCGGTCATCACCGCGCTGCTTTACCTGACCATCTTCGGCCACGCGCTGCGCGGCCACGTGCAGGTCTATCCGGGCGTCGAATACACGAGCTTCCTGATTCCGGGCCTCGTGATGATGAGCGTGCTGCAGAACGCGTTCGCGAACAGTTCTTCGTCGCTGATTCAATCGAAGATCACCGGCAACCTCGTGTTCGTGCTGCTGCCGCCGCTGTCGCACCACGAGATGTTCGCGGCCTACGTGCTCGCGGCCGTGGCGCGCGGGCTGTGTGTCGGCTTCGGCGTGTTCATCGTGACGATCTGGTTCGTGCCGCTCGCCTTCACCGCGCCGCTCTACATCATCGTGTTCGCGATGTTCGGCGCGGCGATTCTCGGCACGCTGGGTCTGATCGCCGGCATTTGGGCCGAGAAGTTCGACCAGCTCGCCGCGTTCCAGAACTTTCTGATCATGCCGCTCACGTTCCTGTCGGGCGTGTTCTACTCGACGCATACGCTGCCGCCCGTATGGCGCGAAGTATCGCGGCTCAATCCGTTTTTCTACATGATCGACGGCTTCCGCTATGGTTTTTTCGGCGTGTCGGATATCGACCCGCTGGTGAGCCTCGCGATCGTCGCCGGTTTCTTCGTGGTGCTGGCCGTCGTGGCGATGCGCATGCTCGCTACCGGCTACAAGCTGCGCCACTGACGAGGAGCTTCTCTCATGTTGCCGACTCCCGAACAGGTCAAACAGTACATTGCAGCTGGACTCGCGTGCGAGCATCTCGAAGTCGAAGGCGACGGTCAGCATTTCTTTGCGACGATCGTCTCGCCGAACTTCGAAGGCAAGCGCCTGATCCAGCGTCACCAACTCGTGTATGCGGCGCTCGGCGACCGCATGCGCGAAGAAATCCACGCGCTCAGCATGAAGACGCTGACGCCCGCCGAATGGCAGAACGCGTAATCTGGAAATTTAGTGCGAATTACTCAGGAAGGGCGCGACACCGCTAGCGGCGCGCCGAACACAGACAAGGCAGGTCCGGACGCGAACCGGGCCGATCAGGAACCCACAGGCATGGATAAACTCATCATTGAAGGTGGCTACCCGCTCTCCGGTGAAGTTGTTGTCTCGGGTGCGAAAAACGCGGCATTGCCGATCCTGTGCGCGGGTCTGCTGAGCGCCGATCCGGTGCATCTGGAGAACGTGCCCGATCTGCAGGACGTGCGCACGATGCTCAAGCTGCTCGGCCAGATGGGCGTGCGTATCGAAGCCGGGGAAGGGCGCGTCGCGCTCGACGCGTCGAAGGTCGACAATCTCGTCGCGCCATACGAAATGGTGAAGACGATGCGCGCGTCGATCCTCGTGCTCGGTCCGCTCGTCGCGCGCTTCGGTCATGCGCGCGTGTCGCTGCCGGGCGGCTGCGCGATCGGCGCGCGTCCGGTCGATCAGCACATCAAGGGTCTGCAGGCGATGGGCGCCGAGATCACGATCGAGCACGGCTTCATCGAAGCGCGCGCGAAGCGTCTGAAGGGCGCGCGCATCGTCACCGACATGATTACCGTGACCGGTACCGAGAACCTGCTGATGGCGGCGGTGCTCGCCGAAGGCGAGACGGTCATCGAGAACGCCGCGCGCGAACCCGAAGTGGTCGACCTCGCGCATCTGCTCGTCGCGATGGGCGCGAAGATCGAAGGCATCGGCACCGACCGTCTGGTGATCCATGGCGTCGACAAGCTGCACGGTGCGAAGCACACGGTGATCCCGGACCGCATCGAAGCGGGCACTTTCCTGTGCGCGGTCGCGGCGGCCGGCGGCGACGTCACGCTGAGCAAGATGCGTCCGCTGCTGCTTGAAGCCGTCACCGAAAAGCTGCGCGAAGCGGGCGTCACGGTCGAGGAAGGCGACGACTGGATGCGCGTGCGCATGGACAGGCGCCCGAGCGCGGTCACGTTCCGCACCTCCGAATACCCGGCGTTTCCGACCGACATGCAGGCGCAGTTCATGGCGCTCAACACGATCGCGGACGGTACGTCGCAAGTCGTGGAGACGATCTTCGAAAACCGTTTCATGCACGTCCAGGAGCTGAACCGTCTCGGCGCGAGCATCACGATCGACGGCAACACGGCGCTCGTAACCGGCGTCGAAAAACTGTCCGGCGCGAAGGTGATGGCCACCGATCTGCGCGCGTCCGCGAGTCTGGTGATCGCCGCGCTGCGCGCCGAGGGCGAGACGCTGATCGACCGCATCTATCACCTCGATCGCGGCTACGACCGCATGGAAGCGAAGCTCAATGCGATCGGCGCGAAGGTGCGCCGGGTTTCCGGGAGCGGGGCATGAGTTCGATGCCGCAAACGTCGTCGTCGCCGGCGGTCAGCGCGCCGCTCACGCTCGCGTTGTCGAAAGGGCGTATCTTCGAGGAAACGCTGCCGCTGCTCGCGGCGGCGGGCATCGAGGTAGCGGAAGATCCCGAGACGTCGCGCAAGCTGATTCTGCCGACCACCGACCCGAACCTGCGCGTGATCGTCGTGCGCGCGACCGACGTGCCGACCTATGTCGAGTACGGCGCGGCCGACTTCGGCGTGGCTGGCAAGGACGTGCTGCTCGAGCATGGCGGCAGCGGCCTGTATCAGCCGGTGGATCTGGACATTGCGCGTTGCCGCATGTCGGTCGCGGTCGCGGCCGGTTTCGATTATGCGAACGCGGTGCGCCAGGGCGCGCGTCTGCGGGTCGCGACCAAGTATGTTGAAACCGCTCGTGAGCATTTTGCCGCCAAGGGCGTTCACGTCGATCTGATCAAGCTGTACGGTTCGATGGAACTCGCTCCGCTGGTTGGTCTCGCCGACGCGATCGTCGACCTGGTCAGCTCGGGCAATACGCTGCGCGCGAACAATCTGGTCGAGGTGGAGGAGATCATGCAGATTTCGTCGCGCCTCGTCGTGAACCAGGCAGCGCTGAAGCTCAAACGCGCCGCGTTGCGGCCGATTCTCGACGCGTTTGCCAATGCTTCGTCGCAAACCGCCGCCCCGGCGGCCTGACTGACGATGGCAATGTGACGTTGCACTGATAGCGCGCCTTACCGAAACGGATACCTGTATGTCTACCAAGATTCGCAAACTCGATTCCACCGCTCGCGACTTCCACAAGTCGCTGCATGCGGTGCTCGCGTTCGAGGCGAGCGAAGACGAAGCCATCGAGCGCGCGGTCGCGCAGATTCTGAACGACGTGAAGACGCGCGGCGACGAGGCGGTGCTCGAGTACACGAATCGCTTCGATCGCGTCGATGCGAAAAGCGTGGCCGAGCTCGAGCTGCCGATGGCCGAGCTCGAGGCGGCGCTCGAAAGTCTCGAGCCGAAGCGGCGCGCGTCGCTCGAAGCGGCGGCGGCACGCGTGCGCGGCTATCACGAGAAGCAGAAGATCGAGTGCGGCAGCCATAGCTGGCAGTACACCGAAGCCGACGGCACCGTGCTCGGCCAGAAGGTCACGCCGCTCGATCGCGCGGGGATCTACGTGCCGGGTGGCAAGGCCGCGTATCCGTCGTCGGTGCTGATGAACGCGATACCGGCGCGGGTGGCCGGCGTTCGCGAAATCGTGATGGTCGTGCCGACGCCGGAAGGCGTGAAGAATCCGCTCGTGCTCGCGGCGGCTCTGCTGGGTGGCGTCGATCGCGTGTTCACGATCGGCGGCGCGCAGGCGGTGGGCGCGCTCGCGTACGGCACGCCGAGCGTGCCCGCGGTCGACAAGATCTGCGGCCCCGGCAACGCGTACGTCGCGTCGGCCAAGCGTCGCGTGTTCGGCACGGTCGGCATCGACATGATCGCCGGGCCGTCGGAGATCCTCGTGTTGTGCGACGGCACGACCGACCCGCGCTGGGTCGCGATGGACCTGTTTTCGCAAGCCGAGCACGACGAGCTCGCGCAGTCGATCCTGCTGTGCCCCGACAACGCGTTCATCGCGCGCGTGCAGGAAGCGATCGATGAACTGCTGCCCACCATGCAGCGCCACGAAGTGATCCGCACGTCGCTCGAAAACCGCGGCGCGCTGATCAAGGTGCGCGACATGGCCGAGGCCTGCGCGATCGCCAACGACATCGCGCCGGAGCACCTTGAAATTTCGGCGCTGGAGCCGCATCAGTGGGCGCAGCAGATCCGTCACGCAGGCGCGATCTTCCTTGGCCGTTACACGAGCGAGAGCCTCGGCGACTACTGCGCGGGCCCGAACCATGTGCTGCCGACGTCGCGTACCGCACGGTTTTCGTCGCCGCTCGGCGTCTATGATTTCTTCAAGCGTTCGAGCCTGATCGAGGTCAGCGCGGAAGGTGCGCAGACGCTCGGCGAGATTGCCGCGGAACTGGCATACGGCGAAGGTCTGCAAGCGCACGCACGCAGCGCCGAATACCGGATGCGGCAGAACAACAACGAACGCGGCTGAGGCGGAGCGCTGATCGCGCTGGCGCGCGGCGGAACTCAAGCAGGCGTAAGCGGGAACAGGAGAAGCGGCGAGGGCCGCAACCGCCGCCGCATCGACCGGCTTCCATGTTTTCCGGCTTCCACCCGCTCGTGCGACGTATCGAGCCCACCCGCCCCGTTTAATAACGACAATAGAGACCAACCCCAGCGCCCCGCGCTGACGACGCCGACCCGGCGTCTTTCGCCCGGCCCGGCCCCCGAACCTATGACGACACCTCAAGACATCATCCGCAGCGACGTGCTCGCAATGACGAGCTATCCGGTTCCGGATGCCACCGGCTTCATCAAGCTCGACGCGATGGAAAATCCGTTTCCGCTGCCGTCGGAACTTGCGGCGCATCTCGGCCAGCGTCTGGCCGGCGTCGCGCTGAATCGTTATCCGGCGCCGCGCCCCGAGCAGTTGATCGAGCGCATTCGTCACGTGATGGGCGTGCCGGCGGCGTGCGACGTGCTGCTCGGCAATGGCTCGGATGAAATCATCAGCATCATGTCGGTCGCGTGCGCGAAGCCGGGCGCGAAGGTGCTCGCGCCGGTGCCGGGCTTCGTCATGTATCAGATGTCGGCGAAGCTGGCGCATCTCGAATTCGTCGGCGTGCCGCTCAAAGCCGACTTCACGCTCGATACCGACGCGATGCTCGCGGCGATCGCCGAGCATGAACCGGCGATCATCTATCTCGCGTATCCGAACAACCCGACCGGCACGCTGTTCGATGACGCCGAAATCGAGCGCATCATCGCCGCGGCGGGCAAGAGCCTCGTCGTGATCGACGAGGCGTATCAGCCGTTCGCGCAGAAGAGCTGGCTGCCGCGCGCCGACCAGTTCGACAACGTCGTCGTGATGCGCACGGTGTCGAAGCTGGGCCTCGCCGGCATTCGCCTCGGTTACCTGGTCGGCAAGCCCGCGTGGCTGACCGAGTTCGACAAGGTGCGCCCGCCGTACAACACCAACGTGCTGACGCAGGCCGCCGCTGATTTCCTGCTGGACCACATCGGCGTGCTCGATGCGCAGGCCGCGCAATTGCGCGACGAACGCGAGAAACTCGCGCAGGCGGTGGCCGCGCTGCCGGGCGCCGAAGTGTTCGCTAGCGCGGGCAACTTCCTGCTCGTGCGGGTGCCCGATGCGTCGGTATTGATCGAGACCCTGCTAACGGCGCGGATTCTGATCAAAAACGTGAGTAAAATGCATCCATTGCTGGCCAATTGCGTGCGTTTGACCGTCGGTTCGCCGAACGAGAACGCCCAGTTGCTCGCCGGCCTGAAACTCGTGTTGCGGTAACCCGCCGCATTGAGCGGCGGCACTGAGCCGCTGCGTTGAACGGCTGCATTGAGCAGCCCGCCAGTTTGTCCACCCCAAATTACTAGCGCTTTTAAGCCAGATTCGAGGAATTGCCATGCGCCTTGCGGAAGTCGTTCGCAACACCAGCGAAACGCAGATCCGTGTGAAGATCAACCTGGACGGCACCGGCCAGCAGAAGCTGACCACCGGTGTGCCGTTCCTGGACCACATGCTCGACCAGATCGCCCGCCACGGGTTGTTCGACCTCGAGATCGAAGCGCATGGCGACCTGCATATCGACGACCATCACACGGTCGAAGACACCGGCATCACGCTCGGCCAGGCCGTCGCGAAGGCGATCGGCGATCGCAAGGGCATTCGCCGCTACGGCCATTCCTACGTGCCGCTCGACGAAGCGCTGTCGCGCGTCGTGATCGATTTTTCCGGCCGTCCGGGCCTCGAATTTCACGTGCCGTTCACGCGCGCGCGCATCGGCACGTTCGACGTCGACCTGTCGATTGAATTCTTCCGCGGCTTCGTGAACCATGCCGGCGTAACGCTGCACATCGACAACCTGCGCGGCATCAACGCGCACCATCAGCTCGAAACGGTGTTCAAGGCATTCGGGCGTGCGTTGCGCATGGCCGTCGAACTCGACGAGCGCGCGGCCGGACAGATTCCGTCGACCAAGGGCAGCCTCTGACGTAACGGCCGTAGCAGGCTTTAACACGGGTTTCACCGCCTCCAACGTCTTCAGGCCACTCACCTTCAAGCGACTCATCGGGCAGGACCGCATTTGCCGGCTCGTCGTTTGACACCGCGCGGCGGCATCGATGGATCGAGGGCTGAGCGGCCAAACTTGAAATGAAAACTTCGATAGCGATTGTGGATTACGGAATGGGCAACCTGCGCTCGGTTGCCCAGGCACTGCGTAAAGCGGCGCCGGAAGCGGACGTGGCGATCGTCGATCGTCCGGAAGCGATCCGCTCGGCCGACCGCGTGGTGCTGCCGGGCCAGGGTGCGATGCCCGACTGCATGCGCAGTCTCGGCGCGTCCGGTTTGCAGGAAGCGGTCGTCGAGGCGTCGCGCAGCAAGCCGCTGATGGGTGTGTGCGTCGGCGAGCAGATGCTGTTCGACTGGAGCGCCGAAGGCGACACGCCGGGTCTGGGTCTGTTGCCCGGCAAGGTGGTGCGCTTCGAGCTCGAAGGCCAGGTGCAGGACGACGGCTCGCGCTTCAAGGTCCCGCAGATGGGCTGGAACCGCGTGCGTCAGGCGCAGCCGCATCCGCTGTGGGACGGTGTCGCCGACAACGCGTTCTTCTACTTCGTGCACAGCTACTACGTGGTGCCGGACAACCCGGCGCATACGTCGGGCGAAACGGTCTACGGCGTGGCCTTTACCTCGGCGGTAGCGCGGGATAACATCTTTGCCACCCAATTCCACCCTGAAAAGAGCGCCGAGGCGGGTTTGCGCGTGTATCGCAACTTCGTGCACTGGAACCCGTGAACGCCTTTTTTCATCACGTTGCCGCGCGCGCGTCGCGCGGTGCAGCGGTTCCGCATCCGACCGGCGCCACACTGGAGCGCCGAACGAGTTGTACTAAACTAGCGAGACGGTATTGCGGCGGGCTGACTCGCCAGCCGCTGCCGCCGACCTTCAATCCACTCCCAGATAACACCCGATTGCTATGCTGCTGATTCCCGCCATCGACCTGAAAGATGGTCAGTGTGTACGCCTCAAACAGGGCGATATGGACCAGGCGACGATTTTCTCCGAGGAACCGGCGGCAATGGCCCGACATTGGGTCGACCGCGGCGCGCGTCGTCTGCATCTCGTCGATCTGAATGGCGCGTTCGCCGGCAAGCCGAAGAACGGCGATGCAATCCGGGCGATAGTCGATGAAGTGGGCGGCGCGATTCCGGTTCAGCTGGGCGGTGGCATCCGCGACCTGAACACGATCGAGCGCTATCTGGACGACGGTTTGTCGTACGTGATCATCGGCACGGCCGCGGTGAAGAACCCCGGCTTTCTGCAGGACGCGTGCACCGCGTTCGGCGGTCACATCATCGTTGGTCTCGACGCGAAAGACGGCAAGGTCGCCACCGACGGCTGGAGCAAGCTGACCGGTCACGAAGTGGCCGACCTCGCGCGCAAGTTCGAGGACTACGGCTGCGAGTCGATCATCTACACCGACATCGGCCGAGACGGCATGCTGCAAGGCATCAACATCGAAGCGACGGTGCGCCTTGCGCGCGCGGTCAAGATTCCGGTGATCGCGAGCGGCGGCCTGTCGAACCTCGCGGACATCGAATCGCTGTGCGAAGTCGAAGGCGAGGGCATCGAGGGCGTAATCTGCGGCCGCGCGATCTATTCGGGCGACCTCGACTTCGCGGCCGCGCAGACGCTCGCGGACAAGCTGCGCGAAGCCGACGACGCTTAAGCACGGCGTCGGCCGCGCGTGCTGGGCCGGTTGCGCTCGCCGCCGGCGTCGCGCTCACCTCGGCTTGCGGCACTCGCTCGACCGATGGTTTGCCTGTAACGCGCGTCGCACGATTAAGCGCCCGGAACCTCGCCAGCTTCCGGCCGGCACCTCACTCGCGGCGCGACGCAACCGCTCGCGCCGGCACCGTGCCGCTTGCCCGCAAGCGAGCGGCCTCATCAGCGGTATTGGCAGAATTGCACGATCATGGCTCTAGCTAAACGCATCATCCCCTGTCTCGACGTCACCGCGGGCCGCGTGGTCAAGGGCGTCAACTTCGTCGAACTGCGCGACGCGGGCGACCCGGTCGAAATCGCGCGCCGTTACGACGATCAGGGCGCCGACGAACTGACGTTCCTCGACATCACCGCGACCTCGGATCAGCGCGACCTGATTCTGCCGATCATCGAGGCGGTCGCTTCGCAGGTGTTCATTCCGCTGACGGTCGGTGGCGGCGTGCGCGCGGTCGAAGACGTGCGGCGCCTGCTGAACGCGGGCGCCGACAAGATCAGCATGAATTCGTCGGCGGTAGCGAATCCGCAACTCGTGAAGGACGCGACCGCCAAATACGGCTCGCAGTGCATCGTCGTCGCGATCGATGCGAAGCGCGTGTCGGCCGACGGCGAAACGCCGCGCTGGGAAGTGTTCACGCACGGCGGCCGCAAGGCCACCGGTCTCGATGCGGTCGAATGGGCGCGCAAGATGGCCGAGTTGGGCGCGGGCGAAATCCTGCTGACCAGCATGGATCGCGACGGCACCAAGAGCGGCTTCGACCTTTCGCTCACGCGCGCGGTGTCGGACGCGGTGCCGGTGCCCGTGATCGCCTCGGGCGGCGTCGGCAATCTGCAGCATCTCGCCGACGGCATCAAGAGCGGTCGCGCGGACGCGGTGCTCGCCGCGAGCATCTTCCACTATGGCGAACACACGGTCGGCGAGGCCAAGCGCTTCATGGCCGACCAGGGCATTTCGGTGAGGTTGTGACGTGATGAATCCCTCGGCAGTGAACTGGCTCGACAAAGTCAAGTGGGACGCGAACGGCCTCGTGCCGGTGATCGCACAGGAAGCGTCGACGAGCGACGTGCTGATGTTCGCGTGGATGAACCGCGAGGCTCTCGCGAAGACCGTCGAGACCGGCCGCGCGGTGTATTTCTCGCGCTCGCGCCAGCGCCTGTGGTTCAAGGGTGAGGAGTCGGGCCACGTGCAGCATGTGCATGAAGTGCGACTCGATTGCGACGAAGACGTCGTGCTGCTGAAAGTCGAACAGGTATCGGGCATCGCGTGCCACACCGGCCGCCACTCGTGCTTTTTCCAGAAATTCGAAGGCTCGGTGGACGACGGCGACTGGCAGGCCGTCGATCCCGTGCTGAAAGACCCCGAACACATCTACAAATGACGCAATCCACGCAAAACCCGTCGCCCGCCACGACTTCCACGCTTGACACGCTGCTGCGCCTCGCGGCGGTGATCGACAGCCGCAAGGGCGGCGATCCGGACATCTCGTATGTATCGCGCCTGTTCCACAAGGGCGACGACGCGGTGCTGAAAAAGATCGGCGAAGAAGCCACCGAAGTCGTGCTGGCCGCGAAGGACGTGCGCCAGGGCGGCGCACCGAAGGCGCTGGTCGGCGAGGTTGCGGACCTGTGGTTCCACTGCCTCGTGATGTTGTCGCATTTCGATCTGAGCCCCGCCGACGTGATCGCCGAACTCGAGCGTCGCGAAGGCCTGTCGGGCATCGAGGAAAAGGCGCTGCGCAAGAGCCGCGAGCGCGAGGAAAGCGGCGACTGAGCAGCCGGAGCGGAAATCTGGCGTTTCCGCTTGAAGTCGCGCGCGCGCCACCAATATAGCGGTAACCGCACCTCCGGGAGGACGCAAGCATGGAACAGCCGCAAGGAAGCTATCCGCCGCCGGTCTACCGCCACGCGATGGAGCCTGAGCGCGAGCGCAGCCTGCGCACGCTCACGCACGTGCTGTACGCGCTGTATGCGGTCCACTGGCTGACCGGCGGGCTCACCATTCTGATCGCGATCATCATCAACTACGTCAAACGGTCGGACGTAGCCGGCACGCCGTACGAAGCGCACTTCGAATGGCAGATCCGCACGTTCTGGCTGGGCCTCATCGGTTACGCGATCGGCGCGTTGCTGCTGCTCGTCGTGATCGGCATTCCGGTGCTGTGGGCAGTCAGCATATGGATGTTGTACCGTATTATCAAAGGGTGGCTGTATCTGTACGATAACAAGCCGTTCGCGAATCCGGCCAGTTGGGTCTGAACGCTAGCCGGTCCGTATGGCCGGGCCGGCTTTCGGATCGAACTTCGGCGCGGGCGGCTTCGCTCGCCTAAGTCATACCGCGTCAGGAATACGATGAGTCACGATCCGAACTGCCTTTTCTGCAAGATTGCCGCTGGCGAAATCCCGTCGACCAGGGTCCACGAAGACGACGAGTTCGTCGCCTTCCGCGACATCCGTCCGGCGGCCGAAACGCATGTGCTGGTGATTCCTCGCAAGCACATTGCAACGCTGTCGAACTGCACGGAAAGCGACGCGCCTCTGCTTGGTAGAATGCTTATCTTGGCCGCGCGACTGGCCGAACAATTGGGGGTCGCGTATAACGGCGGCGAAACGGGCTTTCGCACGGTAATCAATACCGGTCCGGGCGGTGGTCAGGAGGTGTATCACCTGCACGCGCACATTCTCGCGGGACCGCGTCCATGGCAACGCATGGGCTGAGCGCCGGTTCATGCGCGATGCGTGGCAAGTGCGCACCGCCGCGAGTTTTGGTCGAGGACAATAGCGCTGCCGTTGTTTTTACCGCTGTGTAATAACGTCGACGCGATCGTGTGGCCACAATGACAGGCGTAGAGACGTTGGCCACATTGCGAGCGAGGCGGTGCAGCCTGCGGTAACGTAGAGATATATGGAGATGAAGCGCACGCGCTTCAGGTTATGCAAATTGGCCGCATCGAGATGCGGCGCCGGGGTTAAGGAGAGTAGTCATGGGTTCGTTGAGTATTTGGCATTGGTTGATCGTTCTGTTGATCGTCGCGCTCGTGTTCGGCACGAAGAAGCTGCGCAACATCGGCAGCGATCTGGGCGGCGCCGTGAAGGGCTTCAAGGAAGGCGTGAAGGAAGCCGATTCGTCGTCGGCCGACGCGCAACAGCAGCAGCGCGAGCTGCCGCGAAACGGCGCGGTGGACGTCGAAGCGAAGGAAAAGACGCAGCAATCGAGCGATTACCGCTAAGCCGCGGCCTTCGCGCCGTTCCCGCGTTTCTGACGGACATTCCACTTCATGCTGGACCTCGGTCTAACCAAGATGGCGCTGATCGGCGTCGTCGCGCTGGTCGTCCTCGGGCCTGAGCGCCTGCCGCGCGTCGCCCGCACGGCCGGCGCGCTGTTCGGCCGCGCACAGCGGTACATCAACGACGTTAAGGCCGAAGTCACGCGCGAAATCGAGCTCGACGAATTGCGGCGCATGAAGACCGAGTTCGAGAAGGCCGCGAGCAATGTCGAAACGTCGGTTCAGGACAATCTGCGCAAGCACGAGAATGAACTGAACGAAGCATGGAATAGCGGTACGTCGGTGTCGCCGAGCATCGCCGGCGGCGCGCTCGAAGACGCCGGCAGCGGGGCCAGCGGCAGCGCAAGTGCCACCTCGTGGCCGGTCAGTACGCCGGCCGCCGCGCCCAAACGCAAGACCTGGCGCGTCCAGCAGAGCGCCACGCCCACCTGGTACAAGCGAGCGAGCCTGCGGCGCACGCGCGTGCAGTCGGGTGCCGCGCGCGTTGCGCGGCACACACCTGCCAACCTGCGTCGTCCGACGCGGTTCTTCTGATGTTCAGATCGACAATCTCTAACCGAGGGCCGGTGTGAGCGACCCCCAGCAATCCCAGAACGAAGGCACTGAAGAGACCTTCATTTCCCACCTCGTTGAACTGCGTGATCGCATCATCCGTGCGGGGCTCGCCGTCGTCGTCGTGTTCATCGGCCTCGTGTACTGGGCGCCGGACATCTTCAAACTGCTCGCCCGTCCGCTGATGATGAATCTGCCGAAGGACGGCAAGATGATCGTCACAGACGTCACTGGCTCGTTCTTCGTGCCGATGAAGGTGACGATGCTGGTCGCCTTCGTGATCGCGCTGCCGGTCGTGCTGTACCAGATCTGGGCGTTCGTTGCGCCCGGGCTCTATCAGCACGAGAAGAAGCTGGTCGCGCCGCTGGTCGCGAGCAGTTACACGCTGTTCCTATGCGGCATGGCGTTCGCGTACTTCGTCGTGTTTCCGACCATTTTCCGCGTGATGGCGCACTACAACGCGCCGCTCGGCGCGGAAATGACAACCGATATCAACAATTACCTGAGCTTCGTGCTGACGATGTTCATCGCGTTCGGCGTCACGTTCGAGGTGCCGATCGTCGTCGTGCTGCTGGTGCGGATGAACGTGGTGACGCTGAAGAAGCTGAAGGAGATCCGGCCGTATGTGATCGTCGGCGCGTTCGTGGTGTCGGCCGTCGTAACGCCGCCGGACGTGTTTTCGCAGCTGATCCTCGCGGTCCCGCTGATTCTGCTGTATGAAGCTGGCATCGTCGCGGCGCGGTTGATCGTCGGCAAGCAGCCGGTGGTCGTGGAGGATGCGAGTCCGCCGCCGTCCAGTTGAGGTGTCGCGAGTCAGTGCCGGGCGTCAAATGAAAAAGGGCAGTTCATTGCGGACTGCCCTTATTCATTGCGTGGAATCGCGGCATTTAGCTTCAGCCGCCTTCGTCATCCGGCTGATCGCCGCCGCCGTTGTCGTCTTCCGTCTGTTTCGGCGGCGGCGGGCGTTTGCCGATCTTCACGTCGAGATCGATCTGATGACCTTTGCGCACCAGATGCACTTTCGCCGCCGTACCGGGCTTGATCTGCGCGATCACGTTCAATAGACGCGTGGTATCGGTGATCGCCTGGCCGTTTACGCTCGTCAGGATGTCGCCGGGCTTGATGCCCGCGCGGTCGG
This sequence comes from Paraburkholderia lebeckiae, assembly GCF_050436325.1. Taxonomy (NCBI): domain Bacteria; kingdom Pseudomonadati; phylum Pseudomonadota; class Betaproteobacteria; order Burkholderiales; family Burkholderiaceae; genus Paraburkholderia; species Paraburkholderia lebeckiae. The sequence continues at coordinate 2,938,155 of NZ_JBNDLZ010000003.1, forward strand.
CCGGGCCGCTTTTCAGCACGCCCGCGACAATCGCGCCCGACTTCTGATCGAGCCCGAACGACTCCGCGATTTCCGGCGTTACGTCCTGCGGTTCGACGCCGATCCAGCCGCGCGTGACCGTTCCGGTCGTAATGATGCTCTCGAGCACGCTGCGCGCGGTCGACACCGGAATCGCGAAGCCGATGCCGAGCGAGCCGCCCGAGCGCGAGTAGATGGCGGTGTTGATGCCGAGCAGGTTGCCGTTCACGTCGACGAGCGCACCGCCCGAGTTGCCGGGGTTGATCGGGGCGTCGGTCTGGATGAAGTTTTCGAACGTATTGATGCCGAGATGGTTGCGGCCGAGCGCGCTGACGATGCCCATCGTCACGGTCTGCCCGACGCCGAACGGATTGCCGATCGCGAGCACGACGTCGCCGACGCGGGTCTGGTCCATTCGGCCGAGCGTGATGGTGGGCAGATTGGTCATATTGACCTTGAGCACGGCCAGATCGGTTTCGGGGTCGATGCCGATGACCTTCGCGCTGGCGGTGCGGCCATCGGCGAGCGCGATTTCGATCTGATCGGCGCCGTCGACGACGTGCTGGTTCGTTAGAATGTAACCTTCCGAACTCACTATCACGCCTGAGCCGAGATTCGAGGCAGGCTGCTCCTGCTGCTTGCGATTGTTCCTGTCGCCGAAGAAGTAGCGGAACAGCGGATCTTTGGCGCGCGGGTCGGGAGGCAGCGAGCCATCCTTGCTGGAGAACACGTTGACGACCGCGGGCATGGCCTTTTGCGCCGCTTCGGCATAGGACGTTTCGGCATGGCCAGTGCCGATGCCCGGCGCCACTTCCCGTAGCGCGACGATCGGTTCGGCGAGTTGTCTGCCGAATTGTCCTTGACGCTGCAGCCAATGCGGTTTGAGGGTCGCAATGATGAACATCAGCGCCAACAGCACCGTCACCGCTTGGGCAAATAACAGCCAGAAGCGTCTAAGCATCTGAAGACTAGAGGTCTATATGGATCGGATTGAACTTGAATTGTACTTGAACAATCTCCTTGAAACCGCGCGCTTCAAGGACTATTGCCCGAACGGATTGCAGGTCGAAGGACGCCGCCGGATCAACAAACTCGCGACCGGCGTGACCGCGTCGGTGGCCTTCCTGGAGGCCGCGCTCGACTGGGGCGCGGACGCCGTGCTGGTCCATCACGGCTACTTCTGGCGCAACGAGGCACCGCAGATAACCGGCCGCAAACATGCTCGTTTGAAGCTGCTGCTCGCCAACGACCTGAACCTGTTCGCCTACCATCTGCCGCTCGACGATCATCCCGAGTTCGGCAACAACGCGCAGATCGGCGAGAAGATGGGCTGGATCAGCGACGCGCGTTTCGGCGACAACGATCTGGGCTGGCTCGCCACGCTGCCGATGCCGATCACGCTGTCGCACCTTACCGCGGAAATCGAGCAGACGCTGGGCCGCACGCCGCTCGTGTTCGGCGATTCGGATATGGAACTGCGCCGCGTCGGCTGGTGCACGGGCGCCGCGCAAGGCATGTTCGACGCGGCGATCAACGCGGGTGTCGACGTCTACGTGACCGGCGAGGTATCCGAGTCGGTGATGCATACGGCGGCGGAAAGCGGCGTCGCATTTCTGGCAGCTGGCCACCACGCGACCGAGCGCTTCGGCGTGCAGGCGGTGGGCAAGCATCTGTCCGAATCGTTCGATATCGAACATCTGTTTATCGATATCCCCAATCCCGTTTGAATTGCGAATTGCATTAACGAAGAAAAACGCAGGAATACCGCAGAAGGCACTTAAAAGGGGGCACGAAAAAGTTTGCGATCGGTACGGACAAACCCTGAGTTATCAAGGGCTTCGCACGGTTTTTGGCAATCGGCCCTTGTAAATGGCGACTCCATTCGAGCAAACTAGCGGCGGTAGAAGCGACGTGAAGGAAAAATCCAACTCAGAAGTGGGGCGTGTAATGCGAGACAAAGAAGAGGAACGCGTCGATGGCAGCCGCCGTAACTGGCTGGTAGCGACGACCGTAGCAGGCGGCATAGGAGGTGTTGCCGTTGTCGTACCCTTTGTTAGTTCGTTTGCACCATCCGAAAAGGCCAAGGCCGCGGGTGCCCCGGTCGAGGTCGATATCAGTGGTCTGAAGCCCGGCGACATGATGACGGTCGCCTGGCGTGGCAAGCCGGTGTGGATCATCAACCGCACGGACCGCATGCTCGCCGATGTTCAAAAAGCCGACAGCCAGGTAGCGGACCCCCACTCGCTGAATCCGTTCTCGATGCCGCTGCCGGACTACTGCAACAACGAACTCCGTTCACGCGCCGAGAACAAGCATCTGCTCGTCGCTGTTGCCGTTTGCACGCATCTGGGCTGCACGCCGACGCCGCGCTTCCAGGAAGGCCCGCAGCCGAATCTCCCCGACGACTGGCCCGGCGGCTTCCTGTGCCCGTGCCACGGCTCGACCTACGACATGGCCGGCCGCGTCTTCAAGAACAAACCCGCTCCGCAGAACCTCGACATCCCGCGCTTCATGTTCACGTCGGCGACGGCCCTTGTGATCGGGAAGGACGAAAAAGGAGAAGCGTAATGGCGAGCGAACACGAAGTAGAGACGACCGGGCTGGCTGGTTGGATCGACCAGCGCTTCCCGATGACTGCTACGTGGAAGAAGCACGTTTCCGAGTACTACGCGCCGAAGAACTTCAACTTCTGGTACTTCTTCGGTTCGCTTGCGTTGCTGGTGCTGGTCAACCAGATCGTCACCGGCATATTCCTGACGATGAACTACAAGCCCGACGCGACGCTCGCGTTCTCGTCGGTCGAGTACATCATGCGCGAAGTGCCGTGGGGCTGGCTGATCCGCTACATGCACTCGACGGGTGCGTCGATGTTTTTCGTCGTCGTGTATCTGCACATGTTCCGCGGGCTCATGTACGGCTCGTACCGCAAGCCGCGCGAGCTCGTGTGGATTTTCGGCTGCCTGATCTTCCTGAGCCTGATGGCCGAGGCGTTCTTCGGCTATCTGCTGCCGTGGGGGCAGATGTCGTTCTGGGGCGCGCAGGTGATCGTGAACCTGTTCTCGGCGATTCCGTTCATCGGGCCGGATCTGTCGCTGTGGATTCGCGGCGACTACGTCGTGTCCGACGTCACGCTGAACCGCTTCTTCGCGTTTCACGTGATCGCGATTCCACTGGTGCTGGTCGGCCTCGTGATCGCGCACCTCGTCGCGCTGCACGAAGTCGGCTCGAACAACCCGGACGGCATTGAGATCAAGGCCAAGAAAGGCCCGGACGGCGTGCCGCTCGACGGCATTCCGTTCCACCCGTACTACTCGGTGCACGACTTCATGGGCGTGGCGATCTTCCTGTTGATCTTCGCCGCGATCATCTTCTTCGCGCCGGAAATGGGTGGGTACTTCCTTGAAGCCAACAACTTCATCCCCGCAAATCCGCTGCAGACGCCGCCGGAAATTGCGCCTGTGTGGTACTTCACCGCCTTTTATGCGATGCTGCGCGCCACCACCGATCCATTCAAGATCGTGCTGATGATCGTCATCGCGCTACTCGGGTTGCTGGCGCTCGTGCGCGCGCGCGGCAAGTGGAAGCTCGGTCTGCCGGTGCTTGCGGTGCTGGTGATCGTCGCGATGGTGTTCACCGAATCGAAGTTCTGGGGCGTCGTGGTGATGGGCAGCGCGGTGATTTCGCTGTTTTTCCTGCCGTGGCTGGACCGGTCGCCGGTCAAGTCGATCCGCTACCGGCCGTTCTTCCACAAGGTTTTCTTCGGGATCTTCGTGATCGCGTTCCTGACGCTCGGCTTCCTCGGCACGCGACCGCCGTCGCCGGCCGCGACGCTGATCGCCCAGATCTGCGCGCTGATCTACTTCGCGTTTTTCCTCGGCATGCCCTTCTGGACGCGGCTTGGCAAGTTCAAGCAGCCGCCCGAGCGGGTGCGGTTCAAGCCTCACTAATCGCGAGCCAGGAGAACATGAAGATGAAAAAACTGCTTTCGATGTGCGCGCTGGTCGGCGCGACCGTGCTTGCGCTGTTGGCCGCTCCGGTTCACGCGGACGAGAATTTCCCGCTCGATCGCGCCCCGGACAACACGAACAATTTCGCTTCTTTGCAGCACGGCGCGCAATTGTTTGTAAACTACTGCCTGAATTGCCACAGCGCGAACCTGATGCGCTACAACCGCCTGACCGATCTCGGTATCACGCCGAACGAAATCCAGGCGAACCTGCTGTTCACCACCGACAAGGTCGGCAACACGATGACCGTGGCGATGCGCCCGGAGGATGCGAAAGGGTGGTTTGGGGCGACGCCGCCGGATCTGTCGGTGGAGGCGCGGGCGCGCGGCACGGACTGGCTTTACACGTATCTGCGGAGTTTTTACCGCGACGATACGCGGCCGACCGGCTGGAACAATCTGGTGTACCAAAACGTGAGCATGCCTCACGTGCTGTGGCAGCTTCAGGGGCAGCGCGCGGCGAAATTCGGCGACGAAACCGACGAAAAAACCGGCGAAAAAGTACACAAATTCCTCGGCTTCCAGCAACTGACTCCGGGGACGATGTCGCCGGTAGATTATGATTCTGCTGTGGCCGACCTCGTGTCGTACCTGTCATGGATGTCCGAACCGACGCAGCAAACCCGCAGGCAACTTGGCGTGTGGGTGCTGTTGTTCCTCGGTATCCTGAGCTTTTTCGCCTGGCGACTGAACGCCGCGTACTGGAAACATATCAAATAATCACGCCGCTACATGGCGTGGGGCCGGCGCCAGGAAAAACCTGCTGAACGGTTTTTCCGCGCGCTGGCCCTTCAGCTTTTTGAGGAAACGTAAACATGATGGTTCTGTATTCCGGCACTACTTGCCCGTTCTCCCAGCGTTGCCGGCTGGTGTTGTTCGAAAAGGGCATGGACTTCGAGATCCGCGACGTCGACCTGTTCAACAAGCCGGAAGACATCGCCGTGATGAATCCGTATGGTCAGGTGCCGATTCTCGTCGAACGGGACCTGATTCTGTACGAATCGAACATCATCAACGAGTACATCGACGAGCGCTTCCCGCACCCGCAGCTGATGCCGGCCGATCCGGTCCAGCGCGCGCGTGCCCGCCTGTTCCTGCTCAACTTCGAGAAAGAGCTGTTCGTTCACGTCGGCACGCTCGAAAATGAGAAGGGCAAGGCAGCGGAGAAGAATCACGAGAAGGCGCGCCTCGCGATCCGCGATCGCCTGACGCAGCTCGCGCCGATCTTCCTGAAGAACAAGTACATGCTCGGCGAAGAGTTCTCGATGCTCGACGTCGCGATCGCACCGCTGCTTTGGCGCCTTGACCACTATGGTATCGAGCTGTCGAAGAACGCCGCGCCGCTGATGAAGTACGCCGAGCGCATTTTCAGCCGCCCGGCTTATATCGAAGCGCTGACGCCGTCGGAAAAGGTGATGCGTCGTTGAGTTTGGCTTTGGAGCGCGGACGCCGCATCGCTTCGATGCGGCGTCCGCGCCCGCAAGAGGACTGCTGATGCAAGAGATTTCCACGAAGCCTTATCTGTTGCGGGCGCTCTACGAGTGGTGCACGGATAACGGCTACACACCGCATATCGCGGTCCGCGTCGACAATCAGACGCGCGTGCCCCGTCAGTTCGTGCGCGACAACGAAATCGTGTTGAACATCAGCTTCGAGGCGACCAGCCAGTTGCAGATGGGCAACGAGTGGATCGAGTTCAACGCGCGCTTCTCCGGCAAGTCGCACAAGATCGAGGTGCCGGTCGCCAATATCCTCGCGATCTACGCGCGCGAAAACGGCCAGGGTATGGCGTTCCCGGTCGAATCGGCGGGCGGCGAGGCTCAGGATTCGGGCGCGGATGCCGCGGACGAAGCTGACACGCCGACGGCTCCGCGCGCCGTCGAAACCGCCCCAGCCGACCCGGCCGTGGCCACCGACGCCGACGACAAACCGCAGCCCGACGACGATGGCTCGAAAGGCGGCGGAAGGGCTCGCCTTAAGATCGTGAAATGAAGTAGAATCACGGCCTCATGCCGGCTTAGCTCATCAGGTAGAGCGCTTGACTTGTAATCATGAGGTGGCGGGTTCGAGTCCTGCAGCCGGCACCAGATTGCTTTATCAGCAGTAACTGCAAATGCTAGAAAACCCCGTCGAAGCACACGCTTTGGCGGGGTTTTTCTTTTTTCGGTGGAAATCGGCCGGATCGTTTCTGATGCCGATCACCGAAGCCTTGGCGGGCTCGCTTGCGACGAGGGTTTCACGCACGTCAAAACGTGCGAGGGGCAGCGTGAGGTGAGCCCCGCGATGGCTCAAAAATCACGATATCTCTTTCACCTTGTCGATTGTGGATATTATTGTCTACTTTCGCTGCGTCTAGACTCACCTCATCACCGTCACCAATTCATGCCGCGTCGCGGATCCGCACGGCGGCGGTACGGTACTATTCGGGCGTCGCCCGGGATGGCGGGCCGCCGCCGAAGATCCGGTCCGCTGCCGCGGTCCGCGTCGCCGGCGACGTCACATCGACTCCACTGCACCATGACCAGCCCCGCAACTCTCACCTGGCCAGAAGCCGACGGCCCGCGCACCGCACGCTGGCGTTCCGAGGCGGCCGTGCCGCCGCCGAAGCGCGTCGTCGTCGCCGACGACCGCACCACCGCCGATTCGGCCTACCGCCTCGCCTGCGAAGGCACCGCGCTGCTGTGGCGCGGCGACTTCCAGAACGCGCGCCAACTGCTGCAGGCCGTCACGCGCCGGCTCGAACGCAAGCCGCGCAAGCAGGGAGCGACACCGCTCGACGCGTTCAACCTGCATCGGCAGGCGCAGTCGCAGCGCGCGCGCACGCTCGGCATGATCCTGATTCCGCTCGATGCCGACTACACCATTCCGCTGCATCGCGCGCCCGACGTGCGGCAGGCCTGCATCGAAGCTTATGGACCGGCGACCGGTGACGCGTCCGTCGTGTCGTTGCGCGAGTTGCTCGGTTTGATCGGCGCGCACGAATGGCGCAAGAAGGGCGTCGAGATTGCGGCGCTCGGCGAGCGCATCCATCCGCACTACGGTGTGTTCTCACCGGTGCGCGGCGAGTACGTCGATCTGGTCGCGCGCACGCCGCTGCCGTCGCTGGAGCTCGCGTTCGATATCGGCACCGGCACCGGCGTGCTGGCCGCGCTGCTGGCCAAACGCGGCGTGCGCAAGATCGTCGCGACAGACCAGGATGCGCGCGCGCTTGCGTGTGCTCGTGAAAATCTCGCGCGACTTGGTTTCGCCGAGCAGGTCGAGATCGTGCAGGCCGATCTGTTTCCGGACGGTCGCGCACCGCTCGTCGTCTGCAATCCGCCGTGGGTGCCGGCGCGGCCCGCGTCGCCGCTCGAATACGCGGTCTACGATCCGGACAGCCGCATGCTGGTCGGCTTCCTGAACGGCCTCGCTGATCATCTGACGCAGGGCGGCGAGGGCTGGCTGATCATTTCGGATTTCGCCGAGCACCTTGGGCTGCGTACGCGCGAGTGGCTGCTCGCGGCGATCGAGCACGCGGGGCTCAGTGTCGTGGGACGCGAGGACATTCGTCCACGGCATCCGAAGGCCAGCGATCAGAACGATCCGTTGTATGTTGCGCGAGCGGCCGAGGTCACGTCGTTGTGGCGGCTCAAGGTGCGGTGATGGCGACTGCGCGCGTCACGCCGACGTGCCGTGCGCTTCCAGATACGCGCATGCGCCCCGGCCAGCGACCAGCCCGCTGGCAAAGCAGGCGGTCAGCAGATAACCACCAGTCGGCGCCTCCCAATCGAGCATTTCGCCCGCGCAGAATGCGCCGGGCATCCGGTCGATCATCAGATGCGCGTCCAACGCCTCGAACGGGATTCCGCCCGCCGTACTGATCGCTTCCTCGATTGGTCGCGCGCGCAGCAGTCGGATCGGCAGCGCCTTGATCGCGTGGGCCAGGCCGCGCGCATCGGCGAATGCTTCTTTCGACAGAATCTCGTGCAACAACGCCAGCTTGACCCCGCCGATTCCGATTCGCCCGTGCAGATGGCTCGCAATCGAGCGTGAGCCGCGCGGCCGCGTCACTTCCTCAACGACTCGCTCGAGCGGCAAGCCTGGCGCGAGATCCAGCGCGATCGTGACCTCGCCGCCGGCGAGAATTCGCTCGCGGATCGGCGCCGACAACGCGTAAACCAGGCTCCCTTCGAGGCCCGTTTCGGTCAAAAGTATTTCACCTTGTCGATTGTGGACTTTTCCGTCTACGCCGGTGAGGGAAATCGCGACCGTCTTGATCGGCTGACCTGCGAAACGCTCGCGCAGATACGGGCTCCAGTCCGCGTCGAAGCCGCAGTTCGCGGGACGCAGCGGCGTCACCGGCACGTCGCGCGACGTCATTAGCGGCACCCACGCGGCGTCGGAGCCGAGACGCGGCCAACTGGCGCCGCCGAGCGCGAACACGACCGCGTCGCAGCTGACCGTCTGCTCGCCGTCGGCCGTGTCGAAGCGCAACGCGTGGGCGGCGCCGTCTTCGGATGTTGACGTCCAGCCGCTCCACTTGTGACGCATATGAAACTGCACACCCGCTTCGCGCAGCCGATGCAGCCACGCGCGCAGCATCGGCGCGGCCTTCATGTCGGACGGAAATACGCGCCCCGAACTGCCGACGAACGTCTCGACGCCCAACTCGCGCAACCATGCGCGCAGCGCGTCGGGACCGAACGCGTCGAGTAACGGCGCGATGCGCTCGCGGCGCGAGCCGTAGCGGTCGAGAAACGGCGTGAGGGCTTCCGAATGCGTGATGTTCATGCCCGCCTTTGCCCGCCATCAGGAATTTGCGGCCGACCGACGGCATCGCGTCATATACGTGGACTTGCACGCCGCGCCGGGCAAGCGTCTCGGCGGCCATCAGGCCGGCGGGGCCGCCGCCGATCACGGCGACGCGGGCGGAATCGAGCGGGAATGACATGCGGTTCAGCGGATCAACGGGGGAGAAAAGGCGGTGCGCCGCGATGACCGAGCGGACATGCGGTGCGAAGGGCGCTATTGTCACACCGCGCGCGGCGCGCGGCAAACGCCGACGAACTCTGTCGAACTGTGCTGGGTACTGGCAAATAGGCGGCCATTCGCCCCCGGCGACCGGGCTCGAGTGCCCCAGACCGGAAAATACTGGATTCAGTCTTTCTCCCGGCCGTTGCGCATCGCGTTCACCGCTTGGCTCGCGCCGCACGCGACCTATACTTTTCAAACACCTTCCATCAGTCGCCGTTCGCGTCGATTCTCGCGTTAATCCCCAATCACGTCACTTCCGACGCAGCCGCTGCGGCGCGCTTCATTGCCGCGCGCCGGCAGCCGACGCGCATCGCCTGTCGAATCGGTGGAAGGGTCGATCATCTGGTCCAAGGAGATTGCCATGACCCGCAAATATATCGACTGTCGCGAGTTTCCGAGCGAAACGAACTGCACTGTCGCGCTATCCGCCGACAGCGACGGCGAACTGCTCGAAGCCGCGGTCCAGCATGCCGTCAGCGTTCACAAGCACGCGGATTCGCCGGAGCTGCGCGAGCAGCTGAAGACGCTATTTCATGAGGGAACGCCGCCCGTCGAGGCGCCGCACGCTTGAGATACCCGTGGAAGGGGAGTGTGGAAGCCCGCGTCGCGAGCGGCATACAGCCGCCCGCGTGCGGGCGTGTTGCAGCAGTCTTGTCGTGACACGAGAAACGCGATACCAAGCCAATCTAATCAGGATGCCGACGCGCTAACCCGGATAGGCCTCATCGACCTTCAGCCCGGCGAGCTTGAAGATCACCCGCAACGTCTGCGGCTTGATGTCGCGTCGCGACGCGAGCGTCGTCATCACGAAGTCGAGGACCTTGGCGTACTTGAGCATCGTCAGGCAGGTCTCTAGGTCGACGTTGCCGTCGCGCATGACCTCGGCAAGTCGCAGCATTTCCGTGGAGATGTCGCGAGCCATCTCCAGTTCGAGTTGCTGTTTCTCCGACCACGCCGGCGCGGCGGTGAGCTTCGCCAGCATTTCCTGAAACTTCTGTTCGACATTTCCGTTGGGTACCGTATCCATTGCCGCCTCTTCTGTGATCATCCGAGCGCGCGACCCGTTGCAAAGCCGGCCGCTGCTGGTTACGTAATGTTCGGCCCTTGTTGCGGGACCGCTCTCCCCACATGCATCCGGTTCGCGTGTCCGGTTGCACGGCCGGACAGCCTCCTGTTTTCTCAGCCGGCGCTCAAGCTGTTTTCAGCCATTATCGAGACACTTCCGCGCAACGCCTTTCGAGCAGGAAGTGTTCCTAGTCGACCGCCTGTCTCCCGTGGTCCGGGCGGCGTACTGGCTGGGATTGCTGCACTTTGGGTAAACTGGCAGCAACCTTTCTCTTTTTCCGTCATCTGTCGCACGTTCGCACTGCAATTGATGGCGACCCATACGATGTCCGGCAAAACCCACGAAATCCGTCCCAACCAGTCCGTCGAACTGCTCAAAGAGCTCCACATCCTCACGCGCGACGGCAAGATGAATCAGGACAGCCGTCGCAAGCTGAAGCAGGTCTACCATCTGTTCCAGTTCATCGAGCCGCTACTCAAGGAGCTGAAGGACCAGCAGGGGGCGCTGACGCTCGTCGATCACGGCGCGGGCAAGTCATACCTCGGTTTTATCCTGTACGACCTGTTTTTCAAGGAGTTTCAGGACGTCGCTGGTGGGGCTTCGCACATTTACGGCATTGAAACGCGCGAAGAGCTGGTGACGAAGTCAGAAGAGCTGGCGGCGCGGCTCGGCTTCAAGGGGATGTCGTTTCTGAATCTGTCGGTGGCGGAGTCGATCACGTCGACGCGGTTGCCCGCCGAAATCGACATCGTGACCGCGCTGCACGCGTGCAATACCGCCACCGACGACGCGATCCGTTTCGCACTCGAAAAGCACGCGAAGTACATCGTCGTCGTGCCGTGCTGCCAGGCCGAGGTAGCCGGCGTGCTGCGGCAGAACAAGGGCAAGGCTCTGAAGACCGCGCTGACGGAAATCTGGCGGCATCCGCTGCACACGCGCGAATTCGGCAGCCAGATCACGAACGTGCTGCGCTGCCTGCAGCTCGAAGCGCATGGCTATCAGGTCAGCGTGACCGAGCTGGTCGGCTGGGAACACTCGATGAAAAACGAGTTGATCATCGCGCAATACAAGGACCTGCCGCGACGCCGGCCCGCTGAGCGGCTCGGCGAAGTGCTCGACGCGCTCGGGCTCGATGCGCTGAAGGAGCGATTTTTCGTGCCGGCCTGAGGCGCGGCTGGGCGCTTCACTTAGCGCTTCATCAACGCATCCCAGCCCGCGAGGCCAATGCGCCGCAGCGTTTCCTGATTGCGCTCGTAGATCTCTTCCGCGTCGGGAAAGGCCTGCACGGCTCGCTCGATGCTGTCTTCCCGCAGCAGATGCAAGATCGGATAGGGCGCCCGGTTCGTGTAGTTTTCGATATCGTCGGGCTCGCTGCCTTCGAACTGGTAATGCGGATGAAAGCTCGCGATCTGGATGACGCCTTCGAGCCGTAGCTGCTGGACGAGCCGGTCGGCGAAGAACAGGCAGTCGTTGAAGCCGAGAAAGTCGTCGAACGCGCGCGGCAGAATCAGCAACGTCGTGTCGATGGCGGCGGGGTCGGCGGCGACGAGGGTCTGCAGTTCGGCTTCCAGGTCGGTCAGCACCGCTTCGAGCGTGTGCGCTTCGCTGACCGCATAGCGAATCTGCCCCTTCACATGCGCGGCCTTCGCGAACGGACACAGGTTCAGGCCGATCACGGCCTCCGTCAGCCAATGACGGGTCGCGGCGATAACGGCATCGTGGGATTCGGCGGGCAACGGCATGGCGGACGGATGTGACGGGAAAACGCGCAATTCTAAAGGACCCGGCTGACGGACTGGCTCAGCGAACCGGCTTCTCCGCGCAAGCGGCCGCAATCAACTGCGCGGCGACTTTCGGCGCGGCGAGGATCGGCCCGCAGCCCGGCCCGTAAGTCTGGCTCGCCGCGTACACGCCCTCGATCAGCAGACCGAGCCCATCGGCCAGCGCTTGCGGATCGCCGGCGCCGGCCGCCGTCGACAGTTCGACGAGGCGCGCCATCAAGCGCTGCTTGTTGCGGAACACAAACTGCCGCGCCGGATGCGCGGTATCCGAAAACTCCACCGACACATTCACGAACGGGCAGCCGCGGTAATCGCCGACCGAGGCGCGCACCGCGAGGTCGTCGAAGAACTGCCGAAGCTGCTTCGCCGGCTCGCCCCGATGCTTCTCGAAGCTCTTCTCGACGTAGCGGAAGAACTGCTCGTCCTTCTGCTCCAGATACGCCATCACGAGCTCGTCCTTCGACGAAAACTGCCGGTACAGACTCATCTTGTTCACGCCCGCGCGCTCGATCACCGCATCGACGCCGACCGTGCGCACGCCCTCGCGATAGAACAACTCGCTGGCCGCGCGCAGCAGATGCAGCTGCGCCTGCGGCCCGGCGGTCTGCGCGCCGCGCGCGCGCCGCGCACGAGTACGAGCGGGCTTGGAGGTTTCGCTGTCGGACATCGCAAGTCACCCGAATGAGATTGACGCCTTGACATGTTACCGACCAGTAACTAAGATCGCAACACTATTGTGACCGATCTGTCACAAGTCATTCACCGGGGCCGTAATAATACGAACGGCGCGGCCACCGGGGCCGCGTCGATGGGAGAACCAATGAACTGGGCTGCGCGACTGATAGGCGGGCGTTTCCACTACGGCTGGTTGACCGTCGCCGTGGTGTTCCTGGTGTTGCTCGCGGCGGCGGGTACGCGAGCAACACCGAGCGTGATGATGGTGCCGCTCGAGCACCAATTCGGCTGGAGCCGCGCGACGATTTCGCTCGCGATCTCAGTGAACATCGCGCTGTATGGGTTGATGGGGCCGTTCGCGGCCGCCGCGATGCAGCGCTTCGGTGTGCGCCCCACGCTGCTGAGCGCGCTCGGCACGATGGCCGCGGGTGTCGCCCTGTCGTCGCTGATGACGCATCCGTGGCAAATGGTGCTGATCTGGGGCGTGATGGTCGGCGGCTCGACCGGAGTAGCGGCGCTGTCGCTGTCGGCGACGGTCGTGACACGCTGGTTCACCACGCGCCGCGGTCTCGTGATGGGTATCCTGACCGCCAGCTCGGCGACCGGCCAGCTGGTGTTTCTGCCGCTTCTCGCGGCCATCGCCGAGCATTACGGCTGGCGTCAGGTCGTGTGGGTCGTCGCGCTCGCGGCGGGCGTCGTGATTCCGCTCGTCGCCTTCCTGCTGCCCGAGCATCCGGCCAGCATGCAGCTGCGCCCGTACGGCGAACCGCACGACGCGCCCATCACGACGACCGTCACCAGGCAGAATCCGCTCGCGATCGCATTCGGCACGCTCGCGTCGGCGAGCAAAACGCGCGACTTCTGGCTGCTGTTCTTCAGCTTCTTCATTTGCGGCGCGAGCACCAATGGCTATGTCGGCACCCATCTGATCGCGATGTGCGGCGACTACGGGATGACCGAAGTGCAGGGCGCGTCGTTGCTCGCGGCGATGGGCGTGTTCGACCTCTTCGGCACGACGATGTCGGGCTGGCTGTCGGACCGCTTCAATAGCCGCGTGCTGCTGTTCTGGTATTACGGGCTGCGGGGGCTGTCGCTGATGTACCTGCCGCACGCGTTCGGCATCGACTTTTTCGGACTGCCGCTGTTCGCGGTGTTCTACGGTCTCGACTGGATCGCCACCGTGCCGCCGACCGTGCGTCTTGCGACCGACGTCTACGGCAAGGAATCGGCGCCGATCGTGTTCGGCTGGGTGGTCGCGGGCCACCAGCTCGGCGCGGCGTTCGCGGCGCTCGGCGCGGGCATGCTGCGCGCGAGTCTTGGCACCTACACGGTCGCATCGATGATTTCCGGCGGCTTGTGTCTGATCGCCGCGGTGATCGTGCTGCGCATCAACCGCCCTGCCAAGGTGCCGACGCCGCAGGCAATCTGAGGCGCCTCGCGCGCCGCGCGGATTCACCGTCAGCGAAGCATCGGCACACGGCCCCATAACGGGGCCGTGCGCATTTTCTCAGCCAGCACGCATAGCGCCGCGCCGCAACTTGGAGCGCGCACCGAAAGCCCGTTATGCTATGTGGCCTCGGGCAGCCGCCCGACGATCATGAATTTCTACCGAGAGAAGCGCATGGCCACCAAACCCGCCTCAACCGAAGTTGCCATTCACGAGCTGATTGCAGGCCGCTGGAGCCCTCGCGCGTATTCGAGCGAGCCGGTGAGCCGCGATCAGTTGCGAGCCGTGCTAGAAGCGGCGCGCTGGGCGCCGTCTTCATATAACGCGCAGCCCTGGCGTTTTGTCGTATTCGATCGCAGCGTCGACGAAGTCGCATTCAAGAAGGCTTTCGCCACGCTAGTGCCGTTCAACCAGGGCTGGAATGCGCCCGCGCCAGTGCTGATCGCGGTGACCGCGCACACACTGACCAACAAGGGCGACGTAAACCGCTGCGCGTTCTACGACGCCGGCGCGGCGGCGATGGCGCTGGTGCTGCAGGCGCACGCGCTCGGCCTCGCCGCGCACCAGATGAGCGGCTTCGACGTGAACGCGTTCCGTACCACCTTCGAATTACCAAAGGACGTCGAGCCGATCGCGATGATTTCGCTCGGTCATTACGGCGACGTCGACAAACTGGACCCGGTCCTGCGCGAACGCGAGAAGGCGCCGCGTCAACGCGCGGCGCTCGCGGAGATCGCGTACGCCGGCGCCTGGAAGAAGGCGTTCTGAGCGATGGATTCGCTGCGCTTGCCGCGCGATTTCGCGTAAAGCGAGGAAAGCAGGCGATGAGCAACGAAGCAGTCAGGCACGCGCGGCACGGTCCGCGCGTTTTTCATGCAGCGCGGTCCATGCCGTTCTCACCATCCGTCACGCTCGACAGCGGCGCGGCCACATGTTCGAGCGACTTGCGCTCCGCGTCGACACCCCAGATCGCCGCGACGAGCGCCGCCGCGAGCATCAACGCCGAGCCGACCAGATAGCCCGAAAACACCTCGCTGCGCTGATGCGTATCGATCAGCCGACCGAAAAACGCCGGCCCGATGATGCCGCCGAGCGCGGTGCCGAACGCATAGAAAACCGCGATCGCGAGCGCGCGGATTTCGAGTGGAAACGATTCGCTCACGGTCAGATACGCGGAACTCGCGGCCGCCGACGCAAAGAAGAAAATGACCATCCAGGCGACCGTCTGCGTGACGACGCTCAGCAGTTGCTGCTCGAACAGATAGCCGGACAGCGTCAGCAGGATCGCCGACATCGCGTAGGTCGCGGCGATCATCTTGCGTCGACCGATCACGTCGAACAGCCGCCCGAGCACGAGTGGCCCCAGGAAATTGCCGAGCGCGAAAGGCAGCAGATACCAGCCGATGTCGTCGCCCGGCACGTGATAGAAGTCGGTGAGGACGAGCGCGTAGGTGAAAAAGATCGCGTTGTAGAAGAATGCCTGCGCGGTCATCAACGTGAGACCGACCAGCGCGCGGCGCCGGTGCACGTTGAACAGCGTGTGGAACACCTCGCGCAACGGCGTATGGTCGCGCGCGCGCAGTCGCAGCCGCGTGAGGGCGTCGTCGGCGAGCGTGTGGCCGGCGTCGCGAAAACGCGTCTCGATGCCTTCGACGATCGTGCGGGCGTCGCGCTCGTCGCCGTGCGTGAGTAGCCAGCGCGGGCTTTCGGGTATCCAGATGCGCATCGGCAGGATCGCCAGCGCGAGCACCGCGCCGATGAAAAAACACGCGCGCCAGCCCCAGTCGGAAGGCAGCAGGTGCGGATCGAGCAGCACCAGCGAGCCCGCGGCGCCGAGCCCCGCGCCCACCCAGAACGTGCCGTTGATGCCGAGGTCGGTCCAGCCGCGCACGCGTGCCGGCGTGAATTCCTGGATCGTCGAGTTGATCGCCGTGTATTCGCCGCCGATACCCGCGCCGGTCAGGAAGCGGAACAGCATGAAGCTCGTCAGATTCCACGACAGCGCGGTCGCCGCGGTCGCGGCCAGATAGAGCGTCAGCGTGATGAAAAACAGCTTGCGGCGGCCGAGCCGGTCGGTCAGCCAACCGAAACCGAGCGCACCGAGCACCGCGCCGGCAATGTATGCGCTGCCCGCGAGGCCGACCTCGGCATTCGAAAAGCGCAGCGCCGGGCTGGTTTTCAGCGCGCTCGCGACCGCGCCGGCGAGCGTCACCTCAAGGCCGTCGAGCAGCCACGTCACGCCGAGCGCGACCACGATCAGCGTATGAAAGCGGCCCCACGGCAGACGGTCCAGCCGCGACGGCAGATCGGTTTCGATCAGCGTGGCATGCTGGTCATCGACGGCGGCGGTGGGCGGCACGCTCATGACGCGAAGTCTCCTCGATGGCGAAATGGGACGGCATATCCGGTCGGACGCCGCAAGATCCATTCCGCGCCATGATTTCTAACGATCTTGCGGACGTCCCGTCAGCTTCAGTTGATGCTGACGGAGTTTTCGTGATACAAAGCCGCTCCCCTTTCTGTGCGCGCCAGCCGTGAGCGGCCATTCCTGCCATGAACTATTGCGCGATTGACTTCGGTACTTCCAATTCGGCCGTCGCGGTTCCGGCCGGCCCGCAGCTGAAGCTGGCGCCGGTCGAAGGCGCGTACACGACGCTGCCCACCGCGGTCTTCTTCAATACCGACGAACACACCAGCGAATTCGGGCGCGCGGCGCTCGCTGCTTACATCGACGGTTTCGACGGCCGGCTGATGCGCTCGATGAAAAGCATTCTCGGCTCGCCGCTCGCCGAGAATACAACCGATCTCGGCGACGGCAGTGCGATCAAGTACACCGAGGTGATCGCGACGTTCCTGACTCACCTGAAACGCGCGGCCGAGGCGAGCGCCGGCGGCGCGATCGACCGCGCGGTGCTGGGCCGCCCAGTGTTCTTCGTCGACGACGACCCGCGCGCCGACCAGATGGCGCAGCAACAGCTCGAAGCCGCCGCGCGCACGGCCGGCTTGCGCGACATCCACTTTCAGTATGAACCGATCGCGGCTGCGTTCGACTACGAATCGCACCTGAGCGCCGAGGGGCTCGTGCTTGTGGCGGACATCGGCGGCGGTACCTCGGACTTTTCGCTCGTGCGAGTGGGGCCGGAACGGATGAAGCGCGTCGAGCGCAAGGACGACGTGCTCGCGCACCACGGCGTGCACGTCGCGGGTACGGACTTCGACCGCCGCGTCGAACTCGCCACGATACTGCGTGAACTGGGCTACCAGTCGCTCGATCCGCAAGGGCGCGAAATCCCGAACCGGATTTATTTCGATCTCGCGACCTGGCACCTGATCAACACCGTCTACACGCCGAAGCGCGTCAGCGAACTCGCGCTGATGCGGCACCTTTTCACGGAGACGAAGCACCACGACCGGCTGATGCGCGTGGTCGAGCAGCGTTTCGGGCACGCGCTCGCCGCCCACGCGGAAGAGGCCAAGATCGGCGTGGCGGCGGGCGGCGAGACCGTAATCGATCTCGAGCAAGTGGAAGAGGATCTGCGTCTCGCGTTCGACGAAGCGCAGCTCGTCAAGGCAGGCGAGGAAGAAACGCGACGCATCGTGCAGGCCGCGCGCGATACGGTGCAGGCGGCGGGCGTCGCGCCGCGCGATGTCGACGCGATCTATTTCACCGGCGGGTCGACCGGCCTCGCGTTTCTGTCGGGCGCGCTGGCCGCGGCGTTTCCAGACGCGCAAGCGGTGTTCGGCGATCGTCTCGCGAGCGTGGCGACCGGCCTCGGTATTCATGCGCGGCGTGTATTCGGATAATCCCGGATAATCAACAAATAATCCGCCGCGAATTGCGAAGTCATGCGAAGTTAATCGGCGCATTCAGATTGGCCGCTGTAATAAAAAACCCCGCCGAGGCGGGGTTTTTTTGCGTCCAGAAGGAAGCGCGGAGCTTACACCGGCTTGATGTTAGCCGCTTGCTTGCCCTTCGGGCCCGTCTTCACTTCAAACGTGACCTTCTGGTTTTCTTGCAGCGTCTTGAAGCCTTCCGTGCGAATTTCCGAGAAATGCGCAAACAGATCTTCACCGCCGCCGTCCGGAGTGATGAAGCCGAAGCCCTTAGCGTCGTTGAACCACTTGACGGTACCGGTTTCCATATTACTTTTTCCTAAAAAATGGTGAATAAGGCCGAAGCCCGGGTGCATGAAAATCAAGGAAGGGGGTAATGGGACCAACCGGAGTACCGTTGATGGGCGAACTACGAAAGAACCACTTCACTCGCCACTTGAAATCCTGCCCGAACGTTATACGGCGAATTCGGACGAAGGTCAACAGTCTAGACGAAACTTTGCCGGACTTATCCGAAATTTTCTTACAAAGCTTGCGCAGGGGGCCAACTTTTTGTTAGGGGAACCCTTAGTTCGGCTGCGGTTTCGCTGCAGCAACACGGTGCAACCGTTAAACTACGCGCCGCGCGTCGGTTGCACCTGTTCCGCATATGGACGCGCTTACATGCGCGTCACCCCGTTTCCCCCGCCACAAGCGATGTCACGCGGTGCCGACATGGTTCTGATTTAGGAGAAGAAGTGAAAAGTTCTATACAACGGAACATCGGGCCATTCGCGCTGATGCTGACCGGTCTGGGCTCGATCATCGGATCGGGTTGGCTGTTCGGCGCGTGGAAGGCTGCAAAAATCGCCGGTCCGGCTGCGATTTGCGCATGGATCATCGGTGCGGTCGTGATTCTCGCGATTGCGCTGACTTACGCCGAACTCGGTGCGATGTTTCCGGAATCTGGCGGGATGGTGCGCTATGCGCGCTACTCGCACGGCGCGCTGGTCGGTTTCATCAGCGCGTGGGCTAACTGGATCGCGATTGTGTCGGTGATCCCGATCGAGGCCGAAGCATCGATCCAATATATGAGTACGTGGCCCTATCCCTGGGCGCATGCGCTGTTCGTCGACGGGTCATTGACGACCAACGGCCTACTGCTGTCCGCCGGGCTCGTCATCATCTATTTCCTGCTCAACTACTGGGGCGTCAAGCTGTTCGCGCGCGCCAACTCGGCGATCACGATCTTCAAGTTCCTGATCCCGGGCGCAACGATCGTCGGCCTGATGATGACAGGCGTCCACACCGAGAACTTTGGTCAGACGACCACGTTCGCGCCGTACGGCTGGTCGGCGGTGCTGACCGCGGTCGCGACGAGCGGCATCGTGTTCGCGTTCAACGGTTTCCAGAGCCCGATCAACCTGGCCGGTGAAGCGCGAAATCCGGCCAGGAGCGTGCCGTTCGCGGTGATCGGCTCGATCCTGCTCGCGCTCGTGATCTACGTGTTGCTGCAGATCGCATACATCGGCGCCGTGAATCCGGCCGACGTGATGAAGGGCTGGAGCCACTTGAGCTTTGCTTCGCCGTTCGCGGAACTGGCGATTGCGCTGAACCTGAACTGGCTGGCGATCCTGCTGTACGTCGACGCGTTCGTGAGCCCGAGCGGCACCGGTACGACCTACATGGCGACCACCTCGCGCATGATCTACGCGATGGAGCGCAACAACACGATGCCGAAGATGTTCGGTAACGTGCACCCGTTCTATGGCGTTCCGCGCAACGCGATGTGGTTCAACCTGCTCGTCTCGTTCATCTTCCTGTTCTTCTTCCGCGGCTGGAGTTCGCTCGCGGCGGTGATTTCGGTCGCGACCGTGATCTCGTACCTGACCGGCCCGATCAGCCTGATGGCACTGCGCCGCGCGGCAACCGATCTCGAGCGCCCGCTGCACATCGCCGGCATGAAGGTGATCGCGCCGTTCGCGTTCGTCTGCGCGTCGCTGATCCTGTACTGGGCGAAGTGGCCGCTGACCGGCGAAATCATTCTGCTGATGGTCGTCGCGTTGCCGGTGTATTTCTACTTCCAGGCGAAGTCGGGCTTCGAGGGCTGGGGCCGTGACTTGAAGGCTGCCTGGTGGCTGGTCGCGTATCTGCCGATCATGGCGATCCTGTCGCTGATCGGCAGCAAGGAGTTTGGCGGCTTCGGCATTCTGCCGTACGGCTGGGACATGCTCGTCGTGATCGCCTTCTCGTTGGTGTTCTACTTCTGGGGCGTGAACAGCGGCTATCGTTCGGAGTATCTGGACGAGCGGCTCGTGCACGACGAAGTGCTCGAAGGTATCGGCGCGCATTGAGCGCCGGTCGAAACCGAAGATCCGCTCGACGCGGATCTTTCGGGGCCGATAAAAAGCCCGCCTGATCACTGATCAGGCGGGCTTTTTGTTGACTTTTGTGCGCGACCCCCGCGTCGGATCAGGCGGTCCCGAACACGTAGTTCGTCATCGCGAGCGAGCGTTGGTAGGTGCCGAGCGACTGGATCGCGAGCGAATAGTCGTCGTCGGCGGCGCCGAGCGCAGCGAATACCGGCAACAGATGCTCGTCGGTCGGATGCATCAACACCGCGTGCGGCGCCTGGCGTCGATAGTCGAGCAGCGCGTCGATATTGCGCGCGACAAGCTTGTCCTCGAACCAGTCGGTGAATTCGGCCACACGCGGATCGGCGTCTTCCGGGCGCGCGGAGAAATCGGCGGCGCGCAGGTTATGGGTGATCTGGCCGGAGCCGATCACCATCACGCCTTCGTCTTTCAGCGCGCGCAGCGCGCGGCCGACGCGGAAATGATGCGCGGCGTCCTTGCGCGGTTGGATCGACAGTTGCGCGATCGGCACGTCCGCTCGCGGAAACATCAGCAGCATCGGCACCCATGCGCCGTGGTCGAGTCCGCGCGGCTGCACGTCCGCGACGATGCCGTTCGCGCCGAGCAGCGCGGCGGCGCTACGTGCGACGTCAGGCGCGCCCGGCGCTGCGTATTGGATTTCGTAGAGCTGGCGCGGAAAACCATAAAAATCGTGGATGGTTTCAGGCGCCGTCGCGATGCTCGCGAGTGGCTGCGCGGTGCCCCAGTGCGCCGACAGCATCAGGATTGCCGCGGGACGCGGCAATTGCGTGCCGAGCGCGCCGAACTCGGCGGACGGCATCGACGGATCGATCGGCAACGTGGGTGCGCCGTGAGACAGGAAAAGCGAAGGTAAGCGGTTCATGAGAGCAACGCGGCCGTGTAAGCACGGCACGGAGAAATTGGGTTGCTACCAATATAGGTCCGCACGCCAGCTTGATAAATGGGTTCGGCGGGAATTGATTGCGTCGCGGCTGTTGTTAATCCTCTTTGTCGCGATTAATCCTGCGCGCCGCGCAATCCTTCCCACGCCGGCGACAACGCCGGCCCCAGCGCAAACAGATCGAGCACGCGTGCGACAGTATGGTCGACCATCTCGTCGATCGAAGCAGGCCGGTTATAGAACGCGGGCAGTGGCGGGAAGATCACTCCGCCCATTTCGGTGACGGCCGTCATATTGCGCAGATGCGCGAGATTGAACGGCGTTTCGCGCACCAGCAGCACGAGACGGCGACGTTCCTTCAGTGTGACGTCGGCGGCGCGGGTGATCAGGTTGTCGGCGAAACCGTGCGCGATGCTCGCGAGAGTTTTCATCGAGCAGGGCGCGACGATCATGCCGTCGGTCGCGAACGAGCCGGATGCGATGCTCGCGCCGACATCGCGCACCGAATGGACGACATCCGCGAGCGGATGCACGTCTTCCTTGCCCAACTGGAGTTCATGCTGGATGTTGAGCCAACCCGCGCCCGAAATCAGCAGGTGACTCTCGACGCCGCCGAGCCGCCGCAGCGTCTCGAGCAGCCGGATGCCGTAGATGGCGCCGGTGGCGCCGGTGATCGCGACGATCAGCCGGCGAGGCACCGCGGTGCGTGCTTGCTGCATGGCTTGCGGCGCCTGATGAAGCGAACGAAGCGTAGAACGCTCAGGCCGCGGCGAACAGCTGCTGCAGTTCGCCCGATTCGTACATCTCCATCATGATGTCCGAGCCGCCGATGAATTCGCCCTTCACGTACAGCTGCGGAATGGTCGGCCAGTTCGAGAACACCTTGATGCCCTGACGGATTTCGTCGTCTTCGAGCACGTTGACGGTCTTGATTTCACCGGCACCGCACGCCTTCAGGATCTGGATGGCGCGGCCGGAAAAACCGCACATCGGGAACTGGGCCGTGCCCTTCATGAAGAGAACGACGTTGTTGCCGTCGACGATTTGCTTGATGCGTTGTTGCGTATCCATGACTGACCTTGCGGTTCCGATAAAGGATGAGATTAGGCTGAAATGATAGCGGATTTCGCTACGGGCGGCCGCAGCCACGTCGCGCCTGGGGGTTTTAGCCTCGGCGACCGCGCTCAGGCCGCAGCGGCGCGCAGCACGCCGCCGCTGATCCGCTCGATGCCGGCGAGATCGCGCGCCGAGCGGACCTCGGCAAAACCGCGTTCGCTCAGCAACCCGCGCACGGCTTCGGCCTGGTCGTAGCCATGTTCGATCCAAAGCGTGCCGTCGGCGGCGAGACGCTCGGGGGCGCCGGCGACGATCGCGCGGATCGCGCTGAGGCCGTCGGCCTCGTCGGTGAGCGCGCCGCGCGGCTCGAAGCGCAGATCGCCTTCACGCAGATGCGGGTCGCCGCTCGCGATATACGGTGGATTGCTGACGATCGCATCGAAGCGCAACGCGGCGTCGAGCGAGTCGTACCAGTCGCTGGGCAGGAAAACGACGGCGCCCCCCGGGCGTTTCACGTCGAGCAGGCGCGCGCTGTTGCGCGCGGCGACGGCGAGCGCGTCGGCCGAGCGGTCGAGCGCCCAGACCTGCGCGTCGGGCCGCATCGACGCGATCGCCACCGCGATTGCGCCGGTCCCGGTGCCGAGATCGAGCACACGTGGGCGCGGCCGAGGTTCGATCGCCGCGAGCGCGGTCTCCACCAGCAGCTCGGTCTCAGGACGCGGAATCAGCACGTGCGGCGTCACTTCGAATTCGAGCCCGAAGAATTCGCGCGCACCGACGAGCTGCGCGACCGGTTCGCCGGCCATGCGCCGCGCCTCGAGCGTGCGATAACGCTCGACGCTTGTGCGTTCGAGCGGCTCCTCGCCGCGCGTGATCAGCTGCGTGCGCCGCCAACCGAGCATATGCGTGAGCAGAATCCGCGCTTCGAGCGGCGGCAGCGGCGATGCGCGCAATAGCGCCTCGGCCGTGGCGGGCAGAGCGGTGGAGTCGAGCGGAGCCGGGGAGGCGTCGGTCATTGGCGGGGCGTTAGTCGGCGTCGCCGAGCGAGGCCAGCAGTTCGGCCTGATGCTCGCTGACAAGCGCCGCGATCAGTTCTTCGAGATCGCCATCCATGATCGCGTCGAGGCGATACAGCGTCAGATTGATGCGGTGATCGGTGAGGCGCCCCTGCGGGAAGTTGTACGTGCGGATGCGCTCCGAACGGTCGCCCGAGCCGATCAGGTTCTTGCGCGTCGCCGCTTCCTTCGCCTGCTGCTCGTGCGCCTGCTTGTCCTTGATGCGCGCGGCGAGCACCTTCAGCGCGCGATCCTTGTTCTTGTGCTGCGAGCGGTCGTCCTGACATTCGACGACGATGCCCGTCGGCAAGTGCGTGACGCGCACCGCCGAGTCGGTCTTGTTGATGTGCTGGCCGCCCGCGCCCGACGCGCGGAACGTGTCGATACGCAGATCGGCCGGATTGATCTCGACTTCGCCGATCTCGTCCGCCTCCGGCATCACCGCGACCGTGCACGCCGAGGTATGGATGCGGCCCTGCGTTTCGGTGGCGGGCACGCGCTGCACGCGATGCCCGCCCGACTCGAACTTCAGCTTCGAATACGCGGCATCGCCGGCAATTCGCACGATCACTTCGCGATAGCCGCCGAGGTCCGATTCGCTCGCCGACATCATCTCGGCCTGCCAGCGGTTGCGCTCGGCATAGCGCAGATACATGCGCAGCAGATCACCCGCGAACAGCGCGGATTCGTCGCCGCCGGTGCCCGCGCGGATTTCGAGGAAAATGTTGCGCTCGTCGTTCGGATCTTTCGGCAGCAGCATTTTCTGCAGTTCGACGCCGAGCGTCTCCATTCGATCGCGTGCGGCGCGGATTTCGTCTTCGGCGAAATCGCGCATCGACGCGTCGGAGAGGAGTTCCTGCGCCGTGGCGGCGTCGTTTTGCGCCTGGCGCCACAGCCCGTAATGCTCGACGAGCGGGCCGAGCTCCGCGTGTTCGCGCGTCAGCTTGCGGTATTGGTCGAGGTTGGAGGTGACGTCCTCGCGGCTCAACAGGTCGTTCAGTTCGGCCAGCCGGGTGGTCAGCTGGTCGAGCTTGCGTTGCATGCTCGTTTTCATCGGGCGGGTAGCGGAGCGGACTCCGGAATGGATGCGGCCAGGAGAACGGGCGAATGCCCGGGGCGGAGCACTTTGCGAGCCACGGCGGTGGCGCGCGGGGTGCGGCGAGCACTGCGCCGCTAACGTTCGGTAGAGCCGGAGTGTTTGTAGAAGCCGCTCATCAGTTCGATCAGCTTGTCGCGGTTGTCGGTGCTCGCGCGATTCAGCGCGTGCGTAGGACCATGGATCAGCTTATTGGTGAGCGATTGCGACAGTGCCTCGAGGACTGCGGCCGGATCGTCGCCGCGCGCGAGCATTTTCTGCGCGCGTTCGACCTCTGCGCGGCGCAGCGTGTCGGCCTGCGTGTGCATGTGGCGGATCACCGGCACGATGCTGCGCGCATCAAGCCACTGCATGAAGTTCTGCACGCGCGTTTCGATGATCGCTTCGGCCTGCGCGACCGCGGCCTGGCGCGACGCATTGCCTTCGCGGACGATCGCGCCGAGGTCGTCGACGGTGTACAGGAACACGTCTTCGAGCTGGCCGGCTTCGGGTTCGATGTCGCGCGGCACCGCGAGGTCGACCATGAAAATCGGCCGGTGACGGCGCGCCTTGACCGCGCGCTCGACCGCTCCAAGACCGATGATCGGCAACGTGGACGCTGTGCACGACACGATGATGTCGAATTCGTGCATCCGCGCGGGTAACTCGGAGAGCGGAATGGCGCGGCCGTTGAAGCGCTCGGCGAGCCGCATGCCGCGCTCGGCGGTTCGGTTCGCGACGACGAGTTCCCGCGGATGCTGCGCCGCGAAGTGCGTCGCGCAAAGTTCGATCATTTCGCCAGCACCGATGAACAGCACGCGCTGGTTCGCGATCTTGTCAAAAATGCGTTGGGCGAGGCGTACCGCGGCCGCGGCCATCGACACCGACTGCGCGCCGATTTCGGTCGTGCTGCGCACTTCCTTCGCGACGGCGAAGGTGCGCTGGAATAGCTGATTCAGATAGGTGCCGAGCGCGCCGGCTTCGGAGGCGGTGCGCACCGCGTCCTTCATTTGTCCGACGATCTGCGTTTCGCCGAGCACCATCGAATCGAGCCCCGACGCGACGCGGAACGCATGGCGCACGGCTTCGGACTGCGGCAACGCATAGACGTGCGGCGCGAGTTCATCGATGGGGAGGTTGTGGTACTTCGACAGCCACTGCACCGAGGCTTCGCGCGCGGTGAGGTCGTCGGTCGCGCAGTAGAGTTCGGTGCGGTTGCAGGTGGACAGAATTGCCGCCTCGGGCGCGTTGGGGGCCATGTGGCCCAGCCAGATGCCTTTGAACGTATCCAGAGCGGGCTTTATCTGTTCGAGCGGAAACGCCACGCGTTCGCGCAAGGCGACAGGCGCAGTGTGATGGTTGATTCCGATCGTTAGAAGCTGCATTTGGGGGAGCTATCGTTCAGCCTCATATTATAGCGTTTCCACGATACTCACATCCTGCCCGCCATATATCCCCCATGCGTCAGTTCGCGCCTGTCAGGCTCTCCGGCGGGATCGCGTCGAGCTGGTAACCGTAACCATAGACCGGCGTCAGCGTGTAGCCAAGCTGCGGGCGCAGTTGCAACTTGCTGCGCACGCGCGACGCGTGGGTGTCGATGGTGCGCGACTTTACGTCGCGGCGGCGGGCCCACACGGTTTCGAGAATATGCGCGCGCGACACCGGCCGCGCGAGATTGTTGAACAACAACAGCGCGAGGCGGAATTCCTTCGGCGTCAGGATCACGGTCAGGTCGCGGAATGTCACGGCCAAATTCGCCGCGTCGAACGTATAGCCGCCGATCACGTCGCGTCGACGGTTGGGCGGCCGCCGTAGGCCCGCACGGCGCTGCAGCGCCTCGATACGCGCGAGCATTTCGGGGCCGCGCACTGGCTTGCTGAGACAGTCGTCGGCGCCGGCATGCAACGCGGCGACGATCTGGCATTCGCGCGGTGCGGTCAGCAGCATCATGACGGGCAGGCCCGGCAGAATGGAGCGCGCGCGCGGGATCACGTCTTCGGCGCAATGGTCGCCGGCCCAACTTTCGGTGATCAACAGGTCGAAAAATTCGTCGGTAGCGCGCTGCAGGAACGTGGCGCTAGTGGTGAAGTGCTGGCACGCGTGGCCGCCGGCGAAAATGAGCCGGTCAACCAGTTTGGCGTGTTGGACGTCGGGTTCGATAAGGGCGATGCGCATGGCGCTGCGTCAGCCTGGCAACGGGCGAAGCATGAGGCGTTTTCGTCAGACTTACAACTTGCCTAAGCACACCCCGATCCCTAAACTCAACCGCTATGCGGAAAGCGCCGTGCTGAACTTGTATAGTTGAGGAGGCAAAAATGCTAGCGTTGGCGGCTCCTTTCGCCTATGAGACGAATCCGAAATTGATCTTGCCGTGTTTGAGCGCCCAGTCTGGAGTCGACGCCTGATGGGTTGGCCGGGCATTCTCCTACTCGGCGCGGTGATCGGCCTCGCGGGCTGGTGGTTGCATCCGCAGCGCCGCGCGAGCCGCGCCCGCTGGTGGGCCGCGCTGTTGGCCGGTGTGCTTGGCACGAGCGTCGCGCGGATGGCCGGCAATGTGACAAGTCTCTTCCATGACGGCGACATGCTCGAATGGCCGGTATGCACCGCCGTCGCGCTCATCGCCGTCGCCGTGACGGTCGGCCTCTTGTCGCGTCAATCAACGCGCCGGTCAATCCGTCGATGAATCCTTGCAGGTAACTCCATGAACGCCCGACTTCCCGAAACCTCCTCCATTCCCGAGCGCCTCGCGAGCCTGCGCGCCGCGATGGCGCGCGAAGGCATTGCCGCTTACCTCGTGCCGTCGGCGGATCCGCATCTGTCCGAGTATCTGCCAGGGCGCTGGCAAGGCCGCCAGTGGCTGTCGGGCTTCACCGGCTCGGCCGGCACGCTGATCGTCACCGCCGATTTCGCCGGCGTCTGGACCGACAGCCGCTACTGGGAGCAGGCGAGTGCGCAGCTCGCCGGCAGCGGTGTCGAGCTGATGAAGATGACCGGCGGCCAGCTCACGACGCCGCATTTCGAATGGCTCGCGCAGAACGTCGCGAGCGGCGGCACGGTCGGTGTGGACGGCGCGGTGCTGGGCGTCGCGGCCGCGCGCGCGTTGAGCGCCGCACTGATCGCGCGCGGCGTGCGATTGCGCACCGACCTCGACCTGTTCGACGCGATCTGGGCGCAGCGCCCGGCGCTGCCCGCCGACGCCGTCTTCGAGCACGCCGCGCCGCAAGCGGGCGTCACACGCGCGGACAAGCTTGCGCAGGTGCGTCGCGCGATGGTCGAGAAAGGCGCGCAGTGGCACTTCATCTCGACGCTCGACGACCTCGCCTGGCTGCTGAATCTGCGCGGCGCCGATGTCAGCTACAACCCGGTGTTCGTCGCGCACGCGCTGATCGGCGTGGACCGGGCGTCGCTGTTTATCGCCGACGGCAAGGTGTCGCCAGCGCTCGCCGAAGTGCTCGCGCGCGACGGCATCAGCGTCGAGCCGTACGCGAAAACCGCCGACGCGCTTGCCGCCCTGCCAGCCGGCAGCACGCTGCTGATCGATCCGCGCCGCATCACGTACGGCTCGCTGCAGGCGGTGCCGTCGTCGGTCAAGGTGGTCGAGGCGGTCAATCCGTCCACTTTCCTGAAGTCGTGCAAGACCGCCGCCGATGCCACGCACGTGCGCGAGACGATGGAGCAGGACGGCGCCGCGCTCGCCGAATTCTTCGCGTGGTTCGAAAGCGCGCTCGGCCGCGAGCGCGTCACCGAGCTGACGATCGACGAGCGTCTGACGGCAGCTCGCGCGCGCCGTCCCGGCTTCGTGTCGCTGAGCTTCGCGACGATCGCGGGCTTCAATGCGAACGGCGCGATGCCGCACTATCGCGCGACCGAGGAGTCGCATGCGGTGATCGAAGGCAACGGCCTGCTGCTGATCGATTCGGGCGGCCAGTATCTGAGCGGCACGACCGACATCACGCGCGTCGTCCCGGTCGGCACGCCGAGCAACGAACAGCGCCGCGATTTCACGGTCGTGCTGAAGGGCATGATCGCGCTGTCACGCGCGCAATTCCCGCGCGGCATCCGCTCGCCGATGCTCGACGCGATCGCGCGCGCACCGATCTGGCAGGCCGGCGCCGACTATGGCCACGGCACCGGTCACGGGGTCGGCTACTTCCTGAACGTGCACGAAGGCCCGCAGGTGATCTCGCACTACGCGCCGGCCGAACCGTGGACCGCGATGGAGGAGGGCATGATCACGTCGAACGAGCCGGGTCTGTATCGGCCGGGCAAGTGGGGCGTGCGCATCGAAAACCTCGTGCTGAACGTGGCCGCCGAAAAAACCGAATTCGGTGACTTCCTGAAGTTCGAAACACTGACGCTGTGCCCGATCGACACGCGCTGCATCGAGCTGTCGCTGCTGCGCGACGACGAGCGCGCGTGGCTCAACGCGTATCACGAGACGGTGCGCACGCGCCTCGCGCCGCATGTG
Organism: Paraburkholderia lebeckiae; assembly: GCF_050436325.1. Taxonomy (NCBI): domain Bacteria; kingdom Pseudomonadati; phylum Pseudomonadota; class Betaproteobacteria; order Burkholderiales; family Burkholderiaceae; genus Paraburkholderia; species Paraburkholderia lebeckiae. The sequence goes on from NZ_JBNDLZ010000003.1 coordinate 2,966,904, forward strand.
TCGGGCGACGCGAAAGCGTGGCTGGAACTGCGCACGCAATCCATCTGAGCGTAGCGACGACCTTCCCGAAGGAGCGTGGCGCATGGCGATCAAGGCAGTGGTGTTCGATTTCGGCGGTGTGCTCATCGACTGGAGTCCCGAGTACCTGTACCGCGAGCTGATTCCCGACGAAGTCGAGCGCCGCTGGTTCCTCACGCACGTCTGCTCGATGGACTGGGTGATCCGCCAGGATGGCGGTCAGCCGATCGTCGAAGCCACCGACGAGCTGATCGTGCGGTTTCCCGATCACGAACCGCTGATCCGCGCGTTCTATGAGCGCTGGCACCAGATGGTGGCGGGTGTGCTCGACGACGGCATCGCGCTGATGGAAAAGCTCGAAGCGGCCGAGGTGCCGCTCTTCGGGCTGACCAACTGGTCGGCCGAGACGTTTCCGTACGCGTGGGAGCACTATCCGGTGCTGCGGCGGTTTCGCGACATCGTCGTGTCGGGGCGCGTGAAGCTCGTGAAGCCCGACCCGGCGATCTTCGCGGAGATGCGCCGGCGCATCGAACTGCAAATGCCCGGTGTCGAGCCGGCCGAACTCGTCTTCATCGACGACAACGCGAAGAACGCCGAAGCCGCGACGGCGCTCGGCTGGCACGGCGTGCATCACGCGAGCGCCGCGCAAACGGAAGCCAAGCTGCGCGAATTGGGCTTGCCGGTTTGACCTGACCGCCTCCGCTACTGCCCCAGCAGATTCTTCAGCGCATTGCCGAGACCCTTGACGGTCTCGCCCGCACCCTTCGCGACGCCTTCGACGCTGACCCCGAGCGCCTTCGCGAACCCCGCGCCGATGCGCGTGAGGATTCCTTCGCGCACCGAGAACTTCGGATCGCGCAGATCGCCGTCGAGCACGAAATGCAGCGTGATGTCGCCGTTATGCGTCTTCAGCGCCGCGACGGCGGCGCGGGTCGGAATCGACATGAACGTCTCGAGCGGATTGTCGGATTCGGCGAGCTGCAGATTGTGGACCGTCACCGTGCCGGGCGCATGGAGATGATAGTTCCGCACCGTCGATTCGATCGTCATGTCGACGGTGCCGCCCGTCACCTGTGCGCGCGTGCCGGCCTTCTTCAGCAGATACGGATCGAGCATCGCAATATCGACGCCGTGCAGCGTGCTCGTCGTCTGCGAATCGCGGCTGGCGATTTTGATCCAGCCGTCGAACGTCACGGTGCCCGTATGCGCCGGCCCCTTCATCGAGCCGCGAACGCTGACATTGGTCGGTTCGGTAAGCGCCGGCAGATGCAGATGGTCGACGCTCGCGTTGGCGTTGCTGACCGTGACCTTGAACGGCGGCGGCCCGACAGTCATGTCGTAGAAATGGAAGTTGCCGTGTTCGAAGCGGATATGGTCGACCAGCTTTTCGCGCGGGATCGGCGGCGCCGTGCCGGAGTTGCCCGGCTGATCGCCGCGGTTCAGCGATTCGCGCAGGTTCGGCAGCAGATTCAGCGAGCCGTCCTTCGTGCGTAACACGGCCATGTCGAAGCCGCGCACGACGACCTCGCGGATATGCATGCGCCGCGCGATCAGATCGCGCACGTCCGGGGTGATCGTGATTTCGTCGGCGCGTAGCGGTTCGCCCGCTGGCCAGCCAGGCGGCGCCTTTAGCACAACGTGGGTGAGGTGTACCGAGGTGAGGCCGACGTCGATACTGTCGGCGCTGCCAAGCGGCCCGAGCGCCGCGCTGACGCGATTCTTGACTTCCTGTTGCGCGAATTGCGTCGCGCCGATCGCGGTCAGAATCAACGCCAATAGCGTTGCCCCCAGGACGACGATCCAGCGCCTGACCCTCGACATCGCCATGCCTGTCTCCTCGTCACCGCATCGCGCGGCGTGGTGTTGACCGTCTGTCGCGTGCGCGAGACTTTCACGCGCGCCTCCATCTAGCGACGGTCAGCAACGCGCATGCCCCGCGGCCCGTCCGGCATTACGCCAGACGGGCCGTCGTCCGCCCGCTTCTTAACGCGAGATCGGCTTGTAGCGCAGGCGCTTCGGCCGCGCGCCTTCCTCGCCGAGACGCGCGCGCTTGTCCGCTTCGTATTCCTGGTAGTTGCCGTCGAAGAACGTGACTTGCGAGTCGCCTTCGAACGCGAGGATATGCGTCGCGATGCGATCGAGGAACCAGCGATCGTGCGAAATCACGAGCACCGAGCCCGCGAATTCGAGCAGCGCGTCTTCGAGCGCGCGCAGCGTTTCGACGTCGAGGTCGTTCGACGGTTCGTCGAGCAGCAGTACGTTGCCGCCCGCGATCAGCGTCTTCGCCAGATGCAGACGACCGCGCTCGCCGCCGGACAGATTGCCGACGATCTTCTGCTGGTCGCCGCCCTTGAAATTGAAGCGGCCGATATACGCGCGCGACGGCGTTTCGTACTTGCCGACCGTCAGCACGTCGGCACCACCCGAGATTTCCTCGAACACGGTCTTGGTGCCTGCGAGCGCTTCGCGGCTCTGGTCCACGTAAGCGAGCTTGACGGTCGGACCCTGCACGATTTCGCCCGAATCGGGTTGCTCGCGGCCGGTCAGCATACGGAACAGCGTCGACTTGCCGGCGCCGTTCGGACCGATGATGCCGACGATCGCGCCGGCCGGGATCTTGAAGCTGACGTTATCGAGCAGCAGCCGGTCGCCGTACGACTTGCTGACGTTCTTGAACTCGATCACTTCATTGCCGAGGCGGTCGCCGACCGGAATGAAGATTTCCTGCGTTTCGTTGCGCTTCTGATAGTCCTGGCTGTTCAGTTCCTCGAAGCGCGCGATACGCGCCTTCGACTTCGCCTGGCGGCCCTTCGGGTTCTGGCGCACCCACTCGAGTTCCTTCTTGATCGCCTTCTGGCGCGCGGACTCCGACGCTTCTTCCTGCTTCAGGCGCTCTTCCTTCTGATCGAGCCAGCTGCTGTAGTTGCCCTTCCACGGAATACCGTGGCCGCGGTCGAGTTCGAGAATCCACTCGGCGGCGTTGTCGAGGAAGTAGCGATCATGCGTGACGGCGACCACGGTGCCCGGGAAGCGTGTCAGGAACTGCTCGAGCCATTCGACCGATTCCGCGTCGAGGTGGTTGGTCGGCTCGTCGAGCAGCAGCATGTCGGGCTTTTGCAGCAGCAGCTTGCACAGCGCGACGCGGCGTTTTTCGCCGCCCGACAGATGCTCGATCTTCGCGTCCCATGCCGGCAGGCGCAGTGCGTCGGCGGCGATTTCGATCTGCTGCTCGGCGCTGCCGTCGGTTGTTGCGAGGATCGCTTCGTACTTCGCCTGCTCGGCGGCGAGCGCATCGAAGTCGGCGTCCGGCTCCGCGTAGGCCGCGTAGATCTCGTCGAGCTTCTTCTGCGCGTTGAACACGTCGCCGAGGCCTTCCTCGACCGCTTCACGCACTGTTTTCTGCGGATCGAGTTGCGGCTCCTGCGGCAGATAGCCGATGTTCAGGTTCGGCATCGGTGTCGCTTCGCCTTCGATCTCCGTGTCCACACCGGCCATGATGCGGATCAGGGTCGACTTGCCCGAGCCGTTCAGGCCGAGCAGGCCGATCTTCGCGCCGGGGAAGAACGATAGCGAAATGTCTTTCAGGATCTGGCGCTTGGGCGGCACGATTTTGCCGACCCGGTTCATGGTGAAAACGTATTGGGCCATTTGCTTGCAGTAGACGTTGACGACGCCGGCCGCGTGCGGGCGGGCAGTCGGGGGTGAATGGGTAATCGGTGTGAGGGCCGGGCGGAACACCCGGCGCCGGCCGGCGCGGCGTCGGATTCGACGGCGCTGCCGCGCGCGGCATGTGGTTCAGGTGGCATTGTACTTCGCGGCGAGGGCCGGGCGGCAGGGGAGTTCCGGCGGCGGGCCGCCGTCGCGGCGCTCCGGGGACGTCTCAGTTCGCGCGTCGTCCAGTCGCCGGATCGAAGAAGTGCAGATGCTGCGCGGGCAGCACGACCTGCAGCGCCTCGCCGGCCGCGGGACGATGCGCGTGAGGCAGCCGCGCGGTCACATCGTGCTTGCCCCAGCGGCCGTGCGCGAGATTGTCCGCGCCGAGAATTTCGCAAGAATCGACGCTCAGTGTCGCGAACGGTGCGTTGGCCGTGCCCGGGCTCAGATGCTCGGGGCGAATGCCGAGCGTCCACTCGCGGCCTGTCGCGACTTCGCGGCCGATCGACGGCACGCCCGCGAGCGGCAGCTTCGGGCCGTTGCCGGCGACGTCGAAGGTCGAGCCGTCTTCCGAGACACGGCCTTCGAGCAGGTTCATCCCCGGCGAGCCGATGAAGCTCGCGACGAACAGGGTGGCCGGCCGCTCGTAGACTTCGGTCGGCGCGCCGATCTGCTCGGCGTGGCCCTGGTTCATCACGATCACGCGCTGCGCCAGCGTCATTGCTTCGATCTGATCGTGCGTGACGTACAGACTCGTGGTCTTGAGGCGCGCATGCAGGCGCTGGATTTCGAGGCGCATCTGCACGCGCAGACGCGCGTCGAGATTCGACAGCGGCTCGTCGAACAGAAACACCGCCGGCTCGCGCACGATCGCGCGGCCCATCGCGACGCGCTGCCGCTGCCCGCCCGACAGCTCGCGCGGCTTGCGCTGCAGCAGCGCGCCGAGCTCGAGAATCTGCGCGGCGGCTTCGACGCGTTTCGCGATCTGCGCACGATCGACGCCCGCGATTTTCAGCGCGTAACCCATGTTCTCGGCCACGCTCATATGCGGATACAGCGCGTAGTTCTGGAACACCATCGCGATGTTGCGATCCTTCGGCTCCAGCTCGTTGACGACCTTGCCGGCGATCGAAATGCTGCCGTCGGAGATGCGCTCGAGCCCGGCGACCATTCGCAGCAAGGTCGATTTGCCGCAGCCGGACGGGCCGACCATGACGACGAATTCGCCGTCGGCGACGTCGACGTCGATGCCGTGCAACACGAACTGTTTGCCGTCGTAGGTTTTCTTAACGCTTTGCAGAGTCAGTGCAGCCATGCCGTTCTAGCCTTTGATTTTGAGTGCTTGGCGCAGTCCGCCATACCGGATCATTTTTCCGAATCCACGAGGCCGCGCACGAACCAGCGCTGCATCGTCAGCACGACGACGAGCGGCGGCAGCATCGCGAGCAGCGTGGCCGTCATCACCAGATGCCATTCGGTCGCGGTATCGCCCGAGGCGATCATCCCCTTGATGCCGATCACCGCGGTGATCAGCGACTGCTGGCTGGTGATCAGGATCGGCCACAGATACTGGTTCCAGCCGTAGATGAACGTGATCACGAAGAGCGCCGCCATCGTGGTCCGCGACAGCGGCAGCACGACGTCCCAGAAGAAGCGCAGCGCGCCCGCGCCGTCGATGCGCGCGGCTTCCATCAGCTCGTCCGGCAGCGTCTTGAAGAACTGGCGGAACAGGAACGTCGCGGTCGCCGACGCGATCAGAGGCAGCGTCAAACCGGTGTACGTATTGCTCAGATGCATCGACGACACCACCTGCACGGTCGGGAAAATCCGCACTTCGACCGGCAGCATCAGCGTGATAAAGATCAGCCAGAACGCGAGCGTGCGAAACGGAAAGCGGAAGTAGACGATCGCGTACGCGGAGATCATCGACACGGCGATCTTGCCGATCGCGATGACGAGCGCCATCACGAGGCTGTTGAACAGCATGCGATTGAACGGCGCCGCGGCGTTGCCGGTGCCCTGCGTCCAGATCGTGACGATGTTCTCGAACAGATGCGTGCTCGGCACGAGCGACAGCGGCACCGTGAACACCTCGTGCTCGCTCATCGTCGCCGCGCAGAACGCGACGTACACCGGAAACACCACCAGCGCGACGCCGATGATCAGCACCGCGTGACAGAACAGGTCGAAACCGCGTCGGTTCTCGATCATGAGTATTGAACCCTGCGTTCGATGAAGCGGAATTGCACGACGGTCAGCGCCACGACGATGATCATCAGCACGACCGACTGCGCGCCCGAACTGCCGATGTCGAGCCCCTGGAAGCCTTCGGCGAAAATCTTGTAGATCAGCGTGCGGGTGGCCTGGCCTGGGCCGCCGCCGGTCGCCGCGTCGATCACGGGAAAAGTGTCGAAGAACGCGTAGGTGATGTTGATCACCAGCAGAAAGAACGTGGTCGGCGACAGCAGCGGCAGGGCGATGCCGAAGAAGCGGCGCACCGGACCGGCGCCGTCGATCGCGGCCGCTTCGATCAGCGAGCGCGGAATCGCCTGCAGGCCCGCATAGAAGAACAGGAAGTTATAGCTGATCTGCTGCCACACCGACGCGAGCACGACGAGGAACATCGCCTGACCGGGCTTCAGCGCGTGATTCCACACGATGCCGTGTTTCGCGAGCGCATACGTGACGAGGCCGATGCTCGGGTTGAACAGGAACGACCACAGCACCGCGGCGATCGCGGGCGCGACCGCGTACGGCCAGATCAGCAGCGTTTGATAGGCCTTCGCGCCGCGCGTCACGCGATCCGCGCAGACCGCGAGCAACAGCGATATCACGAGGCCCGACACGGTGACGAGCGTGCAGAATACGATCGTCGTGTTGAACGACGCCAGATACAGCGGGTCGGCGAACAGCTGTTTGAAGTTCGCGAGTCCGACGAACGCGCTCGACGTACCGAACGCGTCCTGGGTTTGCGACGATTGCCAGAGCGCGACGCCCGCCGGCCACAGGAAGAACACGAGCGTGATGAGCAGTTGCGGCGCGACGAGCAGGTAGGGCAGCGCGCTGGTGCCGAAGTAGGAGCGCTTTTCCATCGGGATGTCCAGAGTGTGCTGCAACGACGGGTTCCCGCGCGGGAGCGCCGGAACCCTGCCTGCAGGCGATGCTTAGTTACCGGCCTTTTCGAAGCGGCGCAGCAGGTCGTCGCCGCGCGCGACGGACGAGTCGAGCGCCTGTTGCGGCGTCTTCGTGTCCGCCCACACCTGCTCGAGTTCTTCGTCGATCACGGTGCGGATCTGCGGCATGTTGCCCAGACGCAGGCCCTTCGTGAACGGCAGCGGCGGCTTGTTCAGCATCTGGCGGATCGCGGTGTCGCTGCCGGGATTCTTGTCGTAGAAGCCCTGCTGGCGCGTCAGGTCATACGCGGCGGTCGTGATCGGCAGATAGCCGGTGTCCTGATGCCACTTCGCGGCGACTGGCGCCGTGGCCAGATAGGCGAGGAACTTCGCGACGCCCTTGTAGACGGCCGGGTCCTTGCCCGACAGCACCCACAGGCTCGCCCCGCCGATGATCGCGTTCTGCGGCGCGCCCTTCACGCTGTCGTCGTACGGCATCATGCCGGTGCCGAAGTTGAACTTCGCGTATTTCTTGATCGTCGCGAGCGAGCCTGACGAGTTCGTGATGATGCCGCAGTCGCCGCTATAGAACTTCGACACCGGTTCGTCCTTGCGGCCGACATAGGTGAACGTGCCGTCCTTCGCCATGTTCTGCAGGAACTGGATGTGCGCGACCTGCAGCGGCTTGTTGAATTCGAGCTGCGCGTCCATGCCGTCGAAGCCGTTGTTACGCGACGCGAACGGCGCCGCATGCCACGCGCTGTAGTTCTCGAGCTGAATCCAGCTTTGCCAGCCCGACGAGTAGCCGCACGACATGCCCGAGGCCTTCAGCTTCTGCGCATCGGCGTGCAACTCGGCCCAGGTCTTCGGCGGCTGGTTCGGATCGAGGCCAGCCTTCTTGAACGCATCCTTGTTGTAGTACAGCACCGGCGTCGAGCTGTTGAACGGCATCGAGATCAGTTCGCCGGTTTTCGAGTCGCTGTAATAGCTCGCGATGGTCGGCACGAAGGCTTTCTGATCGAGCGGCAGGCCCGCGTCCTTGAATACCTGCGTGACCGGGACGATGGCTTTCTTCGCCTGCATCATCGTCGCGGTGCCGACTTCGTAGACCTGCAGGATGGCCGGCGCGTTGCCGCTGCGATAGGCAGCGATGCCGGCGGCGAGGGTCTGGTCGTAGGTGCCCTTGAACACGGGCACGATCTTGTAGTCGTTTTGCGATTTGTTGAAGTCGTTCGCGATGTCGTTCAGACGTTCGCCCAGTGCGGCTTCCATGGCGTGCCAGAACTGGATTTCGGTCGCGGCGTGAGCCGCCTGGCTGACGCCGATGCTCAATACAGCGGCGACGGAAAGTGAACGGAACAGCGGCTTGTAATTCATCGTTTTTGTCTCCGGTTCGGAAGGGGCGCGGACGCGAATCGCGCGATTCTATTTGTGTTCGATGACATTCCGGCGGCGGCGCGCCGGAAGCCGAAATTTAGCATTGGCTGTCAGGGAAAAGAAATAAACGGGAATCTATTCGGGAAGATCACGGGTGATCTCGGGCCACGGCGCGGGCAAAAACAATCGCCTCATGCAGCACGTCCGATCGGTCGGGCCGATACCTGAAGCGTCGTACACGTTTGGGTCGCCAAGGCAATCCCATCATGTCGGAGCTTTCGCCATGCCATTGACGCCTAATCCGGGAACGCACACTTTCGGCAGGGACGCCTTTCTTCATGCATGGCGACAGCAAGAGTCATCCGGGTAGCGCATCGAATGCGTTGGCGAGAAATCCCGCAGCTGTGCTGAAGGTCGTAGACCCTGTCGAGGGCGACAGTCACATTCTCGCGATATCGCGTGTGTGCGGCATTCCGTTTATTGACGATGCGCCGAAAAACTACAAGGCCAAAGCGTTGCACGCTGTTTCGGCGGTCACGACTGCAAATCCGCACATCAAGGCCCGTTGTCTCGACGCATTGCGGAAATCGTAGCGCGCAAACAAAAAAGCCCGCAACCCCTGAGGGTTCGCGGGCCTTAATCGCGCAGCGCAGTTTGCGCTGCTTCGCGCTCACACGTTGAACAAAAAGTTCATCACGTCGCCATCATGCACGACGTATTCCTTGCCTTCCGCGCGCATCTTGCCGGCTTCCTTCGCGCCTTGTTCACCCTTGTAGGTGATGTAGTCGTCGAAGCTGATCGTCTGCGCGCGGATGAAGCCGCGCTCGAAGTCGGTGTGGATCGCGCCGGCTGCCTTCGGCGCCGTGTCGCCGACGTGGATCGTCCATGCGCGCACTTCCTTCACGCCGGCCGTGAAGTAGGTCTGCAGGCCGAGCAGCTTGAAGCCCGCGCGGATCACGCGGTTCAAGCCCGGCTCATGCATGCCCATGTCGGCGAGGAAGACTTCCATGTCGGCTTCGTCGAGGTCGGCGATTTCCGCTTCGACCGCCGCGCACACGGCCACGACCGGCGCGCCTTCCGCGGCCGCGAACTTCGTGATCGCGTCGAGGTGCGGGTTGTTCTCGAAGCCGTTTTCCTTCACGTTGGCGACGTACATCGTCGGCTTGGCGGTGATCAGACAGAACGGCTTGAGCGTGGCCTTTTCTTCATCGGTCAGATCGAGCGCGCGGACCGGCTTCGCCTGGTCGAGCTGCGCGCGGACCTTCTCCAGCACCGCCGCGTTCTTCACGGCTTCCTTGTCGTTGCCCGACTTGGCCGCCTTGGAATAGCGCGCGAGCGCCTTCTCGACGGTGGCGAGGTCGGCAAGCGCGAGTTCGGTGTTGATCACCTCGATGTCCGACAGCGGATCGATCTTGTTCGCGACATGAATCACGTTGTCGTCTTCGAAGCAGCGTACGACGTGCGTGATCGCGTCGGTTTCGCGGATGTTCGCGAGGAACTGGTTGCCGAGGCCTTCGCCCTTGCTCGCGCCGGCCACCAGTCCGGCAATGTCGACGAACTCGACCACGGCCGGCAGGATGCGCTCCGGCTTGACGATTTCGGCGAGCGCTTTCAGCCGCGCGTCCGGCACCTCGACGATGCCGACGTTCGGCTCGATCGTGCAGAACGGGTAGTTTTCGGCGGCGATGCCCGCCTTGGTCAGCGCGTTGAACAGGGTGGACTTGCCGACGTTGGGCAGGCCGACGATGCCGCATTTGAGGCTCATGGAAATCCTTCACTGAATCAGTAGGTTGCGTGATGCGCTCGACGCTGCGCGCGGATTCGGAAAGCCTTCGCGTAAAGTGGGACGCGGCAGGCTCAGCGGAGCGGACAAAGCACCGAATCGGGGCGTTGGCTCGACGATTGAGTGCGAGTTTTCACGGAAAGCGCAATTGTAACCCGTTCGCCCGCGCGGACCCGCCGGCGCATTGGCGCGAAGCCACTGTAGAATCGTCAGGTCAGAGCCGGCAGAGCCCCAATTTCCGGGGGAGCAGCGTGGGAATCATCAGATGGGTTGGGGTCGGCGTCGTCGCCGCGGTCGTGGTGGGCTCGGTCGCGACATGGGTCGCGCCGAATTTCGACGAAGCGCAGGCCACCACGGACCGGCAGACCATCGATTGTTTGACGACCCACCTGTCGCACGAAGATTACGCCGACATCGCGCGGTTCGCCGATAAGAACGACTACGACTCGCTGTGGCGCGTGTTCCCCGACTGCGCGGTACGCGGCGATCAGCGCGATCGCAAGGCGGAGCTCGAGGCGGCCACGTGGCGCAACCTCTCGTCCGACCGCGACTTCATGCGCATGCGCGAGGCGAACGCGGCGCTCGCGGCAAGCGCCGCGACGCACTAGCACGACGCATCGAGGCCGCGCGGCCACCCGCCCGGGAGGCAAATGCGCGTGGCCGCCGACGCGTGAAGTGCGGGTTGCGCCAGCGGTCGGCATCAGACTCGCGCAGACCCGCCGACAACCTCAGGCTGTGACCCCAGACACCCTGTCCGGCACGAGCCCGCGACACCCCGAGCACAGAGCCCAACGGCCGCGCTTGTCGATCCGTCCCCCGCACCCCGGCGGCTATAATGCGCGCATGAACGCACACCATCAGACCTTTGATGCCGCCGTGATCGGCGGCGGGCTCATCGGCAAGACCGCGGCGCTCGCGCTCACGCAAGCCGGACTGCGCGTCGCACTGCTCGCGCAGCCTTGCGCGGCGCTGCCCGCCGGTGCTGTCTTCGACTCGCGCGTCTATGCGTTGTCGTCGAGTTCGCAGGCCTTGCTCGAACGGCTGCGGGTGTGGCAGGCGCTCGATCACACACGGCTCGGTCCCGTCTACGACATGCGCGTCTACGGCGACGCGCATGCCGAGCTGCATTTCTCGGCGTTTCAGGCATCGGTACCGCAGCTTGCGTGGATCGTCGAGTCGTCGGTGATCGAGCGCGCGCTCGATGCCGCGCTGCGCTTCCAGCCGAACCTCACGTGGATCGACACGCGCGCGCAGGCGCTCGATTTCTCCGTCGACAACGCGAGCGTCGGCCTCGCGAACGGCAGCGTGCTCGAAGCGGATCTGGTAGTCGGCGCGGATGGCGCGCATTCGTGGGTGCGCGCGCAGATCGGCTCGAAGATGGTGCGCCGCGACTACAGACAGATCGGTGTGGTCGCCAATTTCAAGGCTGCGAAGCCGCACGGCGAAACCGCGTATCAGTGGTTCCGCGACGGCGAGATCATCGCGTTGCTGCCGATGCCGGACGGCCACGTGTCGCTGGTCTGGTCGGCCCGCACCGAACACGCCGAGCAGTTGCTCGCGCTCGATCCCGAGCGGCTCGCCGCCGAAGTCGAGCACGTGAGCGGTGAACAGTTCGGCGCGCTCGACTGCGTGACGCCCGCGCAGGGCTTCCCGCTCGCGTTGCAGACCGTGGACCGGCTCGTCGCCCCGCGTGTCGCGCTGGTCGGCGATGCCGCGCATCTGATCCATCCGTTGGCAGGACAGGGCATGAACCTCGGCTTGCGCGACGTCGCCGCGCTCGCGAGCACGATCGGCGGCAAGGAGTCGTTCCGCGACCTCGGCGACATGGTGCTGCTGCGTCGCTACGAACGCGCGCGCCGCGAAGACATTCGCGCGCTGATGATCGCCACCGACGGCCTGCAGAAACTGTTCTCGGTGCCCGGTCCGCTCGCGCGCGCCGTGCGCAATACCGGCATGGCGTTCGTCGGCGCGCAGCCATTCATCAAGCGCTGGCTCGTGTCGGCCGCGCTGGGGTAAACCGCAACGAGGCGTCGGGCGGATCGCCGATGGCCGGTCACGGGCGCCCGGGACAGGTATCATGACCGGATCGACGCGCTGCGATCCGCCCCTTATCCGACCCCCGATCGAACCTGATCTAGCCTGATTGAACAGATAGGCGGCCGAAACTCGCGGCCGGAACGTAAAAAACGCGCAGGTGCGCGACTGACTCCAGGACTCCAGCATGAAAAAGACCTTCCGCATCGCCGTCGCCGCGCTCGCGATCGGTGCCGCTACGCTCGGCTGCTCGGCGCAGGCCGACCAGACCACCGACAAGCTCAAAGCCACCTTGCAAACCCGTCTGTCCGACGTGACGATCAAGGGCGTGTCGAAGACGCCGATCGCGGGTCTGTACGAAGTGAATCTCGGCACGCAGATCATCTACAGCGATGCGAGCGGCGACTACCTGATGCTCGGCGACATGGTGGACTCGAAGACGCGCAAGAATCTGACCGAGGCACGCCTGTCGGAAACCAACCGTATCGACTTCGCGAGCCTGCCGTTCGGCAACGCTGTGAAGGTCGTGCGCGGCAACGGCGCGCGCAAGATCGCGGTGTTCTCCGATCCGAACTGCCCGTACTGCAAGCAGCTCGAAAAAACGCTGCTGTCGATCGACAACGTGACGGTCTACACGTTCCTGTACCCGGTGCTGTCGCCCGATTCGACGGCCAAGTCGAAGTCGATCTGGTGCTCGGCCGATCGCGCGAAGGCGTGGGAATCGTGGATGCAGGACCGTCAGGCGCCGACCGCCGCCGCCACTTGCGACACCGCCGCGATCGACAAGAATCTGGCGCTCGGCCGCTCGATGAACGTCGAGGGCACGCCGACGGTGTTTCTCGCGGACGGTCGCCGCCTGCCCGGCGCGGTGCCGGCAGATCGGCTCGACAAGGAACTGTCGGCCGTGCACTGAACAGCGCGCTGGCCACAGCGCCACGCACGCCCCGGGCGTGCAACAGATGCAAGGTTCGAACTGAAGGAGGCGCACGCAGCGCCTCCTTTCGCATCGAGCCCCGAACTTCTCCGCCTCACTCTCCTGACACTCCCAAGCGCCGCCGATGAAGCCGATCCGCTACACCATCGTTCCGGGTAACCCCGCCGCCCACCTGTTCGAAGTCACCGTGACCGTCGCCGATCCCGATCCGGCCGGCCAGCGTTTCATGCTGCCGGTGTGGATTCCGGGCAGCTACATGGTGCGCGAGTTCGCGCGCAACATCGTCACGCTGCGCGCGGTGAACGACGCGGGCCGCAAGGTGCGCGTCGAGAAGATCGACAAGCACACGTGGCAGGCCGCGCCGGTCAAGGGAGCCTTGACGCTGCGCTACGAAGTGTACGCATGGGACCTGTCGGTGCGCGCCGCGCATCTGGACGACACGATCGGCTTTTTCAACGGCACCAGCGTGTTCCTGTCGCCGCTCGGCCATGAGGACGCGCAGTGCGTGGTCGATATCCAGAAGCCGCAGGGCGCCGCGTATCGCGGCTGGCGCGTCGCGACCGCCCTGCCGGAAGCGCGCGGCACGAAGCGCTACGGCTTCGGCGAATACCGCGCGCAGAACTACGACGAACTGATCGACCATCCTGTGACGCTCGGGGAATTCGCGCTCGCGACGTTCAAGGCGCACGGCGTGCCGCACGACGTCGTGATCGGCGGTCGCGTGATCGGGCTCGACATGGAGCGTCTGTGCAAGGACCTGAAGCGCATCTGCGAAGCGCAGATTGCGTTGTTCGAACCGAAGTCGAAGAAGGCGCCGGTCGAGCGGTACGTGTTCATGACGCAGGCTGTCACCGACGGTTACGGCGGGCTCGAGCATCGCGCGTCTACCGCGCTGATCTGCAATCGCGCCGATCTGCCGGTGCAGGGCCGCGAGGCGATGAGCGAGGGCTACCGGACCTATCTCGGTCTGTGCAGCCATGAGTATTTCCACACGTGGAATGTGAAGCGGATCAAGCCGGCCGTGTTCGCGCCGTATGACCTCGGTGTCGAAAACTACACGTCGATGCTGTGGCTGTTCGAGGGCTTCACGTCGTATTACGACGACCTGATTCTCGTACGCAGCGGCGTGATCTCGCAGGACGACTATTTCGGCCTGCTCGGCAAGGTGATCGGCGGCGTGCAGCGCGGCAGCGGGCGCCTGAAGCAGAGCGTCGCCGAAAGCTCGTTCGATGCGTGGGTCAAGTACTACCGGCAGGACGAGAACGCGCCGAACGCGATCGTCAGCTATTACACGAAGGGCTCGCTGATCGCGCTCGCCTTCGACCTGACGATCCGCGCGCAGACCGGCCAACAGAAATCGCTCGACGACGTGATGCGGCTGCTGTGGAAGCGCTTTGGCCGCGATTTTTATCGAGGCAAGCCGGTCGGCGTCGACCAAAGCGAGATCGAGGCGATTTTCGCGGATGCGAGCGGCGCGCAACTGGCCGAACTGTTCGCCGAGGGCGTGCGCGGCACGCGCGATCTGCCGCTTGACGCGCTGCTCGCGCCGTTCGGCGTGGCGCTCGCGCCGGACGTCGACAAAAACGGCAAGCCGTCGCTCGGCGTGCGGCTACGCGGCGGCGCGGATTGCGCGCTCGCGACCGTGCACGAGGGCAGCGCCGCGCAAAAGGCAGGCCTCTCCGCTGGCGACGTGCTGATCGCGATTGATGGTCTGCGCGTGACCGGCGGGAATATCGATGCTCTGCTGTCGCGCTATCAGCCGGGCGCGAAAGTCGACGTGCACGCGTTCCGCCGCGACGAGCTGCGCGTCACGCAGGTGAAGCTCGACGGTCCCGAAGTGGCGCGCTACAAACTCGCGGTCAGCGATAACCGTCCCGCCGCGCGCAAGGCCCGCGAGCGCTGGCTCGCGAAGTGATCGGCGCGGTGGTGGGCCGCCCCGGGCGGTCCACCGATCGTCGCCTGTCCCGTCGTCAATCGGCGGAGGAGGGCGGTGGATTGTTCTACCCATGCAACAATCCTTCGTCGCCGGACGGCTTTTTCGCCGGCCGGTAAAAAAACACAATGATTCACTCGCGCAACACTGCGCGCCCCTACTGGAGTCAACCATGACCACGATCCTGCAAATCAACTCGGCAGCCCGTTCGCAAGGTGCGAACTCGACGCTTCTCGTCAACGAGCTGACGGAAAAGCTGCAACAGTCGAATCCGGGCGCGCAAGTCGTCGTCCGTAACCTGCAAGCCGAACCGCTGCCGCACCTCGACGACGCCGTGCTCGGCGCGTTCTTCACGCCGGCCGACCAGCGCACCCCGGAACAGGCCGCGATCGCCGCACGCAGCGAAGCGCTGATCGCCGAACTGCAAGCCGCCGACGTCATCGTGATCGGTGCTCCGATGTACAACTTCGGCATCTCGTCGCAACTGAAGACGTACTTCGACTTCATCGCGCGTGCGGGCATCACGTTCCGTTACACCGCGAACGGCCCGGAAGGCCTCGTGACGGGCAAGAAGGTCCACGTCGTGTCGGCGCGCGGCGGCAAGTATCTCGGCACGCCGAACGATAGCCAGACGCCGTACCTGAAGAGCTTCCTTGGCTTCCTCGGCATGACCGACGTGAACTTCATCTACGCCGAAGGCCTGAACTTGGGCCCGGACGCCGCGAACGCCGCGCTGAGCTCGGCACGCGAAGCGATCGCCGCGGTTTAAGCGGGTTTGTCCTGCCGCATTGCGCCGCTTCGATGCGGCGCGAGCGGTGAAAAGAATAACGCCACGGATGGGTTCACCCTCCGTGGCGTTTTCGTTGTGTATCGCAATCTTCTGACGACGACGCTCTCACGCAAGCATTTGCGCGTCGTCCGGTAGACGCCAGTCGATCGGCTCCCGGCCGTGCTGCAGCAGATATTCGTTCGCCTTCGCGAAATGCCCGCAACCGAGAAAGCCGCGATGCGCGGACAGCGGCGACGGATGCGGCGCCTCCAGCACATAGTGCGACCTGCCGCCGAGTAGCGCGCGCTTCGCCTGCGCATGCGCGCCCCACAGCATGAAGACGAGGTTCTGATGCCGCGTCGCGAGTTCGTGGATCAGCGTGTCGGTACATTTCTCCCAGCCGCGTTTCGCGTGGCTTGCGGCGCTGTCGCGCTCGACGGTCAGCACCGTGTTCAGCAGCAGCACGCCCTGTTTGGCCCAGCTGTCGAGGCAACCGTGCTGCGGCGTCTGGTGACCGAGACTCGCGGCGATTTCCTTGAAGATGTTGCGCAGCGACGGTGGCGGCCGCACGTGCGGCGCGACCGAAAACGCGAGGCCGTGCGCCTGCGGCGTGCCGCGGTCTTCGCCGTGGTACGGGTCCTGGCCGAGGATTACGACTTTCACTTCGTCGGGGCTCGTCAGGCGGAGCGCGCGGAACACGTCGGCCGGATAGATCGTTTTGCCGGCGGCACGCTCACCGTCGACGAAGCGGCACAGCGGCGCGTAGGTGTCGCTGTCGATGAAGGGCTTCAGATGCGCGCGCCAGGCCGCGGGTAGCGCGGCGAATTGTGCTTCGAGCGTGGGCGGGGCTGCGGTGGGGTCGGCGGAGGCTGCGGTGGGGGCGGGCGCGACATCGTCGAACAACGATGCCTGCGGCAAACTGGAGCGGGTGCGGGAAGCGGAGGTCATGGCGGGGAAGTGTCGCAGCAAACGCGGACTAGCTCAAGTTGCGGCAAGCGGAGCGCATGAGGTGCCGCGGGTTTCGGGCAACGCGCTCACCCGGCGCGCAACCGATACCCGCGCTGCGCCTTGCTGACGTCATCCGGCGCGAGGCCGGCAATCCGTTTGCCGAGTTCGGCGGCGAGCGTGTGAAGCGCCGCTTCGTCGCCCGATTTCAGTTCGAGCTCGATCTCCGAGATCGGCGCGCGGCGCGCTTCATCGTCGACTTCGGCAAGCACGTCGCCCTGATCGATCGCCGCCTCGATCTGAGCGCCGTCGGAGTCGAGCAGCCATAGCGTGCGTGTGAAATTGGTGTGGAACAGCTCGATCAGCGCAGGCGCGGCCTGCTTCAGTGCATCCGCGGCGACGGGTTCGTCGCAAGCGCTCAGCAACGATTCGATTTCGAGCTTCGCGCCCGCGACCGGCAATTCCCATTCGTGCCGGCGATGCAAGCCGTTCGTCGCCGTGCCGACCGTCTTGAAGGTCTGCAGCCAGCCGTCCGGGGTCTGCCGTAGACGCAGCGCGCTCTTTGACGACGCCAGCGTCAACTGCGGCGTATCGAAGTAAATGTTCACGAGCTTGATCGCGCGTCCGTTCTTGCCGGCGCGCGCGGCGAACCACTGCGTCGCCGCCTGCACTTGCGAAGCCGGCAGCGCCAGCTTGATTTCGCGTTCCATGCCCATGCTGGGTGTCCTTGTTGCGTGGATTTCTCTGCGCCCGATACGCCGATACGTCGATACGACGCTCAGAAAAACATCCGGGCAAGTTCCACGCCCGGATCGTCCGCGCGCATGAACGCTTCGCCGACGAGGAAGGTATGCACGTTCCGCGCGCGCATTCGCTCGACGTCGTCGCGCGACAGGATGCCCGATTCGGTCACGACGATGCGATCGTCGGGAATCGCGTCGAGCATGCCGAGCGTCGTGTCGAGCGAGGTTTCGAAGGTGCGCAGATTGCGGTTGTTGATGCCGATCAGTGGCGTCTTCAGCGTCAGCGCTTCCTTGAGTTCATCGCTGTCGTGCACTTCGACGAGCACCGCGAGACCCAGCGAATGCGCGAGCGCTTCGAGGTTCTGCATCTCGGCGGTTTCGAGCGCGGCGGCGATCAGCAGGATCGCGTCGGCCCCCATCGCGCGTGCTTCGACCACCTGATACGGATCGACGATGAAGTCCTTGCGTATCACCGGCAACTGGCACGCGGCGCGCGCTTGCTGCAGATAGGCGACGCTGCCCTGGAAGAACTGCACGTCGGTCAGCACGGACAGGCACGCCGCGCCGTGCTTCTCGTACGAACGCGCGATGTCGGCCGGCACGAAGTGCTCGCGCAGCACGCCCTTCGACGGGCTCGCCTTCTTCACTTCGGAGATCACCGCGGCGAGACCCGCCGTGTGCTTGGCGCGCAATGCGCCGACGAAGTCGCGGAGATCGCGCGAAGACGCTTCGAGCCGCAGTTCTTCGAGCGGCACGCTTTGCTCGGCCGCCCGGACTTCTTCGCGTTTGACCGCGATGATGCGGTCGAGGATGTCGCTCATAAATGTCTCGCTACGTGATTACTGCTTGAATTGCTGGGTGAAGCGCACCAGTTCGTCGACCTTCGCGCGTGCCTTGCCGCTCGCGATCGCTTCACGCGCGAGCTCGATGCCGTCCGCGATCGTAGCCGCTACGTTCGCCGAATAAAGTGCCGTGCCGGCGTTCAGCGTGACGATTTCCCGTGCGACGCCGGGCTTGCTGCTGAGCGCGTCGAGCAGCATGACCTTCGACTCGCCCGCGTCGGCGACTTTGAGCGTGCGGTTCGACACCATCTGCATGCCGAAGTCTTCCGGATGGATCTCGTACTCGCGAATCTCGCCGTCGCGCAACTCGCCGACCAGCGTGGCGCCGCCGAGCGACACTTCGTCCATGCCGTCCATCCCGTACACGACGAGCACGTGCCTGGCGCCGAGGCGCTGCATCACGCGTACCTGAATGCCGACGAGGTCGGGGTGAAACACGCCCATCAGCTGATTCGGCGCGCCGGCCGGATTGGTGAGCGGCCCGAGGATATTGAAGATCGTGCGGATGCCGAGTTCCCGGCGTACCGGCGCGACGTTTTTCATCGCCGGATGATGGTTCGGTGCGAACATGAAGCCCATGCCCGTTTCCGCAATCGATGCCGCGACCTGCTCCGGCTGCAGATCGATGTTGACACCGAGCGCTTCGAGCACGTCCGCGCTACCCGACTTGCTCGATACGCCGCGATTGCCGTGCTTTGCGACCTTCGCGCCCGCCGCGGCCGACACGAACATCGTCGCGGTCGAAATGTTGAACGTGTGCGCGCCGTCGCCGCCGGTGCCGACGATATCGACGAAGTTCGAGTTGTCCTGCACGTCGACGTGCCGGGCAAATTCACGCATCACCGTGGCGGCCGCGGTGATTTCGCCGATGGTCTCTTTTTTGACGCGCAGGCCGGTGATGATCGCCGCCGACATCACGGGCGAGAGTTCGCCGCGCATGATGAGGCGCATCAGGTGCAGCATTTCGTCGTGAAAAATCTCGCGGTGCTCGATGGTCCGCTGCAAGGCTTCCTGGGGCGTAATGGACATGATCTCGTCTCCCTTTGTGTCAGGCATTGCGGGACGCCGCGTGATTCGAGGCCTTGCCGCCGACGGCGAGCTTCGACTGCTTGACGAAGTTTTCGAGCAGCGCGTGGCCGTGTTCGGACAGGATCGATTCCGGGTGGAACTGCACGCCTTCCACGGCCAGTTCCTTGTGGCGCACGCCCATGATTTCGCCGTCTTCAGTCCATGCCGATACTTCGAGGCAGCCGGGCAGCGATTCGCGTTCGATCGCGAGCGAGTGGTAGCGCGTCACCGTGAAATGCTTCGGCAGGTCCGCGAATACGCCCTTGCAGTCGGTTGCGATCGTGCTGACCTTGCCATGCATGATGGTCTGCGCGCGCACGACGCGGCCGCCGAACGCCTCGCCGATCGCCTGATGGCCGAGGCACACGCCGAGAATCGGCGTCTTGCCGGCGAATTCGCGCAGCACGTCGAGCGTGATGCCCGCGTGTTGCGGATTGCTCGGGCCCGGCGACAGGCAGATGCGCTCGGGGTTCAGCCTGGCGATTTCGTCGAGTGTGATTTCGTCGTTGCGATAGGTGCACACGTCTTCGCCGAGTTCGCCGAAGTACTGCACCAGGTTGTAGGTGAACGAGTCGTAGTTGTCGATCATGAGCAGC
Organism: Paraburkholderia lebeckiae; assembly: GCF_050436325.1. Lineage (NCBI taxonomy): Bacteria > Pseudomonadati > Pseudomonadota > Betaproteobacteria > Burkholderiales > Burkholderiaceae > Paraburkholderia > Paraburkholderia lebeckiae. The sequence goes on from NZ_JBNDLZ010000003.1 coordinate 2,986,713, forward strand.
ATGGTGTGTCTCCGGTCAGAAGTCGCTATCGAGGCCGTCCTGGACCTGCTCGGCGGCGCGCATTACCGCGCGTGCCTTGTTCTCGGTCTCCTGCCATTCGGATTCGGGCACCGAATCGGCGACCACGCCCGCGGCCGCCTGCACATACAGATTGCCATTCGCGATCACGCCGGTGCGGATCGTGATGGCCAGATCCATCTCGCCGGTGAACGACAGATAGCCGACCGCCCCGCCGTACAGGCCACGCTTGACGGGCTCGAGCTCGTCGATCAGCTCCATCGCGCGGACCTTCGGCGCGCCCGACAGCGTGCCGGCCGGGAAGGTGGCGCGCAGCACGTCGAAATTGGTCATGTCGTTCTTGAGCTTGCCTTCGACCGAACTGACGATGTGCTGCACGTGCGAGTACTTCTCGATCACCATCTTGTCGGTCACGACCACCGAGCCGATCTGCGCGATGCGGCCGACGTCGTTGCGCGCGAGGTCGATCAGCATCACATGCTCGGCGATTTCCTTCGGATCGTTCAGCAGCTCGGTCGCGAGCGCGGTATCGCGCTCGGGCGTGTTGCCGCGCGGACGGGTGCCAGCGAGCGGGCGGATCGTGACGATACGGTCCTCGGCGCGCTTTTCCTGGCGCACCAGAATCTCCGGCGACGCGCCGACCACGTGGAAGTCACCGAAGTTGTAGTAGTACATGTACGGCGACGGATTCAGCGAGCGCAGCGCGCGATACAGCGACAGTGGATTGTCGCGGTACGGCTTGATCAGGCGCTGGCCGACCTGCACCTGCATCAGTTCGCCGGCGGCGATGTATTCCTTCGCCTTGCGCACGGCGGCCAGGTAATCGTCTTTCGCGAATTCGCGGTAGATCTCGGTGCGCACGCTGGCCGACACGACGGGCGGCTCGACGGTGACGCGCAGCCGCTGGCGCAGTTCGCGCAGACGGCGCTTCGCTTTCGTGTAGGCCTCAGCCTGAGTCGGGTCGGCGTAGACCACCAGATAGAGCTTGCCGGCGAGGTTGTCGATGACGGCGACTTCCTCGGTCAGCAGCAGCTGGATGTCGGGCAGATTGAGGTCGTCTTTCGGTGCGCTGTGCGCGAGCTTCTTCTCGATGTAGCGCACCGCGTCATAGCCGAAGTAGCCGGCGAGACCGCCCGTGAAGCGCGGCAGCCCCGGGCGTTGCGCGACCTTGAAGCGCGCCTGGAATTGCTGGATGAACGCGAGCGGATCGCCGTCGTGCGTCTCGACGACCTTGCCGTCGCGGACCACTTCCGACACGCCGTTGCGCGTGCGCATGAGAGTCCGCGCCGGCAGGCCGATGAACGAATAACGCCCGAAGCGTTCGCCGCCGACCACCGACTCCAGCAGGAACGAGTTCGCGCCGTTGCGCTCGGTCTGCGCGAGCTTCAGGTACAGCGACAGCGGCGTCTCGAGGTCGGCGAGCGCTTCGGCGATCAGCGGGATGCGGTTGAAACCCTCGTTGGCGAGGGACTGGAATTCGAGTTCGGTCATGTTCCGATCCTGTACGGTGGTCCGGCGGCAGCAAGCGTCGGGCAAAGCGGGGCTAAGCGCCTCCGGTCAGGGCGTGGGTCGACGTTCTCGACACAATGATACCGACCGGCGCGGGTCTTCCATCGGCGCGTGCGAGCGGTGCGGATGAGCAACGGTACCTTGCGGGTACGCGCAGGCTCAATCAGCCGATGCAGGTGCGTAAAAACAGATCGATGGAAAAAGCGCGTGAGCGCAGCGAAGTAAAAAACGGTTGCCGAAGACGGGCTTCAGCGTACCTCAGGCGAGGTTAGCGCGACCAGCGACGCCAGGGCCAGGCTCCCCGGTCGATGCTAATCAGACTCCGTTTTTTATTCAGAAACATGAGGATGAAGGACTGTTAAGTCGTGGATTGATGCGCTGCGATCGCCCTGGCGGCGTCGAGCAGCGAGGCAACTATACCATCGGATTTTATCGTTTGTATAGCTTGGCCGTGGTTGTACCCGTAGGGCACGGTCAGCGTCGCCATGCCGGCCGCGCGGCCCGCCAGCGCGTCGTTTTCCGAGTCGCCGATCGCCACCGTGGCGCTCGGCTCGACGCCGAGCTGCGCGGCGGCGGTCAGCATCGGAAGCGGGTCCGGTTTCTTTTTCGCGAGACTGTCGCCGCCGAGCACGACGCCGAAATACGGTGCAAGCCGGTACTGCTGCAGCAATTCGAGCGCGAAGCGGTGCGGCTTGTTGGTCACGCAGGCGAGCTGCAGGCCCGCGTCGCGCAGCGCGCGCAGACCGGCCTCGACGTCAGGATAAAGCCGCGTGTGCACGCCGTTGATCTTCGCGTACTCGGCCTGATAGATCGCGAGCGCTTCGTCGAAGCGCTCTTGCGCGTGCTCGGCTTCGAAGCGCGGCGCAAGCACGCTGCGGATCAGATGCTCCGAGCCCTTGCCGACGTAGCCGACCACTTCCTCGCGCGTCGTTTCCTCCGCGTCGAGCTGAGCGAGCATACCGTTCAGGCCGGCGGTGAAGTCGTCGGCCGTGTCGATCATCGTGCCGTCGAGGTCGATGATCGCGGCTTCGAGGCGCGGGCCGGTAAACGTCGGGGCGGGATACGAAGTGGTCATGAGGCGCTGGTTTTTAACGCTGGACGGTCGCGAGGGCGGCGCGCATCTTGTCGATCACGACCTTGTGATCGGGCTGGCCAAAGATCGCCGAGCCAGCCACGAACGTGTCCGCGCCGGCCGCCGCGATTTCTGCGATGTTGTCGACCTTCACGCCGCCGTCCACTTCGAGGTGGATGTCGCGGCCGGTGCGCTCGGTGTACGCGTCGATGCGTTTGCGCGCTTCACGCAGCTTGTTGAGCGCCTCGGGGATGAACGACTGGCCGCCGAAGCCCGGGTTCACCGACATGATCAGCACGAGGTCGACCTTGTCCATCACATGATCGAGATAGTTCAGCGACGTCGCCGGATTGAACACGAGGCCGGCCTTGCAGCCGTGGTCGCGGATCAGCGACAGCGTGCGGTCGATGTGATCCGACGCTTCCGGGTGAAAGCTGATCAGGTTCGCGCCGGCTTTCGCGAAGTCCGGCACGATGCGGTCGACGGGACGCACCATCAGGTGCACGTCGATTGGCACGTCCACGTGCGGGCGGATCGCTTCGCATACGAGCGGGCCGATGGTCAGGTTCGGCACGTAGTGGTTGTCCATTACGTCGAAGTGGATCCAGTCGGCGCCGGCGGCGACGACGTTGCGGACTTCTTCGCCCAAGCGGGCGAAGTCGGCGGAGAGAATGCTGGGGGCGATGCGAAATTGCGTCATGACAGGGGGCGGATGCAAGCGGGAAAGCGCCATTTTACCGGTTTTACGCGTGCAGACCGGGGTGCTGGCCGCAGTTGGCGTGGCGGAATCGCGCGAAGAAACCTCGCAAAGTGCTGGCGCAAAAGCGGTATGGAGACTGGGCGCGGCAAAGCAGCCGTGTCCCAACGTCTTAGACACTGCTGGCCGAAAGGCGTATTCGGTTGCGGCCATGCCGCGCATCAAGCAGAATGCCACTCCATGAGCGCCGCATCGCCGCTGCACCCGCAGACCATTGGCGTTCGGGCCTTCCACGATTTTTCACAGCCCGTTTGATCAGATCGGAATCAGGATGAGCCAGTACGAATTCAGCGTCTCGGCGCAGGTGCACTACCTGCCCGAAGAATCGGACCCGGAGCGTCGCCAGTACGCCTTTGCCTACACGCTGACCATCCGTAACACCGGCCAGGTGCCCGCACAGTTGATCGCGCGTCACTGGATCATCACCGACAGCGACAACACCGTGCAGGAAGTCAAAGGGCTGGGCGTGGTCGGTCATCAGCCGCTGCTCAAGCCGGGCGAGCATTTCGAATACACGAGTTGGGCAGTGATCGCGACGCCGGTCGGCACGATGCGCGGCGATTATTTCTGCGTGGCGGAGGATGGTGAGCGCTTCGAGGCGCCGGTGCCGGAGTTCGTGTTGCGCATGCCGCGAACGTTGCATTGAACCGGCGCGGTGTTGCGCGGTCTTTAATGAGTTCGTATGGGCGCGCGGCACAGCGGGCAGTTGAGTGGGTGGTTGGATGAGCGCTCAGACGAGCGCTTGATGCACGAGGGGTTGCGCGGTTCTGCATGCAACCCGCAGGCCAGGTCACTGCGGCTTTTGCTGTTGGGACCGTTCCGCCGGCTTGGCACGTCTCGCTTTTTTCTTGCCAGCCGACGTCCACACAACGATAAAGACGAGCAGGAACAGCGCGAGCAGCGATTCCAGCGCGAAGATGAGCATCGGGTATTCGTCGAACAAATCAGACATGGCGGTTTCCATCAAGAACGAACATTGTATGCGTTTTGTCCGCCGAGCCGGCGCGTGGGTCGGTGCACTGTCGGTTGCGGTGTTGCTTGCCTCCTGCGGTGGCGGCGGCGCGCTCCGGCCTTCGCCGCCGAGCGGCGCGGCGATTATCCCCGGCCAGATCGCGTCGTCGCGCTTGACCGCGGTTGCGTGGCAGCAGGTGCCGGGCTGGCAGGACGACTCGCTGATCGGCGCGACGGCCGCGTTGCGGCAAAACTGCACGAGGCTCGCGCGTCAGCCGAACTGGTCGCGTGCATGCGCGGCCGCCGCGCAAATCGACGATCTCGACGTCACCGGCGCGCGCGCCTTCTTCGAAGCCTACTTCACGCCGTTCCAGCTCGCGAATAGCGACGGCACGCTCGACGGTCTGGTCACCGGTTACTACGAGCCCCTGCTGCGGGGCTCGCGCACGCGGCATGGGGTATATCAGACCGCGCTGTACCGCTGGCCCGCCGGCTATCGCGCAGGGGCGCCGTTGCCGGCGCGAGCCCAGCTCGAACGCTCGGGTGCGCTCAGCGGCAACGAACTCGTGTGGGTCGACGATCCGATCGAAGCGTTCTTTTTGCAGGTGCAGGGCTCCGGGCGCATTGTGATGGAAGACGGCAGCGTGATGCGCGTCGGCTTTGGCGGTACCAACAATCAGCCGTACAAGTCGATCGGGCGCTGGCTGCTCGATCATGGCGAGATCACACCCGCGCAGGCGACGATGCAGGGCATCAAGGCATGGGCACGTGCGAATCCGACTCGCGTCGATGGACTGCTCGACACCAATCCGCGCTTCGTGTTTTTCCGCGAGATGCCGTCGGCCGAAAGTATGCCGAGCGGCGGTGCGGACGGTCCGATCGGCGCGCTCGGCGTGCCGCTGACGCCGGAGCGCTCGATTGCGGTCGACCCAAGCGCGATTCCGCTCGGCACGCCGGTGTTCCTGCAGACCACACGGCCGCTGACGAACTCGCCGATGAACCGCCTCGTGTTCGCGCAGGACACGGGCACCGCGATCAAAGGCGGCGTGCGCGCCGACTACTTCTGGGGCCTCGGCGACGATGCCGGTGATCTGGCTGGCAAGATGAAGCAGGGTGGCCGGATGTGGTTGCTGCTGCCGAATTCGTGAGGCGGTGGGGCGCAGGCGGAAGCGTGACTGCCGTTTGAGTTACGGCGGTTTTCGGGAGGCGGGTTGGAGGCTGCCGCGAAGCCGTCAATAGAAGTCGTGGAAATCGGCGTCACGTTTGGATCAGGATCCGTGCGTGACGCCGTTTTTTGTTGGGCTCTTACGCTGCGAGTCGTTGCCGGTTGCCTGACTTAGAGCCCCGATTTGCGCTTGTCGACCACCCGCCGCGCCTTGCCCACCGAGCGCTCGATTCCATTCACCGCCAGCACGTTAACCACCGCGCTTACGCCAATCAGCGCCTTGATGTCGTACGCCAGCGCGTTTTTCGCGGTGGTTAGCGCGGAAGTATCTGGCGCGCTTTCGGGGCACGGTTCGACATTCAGCGTCAACACGTCGAGCGGCCCTTCCTTCGTCAGTACGATCTGATAGTGCGGCGCCAGCGCGTGCTGCTTGAGCAGTAGTTCTTCGATCTGCGTCGGGAACACATTGACGCCACGGACGATCATCATGTCGTCCGAGCGACCCGTGATTTTTTCCATACGCCGCATCGTGCGGGCGCTGCCCGGCAGCAGGCGCGTGAGATCGCGCGTGCGGTAGCGGATGATCGGCAGCGCTTCTTTCGTCAGCGACGTGAACACGAGTTCGCCGAATTCGCCATCGGGCAGCACCTCGCCCGTTTCGGGGTCGATGATCTCGGGATAGAAATGGTCTTCCCAGATCGTCGGGCCGTCTTTGGTCTCAACGCACTCCGAGGCGACGCCCGGGCCCATCACTTCGGAGAGACCGTAGATGTCGACCGCGTCGATGCCCATGCGTTTTTCGATCGCCTCGCGCATGTCGTTGGTCCAGGGCTCAGCGCCGAAGATGCCGATGCGCAATGAGCAGCTAGCCGGGTCGATACCCTGGCGCTCGAGTTCGTCGGCGATCGACAGCATGTAGCTCGGCGTCACCATGATGATGTCCGGCCGGAAGTCCTGGATCAGCTGCACCTGCTTTTCGGTCTGGCCACCGCCGAACGGAATCACGGTGAGCCCCGCGCGCTCGGCGCCGTAATGCGCGCCGAGGCCGCCCGTGAAGAGGCCGTAGCCGTAGCTCACGTGCACCTTGTCGCCGCGTTTCGCGCCGGCGGCGCGTACCGAACGGGCGACGAGATTCGCCCACGTGTCGATGTCGCGCGCCGTATAGCCGACGACGGTCGGCTTGCCGGTCGTCCCAGACGATGCATGGATTCGCGAAATCTGCTCCTGCGGCACCGCGAACATGCCGAATGGATAGTTGTCGCGCAAATCCTTCTTCGTCGTGAACGGAAAGCGCGCGAGGTCCGCGACCGACTTGACATCGCCCGGATGAACACCGGCTTCGTCGAACTTGCGCCGGTACACCGGCGAATTTTCATACGCATGGGCGAGCGACCATTTGAGCCGTTCAAGTTGGAGCGCGGCGAGCTCGTCGCGGCTGGCGGTCTCGATCGGATCGAGCGGAAGAGCGGTGCTCATCGAGTGTCTCCTTGCTGCCTCAGTATCTGAGTCTGATATGTAACGCGTTGGCGTCAGAGAGCCACGCAGACAGTTGTCCGCGAGGGCGGCTCTGGCTTGCCGCCGCTCAATGTCAGTCGCCGGTGGGAATCAGGTTGCCCTTGATTTGTGCCGACTTGCCGCGAAACATCGCGACGGTCTCGCCGGCGCGATTCGTGACGCGAATATCGTAGATGCCAGTGCGCCCGCTCGATGTCTGCTCGACCGCTTCGGCGCTCAGCACGTCGCCGCCGTAGACCGGCCGGAGGTATTCGATCGAGCAGCCGGCGGCAACCGTATTGATGTTGTAGGTGTTACAGGCGAAGGCGAAGGTCGAATCGGCGAGCGTGAAGATCAGGCCGCCGTGGCAGATCTGATGGCCGTTCAGGAAATCGTCGCGCACCGCCATGCGCAGCCGCGCATAGCCGGGGCGCACTTCGAGAATATCGATCCCGAGCGCGCGACTGCAGGCGTCGTTTTCGTACATCGCGGCGGCTGTCGCGCGGGCGAGTTCGTCGGCAGTCATCTGGTCGGGGCGGGTGGTTTGCGTGGACATCTCAACGCCCCTCGAAGCGCGGCGCGCGCTTTTCGATAAATGACTGCACGCCTTCCGCGTAATCGTGCGAGGCGCCTAGTTGGCGCTGCAGATCACGCTCGAGATCGAGCTGCTGGTCGAGCGTTTGCGTCGTGCTGGCACGCATCGCCTGCTTGATCGCGGCGATCGCGCGCGTCGGTTGCTGGGCAAGCTGGGCCGCGAGTTTTGCCGCGGCCGGAGCCAGTTCGGCGTCGTCGAGCGCTTGCCAGATCAAGCCCCAGCTCTCGGCTTTGTCGGCGCTGAGCTTGTCGCCGGTGATCGCGAGGCCGAGCGCGCGTGCCATGCCAACGCGTTGCGGCAGGAACCACGTCCCGCCCGAATCCGGCACGAGGCCGATCTTCACGAACGCTTGGATGAAACTCGCGGAGCGAGCTGCGAGCACCAGGTCGCAGGCCAACGCGAGATTGGCGCCCGCGCCGGCGGCCGTGCCGTTGACCGCCGCGATCACCGAAAACGGTAACGCTTGCAGACGGCGGATCAACGGATTGAAGTATTCATCGATCACCGCGCCGAGGTCGGTCATCGCGCCGGGCGTGAAATCGAGGTCGGCGAGATCCTGGCCGGCGCAGAAGCCGCGTCCCGCACCGGTGAGCACGAGCGCCCGGGCGCCGGACTTTTCGACCTGGTCGAGCGCCGCGCCGAGTTCCTGATGCATCGCGCGCGTGAAGCTGTTGAGCTTGTCCGGGCGGCTCAGCGTGATGGTGGCGACGTGGCTCGATGAGTCGATGTCCAGCCGGATCGCTTCATATGACATGGGGTGTCTCCTCAAACTCTCTTTGGCCGATGGGCACGGTCGCTCGACTAGCGTCGGCGCGTGATGCCGATCCGATGTCTGATGTTAGTCAGAGCGCGCGACTCGGTCCATCCGCCGAACGGCATAGGACGAAGTCGTGCGTTGTGCTGAAGCCTTCTTATGCCGTTCAGCCAGCTACCGCGGGCGCCGCTTTCGGTTCAACATGAACGCGGCTTTGAACGACACGGAAGCGGTTGGCGACGAAAGCGGCATCGGCTAGCGCGGCATTGGCGGCCGGGTTGGCGCCGGTGCCATGAAAGTCCGAAAAAGCCGCCGACTGGTTGACGAAAACGCCCCCGGTCAGGTTGATCGACAGTGCGACGCCGCCGCGAATCGACGCTTCGTGCGCGGCGTCGAGCACGGCGTCGTCCGTGCTGTAGACCGCCAGCGTTAGCGCGCCGTGCTCGGTGGCGATGTTGCCCGCGAGGTCGAGCGACTGCGCGGTCGAGTCCGTCGCGATGACGAACGAGATCGGCCCGAACCATTCTCTCGTGAACTGGACGTGGTCGGTCGAGGCGTCGAGTTGCAATACGAGCGGGGTGCGCACGCGAGCGCCCGGAAAGGATGGATGTTCGAGCGTCTGGCTCGCGACGAGAACGCGACCGAGCCCGGCGGCTTCGTCGATGCGCTGCACGACGCCTTCGTTCTGGATCGCGCCGAGCAGTTCGACGGCGCGGGCCGGATCGGCGACGAGCTTTTGCACCGCGCCGGCAAGCGCCTGGGAGACATCGTCAAAGCTGAGCGTGCCTTCCGCGGTGCGAATACCGTCTCGCGGCACGTAGATATTTTGCGGCGCGGTGCACATCTGGCCCGAGTACAGCGCCAGCGAGAACGCGATGTTGCGCGCGGCCGCCTTGATGTCGTCGACCGAGTCGATGACGATCTGGTTGACGCCAGCTTTTTCGGTGTAGACCTGCGCCTGGTGCGCGTTGCGCTCGAGCCAGGTGCCGTTCTGGGTGCTGCCCGTGAAGTCGATCAGTTTGATCTCGGGGCGCTGGACCAGTTGCTGGACGAGAGCGCCGTCGTTCGGGGCGGTGGCCAGCAGCGTGACGACGTTCGGATCGAAGCCCGCTTCGCGCAACACGTCACGCGCGATGCGCACGGTCAGTGCGAGCGGCAGGATCGCGCCAGGATGCGGCTTGACGATCACCGTGTTGCCGGTGGCCAGATCGGCGAACAGGCCCGGATAGCCGTTCCACGTCGGGAATGTGCAGCAGCCGAGCACGAGGCCGATGCCGCGCGGCACGACGGTGTAGCGCTTGTGCATCGCGAGCGGCGGGTTTTTGCCTTGCGGCTTTTCCCAGTGCGCGTCGGCGGGGATACGGCGCAGCTGATCCCAGGCATACGCGACCGCTTCGAGCGCGCGATCCTGCGCGTGTGGGCCCCCCGCCTGGAAGGCCATCATGAACGCCTGACCGGTCGTGTGCATCACGCTGTAGCCGAGCTCGAAGCTGGCGCGATTCAGGCGCGCGAGGATTTCGAGGCTCACGCCGATCCATGCCTGCGGGCCGGCCGCGCGCCAATCGCGTTGCGCCGCGGCAGATGCGGCGATGAGCGCGCTCGGGTCGGCTTTCGGGTAACGCACGCCGAGCTGGAAGCCGAACGGCGAAGCCTCTGCGCCGACGGTCTCTTCCGTCGAGGGTTGGTCCAGGTCGAACGTTTTGTCTAGAAGCGCCTTGAACGCGGCTTCGCCGTCCGCGTTGGCTGTTTCCCCGTACACTTTCGGACTGGGCATCTCGACGAACGGGCTCCAGTAGCCGCGCGTTTCGAGCGCGGCGAGCGCTTGGTGCAGCGTGTCTTCGTGCTTGGTGAATAGCGGATGTGTCATGGCAAAGAGGCTCGGCTGTACGTTGGGGAAATATCTGTCGAATAATTGACCGACCGGTTGGTTGGTGAATGGTAGCATCACTATGGACGATGCGCGAAGCGTTTTTCGCGTGCGATTAACCCTTATGGAGGCGGCATGGCTTACGAAAACATTCTGGTTGAGACGCGGGGACGGGTCGGACTGATTACGCTCAACCGTCCGAAGGCTCTGAATGCACTGAATGACGCGCTGATGGACGAACTAGGCGCTGCGTTGCGCGAGTTCGACGGCGACGAGTCGATTGGCGCAATCGTCGTGACGGGCAGCGAGAAAGCGTTCGCGGCCGGCGCGGACATCGGGATGATGGCGTCGTACTCCTATATGGATGTCTACAAGGGCGACTACATCACGCGCAACTGGGAAACGGTTCGCTCGATCCGTAAGCCGATCGTTGCCGCGGTGGCGGGCTTCGCGCTCGGCGGCGGCTGCGAACTGGCGATGATGTGCGACATCATTTTCGCCGCCGACACGGCGAAGTTCGGTCAACCGGAAATCAAGCTCGGGATCATGCCGGGTGCGGGTGGCACCCAGCGCTTGCCGCGGGCGGTGTCAAAAGCGAAGGCGATGGACCTCTGTTTGACCGCTCGTTTCATGGATGCCGCCGAAGCGGAGCGCGCCGGACTGGTTTCGCGCGTGATCCCGGCGGCATCGCTGCTTGACGAAGCGGTCGGCGCGGCCGCCACCATTGCGGAATTCCCGCTACCGGCGGTGCTGATGGTCAAGGAGTCGGTCAACCGAGCCTATGAAACGACGCTCGCGGAGGGCGTGCATTTCGAGCGCCGCCTGTTCCATTCACTCTTCGCCACCGAAGACCAGAAAGAGGGCATGGCCGCGTTCGTGGAGAAGCGCAAACCGGTTTTCAAGCACCGTTAATACGCTTGTCAAAATATCGCTTGCAAGTCCCGATGTCGGCGACTAGAATTCCGCTCTTTCGTGCTCCGGACGCCGGGGTGCGGAGAAGCGGGAAGCCTTTGATGGCGAGGGTTTCAGCGGGGTGGGCAGGTTAAGCGGGTGATAAAACCTGTTGACGATCCGGCGGAAGTTCTCCATAATCCCGTTTCTCTGCTGCAGACGCAGCGACGCAAACGAAGCAGTGCCGGGCAGGAGTGGTTCAGGCGCGGCGGGTTTGGCGGACCGATCTTTAAAAACTAACAGCCGATAAGTGTGGGCGCTTGATGCGGAATGCGGCGGCGGATTCTCCGGAGTCTGCTGCCAGGCAGAAGTATCAGCAGCCTCACACAGTATTAGAGGAAGGTTTGTCTGTCGGAAGACGGACTGATCATCGTCAGTACGTTGAGTGAGCGACCGGGTTCGAGAGAGCCCGAAAACAGTAACAGGTTTGAACTGAAGAGTTTGATCCTGGCTCAGATTGAACGCTGGCGGCATGCCTTACACATGCAAGTCGAACGGCAGCACGGACTCCGGTCTGGTGGCGAGTGGCGAACGGGTGAGTAATACATCGGAACGTGTCCTGGAGTGGGGGATAGCCCGGCGAAAGCCGGATTAATACCGCATACGCTCGGGAGAGGAAAGCGGGGGATCTTTCGGGACCTCGCGCTCAAGGGGCGGCCGATGGCAGATTAGGTAGTTGGTGGGGTAAAGGCCTACCAAGCCGACGATCTGTAGCTGGTCTGAGAGGACGACCAGCCACACTGGGACTGAGACACGGCCCAGACTCCTACGGGAGGCAGCAGTGGGGAATTTTGGACAATGGGCGCAAGCCTGATCCAGCAATGCCGCGTGTGTGAAGAAGGCCTTCGGGTTGTAAAGCACTTTTGTCCGGAAAGAAAACCTCGTGGCTAATATCCGTGAGGGATGACGGTACCGGAAGAATAAGCACCGGCTAACTACGTGCCAGCAGCCGCGGTAATACGTAGGGTGCGAGCGTTAATCGGAATTACTGGGCGTAAAGCGTGCGCAGGCGGTGCTGTAAGACCGATGTGAAATCCCCGGGCTTAACCTGGGAACTGCATTGGTGACTGCAGCGCTGGAGTATGGCAGAGGGGGGTGGAATTCCACGTGTAGCAGTGAAATGCGTAGAGATGTGGAGGAACACCGATGGCGAAGGCAGCCCCCTGGGCCAATACTGACGCTCATGCACGAAAGCGTGGGGAGCAAACAGGATTAGATACCCTGGTAGTCCACGCCCTAAACGATGTCAACTGGTTGTCGGGCCTTCATTGGCTTGGTAACGTAGCTAACGCGTGAAGTTGACCGCCTGGGGAGTACGGTCGCAAGATTAAAACTCAAAGGAATTGACGGGGACCCGCACAAGCGGTGGATGATGTGGATTAATTCGATGCAACGCGAAAAACCTTACCTACCCTTGACATGTATGGAATCCTGCCGAGAGGCGGGAGTGCCCGAAAGGGAGCCATAACACAGGTGCTGCATGGCTGTCGTCAGCTCGTGTCGTGAGATGTTGGGTTAAGTCCCGCAACGAGCGCAACCCTTGTCCCTAGTTGCTACGCAAGAGCACTCCAGGGAGACTGCCGGTGACAAACCGGAGGAAGGTGGGGATGACGTCAAGTCCTCATGGCCCTTATGGGTAGGGCTTCACACGTCATACAATGGTCGGAACAGAGGGTTGCCAAGCCGCGAGGTGGAGCCAATCCCAGAAAACCGATCGTAGTCCGGATCGCACTCTGCAACTCGGGTGCGTGAAGCTGGAATCGCTAGTAATCGCGGATCAGCATGCCGCGGTGAATACGTTCCCGGGTCTTGTACACACCGCCCGTCACACCATGGGAGTGGGTTTTACCAGAAGTGGCTAGTCTAACCGCAAGGAGGACGGTCACCACGGTAGGATTCATGACTGGGGTGAAGTCGTAACAAGGTAGCCGTATCGGAAGGTGCGGCTGGATCACCTCCTTTCCAGAGCTATGCATTCATTGCACTCAAGTGCTCACGCTTATCGGCTGTGGTTAATGGCAGCAACGCAGACAGACATCAGGGGTCTGTAGCTCAGCCGGTTAGAGCACCGTCTTGATAAGGCGGGGGTCGATGGTTCGAATCCATCCAGACCCACCAGTGTCGTGTCGGGTGAGCTGAAGGGCTGGGGCCGCTGGAATGGCTGTGGGACAGGGGGATTAGCTCAGCTGGGAGAGCACCTGCTTTGCAAGCAGGGGGTCGTCGGTTCGATCCCGTCATCCTCCACCAATCCTCAATGCGCAGTGTTCTGCCTGCAGGCAGAGCGTTGCGCATTGGCGATTGAGCCAGTCAGGGCGGTATGAGGCAGAGGCTTCATACCGGCTGTCGTTCTTTAACAATCAGGAAGAAGTAGTAAAGAGATTCACGAAAGCATGCCTGGAGATGGGTGTGTGAGTAGGTGAATCAGGGTTGTGATTGTATCGATGTATTTTAAAGGTGATCGAGAGATCGCTTTGGAATACGGCGCAACACGAATACTCAACCTGTAGCGAGTGCGTCTGTCCCCTCCGGGGATGGGACCCACGTAAGCGCTCAAGCGCTCACGTGGGTCGACCCAGAGACACACCCGTTATAGGGTCAAGCGAACAAGTGCATGTGGTGGATGCCTTGGCGATCACAGGCGATGAAGGACGCGGTAGCCTGCGAAAAGCTCCGGGGAGCTGGCAAACGAGCATTGATCCGGAGATGTCCGAATGGGGAAACCCACTCCTAATGGAGTATCCGCAGCTGAATCCATAGGCTGCGTGAGGCGAACGCGGTGAACTGAAACATCTAAGTAACCGCAGGAAAAGAAATCAACCGAGATTCCCAGAGTAGTGGCGAGCGAAATGGGATCAGCCGGTACACGTTATCTGTATTGTTAGTCGAACGCTCTGGAAAGTGCGGCCATAGCAGGTGATAGCCCTGTAGACGAAAACAGCATGGAAGAACTGGGTGTACGAGAAGTAGGGCGGGACACGTGAAATCCTGTCTGAAGATGGGGGGACCATCCTCCAAGGCTAAATACTCGTGATCGACCGATAGTGAACCAGTACCGTGAGGGAAAGGCGAAAAGAACCCCGGGAGGGGAGTGAAACAGATCCTGAAACCGCATGCATACAAACAGTCGGAGCCTCTGCGAAGGGGTGACGGCGTACCTTTTGTATAATGGGTCAGCGACTTACATTCAGTGGCGAGCTTAACCGATTAGGGCAGGCGTAGCGAAAGCGAGTCCGAACAGGGCGTCCAGTCGCTGGGTGTAGACCCGAAACCAGGTGATCTATCCATGGCCAGGTTGAAGGCACGGTAACACGTGCTGGAGGACCGAACCCACTAACGTTGAAAAGTTAGGGGATGAGCTGTGGATAGGGGTGAAAGGCTAAACAAACCTGGAAATAGCTGGTTCTCTCCGAAAACTATTTAGGTAGTGCCTCGTGTATCACCTTCGGGGGTAGAGCACTGTCATGGTTGTGGGGTCCATTGCGGATTACTACGCCATAGCAAACTCCGAATACCGAAGAGTGCAATCACGGGAGACAGACATCGGGTGCTAACGTCCGGTGTCAAGAGGGAAACAACCCAGACCGCCAGCTAAGGTCCCCAAATATGGCTAAGTGGGAAACGAAGTGGGAAGGCTAAAACAGTCAGGAGGTTGGCTTAGAAGCAGCCACCCTTTAAAGAAAGCGTAATAGCTCACTGATCGAGTCGTCCTGCGCGGAAGATGTAACGGGGCTAAGCCATATACCGAAGCTGCGGATGCACAGTAATGTGCATGGTAGGAGAGCGTTCCGTAAGCCTGCGAAGGTGCACTGGAAAGTGTGCTGGAGGTATCGGAAGTGCGAATGCTGACATGAGTAGCGATAAAGGGGGTGAAAGGCCCCCTCGCCGTAAGCCCAAGGTTTCCTACGCAACGTTCATCGGCGTAGGGTGAGTCGGCCCCTAAGGCGAGGCAGAAATGCGTAGCTGATGGGAAGCAGATTAATATTTCTGCACCATTGTGAAATGCGATGGGGGGACGGATCGCGGAAGGTTGTCCGGGTGTTGGAAGTCCCGGTCCTTGCATTGGAGAAGGCGCTTTGGCAAATCCGGGCGCGTAATTCAAGGGTGCGAGGCGAGCCACTTCGGTGGCGAAGCAACTGGAAGGGGTTCCAGGAAAAGCCTCTAAGCTTCAGTTTCACAGTGACCGTACCGCAAACCGACACAGGTGGGCGAGATGAGTATTCTAAGGCGCTTGAGAGAACTCGGGAGAAGGAACTCGGCAAATTGGTACCGTAACTTCGGGATAAGGTACGCCCTGGTAGCCTGACTGGCCTGCGCCAGAAGGGTGAAGGGGTTGCAATAAACTGGTGGCTGCGACTGTTTAATAAAAACACAGCACTCTGCAAACACGAAAGTGGACGTATAGGGTGTGACGCCTGCCCGGTGCCGGAAGATTAAATGATGGGGTGCAAGCTCCTGATTGAAGTCCCGGTAAACGGCGGCCGTAACTATAACGGTCCTAAGGTAGCGAAATTCCTTGTCGGGTAAGTTCCGACCTGCACGAATGGCGTAACGATGGCCACACTGTCTCCTCCCGAGACTCAGCGAAGTTGAAGTGTTTGTGATGATGCAATCTCCCCGCGGCTAGACGGAAAGACCCCATGAACCTTTACTGTAGCTTTGCATTGGACTTTGAACCGGTCTGTGTAGGATAGGTGGGAGGCTATGAAGCGTGGACGCCAGTCTGCGTGGAGCCGTCCTTGAAATACCACCCTGATCTGTTTGAGGTTCTAACCTTGGCCCGTGATCCGGGTCGGGGACCGTGCATGGTAGGCAGTTTGACTGGGGCGGTCTCCTCCCAAAGTGTAACGGAGGAGTACGAAGGTACGCTAGGTACGGTCGGAAATCGTGCTGATAGTGCAATGGCATAAGCGTGCTTGACTGTGAGACTGACAAGTCGAACAGGTGCGAAAGCAGGTCATAGTGATCCGGTGGTTCTGTATGGAAGGGCCATCGCTCAACGGATAAAAGGTACTCTGGGGATAACAGGCTGATACCGCCCAAGAGTTCATATCGACGGCGGTGTTTGGCACCTCGATGTCGGCTCATCTCATCCTGGGGCTGTAGCCGGTCCCAAGGGTATGGCTGTTCGCCATTTAAAGAGGTACGTGAGCTGGGTTTAAAACGTCGTGAGACAGTTTGGTCCCTATCTGCCGTGGGCGCTGGATATTTGAAGGGGGCTGCTCCTAGTACGAGAGGACCGGAGTGGACGAACCTCTGGTGTACCGGTTGTCACGCCAGTGGCATCGCCGGGTAGCTATGTTCGGAAGAGATAACCGCTGAAAGCATCTAAGCGGGAAACTCGCCTTAAGATGAGATATCCCCGGGGCTTCGAGCCCCTTGAAGGGTCGTTCAAGACCAGGACGTTGATAGGTCAGGTGTGCACGTACAGTAATGTACTGAGCTAACTGATACTAATTGCCCGTAAGGCTTGATCCTATAACAGGTGTGTCTCGACCCGCGTTAGTGCTTCAGCACTTGCGCGGGTCCGATCCCCGAAGGGGATTGGTGTGAACTCCCGCGGGAGCTAACAGAAACGCACGGTTGGGATTCAGTGTTGTGCCAGAAACAACACAACCCCCCACACGAATCCTTTACGCTTCTTCCCGATTGGCTGTGGCGCAACCGGTTGACTCCAACCCCTGCGACGCAGCAACCCGTCATGCCTGATGACCATAGCGAGTCGGTCCCACCCCTTCCCATCCCGAACAGGACCGTGAAACGACTCCACGCCGATGATAGTGCGGATTGCCCGTGTGAAAGTAGGTAATCGTCAGGCTCCCCCCACGTCAGAAACCCCACCCGCCGCGGTGGGGTTTTTGCGTTTACGCGGCCCAAATCAACAGCAACATCGACAGAGATGATTGGTAAGCACCTCGCGACGGCCGTCCGCAACGCGGCGCCCGCGTGAGGCATGATCGGGAATCGGGTTACGTGTCAGCAGACGCCGATGGGCCAGACTGCCGAGGCAGCTTCGTGGCCACGTTCCGGGGCAACAGTTCGTCGATGCGGTTAATGGGATGGTCAGCGATATGGGTCAGGACGTATTCGAGGTAGGCGCGCGGGTTGATCCCGTTGAGCTTGCATGTGCCGATCAGACCGTACATCGCGGCTGCCCGCTCGCCTCCGCTGTCGGAGCCGGCGAACAGGAAGTTCTTGCGGCCCAGACTCACACAGCGCAGCGCGTTTTCGGCCAGGGCGTTGCTGATCTCAGCACGACCCTCTTCGCAGTACAGCGCGAGCGCGTCCCACTGGTTGAGCGAGTAACGGATCGCTTTGGCCAGTTCGGATTTCTTCGACAGCGTTGCGAGCTTGTCCGTCATCCACGTCCTGATGGTCGCGAGCAGCGGCACGCTTTTCTCCTGCCGCAGGCACAGCCGTTCAGCAGCGGGTTTGCCACGGATGTCCGCCTCGATGCCGTAAAGTCCACCGATCAGTTCGAGCACCTCTCGGGTCGCCTCGGTAGGCGTTCGGGCATGCACGTCGTAGAGGTACCGTCTCGCGTGGTCCCAGCATGCAGCTTCACGGATCTTGCCGCTCTCGTACAGTTCGTTGAAGCCACTGTAGGCGTCGGCCTGCAGGATGCCCTCGAATCCAGCGAGATGGGTCTGGGGGTGGATGCCTTTGCGGTCGGGCGAGTAAGCAAACCACACCGCGGCCGGTTCGGTCGAGCCCGAACGGGTGTCATCGCGCACATACACCCACAGTCGCCCGGTCCTTGTCTTCTTCCTGCCCGGCTCGAGCACCGGGATCGGCGTGTCATCCGCGTGCAGCTTCGACGGTGCCACCGTGTAGCGGCGCAGCGCCTCGGTCAGCGGCACGCAAAGGGCCTCGCACTGGCCGACCCAGCGTCCCATGCTGGCCGGATCCAGCTTCACGCCGTCGCGCGCGGCAATCTGCGACTGCCGGTACAACGGCGCGTGGTCAGCGTACTTCGAGACGAGGATGTCGGCCAGCAGGCTCGGATGGGCAATGCTGCGCGTGATCGGCAGGCCGGGCATGGACGGCTGCGAGAAGTGGTGGCCGCACGGACAGACCGTCTTGCGCCGGATCGTGCGGATCACCTTGAACATTGCCGCGACGCGGGCGAGCTGCTCGGACACGTCTTCTCCGAGCGGCTGCATGGCGCTGCCGCACTTCGGGCAGGTCGCGTCGGCGTCGAGTACGCGTTCTTCGCGTGGCAGATGCGGCGGCAGCGCTTCTTTCGGCGATGCGTCGCCCACAGGCGTGCTCGCGCCTGATTCGTGGGCGCGTCGCACATCAGCGACACCACGCTCACCGGTCAAGTCCTCGAGCGCGGTTTCGAGCCGCGCGACCTCCCGGTCCAACTGCTCGGACTTGCGTCCGAACTGCATGCGCTTGAGCCTGTCGATCTGCGCCTTGAGCTGCCCGATCTCCAGATCGCGTTCGGCAAGCTGGGCACGCGCCTCGACCAGCAAGGCCCGCAGGGTTGCAACATCGTCAGGAAGTTCAGCGCCGTTCGACATGTGGCGCAGTTTACGAGCCTTCCTCGCGGTTTACAACATCGACAGCGCAGCCGTACGACGCGGCTGCCGCCAATCGATGCCTTCGAGCAACATCGACAGTTGCGCCGCCGTCAGATGGACCTTGCCGCCATCGGCGTGTGGCCAGACGAAGCGACCACGCTCAAGCCGCTTCGCAAGAAGCCAGAGCCCGTCTTCGGTCGCCCACATGACCTTCACGAGATCGCCGCGCCGGCCCCGGAAGATGAACACGTTGCCACCCAGCGGATTGTCCTCGAGCGCCGTCTGCACCTTTGCCGCCAGCCCCTGGAACCCGCAGCGCATGTCGGTGACGCCTGCCACCAGCCAGACGCGTGTACCCGTGGGTAGAGAGATCACGATCGCACGCTCCCCAGGACGACGCGTAGCGTGTCGGCGTCGACAACGCCGTTGACCTTGACTACCACGTCACCGAACCGGATCTCGATCGTCCCGGCTCGTGCAGTCCGGTTGCAGACGTCCCTTGCATCTGGGGGCATCGCCACGCGCTGCGGCGGCGTCTCATGAACCACCGCCACTGGAATCAGGCACGTCGTTTCCGCCTGCAATTGCTCGCGATAGCGACGCCGCCAGGCAAACAGCATGTTTGCATTGATGCCATTGTCCCGCGCCAGCTTCGCGACCGACGCACCAGGCTCACATGCCGCGGCCGCAAGCCGGCGTCGAAACTCGCGATCATAATTCGGGCGTCCCTTGCGGCTACCCGGCCTGGCTTCCGACTCTGTCACAGTGATGTCCATCAAATCGAAAATGATGGGCACCACTTTGATGTCGGTTCTCGCCGCCGTCTACGACGGTCGTCGTGAGGTGCTTACGATGATTGTAAGGTAAGCGCCCGGTGAAGGCCCGGGAGCGAGCTGGCGGAGCGGCCCCTGGAACGGCCCCGTCGAAAACCGGACACGAGGTAACGCTTAAACTTTAAGGTAGTCTTCCGCCTATGTTTAAGCCTAGCTCCCATGTAGAACCCGTTGAGGTTCTGACCCAGCCGGAACAGCGCCGGCGCCGCTCTGTCGAGGAGAAACTCGCGATAGTGCGTGAGACCTTCGAACCCGGAGCGAGCGTTTCCGGGGTAGCCCGTCGCCATCAGGTGAATGCGAACCAGGTGTTCGCCTGGCGCAAGCTGTATCAGGATGGCAGCCTGTCAGCCGTGAGTGCCGGCGAACAGGTGGTGCCAGCCTCCGACCTGGTCGAAGCGACGAAGCAGATTCGCGAACTCCAGCGGCTGCTGGGCAAGAAGACCATGGAAGTGGAAATCCTCCGCGAAGCAGTGGAGTACGGCCGGGCAAAAAAATTGATTGCGCGCTCACCATTGCTGCCGGGGGACGACCGATGAAGACGGTCTGTGAAGTCCTGGGTGTGTCGCGCTCTAATCTTGCGGTCAAATCGAAGCGCCCCGCCGAGTGGGTCGACCAGCGCAAGACGCCAGCCCTGGACGACATGCCGCTGGTCACCGAGCTTCGGGGGCTGGTTGCCGAGCTGCCCACCTACGGCTACCGGCGTGTGTGGGCGCTGCTGCGGCGAAGCCGGGACGCGCAGGCCCAACCTCGCGTTAATGCAAAACGGGTTTATCGGGTCATGCGTACCTACGGCCTGCTACTCGAGCGCCGGCCTTGTCATGCCCAGTCCGCACGCCGGCACGACGGCAAGGTCGCGGTGGAGCGAAGCAATGCGCGCTGGTGCTCGGACGGCTTCGAATTCCGTTGTGACGATGGTGCGCTAGAGAACGACAATTACCTTGGCCGGCGCATTGACTCAAGATTTTTGCTACCAAGCGGTACCTGTTGCCTCATGTAATTTGTTACCCGTCAGAATGCTGGCGGGGACGACTTATGACGAGGCGGCTCAGCATGACAACACGACGGGAATTGACTGAGGCGGTTGGCGAGCGGTATCGACGTTCTGACCGGACGGAGAAACGCCAGATCCTGGACGAATTCATTCAATTGACGGGCTATCACCGCAAGCATGCGATCCGGGTGCTGTGTCGGGATCCGCAGCCGCAAAGGGCGAAGCCAGGGCCGCAGCGACGCTATGGCGACGAAGTGCGTGCGGCGCTGATCACGCTGTGGGAGGCCGCCGACAGGATCTGCGACAAGCGGTTGGAGGCGCTCATCCCGACGCTGATCGACTCGATGACACGGCATGGTCACCTGTCGCTATCGAAGGACGTGGGCCAACGGCTTAAGCAGATCAGCGCCGCTACCATTGACCGGCTGCTGCGCGACGTGCGCGAACAGGCCTTCTCCGGCCAGCGCCGGCGCGCCGGAGGAATCGGCAATGCAATTCGCCGTGCGGTGCCGATCCGCACGTTCTCTGACTGGAACGATCCGTTGCCCGGCTATCTCGAGGTCGATTTCGTCGAGCATTGTGGTGGCACCAAGATCGACGGCGACTTCGTGCACAGCTTCGTGATGACAGATATCGCGACCGGCTGGACCGAATGCCTGACCATGCCGTATCGCAGCGGGGCGTTCGTTCTCGAGCACATCGAGCGTGTTAGCCGTGCGTTGCCGTTTCCGCTACGTGGTCTGGATTGCGATAACGATACTGCCTTCATGAACGCGGCCATGCTTGACTTCTGCAAGGCAACGGGTATCGAACTGACGCGCTCACGTGCCTACAAGAAAAACGATCAGGCGTGGGTCGAGCAAAAGAATGGCGCCATTGTGCGTCGCCTCGTTGGCTATGGCAGGCTACGCGGCCTCGAAGCCACGGCAACCTTGCATCCCTCTACGAGGTGTCGCGGCTGTACATCAACTTCTTCCAGCCGTCATTCGAGCTGAAATCGAAGACCCGTCACGGCGCGAGGGTGACGAAGCGCTATGAGGCGCCCTTGACGCCGCTCGAGCGCGTGCTGCGCTCTGCTTCGGTGTCGGAGGCAACCAAACGCAGACTGCGTGCCCAGTTCAGAGCGCTCGACCCACTGGATCTCTTACGTCGAATGCGCGACGCCCAGCAGCGTGTCGCCGAATGCAGTGCTTCCGGAGCGGCGCCGCCGGAGACAAGAACATCCGGTCAAGTTCCACTCGCGGATTTCCTGGCGAGTCTTGGAACGGCGTGGCAGGCCGGAGAGGTCCGGCCGACGCATCGTCGAAAAGCGCGCGTCCCCCATGACTGGCGTACCCGGGAAGATCCGTTCGAGCATACTTGGCCGAAGATACAGCAGTGGCTCGAAGCGGAGCCCGGCATTACCGCGCAAAAGCTCCATGAGCGTCTCACTTCGATGGCTCCCAACATGTATTCCGACGCGCAGTTGCGCACCTTGCAGCGCCGCGTGAAGGTATGGCGATCGAATCGCGCCAGAGAACTGGTGACGCGGATACTCGGCGATGCCGACGCGATGACGGCTGGCGCCGCTACGCAGCGCCAGCCGTCATGAGCCTGTCAGAAATTTAGTGTGTCGAGGTCATGAGACGATAACGGAAATAACGTCCTATGACCGACACAACAGTGATCAAGAAAAGCAAGAACCTGAAGGCGCCGAAGCTGTTTCCCGATGAGCTGATCGATCAACTGCTGGCGCAGGTGCAGAACAAGGATGCCGGGTCGATCCTCGGCGAATCGGGCCTGGCCGGGCAACTGAAGAAGCAACTGGCCGAGCGCATGCTGGCGGCCGAACTGACGCATCACCTGGAAACCGAGGGCGGGCAAGGCAAGAGCGGCAACCACCGTAACGGCACCAGTTCGAAGACGGTCATCACGCCCAATGGCGAGCTGCACCTCGATATTCCGCGTGACCGTCAGGCGACGTTCGAGCCGCAACTGATTGGCAAGTATCAACGTCGGCTGCCGGGATTCGACGACCACGTCATCAGCATGTACGCGCGCGGCATGAGCGTGCGCGAGATCCAGGGCCATTTGCTGGAGTTGTACGGGCTGCAAGTCTCGCCCGACCTGATTTCCACCGTCACCGATGAAGTGCTGGCTGAAGTTGAGCAATGGCAGCAACGCCCGCTCGAGGCGATGTACCCGATCGTGTATTTCGATGCCCTGAGGCTGAAGATTCGCGACGAAGGCACGCTCAGGAACAAGGCGGTGTATCTGGCGCTGGGCATCCGCGCCGACGGCCGCAAGGAAGTGCTGGGCTTGTGGATCGAGCAAACGGAAGGCGCCAAGTTCTGGCTGAAGGTCTTTAACGAACTGAAGAACCGCGGCTTGCATGACGTTCTGATCGCGGTCGTCGACGGCCTGCGCGGCTTTCCGGAGGCAATCGAGGCGGTCTATCCGGCCGCCCAGATCCAGACCTGCATCGTGCATTTGATCCGCAATTCGCTGAATCTGGCGAGTTGGAAGGACCGCAAGCCGCTGGCATCCGCGCTCAAACCGATCTATCAGGCCGCCACGGCTGAAGCCGCTGCGGCGGCGCTCGACGCCTTCGCGCAAAGCGAGTGGGGCCGCAAATTCCCCACCGTCGCGGCGATGTGGCAACGCCAATGGGAACAGGTGATCCCCTTCTTTGCCTATCCGCCCGAAGTGCGTCGAATCATCTATACGACCAACGCCATCGAGAGCATGCACATGCAGTTGCGCAAGATCGTCAAGAACCGCGGCCACTTCCCCAGCGACGAAGCCGCCAGCAAGCTGCTGTATCTGGCCTTGCGCAACATCGAAAAGGATTGGAAGATGCCGCCTATCACCTGGCGGCAGGCGGTCAATCAGTTCGCCATTCTGTTCGGCGAGCGATTCACCGCCGCCATGAGCTGAGATTTTCTAACCGACCTCAGCACACAAGATTTCTGACACCTCCGCCGTCATCGCAAAACATTCGGACAGTGACAATTACCCGGGAGTAACATCATCCCGTGAGGCAACACGGGCGGCCATCGTAATTGACAATCTACAGTCTGTTCTCGTTTCTGGAGAGCTGGTACAACATACGCCGCCTGCACAGCAGCATCGGCTACTGTTCGCCGCTCGAGTTCGAAAACCTGCATGCGCAAGGTCAAAGCTTATCGCCGCGCGGGTTGTCCACCGCCAGGCAGCGTCGTGGTCGTGACAGGCGACCCGCCGCCCGGCCGTGGACAACCCGCGATTCAACCTTATCGGGAGGTGCCACACCGCATTAAACTCAACTGCAGATCTATCCGTCGAACCGGGTCAACCTCAAAACAGCATTGAAGCAAGCGACACCGCCGCCCGCCTCAACGCTTTTCAACTCTCTACTTCCCTTGCGCCAGAAACTTCTGCGCCAGTCGGACCCAATACGTCGATCCCACCGCCAACAACTCGTCGTTAAAGTCATAACTCGCGTTGTGCAGCATACAAGGGCCCGCACCGTGGCCAGCTTCGCGGTGGCCGCCATCGCCGTTGCCCAAAAACGCATAGCAACCCGGTTTCGCCAGCAGCATGAACGAAAAATCCTCGGCACCCATGGTCGGTTCAACTGCTTCATCGACATTCTCCGCGCCAACGACCTCTTTCATGACCGACGCCGCAAAACGCGCTTCCTCGCTGCTGTTGATCGTCGGGGGATAGTTCCGGTGGAATTGGATCTGAACGGAGCAATCGTATGCTTCGGCTGTACTGTGCGCGATCTTGCGCATGCGTGACTCGATCAGGTCGAGCGTTTCTGTAGTGAAGGTCCGAACGGTCCCCGCGATCCAAGCGTCGTCCGGTACCACATTGACTGCATCGCCCGCATGTATCTGCGTTATCGACAATACCGCAGTATCGAGCGGCTTTTTGTTTCGCGTGATGATGCTTTGCAGCCCGTTGGCAATTTGCACCGCCGCAAAGACCGGATCACGGCCATTGTGCGGTAGCGCTGCATGCGAGCCGACACCCTTGATTTCGATGCGAAATTCATTGCTCGACGCCATGATCGGACCTTCGGTCACGCCGAAGTGGCCCGCCGGCATGCCCGGCCAGTTGTGAATGCCAAACACGGCGTTCACGGGGAATTTGTTAAACAAGCCGTCGTCCATCATAGCCTTCGCGCCGGCGCCGCCTTCTTCAGCCGGCTGGAAAATGAACACGATCGTGCCGTCGAAATCACCGTGTTTGGCCAGGTAGTGCGCGGCACCGAGCAGCATCGCCGTATGTCCGTCGTGCCCGCACGCATGCATCTTGCCGTCGTTCGTCGAACGATGATCGAAGCTGTTGAGCTCCTGGATCGGCAGCGCGTCCATGTCGGCTCGCAGGCCAATCGCACGCGAGCCATTACCTCGCTTCAATACGCCGACCACGCCCGTCTTGCCGAAACCACGGTGAGTCTCGATGCCCCAGGACTCGAGCGAACGCGCGACGAGATCAGCAGTCGCCGTCTCTTCGTAGCGCAGCTCCGGGTGGGCATGGATGGTTCGTCGAAGGGTCTGAATTTCGCCGCGAGCGGCCTGAATTTCGGGGATGAGTTTCATGATTGAGTGATTATGCGTTTGTGCTTGACGAGCTTGAGATCGCCGCGGACCACGTCGGCCCGGGCACTGCGGATAATTCATTCTACGCCGAAGGCATTCTTGGTGGCGCCACCGAGGTCGGCGGCCTATAGACGTAATAAAATTCCACTTTGCCCGACCGCTTACTGCTCGCCAGGACACATTGCCGATGAACGCCCCGACCGAATTCGTGCGCGCCGTGTGCCCGCACGATTGCCCCGACACCTGCGCGATGCGCGTGACCGTCGACAATGGACGGGCGATCAAGGTCGCCGGCGATCCCGACCATCCGCCGACTCAGGGCGTGCTGTGCACGAAGGTCAGTCGTTACGAGGAGCGTGTATACCATCCGAACCGGTTGACGACGCCCATGAAGCGTGTCGGCCGCAAGGGCGAGGGCCGTTTCGAGCCAATCGGCTGGGACGAAGCGTTCGACCTTGCCGCAAGCCGCCTCGGCGAGATTGCCCATCGCGCGCCGGAAGCGATTCTGCCTTACAGCTACGCGGGCACGATGGGCTTGGTGCAGGGCGATAGCATCGCGCAACGCTTTTTCCACAAGCTCGGCGCCTCGCAGCTGGATCGCACGATTTGCGCGGCGGCCGGCGCTGCCGGCCTCAAATACACGTACGGCGCCGGCATCGGTATGCACACCGAGTTTTTTGCCGAGAGCGAGGTGATCCTGATCTGGGGAGCAAATCCGATTGCATCGAATCTGCATTTGTGGACGCGCGCGCAGGAGGCCAAGCGTCGCGGCGCCCGGTTGATCGCAATCGATCCGTATCGCTCGCTGACCGCGGAGAAATGCCATCAGCATATTGCGCTGAAGCCAGGCACAGACGGGGCTCTCGCGCTCGGCATCATGAACGTCCTGATTACCGAGAATCTGCTCGACCACGAGTACATCGCGGCGCACACGCTCGGCTTCGCCGACTTGAAGGTGCGTGCGCTCAGCTATCCATTGTCTCGGGTTAGTGAAATCTGTGGCGTCGAAGAAGAGGAAATCGCCGACCTTGCGCGACTTTACGCCAGCACGAAGAAAGCCGCGATCCGCTTGAATTACGGTCTGCAGCGGGTGCGTGGCGGGGGCAATGCGGTGCGCGCAATCGCGTGTCTGCCGTCGCTGACCGGCGCATGGCGCGAGCGTGCGGGCGGGGCGCTGTTGTCGTCGAGCGGTTGGGCACCGGTCGACTCGCACGCGTTGCAGCGTCCCGACCTGATGCCGGGTTGGCCGTCGAAGCCGAGCCGCGTGATCAATATGAATGCAATCGGCGACGCGTTGCTGCATCCGGGCGACGCGACGTTCGGCCCCAAGGTCGAAGCGATCGTGGTCTACAACTCGAATCCGGTCGCGGTCGCACCGGACTCCGAACGCGTCGCGGCGGGTTTTGCGCGCGAGGATCTGTTCACGATCGTGCTCGAGCATTTCCAGACCGACACCGCGGATTACGCCGACCTGCTGTTGCCTGCCACGACGCAGCTCGAGCATCTCGACGTGCACAAGTCATACGGCCATACGCACGTGATGGTCAACCTGCCCGCCATCGCGCCGTTCGGCGACGCACGGCCGAATACCGAGATCTTCCGCAGCCTCGCGCGCCGCATGGGCATGACCGAACCGGCGCTCTTCGACAGCGACGAAGCCGTCGCGCAAGCTGCATTTCGCTGGGACGACAAGACGCTGGACGGTGTCGACTGGCCGATGCTGAAGCAAGCCGGCTGGGCCCGTCTCAATCTGCCTGACGCGCCATTTGCCGACGGCGGTTTTCGCACGCCATCCGGCAAGTGCGAGTTCCACAGCGAGCGCCTTGCACAACAGGGCCTCGACCCGCTGCCTGACTACCTGCCACCCTACGAATCGGCCGACGGCGCGCCCGAACTGGCGGCCCGATATCCGCTCGCGATGATTTCACCGCCCGCGCGCAACTTCCTCAACAGCACCTTCGTGAACATCGAGAGTCTGCGTGCGACGGAAGGCGAACCGCACCTGGACATCCACCCTGCCGACGCGCACGCGCGCGGCATCGGCGACGGTGATCAGGTGCGCATCTTCAACGACCGCGGCTCGATGCAAGCGCGTGCCCGCGTGACCGACCGGGCGCGCGAAGGCCTGGTCGTTGGGTTGTCGATCTGGTGGAAGAAGCTCGCGCCGGACGGTCGCAACGCGAACCAGTTGACGAGCCAGGCACTCACCGATCTCGGCGGTTCGGCGACGTTTTACGACTGTCTCGTCGAAGTCGAGCGGGCCTGAAAGCCGCGCCGCACATTGAAACTGACGCCCAGCCTCGCAAGTTCGAGGCTGCCGTCTAACCTCGTCGCTTTGGCCATTGGCCGCAATATGCCCATGCTACGATGCGTTTTTAGCACGATCATTCGAAAATAATTCAGGAGACGCTGCATGGAGAAAATCTGGCTGAAATCTTATCCGCCCGGCGTTCCAGCAGAGATCGACCCGACACGCTATTCGTCGGTGGCCGAGTTGCTCGAGGAAGCCTTTCGCGAACACCGCGCAAAGCCGGCGTTCGTGTGCATGGGCAAGCAGATCAGCTACGGTGAACTCGACCAGCTTTCGCGCGATCTTGCAGCGTGGCTGCAGTCGAAAGGACTCACGCGCGGCTCGCGTGTCGCGATCATGATGCCGAACGTGCTGCAGTATCCAGTCGCGCTCGCCGCGGTTCTGCGCGCGGGCTATGTGGTCGTGAATGTGAATCCGCTGTACACGCCGCGCGAACTCGAGCACCAACTGAAGGACAGCGGCACCGAGGCGATCATCCTGCTCGAGAATTTCGCGGGGACCTTGCAGGCAATCGTGCGCAATACGCCGATCAAACATGTGGTCGTCGCGGCGATGGGCGACCTGATGGGCATCAAAGGCCCGCTCGTGAACTTCGTCGTGCGCAAGGTCAAGAAGATGGTGCCGGCGTGGAGCCTCGCTGGGCACGTCAAGTTCAACGACGCGGTCTCGGAGGGCGCACGTCTGACGTTCAAGCCGGTCCAGCAGGGGCCCGACGATATCGCGTTCCTGCAATACACGGGCGGCACCACCGGCGTGGCCAAGGGCGCGACGCTGCTGCACCGGAACCTGATCGCGAACGTGCTGCAGTCGGAGGTCTGGCTCAATCCGGCGCGCGCGAACCGCACGGATATCGACCAGTTCATTACGGTCGTCGCGTTGCCGCTGTATCACGTGTTCGCGCTGACCGTATGCGGGCTGCTGACGATCCGCACCGGCGGTCTCGGCGTGCTGATTCCGAATCCGCGCGATATCCCGGGCATGATCAAGTCGCTCGAGGGGTATGCGATCACGACGATTCCCGCGGTCAACACGCTCTACAACGCGATGTTGAACAGCCCCGACTTTCACAAGCTCGACTTCTCGAAGCTGCTGACCGCGAACGGCGGCGGCATGGCGGTGCAGGAGGCGGTCGCGAAGCGCTGGTTCGAGCTGACGCGCACGCCGATCGTCGAGGGCTACGGGCTGTCGGAAACGTCGCCGTGCGTGACCTGCAATCCCGTCACCGCCACCGAATACAACGGCACGATCGGCCTGCCACTGCCGTCGACCGAAGTCTCGATCCGCGACGACGAAGGCAGCGAAGTATCGCCCGGCCAATCCGGCGAGATCTGCATCCGCGGCCCGCAGGTGATGGCGGGCTACTGGAACAGGCCCGACGAAACCGCCAAGGTGATGACGGCGGACGGCTTCTTCAAATCGGGCGACGTCGGCGTCATGGGCGCGGACGGCTTTGTGAAGATCGTCGATCGCAAGAAGGACATGATTCTGGTGTCCGGCTTCAACGTGTATCCGAATGAAGTCGAGGACGTCGTCGCAAAGCTGCCGGGCGTGTTCGAAGTCGCGGCGGTGGGGGTACCGGATCAGCATTCCGGCGAGGCAGTGAAGCTGTTCGTCGTGAAAAAGGATCCGTCGTTGACTGACGAACAGATCTTCGCATACTGCAAAACGCAATTGACCGGCTACAAGCGGCCGAAGGTCGTCGAATTCCGCACCGAGTTGCCGAAGAGCAATGTCGGCAAGATCCTGCGCCGCGAGTTGCGCGACGGCAGGGCTTAAGCGACCCAAGAACAAAAGCCCGGCGCACGAAAGTGCGCCGGGCTTTTTGTTGCCCGTACAAAATCCGCGCATCAAAAAAGGCGCCCGAAGGCGCCTTTGAGACAAACTGCGTTTTTTACGACTTATTAGAACTTGTGGCGGATCCCGACGCGAGCCGTGAACTGGTTGTTGGTCGTCGAACCGGTCAGGCCGTTGATGCCTGCCGTTGCTGCGACCACCTGACCCGTTGCGTTGACCGTGTCGCCCAAAGCGTGCTGGTACACGCCGACCAGGTACACGTCGGTACGCTTGGACAGGAAGTAGTCCACGCCCAGCGCGCCTTGGTGGTATTGAGCACGCGAGTTGCCTTCGATCTGCGTGCCGCGCGTGTAGTCATACGCTGCGCCGACCAGCAGTGCCGGGGTCAACTGATACTTGAAGTTGATTTCGCCGTTGTTGAACGTTGCCTTCTGGCCAGCGAACGGCGACGCGAACGTCTTGCCGAGGTTGCCGAACTGGATGTTCGAATACGTCAGGCCGATGGTTGCCGCGCCGAACGTGTATGCACCGCCCGCGCCGACGACCTGGTACGTGTTGGCCGACGAGAAGCCGGCGTACACCGGGCTCGATACCGCAAAACCCGCCGGGCTCGCGGTCGAGAAACCGGCGCCTGGCGTGTTCGCTGCGATCGTGCCGCCGTTGTTGAACAGACCGCCCGACGCTGCCGGCGTACGTGCGTTCAAATAACCCACGCCCAACTGCAGCGGACCGTTGTTATAGCCACCACCCAACGACCAGATCTGGTTG
This sequence comes from Paraburkholderia lebeckiae, assembly GCF_050436325.1. NCBI lineage: Bacteria > Pseudomonadati > Pseudomonadota > Betaproteobacteria > Burkholderiales > Burkholderiaceae > Paraburkholderia > Paraburkholderia lebeckiae. The sequence goes on from NZ_JBNDLZ010000003.1 coordinate 3,016,634, forward strand.
TGCGTGAAGTCACCGGCGACGCCACCGAAGCTATACGTGCCGCCGAACGTCAGGCCGTTGTAGTTTTTGCTGGTGAACTTGACCGTGTTGTTGGTGCGATACGCGTTGTTGAAGTTGTCGATATCGCCCGGGTGAGCGGCGATGTAGCCGCCCCACTGATCACCCGATTCGAACGGACCCACGTAGTCGACGACGGAGTCGTACTGACGACCCAGCGTGACCGTGCCGAAGTTGCTCGACAGACCGACATATGCCTGACGACCGAACATCAGGCCGCCTTGACCGAGCTTGCCATTCGTCGTGTCAAAGCCGTTTTCCAACACGAACAGGGCCTTCAGACCGCCGCCCAGGTCTTCCGTGCCACGCAGGCCGAAACGCGAGCCTTGCAGGACGCCGCTGGACATGTTGTACAGATGCTTACCGCCCGAGTTGGTGTTCATGTTGATACCAACGTCAACGATGCCGTACAGGGTCACGCTGCTCTGCGCATGAGCGACGCCTGCGAATGCGCCCAATGCTGCGAGAGCGAGAAGCGACTTTTTCATCGAATGATCTCCAAGGAATACGAATCTTTTGTACAAGGCGAAATATTTAGTTAGTGCTGAGGGCCTTGCTATCCAACTTCGCGAGAAGTTGCCACGTAATGTAACAAAAGGCATACATGGAACAAAGAAAAAGGAGTCGCTCCGGAAGGCCGCTGTTTCGTTTACGCAACATGGTCTAGAATCCGAAATTAACCGCCCATTTCATGCGGATGGGTGCCTGTCGGGCCGCGGGTTTCGCGTCGCGAGGCCTTGTCGCACGGACTTTCCGGAACGATGCGGCGGTTATCGAATCAGGGAGCGCTTTATGTTGCTGGACGAGTTGATTGGCGAGTTTGATCGGGGTTTACGCTCACTGACGGGAGTCTCGCGGATGAGCCGTCCGCTGCCGCTTCCGCAGGTTTCCGCGGCGACGGCCGAAGCTCCCGAACTCTCGCCCGCGGAGCGCGTGCATGCGGCGGGTTTGATGCGTGTGAACCACGTCGGCGAAGTGTGCGCGCAGGCGCTTTACCAGGCGCAGAAACTCGCCACTGACTCGCCGTCATTGCGCGCCATGTTCGACCACGCCGCGTCGGAAGAGGAAGATCATCTGGCGTGGACCGCTAAACGCCTCGAGGCGCTCGACTCGCGTCCGAGTCTGCTCAATCCGCTGTGGTACACCGGCGCGCTCGCGATCGGACTTGCCGCAGGGCGTCTCGGCGATCGCGTAAGCCTTGGCTTCATGGCCGAAACGGAGCGCCAGGTCGAGCAGCATCTCGACAGTCATCTCGATCAGCTCCCCGCCGCGGATCATGAATCGCGCGCGATCGTCGAGCAGATGCGCGTCGATGAAGCGCGGCACGGCAAGGCCGCGATGGACGCGGGCGGCATCGAGTTGCCGTTTCCTGCACGCGCGTTGATGCGTGCGATGTCGAAGGTGATGACGCGCACCGCCTATTACATATGAGCGTTTCACCCGCCTCGCTTCGCTAACCGGAGCACCGCACGCATCGCCTCAACCATCGCTGAATGCATTTTCGCAAGCGAGACGGCGCCGCGCGCCCCGTTCGTCGTCCGTCCGGGCGACGCCGCCTTGTTTCTTTCAGAATCCCTTAACGATCTCTTTCAATTCGCGCTGTTTCCTCGCACTTTTCACGTATCACCTTCACAAGTTGCAGTAGCCCATTCATTTATAACGGTTTTCCGTTTTTATGCGGGACGTGAAGGAGTCGCCCTAAGTCCTTGTTCTAGCAAACAAAATCCGCTCAAAAAGCGGGCCGCTCCCTTGACCCATGTTTAGCGTTACTCTAAAGTGGGAGACAGTGTGAGAAAGTGTATTTTTGTGTGTTCGCGGCACCACTTTCGGGTAGATTTTCACGGATCGGGCGAGCGGCGCAAACAGCGTCGCAATAGGGGAGAGCGAAGTGTTCCAAGGGGCGTCGGCGCTGACGCTCGATGCGAAAGGGCGGATGTCGATTCCCTCTCGTTATCGGGATGCGCTGCAAACACAGGCAGAGGGCCGGGTGACTATCACCAAGCACCCGGACGGCTGCCTGTTGCTCTTTCCGCGCCCCGAATGGGAAATCTTCCGTGACAAGGTCGACAAGCTGCCCATGAACGCCGCCTGGTGGAAACGCATATTTCTCGGCAATGCAATGGATGTGGATATGGACGGCGCAGGCCGTGTGCTCGTGTCGCCTGAGTTGCGAGCGGCTGGCTCGCTGGAGAAAGAAGTGACCTTGCTCGGCATGGGCCGCCATTTCGAGTTGTGGGATGCACAGATCTACGCCGCGAAGGAACAGGCGGCGATCGCCGAGGGCATGCCCGACGCGTTGAAAGATTTCACGTTCTGATCGCGGCTCATTTATATGGCTTCTGCGATGGGAAACGAATTGCAGCATCGCACGGTGCTGTTGAACGAAGCGGTCGATGCGCTGGTCACGCGCGCCGACGGCACGTATGTGGATGGCACGTTCGGCCGTGGCGGCCATAGCCGCCTCGTGCTGGAACGGCTCGGTGAAGCAGGGCGGCTGATCGCGTTCGATAAAGATCCGCTCGCGATCGCGACGGCGCAGAAGATCGCCGATCCGCGCTTTGCCATCGTCCACGAGAGTTTTGCTTCACTGCGCGCCGCGATGGCGGAGCGCGGGGTAGGGCGTGTGTCGGGGGTGTTGCTGGATCTGGGCGTGTCGTCGCCGCAAGTCGACGATCCGGAGCGGGGCTTCAGCTTCCGCGCCGACGGCCCGCTCGACATGCGGATGGACCCGACGCGCGGCGAGTCCGCCGCTGACTGGCTCGCGCGGGCCACGGTGCAGGAATTGACGGAGGTGATACGAGATTATGGGGAAGAACGGTTTGCTTTTCAGATTGCAAAGGCGCTTGTTGCTCGCCGGGCAGAGTCCGACCGTCTTGGGCCTCTCGTCAGCACGGGCGAGCTTGCCCAAATCGTGGCTAACGTCGTCAAAACCCGTGAGAAGGGCAAGGACCCGGCAACCCGCACCTTTCAGGCTATACGGATTCACGTCAATCAAGAGCTTGCGGAGCTGCAAGTCGTTCTAGAAGCAGCGTTGTCGTTGTTGGAACAAGGGGGGCGGCTGGTGGTCATCAGCTTTCATTCGCTCGAGGACCGTATCGTCAAGCGATTCATGCAGGCGCACGCAAGCGCGCCGGCGGTCGACCGCCGCCTGCCGATCCGCGCGGTCGACCTGCCGAGCCCTCCGCTCAAGATCATCGGCCGCGTCTTCGCGAGCGACGCTGAAGTCGCCGACAACCCGCGCGCCCGCTCTGCCGTGATGCGCGTGGCGGAGCGGATCGCGCCATGAACCGCCTCAATATTTTCCTGCTGATCATCGTGATGGGCTGCGCCTTGTCGGTCGTCAACGCGACCAATCAGCAGCGCCAGATCTTTATCCAACTGCAGCGCGCGCAGTCGCAGGAGCGGCAGCTGCAGCAGGACTATTCGCAGCTTCAATATCAGCAGAGCGCGCTGTCCAAAACGTCGCGCATCGAGCAACTCGCCACCGCCTCGCTGAAGATGCAATCGGTCATCACGGGCCGCACCCAGTACCTGACGCTCGCCCCGGGTGCCGCGACGGCGATCGACGCACCCATTCCGACTTCCGCGCCGGCCTCGGCGCCGGTCGCGACGCGTCGCGGAGCAACGCGATGAAAAAATCGTCGGCCCACAAGAGCGTTGCGTTTTCGGCCAACCCGATTCTGTCGGTGCGCCTGCCGATGTGGCGCTCGAAGCTCGTCGTGTTCCTGCTGTTCATGGCGTTCGTCGCACTCGCTGCGCGCGCGTTCTGGATTCAGGGCCCGGGCAACGCGTTCTATCTGAAGCAGGGCGAGATCCGCTATCAGCGCCGCATCGACATGCCGGCCACGCGCGGCAAGATTCTCGACCGCAACGGCCTCGTGCTCGCCACGAGCCTGCCGGTGCGTGCAATCTGGGCGATTCCCGAATCGGTGCCCGACGACCTCGGCGCGGACAAGCTCGACGCGCTCGGCAAACTGCTCGGCATGACCACGAAGGAATTGCGCTCGAAGCTGTCGGAAGACAAGACCTTTGTCTACGTGAAGCGCCAGGTGCCGGTCGACGTCGCAGAAAAAGTCGCGGCGCTCGACATCCCCGGCATTTACTCGCGCGACGAGTACAAGCGCTTCTATCCGGAAGGCGAGATCACCGCTCACCTGATCGGCTTCACGAACGTCGAAGACGAGGGCCAGGAAGGCGTCGAGCTCGGCGACCAGAAGCTGCTCGCGGGCATGTCGGGCAGCCGTCGCGTGATCAAGGACCGGATGGGCCACATCATCGAGGACGTCGACGAACAGGTCGTGCCGCACAACGGCAAGGACGTCGATCTGTCGATCGACAGCAAGATCCAGTACATCGCCTATACGAACCTGAAAGCGGCAGTCGAGAAATTCAAGGCGAAGGCCGGCGCAGCGATGGTGATCGACGTGCGCACCGGCGAAGTGCTCGCGCTCGTCAATTATCCGACCTACAACCCGAACGACCGCTCGCGCCTGACTGGCGACCAGCTGCGCAACCGCATCCTGACCGACACGTTCGAGCCGGGTTCGATCATGAAGCCTTTCACGGTGTCGCTCGCGCTCGATCTGCACCGGGTGACGCCGACTACACTGGTAGATACGGGCAACGGCCACTTCGTACTCGACGGCGCGCCGATTACCGACGACAGCGGCTTCGGCGTGCTGACGGTCGGCGGCGTGATCCAGAAGTCGAGCAACATCGGCGCGACCAAAATCGCGATGCAGCTGCGGCCCGAAGAGATGTGGAACATGTACACGAGCATCGGTCTCGGCCAGGCGCCGAAGGTCGGTTTCCCGGGCGCGGCGGCGGGCCGTCTGCGCCCGTGGAAGAGCTGGCGCCGCATCGAGCAGGCGACGATGTCGTACGGCTACGGCCTGTCGGTGTCGCTGTTCCAGCTCGGCCGCGCGTACACCGCGATCGCGCACGACGGCGAAATCATGCCGGTGACGATTTTCCATACGCCGGGCGACCAGCCGGCCACCGGTCCGCAGATCTTCTCGCCGACCACCGCGCGTGAAGTGCGCGCGATGCTCGAAACCGTGGTGTCGCCGCAAGGCACGTCGCCGGATGCGGCGGTGCCCGGCTATCGCGTCGGCGGCAAGAGCGGTACCGCGTACAAGCACGGTCCGCACGGCTACGACCACTCCAAATATCGTGCCTCGTTCGTCGGCATGGCGCCGATGCCGAATCCGCGCATCGTCGTCGCGGTGTCGGTCGACGAGCCGACGGCCGGTAGCCACTTCGGCGGCCAGGTGTCGGGCCCGGTGTTTTCGGGCATCGCCGGGGATACGCTGCGCGCGCTGAACGTGCCGCCCGACATGCCCGTCAAGCAGATGGTCGTGTCCGACGATTCGGCGCCGCCCGCGCCCGGCGCGCCGGCCACGCCGTCCGAGGCGAAGAAGCTGTCGACGAGCCCCGGCGTGAAGAAGATGACTATTTCCGCCAACCCGAAAAATCATCCAGGAGTCGAGCGATGAGCGCGCTGCGCGAGCAACATCCAGCGCACCGGCAGATCGCCGACGCCCTCGCCTGGCTGCACGCCCACATGCAGCCAGGCGCGCATCTCCACGCGGATACGCGCTCGCTCGCGGCCGGCGACGCGTTCTTCGCTTACGCGGTCGACGGCGCGGACAGCCGCGGCTTCATCGACGCGGCAATCGAGCGCGGCGCGTCCGCCGTGCTGGTGCAACCCGAAGGCTTCAGCGGCACGCTCGATGCGTCGGTCGTCCACGCGGTGCCGGCGTTGAACGAACTCGCCGGCACGATCGCGAGCGCGTGGTATCGCGATCCGAGCGACGCGATGCTCGCGGTCGGCATCACCGGCACGAACGGCAAGACCTCGTGCAGCCAGTGGGTCGCCGCGGCGCTGTCCGCGCGCGGCACGCGCTGTGCGATCGTCGGCACGCTCGGCACTGGGCTCGTCGGCCAACTCGTGCACACCGGCTTCACGACGCCCGACGCACCGCAATTGCAACGCAGCCTCGCGCAATTGCGCGACGCGGGCGCGCAGGCGGTGGCGATGGAAGTGTCGTCGCATGCGCTGCACCAGGGGCGCGTGAACGGCACCGCTTTCGACATCGCGGTGTTCACGAACCTGACGCAGGACCATCTCGACTATCACGGCACGTTCGAGGCCTATGAAGCCGCCAAGGCGCGTCTGTTCGCGTGGCCCGAGCTGCGCGCGGCCGTGATCAATCGCGACGATGCCGCCGGCCGACGTTTGCTCGCGAGCACGCGTAGTCACGCGCGCACGATCGCGTATGGCATCGAGGGCGAGCATGGCGACGCCGACGCTAACGGCACGCCGCAATCCGACGCGTGGCTCACTGCATCGAACGTGCGTGCCACCGCGACCGGCACCGCGTTTCATCTGAGCACCTCGGACTGGGGCAACGCCGAAGTCGAAGTGCAAACGCTCGGCCTCTTCAACGTCGGCAATCTGCTTGCGGTGCTCGGCGTGCTGCTCGCCGCCGACGTGCCGTTCGACGCGGCGCTCGCCGAACTCGCGAAGCTCGAACCGGTGAACGGCCGCATGCAGCGTCTGGGCGGCCGACTGCAAAACGACGAGCCGCTCGTCGTGATCGATTACGCGCATACACCCGACGCGCTCGAAAAAACGCTCGAAGCACTGCGGCCGATCGCGACCGCGCGCGGCGGCGAACTCGTCTGCATGTTCGGCTGCGGCGGCGACCGCGATGCGACCAAGCGTCCGCTGATGGGCGCGATCGCCGAGCGGCTCGCGGACAACGTCGTCGTGACGAGCGACAACCCGCGCAGCGAAGACCCGCTCGCGATCATCGAGCAAATTTCCGCGGGCATGCAGGATACGTCGAAGGCGCGCCGCATCGAGGACCGCGCGAGCGCGATCCTGCAGGCGATCCGCGGCGCCGCGCGCGAAGACGTGATCGTGCTGGCCGGCAAGGGGCACGAAGCGACACAGGAAATCATGGGCAAGAAACGCGCTTTCTCCGATCAGGACCACGCTCGCCTCGCGCTCGCCGCGCGGGCCACACAAACACGCGGAGGTGGCGAATGAACATGTTCTCGCTACGTGCAGCCGCCGCGCAGATCCCCGGCGCGAGCGTCACCGGCGACGACAGCGTGCGCTTCGAGCGCGTGTCGACCGACAGCCGCAGCGCCGGTCCCGGCGATCTATTCATCGCGATCAAGGGCGACCGTTTCGACGCGCACGACTTCCTGCCGCAAGTCGCCGAGCGCAACGTCGCGGCGGTGCTCGTCGCGCGCACGCCGGATAGCTGGAGCGTGCCCGCGATCCGCGTCGCCGATACGCGCGAAGCGCTCGGCGCGCTCGCGCGCGGCTGGCGTCGTCAGTTCGACCTGCCGCTCGTCGCGGTCACGGGCAGCAACGGCAAGACCACGGTCAAGGAAATGATCGCCTCGATCTTCGCGGCCGCGGTCGGCGCGGATGCGCGTCTCGCGACCGCGGGCAATTTCAACAACGACATCGGCCTTCCGCTCACGCTTTTCCGTCTGCATGCCGCGCATCGACTCGCGGTGGTCGAACTCGGCATGAACCATCCGGGCGAAACCGAACAGCTCGCGAAGCTCGCCGAGCCGACGGTTGCCGTCGTCAACAACGCGCAGCGCGAGCACCAGGAATTCATGGCGACCGTCGAGGCGGTCGCGCTCGAACACGCGAGCGTGATTCACGCGCTGTCGCCGGAAGGCACGGCGGTATTCCCCGCCGACGACGCATACGCGAGCATCTGGCGCGTCGCCGCTACCGGCAGTCGCATCATCGATTTCGCGTTGAACAGCGCGGAGCGCACGACCGAAGCCGCGGTGAAGGGCAGGTTCGACGGCAAGCGTTTGTCTATCGACACGCCGCAAGGCCATCTCGACGTCACGCTGCAGGTGCTTGGCAATCACAACGCGCACAACGCGCTCGCGGCGGCCTCCGCCGCGTTGGCAGCGGGTGTGTCGCTCGACGCGATCCAGCGCGGCCTCGAATCGTTCGGCGCGGTGAAGGGTCGTCTGCAGGTCAAGCAGGCTGTGCTCGGCACGCTCGCGGGCGCAACCGTGATCGACGACACCTACAACGCGAATCCCGATTCGATGCGCGCCGCGATCGACGTGCTCGCGTCACGTGAATCGCCGCGTGTGCTCGTGATGGGCGACATGGGCGAAGTCGGCGACAACGGCGCGGCGTTTCATCGCGAAATCGGCACGTATGCGAAACAGCGCGGTATCGACGCGCTGTATGCGATCGGCGACGCCTCGCGCGACGCCTGCACCGCATACGGTGCGGGCGCGCACCACGTCGCCGATGTCGGCGCGCTGGTCGCGCAACTGCAGCAGGCCCGCTTCGGCGCCGCCGCAACGCTTCTCGTGAAGGGCTCGCGCTTCATGCAGATGGAGCGCGTGGTGGACGCCGTTACGAGTCCACAACCCAACGCCGCGGGCACGACGCCCGCTGCACATTGAAATAGAAGGATCCAGGCATGCTACTGGCGCTGGCGCAATGGCTGCAGAATGACGCAAGCTTCTTGCGCGTGTTCAGTTATCTGACGTTTCGCGCGGTGATGGCGACCATCACCGCGTTGTTGATCGGGCTCGTCTGCGGCCCGGCGGTCATTCGCAAGCTGACCGCGATGAAGGTCGGCCAGGCCGTTCGCAAGGACGGCCCGCAATCTCACCTCGTCAAATCGGGCACGCCGACGATGGGCGGCGTGCTGATCCTGCTCGGCATCGCCGTGGCCACGCTGCTGTGGGCCGATCTGACCAACCGCTTCATCTGGATCGTGATGCTCGTCACGTTCGGCTTCGGCGTGATCGGCTGGGTCGACGATTACCGCAAGGTCGTCTACAAGGACCCGCGCGGCATGTCGTCCCGCGAGAAGTATTTCTGGCAATCGGTGATCGGCCTGTTCGCGGCGGTTTATCTCGCGTTCAGCGTGTCCGAGGCGAGCAACGTGCGCGTGTTCGACCTGTTCATGGCGTGGGTGCGCAGCGGTCTGTCGATGGGCCTGCCCGCGCGCGCCGACCTGTTGCTGCCGTTCTTCAAGTCGATCACTTATCCGCTCGGCGTGTGGGGCTTCATCGTGTTGACGTACCTGGTGATCGTCGGCGCGAGCAACGCGGTGAATCTGACCGACGGCCTCGACGGCCTCGTGATCATGCCGGTCGTGCTGGTCGGCGCGTCGCTCGGTGTGTTCGCGTACGTGATGGGCAGTTCGGTCTACTCGAAATACCTGCTGTTCCCGCATATTCCGGGCGCCGGCGAATTGCTGATCTTCTGTTCGGCGATGGGCGGCGCGGGTCTCGCGTTTCTTTGGTTCAACACGCACCCGGCGCAGATGTTCATGGGCGACGTCGGCGCGCTCGCGCTCGGCGGCGCGCTCGGCACCGTTGCGGTGATCGTGCGTCAGGAAATCGTGCTGTTCATCATGGGCGGCATTTTCGTCGCGGAAACGCTGTCGGTGATGTTGCAGGTCACGTGGTTCAAATACACGAAGCGCCGTTACGGCGAAGGGCGGCGGTTCTTCAAGATGGCACCGCTGCATCACCATTTCGAATTGTCGGGCTGGAAGGAAACGCAGGTGGTCGTGCGTTTCTGGATCATCACGTTGATGTTGTGCCTATTCGGTTTGTCCACGCTCAAATTGCGTTAAGCAGCAGTATTTAAGGAAGCAGGCGATGTTCGGCGAGAAGTTTCGGGATCGGCAAAAGCCGATGGTGCTCGTGCTGGGACTGGGTGAATCCGGTCTCGCGATGGCGCGCTGGTGCGCCAGGCACGGCTGTCGGCTGCGCGTGGCCGATACGCGCGAAGTGCCGCCGAACCTGTCCGCGCTCGAAGCGCATGGCGTCGATGCCGATTTCGTCGGCGGTCCGTTTTCGCCGGTGCTGCTCGCAGGCGTCGAGCTGGTCGCGATCAGCCCGGGGCTGTCGCCGCTGGCCGCCGATCTGCTGCCGCTGATCACGGCGGCGCGCGAGCAGGGCATCCCCGTGTGGGGCGAACTCGAACTGTTCTCGCAGGCGCTGCGCACGCTCGGCGAGTCCGGCTACGCGCCGAAGGTGGTCGCGATCACCGGCACGAACGGCAAGACCACGACGACGAGTCTCGCCGGCTTGCTGTGCGAACGCGCGGGCAAGAAGGTCGCGGTGGCGGGCAACATCAGCCCGTCGCTGCTCGACAAGCTTTCCGAAGCGATCGACCAGACCGCGCTGCCCGACGTGTGGGTGCTCGAACTGTCGAGCTTCCAGCTGGAGACCTCGCATACGTTTACGCCGGACGCGGCGGCCGTGCTCAACATCACGCAGGATCATCTGGACTGGCACGGCGGACTCGATGCGTACGCGGCCGCGAAGGGCCGCATCTTCGGTACACGGACGGTGCGCGTGCTGAACCGCGACGACGCGCGCGTGATGGCGCTCGCGCCCGCCAGCGGCGAAGCGGAGATCGTCACGTTCGGCGTGACCGAGCCGAAGAACGACGGCGACTATGGCCTCTTGCGCGACAACGGCATGGTGTGGCTCGTCGAAGCGCAAGATCGCGACGCGAGCGACGAACCGACGCCGAAGCGCCGTCGCAAGAACGAAGCAGCCGCAACGCCCGACATCGCGTTGAAGCGTCTGATGCCCGCCGACGCACTGCGCATCCGTGGCCTGCACAACGCGGCCAACGCGTTGGCCGCGTACGCGCTCGCACGCGCGATCGGCCTGCCCGGCGCGCCGCTTTTGCACGGCCTGCGCGAATATCGCGGCGAGCCGCATCGCGTGGAACTGATCGCGTCGATCGACGGCATCGACTATGTGGACGACAGCAAGGGCACCAACGTCGGCGCGACGGTCGCCGCGCTCGACGGTCTCGCGCAGCGCGTCGTGCTGATCGCCGGCGGCGACGGCAAGGGTCAGGAGTTCGAGCCGCTCGCCGCGCCGGTGATGCGTTGGTGCCGCGCGGTGATGCTGATCGGCCGCGACGCGCCACAGATTCGCGCGGCGCTCGAACATTGCGGCGTCGCGATGACCGATCACGCGACTCTTGAAGACGCGACGCGCGCGGCCACCGCGCTCGCGCAGCCCGGCGACGCGGTGCTGCTGTCGCCTGCGTGCGCGAGTTTCGACATGTTCAAGGGTTATGCACACCGCGCGGCGGTATTCCGCAGCACGGTCGAAGATATCGCGGCCGAACGGGGGACGATGATATGAGCTGGTCGGAACGTTTCGGCTCGCGCGAAGCCGCCGGCGGCAACGGCGCCGCGGCGCGCACGTCCACCCGCACCGGCGGCAGCGGTCTCGCGAGCGCGGTCAACGGCGTGCGGCCGCTGCGCTCGCGCATGCTCGACTACGACCACTCGCTGCTGTGGGTCGTCGTCGCGCTGCTCGGGCTCGGCGTCGTGATGGTGTACTCGGCGTCGATCGCGATGCCCGATTCGCCGAAGTACGCGTCGTATCGCGATTGGGCGTTCCTCGTGCGCCAGATCATCTTCGTGCTGATGGGCGCGGCGGTCGGCGTCGCGTCGTTCCGCATTCCGATTTCGACGTGGGACAAGTACGCACCGAAGCTCTTCCTGATCTCGCTTGTCGCGCTCGTGATCGTGCTGATTCCGCACGTCGGCAAAGGCGTGAACGGCGCGCGCCGCTGGATTCCGCTCGGCATCACGAACATGCAGCCGTCCGAAATCATGAAGCTCGCGGTGACGATCTACGCGGCGAACTACACGGTGCGCAAGCAGGAATACATGCACAGCTTCGCCAAGGGCTTTCTGCCGATGGCCGTCGCGGTCGGTCTCGTCGGCATGCTTCTGCTGCTCGAGCCGGACATGGGCGCGTTCATGGTGATCGCGGCGATCGCGATGGGCGTGCTGTTCCTCGGCGGTGTGAACGGCAAGCTGTTCGGCGGCCTCGTCGCGACCGCGGTGGGCACGTTCACGTTGCTGGTGTGGGCGTCGCCGTGGCGTCGTGAGCGGATCTTCGCGTACCTCGATCCGTGGGACGATCGCTACGCGCAGGGCAAGGCATATCAGTTGACGCACTCGCTGATCGCGTTCGGGCGCGGCGAGTGGTTCGGCGTCGGTCTCGGCGGCAGCGTCGAGAAGCTCAACTATCTGCCGGAAGCGCATACCGACTTCATTCTCGCGGTGATCGGCGAGGAGCTGGGTTTCGTCGGCGTGCTCGTCGTGATCCTGATGTTCTACTGGATCGTGCGCCGTTCGTTTGAGATCGGCCGCCAGGCGCTCGCGCTCGATCGCACGTTCGCGGGTCTGGTCGCGAAGGGCGTCGGCATATGGTTCGGCGCGCAGACCTTCATCAACATGGGTGTGAACCTCGGCCTACTGCCGACCAAGGGCCTGACGTTGCCGCTCGTCAGTTACGGCGGCTCGGGCATTTTGTTGAACTGCCTGGCGATCGCGGTGCTGATGCGGGTCGACTATGAGAACCGGGTGTTGATGCGCGGGGGCAAGGTATGACGGCTCTGCCACAACGCACGCTGATGGTGATGGCCGGCGGCACTGGGGGACATGTGTTCCCGGGGCTCGCGGTTGCCCATCTGATGCAGGCGTGGGGCTGGAAAGTCGTATGGCTCGGCAACCCCGCGGGCATGGAAGCGACGCTGGTACCGAAGCACGGCATTCCAATGGAGTACCTGCGCTTCGGCGGCGTGCGCGGCAAGGGCCTGAAGACCAAGCTGATGCTGCCGGTGAATCTGCTGCGCGCGTGCACGCAGAGTTTGAGCGTGCTGCGCCGCGTGAAGCCCGACGTCGTGCTCGGCATGGGCGGCTACATCACGTTCCCGGCCGGTCTGATGACCGCGCTGAGCGGCCGGCCGCTCGTGCTGCACGAACAGAATTCGATCGCGGGTCTCGCGAACAAGGTGCTCGCAAAACTCGCGAAGCGCGTGCTGGTCGCGTTTCCGGATGCGCTGCCGCACGGCGAATGGACCGGTAATCCGATTCGCGAGGAACTTGCGCGGGCGAATCCACCCAAAGCACGCTACGCGCAGCGTAATGGTCCGCTGAACATGCTCGTCGTGGGCGGCAGTCTCGGCGCCGCGGCGTTGAACGAAGTCGTGCCGCGCGCCGTCGCGCTGCTTGGCTCCAACGAGAGACCGCGCATCGTGCATCAGGCGGGCGCGAAGCATATCGACGCGCTGCGCGAGAACTACGCGGCGGCTGGTTTGCAGGCTGGTGCGGATGTCTCGCTCGTGCCGTTCATCGACGACATGACGAGCGCCTACGAAGCAGCCGATCTGGTGATCTGCCGCTCGGGCGCGATGACCGTGTCGGAGATCTCGGCGGTCGGCGTCGCGGCGCTGTTCGTGCCGTTCCCGTACGCGGTCGACGATCACCAGACCACTAATGCAGCGTTCCTCGCCGACAACGGCGCGGCGCTGGTCGTGCAACAACGCGATCTGTCGGCGGAAAAGCTCGCCGACTGGTTGCGCAGCCAGACGCGGGAAAGTCTCGCGGAAATGGCGGAGCGTTCGCGCTCGCTCGCGAAACCGGATGCCACCGAACAGGTCGCGCAGATCTGCGCGACGGTGGCGGCCGCGGGTTCGATGGCGGGCGTGAGCCCAGAAGGAAAGCAATGAAACACATCGTCAAACACATTCATTTCGTCGGCATCGGCGGCGTGGGCATGAGCGGCATCGCCGAAGTGCTCGTCAATCTCGGCTATCAGGTGAGCGGCTCGGACCTGTCGGGCAACGCGGTCACCGAGCGCCTCGCTGGGCTCGGCGCGCGCATTTCGATCGGGCACGCGGCGGAGAACATCGAAGGCGCGAACGCGGTGGTGGTGTCGACCGCGGTGCGCAGCGACAACCCGGAAGTGCTGGCCGCGCGTCATCGCCGCATTCCGATCGTGCCGCGCGCGGTGATGCTCGCGGAGTTGATGCGTCTGAAGCAGGGCATCGCGATTGCCGGCACGCACGGCAAGACCACGACCACGTCGCTGGTCGCGAGCGTGCTCGCCGCGGGCGGGCTCGATCCGACCTTCGTGATCGGCGGCCGGCTGATCAGCGCGGGCGCGAATGCGCGCCTCGGCACCGGCGACTTCATCGTCGCCGAGGCGGACGAATCGGACGCGTCGTTCCTGAACCTGTTCCCGGTGATCGAGGTCATCACGAACATCGACGCCGATCATATGGACACCTATGGTCACGACTTCGCGCGTCTTAAGCAGGCCTTCATCGAATTCACGCACCGTTTGCCGTTCTACGGCATCGCGGTGCTGTGCGTCGACGATCCGAACGTGAAGGAGATCCTGCCGTTCGTGTCGAAGCCGATCATCCGCTACGGTTTCGCTGCCGATGCGCAGGTGCGCGCGGTCAACGTCGAAGCTCGCGAAGGCCGCATGCATTTCACCGTGATGCGCGAAGACGCGGCGCCGCTCGACGTCACGTTGAATCTGCCGGGCGAGCACAACGTGCAGAACGCGTTGGCCGCAATTGCAATTGCGACTGAACTTGAAGTGAGAGATGCCGATATCCAGCGAGCGCTCGCGGATTTCAACGGCGTCGGCCGACGCTTCCAACGCTATGGCGAGGTGCCGGTTCTCAGCGGCGGCCAGGGCGCGGGCTCCTACACGCTGGTGGACGACTACGGTCACCACCCGGTCGAAATGGCCGCCACGGTGGCGGCGGCGCGCGGCGCATTTCCGGGCCGGCGTCTGGTGCTGGCGTTCCAGCCGCACCGCTTCACGCGCACGCGTGATTGCTTCGAGGATTTTGTGAAAGTGCTGTCGACCGTCGACGCGCTCGTGCTGACCGAAGTCTATGCGGCCGGCGAAGCGCCCATCGTCGCCGCCGACGGCCGCGCATTGGCGCGCGCGCTGCGCGTCGCGGGCAAGGTCGAGCCGGTGTTTGTCGATACGGTGGATGAAGTGCCGGACGCGCTGTCCACGGTGGTGCGCGACGGCGACGTGGTGATTACGATGGGCGCGGGTTCGATCGGCGGTGTGCCGGTTCGCCTCGCTCAGGAACTGAAGGTGTGAGATGAGCAGTATCGACCCTAAACAATTCGGCAAGGTGGCGGTGCTGCTCGGCGGTAATTCCGCCGAGCGCGAGGTGTCGCTCAATTCCGGGCGCCTGGTGTTGCAAGGTCTGCGCGACGCCGGCGTCGACGCGCATCCATTCGATCCCGCCGAGCGTCCGCTGTCCGCGTTGAAGGATGAAGGCTTCGTGCGCGCGTTCAACGCGCTGCATGGCGGCTACGGCGAGAACGGCCAGATCCAGGGCGCGCTGGATTTCTATGGCATCCGTTACACCGGTAGCGGCGTGCTCGGCTCGGCGCTCGGTCTCGACAAGTTCCGCACCAAGCTCGTGTGGCAGCAGCTCGGCATTCCGACTCCGCCGTTCGAAGCGGTGCTGCGCGGTGACGACTACGAAGCGCGCGCGAAGGAGATCGTCGCGAAGCTCGGTCTGCCGCTGTTCGTGAAGCCCGCGAGCGAAGGTTCGAGTGTCGCCGTGATCAAGGTGAAGAGCACGGACGCGCTGCCGGCCGCGTTGATCGAAGCCGTGAAGTACGACCGTATCGTCGTGGTCGAGAAGAGCATCGAAGGCGGCGGCGAGTACACCGCGTGCATCGCCGGCAATCTGGACCTGCCGGTGATCCGCATCGTGCCCGCCGGCGAGTTCTACGACTACCACGCGAAGTACGTCGCCAACGACACGCAGTATCTGATTCCGTGCGGTCTCGGCGCTGAAGAGGAAGCGCGCCTGAAGGTGCTCGCGCGCCGCGCGTTCGACGTGCTCGGCTGCACCGACTGGGGCCGCGCTGACTTCATGCTCGACGGCGAAGGCAAGCCGTACTTCCTCGAAGTGAACACGGCGCCCGGCATGACCGATCACTCGCTGCCGCCGAAAGCGGCGCGCGCGGTCGGCATCAGCTATCAGGAACTGGTGGTCGGCGTGTTGGCGCTGACGCTGCAGGAATAACCAAGGCAACCGCAAGCGACACCATGTGGAACAACGTTCGCCAGCTCAATCTCGCCAGCAACGCGCTGCACGCGTTGCTGGTGCTCGTGCTGCTGGCGGCGGGCGGTTACTGGCTGATCCAGCGCCCGAATTTCGCGCTGCGCGAGATCCAGATCGACGGCGATACCGAGCACATCAATTCGCCGACGGTACGCGCCGGCGTGGTAGGGCGACTGAAGGGCAACTACTTCACGGTCGATCTCGACGCCGCACGGCAGGCGTTCGAGCAGATGCCGTGGGTGCGTCACGCGAGCGTACGGCGCGTATGGCCGAACGCACTGGCTGTCACGCTGGAGGAGTACAAGCCGCTTGGGACGTGGGGCAGCGATCAGCTGGTGAGCGTCGACGGCGAGCTGTTCACCGCGAACCAGGGCGAGCTCGACGGAGACCTGCCGTCGTTCGACGGCCCGGACGGTACGGCGAAGGAAGTCGTCGCGCGTTATCACGACTTCCAGAAGTGGTTCGCGGCGATCAACGCGACGCCGGAGGAAGTGACGCTGTCGCCGCGCTACGCGTGGACGGTGAAGCTGTCGAACGGCACGCAGGTGGAGTTGGGCCGCGAACGCAATCAGGACACGCTGGCCGATCGCAGCAAGCGCCTGACCGCGGCATGGAGCGCGGTGACGCAACGTTGGGGAAAGGATATCGAGAATGCGGACTTGCGCTATCCGAACGGTTTCGCGATTCGTGCCGCTGGCATGCGCTTCATCAGCGAACCCGACAAGGGCAAGAAGTAAACGGACATCACACGCACTGAGCACGCTATGAGTAAAGACTATAAAGATCTGCTGGTCGCCCTCGACATCGGAACGTCGAAGGTAGTGGCCATCGTCGCCGAGTTGAAGGGCGAGGGTCACTACGAGGTGATCGGTCTCGGCCAGAGCGAATCGAAGGGGCTCAAGAAGGGCGTGGTGGTGAATATCGAAGCCACCGTGCAGTCGATTCAGCGCGCGCTCGAGGAAGCCGAGCTGATGGCCGACTGCAAGATCACGAATGTGTTCACCGGGATCGCCGGCAGCCACATCCGCAGCTTCAACTCGAGCGGCATGGTCGCGATCAAGGAGAAGGAAGTCACGCAGGCCGACGTCGCGCGCGTGATCGAAACCGCGAAGGCGATCAACATTCCGACCGACCAGCAGGTGCTGCATATCCTCACGCAGGAATTCATCATCGACGGTCAGGAGGATGTGCGCGAACCGATCGGCATGAGCGGCATCCGCCTCGAAGTGAAGGTGCATATCGTCACCGGCGCGGTCAGCGCGGCGCAGAACATCGTCAAGTGCGTGCGTCGCTGCGGCCTCGAAGTGAACGATCTGATTCTGCAGCCGCTCGCGTCGTCGCTCGCGGTGCTGACGGAAGACGAAAAGGAACTGGGCGTGGTGCTGGTCGACATCGGCGGCGGCACGACGGACATCGCGATCTTCAGCGAAGGAGCGATCCGCCACACGGCCGTGATTCCGATCGCCGGCGACCAGATCACGAGCGACATCGCGATGGCGCTGCGCACGCCGACGCCGGATGCCGAGGACATCAAGGTCGACTACGGCATCGCCAAGCAGGCGCTCGCCGATCCGGACGAGATGATCGAAGTGCCGGGCCTCGGCGAGCGCGGTCCGCGCACGCTGTCGCGCCAGGCATTGGCGGCTGTGATCGAGCCGCGCGTCGAAGAACTGTTTTCGCTCGTGCAGCAAGTGGTGCGCGAGTCCGGTTATGAGGAGCTGCTGAGCTCGGGCGTCGTGCTGACGGGCGGCGCGTCGATGATGATCGGCATGGTCGAGCTCGGTGAGGACATTTTCCTGAAGCCGGTGCGCATCGGCGTGCCGGAGTACGCGGGCGGTCTCGCCGACGTCGTGCGCAATCCGCGCTATTCGACGGCGATGGGCCTGCTCGTCGAAGGACGCTCGCAGCGCATGCGTGGGCGCAAGGTTGCGGTGCAGTCGGGGTCGATGGGGCAGGTGTTCTCGCGCATGAAGGACTGGTTCCTCGGCAACTTCTGACCACAGGTTTCGAGAAATTCGCGCTGGTGCCGGCGGCCGGTGCGCGACAGGAGGTTGCCCGATCTCCTGCCGGATAACGCCGAGTGGCAGTAATTTTTTATCTTGACGGAGGCAACATGGAATTCCAGATGCTGGAAACCGAAACGAGCGGCACGATCATCAAGGTCGTCGGAGTCGGTGGCGCTGGCGGCAATGCCGTTCAGCACATGATCAACAAAGGCGTGCAAGGCGTCGACTTCATCGTGATGAACACGGACGCGCAGGCACTGTCGCGTTCGCGCGCCACCGCGGTGATCCAGCTCGGCAACACGGGTCTGGGCGCGGGTGCCAAGCCGGAAATGGGCCGCGCCGCCGCTGAGGAAGCACGCGAGCGTATCGCCGACGCACTGCGCGGCGCGCACATGGTGTTCATCACCGCCGGTATGGGTGGTGGCACCGGCACGGGCGCGGCACCGGTCGTCGCGCAGATCGCGAAGGAAATGGGTATTCTGACGGTTGGCGTCGTCAGCAAGCCGTTCGAATTCGAAGGCGGCAAGCGTATGCGCGTGGCGGAAGCCGGTTCGCAGCAACTGGAGGATCACGTCGACTCGCTGATCGTCGTGCTGAACGACAAGCTGTTCGAGGTGATGGGCGACGACGCCGAGATGGACAAGTGCTTCCAGTGCGCTGACGACGTTCTGAACAACGCGGTCGCGGGCATTGCGGAAATCATCAACGTGGACGGTCTCGTCAACGTCGACTTCGAAGACGTGAAGACCGTGATGGGCGAGCAGGGCAAGGCGATGATGGGCACGGCGACGGTTGCCGGCGTCGATCGCGCGCGTCTCGCTGCCGAACAGGCCGTCGCGAGCCCGCTGCTGGAAGGCGTCGATCTGTCGGGCGCGCGTGGCGTGCTGGTCAACATCACGTCGAGCCGTTCGCTGCGTCTGTCGGAAACGCGCGAAGTGATGAACACGATCAAGAGCTATGCCGCGGAAGACGCCACGGTGATCTTCGGCGCCGTGTACGACGACGCGATGGGCGACGCGCTGCGCGTGACGGTCGTCGCGACGGGCCTCGGCCGCGCGGCGAAGAAGCAGCAATCTGCACCGATGACGCTGCTGCGCACCGGCACCGACAACCAGCCGATCGGCGCGATGGCGCATGCGGCGTACACACCGGCGGCAGGCCACGCCAGCACGGCCGACTACGGCGCGCTCGATACGCCGGCAGTGTGGCGCACGTCGCGCGACACAGCGGCCTCGCACGTGCAGGCGCTGCAGGAAAAGGGCGTCGATACGTACGACATTCCGGCATTCCTGCGCAAGCAGGCGGACTGAGCGCACGGGCAGGCTTCGTTGCCGCGTTGCGAGTAGGGTCGCAGACGCAGCGCTGGCGGACGAACGCACGAGCGTGGCGGGTGAACGGCAAGCAGGTCGCTTATCGTCTGATTCGCGGCAGGGGCGACTGCCCCCTGCGGATTCGCGAAGCGGACGAAGTGACTGCCGCCGAACGGCGTTGGCTTATAGTTGAATGGGCCGAACCGAAATTCACTGCGACACGAGGACGTGCGAGCGTGCTTCGCATCGATGCAAAGGACTGAGCATGATCAAGGAAGGTGAAAAGCTGCCCGACGCGACGCTCTTCGAGTACGTCGAAGACGACCGGGCGGGCTGCACGATCGGACCGAACAGCTTCGACGTGCGCGAGCAGACGGCGGGCAAGCGCGTGGTGATCTTCGGATTGCCCGGCGCGTTCACGCCGACCTGTTCGGCCAAACATGTACCGGGCTATGTCGAGCATGCCGAGCAGTTGCGCGCTGCCGGCATCGACGAAATCTGGTGCGTGTCCGTCAACGACGCGTTCGTCATGGGCGCGTGGGGACGCGATCAGCACACCTCGGGCAAGGTGCGCATGATGGCGGACGGTAGTGCGGCTTTCACACGGGCGCTTGGTCTGGAGCAGGATCTGTCGGCGCGCGGCATGGGGATCCGTTCCCTGCGCTACGCGATGGTGATCGACGACGGCGTGGTCAAGACGCTGAACGTCGAGGCTGCCGGCAAATTCGAAGTCAGCGATGCAGCGAGTATTCTCGCCACGTTGAGCTAGTTGCTGACGTCGCACCTTCGTCGCGACCCCGCGCTTATGCCGCGTGGCGTTACGGCAACGGTGATTACGACGCTTTTGTGACAGGCCGTTACGCGGGCCGATGACCGGAAACGCCTCCGTTCCGGGGCATCGGCCCGTCACGCTTTCCGTCGCTGAGCCCAGTGGGTAATGCAGCGAAACAGATTGTCACGTCCCCGCAAAGATGCTGGTCTGGGGATTGGAGTATAATTCGCGCTATGGAATAAAAAATCCTGATTAGGATTTTCAATCGAACTGAATGCCACCATGTTGAAGCAGCGCACAATTAAATCGATCGTCAAGACTGTCGGCATCGGGCTGCACTCCGGCCGTAAAGTCAATCTGACGCTCCGCCCGGCGGCGCCGGGCACTGGCATCGTGTTTTCTCGCGTGGATTTGCCAACGCCGGTGGACATTCCTGCGTCGGCGATGGCGATTGGCGATACGCGTCTGGCTTCCGTATTGCAGAAAGACGGCGCGCGCGTGTCGACCATCGAGCATCTGATGTCCGCCTGCGCCGGTCTTGGCATCGACAATCTTTACGTCGACGTCACCGCCGAGGAAATCCCGATCATGGACGGCAGCGCGGGTTCGTTCGTGTTCCTGATCCAGTCGGCGGGTATCGAAGAGCAGAACGCGCCGAAGAAATTCATCAAGGTCACGAAGTCGGTCGAAATCCGTGACGGCGACAAGTTCGCGCGCCTCGATCCGTACTTCGGTTTCAAGCTCAAATTCACGATCGACTTCCGTCACCCGGCCGTGGACAAAACCGGTCAGGCGTTGGAAGTGGATTTCGCCAACACGTCGTACGTGCGCGAAATCGCGCGTGCCCGCACGTTCGGCTTCGCGCATGAAGTGGAAATGATGCGTGAGCTCGGCCTCGCGCGCGGCGGCAGCATGGACAACGCGATCGTGCTCGACGAGTATCGCATCCTGAACAACGACGGCTTGCGTTACGACGACGAGTTCGTCAAGCACAAAATGCTCGACGCGATCGGCGACCTGTACGTGGTCGGCCATCCGTTGCTCGCGTCGTACACCGCGTACAAGTCGGGCCACGGTCTGAACAACGCGTTGCTGCGTGAGCTGCTCGCGCACGAAGACTCATACGAAATCGTCACTTTCGACGACACGCAGAAGGCCCCGCGCGGCTTCGCGTACGAGACGCAGACGGCGTTCGCATAAAGCCAGCGTAACAGCCAAGCAATGAAAACGGCCCCTCGGGGCCGTTTTTTTCGTCGAGCGTTCAGCGATTGCGCCGATGCCGCGCGGCCATGCGCGCGAGCGCCTCCTGCAACGGCGAAGGCTCGAGCGATTCGCTCAACGCCTGCAGCGCGGCAGCACCGGCCGGCGTCATGCGCGCCTGTTTTACGGGCGGCGGTTCTTTCAGCGCCTGCGGCCGCACGCGAATCCTCAGCGCCTGCACGGGCCAGCCGCGCTGCTGCAAATCCGCCAGCAGCCGCGGCTCCAGATGCCGCAGACGCGCTGCGAGCGCGTTGTGCGCGGCGAACAGGGCCAGCACGCCCTCCTTGATAAAGCCAGGCTCGACGCTCGTCGCCAGATAATCGGGTAGCAGCTCGCGCAGATCCTTCTCGAGCGCGGCGATCTGCTCGACGCCTGCGCGCAGCGCAGCGAACGCGTCCGTGCGGCCGAGTACCTCGGCAAGCGGTTGCGGACGGCGCAGATCGAACGGCTTCGGCGGCCTTGAAAAGGACGAAAAACGGCTCATGTTTGGGATTGACGACGTGAGCTCGCCCCATGCGCGCTCACGCCGCGATTGTACCGCGCGGGCAGCTTGCGAAGTCGGTCCGCGCCGCGCCGGAGGTTGCCGGGCGGGGCTGGCGGAGGCCGGCGCCGTCACGCCTGCGACACGAGCGCGGCCGGAGGCGCGTGCTAAAATGCCCGATTCGAATTCACTCTTGGACTAAGCCGCCGAGGACTTTCCGACCCAGGCGCGGTATGCGCATAGCGCATACCGCGAGCCAGCCGAAGCCGCGACGCAGACACCGATCCGATGACCACCGGTTTTCTACAGAAGCTTTTTGGCAGCCGTAATCAGCGGCTAGTCAAGCAATATCAAAAGACCGTCGCGGCGATCAATGCGCTCGAGCCGCAGATCGAGCAATTGACGGATGACCAACTGCGCGCCAAAACGGGTGAATTCCGCCAGCGCGTCGCGAGCGGCGAATCGCTCGACAAGATCCTGCCGGAAGCGTTCGCGGTCTGCCGCGAGGCCAGCAAGCGGGTGCTGAAGATGCGCCACTTCGACGTGCAGCTGATCGGCGGTATGGCGCTGCACTACGGCAAGATCAGCGAAATGCGCACCGGCGAGGGCAAGACGCTCGTCGCGACGCTGCCGGTCTACCTGAACGCGCTGTCGGGCCGCGGCGTTCACGTGGTCACGGTCAACGACTACCTCGCGCAGCGCGACGCCGAATGGATGGCGGGTCTCTACAACTTCCTCGGTCTGTCGGTCGGTATCAACCTGTCGCAGATGGAGCACACGGCGAAGCAGCAAGCCTACGCCGCCGACATCACCTACGGCACCAACAACGAATTCGGCTTCGACTACCTGCGCGACAACATGGTCTACGAGACCGACGCGCGAGTACAGCGTAGCCTGAACTTCGCGGTCGTCGACGAGGTGGACTCGATCCTGATCGACGAAGCGCGTACACCGCTGATCATCTCCGGCCAGGCCGAAGATCACACCGAACTCTACGTGCGCATGAACGCGTTGCCGCCGCTGCTCGAGCGCCAGATCGGCGAAGAGAAGGCGGACGGCACCGGTGTCGAGAAGCCGGGCGACTACACGCTGGACGAAAAAGGCCGTCAGGTCTTCCTGACCGAGTCGGGCCACGAAAAGGCCGAGCGCCTGCTCTCTGAGTGGGGCCTGATCGGCGACGGCGAAAGTCTGTACGCGCCGCAGAACATCACGCTGATGCACCACGTGTACGCGGCGTTGCGCGCGCACACGCTGTTCTTCAAGGATCAGCACTACGTCGTGCAGAACGGCGAAGTGATCATCGTCGACGAATTCACCGGCCGTCTGATGGCCGGCCGCCGCTGGTCGGACGGTCTGCACCAGGCGGTCGAGGCGAAGGAGCACGTGAAGATCCAGAGCGAGAACCAGACGCTCGCATCGATTACGTTCCAGAATTACTTCCGCATGTACGCGAAGCTGGCCGGCATGACCGGCACGGCCGACACCGAAGCGTACGAATTCAACGAGATCTACGGTCTCGAAACGGTCGTGATCCCGACCAACCGTCCGCCGAAGCGGATCGACAAGCAGGATCAGATCTACAAGACCGCGAAGGAACGCTACGACGCCGTGATCCGCGACATTCGCGAGTGCTTCGAACGCGGTCAGCCGGTGCTGGTCGGCACGACATCGATCGAGAACTCGGAGCTGCTGTCGCATCTGCTGAAGCAGGTCAGCTTGCCGCACGAAGTGCTGAACGCGAAGCAGCACGCGCGCGAAGCGGAGATCGTCGCCGAAGCGGGCCGTCCGCAGCGCGTCACGATCGCGACCAACATGGCCGGCCGTGGTACGGACATCGTGCTCGGCGGCAACGCGGAGAAGCAGGCGTCGTTCATCGAGCAGGACGAAACGCTCGCCGCCGACGAAAAGCAGCGCCGCATCCAGAAGCTGCACGACGAATGGCAGACGCTGCACGATCAGGTGAAGGCCGCGGGCGGTCTGCACATCATCGGCACCGAGCGTCACGAGTCGCGCCGGATCGACAACCAGCTGCGCGGCCGTGCGGGCCGTCAGGGCGACCCGGGTTCGTCTCGCTTCTATCTGTCGCTGGAAGATCCGCTGCTGCGCATTTTCGCGGGCGACCGCGTGCGCGCGATCATGGACCGCCTGAAGATGCCGGAAGGCGAGGCGATCGAAGCGGGCATCGTATCGCGCTCGATCGAATCGGCGCAACGCAAGGTCGAGGCGCGCAACTTCGATATTCGTAAGCAATTGCTCGAATACGACGACGTATCGAACGACCAGCGCAAGGTGATCTACCAGCAGCGCAACGAACTGCTCGAAGCGAACGACATCACCGAGACCATCACCGCGATGCGTCACGGCGTGGTCGGCGACATCGTGCATCAGTTCGTGCCGGTGGGCAGCATCGAAGAGCAGTGGGACGTGCCCGAGCTCGAGGAAGTGCTGCGCAACGAATGGCAGCTCGACCTCGCGATTCAGGAAATGATCAACGAGTCGAACTCGATCAGCGCGGAAGAGATTCTCGAAGCGGTCGAGGCCGCCGCGGACGAGGGGTACGAGGCGAAGGTCCAGCTGGTCGGCCGCGAATCGTTCAGCGCGTTCGAGCGCTCGATCATGCTGCAGACGCTCGACCGCGCGTGGCGCGAGCATCTGGCCGCGCTCGATCATCTGCGTCAGGGCATCCATCTGCGCGGCTATGCGCAGAAGAACCCGAAGCAGGAATACAAGCGCGAGGCGTTCGAACTGTTCGCCGCGATGCTCGACGCCGTGAAGCTCGAAGTCACGCGCATCGTGATGAACGTGCAGATCCAGTCGCCGGAGCAGCTCGAAGCGGCGGCGGAGCAGATGGAAGAGCAGGGCGGTCATCTGGAGAACGTCGAGTTCCGTCATGCGGAGTTCGCGGAAGCCGGCGCCGCCGCGCCGGTCGCGGCCGAAGCGGCCACCGCCGCGATGATCGGCGACGCGATGAGCCACGGCCACGGCGCAGCGCCGCAGGCGGCCGTGCACATGAATACCGACAACGTGCCGAAGGTCGGCCGCAACGACCCGTGCCCGTGCGGCAGCGGCAAGAAGTACAAGCAGTGCCACGGCAAGATCGCCTGATGGCGATGCGGCGCGCTTCCGGGCGCGCCGTGTCGCTTTTAAGCGCCGTTTGGCCGTTTTGATTTCGCGGGTGACCCGGCAGCACACCCGGGTCGTCAGTTCCGTTTCCCCGATGCCGGCGTCCGCCGGCATTTTCTTCGACAGGTCGCGACCATGGCTGTCAACTTTCCCTCGATCGATCCCGCTCAACTCCACCCCGTCGCCGGCGTCACGTTAGGCTGGGCGGAAGCGAATATCCGCAAACCGAATCGCAAGGACGTGCTCGTCATTTCCGTCGACGAAGGCGCGACGGTAGGCGGCGTGTTCACGCAGAACCGCTTCTGCGCGGCGCCCGTCACGGTCTGCCGCGACAACCTGCAGCGCGTGCGCGCGGGCGGCAAGCCGATTCGCGCGCTGGTGATCAATACCGGCAACGCGAACGCGGGCACCGGTGAGTCGGGCCTCGCGGCGACGCGCGAAACCTGCGCGGAACTCGCGCGTCTCGCCGACATCGAGCCCGAGCAGGTGCTGCCGTTCTCGACGGGTGTGATTCTCGAACCGCTGCCGGTCGATCGTCTGAAGGCGGGCTTGCCGGCCGCGCTCGCGAACCGCAAGGAAGCGAACTGGTACGACGCGGCGCAGTCGATCATGACAACCGACACGCTGCCGAAGGCGAGCTCGCGCCAGGTCACGATCGACGGTCACACCGTCACGCTGACCGGCATTAGCAAGGGCGCCGGCATGATCAAGCCGAACATGGCGACCATGCTCGGCTTCCTCGCGTTCGACGCGGCCGTCGCGCAGCCGGTCCTCGACGAGCTCGTGAAGCACGTCGCGGATCGCTCGTTCAACTGCATCACGATCGATGGCGATACGTCGACCAACGATTCGTTCATCCTGATCGCGTCGGGCAAATCGAGCCTGCCCGCGATCACGTCTACCGATTCGCCCGCTTATGCAGCGCTGCGCGACGCGGTGACCGAGGTCGCGCAGAACCTCGCGCAACTGATCGTGCGTGACGGCGAGGGCGCGACCAAATTCATGACCGTGCATGTCGAAGGCGGCTCGAGCGTCGGCGAATGCCGCCAGATCGCCTACGCGATCGGCCACTCGCCGCTCGTCAAGACAGCCTTCTATGCATCGGACCCGAACCTTGGCCGTATTCTCGCGGCCATCGGCTATGCCGGCGTGGACGATCTCGACGTCGGCAAGATCGATCTGTATCTGGACGACGTGCTGGTCGCGACTGCCGGCGGCCGCAACCCGGCCTACCGCGAAGAAGACGGCCAGCGCGTCATGAAGAAAAGCGAGATCGGCATTCGCGTCGTGCTCGGCCGCGGCAATGCGCAAGCCACGATCTGGACCTGCGATCTGTCGCACGACTACGTGAGCATCAACGCTGACTACCGCTCGTAATCAGCTTCAAAGCGCGGCCGCGGGCCGCCTACTTACCATGGACAAACTCGAACTGTTTCTGAACCGGGCCGAAGCCGTGCTTGGCCGCCTGGAAGCGATGCTTCCGCCCGCCGCACCGGAGATCGACTGGTCGGCCGCAGTCGCTTTCCGCTGGCGCAAGCGCCAGGGGCGCGGCTACTTGCAGCCGGTGCACGCTATTTCGCCGATCACGCTCGACGACCTGCAGAACATCGATCGCCAGAAAGGGTTGATCGAACAGAACACGCGCCAGTTCGTGCGCAGTCAGCCGGCCAACAACGTGCTGCTGACAGGCGCGCGCGGTACCGGCAAGTCGTCGCTGATCAAGGCGTGCCTGAACGCGTATGCGAAAGACGGTCTGCGCCTGATCGAAGTAGACAAGGACGATCTGCACGACCTCGGCGACATCGTCGATCTGATTGCGAAGCGGCCGGAGCGCTTCGTCGTGTTCTGCGACGACCTGTCGTTCGAAGAAGGCGAGTCGGGCTATAAGGCGCTCAAGGTCGCGCTCGACGGCTCGGTGGCTGCGCAGTCCGACAACGTACTGATCTATGCGACGTCGAACCGCCGCCATCTGCTGCCCGAGTACATGAGCGACAACGAGACGTACAAGCACACCTCGGACGGCGAGATTCATCCGGGTGAACTGGTCGAAGAGAAGATCTCGCTGTCCGAGCGTTTCGGGCTGTGGGTTAGCTTCTATCCGTTCAAGCAGGACGACTACCTGACGATCATCGCGCACTGGCTGCGCCATTTCGGTTGCGACGACGCCGAGATCGAATCGGCGCGCGGCGATGCGCTCGTGTGGGCGCTCGAACGGGGCTCGCGCTCGGGGCGGGTCGCATGGCAGTTCGCGCGCGACTGGTCCGGCCGTAAGACACCGGCATGAGCGACGCTGACAAAAGCGCCGGCGATGGCGCCGGCAATAGCGTCGGCGCCAACGGCGCGGGCCGTCCGGTCACCGAAGTCGCGGTCGGCGTGCTGGTGCAGCCGGATGGACGCTATCTGCTCGCGCAGCGTCCGACGGGCAAGCCGTACGAGGGCTACTGGGAGTTTCCGGGCGGCAAGCTCGAAGCGGGCGAGTCGGTCGAGGCCGCGCTCGCGCGCGAGCTGCACGAGGAGCTTGGAATCGAGGTCGAGGCGAGCCATCTGTGGCACACGCTCGAACACGATTATCCGCACGCCTATGTGCGCCTCTTCTTCTGCAAGGTGACGCAGTGGTCGGGCGAGCCGCACGGGCGCGAAGGCCAGGCCTTCGTGTGGCAGAGCTTGCCTGCGGATGTCTCGCCGTTGCTGCCGGCCACGATCCCGGTGCTGGAGTGGCTCGCGGCTGAGAAGAAGTGATTGATTGAAGGCAGTGACTGAAAAAGCCACGCGGTAGCGGGCGCTGTATCGGCAGTGCCGGTTCGCGTGGCTTTTTTACTGGCTCGCTCAGTGCGGGTTGTAGTCGCCGCGCGGCGTTTCCTCTTCGGACGAAGACCCTTCCTGTTCGTTGCCGCCAATCCTGTATTTTTCGGCGGCCCATGCGCCCAGATCGGTCTGCTTGCAGCGCTCGGAGCAGAAAGGACGGAAGCGGCTCTCGGAGGTCCAGCGGACATCTTTACCGCAGGTAGGACATTTGACGACGGTAGGCATACGGTCGGACGGTCAATCTCAAACGGAACAAGTAACGAATATAGGGCTATTTCGCGCCGGTTCAAAGGCGCGTTCGGTCAAATCCGGTGTGCGCTGCTCAACGCGGCGGTGATTGACAGGCGATTACAGGCTGCAGAGCGTGAGGTGGAACGGCACGTCGACGTCGACCGCGCGCGGCCGCAAATCGCCGTCCTGCACCGTAAAGCGAACCCACAGCATGTACTTGTTGGCGCTCGCTTCGGGAATCACGCGCAATTCGGGAGCGACGCGAACCTGCATCAACTGATACGAGCGGCCCGACAGCATTTGCTGATAGCTGCCTTGCATCGCCATGACCTTCGACGCCTGGCCCGACTCGCGCGCGAGGCGCAGCACGATGGTGGCCGCGTCGCGCAGCGGCAAAAGCGGTGTCACCCACTTAGCGATGTCCTGGCGACGCTGATCGGGATGCAACTGTTGCCACGCGTAATACGAGGGCAGGTCGAATTTGCAGGTACCCCCGGGGATGATTGCGCGGCTGCGAATGCTCGCGAGCCACTCGTTGTCCGCAAGATGCTGGCCGGCTTTGCCTTGCATCTGCGTGAGCCCCGCAAGGGTCTGTTCGATTTCACCGAGCACCGCTTCGAGCGCGTTCTGCTCGATGCCCGGATTGCCGCGAAACGGCGCGAGCGTCTGCCGCTGCCGCTCGAGTTCTTTCATCAGATCCGACTTCAGATCCGCGCGACCCGCCACTTCGGAGATTTCGAACAGCGTTGTCAGTGCGACGTGATGTTCCCGCGCGTCTTCCTGAGTCAGAAAGAACGTGAAGCGCTCGAACAGATCTTCGAGCCGCAACAGCGTCCGGATTCGCTCATTGAAGGGGTACTCGTAAAGGATCAAGCGGGCTCGCCTCGGGCGTGGTCGGTGACAGGAATGTAAAACATTCTAATGCCGTGGGACTACCCAGGCAATCACGCACTTTTTCTGCGCGCTTTCGCAACTTTTTTGTGAGTTCCCCGTGTTATGGGCGCTTCGGCTCCCGCGTGCGCGCAAAGTTCAATGTGTCGGTGACGGTGCGTCCGCGCGCGCTACAACTCGGCATCGCCCTTCGCCAGCGACAGATACGCTTGATGGTGAGCGTCCACCTGCGCCTCGAGTTCTTCGAGCGGCGCATTGTCATTGACGATCACGTCGTCGGCGGCGGCGAGGCGCGCTTCGCGCGTGGCCTGGCGCGCGATGATCGCGAGCACCTGCTCACGGCTGAAGCCGTTGCGGCTCATCACACGCGCGATCTGCGTGTCGATGCTGCAATCGACGGTGAGCACGCGATTGACGCGGTCCTTCCATGTCCCGGACTCGACCAGCAGCGGCACCACGACCATCACATACGGCCCTTGCGCCGCGCGCTCTTCGCGCTCGGTTTCTGTGCGAATCAGCGGATGCGTGATGCCTTCGAGACGTTTGCGTGCGGTCTCGTCGCTGAACACGAGCGTGCGCATGCGCGCGCGATCGAGCGAGCCATCGGCCGCGACGAACTCGGTGCCGAATTCGGCGGCGATGTGCGGCATCGCCAGGCCATGCGGCGCGGTGATGCGATGCGCGATTACGTCGGTATCGACGAGCGGCACGCCGCGTGCGGCGAACAGACCGGCAACCGTCGACTTGCCACTACCGATGCCGCCGGTGAGTCCCACAACGAACATGGTTCAGCCTCCCAAAGCCAGATAAAGCGGCGTGCCGGCAAACAGCGTAAGCACACCGCCCGCCGCGAGAAACGGCCCGAACGGCAGCGGCTCCTCGAAGCGCATACGGCCACGCCACGTCGCCGCGAGGCCGATCACGGCACCGGCCACCGCGGCGACCAGCACGATCTGCGGCAGCGCGGGCCAGCCGAGCCACGCGCCGAGCGCGGCGAGCAGTTTGAAGTCGCCATAGCCCATGCCTTCGATACCACGCACGAGCTTGAACACCCAATGCACGGCCCACAACACCAGATATCCGAAGATAGCGCCGAGCACCGCATCATGCAGATTCGTGAACATGCCGTTGAAATTGACGATCACGCCGGCCCACAACAGCGGCAGCGTCAAGGAGTCGGGCAGCAAATGCGTGTCGACGTCGATCGCGCTCATCGCCAGCAACGTCGCGCACAGGCCGAACGCGGCGAGTGCCATCAGCGTCGGGCCGAACGCTATCAGTGCACCTGCCGCGAAAGCGGCGCTCGCGGTTTCGAGCAGCGGATAGCGTGCGCTGATATGCGTGCCGCACGCGGAACAACGGCCGTGTAACAGCAGGTAGCTCAGCACCGGCAAGTTTTCCCACGCGCTCAGTACATGGCCGCAATGCGGGCACGCGCTGCGCGGCACCCACAGGTTGTAGCGCGCGGGCAGTCCGTCGTCGGGCTGCGGCTCGTCGGTGGTCTCGCTGATTTCGGCGCGCCATGCACGCTCGAGCATGATCGGCAATCGATGCACGACCACGTTCAGGAAGCTGCCAATCACGAGGCCAAGCACGATCGCGAATGCGATCTGCACGCCGGCGGGCAGGCTCGCGAGCGCGAAGCCGATATCGCTGGCAAAGCGGCCCGGCAGTAAGCCCGCGAGCAGGCTGGAGGTAGTTTGTGACACGGGTGGAAGAGGAGCCTGCATGGTGACGAAGTGGATTCGGCTGCGATGCTACACCACGTTGCCGAGTTGAATAATGGGAAGATACATCGCGATGACGAGGCCGCCGACCAGTGTGCCGAGCACGACGATCACGAGCGGTTCACACAGGCTCGATAGCGTGCCAATCCTGTCGTCGACCTGGCGATCCGCAAGCGACGCGACATCGAGCAGCATGCTGTCGAGCGCGCCGGATTCCTCCGCGACCGCAACGGGCTGCACGACTTCGGGAGGAAAGCAGCGGGCCGCGAGCATGGCCGCGGCGAGCCGTTCGCCGCGCCGCAATCTGATGGCGATGCTTGCCGTCGCGCGATCGAAGAAGGCATTGCCGGTCGCCTGAGTGAGCGAATCGAATGCGTCGGCGAGCGGCGTGCCGGCGGACATCAAGGTGCCAAGCGCGCGACTCCAGCGCGCCGCGCACAGCGTGCGCAGCAGCGGGCCGGCCACCGGCAGGTCGAGCAACAGGCGCGCGAAGCGGATGCGAGCGCTTATCGAACGACGCAGCACGAGCGTGATGGCCGGGCTCATTGCGAGCACCAGTATGAACAGCGGCACACTCCAGCGCGCGGCGGCCGCCGAGAGCGCCAGCACGAACTGCGTCGGCGCGGGCAGCTTCGCGCCGAAGCCATCGAAGATCTGCTTGAACGTCGGCACGACCCACACCAGCAATGCGACGGTTATCGCGATCGCGAGCAGCAGGATTGCGACTGGATAGGTGAGAGCCGCGCGCACCTTGGCACGCTGCGCGGCGGCGCGTTCGCGATCGTCGGCGAGGCGGGCGAGCACGGTGACGAGCGCGCCCGCCGCTTCACCCACCTCGACGAGCTGGCAATACAGCGCATTGAACTGCGCCGGGTGTCGCTGCAAGGCCGCCGAAAACCGCAGGCCGGCGGTGATATCGCGCGCGACAGTGCCAACGATACGCGGCATGCCTTGCCGCTGACCCGACGTCGGCGTCTGCGCGAGTAGTTCGAGCGCGGGCGCGAGCGGCAAACCGGCACGCAGCAGACTGGACAGTTGTCGCGTGAACAGCGTGACAGCGGCCGCGCTGGTCTTCGGGCGTGGCGCCGGCCCTCGCGTTGCGAGTTCGACGATAAAGAGGTTGTCGCGTTTGAGCATCGTGCGTGCGGCGCTCGCGTCGGGCGCGATCAGCGTGCCGCTTTGGCGCGTGCCGTCCGCGTCGACGCCGCGCCATCTGAAGCGCAGATCGGCTGAGACGGGCTTTGTTGGTGACAGCTCGGCGGTACTCATGCGACCTCCGTGGCGGCGAGCGCTTCGGCGAGACTCGTGGTGCCGTCGCGCACGCGCGCAAGCGCCGCGTCGCGTAACGTCGCGACCTGTTCCATCTGCGCGAGGCGGGCCAGCTCGTGCGCGCCCGCGCTTGCGACGATCTGCTCACGCATCGCGTCGGAAACGGGCATCACCTGATGAATGCCGACGCGCCCCCGATAGCCGATGCCATGACAAACCGCGCAGCCGGTCGCCGCATACGGTTGCCAGCCGTCGAGCTCGTGTTCGCCAAAGCCCGCGGCGCGGAGTGCCGCCGGCGAATGCGGCGCGGGCGCGCGGCATGCGACGCACAGTCGCCGCACCAGCCGCTGCGCGGTCACCATGCGCAGCGCTGCGGCAAGGTTGTACGGCTCGACACCGATATCGACGAGCCGCGCGATGGCCGCGGGCGCGTCGTTCGTATGCAGCGTGGACAGCACGAGGTGACCGGTTTGGGCGGCCTTCACGGCAACGTCGGCGGTTTCGTTGTCGCGGATTTCGCCGACCATGATCACGTCCGGGTCCTGGCGTAGGAACGCGCGCAGCGCGACCGCGAAAGTGAGGCCGGCTTTTTCGCGCACGCTGACCTGGTTGATGCCGGCCAGCTGGATCTCGGCTGGGTCTTCCACCGAGCAGAGGTTGCGTGCCTCGCCATTCAGCAGGTTCAGGAAGCAGTACAGCGATAGTGTCTTGCCGCTACCCGTCGGTCCGGTTACGAGCATCAGACCGTGCGGCGCGCGGATCGCGGCGTCGACAGCTTCGCGCTGCCCCGGATCGAGGCCGAGCGAATCGAGCGAAAGATCGGCGGGCAGCGCGTCGAGCCGTCGTAGTACAAGCTTTTCGCCGAACAGCGTCGGCAGCGAATTGACGCGGTAGTCCTCGAGTCGCCCTGGCGACGTCGCGAGGCGTAGCCGGCCGTCCTGCGGCACGCGTCGCTCGGCGATGTCCATGCGCGCGAGCACTTTCACACGCGTGACGAACGCGTCGCGCAGATGTGCGGGCGGCCGCGGGATTTCATGCAGCACGCCGTCGATACGCAGGCGCACACGCCAGCCATGTTCGGCCGGCTCGATGTGGATATCCGACGCATTGCGCCGCGTCGCTTCGTGCAACGTGTCGGTCAATAGACGCACGGCTGGGGCGTTGTCGGGATCGCTCAGACTCGTTGCGCTGGATTCGCCGTCGACAGAGAGTGGGCGCGGCGATGCCGCGGCGGTGGCAAAGGTTGTTTGCATGAGTGACCGGTGATGAGCCGCCTGTAGAACATGACGGTTTCATCTTCCGGTTGCGGGCGTCCGAATGCCATTCGGCCATTCGGCTAATGGCGCGTGTCGCGAGCCTGTGCGATGCTGACTGTGAATCAGCGAGCGACGGCGCCAAGTTCAGCCTGACCGTGCTTTACCGGCCTTCGTGCGCGACGGCGATTTGAAAAGCTTGACGGTGCGGATCGCCTGATCGTCGCTGCGCATCACTTCGAGCTTGGTGTCTCCGATGCGCACGCAGACGTCGCCGTCGGGGATGTCTTCGAGGATTTCGAGAATCAGGCCGTTCAGCGTTTTGGGGCCATCGGTGGGCAGCCCGAGTTGCAGCCAGCGGTTCAGCTCGCGCAACGGCATGCTTCCCGCGACGATGCATTCGCCCGCCTCGTTCCAGCCACCGCGTGAGCTGGCGCTGCGCGGAATCGACGTGGTGAATTCGCCGATCAGTTCCTCGATGATGTCTTCCGGTGTGACGAGGCCTTGCAGTTCGCCGTATTCGTTGACGACGAGTGCGATGCGTTGCCGGCTCTCCTGAAAGTATTGCAGCTGCTGGAACACCGGCGTGCCGCTTGGCACGAAGTACGGCTCGGCGAGCAGCTCGCGCAAGGTATCGCGCTCGAGCTCCTGGTTGTGCAGCCCTGACAGCGTCTTGCGCACGTGCAGCACACCGAGCACGCGGTCGATGTCGCCCTGGTAGACGATCAGCTTGTTGTGATAGCAGGTCTCCAGTTGATGCAGGATCTGTTCGAACGGCGCATCGAAGTCGAGCGCCTCAATACGGCGGCGCGGGATCATCACGTCATCGACGGAGATGTTTTCGAGGTCGAACAGGTTCAGCAGGATGCTGCGGTGCTTGGTGGGCATGAAGCTTCCCGACTCGAGCACGATGGTGCGCAGTTCTTCGGTGGACAGCCGCTGGTCGCGCGCGCCCTTCGTGTTGATGTGCAGCACGCGCAGGATGCCGGTCGCGAACAAGTTGACAAACCAGATCAGTGGTCTCGCGACGCGCATCAACGGCGCGATCAGCAGGCTCGCGGGCAGCGCGATTTTCTCGGGAAACGTCGCGCCGACGATCTTCGGTGTGATCTCCGCGAACACGATAATGAGGAACGCGACGATACCGGTCGCGATCGACAGCACGAGGCTATTGCGGCCGAACGTGTGCAGCGCGAGCGATGTCGTCAGTACCGGAATGATCGTGTTGAACAGGTTGTTGCCGATGAGGATCACGCTGAGCAGCTGATCGGTTTTTGCGAGCAGGCCCTGAGTCGTCTTTGCGCCGAGCGTGTTCTTGCTGGCGAGATGTTTGAGGCGATGACGATTGAGCGCCATCATCGCTGTCTCGGAAATGGAAAAGAAGGCGGAGCAGACAAGGAGCAGAAGGACGGCGCCGATCTGCGCCCATAAGGGAAGTTGTTCCACGCGTCGTGAAAAAATAGGGGGAAAGGATGGAGAGAATATAGCAGAGGGGGCCGCGCGTTCTGGCGTGGACGGCGGCTGACGCCGCTAGAACGACAACGTGGCAACGTACGCACTGTGCCTGACGAGCCGGAGGAAGGAAAGCGGCGAAGGGCAGCACGAAAGCAACGAAAAAAGCGCCGCGCAAAACAAAAAACCGCCCAGCAACGCTGCGGCGGTTTTGAACCTTGAGCTAACAAGGACAATCTGGTCGGGGTGAGAGGATTCGAACCTCCGGCCTCTACGTCCCGAACGTAGCGCTCTACCAGGCTAAGCTACACCCCGATTTGGTACTGCTGACTCGATTCAGACTAATTCGGTGTTTCAGTCTTATTCAAGACTGCCTTGCCGTCGAGTAAGAACATAAGTCTAGCAGGCTCTCTTTGAAAATGGAATGGGGAAACGACGAAATTGCTGCCGCGGCTGCCTGCGCCTCCTGTTTCGCGCACTCGAGCGTGTGATCCAGCGCGCCCGAGCGCGTGATCGCGTCGAAAATCGTATCGAAACGGTCGGTGCCGCCTTGCTCGATGGCTTCGCGCGCGAGCGCCGACTGCTCGGGTGTGCCGCGTTCGATCAGATAGATGAGCGGAAGCGTCGGTTTGCCTTCGCGCAGATCGTCGCCGGCGTTCTTGCCCATCGACTCGGCCGTGCCTGTGTAGTCGAGCCAGTCGTCCATGATCTGGAACGCGGTGCCGATGCGACGGCCGTACTCGGCGGCGGCGGCTTCGGTTTTCGCGTCCGAGGCGGCCAGCACCGCGCCGAGCTGGGCGGCCGCCTCGAACAGCTTTGCGGTCTTGTAGCGGATCACCTGCATGTAACGGACTTCGTCGACGTCGGCATCGTGCATGTTCAACAACTGCAGCACTTCGCCTTCAGAGATGATGTTGGTCGCCTCCGACAGAATTTCCATCACGCGCATCTTGCCCGCGCCGACCATCATCTGGAACGACCGTGAGTAGAGAAAGTCACCGACCAGCACGCTCGCCGCGTTGCCGAACAGCGCATTGGCGGTCTGGCGGCCGCGCCTCAGGTCGGACTCGTCGACCACGTCGTCATGCAGCAGCGTGGCCGTGTGAATGAATTCGACGACCGCTGCCAGCTCGTGCCGGTGCCCCGTCGTATCGCCCAGCGCGCCCGCCACCAGCAACAGCAGCGCGGGCCGCAGCCGCTTGCCGCCGGCGCTGATGATGTACTCGGAAATCTGATTGATCAGCATCACGTCCGACGCAAGACGTTGCCGGATGACGCGATTGACCTGCTGCATGTCTTCGGCGATCGGAGCAAGCAGGCTGGCGACGTTGGGGGAGGTGGTGGCAGTCGACGACATGATGGCTGAATTGGGTAGTGCCGCGAATTATAAGGCGATCGGGGCGCTTCCGGGTCGTCGGCTGCGGCGTGGATGCATTCCGCATGGCGCGCGGGGCGCCTGCCAAGGCCGTCTGCGGGGCGCCGCGCGTCGCAGGTATGCCATCTGCGAGCGCCTGGGAAGGAGGGCAAAGCCGGACGGTAGACGGTTTGGTAAGCAGGTTTTGACCGAGCAGCTAACTCTATGTATAATCGAGAGTTTCCGCGCGCGGTGCGTGGGAAAAATGAATACAGAGTGAGGTTCTCAATGTACGCGGTCATAAAAACCGGTGGCAAGCAGTACAAGGTTGCCGTCGGCGAAAAACTTAAAGTAGAACAGATACCGGCAGACATTGACGCTGAAATCACGCTCGACCAGGTTCTCGCAGTGGGCGAAGGCGAATCGATTAAGTTCGGTACGCCGCTGGTCAGTGGGGCTTCCGTCAAGGCTACCGTCGTGTCGCAAGGTCGTCACGCCAAAGTGACGATCTTCAAGATGCGTCGCCGGAAGCACTACCAGAAGCATGGCGGCCACCGCCAGAACTATACCGAACTGCGCATCGACGCGATCAACGCGTAAGCGCACCGGTTAAGGAGCAAATCAAATGGCACACAAAAAGGCAGGCGGATCGTCCCGGAACGGCCGCGACTCCGAATCGAAACGCCTCGGCGTTAAGGTTTTCGGCGGCCAGGCTATCAACGCTGGTGGCATCATCGTGCGTCAGCGCGGTACGCGCATGCACGCTGGCGAGAACGTCGGCATGGGCAAGGATCACACCCTGTTCGCGCTGAAGGACGGCCACGTCCAGTTCTCGACGAAGGGCGCGGCGAAGAAGCACACCGTTTCCGTCGTCCCGGCAGCCTGAGTTTAATCAGGCACGGGCTTCAGGACCGGAAAAAGGCCCCGCGAAGTTCGCGGGGCCTTTTTTATTGCGGCGCCTCTTTAGCTTGGCGCCGAAGCCGCGCAGCCGACCGCTCCTCATCGGCGGACTATGGAGTTCGGTCGATTGATCAACGCGCGGCGCGCGCGGCAAAATAGCAGCATCCAATCAGTATCAACCCCTGCATCGAATCGGGCAGTACACCACGTGACGGAGTAACGCATGAAGTTCATTGACGAAGCGAGGATTGAAGTCATCGCCGGCGACGGAGGGGATGGCAGCGCGTCGATGCGCCGCGAGAAGTTCGTCCCGTTCGGCGGCCCCGATGGCGGTGACGGCGGCCGGGGCGGCAGCGTGATCGCGGTGGCTGACCGCAACATCAACACGCTGATCGATTACCGCTACGCGAAAAAACATCTGGCGCGCAACGGCGAAAACGGCCGCGGCTCGGATTGCTACGGCAAGGGCGGCGACGACATCACGCTGCGCATGCCGGTCGGCACCACCATCACGGACATGGAAACCGGCGAGCTGATCGCCGATCTGACCGAGCACAACCAGAGCGTGCAAATCGCGCAAGGGGGAGCCGGCGGCCTCGGCAACCTCCATTTCAAGTCCAGCACGAACCGCGCGCCGCGTCAGAAGACCGACGGCAAGCCGGGCGAGCGCCGCATGGTCCGCCTCGAACTAAAAGTTCTGGCCGACGTCGGTCTGCTCGGCATGCCGAATGCGGGCAAGTCGACGTTTATCTCGTCGGTGTCGAACGCGAAGCCGAAAATCGCCGACTACCCGTTCACCACGCTCGCGCCGAACCTTGGCGTCGTGCGCGTCGGGCCGAGCCGCAGCTTCGTGATTGCCGACATTCCGGGGCTGATCGAAGGCGCGGCGGAAGGCGCCGGCCTAGGCCATCAATTCCTGCGCCACCTGCAGCGCACCGGGCTGCTGCTGCACATCGTCGACATCGCACCGTTCGATGAATCGATCGATCCGGTCGCGGAAGCGAAGGCGATCGTCAACGAACTGCGCAAGTACGACGAAGAGCTTTATCAAAAGCCGCGCTGGCTTGTGCTGAACAAGCTGGACATGGTGCCTGAGGACGATCGCGAAGCGCGCGTGGCGGCTTTCCTCGACGGCTTCGGCTGGGACGGTCCGGTGTTCGAGATCTCGGCGCTGACTGGCCAAGGCTGTGAAAATCTTTGCTACGCGGTGTTCGACTACCTCGCCGAGCACTCCGACGCGCAACGCGCGGCCGAAGCCGAAGACCTAGCCTCCGACGTGCGTTTCCGCGACGGTACGCAAGTACCGGCCGCGACCCGCGAAGCCGGCACCGATCCGCAGGAATAACAACTCGAGCGCCGGCGCCAGCGGCGGGTACCGGTATGCATCACGCGTCATCTTGGGAGACAGCGCACAATGCGTTCCGTCATCGCAGATTCACGGCGATTGGTCGTCAAAGTCGGTTCGAGCCTCGTCACGAACGACGGGCGTGGCCTCGATCATGTGGCGATCGGCCGCTGGGCCGCGCAAATTGCCGCACTGCGCGCGCAAGGCAAGGAAGTCGTGCTGGTCAGCTCGGGCGCGATCGCCGAGGGCATGCAGCGGCTCGGCTGGACGAAGCGGCCGCGTGAAATCGATGAGCTGCAGGCGGCCGCGGCGGTCGGTCAGATGGGTCTCGCGCAAGTGTACGAAAGCCGCTTCGCCGAACATTCCATCCAGACTGCGCAGATCCTGCTTACTCACGCTGACCTTGCTGACCGCGAGCGCTATCTGAACGCTCGCTCCACGCTGCTCACGCTGCTGGGGCTCGGAGTTGTACCGATCATCAACGAGAACGACACGGTCGTCACCGACGAAATCAAGTTCGGCGACAACGACACGCTCGGCGCGCTGGTTGCCAATCTGATCGAGGGCGACGCGCTGATCATTCTGACGGACCAGCAAGGCCTTTTCACCGCAGATCCGCGCAAGGACCCGACCGCGACACTCGTCCAGCAAGCCGACGCCGGCGCGCCTGAGCTCGAGGCGATGGCGGGCGGTGCGGGCTCGAGCCTCGGCCGCGGCGGCATGCTGACCAAGATTCTCGCCGCGAAGCGTGCGGCCCATAGCGGCGCCAATACGGTGATCGCGAGTGGGCGCGAGTCGGACGTGCTGGTGAGACTGGCGGCCGGCGAGGCGATCGGCACCGAACTGATGGCGCGCACCGCGCGCATGGCGGCGCGCAAGCAATGGATGGCCGATCACCTGCAGGTGCGCGGCCACGTCGTGATCGATGACGGCGCGGTTGAAAAACTGACCGCCGGCGGCAAGAGCTTGCTGCCGATCGGCATCGTCGGTGTGCAGGGTGCATTCGCGCGCGGCGAGGTGATCGCGTGTCTGAGCGCGTCAGGCCGCGAGGTCGCACGTGGTTTGACGAACTACAGCAGCGCGGAAACCAAACTGATCCAGCGGCGTCCGAGCGGCGAAATTGAGTCAGTGCTCGGCTATATGCTCGAGCCCGAACTGATTCATCGCGACAATCTCGTGGTGCTTTGACCTGCGAGGCGGCGCGCATATCGCGCGTATGAAGAGCCAACAATAAAGCCGTTCCAGCGCAGGCTGGAACGGCTTTTTAATCGTCACGTATAAGCAACGGCGCCTGAGCCGGGCGCGCGCCGCGCAACGGCGTCAATGAATCTGCGACGTCTGCGTGCGCTTGTAACGAATGTTCTCGACGATGTGCTGCGCGCTGCCGATCGGAATCTTGTTTGCGCACATATAGTCCTGATACAACGCGGCCTGATACGCATTCAGCGCGCCGTTTTCGATCCGCGAAAACGGGTTCGCGACCGTCGTGTCCCAGCCGTCGTGATCGGCGTTCAGGCCCGCATACTGACGCCATTCATACGTGTCGCAGCGGATGCCCTCGTAATTGACGTTGCGCGCACCGCCCGGGCTCGTGACGACCACCGTGTAACGCACGACGCCGTCGTCGCCGACGCTGACCGACTTCGGGTCGATCGCAAATTGCAGCGGCGTATTGCCGGAGACTTCGAACGGCAGCAGGTTCGCATCGGAGGGCAGCGGCGGCAATGTGTCGACCTTGTTTTCAACCCAGTTGCTCTTGCGGTCAAGCAGATAGGTGAACTCGCTGTCGTCTTTGTTGGTCGGTTTGCCGGCGCTCGAACAGCCTGCCAGCAGGGCGCCGGTGGCGACGCACGCCACGGCGAATGCAAATGCTTTCAATCTGATTCCCTCGAGAGACAGACGCGGCTCGAAAGCCGCGCCAGAGAGAGGCGGCGCGAGCCGCCGCCTGGAATGGTTAATTGCGCACGCCTCGTCGGACTAACGGGGCGACGGCCTCGTCGGCTTCGGCCGTTTCGCACTCGTGCTCCGATCTCATGTTCGCATCCGGTGAGCCGGGACCGCAATCCGGCGCGACCAGCACGTGCGTCGAAGTTTCGACGCTGACCGAAGTTACGGTAGTGACGGTGGTGACCGCCATGCTTACCGTGGAATCCGGCGGGCTTTGCATCGACGACGCTATCCGGGGATAACGCGACCCATGATGCCCGCCTGGTTTTTCCGCACGCGGCGCAGGCCGGCGCATGAAACGGGACAGCTCCGTCAGCGCCAGCTGATACACATCCCGCTTGAACTCGATCACACAGTCGAGCGGCACCCAATACTCGTTCCAACGCCACGCATCGAACTCAGGGTGGTCGGTGGCGCGCAAACAGATGTCGCAGTCGCGTCCTACCATCCGGAGCAAAAACCAGATTTGTTTCTGGCCGCGGTAATGACCGCGTACTTCGCGCTTGATGAACTTGTCAGGCACCTCATAACGCAACCAGTCGCGCGTGCGACCGATCACCTTGACGTGCTCAGGAAGCAGCCCGGTCTCTTCGTGTAACTCCCGATACATCGCTTGCACGGGGGTCTCACCATATTTGATGCCCCCTTGCGGAAACTGCCAGGAATGTTCACGGAGCCGTTTGCCCCAAAACACCTCGTTGTGCGCGTTCAAGAGGATGATGCCGACGTTCGGGCGAAAGCCTTCACGATCCAGCATACAACCACCTTCGAATCCTTTAAAATTGCTTTGATTATAAACAGATAACGGACCCTACGCACCGAATCGCATAAGAATGGAGCGATTCGCCGCAACAGGCCCGGGTTTGCGGTAGCCTGTCGGTTTTCCGTGCCTATCCCTTGTGAGAGAGGCTTTGCGCGGCGGTTTCGGCGCCGCACAGGGGCAGGGCGCCGCCAGTCGGGCGAACCCTACCGGCTTCGCCGCGGATCTGTGTCGATTTTCCCCATTTCCCCTTTTCTGGCGGTCCTACCGGAAGCCGCCGCTTTTGGACACCTTGAATGAAAGCTTCCCGTTTCTTTATCGGCACTCTCAAAGAAGCGCCCGCCGACGCCGAAATCATCAGCCACAAGCTCATGGTGCGCGCGGGTATGATCCGTCGCGTCGCGGGCGGTATCTATAACTACCTGCCGGTCGGCCTGCGTTCGATCCGCAAGGTGGAAGCGATCGTGCGTGAGGAAATGAACCGGGCAGGCGCCATCGAGCTGTTGATGCCGGCCGTGCAGCCGGCCGAACTGTGGCAGGAATCGGGGCGCTGGGAGAAGTACGGTCCCGAACTGCTGCGCTTCAAGGACCGCAAGCAGGCCGATTTCGTGATGGGCCCGACGCACGAGGAAGTGGTCACCGACATCGCGCGCAACCAGATCAAGAGCTATCGCCAACTGCCGGTCAACTTCTATCAGATCCAGACGAAGTTCCGCGACGAGATCCGTCCGCGTTTCGGTGTGATGCGCGGCCGCGAATTCATCATGAAAGACGCGTACTCGTTCGACAAGGACGCGGAGGGTCTGCGCGAGTCGTATCGCAAGATGTACGACGCGTACGTGCGCATCTTCACGCGCCTCGGTCTGGACTTCCGCGCGGTGGCGGCCGACAACGGCTCGATCGGCGGCAGCGGCTCGCATGAGTTCCATGTGATCGCCGACACCGGCGAAGACGACATCGCGTATTGCCCGACCTCCGATTTCGCCGCGAACGTCGAGGCAGCCGAAGCGCTACCGCTAATCGCAGAGCGCGCGGCACCGGAAGAAGAGATGAAGAAGACCGCGACGCCCGGCAAGGCGAAGTGCGAGGCGGTTGCCGAACTGTTGAACATTCCGCTCGAACGCACGATCAAGTCGGTCGTGCTCGCCACCGAGAACGAAGGCGCCGAGCCGACGATCTGGCTGCTGATGCTGCGTGGCGATCATGATCTGAACGAGATCAAGGCGGCCAAGCTCCCGGGCCTCGGTAATTTCCGCATGGCGACCGAAGCCGAGATCGTCGAGACGTTCGGCACGCCGCCGGGCTATCTCGGTCCGATCAACACGAAGAAGCCGGTCAAGGTGATCGCGGACCGCACGGTCGCGAACATGAGCGACTTCGTGGTCGGCTCGAACGACATCGACTATCACACCACCGGCGTGAACTGGGGCCGCGACCTGCCGGAGCCGCTCGTCGCCGACATCCGCAATGTGAAGAAGGGCGATCCGTCGCCGGACGGCAGGGGCGTGCTCGACATCTGCCGCGGCATCGAAGTGGGCCACGTGTTCCAGCTCGGCACCAAGTATTCCGAAGCGATGAACGCGACCTGTCTCGACGAAACCGGAAAGCCTCGGCCGATGCAAATGGGCTGCTACGGCATCGGCGTCACGCGGATTCTCGGCGCCGCGATCGAACAGAATTTCGACGACAAGGGCATCGTCTGGCCGGAGTCGATTGCGCCGTTCGAAGTCGTGCTGTGCCCGATGGGCTACGACCGCAGCGACGCGGTGCGTGAGCAGGCCGACAAGCTGTACGCGGAACTCGTCGCGGCCGGTATCGACGTGATCCTCGACGATCGCGGCGAGCGGCCGGGCGTGATGTTCGCCGACTGGGAACTGATCGGCGTGCCGCATCGACTGGTGATCGGCGACCGTGGTCTGAAGGACGGCAAGATCGAGTATCAGGGCCGTCGCGAGGCCGAAGCGACGCTGCTGCCGGTCGCGGATGCCGCGCAGACCGTGATCGGCAAAGTGCGCGCGGCGCTGGCGAACTAAGCGGAGCGGGCAGTGGAGTACACCTTCCTGTCCGCGACGGTGCTGCTGATCCTGATCACCGATCCGCTCGGCAACATCCCGATCTTCGTCAGCTGTCTGCGCGGTGTGTCGCCGGAGCGTCGCACGGTCGTGATCCTGCGCGAGGTGGCGATCGCGTTTGCGATCCTGCTGGTGTTCATGATGCTCGGGCAGAGCTTTCTGCGCATGATGAGCCTCAGCGACCAGTCGTTGCGGATCGGCGGCGGCATCGTGCTGTTTCTGATTGCGCTTCGCATGGTGTTTCCGCATCCGGACGGTCCGTTCGGCGGCGACGCGCGCGGCGGCGAGCCGCTGATCGTGCCGCTCGCGATTCCGGCGCTAGCGGGTCCGTCGGCGTTGGCGACGGTTATGCTGCTGACCTCGCAGGCGCCGGGCAAGACGTTCGAGTGGGTCGGCGCGCTGACCGTCACGATGATCATCTGTGCGATCGTGCTGATGCTCGCCGAGCGCATTCAGGCGTGGCTCGGTGAACGGGTGATGGCGGCGTTCGAGCGGCTGATGGGGCTCGTGCTCGTCGCGATTTCAGTCGAGATGATGCTCGGTGGAATCCGCTCTTTCGTGCACAAGCTGTGAAGCGCGAGCCGGTGCGCGCATTGCCACCGTCGCAGCCATAAAAAAGCAGCCAGGCAGGCTGCTTTTTTTCGCCGGTAGGGCAGGGCAGGGCGGATGCCCCGCTCACGCTCCCTCGGTCAACGCCCGAATGGTCGGCAGGTTGCGCCAGTAGCCCTTCGCATCCATCCCGCAGCCGAACACGTACCGGTCCGGCACTTCGAAGCCGCAGTAATCGGGGCGCAGCGGTTTCGCCTTCGGAATGATTTTCTCGCACAGCACCGCGGACAGGAAGCGCTTCGCGCCCATCGCGAGGATGCGGTCGCGGATTGCGGCCATCGTCTCGCCTTCGTCGAGGATGTCGTCGAGCACGAGCACCTCGCGATCCTTGACCGACT
Source organism: Paraburkholderia lebeckiae (assembly GCF_050436325.1). Taxonomy (NCBI): domain Bacteria; kingdom Pseudomonadati; phylum Pseudomonadota; class Betaproteobacteria; order Burkholderiales; family Burkholderiaceae; genus Paraburkholderia; species Paraburkholderia lebeckiae. The sequence continues at coordinate 3,060,548 of NZ_JBNDLZ010000003.1, forward strand.
CGGCCGGCGCGACGCGCCATTGCATCTCGTTGCTGCCCTTCGTCGTATTGCGGTAGCGCGTCAGGTGGATGTAGTCGAACTCGAGCGGGAAATCTAGGTGCGGCAGCAGCATGCCTGTGAATACCGCGGCGCCGCCCATCACCGACAGCACGAGCGGGAAGTCCTCGCTCATCTCGTCGCGGATGGCAGCCGCCATGCGGGCGATCGACGCAGTGACGTCCGAGGCCGAAACTATCTCTTCGGAGTGTCGAAAAATATGGAGGGCTTCTTCGCGGTTCATGACGTCTGACGGACGGTAACTGTATACATAGTGTAGGAGGCAACATCCCGGGGGACATTCCAGCGAGGGACGGCGCAATGCGCTACAGAATAAACCCGCACGATGCCGAAGTCAGCCGCGCCGCACTCGGCGCGAGCGCGCGCCGGTCCCATCAAGCTTAGCGCATGCCGGGCATCATGCCCTTCATGCCACGCATCATCTTCTGCAGGTTGCCGCCCTTGAGCTTCTTCATCATCGAGCGCATCTGTTCGTACTGGTTAAGCATGCGGTTGACCTCCTGCACCTGCACGCCCGCGCCCGCGGCGATGCGGCGCTTGCGGGTCGCCTTGATCAGTTCGGGTTTGGCGCGCTCGGCCGGCGTCATCGAGTTGATGATGCCTTCCATGCGGCGCATCTGCTTCTCGGCCAGACTCATGTCGGCGCCGGCCGCGGCTTGCTGGAACTGCGCGGGCAGCTTGTCCATCAGCGACGACAGGCCGCCCATGCCCTTCATTTGCGTGAGCTGAGCGCGGAAATCGTTGAGGTCGAAGTCGCCGCCTTTCTTGACCTTGTCGGCGAGCTTCTGCGCGGCCTGCACGTCGACGCCGCGCTGCGCTTCCTCCACCAGCGCGAGAATGTCGCCCATGCCGAGAATCCGGCTGGCCATGCGGTCCGGGTGGAACACTTCGAGGCCGTCGAGTTTTTCGGCGACGCCCACGAACTTGACCGGTTTGCCCGTCACGTGACGCACCGAAAGCGCCGCGCCACCGCGCGAATCACCGTCGAGCTTGGTGAGCACGACGCCGGTGAGCGGCAGCGCGTCGCTGAACGCCTTTGCGGTGTTGACCGCGTCCTGTCCGAGCATCGCGTCGACGACGAACAGCGTTTCCGCCGGCTTCAGCTCGGCGTGCAGCGCGGCGATTTCGTTCATCATCGCCTCGTCGATACCGAGACGGCCGGCCGTGTCGACGAGCAGCACGTCGTGATAGTGGCGCTTGGCCCAGTCGAGCGCGGCGCGGGCAATGTCGACGGGCTTCTGGTTCGGCTCCGATGGGAAGAAGTCCGCGCCGACCTGCTCGGTCACCGTTTTCAGCTGCGCGATGGCGGCGGGACGATAGACGTCGCACGAAACGGTCAGCACCTTCTTCTTGTACTTCTCGCGCAGCAGTTTGGCGAGCTTGCCGACAGTGGTCGTTTTACCGGCACCCTGCAGACCCGCCATCAGGATGATCGCGGGCGGCGCGACGGCGAGATTGAGCTCGGAGGCCTTGCCTTCGTAATCGCCGCCGATCACCGCGGTCAGCTCGCGCTGCACGACGCCGACGAGCGCCTGACCTGGCGACAGGCTGGAGATCACTTCCTCGCCGAGCGCCTTCTCCTTGACCTTTGCGATGAACTCGCGCACGACGGGCAGCGCCACGTCGGCCTCGAGCAGTGCGAGACGCACCTCGCGCAGCATTTCCTGGGTGTTCGCCTCGGTGAGCCGGGCTTCGCCGCGCAGCGTCTTGACGACGCGCGCCATCCGTTGAGTCAGATTGTCGAGCATGGGGAGCGATGAACGGTGGGGCCCGCGCAGCGCGCGAAGCGCAAGACGTCGCGGAGCAGGGCCCTAGTGTAAACTTCGAATATGGATATTGTACTGTATGCCCTCACCGCGCTTCTCTACGGCGGTCTTGCCGTGGCCGGCTGGCGCTCGCACCGGCACGTGGCCGTGCGTCCACTGCTCGAGAGCGTGCCGCCGCTGCCCGGTCATGCCGCCAACGCGGGCGCTCTGATGGCCTCCGGCATGAGCATACCCGGGCGCGCGCTGCTGTTCGTCGCGCTGCTCGCTCACGGCGTGCTGCTGCATACCACGATCTTCCCGCAGAACGCGATGGTGTTCGGCTTCGCGTTCGCGCTGTCGGCGATGTTCTGGCTCGGCGCCGGCATCTACTGGATCGAGAGTTTCTTTTTCCCGCTCGACGGACTGCGCCTGCTGGTGTTGCCGCTCGCGTGCGTCGCGTCGCTGCTGCCGCTCGCGTTCGGCGGCGTGCGCGTGCTGCCGTATGCAGCCGCGCCGATGTTCAAGCTGCACTTCCTGATTGCGAATATCGCGTACGGTCTGTTCGCGATCGCGGCGCTGCACGCGGTGCTGATGCTGGCGGTCGAGCGGCGTCTGCATTCGATGCGCGGTGGTCTCGCGCAAAGGCACGCGGCGGCGGACAATGGCTGGTGGTCGAGTTGGCTCGACGCGCTGCCGCCGCTGCTCACGCTCGAGAAGCTGCTGTTCCGTCTGATCGGCGCCGGCTTCGTGCTGCTCACGCTGACGCTGCTATCGGGCATCCTGTTCAGCGAGCAGCTGATCGACCGCGCGTTGCGGCTCGATCACAAGACCGTGTTCGCGATTCTTTCGTGGGTGATGTTCGGCGCGCTGCTGACCGCGCGCAAGGTGTCCGGCTGGCGCGGCCGTGCGGCATTGCGCTGGGTGCTGGCCTCGTTCGTCGCGCTGTTGCTCGCGTACGTCGGCAGCCGTTTTGTTTTCGAGGTGCTGTTGCACCGGCCCGTGGTGTGAGTGTCCCCATGCGACAAATCTTTTTGCTGATTCTGCTGTTCATCGTCGGTCAATGGCTCGTGAAGGCGCTGCGCGGCCACGACGCGCAATCCGCGCAACGCACCGGTGCCGGCGGCGCCAACGCTGCCGGCACTGCGAATGGCGGCGCGCGTTCTTCGAATGGGCAACAGCCGCAGCTTGCCGAGCCGATGATCCGCTGCGTCGAGTGCGGCGTGCACGCACCGCAGAGCGACTCGGTCAGCGTCGCGGGGCAGGCGTTCTGCTGCGCCGCGCACGCGCAGCGCCACGGCGCGCGTCCGAGCGGCCGCGACGCCCGATGAGCGGCGCGTACACCGTCGATGCCGACGGTTGGGTTCCTGCCGCACGCAAGCTCCCCTCGCCAAACTTCGAAGCGCGGCCGCAAGGCGCGCTGCCGACGCTGATCGTCGTTCACAACATCAGCCTGCCGCCGAACGAGTTCGGCGGCACCGCGATTGCCGAGCTGTTCCAGAACGCGCTCGACTGCAACACTCACCCGTACTACGACACGCATCTGCGCGGCGTGCGCGTGTCCGCGCATTTCGTGATTCATCGCGATGGCGCACTCGAGCAGTTCGTTTCTTGCAACGAGCGCGCGTGGCACGCGGGGCCGTCGAATTTTTTCGGCCGCGAGCGCTGCAATGATTTCTCGATCGGCATCGAGCTCGAAGGCAGCGACACCGCCGCCTTCGAAGCGGCGCAATACCGCACGCTCGCCGCGCTCGTCAGAGCACTGAAGGCACGCTATCCGATCGACGCGCTTGCCGGCCACTCCGACATCGCACCCGGTCGCAAGACCGATCCCGGTCCGTATTTCGAGTGGCCGCGACTGCAGCGCGACACGTTGCTCGACGGTCGGTATTTCCCCTATCTCAAGTTTTCCGAAACGCGGTAACCCTCTTCGCACGATCTTGCGTGATCCACCGAGAACGAGGCGCAGCCTGCTTCTCCGGGGAGCTTCTGCGCGCCGCGTGAAGCAAAAGTCAAGACTGCGAGCGCAAATAAAACCTTTTGACCTCTCTCGAAACTCCACTATACTTGGTGCCGACAACTGAGTTTCGCACTATATCTTGTGTTGTGCTGTGAATAACCATGTGCATAACCGAGTGAATAGGAGTGGATAAGTCTGCGGCGTCCCGCTCCCCGAGCATGGCATCGCAAGCATTCCAGACAGCGAAAAAATTCCTGGGGGCGCAGCCGGTAGGGGATCTCCGGCCGCATCCAGAAGCATTCGGAAAGGACCAGCCAGTGATCGCGACCGACCCGATGAAGACCGTCATCAAATCGAACCAGGCTTCCTCGCAGTTGCATCCCGCCAACCGGCGTAGCCGGCCTTCCTGCACCTCATCGCACGCGCACGCGGCGGCGCGGCGTTCGATTTAATCCGCGGCACTCGCCGCAATATTTCCAAGACCAGGAGCTTTGCACATGCAAACCACCGACAACGTGACGACCCGTTACGAGGGCTCACCGACTGGCCAGGCCTTCGGCCAGACCCAAGGCGCGCAGGCGCTCGCGCCGCAAGCGAATTACGCCGACTACAAGGTGATCCGCCGCAACGGCAGCGTGGTGTCGTTCGAGCCGTCGAAAATCGCGATCGCCGTGACAAAGGCGTTTCTCGCCGTCAACGGTGGTCAGGGCGCGGCGTCGGCACGGGTGCGCGAACTGGTCGAGCAACTCACGCAGAACGTGGTGCGCGCGCTGGTGCGCAGCCGTCCGAATGGCGGCACGTTCCATATCGAAGACATTCAGGATCAGGTCGAACTCGCGCTGATGCGTGGCGGCGAACACAACGTCGCGCGTGCTTACGTGCTGTATCGCGAGAAGCGCAACCAGGCGCGCGCGCATGACGCTCATGAAGGTCAGACAGCGGAAGGCGCCAGCACCCCGGGCCTGAACGTGACCGACAACGGCATCACGCGTCCGCTGGACATGGCTGCGCTGCGCGGCATCATCGAGTCCGCGTGCGCGAACCTCGGCGACGCCGTTAGCGCCGAGCCGATCGTCGCTGAAACGGTGAAGAACCTGTACGACGGCGTGCCGATGAGCCAGGTGTACGACTCGGCGATCCTCGCTGCCCGTACGATGATCGAAAAGGACCCGGCCTACAGCCAGGTCACCGCGCGCATCCTCCTGCATACGATCCGCCGCGAGATTCTCGAAGACGAAGTCACGCAAGCCGAGATGGGCGAGCGCTACGCCGAGTACTTCCCGCAGTTCATCAAGCGCGGCGTGCAAGCCGAGCTGCTCGACGACAAGCTGCTGCAGTTCGACCTGAAGCGCCTCGGGGCCGCGCTCGACGCGAGCCGCGACCTGCAGTTCGGCTACCTCGGTCTGCAGACGCTGTACGACCGCTACTTCCTGCATCACGACAACGTGCGTATCGAAATGCCCCAGGCATTCTTTATGCGTGTCGCGATGGGTCTGTCGCTGAACGAGATCGACCGCGAAGCGCGCGCGTTCGAGTTCTACAACGTGCTGTCGAGTTTCGACTTCATGAGTTCGACGCCGACGCTGTTCAACTCCGGCACGCGCCGCTCGCAGCTGTCGTCTTGCTACCTGACCACGGTCGACGACGACCTCGACGGCATCTACGAAGCGCTGAAGGAAAACGCGCTGCTGTCGAAGTTCGCCGGCGGCCTCGGCAACGACTGGACGCGTGTGCGCGCGCTCGGCTCGCACATCAAGGGCACCAACGGCAAGTCGCAGGGCGTGGTGCCCTTCCTGAAGGTCGTCAACGACACGGCGGTCGCCGTGAACCAGGGCGGCAAGCGCAAGGGCGCGGTGTGCGCGTACCTCGAATCGTGGCACCTCGACATCGAGGAATTCCTCGAGCTGCGCAAGAACACCGGCGACGACCGTCGTCGCACGCACGACATGAACACCGCGAACTGGATTCCCGACCTGTTCATGAAGCGCGTGATGGAAGGCGGCGACTGGACGCTGTTCTCGCCGTCCACCTGCCCGGACCTGCACGACAAGTTCGGCGCCGAGTTCGAAGCGGCTTACACGGCTTACGAAGGCAAGGTCGCGCGCGGCGAGATCAAGCTGTTCAAGAAGATCCCGGCGGCGCAACTGTGGCGCAAGATGCTGGGCATGTTGTTCGAAACCGGCCATCCATGGATCACGTTCAAGGATCCGTGCAACGTGCGCTCGCCGCAGCAGCACGTCGGCGTCGTCCACTCGTCGAACCTGTGCACGGAAATCACGCTGAACACGAGCGACGCCGAAATCGCCGTCTGTAACCTCGGCTCGGTGAACCTCGTCGCGCACCTGAAGGAACAGGCCGACGGCACGCTCGCGCTCGACCACGACAAGCTGAAGCGCACGATCAGCGTCGCGATGCGCATGCTCGACAACGTGATCGACATCAACTACTACGCGGTCGCCAAGGCGCGTAACTCGAACCTGAAGCACCGTCCGGTCGGTCTCGGCATCATGGGCTTCCAGGACTGCCTGCACGTGCTGCGCACGCCGTACGCGTCGCAGGAAGCGGTCGAATTCGCCGATCGCTCGATGGAAGCGGTTTGCTACTACGCGTACTACGCGTCGACGGAACTCGCCGAAGAGCGCGGCCGCTACTCGAGCTACCGCGGTTCGCTGTGGGATCGCGGCATCCTCCCGCAGGATTCGGTGGCGCTGCTCGCCGAAGCGCGCGGCGGTTATGTCGAGGTCGATTCGAGCGAGTCGATGGACTGGCCCGCGCTGCGCTCGCGCATCTCGACCTACGGCATGCGCAACTCGAACTGCGTGGCGATCGCGCCGACCGCGACGATCTCGAACATCATCGGCGTGTCGGCGTGCATCGAGCCGACCTATCAGAACCTGTACGTGAAGTCGAACCTGTCGGGCGAGTTCACGGTGGTCAACGACTACCTGGTGCGCGACCTGAAGGCGCGCGGCCTGTGGGACGAAGTGATGGTCGCCGACCTGAAGTACTTCGACGGCACGCTGTCGCGCATCGACCGCATCCCGGCCGACCTGCGCGCGATCTACGCGACCGCGTTCGAAGTCGATCCGGTGTGGCTCGTCGAGTCGGCCTCGCGGCGTCAGAAGTGGATCGACCAGGCGCAGTCGCTGAACATCTACATGGCGGGCGCATCGGGCAAGAAGCTCGACGAGATCTACAAGCTCGCATGGCTGCGCGGTCTGAAGACGACCTACTACCTGCGCACGATGGCGGCGACGCACGTCGAGAAGTCGACGGTCGCGCACGGCGCGCTGAACGCGGTGAGCTCGGGTCATGACGGCTCGGGTGGTGCAGGCGGCGCGGCAGGCGGCTTCGGCGTGGGCGGTGGCGCGGCTGGCGTGAGCGGTGGCTTCCAGGCAGCGGCGGCGGTTGCAGCGACTGCCGCTGTCGCCGTCGAGGCGGCACCCGAAGCAGATGGTCCGGTCTGCATGATGCGTCCGGGCGATCCTGGCTTCGACGAGTGCGAGGCTTGCCAGTAAAGATTGGCAAGCAGCGGGAGCGATGCTTGCTAACTGCACGCGAGGGTCGTAGATGGTGATCCGCAGGCGGTGAGCGACGCGCCCCGTCGATGAAGTAGAAAGCAAATCGACGAGCGGTGAGCAGTATCGGAGTCTCACCGCTCGTCGATGCAGTGAAGCAACCCAGCCGTTGGCGACACCAGACGATCGCTCGACACGGCATCGCAGCTCGACCGCCAACGCTGACGCAACATGCTCAGCGCGGCTCGTGCGGCATCGATCAATCCATCGATCAGTCCATTGATCAGTCGGCGGATGCCGTGAACGCACTGCGCAATACATATAGATAGAGCAACGAAACGTCGTGTCGAAACGTTGCTCTTCGAGTTCGCGAAGGACCTCGGCAACACATGTTCAACACGCGTTCATCGCGTGTCACTCGATGCGTCACTGGATGGGTCACACGCATCATGTCGAACAAAGTGTTGTATGAACGTAGCAACGCGAATCGAAAACAGGAATTTTCGCGAGTGAGCTCTTTTATCGCTCGTGAAAAGATGGTACAAACCGTTCTAAATTGATGGTGACATTTATGCTCAACTGGGATGACGAGATCACTGCCGTAACTCCCTCGAGCGCGACGCAACCGAACGTGTTGCGCAACGCTGCGGGGTCGGCTGTGGGTTCGCAAATCGGAACGCGTTCCGCTTCGCATGCTCCCTTCGCTCAAGAAGTCTTCGCGAACGACATCGCTGTCGCTCCCGTCGCTCATGTTGGCAATGCGGCTGGCAACGCGGCGGCCGCTTCCGAAGCGCGCGTCAATGTTGCCGACAAGCGCATCATCAACGGCCAGACCGACGTCAATCAGCTGGTGCCGTTCAAGTACAAGTGGGCCTGGGAAAAGTATCTGGCGGGTTGCGCCAACCACTGGATGCCGCAGGAAGTGAACATGTCGCGCGACATCGCCCTGTGGAAAGACCCGAACGGGCTGACCGAAGACGAGCGCCGCGTCGTCAAGCGCAACCTCGGCTTCTTCGTGACGGCAGATTCCCTCGCCGCCAACAACATCGTGCTGGGCACCTACCGCCACATCACGGCGCCCGAATGCCGCCAGTTCCTGCTGCGCCAGGCGTTCGAAGAGGCGATCCACACGCACGCTTACCAGTACATCGTCGAGTCGCTCGGTCTCGACGAGGGCGAAATCTTCAACGCGTATCACGAGGTTCCGTCGATCCGCGCGAAAGACGAATTCCTGATTCCGTACATCCACGTGCTAACCGACCCGGCCTTCAAGACCGGTACGCTCGAAGCAGACCAGACGCTGCTGCGCTCGCTGATCGTGTTCGCCTGTGTGATGGAAGGCCTGTTCTTCTACGTCGGCTTTACGCAAATCCTGGCGCTCGGCCGCCAGAACAAGATGACCGGCGCGGCGGAACAGTACCAGTACATCCTGCGCGACGAGTCGATGCACTGCAACTTCGGCATCGATCTGATCAACCAGATCAAACTGGAAAACCCGCACCTGTGGACAGCTGAGTTCCGCGCCGAAATTCGCGCGATCTTCCAGCAGGCGGTCGAGCTCGAATACCGCTACGCCGAAGATACGATGCCGCGTGGCGTGCTCGGCCTCAACGCGTCGATGTTCAAGAGCTATCTGCGCTTCATCTGCAACCGCCGTTGCCAGCAGATCGGTCTCGATCCGCTCTACCCGAACGAGGAAAACCCGTTCCCGTGGATGAGCGAGATGATCGATCTGAAGAAGGAACGCAATTTCTTCGAGACGCGAGTGATCGAATATCAGACTGGCGGTGCGCTTTCCTGGGAGTAAGCCGGGATTCGTATCGCGGATGTATTCATTGATGGGGACGCCGCCGCCTGTGGCCGCGGCGCCCCGGGTTAGGAGCAGAACGGCCTGATGCAAAGCGTGCCCGGTGCCTTGACGGCCCACAAACATGACAGGCACTTTGCGGACCCTTCAGTGGGATGGGCAAACTTCCCCCCGGAAAAAGCCGCTGGCGTCGTCGCCGGCGGCCCGATCAAGCAATTGCCGGCGTCGCCTTGCGACGCCGACCAGATTTGGCGCGCGGTGCCTTCGGGCACGGCGCGCCTTACCGCATTCATTAGCGTAAGCGCGCCGCATCTGCGTACGCCGATGAATAGCCCGCTTCGTAGCGCGCGCCCTGAGAAGCGTCCGCGGGAAGCGGGTTTTGACGAAGGGTGTAGTTTGAACTGACCTCATCTGAAAACCTGAAGGAGAAAATGATGGCAACTGCAAAGAAAGCCGCGGCCAAGAAGCCCGCAGCAAAGAAGACCGCAGCCAAGAAGGCTGCTGCTCCGGCTAAGAAGGCTGCTCCGGCCAAGAAGGTCGCCGCGAAGAAGGTTGCAGCGAAGAAGGTTGCAGCGAAGAAGGTCGCGGCGAAGAAGGCCGCACCGGCGAAGAAAGCCGCAGTGAAGAAGGTCGCGGCGAAGAAGGTTGCAGCCAAGAAGGTCGCAGCGAAGAAGGCAGCACCGGCGAAGAAAGCCGCGGTGAAGAAGGTCGCAGCGAAGAAGGTCGCAGCGAAGAAGGTCGCAGCGAAGAAGGCCGCACCGGCGAAGAAGGCCGCAGCGAAGAAGGCAGCACCGGCGAAGAAGGTCGCGGCGAAGAAGGCCGCTGCCAAGAAGGCGGCGCCTGCCAAAAAGGCTGCAGCCAAGAAAGCTGCACCTGCCAAGAAGGCTGCCGCGAAGAAGGCCGCTGCGCCTGCGAAGAAGGCTGCCCCTGCGAAGAAGGCTGTCGCCAAGAAGGCCGCGCCTGCTCCCGCTGCGCCTGCTGTCTCGAGCGCACCGGCGGCGACGGTGAAGACCGCGCTGAACCCGGCAGCGGCATGGCCGTTCCCGACGGGCAGCCGTCCGTAAGCAGTAGCATTAGGTCGACACATCGTACGATGTGTCGAATGACCGGGTCGTGCTCGATGTCTTGCGAGCACCACCCGGTCAATGACCCGTTACCGGTGTGCCGGTGGCGGGTTTTTTTTGCCCGTTGTCCCGAAAAGAAAAAACACGCATGGACCCGTGAGGACCCATGCGTGTGAAGTCGTCGTCGCGGCGCTGAACTACGCGCCGCCGCGCGGGAGGTGCGCTTAGTGTGTGATGCGCGTCACGCCGCCGCTCGACAGCAGCCTCACGCGATCGCCCGCGCGGAAGATTTCGCCGGTAGCAGTTTGGGTGACGGCGCGTATGTCGCCGTTGTCGAGGCGCACGGTGATTTCGATACCGTCGCGCATGGCGACGCGGTTTTCGATTGCATTGCCGGCGACCGCACCGCCGATGCCGCCGACGATACCCGTCGCGACCGAGCCACGTCCGCCGCCGATCGTGCTGCCGGCGAGCGCGCCGAGCGCCGCGCCACCGAGTGCGCCGATGCCGATCGGCTGACCGTCGTTCGTGCTGATCCGCACCGCGCGCACGCTCTCCACCGTGGCCATGCGAACCGTCTGTTCACGCTGCGCCTGCGAGGCGGTGAAAACGTCGGGAGAGCTGCTGTTGACCGCACACCCCGACATGGACAGCGAACCGGCGATCAAGGTGACGACGATCAGGCGACTCGATGTTCTCATTCCCAAACTCCCATAGCACGCGATATCAGTGCAGGTCGTATCCGAAGGCCTGCTTGAACCGCTCGTTGATTTCCGCCCGGCTGGGCGCGTAGTTTTGCGGGCCTTGATGCTCGATCTTCAGTGCGCCCATCAGGCTGGCGAGACGGCCGGTCTTGGCCCAGCCGAGACCCTTCTCGATACCGTAGAGCAAGCCGCCGCGAAACGCGTCGCCGCAGCCGGTGGGATCGAGCACCTGCCTGGCCGTGACCGCCGGAATCTCTTCGATACCGCCGCCGTGATGGATCTGCGCACCCTTCTCGCCGAGCGTGATGATCAGCGCGTCGACCTTGCCGGCGATCTGTTCGATCGACCAGCCGGTCTTGTTGCTCACCAGCGCGGCTTCGTAGTCGTTGACCGCTACATAGGTAGCAAGTTCAATGATGCGCCGCAGCGTCTCGCCGTCGAACAGCGGCAAGCCCTGGCCCGGATCGAAGATGAACGGCACGCCTGCGGCGGCAAGCTGTTCGGAGTGCTGGACCATGCCGTCATAGCCGTCCGGCGCGACGATGCCGAGCGTCAGGCCCTCCACTTCGTCGGCGCGGTTCTGATGCGACTGCATCATCGCGCCCGGATGGAAAGCGGTGATCTGGTTGTTCTCGAGGTCGGTCGTGATCATCGCCTGAGCCGAGTAGGTGTCGGGCACGACGAGCACGTTTTCCGTCGACAGGCCGAGCTGCGCGAGCCGGTCCAGATAGAGCTGCGCGTCGACGGCGCCGATCGCGCCCATGATGCGCGCGTCGCCGCCGAGCAGATTCAGCGCATAGGCGATGTTGCCCGCGCAGCCGCCGAACTCGCGACGCATGGTCGGCACGAGAAAGCTTATGTTCAGGATGTGGACCTGCTCCGGCAGGATGTGCTCCCGAAAGCGGCCTTCGAAGGTCATGATGTTGTCGTACGCGAGCGAGCCGCAGATGAGCGTAGCCAAGGCGAGCGTTCCTGTATGAAAGCGTTGGGAAGAGACGCGCCGCGCCGACGGCGCAGCGCGAGGCGCGGCGCCGTCGTTCGCGCGCGAGAGGGCTTACTTCAGCGCGGCGAGCGCTGCGTCGTAGTTGGGCTCGTTCTTGATCTCGCCGACCAGCTCGGCGTGCACGACCTTGTCGTTTTCGTCGAGCACGACGACCGCGCGCGCGGTCAGGCCTGCCAGCGGACCGCTCGTCACGTCGACGCCGTACGCTTGCGCGAACTCATGGCCGCGGAACGTCGACGCGGTCACCACGTTCTCGATGCCCTCGGTCGTGCAGAAGCGCGACGCCGCGAACGGCAGGTCGCCCGACACGACGATGACGGCCGTGTTGCTGAGCTTCGCGGCGGCTTCGTTGAACTTGCGCGTCGACGTCGCGCAAGTCGGCGTGTCGAGACTCGGGACGATGTTGAGCACCTTGCGCTTGCCGGCGAAGTCGGCGAGCGTCAGCGGCTTCAGGTCTCGGCCGATCAGCGAGAATGCGGCGGCCTGCTGGCCGACCGACGGGAACGTGCCGCTTACTTCGATCGGGTTGCCACCCAGCGTGACTTGACTCATGTGTTGTGCTCCGAAAAGGGCGTCAGTGATGACAATGATGCGCCCGCTCGGGAGCGGGCGCGCGAGGGTGCGTTACGGATAAAAAATCTGTACGCGGAAATTGGAGGCGATCGCGGTGCCGGTGTCGAGGTGCACGATCATCGTCTGCGTCGCGTGCGCGGGCAGGCCGGACGCGATCACGGTGCCGGGCGGCACGTAATCCTGCGGCCACAGCACGCGCCGCACGGCGACGTTGTTCTGATCGTCGAGCAGCGTGAGTTCGATCGCGGGGTAGGCGAGCGCGATGTTCAGGCGGTTGTGCAGCGGCATCTTAAGCTCGAGCTTGTGCGGGCCGTCGATCTGCCGCAGATCGGAGGGCTCGACCAGCAGGCCTTCGAGGTCGTGCGGCGGCGTCAGCTGACAGCCGAGATGCGCGCAGGCCTGCGCGTACAGGATCTGCGAGCGCGGCAGGTTGACCATCACGGTCTCGCGTTGCCACCACGCGAGTTGCGCGAGCAGCGCAATGACGAGCAGCGCGGCAAGCACCACACCGGCGACGATCCAGCCGACGCGTCCGGCGTCCACTGGGCGGGTTTCGCGCACGACCGGGAACGGATCGTCGCCATCGCCGACGGGAGGATTGACCGAGAACGGCTCGCCGTTCGATGGGGCGGCCGACGGACCGCCCGGCGGGCGCGGGCCGCCGGGACCGCCGGCGCCCGAGGCACCTGCGGCACCCATGCCTGCGGCGGCGCCGAAGCCGGCCACGCCCCCACCGACCGGGCCGAAGCGCGGCTCGTTGTCGGGCATGCCATGCAGACTTGCAGGTTCGCGCAGCGCCGGTTCATCGAGCGTGGACGGCTCGGGGCGTTCGATCTTGTGCCAGACGCGCGGCGCTTCGTCTTCGACTCGCGGCGGTGGAGCAGGCGCGGTGCGCGGCACGACAGGCGGTTCATCGACCGCGTTGTCGGCAGGATAGGCGAAGGGTTCGAGCGGCGCGTCGGCCAGCGTCGGCTCATCGTCCGCGGGTAGCGGTGCCGTGAAAGCGCCGGCGCGCAATTCCGGTTCGGTCGCCTGGCGAGGAGTGCCCGATGTGACGGGTGCGTGCTCGTTGCCGCCAGGCGGCAGCGGCGCGAGCGGCACGCTGCTTGCGCGGTCGCGCAAACGGCTATCGAGCGTGCTGCGGGAAACGCTGGTGGAGTCTTGTTCCGAAGCCGGCGCCCATGGGTCCCACGCGTCGCCGCTGAAGTCCGGGTTGGGTTGCCGCACACCCGACAGCGCTTCGATTGCCGCCGCGGCGGCAACCGGTTTGGCCGTGGAAAAATCGCCGCCTTCGGAGACGTCGAACAGACTGCTCGACGCGTCGAAGACTTCCTGGCAATGCCCGCACCGCACGAGGCCGCGGCGCTGCGCAAGCTGCGCCGGTTGCAGACGGAAGACAGTTTCGCAGAAGGGGCAGCGCGTCGCCAGGTGCATATCGAGCCGTTGAGCCTAAGGCCGTTAGGTTGACAATACGCCTTATTCTAATGGCTTTCGCGGCGCGTTCCGGCGAGGCACACCCAACCTTCATATTCGCGCCACACGCTGATATCGATCCAGCGCGCGTAGACCTGCGCGACCTCCTCGGCCTGGCGGGCGAGAATGCCCGACAGCGCGATGTGGCCACCCGGCTTCACCTTCGACGACAGCATCGACGCCATCAGCTTGAGCGGATTGGAGAGGATGTTCGCGACCACGACGTCGAATTCGCCGGCCGGACAGGCGTCGGGCAGGCCATAGGTGACTTCGGCGTGATTGCGTTCGCTATTGTGATGCGCCGATTCGACCGCCTGCGGATCGATATCGATGCCGATCACCGGATCGGCGCCGCACTTCTTCGCGAGAATCGCGAGGATGCCCGAGCCGCAGCCGTAGTCGAGCACGGACTGGCCGGGCTTGATCGACTGCTCGATCCACTCCATGCACAGACGCGTGGTGGGGTGGCTGCCGGTGCCGAAGGCGAGGCCCGGATCGAGTTCGAGCACGAGCGCGTCGGGGTCCGGCGCATCGTGCCACGACGGCACGACCCAGATGCGCTCGCCGATCTGGATCGGATCGAACTGCGACTGCGTGAGCCGCACCCAGTCCTGCTCCTCGACCTCGTGCACGGTATATGCCGGCGCGGCATCGAGTCCGATCTCGTTGGCCGCGGCGGTTAGCAGCACGGCCGGATCGTGTTCCGGCGCGAGCAGCGCGATCACACGCGAATGCTGCCATGCCGTGCGATCCGGCGTGAGACCGGGCTCGCCGAACAGCGGCTGCTCGTCGGGCGTGTCGGCGTCGGCGTCTTCGACCGACACCGACAGCGCGCCCAGCTCGAGCAGCGCGTCGGACAACTCCTCCGCGTGCTCGCGCGCCAGTTCGGCAACCAGTTCCCGATAGCTCATGACTTACGCTTCTTCCGCGACCTGCTGACGCGCGGCCAGCCGGTTTTCGAGGTAGTGGATGCTGGTGCCGCCTTCGACGAACTTCGCATCGAGCATCAGCTCACGGTGCAGCGGGATGTTGGTCTGAATACCTTCGACCACCATTTCCGACAGCGCGATGCGCATCCGCATGATCGCCTGTTCGCGCGTGGCGCCGTAAGCGATCAGCTTGCCGATCATCGAATCGTAGTTCGGCGGCACGAAATAACCATTGTAGGCGTGCGAATCGACGCGGATGCCGGGACCGCCCGGCATATGCCACGAGGTCAGGCGTCCCGGTGACGGCGTGAACTTGAACGGATCTTCGGCGTTGATCCGGCATTCGATCGCATGGCCGCGGAACTGGATGTCGCGCTGACGGAACGTGAGCTTCTCGCCGGCCGCGATGCGGATCTGTTCCTGCACGATGTCGACACCGGTGATCAGTTCGGTCACCGGATGCTCGACCTGCACGCGCGTGTTCATCTCGATGAAGTAGAACTCGCCGTTTTCATACAGGAACTCGAAGGTGCCCGCGCCGAGATAGCCCATCTTCTTGCACGCGTCCGCGCAACGATCGCCGATGCGGTCGATCAGACGACGCGCGATGCCCGGCGCCGGCGCTTCCTCGATCACCTTCTGGTGACGGCGCTGCATCGAGCAGTCCCGCTCGCCGAGCCACACGGCGTTCTTGAACGAGTCGGCCAGCACCTGGATTTCGATGTGCCGCGGGTTCTCGAGGAATTTCTCCATGTAGACCTGCGGGTTGCCGAACGCGCGGCCGGCTTCCTCGCGGGTCATGTTGACCGCGTTCACGAGCGCCGCTTCCGTGTGGACTACGCGCATGCCACGGCCACCGCCGCCGCCCGCCGCCTTGATGATGACCGGATAGCCGACCTGGCGGGCGATCTTCACGATTTCTTTCGGATCGTCCGGCAACGCGCCTTCCGAACCCGGCACGCAAGGCACGCCGGCCTTGATCATGGTCTGCTTGGCCGTGACCTTGTCACCCATCATGCGGATCGTTTCCGGACGCGGGCCGATGAAGGTAAAGCCGGACTGCTCGACGCGCTCGGCGAAGTCGGCGTTCTCCGACAGGAAGCCGTAGCCGGGGTGGATCGCTTCGGCGTCGGTGACTTCGGCCGCGCTGATCAGCGCGGGCATGTTCAGATAGCTCAGATTCGACGGTGCCGGGCCGATGCAGACCGCCTCGTCGGCGAGCTTCACGTACTTGGCTTCCTTGTCGGCTTCCGAATAGACGACGACCGTCTTGACGCCGAGCTCGCGGCAGGCGCGCTGGATTCGAAGCGCGATCTCGCCACGATTGGCAATGAGGATTTTTTCAAACATAGCGGGTTTTCGACTCATCAATGGGCGCCGGGTCGGTCACGACGCCGGCTGCCGCAGAGGATCGGTCGCGCGCCTGGGGATGAGCGGCGCGCGGGCGGCGGATAGCGCGTGCCGCGTTAGCCGACCACGAAAAGCGGTTGGCCGTACTCGACCGCCTGGCCGTTTTCGACGAGGATTTCCTTGACCACGCCGGACTTGTCCGACTCGATCTCGTTGAGCAGCTTCATCGCTTCGATGATGCAGATGGTCTGGCCTTCCTTGACTGTGTCGCCGACCTGCACGAACGGATCGGCGCCCGGCGACGGCGCGCGGTAGAACGTGCCAACCATTGGCGAGGTGACAACGTGACCCTGCGGTGCTGCGGCGGCCGGCGTGGCCGGAGCGCCCGCGGGGGCTGCCGGTGCTTCGACAGCGCCGAACGGTGCCGGCTGTGCGAATTGCGGCGCGGCGTATGAGGCGGACGGCTGGACGTAAACAGGCGGCGCATTCTTGACGATGCGGACCTTGCCTTCGCCCTCGGTCACTTCGAGTTCGGAAATACCGGACTCCGAGACGAGGTCGATCAGAGTTTTGAGTTTACGTAGATCCATCAGGTTGCCCCTTTCAATGCGTAGTGTGCCGGCGTGTGCAAAGTCGCAGTAGCCGGCTCAAATTGGACGTGTTTGGATTCAGCCGCGCGACGACCCGGCCGCGAGCCGGTCGAGCGCGAATTCGAGCGCGTACAGATAGCCCTTCCAGCCGAGGCCGCAGATGACGCCCTCAGCCTGGTCGGAGAAATACGAGTGATGCCGGAACGGTTCGCGGCGATGCACGTTCGACAGATGAATCTCGACGAACGGGATGCCGACCCCCGCCAGTGCGTCGCGAATGGCCACGCTCGTGTGCGTGTACGCGGCGGGATTGATCAGGATGAAATCGGTGTTCTCGGTGCGGGCGGCCTGAATGCGGTCGACCAGCGCGCCTTCGTGATTGCTCTGGAATGACGCGAGCTCGACGCCTGTGTCGGCTGCGCGGTCCGCGAGCGCCTGATCGATCTGCGGCAGGGTCACGCGACCGTAGACCTCGGGTTCCCGGGTGCCGAGAAGATTGAGGTTGGGCCCGTGCAGTACCAGCAGTCGCGTCATGGTCGCTTCTTTTTCCGTGGAATTGCGCGCACTTTAGCGCTGATTAGAGAAACTTGTCTAGTTTCGCGCGCGTACGCGGCGACGGCCGGCGCGGGCCGCGGCGCAGCGTTGGGTCCAACTTCACTCAAATTCGGGGATTATCCGCGCATTTTTGCTCGTTCTGCACGGAATCGCATGCCAAAAAGCGCAGCGTGGGAAATGGGAGATTTACAGCGCGTCGAGCGTCTGGCGCAGCGCTGTCGGGTCGATCTGGCCCAATTTTGTCGAGCGGATGTTGCCTTTTGCGTCGATCACGACGGTAAACGGCAAACCGCCCGCATTGTTGCCGAACGCGCGCGCGAGGTCGGCGCCGCCGAAGCCGGTCACGTAGATGGGGTACGCGACCTTGACCTTCTGCAGGAAGGACTGGATGTTCTTTTCCGAGTCGACGCCGAGGCCGACGAACTGGATGCCTTTCTTCGCGTACTCGCGCTGGATCTGCGACAGCGCCGGCATTTCCTCGACGCACGGAGCGCACCACGACGCCCAGAAGTTAACGACGATCGGGTGGCCCCTGAGCAGGCTCAGCGACTGCGGCTTGCCGTCGACGTTCGTGACCGGCGCGGTCCACAGTTGCTGCACGGGACTCGCATGGGCGTCGGGCTGTGAGCCGGCCTGCGCCGCGTACGTGACGTCGGTATCGCGATTGAGCCAGTGATTGGCCACCACGCCGCCGCCCGCGGCAATCAGCGCGACGACCGCGCCCGCCAGCATACGTCTCGTGTTCATCGTGCTCCGGTCTGTCTGATCAATTGGTGAAGGACGGCACTTCGTCGCCGTCGAGCAGCGCCTGCACCGCCGGCAAATTGGCCCGCGCCGTGCGGCCGCGCGCGTCGGCGCGTACCGCGCCACGCAGGTCGTCGGTTTCGTACAGCGCGACGTGGATGCCGACCGGCTCGGCGTTGCGCTCGTTGGCGGGGCGCCACAGAAAGCTCAGCGTTTCAACGTAGCCACGGCCCGCGAAATGGCGCGTTTCCGACACGTCGTACTGGATGTTCGCATTGAGCATGTAGATCGCGACTTCCTTCGGGTTGTCGCAAAACACTTGCAGATGCACATCCGAATGCTCTCCGGCCGTGCCGCCAAGCACCGCGCCCGTTAGATACGGATTGAACGGCGCGAGCCGCGCCATCCAGTCGACCGCGATCACACGCAGCCGCCGCAGCAGCGCCGGCTGGCTGTCGCCCTGGAACAGCGACTGATATTCGCGGATTTCTTCTTCGATCTGATCGTTATCCGGCAGCCATTCGCCTGCAACACGGGTTTCGCCGACGACCTGCCGGGCCGCCTTGCGCTTCGCGCTGGCGTAGTCCAGACCGTCTTCGGCAATCAGGCGTGCAGCCGCGATCGCGATTTCCTCGCGCACGCGCTGCGGATCGAAATGTGATTTGCGGACCATGCTTGCATGATACTCGATCGGGCCTGGCGACGCGGTTCGGCGGCCCGCACGAGGCGGCGCCGGGCGTGGCTGGCAGGGGGCAGCGCGCGTCGCGTCGGTTACAATAGGCGTCCTTTACAGACGGTCGTTCCGACCGTCCTGTGGCTCTCTCATCCCTCGCAAGAAACGCCCCCGCGGCACGACAGGCTTATGCACATCCACATCCTCGGCATCTGCGGCACCTTCATGGGCGGACTCGCGGTGCTCGCGCGCAATGCGGGCCACACGGTGACCGGCTGCGACGCCGGCGTCTATCCGCCGATGAGCTCGCAGCTCGAGGCGCAAGGCATCGGTCTGATCGAGGGTTATGACGCGGACCAACTGAACGGCCTGAACGCGGATCTATTCGTGATCGGCAACGTGGTCACGCGCGGCAACCCGCTGATGGAAGCGATTCTGGACCGCGGCCTGCCATACGTGTCCGGTCCGCAGTGGCTCGGCGAGCACGTGCTGAACGGCAAATGGGTGCTGGCCGTGGCCGGCACGCACGGCAAGACCACCACGAGCTCGATGCTGACCTGGCTGCTCGAAGACGCGGGCCTGAACCCCGGCTTCCTGATCGGCGGTGTGCCGCTGAATTTCGGCGTGTCGGCGCGGCTCACCGATTCGAGCTTCTTCGTGATCGAAGCCGACGAATACGACACCGCATTCTTCGACAAACGCTCGAAGTTCGTCCATTACCGCCCGAAAACGGCGGTGCTAAACAATCTCGAATTCGATCACGCCGACATCTTCCCTGATCTTGCCGCGATCGAAACGCAGTTCCATCATCTGATCCGCACGGTGCCGCGCTTGGGCCGCGTCGTCACGAACGGTCGCGAGGACGCGCTCGAGCGCGTGCTGACGCGCGGCTGCTGGAGCGAGGTCGAGCGCTTCGGCGTCCAGGGCGGCTGGGAGATCCAGGCGGCGGAGCAGGGCGTGCCCGTCGACGAACGCTTCGCCGTCTATCACAACGGCGAGCGCGTCGGCGTGGTCGACTGGCACGTGCAGGGCGAGCATAACCGCATGAACGCGCTCGCCGCGATCGCCGCCGCGCGCCATGTCGGCGTGCCGCCCGCGCAGGCCGCGAAGTCGCTGTCCGGCTTTCGCAACGTGAAGCGCCGCATGGAAGTGCGTGGCAGCGTCGACGGTGTGACCGTGTACGACGACTTCGCGCATCACCCCACCGCGATCGAGACGACGGTGGCCGGCCTGCGCGCGCGGGTCGGCCGCGACAACACGCGAATCCTTGCGGTGCTGGAACCGCGCTCGAACACGATGAAGCTCGGCGTGATGAAGGCGCAACTGCCGGCGAGCCTCGCCGACGCCGACCTCGTGTTCGGCTACGGCGCGCCGAGCGGGCGCGACGCGCTCGGCTGGAACCTCGGCGAAGCGCTCGCGCCGCTCGACGGCAAGGCGCAGGCGTTCGACAACCTCGAGGCGCTCGTGAAAGCGGTGGTCCACGCGGCGCGCCCCGGCGACCAGATTCTGGTGATGAGCAACGGCGGCTTCGGCGGCGTGCATCAGAAGCTGCTCGACGGTCTTTCGACGCGAGGCGCGTCGTGATTCTGTATCTGCACGGTTTCCGTTCGTCGCCGAATTCGTTCAAGGCGCGCCTGCTCGCGGCGCGTCTCGCCGAGCTGGGCCGCGCCGACGAGTGGTGCTGCCCGATGCTGCCGGTTTCGCCGTTCGAAACCGTGGCGCTCGCCGAATCGCTGGTCGCCGACGCATGCGCGAAGGGCGATGCGCGGCAGGTGACCGTGATCGGCAGTTCACTCGGCGGCTACTTCGCTACCCATCTGGCCGAGAAGCACGGCTGGCCGGCCGTGCTGCTGAACCCGGCGGTCGTGCCGCAGCGCGACCTGAGCGCGTATCTCGGCGAGCAGCCGTTGTGGCACGGTGGCGGCAGCATCGTCGTCGAGCGGCATCATCTGGATGAGTTGCGCGCGCTCGGCGTGGCGTCGATCACGCGGCCCGAACGCTATTATTTGATGGCAGCCACCGGCGACGAAGTGCTCGACTACCGCGAAATGCTCGCGCACTATCCGGGCACGCGCACCACGCTGATCGAGGGCAGCGACCATGCGATCAGCGAGTTCGCGCAGTATCTCGACGACGTGCTGGCCTTTTGTGACGCCGAACATGTCGAGCCGCCGGCGCCGCGCGCGGCGGCCTGACGGCACGCAAGGGCGGCGGCACTGAACCTTGCCAGGACGTCAATTCGAAAGACACACCGACCGCCACCGCTGGTCGCAAGATTCAACCCGCTGGCACGCGCAGTGCGCGCCGCGGATTCACTATCACGAACAGGTTGCCGTGCCGCGCATGCAGTGATCGATCGCCACAGGGCGTCGGGCGCGACGGCAGACGCAAGTCAGAACGAGAGTATTGAGTGAACGTTTTCTTCGAGGAATCGGGCAGTTTCAAGGCCGGCAGCGTGCTGTCGCGCCAGGGCGACGCGTTTCAGGTCGAGTTGCCGGGCGGACGGCGCGCGAAGGTGCGCGCGAAGGATGTGCTGATCGAGTTCGAGAAGCCCACCGCGGCCGAACTGATGCAGCAGGCCGACGCGTTGGCGCAAGAGATCGATCTGGACTTCCTGTGGGAATGCGCGCCGGACGATGAATTCCCGTTCGCGACGCTGGGCGCCGAGTACTTCGGCGCGAGCTTTGGCGCAATCGAGCGCGCGGCGCTGGTGCTGCGCATGCACGGCTCGCCGGTGTACTTCCGCCGCAAGGGCCGCGGCATGTACCAGCGCGCGCCGCAGGAGCAACTGAAGATGGCGCTCGCGGGCCTCGAGCGCAAGCGTCAGCAGGCGCTCGTGCAGGCGCAGTACGAGGAAGAGCTGAAGGCAGGCCGTCTGCCGGAAGCGTTCGCGGGCGGCAAGGGGCTCGCGCTCTTGACGAAGCCCGACAAGAACACGATCGAGTACAAGGCGCTCGAAGGCGCCGCGGCCGCGCGCGGCATCTCGCAGGCGCGGCTGATGCTCGAATGCGGCGCGATCGCATCGCCTCGCGCGCTGCACGAAGCGAAGTTCCTGTCCGAATTCTTCCCGCACGGCACCGGCTTCCCGTCCGTCGCGGCCGCGAACGTGCCCGACGATCTGCCGCAGGCGGACATCGAAGCGTTCTCGATCGACGACATCACCACGACCGAAATCGACGACGCGTTCTCGGTCGAGCATCTGGCCGACGGCCGTGTGCGCATCGGCGTGCACATCGCCGCGCCGGCGCTCGGCATTCAGCGTGGCGACGACGTCGATGCGATTGCGCGCGCGCGTTTGTCGACGGTCTACATGCCCGGCGACAAGATCACGATGCTGCCCGACAGCGTCGTCGACACCTTCACGCTTGCCGAGGGTGGGTATCGGCCGGCGCTGTCGCTGTACGTGATCGTCAATCGCGAGACGCAGGAGATCGTCGCGAGCGAAACGCGAGCCGAGCGCGTGTTCGTGAAGAACAATCTGCGCCACAACACGCTCGACGAAATCGTCACCGAGGAGGCGCTCGCCGAGGGCACCGGCGAGTATCCGCACAAGGACGATATCGCCGTGCTGTGGCCGTTCGCGCAAGCGCTGTTCGAAAAGCGCCAGGCCGCGCGCGCCGGCTACGGCCTGCGCCGCGAAGTGCAGCGCAATACCGACTTCAATTTCTACGTCGACGGCGAGCACATCACGATTACGCCGCGCCGGCGCGGCTCGCCGCTCGACACGATCGTCGCCGAGCTGGCGATTCTCGCGAACTCGTCGTGGGGCGGGTTCCTGCACGATCACGGCGTGCCGGGCATCTATCGCACGCAGCGCGCGTTCGGCGCGCCGAGCGGCCCGAAGCGCACGCGCATGCAGACCAACGCCGCGCCGCACGAAGGTCTCGGCGTCACGCAGTACGCGTGGAGCACGTCGCCGCTGCGCCGCTACGTCGACCTCGTGAACCAGTGGCAGCTGATCGCGTGCGTGCAGCATGGCGTGACCGCCAAGCTCGCCGCGCCGTTCAAGCCGAAGGACGCCGATCTGTTCGCAGTCGTGCAAGGCTTCGACGACACCTACACCGCGTACGCCGACTATCAGCGCCGCATGGAGTACTTCTGGTGTCTGCGCTGGCTCACCCAGGAAAACCGCAAGCAGGTGGTCGCATCGGTCGTGAAGGGCGATCTCGTGCGTCTCGAGGAAATTCCGTTGCTGCTACACGTGCCGGGCCTCGGCGTGCATGCGCGCGGCACGCGTTTGCAGATGGAAGTCATGTCGATCGATGAACTGACGATCGAAGCGTCGGTGCGTCTGTTGCACGTGCTCGATGCGCCGACCGTGACGAGCGGCGCCGAAGCCGAAGAAGGCGAGGACGAGGGCGACGAAGAGCTGCTCGACGCATCGGACGACAGCGCCGCAAGCGAAGCGGAGGCCGAAGCCGAAGCCGAAGCCGACGGCGGCAATCCCAACGACAACCCCAGCGCCGACGAATCCGCGGCGACCGGCGACCGCAGCGATGCCCCGAACACTACCGACAAGGACCAGCACATCACGGAGCCGGGACGATGAGCGGCAACCCGACGCGCGACCGCTACGCGGTCATCGGCAACCCGGTCGGGCATAGCAAGTCGCCGTTCATCCACGGCCGCTTCGCCGCGCAAACCGGCGAGCCGGTCGAGTACGGTCATCTACTCGCGCCGGTCGATGCGTTCGTGGCGCACGTGCGCGCGTTCATCGAAGCGGGCGGACGCGGCCTGAACGTGACGGTGCCGTTCAAGCTCGACGCGCATGCAATCGCGAACACGCTGTCGCCGCGCGCGGCGGCAGCCGGCGCGGTGAACACGCTGCGGGTCGACGCCGACGGCATCTACGGCGACAACACTGATGGCGTCGGGCTCGTGCGCGACATCGAGGTGAATCTCGGCGTGTCGCTGAAGGGCGCGCGCATCCTGCTGCTCGGCGCGGGCGGGGCCGCGCGCGGTGTCGTGCTGCCGATGCTCGAGCGCGCACCGCATACGCTGACGATCGTCAATCGCACGGCGCAGAAGGCCGAAGCGCTGGTCAATCAGTTCGCGCAGGCTGCCAGCGACGCGCACTGCCGTCTGACCGGCGGCAGCGCCCGCGCAATCGAAGCGGGCCAGTACGACGTGATCGTCAACGCGACTGCGGGCAGCCTCGATGCATCGCTGCCCGAGTGCGACGATCGCGCATTCGGCAACGGCGCGCTCGCCTACGACATGATGTACGGCGCGCATCCGACCATCTTCATGCAGCACGCGGCGAAGCTCGGCGCGCGCGGCGCCGACGGACTCGGCATGCTGGTCGAGCAGGCAGCCGAATCGTTCTATGTGTGGCGCGGCGTGCGTCCGGACAGTGCGCCGGTGCTCGCCGAATTGCGCGCGCTGCTGACGGCGCCGTCGCCCGCGTAATGTCGGCGCGCGGATAGCACGCACCATGACAGCGACGCGGCGCGCCAGCGGTTCGCGCGGTCAGCCCGGCCCGCTGCGCTGGCTCGCCTGGTTGACCGCGGTCGTGGCCATCGCCTGGCTCGCGACGCAGGCGTACTACTTCGCGCAGATCGCAATCTGGAACGTCGTCAATCCGCGCTCGACCGCGTTCATGCGCTCGGATGCATGGCGTCTGTCGCAGGACCGGCCGGATCTGTCGGTGCAGCGAACATGGGTGCCGTACGATCAGATTTCGCGCAACCTGAAGCGCGCGATCATCGCGTCCGAAGACGCGAACTTCGTCAACAACAAAGGCTACGAAACCGACGCGATCCTGCAGGCGTGGGAGCGCAACAAGGCGCAAGGCCGGATCGTGCGCGGCGGCTCGACGATCTCGCAGCAGCTTGCGCGCAACCTGTTTCTGTCGCGCGAGAAAAGCTATATCCGCAAGGGCCAGGAGCTGATCATCACGTGGATGCTCGAAACGCTGATGGACAAGCAGCGCATCTTCGAGATCTATCTGAACTCGGTCGAATGGGGCAACGGCGTGTACGGCGCCGAGGCGGCCGCGCAATACTACTTCAAGACCTCGGCGAGCAAGCTCACGGCCGCGCAGTCCGCGCGGCTCGCGGTGATGCTGCCGCGCCCCAGGTATTTCGATGAACACAGGAATTCGGCGTATCTCACGCAACGCGCGCGCGTGATTGCGCGGCGGATGGGCGCGGCTGAATTGCCGGATTGAAAGAGCCCTCGATCCCGTTGTCCTGCTTCGAAGCCCGCCTCGCGCGGGCTTTTTTGCGTCAACAGACCGCGACCGCGACAGTTCGCTAAACACTCGATCGTCCACTAAAATCTCACTATATGGACTCAACATTCACATATTGGTGATTCTCAAAAGTCGCCCTACAATCCAAGCCAACATGCATCGCGAGTCGGCGCCCCAGCGCGCCAAAACAGCGAACAGCGACAGAAAAAAACCGGAGACGAGACCGACCATGTCTGGCAGCCAACCACAGCAGCCGCGCGAGCGCGGCGCCGCACGCATTCCCGCCCTGTTCTCCGGCCCCGCGCGCTAAGCGCAGAAACCATCCGAAAGCGAATCGCCATGAACAAAGCGATGCCCACTCACGCCGCGAGCGCCGCCGAGGCCGCGCAGGGGTCGAACGGCGGGCCGAACAGCGCGTCGAATCCCGCGCCCAATTCCGCGCCGCGCGAGGCTTCAGCCGTCACCGCCAATGTCGCCGCCAGTGCGTCCGCTACCGCGAGGGCGTCGCGCCCCGTGGCGCGCGCGGCGACCGTCGACGGACTCGGGCTGCCGGTCACGCTGCTGGAAATCACGCCGCAGCAGGCCGGCACGCAGACACTGTTGCGCGGCCTGGCGATTCTCGAAGCGGCCGCGGCCGGCGTGCGCGACCTGCGCAGCTTCGGCGCCGCACTCGGCACGACCCGCAGCACCACGCACCGGCTCGTCAGCAGCCTCGTGCAGGCGCGCTATCTGCGCCAGGTGCAGGGTGGCTATCTGCTCGGGCCGAAGCTGATCGAGCTCGGCACGATCGCGCTCGAACAGATGCCGCTGACGGCCGTCGCGCGTCCGCACCTCGAGTCGCTGGCCGAGCAGACGCTCGACACGATCCATCTCGGCGTGCGCGACGGCGACGACGTGCTGTACATCGACAAGATCCCCGGCACGCGCGGCCTCGAAATGCGCTCGCGCGTCGGTCATCGGATGCCACTCGCGTCGACCGGCATCGGCAAGGCGATGATGCTCGACCTCGCGCCGGACGCATGGCAGTCGCTGTTCGACGCGTCGCGCCGCGCGCTCGCGGGCGTCAGCTTCAAGCCCGACAACCGCCCCGACGCGCCGACCTTCCTGCAGCGCATGACGAACTACGCGGCCGGCGGCTACACGTTCGATCTCGAAGAGAACGAAGCGGCGATCCGTTGCGTCGCGGCGCCGGTGCGCGATGCGTCGGGCGCGATCGTCGCGGCGTTGTCGGTGGCGAGCACGATTCCCTATATGTCGCTCGAACGGATGGACGAGCTGATTCCGGTCGTGCAGCGCGAGGCGCGCGCGATATCGGAAGAACTCGGTTGGCGCGCACCGCAACCCGCCACGCGCAGGATCAAGCGATGAAACAAGCGGGCACTGCCACGCTGGCGAACCACCGGGCGGCGGCCGCGCCCGACACGGGCGAGAAGCCGGACGCGACCGCCGCCGCCGATACCGCCGCCGTCGATTTCACGCGCGCCGCGTTGATCGCGCTCGACTGGGGCACGACGTCGCTACGCGCCTATCTGTTCGACGCGCACGGTCGCGTGCTGGCGACGCGCGCATCGACGGCCGGCATCATGAATCTGCCGCGTAGCGCGGCCGAGGGCGGTTTCGACGCCGCGTTCGACGACGCCTGCGGCGCATGGCTCGACCATGCGCGCGACGTGCCGGTGATCGCGGCGGGGATGGTCGGCAGCGCGCAGGGCTGGCTCGAAGCGCCGTACGTCGAGACACCCGCGAACGCCGATGCGCTGGTGGCCGGTATCGTCCGCGTGCAGACCGCGCGCGGCGCGACGCTGCATATCGTGCCGGGCGTGCTGCAACGCGGCGAGCTGCCGAACGTGATGCGCGGCGAGGAGACGCAGATTTTCGGCGCGCTCAGCGCAGACGCGGACGGCGCGCACGACGCGAACCCGGTCGACAGCAACGCCCGCTCGTTGATCGGTCTGCCCGGCACGCACGCGAAATGGGCGGTCGTGCAGGCGGAGCGCATCGAGCGTTTTCATACGTTCATGACCGGCGAGGTGTTCGCCGCGCTGCGCGAGCACACGATTCTCGGCCGCACGATGATCACGCCCGATCGCCCGGATACCGAAGCATTTCTGCGCGGCGTGAACATCGCGCGCGAGAAGGGCCAGGCAGGCGTGCTCGCGACCGTTTTCAGCACGCGCACGCTCGGCTTGACCGGCGCGCTGTCGAGCGAGGCACAGCCCGACTATCTGTCGGGTCTGCTGATCGGGCACGAACTCGCCGGCCTCGAAGCGGTACTCGCGCAGCAAGGCAGCTCGCTCGCGCAGCAGAGTCTGCGGCTGATCGGTAACGACGCGCTGTGCGAGCGCTACCGCCTCGCGCTCGCGCAATTCGGCTGTCTGCGCGCGGAGCCGGTCAGGCATGCAACCGAACGCGGCCTGTGGCGCGTCGCCGTCGAAGCGGGGCTCGTCCGGCCGTCCGCCCAGGCGGTGCGCGCAGGCTGACCGGCCGCAGAGCCCTTTACGACGCTCACGAAACAAGGAACCGACATGCAACCACACCTCAACCTGCCCGCACCGTACATGCCGCACGCGGGTCTGATCGCCGCGTTCGAAGCCTGTCCGCTGATCGCGATCCTGCGCGGCGTCACGCCCGCCGACGCGGCCGATCACGGTCAGGCCCTGTACGAAGCCGGTTTTCGCATCGTCGAAGTACCGCTCAATTCGCCGCAGCCGTTCGACAGCATCTCGGCGATCCGCAAGGTGCTGCCGGCCGACGCGATCGTCGGCGCGGGCACGGTGCTGCATCCGCTGTTCGTGGACGACGTGAAGGCCGCTGGCGGCGAACTCATCGTGATGCCGCACAGCGATCCGGAAGTCGTGATCGCCGCGAAGGCGCGGGGCCTCGCCTGCGCGCCCGGCGTCGCGACGCCGACCGAGGCATTCATCGCGCTGAAGAACGGCGCGGACGTGCTGAAGATGTTCCCCGCCGAGCAGCTCGGCTGCCAGGTCGTCAAGGCATGGCGCGCGGTGATCGCGGCGCAGGTGCCGCTCGTGCCGGTCGGCGGCGTCACGCCGGACAACATGGGGCCGTTCCTGAGCGCCGGCGCGAACGGTTTCGGCCTCGGCTCGGCGCTGTACAAGCCGGGCCAGAGCGCGGCGGTGACCGCGTCGCATGCGAAGGCGTTCATCAACGGTCTGCGGATCGCCCGCGCGGGCGTGAAGAAATGAACCGGCTCGCCGGCAAAGCCGCTCTCGTGACCGGCGCTGGGCGTGGCATCGGCGCGGCGATCGCGCTGGCGTTCGCGCGCGAGGGCGCGGCGGTCGTGCTGGCGGAACTCGACCTCGACCTGGCGCAGCGTACGGCCGCGCAGATCGAGGCAGACGTTGGCGCCGGCGCGCGCGTGCTCGCGGTGCAGACCGACGTGACGCAACCCGCGTCGGTGCAGCACGCGGTCAGCGAAGGCGAACGCGCGTTCGGCGCGCTCGACATCCTCGTCAACAACGCGGGCATCAACGTGTTCTGCGATCCGCTGACGATGACCGACGCCGACTGGCGGCGCTGCTTCGCAGTCGATCTCGACGGCGTGTGGAACGGCTGTCGCGCGGTGCTGCCGGGCATGGTCGAGCGTGGCGCGGGCAGCATCGTGAACATTGCGTCGACGCACGCGTTCAAGATCATCCCGGGCTGCTTTCCGTACCCGGTCGCGAAGCACGGCGTGATTGGCCTGACGCGCGCGCTCGGCATCGAGTACGCGCCGCGCAACGTGCGCGTGAACGCGATCGCGCCGGGCTACATCGAGACGCAGCTGACGCACGACTGGTGGAACGAGCAGTCCGATCCGGCCGCCGCGAAGCAGGCGACACTCGATCTGCAGCCGATGAAGCGCATCGGCCGCCCGGAGGAGGTGGCGATGACCGCGGTGTTCCTCGCGTCGGACGAGGCGCCGTTCATCAACGCGAGCTGCATTACCGTCGATGGCGGACGCTCGGCGCTGTATCACGACTGAATTCGCATCGCGAAGAGATGCACAGAACACCGGACGACGCGCTGGCCGCGTGTGTCAGACCGGTACAAGAAGACGCGGCCAATTACCTTCTCGTTATCAATTAGTCAGGAGACACGCATTATGAAACGCAGAATTTTCCTCACGCTGGCAGCGGCGGCGGCGGGTGTGCTCTTCAACGCACCGGTCGTACAGGCCGCTGATTCGGTCAAGATCGGCTTCCTCGTGAAGCAGCCGGAAGAACCGTGGTTCCAGGACGAATGGAAGTTCGCCGAGATGGCCGCCAAGCAGAAGGGCTTCACGCTCGTGAAGATCGGCGCGCCGTCGGGCGAGAAGGTGATGAGCGCGATCGATAACCTCGCCGCGCAGAAGGCACAGGGCTTCGTGATCTGCACACCCGACGTCAAGCTTGGGCCGGGCATCGTTGCCAAGGCGAAGGCCGACGGCCTGAAGATGATGACGGTCGACGACCGCCTCGTCGACGGCGGCGGGCAAGCCGATCGAAGCGGTGCCGCACATGGGCATCTCGGCGTATAACATCGGCAAGCAGGTCGGCGACGGTATCGCGGCTGAAATCAAGAAACGCGGCTGGGACATGAAGGACGTCGGCGCGATCGACGTGACCTACGAGCAGTTGCCGACCGCGCATGACCGCACCACGGGCGCCACCGACGCGCTGGTCGCAGCGGGCTTCCCGAAAGCGAACATCGTCACCGCGCCGCAGGCGAAGACCGACACGGAAAACGCGTTCAACGCCGCCAACATCGCGCTGACGAAGAACCCGCAGTTCAAGCACTGGGTCGCTTACGCGCTGAACGACGAAGGCGTGCTCGGCGCGGTGCGCGCGGCGGAAGGCCGCGGCTTCAAGGCCGACAACATGATCGGCATCGGCATCGGCGGTTCGGAGTCCGCGATGAACGAGTTCAAGAAGCCGCAGCCGACGGGCTTCTTCGGCACCGTGATCATCAGCCCGAAGCGCCACGGCGAGGAAACCTCGGAACTGATGTACACGTGGATCACGCAGGGCAAGGAACCGCCTCTGCTGACGCTGACGACCGGCATGCTGGCGACGCGCGACAACGTCGGCGAAGTGCGCGAGAAGATGGGCCTCGCGTCGAAGTAGTCGCAAGACTTGCGGTGGTATGAAGTACACCGCCGGCGCGTCGCTTTCCCTGCCTGGCGCAGGAGACGGCGCGCCGGCGGCGAGAGAAGATCTGCGGTAGACAGACGGATCGCGCGCGATACGCGTACGGTCAACATGAAGCAGCAATATCTTGCATGGGACCGGAGTAAGCGCTAAAGCGCTAACTCCGGTCGACAAGGAGGCGAAGTGTCAGCGACGCTACGTTTTGACAATATCGGCAAGGTTTTTCCAGGCGTGCGTGCGCTCGACGGCGTGTCCTTCGACGTCAACGTCGGCCAGGTGCACGGCCTGATGGGCGAAAACGGCGCGGGAAAATCGACGCTGCTGAAAATTCTCGGCGGCGAGTATCAGCCCGATTCGGGCCGCATGATGATCGACGGCAACGAGGTGCGCTTTCCGAGCGCGGCCGCGTCGATCGGTGCCGGCATCGCGGTGATTCACCAGGAACTGCAGTACGTGCCCGACCTCACGGTCGCGGAAAATCTGCTGCTCGGCCAGCTGCCCAATGCGCTCGGCTGGGTCAACAAGCGCGAGGCGAAGCGCTTCGTGCGCGAACGGCTCGAAGCGATGGGCGTCGCGCTCGATCCGAACGCGAAGCTGCGCAAGCTGTCGATCGCGCAGCGGCAGATGGTCGAAATCTGCAAGGCGCTGATGCGCAACGCGCGCGTGATCGCGCTCGACGAGCCGACCAGCTCGCTGTCGCACCGCGAGACCGAGGTGCTGTTCAAGCTGGTCCGCGATCTGCGCGCCGACAACCGCGCGATGATCTACATCTCGCATCGGATGGACGAGATCTACGAGCTGTGCGACGCGTGCACGATCTTCCGCGACGGCCGCAAGGTCGCGTCGCATCCCACGCTAGAAGGCGTGTCGCGCGACACGATCGTCAGCGAGATGGTCGGGCGCGAAATTTCGGACATCTATAGCTATTCGGCGCGGCCGCTCGGCGAAGTGCGTTTCGCGGCGAAGGCGATCGAAGGTCATCCGCTCGCGCAGCCGGCGAGCTTCGAGGTGCGGCGCGGCGAGATCGTCGGCTTCTTCGGACTCGTCGGCGCGGGCCGCAGCGAGCTGATGCATCTGGTGTATGGCGCCGAGCATCGCAAGGGCGGCGAACTCGTGCTCGACGGCAAGCCGATCAAGGTGCGCAGCGCGGGCGAGGCCATTAAACACGGCATCGTGCTGTGCCCCGAGGATCGCAAGGAAGAGGGCATCGTCGCGATGGCGAGTGTCGCGGAGAACATCAACATCAGCTGCCGCCGTCACTATTTGCGCGCGGGCGTGTTTCTCGATCGCAAGAAGGAGGCGCAGACGGCGGACCGTTTCATCAAGCTGCTGAAGATCAAGACGCCGCATCGGCGGCAGAAGATCCGCTTCCTGTCGGGCGGCAATCAGCAGAAGGCGATTCTGTCGCGCTGGCTCGCCGAGCCCGATCTGAAAGTCGTGATTCTCGACGAACCGACTCGCGGCATCGACGTCGGCGCGAAGCACGAGATCTACAACGTCATCTATCAGCTCGCGGAGCGCGGCTGCGCGATCGTGATGATTTCGTCGGAATTGCCCGAAGTGCTCGGCGTTTCCGACCGGATTGTCGTGATGCGCCAGGGCCGCATTTCCGGCGAGCTGGCGCGCAAGGACGCGACCGAGCAGTCGGTGTTGAGCCTCGCGCTGCCGCAAAGCTCGACCGCGCTGCCTGAAAACGCGAACGCCAACGCCGCCAACCAGAGCGCGTCGCGCGCGGCCTGAACCTTATCCGGACGCGAGTCCGCAACCCGTGGGGAACGGGGAGGAGTATTGAACATGCAAGCCAGAGAAAACCTCGCGCAGCAGGCCGCCAAGAGCGCGGCCGACGCGCTGATTCCGCAGACGGGCGACAAGGCCAAGTGGTGGCAGCAGATCACGGAGTACAGCCTGATCGTGATCTTCATCGTGATGTTCGCCACGATGTCGCTGACCGTCGATCATTTCTTCTCGATCGAGAACATGCTCGGCCTCGCGCTGTCGATCTCGCAGATCGGCATGGTCGCGTGCACGATGATGTTCTGTCTCGCGTCGCGCGACTTCGACCTGTCGGTCGGCTCGACCGTCGCGTTCGCCGGCGTGCTGTGCGCGATGGTGCTCAACGCGACCAACAGCACGGTCATCGCCATCATCGCGGCGGTCGCGGCGGGCGCGGTGATCGGCTTCGTCAACGGCGCGGTGATCGCTTATCTGCGCATCAACGCGCTGATCACGACGCTCGCGACGATGGAAATCGTCCGCGGCCTCGGCTTCATCGTGTCGCATGGGCAGGCGGTCGGCGTGTCGTCGGATACGTTCATCGCGCTCGGCGGCCTGACGTTCTTCGGCGTGTCGCTGCCGATCTGGGTCACGCTGATCTGCTTCATCGTGTTCGGCGTGATGCTTAACCAGACCGTGTACGGCCGCAATACGCTGGCGATCGGCGGTAATCCTGAAGCGTCGCGGCTCGCCGGTATCAATGTGGAGCGCACGCGCGTCTTCATCTTCCTGATTCAGGGCGCGGTCACCGCGCTCGCCGGCGTGATTCTCGCGTCGCGTATCACGTCGGGTCAGCCGAACGCCGCCGAAGGCTTCGAGCTGAACGTGATCTCCGCGTGCGTGCTCGGCGGCGTGTCGCTGCTGGGCGGCCGCGCGACGATCTCGGGCGTCGTGATCGGCGTGCTGATCATGGGTACGGTCGAGAACGTAATGAATCTGCTGAACATCGACGCGTTCTATCAGTACCTGGTGCGCGGCGCGATCCTGCTCGCGGCCGTGTTGCTCGACCAGTTGAAGAACCGCGGCTCGCGCGATTGAGTCGCTTTCACCCCATCCCAAGCACATCCAAGCTCATAAAGGAATCGAACGATGTCGTCTCCGGCCAATGCAAACGCCAGCCTCGCTGACACCGCGTACGCGCGCTATCCGAGCCTCGTCGACCGTACGGTGCTGATCACAGGCGGCGCGACCGGCATCGGCGCATCGTTCGTCGAGCACTTCGCGGCGCAGGGCGCGCGCGTCGCATTCTTCGATATCGACGCGAGCGCGGGCGAAGCGCTCGCCGACCAGCTCGGCGATTCGAAGCACAAGCCGCTGTTTCTGGCCTGCGATCTGACCGACGTCGACGCGCTGCAAAAAGCGATCGCCGACGTGAAGGCCGCGCTGGGTCCGATCCAGGTGCTCATCAACAACGCTGCGAACGACAAGCGCCATCAGATCGGCGACGTGACGCGCGAGTCGTTCGACGCCGGTATCGCCGTGAACATCCGCCATCAGTTCTTCGCGGCGCAGGCCGTGATGGAGGACATGAAGGCGGCGCGTAGCGGCTCGATCATCAACCTCGGCTCGATCAGCTGGATGCTGAAGAACGGCGGCTATCCGGTGTACGTGATGTCGAAGTCGGCGGTGCAGGGGTTGACGCGCGGACTCGCGCGCGACCTCGGCCACTTCAATATCCGCGTCAACACGCTGGTGCCGGGCTGGGTGATGACCGAGAAGCAGTTGCGCCTGTGGCTCGACGACAACGGCCGCCGCCAGATCAAGGAAGGCCAGTGCATCGACGCCGAGCTGATGCCGGCCGACCTCGCGCGCATGGCGCTGTTCCTCGCCGCCGACGACAGCCGCATGATCACCGCGCAGGACATCGTCGTCGACGGAGGCTGGGCGTGAGCGTCAGCCCGCGCGTGCAGCGGGCCACGCTGCTGCTCGATGCGCAGTGCGAGCTCGGCGAAGGCGCGACCTGGTGCGCGAGGAGCGGCCGCTTCTACTGGACCGACATCGAAGGCGCGCGGCTGTGGCGCTACGATCCGGCCGACGGCCGCAGCGATTCGTTCGACATGCCGGAGCGGCTCGCCACTTTCGCGCTGTGCGAAAACCCGCGCTACGTGCTGCTCGGGCTCGCATCGCACCTCGCGTTTTTCGATCTGCAGACAGGCAGCACACAGCGCATCGTCGACGTCGAGCCCGGTATGAATACACGCGTCAACGACGGCCGCTGCGATCGGCAAGGGCGCTTCGTGTTCGGCACCAAGGACGAAAGCGGGCAACGGCAGACGGTCGCCGGCTTTTACCGGTTGAATCACGATCTGTCGCTCGAACGTTTACCGTTGCCAGCGCCGGCGATTTCGAACAGCATCGCATTCAGTCCCGACGGCGCGACGATGTACTACTGCGATTCGCCGACGCGTGAGATCCGCGCGTGCGACTATCGCGCGGACGGCGGCATCGCGAACGGTCGCCTGTTCACTCGCCTGACCGATGCGAACGGCATTCCCGACGGCTCGACCGTCGACAGCGACGGCGGCCTGTGGAACGCGCAATGGGGCGGCGCGCGCGTGGTGCGTTACGGTCCCGATGGCGTGGAAACCGAGCGCATCGACGTGCCGACCACGCAGCCGAGCTGCGTCGCGATCGGCGGTGCCGCGCTCGGCCAGGCCACGGGCAGCGCCCAGGGCGAGACGGCGCTCGACACGCTGTACATCACGAGCGCCTACGCCGAGCTCGATGCGACGGCGCGCGCGGCCGATACGCTCGCGGGCGACCTGTTCGTCGCGACGCTCGCGCGGCGCGGTGTTGCGGAGCCGCTGTTCCAGGGCGCGCCTATCTAGCGCAGAATGACGCAGCCCCGGCCGCACGCCGGGGCCGCGATCCTGAAGGTGAAGCAGAAGTCGATGTGGCAGTTTCGGTCCGCGAGCAATACGCCCGCGACCGGCCGGCAACGAATCGGCAGCACGCAGTTCGGACTCGAGGCGAATTGGTCACAAAAAGTCGCCCGCAACTCCCGTCAACCCTGACGGCAACGTCCCCCGCCTCTCGATGGAGCCAGATATGACTGTTGCGAATCTCGTTTCAGCCTCATCCCCAACCTCTCAAACGCGACGCTCGCGACTCGCCGCGGCGGCCAATCCCGTGCTGGCGGGCCCGAGCACGTCGGCGGTGGCGCTCGGCGAAGGCAGCGCCGGCGATGTCGCGTGCATTACGCTCGCCAACTCGCAATTGCGTCTCGATGTCACGCCGACGCTCGGCGGCGGCGTGACCCGCTTCGACTGGCGCGACGACGGCGCGCTGACGCCGATCTTCCGGCGCTGCAGTCACGTCGGTGTCGATACGCAACCGAACCAGCTGGCCTGCTATCCGCTCTTGCCGTACTCGAACCGCATCGGCGGCGGCCATTTCAGCGTGGCCGGGAGGCGCGTCGAGGTACCGCGCAACCGCGCCGACGAGCCGCTGCCGATTCACGGCGACGGCTGGCTCGCGCAATGGCAGGTGCTCGACGCGGGCCGCGAGCACGTGCGTCTCGCGCTCGACCGCAGCGACGGCAAGCCGTACGCGTTCCGCGCGACACAAACCTACACGCTGGACGGCCCGACGCTGGTCGTCTCGCTCGACATCGAAAACGCTGGCCGGGATACGCTGCCGTTCGGGCTCGGCGTGCATCCGTTCTTCGTGCGCGACGCGGACACCGAGCTGTCGGCGGCGGCCGGCGGCCTGTGGCTCTCGGGCGACGACTGGCTGCCGGTGCGCCACGTGCCGGCGCCGCCCGCGTGGCAGTTCGGCGTCGCGTATCCGCTGCCGGAGACGATCGTCAATCACGCGTTCACCGGCTGGAGCGGCCAGGCCGCAGTGGTATGGCCGAAGCGCCGTCTGTCGCTGAACATCGCCGCCGACACCGACTATTACGTGCTTTACACGCCGCCCGGCGAAGACTTCTTCTGCTTCGAACCGGTCGATCATCCGATCAATGCGATGAACCTTGCGGGCGGCGCGAGCGAAAACGGCATGACGCTGCTCAAGCGCGGCGAGCGGTTGACGCGCACGTTCCGCTTCACGGTCGAGCGGACTGGACTGCGCTCGATGCCGGGCGGGCGTGGCGCGAGGCGCAGACCGTAGCCGTAGCCGTAGCCGTCGGGCCGGTGAACGTCTGAACGTGTGCCTGGCGCTGCTATCGCCAATGAGGCGCGGGGCGCGCGGTAATCGCCATCGACGGATGGCGATCGTGGGACAGGTAAAATATGCGCCTCCTCCGATTACCGGCTCGCCGCGAGACTCACCATGTCCAATTTCATCCAGACACTCAACGACGCCTGGCAGCGCACGAACTCGCTGCTGTGCGTTGGCCTCGATCCCGAGCGCAGCAAATTTCCCGGTGCGCTCGCGGGCCGCGCCGACGCGATCTTCGAGTTCTGTCGCACGATCGTCGATGCAACCGCGCCGTACGCGTCGTCGTTCAAGCCGCAGATCGCCTACTTCGCCGCGCATCGCGCAGAAGAGCAGCTCGAGCAGCTGATCGCCCACATTCACGCGAACCATCCGGGCCTGCCGGTGATTCTCGACGCCAAGCGCGGCGATATCGGCAGCACGGCCGAGCAATACGCACGCGAGGCCTTCGAGCGCTACCAGGCCGACGCGGTGACGGTCAATCCGTACATGGGTTTCGATTCGATCGAGCCGTATCTCGAGCACACAGGCAAGGGAGTGATCGTGCTGTGTCGCACGTCGAACGCGGGTGGCTCGGATCTGCAGTTTCTCGAGACAAGCGGGCGGCCGTTGTATCAGGTCGTCGCGCAACTGGCCGCGCAGAAGTGGAATGCGAGTGGCCAGCTCGGGCTCGTGGTCGGCGCGACGTTTCCGAAGGAAATCGAAGTGGTGCGGGGGATCGTCGGCGACATGCCGCTGCTGATTCCGGGTATCGGCGCGCAAGGCGGTGACGTGCAGGCCACCGTGAGCGCTGGCCGAACCGCGAACGGCACCGGCATGCTGATCAACTCTTCGCGCGCGATCATCTACGCGGGCAAGGGCGACGATTTCGCACAGGCGGCCGCGCAGGCCGCGAAGGACACGCGCGACCGGATCAACGCGTTTCGTTGAACCGGCGGGCGATCCCGCGGCGGACGATCCCGCGGCGGGCGATCCCGCGGCGGGCGATCCCGCGGCGGGCGATCCTGCGGCGGGCGATCCCGCAACGGACGATCCCGCGACGGGCGAGCCCGCGGCGGGCGATCCCGCGACGGGCGGCACGGCGCGTCAGCGTGCCGGTGCGAGCCGCCCGATCAACCCCGCATGCCGCGGATGCCGCGCCTTCAGCGCGTCCACCTCCGCGAGTTCGAACTCGCTGAATTCGAAACCCGGCGCGACCGTGCAGCCGACCAGTGCGAACGAATTCGGATCGGCGCACTCGGCCGCGAACCACAAGCCGGCCGGCACGACGGCTTGACAGACCGTATCGGGATGCGTGAGCGGATTGCCGAGCCGGTGCGTGACGAGCGCACCGCCGGCATCGCTTTCATCGAGCACGTGGACCAGCAGCGGCTCGCCGGCATAGAAATGCCAGACTTCATCGGAACGGATCCGATGCCACGCCGAATGCGCGCCGTCGCACAGCAAGTAATGGATCGCAGTCGACGCCGCACGGATGTTCCCAACCTCGTTCGGTTCGCCGGCGCGCAGCACACGCGCGGCCGAGCGGTAGGTCTCCGCGAAAAAGCCGCCTTCAGGATGGGGCTTCAGATCGAAGCGGCGGATCAGTTCGTCTGCGATCGCGCGCGAATCCAGCATTGTCCGCCTCCTCAGCGATAGTTAGCCGCCGCTCAATGCTCGCGTTCGTCGAGTAGCGCCAGCAGGCCGCGCAGCGCGTGCGCCACGGCCTGCACGCGGATCTGGTCGCGGTCGCCCTTGAAAATCTTCGTTTCCACCGACGTATGCAGCCGGTTGCTCCAACCGAACGACACCATGCCGACCGGCTTGGTTTCCGTGCCGCCGCCGGGGCCGGCGACGCCGGTGATCGACAGCGACACCTGCGCTCGGCTGTTGCGCAAGGCGCCTTCGGCCATCGCTCGTGCGACCGGCTCGCTAACCGCGCCGTGCTTTTCGATCAGGTCGGCCGGCACACCGATCATTTCGCTCTTCGCCTGGTTCGAATACGTGACGAAGCCGCGTTCGAACCAGCCGCTGCTGCCGGAGATGTCGGTGATCGCGGTCGCGACCATGCCGCCCGTGCAGGACTCGGCGGTCGCGAGCATCAGGCGCTCGTCGCGCAGACGGTTGCTCACGCGGATCGCAAGCTGGTGAACGACGGAATCGGTAGGCATGGCGTCAGTCAATCCGGAAAACGAAGCCGGCCGGGCGGCGCGGCGAACGGCAAGGGCCGGGGGTGACCAAAAGAGTCGAACGGTACTCGAACGGTGAACAGGCAGCGCTCAAACCGACATCCGCCACAGCGCAATCACGAGCAACGTAAAGAATGCGGCGATCAGGTCATCGAACATGATGCCAAAGCCACCTTTCAGCCGGCGGTCGAAGTAGCCGATCGGCGGCGGCTTCACCATGTCGAAGAAGCGGAAGATCAGGAACGCCCACACCTGGCCGGTGAGCGTGGCAGGTGTGACGATCAGCAGCACGAGCCAGAATGCGACGATTTCGTCCCACACGACCGCCGACGGATCCTCGACGCCGAGCCGCTTGGCGGTAAAGCCGCACAACGCGATGCCGCCGAGAAAGCCGACGCCGATCAGCACGCCCCATTCGATAACTGTCAGATAGCGACTCAGCACCGCGAACGAGGCCCACCCAAGCAGCGTGCCGATCGTGCCCGGTGCGACGGGCGACAGCCCGCTGCCGAAGCCGAGCGACACAAGGTGGACTGGATGCGACAGCATGAAGCGCGCGGTGGCGCGGCGCGGCTGAGCAGGCTTCGGCGCGCGCGGTCCAGGCGCCTGGGGCGGCTTACCGCCGAGGAAGTCGTCGGCGGGGCCGAGCGGGGGGTCATTCTGCATGAAAGTGATCGAAACCTTGCAACGTCAGAGTGAGCGGCGCGCCGCTGGCGTTGCGCCACGCGATGGCCGGGCGGTCGGTGGTCGCCTCCAGTGCGCTTATTGTACCGATGCGGGTGACCGGCACAGCGGCCTTCTGCGCGGCGGCCTCGACCGCGGCGCGCGCGGCGGTGGGCGCGGTGAAGCACAGCTCGTAGTCGTCGCCGCCGGCGAGCGTGCAGCGCTGCTGGACGTCAGGCGGCAGGCGGCGTAGCGCGGCCGAGCGCGGCACCGCATCGACGTCGACGCTCGCGCCCACCGACGAGCGTTCGAGGATGTGCCGCAGATCGCCGGCGAGTCCGTCCGA
Organism: Paraburkholderia lebeckiae; assembly: GCF_050436325.1. Taxonomy (NCBI): domain Bacteria; kingdom Pseudomonadati; phylum Pseudomonadota; class Betaproteobacteria; order Burkholderiales; family Burkholderiaceae; genus Paraburkholderia; species Paraburkholderia lebeckiae. The sequence continues at coordinate 3,099,720 of NZ_JBNDLZ010000003.1, forward strand.
CAGGTCGAGCGCCGCGTGTGCGATGCCGCGCAGCGCGAGGCCGAGCGCGATGCGCGGCTCGGGGCGTTCGAGCGCCAGGCGGAACGTCGCGGCGTCATTCGGGGCGGCGGACCATTCGCCGCGCTGCGCGCCGAGGCCGGCGCGCGCGTCGCCGAGAGTGCCGGAGATCCAGATGTCATCGCCGGGTTGCGCGGCATCGCGGCGCAAGGCTGTTCGTGGCGGCACGCTGCCGAATACCGTAATGCACAGATTGAGCGGCCCGCTCGTCGTATCGCCGCCGATCAGCTCGCAACCGTAGCGCTCGGCGAGCGCGAACAGGCCTTCGCTGAAACCGGAAAGCCAGGCTTCGTCGGCTTTCGGCAGCGAGAAGGCCAGCGTGAACGCCCGCGGCTGCGCGCCCATTGCGGCGAGGTCCGACAGATTGACGGCAAGCGCCTTGTGACCGAGCGCCTCGGGATCGATATCGGCGAAGAAGTGACGGCCTTCGACCAGCATGTCCGTCGATATCGCCAGCATTTCGCCGGCAGGCGGCGCCAGCAACGCGCAATCGTCGCCGATGCCGAGCGTGCCGCCTTCGGCATTGGAGGGCCGCACGGCGGCGGCGCGGCAGGCAAAGAAACGGTCGATCAGCGAAAACTCGGAAAGCATGATGGCGGACGATGAGCGGAGAACGGATTGGAGAAATAGCGCGGATCAGGCCGATTGAGCGTGATGCCCCGTTGCAAGCGCCGGACCATCCGGACAACGGGCAACGCGCGCTTTCACGCTGTTTCAGTCGCGGCTGTTGTACCCGTATTGAAGGAATTGCGTAGGCGATTGGGGCTACAATGCCGTCGAACGTCTATTCTAATCTGCCCTCCGAAGCCCGCCTTATGTCGAATCCCGTCAATACCAAACTCCGCGAAGCAGCTCTCGATTACCACGAGTTCCCGACTCCCGGCAAAATCGCGATCGCCCCGACCAAACAGATGATCAACCAGCGCGACCTCGCGCTGGCGTATTCGCCTGGCGTCGCGTTCGCGTGCGAGGAAATCGTCGAGAACCCGCTGAACGCCGCGCGCTTCACCGCGCGCAGCAACCTCGTTGGCGTCGTCACGAACGGCACCGCGGTGCTGGGCCTCGGCAACATCGGGCCGCTCGCGTCGAAGCCGGTCATGGAAGGCAAGGCCGTCCTGTTCAAGAAGTTCGCCGGCATCGACGTGTTCGATATCGAGATCAACGAGACCGATCCGCACAAGCTGGTCGAGGTGATCGCCGCGCTCGAACCGACCTTCGGCGGCATCAACCTCGAAGACATCAAGGCGCCGGACTGCTTCATCGTCGAACGCGAATGCCGCAAGCGCATGAAGATTCCGGTCTTCCACGACGACCAGCACGGCACCGCGATCGTCGTCGCGGCGGCGGTCACCAACGGCCTGAAGGTCGTCGGCAAGGACATCAAGGAAGTCAAGCTGGTCTCGTCGGGCGCGGGCGCGGCGGCGCTCGCGTGTCTGGACCTGCTGGTCGACATCGGCCTGCCGCTCGAAAACATCACCGTGACCGACCTCGCGGGCGTCGTGTACAAGGGCCGTACCGAACTGATGGACCCGGACAAGGAGCGTTTCGCGCGTGAAACCGGCGCGCGCTCGCTTGCCGAGGTGATCGAAGGCGCGGACGTGTTCCTCGGGCTGTCGGCTGGCGGCGTGCTCAAGCAGGACATGGTCAAGCAGATGGCCGCCAGGCCGCTGATCCTCGCGCTTGCGAACCCGACGCCGGAAATCCTGCCGGAACTCGCGCTCGAAGTGCGCCCGGACGCTGTGCTGTGCACGGGCCGCACCGACTACCCGAACCAGGTCAACAACGTGCTCGTGTTCCCGTTCCTGTTCCGCGGCGCGCTCGACGCCGGTGCGACGACGGTCACGCGCGAAATGGAAATCGCCGCCGTCAACGCGATCGCCGAGCTGGCGCGCCAGGAGCAGAGCGACATCGTCGCGACCGCGTACGGCATCCAGGATCTATCGTTCGGACCGGAATACCTGATTCCGAAACCCTTCGATCCGCGTCTGATCGTGAAGGTCGCGCCCGCGGTGGCGAAGGCCGCGATGGAATGCGGCGTCGCCGAGCGTCCGATCGAGGACATGGACGCGTACGCGCAGCATCTGCAGCAGTTCGTTTATCACAGCGGCACGACGATGAAGCCGATCTTCCAGCTCGCACGCAGCGTCGAGCCGGAGAAGAAGCGCATCGTGTTCGCGGAAGGCGAAGAAGAGCGTGTGCTGCGCGCGATGCAGATCATCGTCGACGAAAAGCTCGCGAAGCCGATCCTGATCGGCCGGCCGGCCGTGATCGAGCAGCGGATCGCGCGTTATGGCCTGCGGCTCGTCGCAGGGCAGGACTACACGGTCGTCAACACCGATCATGACGAACGTTACCGCGAGTTCTGGCAGGAATACGCGAAGATGATGTCGCGCAAGGGCATCACCACTCAAATGGCCAAGCTCGAGATGCGCCGCCGCACCACGCTGATTGGCTCGATGATGGTCAAGAAGGGCGAGGCGGACGGCATGATCTGCGGCACGGTCAGCACCACGCACCGCCACCTGCACTTCATCGATCAGGTGATCGGCAAGAAGCCCGGCGCGAAGGTCTATGCGGCGATGAACGCGCTGGTGCTGCCGAATCGGCAGATTTTCCTCGTCGATACGCACGTGAACGTCGATCCGACACCGGCCGAGCTGGCTGAAATCACGATCATGGCAGCCGAGGAAGTGCGCCGTTTCGGCATCGAGCCGAAGGTTGCACTCGTGTCGCACTCGAACTTCGGTTCGAGCAACGCGCCGACGGCGCAGAAAATGCGCGATACCCTCGAGATCCTGCGCGAACGCGCGCCGGGGCTGCAAGTCGACGGCGAAATGCACGGCGACGTCGCGCTCGACGCCAACCTGCGCCGTGAGGTATTGCCCGATTCGACGCTCGAAGGCGACGCGAACCTGCTGGTGCTGCCGAACATCGACGCGGCCAATATCTCGTACAACCTGCTGAAGACGGCGGCCGGCAACAACATTGCGATTGGCCCAATTCTGCTCGGCGCGGCCAAGCCGGTGCACGTGCTGACGCCGTCGGCGACGGTGCGCCGGATCGTCAACATGGCGGCGCTGCTGGTCGCAGACGTCAGCGCAACCCGCTAACTGCGCATCGTGATCGGGCCGAGACAGGCCCGGCGCCGGTTTTCCCACCGGCGCACCTGAAAAAAAGGCGTGCCCGCAATGGGCACGCCCTCAGGGCAAGCGGGGGATCGCCACCCCGAAAAATGGCAATGGCACAGCCTTTCGGCTGAGTGGTTTCAGGCTCTAACAACCGCAATCGAGCGCCTCGGCCAGCGGCCGCTTGCACCGCCTGCGCTGCGTTCGATCACGGTTGAGCTCAGTTTAGCCCGATCGAGCTAAACATTCTGTCAAAAGTCGTCAAAGTCCCCGCCACCGGCTTTTCCGCGGGGGTGAGGCGGGGTGCCATCGGCCGTCGAACGTTGATTCCAAAGGCTATTAGCGATACCCTTACGACTTTCATGGTCGTCAAACTCGTGATCTGACAGCGGGGAAACCTGATACATGGCACGCAACTGGTTGCGCTTGAAAGGCGTGCTGATCGGTGCCGCCGCGCTCTGCGCGTTGTCCAGTTCCGCGCCCGAAGCGCTGGCGCGAGATTACTCGGCGCCAGCTGGGGCGGAAGCGCAGGTGGGCACCATCGCGCTGGCGCAATTGCCGCGCGAGGCGGTCGATACGTTGAACCTCATTGCCGCCGGCGGGCCTTACCCGTATCAGAAGGACGGCATCGTATTCGGCAACTACGAACGGGTGCTGCCCGCCCATCGGCGCGGCTATTACCACGAATACACCGTCCCCACGCCTCACGCGCGTAACCGCGGGGCGCGCCGCATCGTCTGCGGAGGTCCGCTACAGCGAACCGACCATTGTTATTACTCGGACGACCATTACACCAGTTTTAACCATATTGTTGAATGACATTGGGATGAACGGCATGAGCGACAACATCTACGCGCACAATTCCGGAGTCGCGACGGATCTTTTCGCGGCCGGCGACGGCAATTTGTTCCAACGCGTCATGAAGATGCGCGCCGACGAGCAGGGTCGCGACAATCAAAGCGAGGCTGGCACGGTGGTTTCATCGAACGAGGAGCCCATGAGCCTGTTCAGGACGGTGCGGCCGAACATCGTGCAGTCGATCCGCGCGTTCCGCGTGCAGGATCTCGCCGACGAGGCCAACCGGCTCGGCCAGCACTTTCTGTATGCGTACTGCGCGAACGCCGCCTCGAAGCAGGAAGTGCTCGAGACGATCGCGACGTCGTTCCTGTTTCCCAAGCATTTCGGCAAGAACTACGACGCGCTCTATGACTGCCTGACCGACCTCGTGCAAAAGGCCGGCGCGCAGCCCGGCTTCGTGATCGTGCTCGAACACCTGCCGATCGCGCAGAAATTCGACAAGGAAGGGCGCGAGACGCTGCTCGACGTGTTCCGTGAAGCGGCCGAATTCTGGGCCGAGCGCAAGGTCGCGTTCCGGGTGTTCTACTCGTTCGCTTGAGGTTCGCCGGATTTTCGCCTGTTCAGGCGTAGCTGCTTGAGTCTGACAGTGAACGTCGCGGTATAAACGGCAAAGGCCCGCTAATTGGCGGGCCTTTGCTTTTGTCGCGCTGCTTGGGCAAGCTCCGGCTCACCAGCCGCCCCAGCGCGCCGCGAGCCCCGCCAACACTGCGATTCCGGCGGTCTCGGTGCGCAGCACACGCGGTCCCAAGCCAATCGCGGTAAAGCCCTGTTCGACGGCGGCGGCTTCCTCGTCGGCGGAAAGGCCGCCTTCGGGGCCGATCAGCAGCGTCACGCCACCAGGCGGCGGCGCGTCAGGCAGCGCCGCAAAGCCGATGCTCGAGCGCGGCGATAACAGCAGGCGCAGCTCGTCAGGCGCCGGCTCGCGCGACAGCGTATCGAGCCACGCGCCAATCTCGCACACCGGCATCACGTCCGGAAGCCGATTACGTCCGCACTGTTCGCACGACGCCCGCACCACACCCTGCCAGTGCTGCTGCCGCCGCTGCGCGCGCTCGCCGGTAAGCCGCACGACGCTGCGCGCGGTCCCGAGGGGCACGAAGCCCGAGGCGCCGAGTTCGACCGCCTTCTCGATCAGCCAGTCCATCTTGTCGCCGCCGGCGATGCCTTGGGCGAGCGTCAGCCGATACGGCGGCTCGACCTCGATCGCGCGAAATTCGCCGATTTTCACGCGAGCCGCACGACGCTCGACCTCGACGAGTTCGGCGCCGTATTCGCCGCCCTGGCCGTTGAACAACGCCAGGGAATCGCCTGGCTGCAGACGCAGCACGGCCACGTGGCGCACGACGTCGTCCGGCAGTGCGACCACGTCGTCGGCGTAAAGCGGCATATCAACAAAAAAACGGGGCATCGACGGGAGACTCTTGAATTCAGGAAAGGTGGCGGGCGAGTGCCCAGCGATAGCCGTCGATATCCTCGACCTGCGCGAAGCGGTCGCCCCAGAACTGGTCCTGTGGCTCGCTCAGCGACTTCGCGCCGGCCGCGAGCGCGCGAGCATACACGGCGTCGACGTCCTCGACATAGACATAGAACGATTGGGGCGCGATTGTGCCTGCGCTTTTCGGCGTCTTCGCGGTCGAGCCGAACGCGCCTTCAGGCGCGAACATCACGATCAGCTGGTCTTGATAGGTCATCTCGACGTGCATGACGACGCCGTCGTCCTGCACGCTGTCGCGCACGTCGAAACCGAACGCCGCTGAGAAAAACGCCGTCGACGCGCGCGCGTCGCGCACCGTCAGATAGGGGGTCAGCCAGGGCACACCGGCGGGGCGGGGGGCGGTCATGGAGTTCTCCGGATCTCGTGGGGCCGCGAGGTCACGCTTGCGGGTTTCGGTCGGGCGCGGCATGCCGGCATCCCACGAACCGATTCGCGCAAGGTGTCCGCGCTTCAAAAGGACGACTTCGTCAACGGGCTCAGTTTATCGCGCGCCGATCGCGCCGCCGAGAATAGCCCCGCGTGCAGGGCTGGTTCGTAATGCCGCAGCGAATCGATGCCGCGCGCGGCGAGACGCTCGGCGAGCACGTCGGCGGTGAGCGCGGCGGGGTCGAGCGTGTCGCTGGCGATCGCCATCAGCCATAGCGAGCCGTAGAGCGGCACGAAGGTGCCCAGCGTGCGCACCTGTGCGAACGCGGCGTGCAGATCGCCGAGCAGCGCGCCGATCCGCGGCGCGTGGTGGTAGGGCGAGCCGAGATGGAGCGACAACAACGCATCAGCGCGCAGCACGCGCTTCAACTGCGCGTAGAAGGTCGGCGTGTACAGACCGGCCGCGGGCGAATCGGGTGGCGTCAGGTCGAATACGACGAGGTCGAACTGCGCGGCCGCGACATTCGTTGCACCCTGCGTCGCGCGGGCCGCCGCCGCGACGTAGTCCGCCGCATCGCCGATCACCAGCTCGACGCGCGGGTCGTCGAACGCACTGCCATGCACCTGCGGCAAATGTTCGTGCGTGAGCCGCACGACCTCGGGATCGAGCTCCGCGACGACGATCCGCTCGATGCCCGGATGCCTGAGCAATTGCCTCGCGGCCCCGCCATCGCCGCCGCCGAGCACCAGCGCCGCGCGCGGCGCCGGATGCGCGAGCGCGGCCGGATGCACCATGCATTCGTGGTAGATGAACTCGTCGCCAGCGGACGTCATCGGACGGCCGTCGAGCGTGAACAGCGCGCCGAGTTGCGGCGTGTCCCAGATCTCGATCGTCTGATAACGGGATTCGACACGCTCGACGAGGCGCGCGTGAGGAAAGCCGTAGACGGCGTCGGGACAAGGTTGGAACAATAGCGGGGCGTTCACGGCGGACGGGCTCGATCGGTAGTGTGGGCACACTGCTCGAATTGTAAATGCCGCCGCCTGGCGGTGTGCGTTGAACCACGCGGCCAGGCGGCTTTCCGGCCAGGTAGGGATTAGCCTTCTGCTAGAATGTGACGCTTTCAGCCTTGTCCGCTTGCTCTGCCCGTTTCGCGTCTCCTGGCGCCGCATCGTGCGTCGTAGCGAACTGTCCGCCGAGCTTCCGGGCCTCAAGCGCGCCCCCGCTTTCTGACTCTGTCTCCGGACTCGACATGACGACCCCGTCTCCCGCACCCACCTCCCTGATGGCCAACGCGATCCGCGCGTTGGCCATGGACGCCGTTCAAAAGGCGAACTCCGGTCACCCCGGCATGCCGATGGGCATGGCCGAAATAGGCGTCGCCCTGTGGTCGCGTCATCTGCGCCATAACCCGAAGAACCCGCAATGGGCCGATCGCGACCGCTTCGTGCTGTCGAACGGTCATGGCTCGATGCTGCTGTACTCGCTGCTGCATTTGACCGGCTACGACCTGCCGATGGAAGAGCTAAAGAACTTCCGGCAGCTCCATTCGAAGACGCCGGGTCACCCCGAATACGGCATCACGCCGGGCGTCGAGACGACCACCGGCCCGCTCGGCCAGGGTCTCGCGAACGCGGTCGGCATGGCGCTCGCCGAATCGCTGCTCGCCACCGAATTCAACAAGCCCGACGCCAGGATCGTCGATCACCACACGTACGTGTTCGTCGGCGACGGCTGCCTGATGGAAGGCATCTCGCATGAAGCCTGCTCGCTCGCGGGCGTGCTGAAGCTGAACAAGCTGATCGCGTTCTACGACGACAACGGCATTTCGATCGACGGCGAAGTGGTGCACTGGTTCCACGACGACACGCCGAAGCGCTTCGAAGCGTACGGCTGGAACGTGATCCCGAACGTGGTCGGCCATGACGTCGACGCGGTCGACGCTGCGATCAAGCAGGCGAAGCTGTCGGACAAGCCGACGCTGATCTGCTGCAAGACCGTGATCGGTGAAGGCGCGCCGACCAAGGCGGGCTCGCACGATTCGCACGGCGCGCCGCTCGGCGACAAGGAAATCGCGGCGACGCGCGAAGCGATCGGCTGGAAGTGGGAGCCGTTCGTGATTCCGCAGGAAGTCTACACGGCATGGGACGCGGAGGAAGCGGGCGCGCGCTTCGAAGCGGAATGGGACGAGGCGTTCGCTGCCTATGCGGCGAAATATCCGCAGGAAGCGGCCGAGTTCAAGCGCCGCAGCGCGAAGCAACTGCCGGCCGACTGGAAAGATAAGGCGAAAGCGATCATCGCCGGCGCGAACGAGCGCGCTGAGACCGTGGCGACGCGTAAGGCATCGCAGCAGGCCATCGAAGGTCTGTCGGCCGTGTTGCCCGAACTGCTCGGCGGTTCCGCCGACCTGACCGGCTCGAACCTGACCAACTGGAAGGCCGCCAAGCCGGTGCGCGTGAATGCCGAAGGCCGTGCCGCCGGCAACTACGTGAACTACGGCGTGCGCGAATTCGGCATGAGCGCGGCGATCAACGGCGTCGCGCTGCATGGCGGCTACAAGGCGTTCGGCGGCACGTTCCTGACGTTCTCCGACTACAGCCGCAACGCGCTGCGCGTCGCCGCGCTGATGAAGTCGCCGTCGATCTTCGTGTTCACGCACGACTCGATCGGTCTCGGCGAAGACGGCCCGACCCACCAGTCGATCGAACACGTCGCGAGCTTGCGCCTGATCCCGAATCTGCAAACGTGGCGCCCGGCCGACACGGTCGAAACCGCGGTGGCCTGGACCCATGCGATCGAGCATGAAGGGCCGTCGTGCCTGATCTTCAGCCGTCAGAATCTGCAGTTCAACGAGCGCACCGACGCGCAGATCGCCAACGTCGAGAAGGGCGGCTACGTGCTGCGCGACTGGGATGAAGAGATCGTCGCGCGTAAGATCATCCTGATCGCGACGGGCTCGGAAGTCGAACTCGCGATGAAAGCCGTCGAGCCGCTCGCGCGCGAAGGCATCGCCGCCCGCGTCGTGTCGATACCGTCGACGACCGTGTTCGACAAACAGGACGCCGAGTATCGCGAACGCGTGCTGCCGCATGGCGTGCGCCGCGTCGCGATCGAAGCGGGCGTGTCGGATTTCTGGCGCAAGTACGTGGGTCTGGAAGGCGGCGTGGTCGGCATCGACACATTCGGCGAATCGGCCCCGGCGGGCGTGCTGTTCAAGCATTTCGGTTTCACCGTCGAGCACGTGGTGGCGACGGTCAAGGCCGCGCTCGGCTGATGGTTGCGTCGCGTTGCCGTCTCGCCCTCGCGGCTGCGCACGGCAACGCACCGAACCGGATGTCCGGACAGGCGAACGGAAACGGATTTTTTTAGCCATCAGGAGATAAATCATGACGATTCGCGTCGCAATCAACGGCTACGGCCGGATCGGCCGCAATACCCTGCGCGCCTTCTATGAAAACGGCAAGAAGCACGATATCGAAATCGTTGCCATCAACGATCTGGGCGATGCGAAGACCAACGCCCACCTGACGCAGTACGACACCGCGCACGGCAAGTTCCCGGGCGACGTGTCGGTGGACGGCGACTACCTCGTCGTGAACGGCGACAAGATTCGCGTGCTGGCGAACCGCAACCCGGCCGAACTGCCGTGGGGCGAGCTGGGCGTCGACGTCGTGATGGAGTGCACGGGCTTTTTCACGACCAAGGAAAAGGCGAGCGCGCACATCAAGGGCGGCGCGAAGAAGGTCATCATCTCGGCGCCGGGCGGTAAGGACGTCGACGCGACGATTGTCTACGGCGTGAACCACAACGTGCTGAAGGCGTCGGACACGGTCATCTCGAACGCATCGTGCACGACCAACTGCCTCGCGCCGCTGGTCAAGCCGCTGAACGACAAGATCGGCCTCGTGAACGGCCTGATGACGACGATCCACGCGTACACGAACGACCAGGTTCTGACCGACGTGTACCACGAAGATCTGCGCCGCGCGCGTTCGGCCACGCACAGCCAGATCCCGACCAAGACCGGCGCCGCATCGGCGGTCGGCCTCGTGCTGCCCGAACTGAACGGCAAGCTGGACGGCTACGCAATCCGCGTCCCGACGATCAACGTGTCGGTCGTCGACCTGTCGTTCATCGCCGCGCGCGACACGACGGTCGAGGAAGTCAACGCGATCATGAAGGAAGCATCGGAAGGCACGCTGAAGGGCGTCCTCGGTTACAACGACGCACCGCTCGTGTCGATCGACTACAACCACAACCCGGCTTCGTCGACGTTCGATTCGACGCTGACCAAGGTGTCGGGCCGTCTCGTGAAGGTGTCGAGCTGGTACGACAACGAGTGGGGCTTCTCGAACCGCATGCTGGACACGGCTGTGGCGCTCGCGAACGCGAAGTAAGTTTCGGGTTTCACGCTGCATGAAAAAGCCGCTCTTCGGAGCGGTTTTTTTTCGTCTGCGGTTTTTGCCGTCTACGGCGTGGGGAAATAGACGCCGGCGCGCTGCGCGGCGTTCGCGATGTGCGTCTCGATCGCCTTGCCCGCGGCGAGCGAATCGCGGGCCTTCAAGGCGTCGAGAATCGCGCGATGTTCGGTGTACGTGGATAGCACCCGCTCGCGCCGGTAGAACGGCATGCGCTGGCTTTCCTGCATGATCTCGGCGCTGCTGCGCAGGATCGACTCGATCGCCGCATTGCCCGCGATGCTGACGATGCGCATATGGAACGCGTAGTCGAGCCGAGCCGCTTCGTCGAGTTCCTCGCAGGCGAGCGCGCTTTGCATCGCGGTGATGTTTTCCTCGAGCCACGCGAGGTCGTCGTTGGTGACCGCGAGCACCGCCATGCGCGCGACGAAGCCTTCGAGCGCGTAGCGCATCTGATACGTGTCGGGCAGCGACGACTGCTCGGCGAAGCGCCACGCCTGCGCGCTTTTCGCCTGCGCGCTTTCCACGTAAACGCCCTTGCCGGGGCGGATCACCAGCAGACCAAGCGCTTCCAGCGTGGAAAGCGCTTCGCGCAGTGACGCGCGGCTGATCGACAGTTCATCGGATAGCTGGCGCTGCGCCGGCAGCAGACTGCCCACCGGATAGACGCCCGCCTCGATACGCTCGCGGATGGTCGCGATGGCCGCGTCGGTGACGGTGTGCGGGACGTTTTTCATGAGGGATCGCTCAGTAGCGTGGTCTGACCGCAATTCTAATACTTGCGCGTGAGAAGGCGCGTCGTGCGCCGTCTGAAATCCCGAATCCGCCCCAAATCGCGAAAGAAACAACGGGTAAACACTGTTCGATGCGTCCTTGACGTGGATATATCGGCTTCCTACTATTCGCCATAACAGCACTGGTCGGACCAGTCTGAACAGAAGTGACCGAGACAACCATCCGCAGGAGGAAGCCGTGTTGAAATTCTTCAATTCGCTATTTGGCCGGGTCGTGATAGCGCTCGTGGTCGGCATCGTGCTCGGTGCCGTGTTTCCGCATTTCGCGCAGTCCTTGCGGCCGCTTGGCGACGGCTTTCTGAAGCTGATCAAGATGGTGATCGGGCCGATCGTGTTCTGCGTGGTGGTGAGCGGCATGGCGCACGCGGGCGATTTGCGCAAGGTCGGCCGCGTCGGCTTGAAGTCGGTGATCTACTTCGAGGCGATGACGACGATCGCGCTCGTGATCGGCGCGGTGCTCGCTTACGCGACGCGTCCTGGCGCAGGTATGAACGTGAACCTGAACTCGCTCGATGCGGGGTCGCTCGCGACCTATACCGAGCACGCGAAGAGCCTGAAGGACACTGCGGGCTTCCTGCTGAAGATCATCCCCGACACGGCGATCAACGCGTTCGCGACCGGCGACATTCTGCAGATCCTCGTGTTCTCGGTGCTGTTCGGCTCGGCGCTGTCGCTGCTCGGCAAGCGCGCGCAGCGCGTGAGCGGGTTGATCGATGAGCTGTCGCAGGTGTTCTTCCGCGTGATGGGCTTCATCATCAAGCTCGCGCCGCTCGGCGTGCTCGGCGCGATCGCGTTCACGACCGGCACCTACGGCGTCGAGTCGCTGAAGCAGCTCGGCATGCTCGTGCTGGTGTTCTACGCGAGCTGCGTGGTGTTCGTCGTGCTCGTGCTCGGCGCGGTGATGCGGCTCGCCGGCTTCAGCATCTTCAAGCTGATCCGCTATCTGCGCGAAGAACTGTCGATCGTGCTCGGCACCGCGTCGTCCGACGCCGTGCTGCCGCAGATCATGCGCAAGCTCGAATGGATGGGCGTCAAGGATTCGACGGTCGGTCTCGTGATTCCAACCGGCTACTCGTTCAACCTCGACGGCTTCTCGATCTATCTGACGCTCGCGGTCCTGTTCATCGCACAGGCGACCAACACGCCGCTGTCTACTCATGACCTGATCGTCGTCGTGCTGGTGTCGCTGGTGACGTCGAAGGGCGCGCACGGCATTCCGGGCTCAGCGATCGTGATTCTCGCGGCGACGCTCTCCGCGATTCCCGCGATTCCGGTGCTCGGTCTCGTGCTGATTCTGCCGGTCGACTGGTTCGTCGGCATCGCCCGGGCACTCACCAACCTGATCGGCAACTGCGTCGCGACAGTGGTGGTCGCCGTGTGGGAAAACGATATCGACAAGGCGCGCGCGCATCGCGTGTTAAATCGCGACGCGGCGCTGCGCTACGTGCCCGTCGTCGACGACACGCTCGTCGAACCCGGTGCGGCCGAACCCGCGCCAGCGGTCTGACGGCTGCGCGGGGATCTGGTCTGACCAGACGAACCGGCATCGCTTTCCAGATAGCTCCTCGACCTTTTTCGCAGAGCCGGCGGTTGCCGTGGCGCCGCCGGCTGTTTCTGACCTCTCGATACCGACCGACATCATGGCCAACCCGATCCTCGACCCGAACGCTCCCGCCTTCACACGCCGCTACATGAACCTCGCCGATCCGCGCCTCGGCGCGAAGGCGCTGTTCGCCAGCGACGAATTCTTCGCGCCGAAAGAGCGCATGCTCGACCCGCAGCCGGCGGTGTTCATCCCCGGCAAATACGACGACCACGGCAAGTGGATGGACGGTTGGGAGACGCGTCGCAAGCGCACGACCGGCCATGACCATTGCGTGATCCGGCTCGCGCGGCCGGGCGTCGTGCATGGGGTCGATCTCGATACGAGCCACTTCACCGGCAATTTCCCGCCGGCGGCGTCGATCGATGCCTGTCATAGCGACGCTGACGTGCCGCCCGAGCACGCCGACTGGCAGCCGCTCGTGCCGGCGAAAACGTTACAGGGCAACCAGCATCACTACGTCGAGGTGAAAGACGCGCGCCCGGTCACCCATCTGCGCGTGAATCTGTATCCGGACGGCGGGCTCGCGCGACTGCGCGTGTACGGCCAGCCGCAGCGCGACTGGAGCCGGGTCGAGCGCGGCACGCTGCTCGATCTCGCCGCGATCGAAAACGGCGCGTACCTCGTCGCCGCGAACAACCAGCATTTCGGGCCGGCCTCGCAAATGCTGATGCCGGGCCGTGGCGTGAACATGGGCGACGGCTGGGAAACGCGGCGGCGCCGCGAGCCGGGCAACGACTGGGCGATCGTCGCGCTCGCGCGGCCCGGCGTGATCCGCAAGATCGAAGTGGACACCGCCCACTTCAAGGGCAACTTCCCGGACCGCTGCTCGCTGCAGGCGGCATCGGTGACGGGGGGCACGGACGATTCCCTCGTCACGCAGGCGATGTTCTGGCCGGTGCTGCTCGGCGAACAGAAACTGCAGATGGATCACGTGCACGCGTTCGCGGACGACCTCGCCGCGCTCGGGCCGGTCACGCACGTGCGCTTCAATATCTTCCCGGACGGCGGCGTGTCGCGCCTGCGTCTGTGGGGCGAGATCGCTTAACGCAAGCAACGTCATGGAGCGGCACGCATGAAGATCCTGCAGATGGAACGCCTGACGCGCGCGGCCTTCGCGCCGTTCGGCGACGTGATCGAACTCGACGGCGCGCGTCGTTTTCCGATCAACGGCGGTACCACCGAGCGCTATCACGACCTCGCGCGCGTCGACGTGGCGGAGCAGGGCGGCCGGCCGCTCGTAAGTCTGTTTCGCGCGCAGCCGCGCGCATTGCCGGTCGAGATCACGATGATGGAGCGGCATCCGCTCGGCAGCCAGGCTTTCATTCCCTTACGCGCGGGCCGATATCTGATGGTGGTCGCGCCGGCCGGCGAGTTCGACGCCGCGCGCATGCGCGCGTTCTGGACCGATGCGTGGCAGGGCGTCAATTACGCGAAAGCGGTCTGGCACCATCCGCTGCTCGCGCTGGATCAGGTCAGCGACTTCATCGTCGTCGATCGTGGCGGCGATGCGCCGAATTGCGACGAATTGCAGTTGGCCGAGCCGTGGCGGCTCGCCTTCGAGCCGAGCGTGGAGTTGGTCGGATAGCGGCGATTGCCGCCGCCTGAATAAAAAAGACCCGGCCGATACCGATCGGCCGGGTCTTTTTTCTGACTTGCCAGGTCGCGTTCGCAGGCGACCCGCGACGCATCAGTGCTTACGATGCGGACAATTTTCCTTCGTGCACGCCCCATACAGCGCCAGCGCGTGTTCCTGCAGCTTGAAGCCGCGTGCCTTGGCGATGGACTGCTGACGGCTTTCGATTTCGGGGTCGAAAAATTCCTCGACCAGCCCGCAATCGAGGCACACGAGGTGGTCGTGGTGCGACCCCTCGTTCAGTTCGAACACCGCCTTGCCCGATTCGAAATTGCTGCGCGAGAGCAGGCCGGCCTGCTCGAATTGCGTCAGCACCCGATACACGGTGGCAAGACCGATATCGAGCTCCTCGTGCAGGAGGTTGCGGTACACGTCTTCAGCGGTCAGGTGACGCACCGGGCTATGCTGGAAAATCTCAAGAATTTTGAGGCGCGGAAGGGTCGCCTTGAGCCCGATATTCTTGAGATCGGTTGGATTGGTCATGACAAGGGATCCCTAGAGTACAATGCTGGGCTCTCATAGTAATGTGTTTTGCCGTTCTGGTCATTTTCGATGGAATGAGCGCGGCCCGCAAGCGGGCCCGCACAGTGAGTGAAATGATTTCTAAATCTCAATTGATCTACCGGGGGAGCCGCATGCGGGGTACCTTGATCGCTGTTGCGACTGTCGCAGTTCTTGCCGGATGTTCCACGTACGACAGCCTGACACAGCGCGTTGCCCAACGCATTACGCCGTATCGGATTACGGTGGTGCAAGGTAACTTCGTGTCACAGGAAATGGCCGATCAGATGAAGGTCGGCATGACGCGCGCGCAAGTGCGTCAGGTGCTCGGCACGCCGCTGCTGACCGACATGTTCCACGCGGATCGCTGGGATTACGTGTTCTATTTCAAGCGCGGCAACACCTCGATCGTTCAGCAGCGCGACTTCGTGGTGTTCTTCTCGGGTGACCTCGTGACCCACTGGACGGGTGGCGAGGATCTTCCGACCAACCTCGAATTGCTGGCCGAGATCGACGGCGACCGCCGTGGCCGCAGCCCGAACGCGACGCCGCCGCGCGCGGCGAGCGCGGCCGCGGCCGCCAACGCCGTGGCCGCCAGCGACGCAGCCGCCGCCAGCGCGGCCGCCGCCGCGGCACCGGCTACGGCGGATACGACGCGCTCGCCGTCGGTCGGAGGCGCCCAGCAGGCCGCCACGCCGTCCATGGACGCCAACGCGGAAGCCGCCCAGGCGGCCAATCGCGCAACGAGCGCGGTGCCGACGCCGAGCCGCGCGCCGTCCGTGCGGTCGGCCGTGCCGAGAGCGGGCGCTGGCGGGATCCCGACGCAAGGCCCGACGTCCGGCGGTCAGCCGCAGTTCCAGTTCAAGCGTCCGCCGCCGCCCGCTCAGGAGAACGAGAGCAACCCGGTCGGCCCGACGGGCTCGCAAAGCAGCGGCAGCCCGACGCTGAACACTTCGCCGGCGACGCCGGGAACGAGCAACTGATTTGCTCGTCGGTGTTGTGAGGCGGGCTGCGCGCCCCATGTGCGGCGCCCGCCAGATGTGTGTTTGTCCGGTACCAGGCGAGGTCGGAACTGTGCCGCTTGGGCCGTATGAATGTGCTGCCGCGGTTGCCGCGGCAGTGGGTCGCCGCAGCGGGCCGTATCGGTCAGTCACCTGAGCGAGCCGTCCCGGTTGGCACCCCCATTGGCTCCAGCAGCGAGCCGGGTGATTTTGCTCCCTGCCCGCCGCGTGTCCCTATATCGACCGGGCGCATTCCCCGGCACACTGGTCCGGGCATTCGCCGGGCCGCGTTTGCCGGGCTCCATACGGTTGACTCTTTTCGAATCCTCATCGTCATGAAAATTGCCATTGCAGGCGCATCGGGCCGGATGGGCCGCATGCTCATCGAAACCGTCCTCAACGATGCCGACGCGACGCTGTCCGGCGCGCTCTGCCGTACGGGCGCTGCGCAGCTTGGCCAGGACGCCGGCGCGTTCCTCGGCAAAGAGACCGGCGTGCTGCTGTCCGACGACATCGAGCGTGTGTTCGCCGAATCCGACTACCTGATCGACTTCACGCGTCCCGACGCGACGCTCGCGCATCTCGAAGCCGCGCAGCGCCACGACGTGAAAATGGTGATCGGCACGACTGGCTTCGACAACGCGCAAAAAGCGCAGCTGCGCGTGGCGGCGCAGAAGATCGGCGTCGTGTTCGCGTCGAACATGAGCGTCGGCGTGAACGTTACGCTGAAGCTGCTCGAATACGCGGCGCGGCACTTCTCGACCGGCTACGACATCGAGATCATCGAGGCGCATCATCGTCACAAGGTCGACGCGCCGTCCGGCACCGCGCTGACGATGGGCGAAGTGATCGCCAACGCGCTCGGCCGCAACCTCGACGACTGCGCGATCTACGGTCGCGAAGGCGTGACCGGCGAGCGCGATCCGTCGACGATCGGCTTCTCGGCGATTCGCGGCGGCGATATCGTGGGCGATCATACGGTGCTGTTCGCGGGCATCGGCGAGCGCATCGAGATCACGCACAAATCGGCAAGCCGCCTGTCATATGCACAAGGCGCGCTTCGTGCTGTACGCTTCCTCGAAGGCCACGACAACGGCTTCTTCGACATGCAGGACGTGCTCGGCCTGCGTTGAGCGAAGTCCGTTGCGCATAAGCGGAGTAGCGCATCCCGAGCGCGCCCTCCCGAAGTCACTTTCCCAAGGCGAGGTCAGATGGCAGGCAGCAGCGGCATCATCCATTACCTGCAAACGAGCGACGCAATCACGCATGGCGTCGCCTATGTGCTGCTGGCCATGTCGATTGCGAGCTGGTGTTTTCTGATCGTCAAGAGCTGGATTCTGACGCGCGCGAAACGCCAGGCCGACCGGGCGATCGCGCGCTTCTGGCAGGCGCCGACGCTCGCCGAAGGCGTCGCCATCCTGCGCCGCACTGATCGTGAGCGCGTGTTCGCGCCGCTCGCCGAAGCGGCGCTCAATGCGGCCGAGGTCGACATTCCGGGCGCGCTGCTCGCGCGCGTCGAGCGCAGCGAACGGGTGCTGCGCGCGTTGCGCCAGGCGCTCAATGCGTCGCAGCGGCGGCTCGAGTTCGGTCAGGTGCTGCTTGCGTCGGTTGGCAGCACCGCGCCGTTCGTCGGTCTGCTCGGCACCGTATGGGGTATCTATCACGCGCTCGGCAGCATCGCGGCGAGCGGGCAGGCGCAGATCGAGAACGTCGCGGGACCGGTGGGCGAGGCGCTGATCATGACCGCGTTCGGTCTGGTGGTCGCGATTCCGGCGGTGCTCGCGTACAACGTGCTGGGCCGCCTCGTGCGGCAATTGTCCGAGGAGTTGGACGGCTTCGCGCACGATCTGCATGCGTACGCGTGCTCCCCAACCGAGCACGCGCCGACGCCTCCGCGCGCGCAGCAGGCGGCGCGCGAGGCGCACCGCTGACTTGTCACGCGCGGCGGGCTCGGCACATCGCAAGCTTCCTCGCACGACACACCGCCCATCGCACGGGCAAGCTCAGACGCAAGGAGGCGAGATGGCATTTGGCGGACTCGAGAAGAAGCAGACGGCCGCGCCGATGGCCGAGATCAACATGACGCCGCTGATCGACGTGATGCTGGTGCTGCTGGTGATCTTCATCATCACCGCGCCGCTGTTCTCGCACGCGATCCGGCTCGATCTGCCAAAGGTCGCGGCGGCGCCCGCGCGCCAGACCCCGCAAACCATCTCCCTTTCGATCGACGGCGCCGGCAAGCTCTACTGGAACGGCAAGCCGATCACGCTCGCGCAGATGCGCGCGCAGTTCGCCGAGGCCGGCAAGCGGGCGGACCAGCCGGACATCCAGTTGCGCGCGGAGCGCTCGACACGCTACGAAGTGATCGCGCAGGTGATGGGCGCCGCGCAGCAGGCGGGGCTCGAACGGATCGGCTTCGTGACGGACCCGCCGCCGCCCGCCGCGCAGCACTGAACGCCACCGGGTGCGCACCGCGTTCACGAATCCGGCATACCCAGTCCCGCACCACGCCGCGCGGCGCACCCGTCCGCGAACGGTATAATCAGCCCTTTCCCCGCAGAAGGGGAAACGACGCAACGACATTCTGCAGAGCACCGGGCCGGTGCGAAAGCACCGAACCTGGCGATCCCATCACACCATGCACGAAAAATACGTTCCCTCCGACGTCGAAGCCGCCGCGCAAGGGCAATGGCGCGCGATCGACGCCTACAAGACGACGGAAACCACCGACAAGCCCAAGTTCTACTGCGTCTCGATGCTGCCGTATCCGTCGGGCAAGCTGCACATGGGGCACGTGCGCAACTACACGATCAACGACGTGATGTACCGCTATCTGCGGATGAACGGCTACAACGTGCTGATGCCGATGGGTTGGGACGCATTCGGCATGCCGGCGGAGAACGCCGCGATGGCCAACAACGTGCCGCCCGCGCAGTGGACCTACGACAACATCGCTTACATGAAGAAGCAGATGCAGTCGATGGGCCTCGCGATCGACTGGTCGCGCGAAGTCGCGACCTGCAGCCCCGACTACTACAAGTGGAACCAGTGGCTGTTCCTGAAGATGCTCGAAAGAGGCATCGCGTACAAGAAAACCGGCACCGTGAACTGGGACCCGGTCGACCAGACCGTGCTCGCGAACGAGCAGGTGATCGACGGGCGCGGCTGGCGCTCGGGCGCGCTCGTCGAAAAGCGCGAAATCCCGATGTACTACATGCGCATCACGCAGTACGCGGATGAACTGCTGAACGATCTCGAAGGCCTCGGCTGGCCCGAGCGCGTGAAGATCATGCAGCAGAACTGGATCGGCAAGAGCTTCGGCGTGAACTTCGGCTTCCCGTATGAAATCGACGGCGAACAGAAGCTGCTGCGCGTGTTCACGACGCGCGCCGACACGATCATGGGCGTCACGTTCTGCGCGATCGCCGCCGAGCATCCGCTCGCCACGCGTCTCGCGCAAGACAAGCCGGAACTGCAGCCGTTCATCGACGAATGCAAGCGCGGCGGCGTCGCCGAAGCCGACGTCGCGACGATGGAAAAGAAAGGCATGGCCACCGGCTTCTACGTCACGCATCCGCTGACGCAGGCGAAGGTCGAGGTGTGGATCGGCAACTACGTGCTGATGACTTACGGCGAAGGCGCGGTGATGGGCGTGCCCGCGCACGACGAGCGCGACTTCGCGTTCGTGAAGAAATACGGTCTGCCGGTAAGGCAGGTCGTCGCGGTCGAGGGCAAGGAATTCTCGACCGAAGCGTGGGCGGAGTGGTACGGCGAGAAGACCGGCACGCTGGTGAACAGCGGCAAGTACGACGGCCTCGCCTACGACGAAGCCGTAGACCGCATCGCCGCCGATCTCAAGGAACTGGGCCTCGGCGACAAGCAGATCACGTGGCGTCTGCGTGACTGGGGCGTGTCGCGCCAGCGTTACTGGGGCACACCGATCCCGATCATCCACTGCCCGAAGTGCGGCGACGTGCCGGTGCCGGAAAAAGACCTGCCGGTCGTGCTGCCGGAAGACCTCGTGCCGGACGGCACGGGCAATCCGCTCGCGAAGTCCGAAGCGTTCCTGAACTGCACGTGCCCGAGCTGCGGCGGTGCGGCAAAGCGTGAAACCGACACGATGGACACCTTCGTCGATTCGTCGTGGTACTTCTACCGCTACGCGTCGCCGAATGCGAAGACGATGGTCGACGAGCGCACCGACTACTGGGCGCCGATGGATCAATACATCGGCGGTATCGAACACGCGATCCTGCACCTGCTGTACTCGCGTTTCTGGGCGAAGGTGATGCGCGACCTCGGTCTCGTGAAGTTCGGCGAACCGGCGAAGAACCTGCTCACGCAGGGCATGGTGCTCAACGAAACCTATTACCGCGAAAACGAAGCGGGCAAGAAGACCTGGTACAACCCGGCGGAAGTGACCGTGTCGTTCGACGACAAGGGCCGCCCGGTCGGCGCGGTGCTCAACGCTGACGGCCAGCCGGTCGTGCTCGGCGGCGTCGAGAAGATGTCGAAGTCGAAGAACAACGGCGTCGACCCGCAGATGCTGATCGATCAGCACGGCGCGGACACCGCGCGTCTGTTCGTGATGTTCGCGGCTCCGCCCGAACAGCAGCTCGAGTGGTCGGGTTCGGGCGTCGAAGGCGCGAGCCGCTTCCTGCGTCGCGTGTGGAACTTCGGCTATACGAACGAAGCCGCGCTGCGCGCGGGCGGCCAGTTGGACGCCGCACGATTCAACGACACCGACAAGGCGCTGCGTCGTGAGATCTATAGCGTGCTGAAGCAGGCCGATTTCGACTATCAGCGTCTTCAGTACAACACGGTGGTATCGGCCGCGATGAAGATGCTCAACGCGCTCGACGGCGCGAAGGGCGCGCAGACCGCCGTGCTGCGTGAAACCTATGGTGTGATGCTGCGCGTGCTGTACCCGGTCGTGCCGCACCTGACGTTCCAGCTGTGGCAGGAGCTCGGCTATGCCGACGAATTCGGCCCACTGCTCGACGCGCCGTGGCCGAAGGTCGACGAGAAGGCGCTCGAACAGGCCGAGATCGAACTCGTGCTGCAGGTGAACGGTAAGGTGCGCGGCGCGATCACGGTCGCGAAGGACGCGTCGCGCGAAGCGATCGAGCAGCTCTCGGCCGGGCACGCAATGGTCGTGAAGTTCAGCGAAGGCAAGGCGCCTAAGAAGATCATCGTGGTGCCGGGCCGTCTCGTGAACGTGGTCGTTTGACGTTTCCACACCCTCGTCCGGCAGACGGAGCGCCGCCCGCCCGGCGGCGTTCCTCGGCACCGCGAATCCACTGCGAACCGGGAGCGAATGTGACTCGCAGATCGTTTTTGACGCTCGCTTGCAGCGTAATGATGTTGTCGGCCTGCGGCTTTCAGTTGCGCGGCCAGCAGGACTTCGCGTTCAAGCGCCTCTATGTGGCGGGCGGCTCGCCCGCGGCCATGGCGCGCTTCACGCGCATGGTACAGGGCGGCAGCGACACCGTGGTGGTCAGCTCGCCCGCCAATGCCGATGCGCTGCTGCAGATCACGCAGAACCGCAACATCAGCACGCTGACGCTGAATTCGCTGGGCGTCGTCGCCGAGTATCAGCTGAATCTGCAGATGACCTACACGCTGACCGGCAAGGACGGCACCGTGCTGATTCCGGGCAGCGTGATCGCGCTGAACCGCGCGATGACCTATAGCGACCAGTTCTCGCAGGCGAAGGCCGCCGAGTCCGACATCCTGTTCGCCGACATGGAAAACGACGCGGTCGATCAGCTGATCCGCCGTCTCGGCGTGGTGCGCTCGCTGCATCCGACGCCGGCCGAGGCCGTGCCGGCCATCGCGCCGCGCGCACCGCTGCCGCCGCCGCCGCTGTGAGCATCGTGCCGTTCGTGATTCGTCGAATCTCATCCATCCCGTCAACCGCCAGCCATGCAACTGCGACCTGACGCGCTCGAAGCGCATCTCGCCCGCGGCCTCGCCGGACTGTACGTCGTATACGGCGACGAGCATCTGCTCGCGCAGGAAGCGTGCGATCGCATCCGCGCGGCGGCGCGCGCGGCCGGGTTCACCGACCGCTCGGTGTTCACGGTCGAGCGCGGTTTCGACTGGAGCTCGCTGCTCGGCGCGAGCCAGTCGATGTCGCTGTTCGGCGACCGTCAGCTGGTCGAATTGCGCATTCCGTCGGGCAAACCCGGTAAGGAAGGCGCCGATGCGCTGAAGGCGCTCGCATCCACCGTCAACGACGACGTGCTGACGATGATTACGCTGCCGCGCCTCGATGCGGCCACGCAAAAGTCGGCATGGTTCACCGCGCTCGTCGACGCCGGCGTCGCGCTGAAGATCGATCCGGTCGAGCGCGCGCAGCTGCCGAACTGGGTCGGGCAGCGGCTCGCTGCCCAGGGTCAGCGCGTCGCAGCCGGCGAGGAGGGGCGGCGTGCGCTCGCGTTCATCGCCGAGCGCGTCGAGGGCAATCTGCTCGCCGCGCATCAGGAAATCCAGAAGCTCGGGCTGCTGTATCCGAACGGCTCGCTGAGCTTCGATCAGGTTCAGGACGCGGTGCTCAACGTCGCGCGCTACGACGTGTTCAAGCTCAACGAGGCGATGCTCGTGGGCGACGTCGGCCGTCTCGCGCGCATGCTCGACGGGCTGCGCGGTGAAGGCGAGGCCGCGGTGCTCGTGCTGTGGGCGGTCGTCGAAGAAGTGCGCACGCTGCTGCGGATCAAGCGCGGCGTCGCGGCCGGCAAGCCGCTCGCGATGCTCACGCGCGAGAACCGCGTGTGGGGTCCGCGCGAACGGCTGATCGGACCTGCGCTGTCGCGCGTCAGCGAAGCGGCGCTCGAGAAGGCGCTCGCGCTGGCGGCGCGGCTCGACCGGCAGGTGAAGGGGCTGTCGGGCGGCACGCCGGGCAATCATCGCAACGATCCGCCGCCCGATCCGTGGGACGGCCTGTTCGAACTCGCGATGACGGTGGCGGCGCCAAAACCGTCGGCAGCGTCGCCAGTGCCGACGCCGCTACCTCGGGCGTCGACTGCGGCGCCAGCGCGGCGGCCAGTCTAAGCAGCTGGGCGCGGGCGAGCTTCGGCAGCGATCGATTTTCGCGCGTGAGTGCCGAAACATCGGCTGAGGCCAGCAGTCGCGTAGCAACCGTCAGTCGCCTCATGCAGACCATCGCGTTTCGCGCGCCCCCCGCTCGACGCAATGCATCGGCAAACCCGTGACAGCACAGCGCACCCGCCGCCCGCGCGCGAGCAAAGCCCCGATACCCGACTTACAATCGTTTGATCTTTCGCTAATCCTGCCCGACCACCGCATGCCAACGTGCGGGGCATCACGAGAATGACCATGGATATCGACCAGTACATGACCGACCTCGGCCAACGCGCCCGTCAGGCTTCGCGCGCGATGGTGCGGGCGTCGACCGCCGCGAAGAATGCGGCGCTCGCGGCCGTTGCCGAGGCGATCGAGCGCGATGCCGATCTGCTGAAGGCCGCCAACGCGCGCGACCTCGAACGCGCCCGCGGCAAGGGCCACGATGCCGCGTTCATCGACCGGTTGACGCTGTCCGACAAGGCGCTGAAAACGATGGTCGAAGGTCTGCGCCAGGTCGCGGCGCTGGCCGACCCGATCGGCGAGATCAGCAATCTGAAGTATCGGCCGAGCGGTATCCAGGTCGGCCAGATGCGTGTGCCGCTCGGGGTGATCGGCATCATCTACGAATCGCGCCCGAACGTGACGATCGACGCGGCGGCGCTGTGCCTGAAGTCCGGCAACGCGACCATTTTGCGCGGCGGCTCCGAAGCGCTCGAATGCAATACCGCGCTCGCGAAGCTGATCGGCGAGGGCCTCGAAGCGGCCGGTCTACCGCAGGACGCGGTGCAGGTGGTCGCGACGTCGGACCGCGCGGCGGTCGGCAAGCTGATCACGATGACCGAATACGTCGACGTGATCGTGCCGCGCGGCGGCAAGAGTCTGATCGAGCGTCTGATGAACGAAGCGCGCGTGCCGATGATCAAGCACCTCGACGGCATCTGCCACGTCTATGTCGACGATCGCGCTGACCTGGCTAAGGCGCTCAACGTCTGCGACAACGCGAAGACGCACCGCTACGGCACCTGCAACACGATGGAGACGCTGCTGGTCGCGCGCGGCATTGCGGCCGAAGTGCTGCCGCCGCTGGGCAAGCTGTATCGCGGCAAGGACGTCGAGCTGCGCGTCGATGCGGCGGCGCGCGCGGTGCTGGCCGATGCGGGCGTCGGCCCGCTCGTCGACGCGACCGAGGAAGACTGGCGCACCGAATATCTCGCGCCGGTGCTCGCGATCAAGGTGGTCGACGGCATCGACGCGGCGATCGAGCACATCAACACGTACAGCTCGCGGCACACCGACGCGATCGTCACCGAAGACCACGACCGCGCGATGCGCTTCCTGCGCG
The DNA here is from genome assembly GCF_050436325.1 of Paraburkholderia lebeckiae. Classification (NCBI taxonomy): domain Bacteria; kingdom Pseudomonadati; phylum Pseudomonadota; class Betaproteobacteria; order Burkholderiales; family Burkholderiaceae; genus Paraburkholderia; species Paraburkholderia lebeckiae. Next base: position 3,124,003 of record NZ_JBNDLZ010000003.1, read on the forward strand.
AAGTCGATTCGGCGAGCGTGATGGTCAACGCGTCGACGCGTTTCGCGGACGGCTTCGAGTTCGGCCTCGGCGCCGAGATCGGCATTTCGAACGACAAGCTGCACGCGCGCGGCCCGGTCGGACTCGAAGGGCTGACGTCGCTGAAATACGTCGTGCTCGGTCACGGCGAAGGCCGTCAATAAGCACGAATCGAAGCGCCACAACCACCGGCGCCACAACAACAAGGACCACAAGGACCCCCGCCGATGCTTTGGGTAAAGACGTTTCACATCGTATTGATTGCCTCCTGGTTTGCCGGCCTGTTCTATCTGCCGCGCATCTTCGTCAATCTGGCGATGGAAACGGAACCCGCCGCGACGGCGCGTCTTCTGCTGATGGCGCGCAAGCTATTCCGCTTCATGAGCTTCATCGCCGTGCCCGCGATCGCGTGCGGCCTGTGGTTGTGGCTCGTGATCGGCATCGGCAGCGGGCAGGGCTGGATTCACGCGAAGGTCGGCGTGGTCGTGCTGCTGGTCATCTATCACGCGTATTGCGGCGTGCTGTTGCGCAGGTTCGAGCGCGGCGAGAATCGCCGCTCGGACAAGTGGTATCGGATGTTCAACGAGCTGCCGGTGCTCGGTATGCTCGCGGCGGTCGCGCTGGTGGTGATCAAGCCGTTCTGAGCGGCCGACGCCGTTAAGCAGGGCGCTCGAATAGACCAAAAAGGGCGGTATGCCGGTTGAATGGCACACCGCCCTTTTGCGTTATCCCGTCGTTTCGCGTTCCATCGCAGCGGTTCACCCCTGCGAATCCACCCGCCGCCGGTGGATCACTTCCTTCGTCTGCGCGAGCTTCTCCACCAGTTCGGGCCCGCGGCTCAGCGCGACGCCGACTGCAAGAATGTCGCCGATCGCCAGATGTGACACGCGCGAGGTCATCGGGGAGAAGATGTCGGTGTCTTCGTCGACATTCGCAAAGAGGCCCACGGTTGCGAGCCGCGCGAGCGGCGAGTTGCCGTGCGTGATCGCGATCACCTTCGCGCCCGCGTTCAGCGCGGCCTTCGCGGCATCGATAATGTCGCGCGTGCGGCCCGTATTGGAAATCGCGACGACCACGTCCCCAGGTCCGAGCAGCGCGGCCGACATCAGAAACGTGTGCGGGTCCGAATACGCGACGCTCGGCATGCCGAGCCGAAAAAACTTGTGCTGCACATCGAGCGCGGCGATGCCTGAGCCGCCCGCCCCGTAGAACTCGATGCGCTTCGCTTGCGCGAGCATGTCGATCGCCGCCGCGACGCTATCCGACGACAGATTGTTGCGCACCTGAATCAGCGCGCCAATCGTCCGGTCGAGCACCTTCGCGGCGACGCCCGGCGTCGGTTCGTCGGGCCGCACGTCGCGATAGACGGCGGGCACTTCACTGGCGATGCCCTGCGCGAGGCGGATCTTGAATTCGCGAAAGCCGGAAAAACCGAGCGCGTGACAGAAGCGCGCGATGGTCGGCTGACTCACGCCCGCGCGCGCGGCGACTTCGGTCATCGAGAGATCTAGCACCTCGCGCGGCGCCTCGATCACGTAATCGGCCAGCTTGCGCTCGGACGGGCGCAACTGGTCGCGCATCTCTTCCACTTGGGACAGCATCATCGGAAAACTCGCACTATGCTGAAGAACGTGTGGACTATATCCGATTGGTCGTTGGCGCACAAAAGCTAGGTACAAAAACTACATGTCGGCGAATAAGTGTATTCCCTGGGTTTCTGCTGTAAAGCGCTGAAGCACCGCCAATAGGGCGATCTGGCGCTCCACGCCATGCGGCGTCGCAGCAGAGTTGGTCATTGCGATCATGTAGTTTTTCTACTAGGATGAGGTCGTTCGATTTTACAACCCCGCGATACCGCCTGGCGTCATGCGTGCGCCTGCCGCCAGCGACGAAGGAGCTCCGATGGTTTCCCCGCATTCGCAATTGTTGAAGGTCACGCAACGCGTGATCGAGCGCAGCAAGCCCACGCGCGAAGCGTATCTGGCCCGCATCCAGCATGCGCAGGGGCGCTTTCCGGCGCGCGGCGCGTTGTCGTGCGCGAACCTCGCTCACGGTTTCGCCGGCCTGGAGGGCAACGACAAGCTCGTGATCAAGCACATCCGCGAGCCGAATATCGGCATCGTGTCGTCGTACAACGAGATGCTGTCGGCGCACGCGCCGTACAAAAACTACCCGGACATCATCAAGCAGGCCGCGCGCGAAAACGGCGGCGTCGCGCAATTCGCGGGCGGCGTGCCGGCGATGTGCGACGGCGTCACGCAGGGCAACGCGGGCATGGAGCTGTCGCTGTTCTCGCGCGAAGTGATCGCGATGAGCACGGCCGTCGCGCTCACCCACAACATGTTCGACGCGGCGCTGTGCCTCGGCATCTGCGACAAGATCGTGCCGGGCCTGCTGATCGGCGCGCTGCAATTCGGCCATCTGCCGACCATCTTCGTGCCGGCCGGCCCGATGACGAGCGGCCTGTCGAACGACGACAAAGCCAGGACGCGTCAGCAGTTCGCGACCGGCCAGTGCGGCCGCGACGCGCTGCTCGAAGCGGAAGCGGCCGCCTATCACAGCCACGGCACCTGCACGTTCTACGGCACCGCGAACAGTAACCAGATGCTGATGGAAGTGATGGGCCTGCATCTGCCGGGCTCGGCCTTCGTGCATCCGCACACGCCGCTGCGCGACGCGCTGACCGCGCAGGCCGCGCGCCGCGTGCTCGATCTGACGGCCGAGCGCGGCCACTACATGCCGATCGGCCATGTGGTCGACGAGAAGGCGATCGTCAACGGCATCGTCGCGCTGCTGGCGACCGGCGGCTCGACCAATCACACGCTGCACCTCGTCGCAATCGCGCGCGCGGCCGGCATCGTGATCGATTGGGACGACTTCGACACGCTGTCGCAGGCGGTACCGCTGCTTGCGAAGATCTATCCGAACGGCAAGGCCGACGTGAACCACTTCCACGCGGCGGGCGGCGTCGCGTTCCTCGTGCGCAATCTGCTCGAAGGCGGTCTGCTGCATGAAGACGTGAACACGGTCGCGGGCAAGGGTCTGAAGCGCTACACCGAGGAGCCGAAGCTGCTCGACGGCAAGCTGCAATGGGTGGCAGGTGTCGAGGCGAGCGCGGACACAGCGGTGCTGCGCGGCATCAAGGAGCCGTTCCAGCCGGACGGCGGCCTGCGTCTGATGCAGGGCAAGCTCGGCCGCGGCGTAATCAAGATTTCGGCGGTCGCGGCGCAGCATCGCAAGGTGAAGGCGCCGGCAATCGTGTTCGATTCGCAGGAAGCGGTGCAGGAAGCGTTCGACAAGGGCGAGCTCAAGCGCGACTTCATCGCGGTGGTGCGCTTCCAGGGCGCACGCGCAAACGGCATGCCCGAGTTGCATCGTTTGACGCCGCTGCTCGGTGTGCTGCAGGATCAGGGTTTCCATGTCGCGCTGGTGACCGATGGCCGTATGTCGGGCGCGTCGGGCAAGGTGCCGGCGGTCATTCATCTGTCGCCGGAAGCGTTGCTGCAAGGCCCGATCGGCAAAGTGCGCACGGGCGACATGCTGGTGATCGACGCCGAAGCGGGCGTGCTCGACATCGAGATCGACGCAGCCGAGTGGGCCGCGCGTCCGAACGCCGAGCCGCTGCATCAGGCGGACAACGAAGTCGGCTTCGGCCGCGAGCTGTTCGGCGTGTTCCGTGCGGCGGCGGCGCCGGCGGAGCAGGGCGCGTCGGTGTTCGGCAAGCTGGTCGGCGAGGGCGGCACGGTCGACGGCCAGCACGGCCACGGCAGCCATCACAAGCACGGCCACGACGGTGATCATCAACCCAGCGACCATCATCACACGAGCACCGCGCAAGCCGGCGCGGCGCTGCAGAAACAAGGAGTCTGACTATGACGTCGAAAACAGTAAGCGATATCGTGCGCCTCGGCCCGGTGATTCCGGTGCTCGCGTTCGACACGGTCGAACAGGGCGAACACGTGTCGCGCGCGTTGCACGCGGGCGGCGTGAAGGTGCTCGAAATCACGCTGCGCACGCCGGCGGGCCTCGGCGCGATCGAGCGTGCGTGCGAACTCGCCGACGACATCGTGGTCGGTGTCGGCACGATCACGAAGCCCGAGCATTGCGCCCAGGCGAAGAAGGCCGGCGCGCAGTTCGGCGTGTCGCCGGGTCTGACCAAGGACATGCACAAGGCCGCGCAGGATGTGGGTCTGCCGCTGTTGCCCGGCGTGATGACGCCGTCGGACATCATCCTCGCGCTCGAGCTCGGCTATGAGATCGTCAAGTTCTTCCCCGCACAGCAGGCGGGCGGCGTGCCGATGCTGCAGGCGTTCCACGGCCCGTTCCCGACGCTGAAGTTCTGCCCGACCGGCGGCATCACGCCGGAAAGCGCGCCGCACTTCCTGTCGCTGCCGAACGTGGTCTGTGTCGGCGGTTCGTGGCTCACGCCAAAGGCCGCGCTCGCCGCGCAGAACTGGGACGAGGTCACGCGCCTCGCGCGCGCCGCGAGCCAGCTGGCGGCACCCGCGCACTAAGCCCCACAACCCGATAGCGCATCGGTCAACTGAACCGGGCCCAGGAGTCTCGTCGATACAGCCGCATCAGGCTGTCGCGCCGAGACTCTTTTTTTACTTGATATGCGTGCTGGATTTGCGCGCGTTTTCGGGAAACAAACAGTAAAATTCAGCGTCCGCGCGGCTAGCCGGATTGTCAGGCATCGCGCAGGTTGCCGTGAGACGAGGTGGCGGCCGCATCCGCACTCTGAAATCAATAAACCAAAGGAGGGGCTTCATGGAATCTGCCCACGGCAGCATGCTGCTGGTCTACGCGTTAATCGCGATCGCGTTGCTGATCTTCATGATCACGCGCTTAAAGGTCTATCCGTTTCTCGTCCTGATCATCGTCTCATTGCTGTTGGGCCTCGTGGCCGGCATGCCGATGCAGACCATCGTCAAATCGTTCGAAACGGGGAACGGCAACACGCTTGGGCACATTGCCATCGTCGTCGGTCTCGGCACGATGCTCGGCAAGATGATGGCCGAATCGGGCGGCGCCGAGCGCGTCGCGACCACGCTGATCAACTGGTTCGGTGAGAAACACATTCACTGGGCGATGATGGTGGTCGCGATCATCGTCGGCTTGCCGGTGTTCTTCGAAGTCGGTTTCGTGCTGCTGATTCCGATCGCGTTCAACGTCGCCAGGCGCACCAACAAATCGCTGCTGCTGGTCGGCCTGCCGATGGTCGCGGGTCTGTCCGTCGTGCACGGTCTGATTCCGCCGCACCCGGCCGCGCTGCTCGCCGTGCAGGCGTATCACGCGGACATCGGCAAGACGATCGCCTACGGTCTGATCGTCGGCGTGCCGTGCGCGATCGTCGCCGGTCCGCTGTTCGCGTTGATGGTGAGCCGTCATATCCAGTTGCCGAAGGAAAATCCGCTTGCCGCGCAATTTCTGGGCAGCGACGTGAAGGACGCCAACGGCGTGCAAAGTGGTAACGCCGCGAAGGCCGCTGCACCGAAGCGCGAACTGCCGGGCTTCGGCATCACGCTGGCCACGATTCTGTTGCCGGTGGTCCTGATGCTGGTCGGCAGCTGGGCCGACCTGGTCTTCGAACCGAAGACGCTGCCGAACGATCTGCTGCGCTTTTTCGGCAACACCGACGTCGCGCTGCTGACGGCCGTGCTGGTCAGCTTCTGGACCTTCGGCGCGAGCCGCGGCTTTAACCGCGAGCAGATTCAGAAGTTCTGCGGAGAATGTCTGGCGCCGATCGCGGGTATTACACTGATCGTCGGTGCGGGCGGCGGTTTTGGCCGCGTACTGATGGATAGCGGCATTTCGAAGGAAATCACCAACGTGGCGACCGCGGTGCATCTGTCGCCGCTGCTGTTCGGCTGGCTCGTCGCGGCGATGATCCGTCTCGCGACCGGCTCGGCCACCGTCGCGATGACGACCGCCTGCGGCATCGTCGCGCCGATCGCGGCGGCGGGCGCGGTGCAGGTGAAGCCGGAACTGATGGTGCTCGCGACCGGCTCGGGCTCGCTGATCTTCTCGCACGTGAACGACGGCGGCTTCTGGCTGATCAAGGAATATTTCGGCATGACGGTGGTGCAGACCTTCAAGACGTGGTCGCTCCTCGAAACCATCATTTCGGTGATGGGGCTGGGCCTGACCTTCGCACTCGCGGCGGTCCTGTAAGGAGTTTCAAATGATTCTGATCGCAATGGGCGTGTCGGGCGCCGGCAAGACGAGGATTGGCGAAATGCTGGCCGAGCGCCTGCATTGCGCGTTCACCGACGGCGACGCGTTCCATAGTGCGGCGAACAAGGAGAAGATGCACCACGGCATCCCGCTCACCGACGAAGACCGCTGGCCGTGGCTGAAGACGATCCGCGCGGCGATCGAGGAAAAGCAGAAAGCGGGCGAGACGGCGGTGTTCACGTGTTCGTCGCTGAAGCGCTCGTATCGCGACATTCTGCGTGCCGGCGACAAGGACGTGTGCTTCGTCTACCTGAAGGGTTCGCGCGAGGTGCTCGCGGAGCGTCTCGGGCATCGCACCGGGCATTTCTTCGATCCGTCGCTGCTGGAAAGCCAGATCGATACGCTCGAGGAGCCCGGTGACGATGAAGCGATCACGGTCAGCATCGATCTGACGCCGGAACAGATCGTCGACGAGGTGCTCAAGCAGGTCGAAGCGCGCTGAGTCTTTGATCGCTTCGCGTTCCAGCTTCGAACGCGGGACGTAAAAAAGCCGCTCCTCGGAGCGGCTTTTTTACGCATTGAAGAAGCTGGGCCAGCCGATCAGCCGATCCGCTTCGCCAGTTCGACGGCCCGGCCGATGTACGAGCCGGGCGTCATCGCGAGCAGGCGGTCCTTCGCGTCCTGCGGAATCGCCAGGCCGCCAATGAAGCTCTGCAGTGCCTCGCGCGTGATGCCCTTGCCGCGCGTGAGTTCCTTCAGCTGCTCGTACGGATTCTCGATGCCGTAACGGCGCATCACGGTCTGCACCGGCTCGGCCAGCACTTCCCAGCAGTTGTCGAGGTCTTCGTTCAGACGCTGCGCGTTCACTTCGAGCTTGTCGAGGCCGCGGATCAGCGAGTCGTACGCGAGCAGCGAGTAGCCAAACGCGACGCCGATGTTGCGCAGCACCGTCGAGTCGGTCAGGTCGCGCTGCCAGCGCGACACCGGCAGCTTGTCGGCGAGGTGACGCAACGTCGCGTTCGCGAGGCCGAGGTTGCCTTCCGAGTTTTCGAAGTCGATCGGGTTGACCTTGTGCGGCATCGTCGACGAACCGATTTCGCCGGCCTTCGTGCGCTGCTTGAAGTAGCCGACCGAGATGTAGCCCCACACGTCGCGGTCCAGATCCAGCAGGATCGTGTTCGCGCGCGTGATCGCGTCGAACAGCTCGGCCATGTAGTCGTGCGGCTCGATCTGGATCGTGTACGGATTGAACGTGAGCTTCAGACGGTTCTCGACGACATCCTTCGAGAACGCTTCCCAGTCGAACTCCGGATACGCGGACAGGTGCGCGTTGAAGTTGCCGACCGCGCCGTTCATCTTGCCGAGCAGTTCGACCTTCGCGATACGTTCGATCGCACGCGCGAGCCGCGCGGCGACGTTGGCGATTTCCTTGCCGAGCGTGGTCGGGCTGGCCGGCTGGCCGTGCGTGCGCGACAGCATCGGCTGGGCGGCGTGCGCGTGCGCGAGCGCAACGAGGCGTTGATGCACCGAGCGCAGCGCCGGCAGGATCACGTGTTCGCGCGCGCCGGCAAGCATCAGGCCGTGCGACGTGTTGTTGATGTCTTCCGACGTGCACGCGAAGTGGATGAACTCGCTCGCGCGCTCCAGTTCTTCATGGCCCTTCACCGATTCCTTCAGCCAGTATTCGACGGCCTTCACGTCGTGGTTCGTCACGCGCTCGATTTCCTTGATGCGCGCGGCGTCGTGCGCGGTGAAGCGCTCGGCCAGTTGCAGCAGGAATTGCTCGGACGCCTCGGAGAAGCGCGGCACTTCGGCGAAGCCGGCGCGCGACAGCGCGATCAGCCAGTGGATTTCGACCGTCACGCGATTGCGCATGAAGGCGGCTTCCGAGAGCCAGTCGCGCAGGGCTTCGGTTTTGGCGGCATAGCGGCCGTCGAGCGGGGAAAGCGCGTTCAGCGCGAACAGGGTGTCGGGGCGGGTGTCGGACATGATGAGGACCGGGTTGAAGCGGTTGAGCGCTCAGCGAGCGGGTCGGGAACGGAGGGAACCGTGGATTTTACCACCGTGATGCGATCGGCCCGCCCGGATGCGTCGGTCGCAATCCGCGCCGCTAGAATGCAGACTTCTTCCCTCTCGACGGCAAGCGCAATCGCATGGAACTGAAATGGCTCGAAGACTTCATTTCGCTCGCGGAAACGCGTAGCTTCAGCCGCTCGGCCGAGTTGCGCCACGTCACGCAGCCGGCTTTCTCGCGCCGCATCCAGGCGCTCGAAGCGTGGCTCGGCACGGAACTGATCGACCGCTCTGTTTATCCGACGCGGCTCACGGCGGCCGGTCAGGTGTTCAACGAGCAGGCGCTCGCGATGCTGTCGCAATTCCACGAGGCGCGCGCGCTGCTGCGCGGCCACACGGCGACGCCCCAGGCGACGATCGAATTCGCGGTCCCCCACACGCTCTCGCTCACTTACTTCCCGCGCTGGCTGCAGCGCATCGAGGCGCAGATGGGCCCGATCCACACGCGGCTGCGCGCGCTGAACGTGCACGACGCGGCGCTCTCGCTGGTGGAAGGCGGCTGCGATCTGATGATGGGCTACCACCATCCGAGCCATCCGGTCGCGCTCGATCCGGCACGCTACGACATGCTGACGCTCGGCCACGAGCCGATCAGCCCGTTCTCGGCGCCGGCCCGCGCGGGGCGGCCGCGTCACACGCTGCCAGGCTCGGCCGATGCGCCCGCGCCGTATCTGTCGTACACGCCGAACGCGTACCTCGGGCGCATGACCGAGGTGATTCTCGCGAACGCGCCGGAGCGCCTGTACCTTGACCGGCTCTACGAAACCGACATGGCCGAGGGGCTCAAGGCGATGGCGCTCGCCGGTCACGGCATCGCGTTTCTGCCGCATAGCGCGGTCGAAGATGCGGTGGCCGAAGGCCGGCTGATCCGCCTCGATCGCGCGACGCGCGGCACGCCCGAAGGGCAGCTTACGCTCAGCATGGAGATTCGCCTGTATCGCGACAAGCTCGCCGCGAAAAGCGACGACGCGCGCCAGATCCTCGTGCGGCAGTTGTGGGACGTGGTGTCGGAGGAACTCCGGCAGAGCGCCGCCTGAGCCGCCGCATAAAACTCGAACTCGAACCTGCGTCCCGACGACGCGAATTTGCGGCTTTGCGAACGTTATGCAAAAAAAACATAACGGGATAAGGAAACGGCATTGGATTTCGATACGGCGTTTTTCCACAATGCCCGTACTCGATCAAACGCCGGAGCGTTCATGTCATCCCAACAACAAGCCGCAGAATCGGTACAAGCCGCCTCAACGTTGCAGTCCGTTCCGTCCTACCTCAATCGCGAAGACCTCGGCCCCTGGGGCAACTATCTGCGCCAGGTCGACCGCGTCGCGCCGTATCTCGGTTCGCTGTCCCGCTGGCTCGAAACCCTGAAGCGCCCGAAGCGCATTCTCGTCGTCGACGTGCCCATCGAACTCGACAACGGCACGGTCGCGCACTTCGAGGGTTATCGCGTGCAACACAACGTGTCGCGCGGTCCGGGCAAGGGCGGCGTGCGTTATCACCAGGACGTTACGCTCTCCGAAGTGATGGCGCTGTCCGCGTGGATGTCGGTGAAGAATGCGGCGGTGAACGTGCCGTACGGCGGCGCGAAGGGCGGCATCCGCGTCGATCCGCGCACGCTGTCGCGTGGTGAGCTCGAGCGCGTGACGCGCCGCTACACTAGCGAGATCGGCATCATCATCGGACCGAATACCGACATCCCCGCGCCGGACGTGAACACGAACGAGCAGATCATGGCTTGGATGATGGACACGTACTCGATGAATCAGGGCCAGACGGCCACCGGCGTCGTGACTGGCAAGCCGATCACGCTCGGCGGCTCGCTCGGCCGTCGCGAGGCGACCGGCCGCGGCGTATTCGTGGTGGGCTGCGAAGCGGCTCGCCGCATCGGCTTCGACATCGAAGGCGCGCGTATCGCGGTGCAGGGCTTCGGCAACGTCGGCGGCATCGCCGCGCGTCTGTTCCAGGAGGCGGGCGCGAAAGTCGTCGCGGTGCAGGACCACACCGGCTCGGTGTACAAGTCCACCGGCATCGACGCGGTCGCGCTGCTCGACTACGTCGCGAAGACGGGCGGCGTCGGCGGTTTCCCCGAAGCCGACGCGATCACCGATGATGAGTTCTGGACCGTCGAGTCGGACATCCTGATTCCGGCGGCGCTGGAAAATCAGATCACCGAAAAAAACGCCGGCAAGATCAAGACCAGGATCATCGTTGAGGGCGCGAACGGCCCGACCACCACGGCGGCGGACGACATCCTGCACGATCGCGGCATCCTCGTGATTCCGGACGTGGTCGCGAATGCCGGCGGTGTGACAGTGTCATATTTCGAATGGGTGCAGGACTTCTCGAGCTTCTTCTGGACCGAGGACGAGATCAACGAGCGCCTCGAGCGCGTGATGCGCGAAGCGTTCGCGGCGGTTTGGCAGGTGTCGAGCGAGCAGAACGTGTCGGTGCGAACGGCTGCGTTCATCGTCGCGTGTAAGCGGATTTTGCAGGCGCGCGAGATGCGCGGCTTGTATCCCTGATGGACCGTGTCCTATCTTGTTTGAAACGGCGGTGACGCGGCCCGTATCCGGGCTGGGAGGCGAAACCGCCGAAACTTTGTGCATCAACGCGGTCCACAAGACGGCGTGTTCGACCGGCGGGCGGCATCCTATCGATGCCGCCCGCCTTCTCATATGCGCGAAACGGCCGTGCGGCGGCGCTGCGGGCCCATCGCGGCGTGCGCGCAACAGAATGGTTAATAGCGATACTTTCAGAAAAATTACTTTGTTACACTGGCGCCGGTTCTTGCCAAGGAGATCAAGATGAAGATTAAAAAAGCCGCGCTGCTGCTCGCGACTCTCGGACTGTTTACGGTTGGCGTGCATGCGCAAGACTCGGGCACGCTGAAAAAGATCAAGGATACGGGCGTCATTTCGCTGGGCCATCGCGAATCGTCGATCCCGTTCTCCTATTACGACGACAAGCAGAACGTGATCGGCTACTCGCAGGATTACGCGATGAAGATCGTCGAGGCCGTCAAGCAGAAGCTGAACATGCCGAACCTGAAGGTGAAGCTCGTGCCGGTCACGTCGCAGAACCGCATTCCGCTCGTGCAGAACGGCACGGTCGACATCGAGTGCGGCTCCACCACGAATAACCTCGAGCGTCAGCAACAGGCCGCCTTCACGAACACTATCTTCGTGATCGGCACGCGCCTGATGACCAAGAAAGATTCCGGCATCAAGGACTTCCCGGACCTGAAGGGCAAGACGGTCGTGACGACCGCCGGCACCACGTCCGAGCGCCTGCTTCGCAAGATGAACCAGGAGAAGAACATGGGCATGAACATCATCAGCGCGAAGGATCACGGCGAGTCGTTCCTGACGCTGTCGACGGGTCGCGCCGCCGCGTTCATGATGGACGATGCGCTGCTCGCCGGCGAGCGCGCGAAGTCGAACAACCCGGGCGATTTCGTGATCGTCGGCACGCCGCAATCGCGGGAGGCGTATGGCTGCATGCTGCGCAAGAACGACCCCGACTTCAAGAAGGTCGCCGACGACGCCATCGCGAAGGTGCAAACGTCGGGCGAAGGCGAACAGATCTACAAGCGCTGGTTCGAATCGCCGATCCCGCCGAAGGGCCTCAATCTGAACTTCCCGATGAGCGACGATATGCGTGCGCTGTTCAAGAATCCGAACGACAAGGCAATCGACTAAACCCTAGCTGCTTTTTCGACACTTTCGAAACGCTGAACGGAACGGAAGGGGCCACGCGCTTCTTCCGTTTCTTTTTGCCGGAGTCTTGGTCATGTCATATCACTGGAACTGGGGCATTCTGCTGAGTCCCGTCTCCACGGGCGAGCCGACCACCTATCTGGGCTGGCTGTTCTCGGGGCTGCGGGTGACGGTCACCGTGTCGCTGTCGGCATGGGTGATCGCGCTGATCGTCGGCTCGCTCTTCGGTGTGCTGCGCACGGTGCCCAACAAATGGGCGTCGGGCGTCGGCACCGTCTACGTCGCGATTTTCCGTAACATTCCGCTGATCGTGCAGTTCTTCATCTGGTATCTGGTGATACCGGAGCTGCTGCCCGTGTCGATCGGCAACTGGTTCAAGCAATTGCCGCCGGGCGCGCAGTTCTTCTCGTCGTCGATCGTATGTCTCGGGCTCTTCACCGCCGCGCGCGTGTGCGAGCAGGTGCGCTCGGGCATCAACGCGTTGCCGCGCGGCCAGCGCGCGGCCGGTCTCGCGGTGGGCTTCACGCAATGGCAGACGTATCGCTACGTGCTGCTGCCGGTCGCGTACCGGATCATCGTGCCGCCGCTCACCTCCGAGTTTCTGAACATCTTCAAGAACTCCGCGGTCGCCTCGACGATCGGGCTGCTCGATCTGTCCGCGCAGGCGCGCCAGCTCGTCGACTACACGTCGCAAACTTACGAGTCGTTCATCGCGGTCACGGTCGCATACATGCTGATCAATCTGATCGTGATGCAACTGATGCGCTGGGTCGAAGTGAAGGCCCGGCTGCCCGGCTATATCGGAGGAAAGTGATGCATCATTTCGACTGGAGCGGTATTCCGGGCGCGCTGCCTACGCTATGGACCGGCGCGATCATCACGTTCAAGATCACGCTGATCGCGATCGTATTCGGCATCATCTGGGGCACCATTCTCGCGATGTTCCGACTGTCGCCGATCAAGCCGCTCGGATGGTTCGCGCAGGCTTACGTGACGCTCTTCCGTTCGATCCCGCTCGTGATGGTGCTGCTGTGGTTCTTCCTGATCGTGCCGCAGGTGCTGCAAAGCGTGCTCGGTCTGTCGGCCGACATCGACATCCGGCTCGCTTCGGCGATGGTCGCGTTCTCGCTGTTCGAGGCCGCGTATTATTCAGAGATCATCCGCGCCGGCATTCAAGCGGTGCCGCGCGGCCAGGTCAACGCGTCGTTCGCGCTCGGCATGACCTATGGGCAGGCGATGCGCCTGATCGTGCTGCCGCAGGCGTTCCGCGCGATGGTGCCGCTGCTGCTCACGCAGGGTATCGTGCTGTTTCAGGACACGTCGCTCGTCTACGTGATCAGCCTCGCCGACTTCTTCCGCACGGCTACGAATATTGGCGATCGTGACGGCACGAACGTCGAGATGGTACTGTTCGCGGGCGCGTGTTATTTCGTGATCTGCGTGATCGCGTCGAGCCTCGTCAAAGGTCTTCAGAAAAAGGTCGCAAGATGATCTCTATCAAGAATGTTTCGAAGTGGTACGGCCATTTCCAGGTGCTGACCGACTGCACGACGGAAGTCAAAAAGGGCGAAGTGGTCGTGGTGTGCGGGCCGTCCGGTTCGGGCAAGTCCACGCTGATCAAGACCGTCAACGGACTCGAGCCGTTCCAGAAGGGTGAGATCGTCATCAACGGACAGTCACTGACCGACAAGAAAACCAATCTCTCGAAGCTGCGCTCGAAGGTCGGCATGGTGTTCCAGCATTTCGAGCTGTTTCCGCATTTGTCGATCGTGCAGAACCTGACGCTCGCGCAGGTCAAGGTGCTGGGCCGCTCGAACGACGAGGCGACCGCGAAGGGCCTGAAGCTGCTCGATCGAGTGGGGCTGCGCGAGCATGCGGACAAGTATCCGGGGCAGTTGTCCGGTGGTCAGCAGCAGCGCGTGGCGATTGCGCGTGCGCTCTCCATGGACCCGATCGCGATGCTGTTCGACGAACCGACCTCGGCGCTCGACCCGGAGATGATCAACGAAGTGCTCGACGTGATGGTCGAACTCGCGCAGGAAGGCATGACCATGATGTGCGTGACGCACGAAATGGGCTTCGCGAAGAAGGTCGCGCATCGCGTGATCTTCATGGACAAGGGTTTGATCGTCGAAGACGACCGCAAGGAAGACTTCTTCGCGAATCCGAAGTCGGATCGCGCGAAGGATTTTCTCGCGAAGATTCTGCACTGAGGCTGGGCGCGCAGGCCTCGTTTCGGGGTTCGCGACGAAAAAAAAAGCCGCTCCGAGGAGCGGCTTTTTGTTTCGCAGGCGTAGGGTGACGCTGCGGCTTACGACTCGAACGCTGCCGTGTCATCGGCGGCTTCGAGATCGGTTTCGCTGTCGGATGAAAGCGTGGTTCCGCTCGTGCCCACCGCGTGCGCGCCGTTCGACGCCGCGATCGTCGTGGCCGACGCCGATGCGTCGAGCGCCGGATTGCGCAGCTTTTCGAGCACCGACTGCGGCACCGGAATATTGGCGTGGCCGATCACGTCGCCATGCTGGAACATCAGCAGATCGCCGGGCTTGAACGCGGTCCACACTTCGTTGTCGGTCAGCGGCTTGGTCGCGATCACCGCGACGCGGTCTTCGGGCGTCGTGTATTTGGCGAAATCGATCGACACGTCCGCGTCGACCAGATGCGCGGTCGAAAACGGCCAGCGACGCACGAGGTAATGCAGATGCGTCGAGCAATGCGCGAACAGGGCCTGGCCGTTAGACATCAGGAAATTGAATACGCCGTACTGCGTGATTTCACGCGTGAGCGTCTCGAGCGCGGCGAACAGCTCGTGAAGCGGCGGCTGCTGCGCGCCCGGAAAAGCCTTACGCAAACCTTCCAGCAGCGCGCAGAACGAGAGTTCGCTGTCGGTCGTGCCGACCGGCTGATACACGCCGTTCAGTTCCGGCGCGTAAGCCTGCAGGTCGCCGTTATGCGCGAAGATCCAGTGACGCCCCCACAGTTCGCGCATGAACGGGTGGCAGTTTTCGAGCAGGATGTGCCCTTGCGTCGCCTTGCGGATGTGCGCGATCGTGTTTTTCGATTTGATCGGGTAGCGCTTGACCATCTCGGCGATCGGCGACGTGGCCGACGATTGATGATCGATGAACAAGCGGCAGGCCTTGTCTTCAAAGAAAGCGATGCCCCAGCCGTCGGCGTGGTGATCGGTGACGCCGCCACGCGCCGCAAAGCCGGTAAAGGAAAACGTGACGTCCGTCGGCGCGGCGCAGTTCATTCCGAGAAGTTGGCACATGTTGCAGGTGAGCCTGTGAACGGAGTGAGCCGTTACAATGATGATTTTCCAAGCATATCACCGAGCCGGAGACGCCAAATAGCAAAATTGACATGTGTTTGGGCCGCTACAACGCGGTTTGACCGGTCGATCAGCGATGCGCGCGAAGTCTCGTATTCCTGCCATGACTGCTTCCAACGTTTCCCCCGATTCCGTCACACTGGTCCGCCCGGACGACTGGCATCTGCACGTGCGCGACGGCGCGATGCTCGCGGCCGTGCTGCCTGACACCGCGCGCCAGTTCGGTCGCGCGATCATCATGCCGAACCTGAAGCCGCCGGTCACGACGACCGCGATGGCGAAGGCATATCGCGAGCGCATCATCGCCGCGATTCCCGAGGGCGCGAAATTCGAGCCGCTGATGACGCTGTACCTGACCGACAACACGCCGCCCGACGAGATCCTCCGCGCGCGCGCGAGCGGCTTCGTGCACGGCGTGAAGCTGTACCCGGCGGGCGCGACGACGAACTCCGACGCGGGCGTCACCGATCTGATGAAGTGCGCGAAGACGCTGGAAGTGATGCAGGAAGTCGGCATGCCGCTGCTCGTGCATGGCGAGGTGACCGATTCGGACATCGATCTGTTCGATCGCGAAAAGGTCTTCATCGATCGCGTGATGATGCCGCTGCGCCGCGCATTTCCGGCGCTGAAGGTCGTGTTCGAGCACATCACGACGAAGGACGCGGCCGACTACGTCCGCGAAGCGGGCGTCGCGCCGGAACTGCTTGGCGCTACGATCACCGCGCACCATCTGCTGTACAACCGCAACGCGATTTTCCAGGGCGGCATCCGTCCGCATTACTACTGCCTGCCGGTGCTCAAGCGCGAGACCCATCGCGTCGCGCTGGTCGAGGCGGCGACCTCGGGCGATCCGCGCTTCTTCCTCGGCACCGACAGTGCGCCGCATCCGAAGGGGCTGAAAGAACACGCGTGCGGTTGCGCGGGCTGTTACACCGCGCTGCACGCGCTCGAGCTCTATACCGAAGCATTCGACAAGGCCGGCGCGCTCGACAAGCTCGAAGGCTTCGCGAGCTTCCATGGTCCGGACTTCTACCGTCTGCCGCGCAATACGGAGAAGGTCACGCTGCGTCGCGAGGAATGGACGCTGCCGGCCGAGCTGCCGGCCGGCGATACGCCGGTCGTGCCGCTGCGAGGCGGAGAGTCGATTGGCTGGCGTCTCGTTTGAGCTCCAGTAGATGCGGGAGCGTGAGGCGGGGCAGCGCGCAGCCAATATTGATAAGCCCGCGAAAGCGGGCTCCGCGGTAGCGCATGAAGCCGCGGCGGTCAAAGCTGCGCGCGGCATGGCACCCGAGCCTCTGCCACCGTGCTTCGCCGCAATCGACTGGTCGAAGCCGTGGTTCGCGCAATTCGCCACACGCGGTCAGCGTTGGCAGCAAGCCGCGCTGACCGGCTACGCGGACCTTCTCGCCGCGATGAACGCCGACGCCGCCCAGATGCAGCAGACCACCGGCCGCGGCCAGCCTCTTGCGTTCATCGCGCAGGACGACCTGCCACCGGGTGCCGCGTACGAGGGGCATATAGCGTCGACCGGTTGCGTGCCGACGCGCCACAATCTGCACGACTTCTTCAACGGTTCGATGTGGTTCGCGTTTCCGCGCATCAAGGCGGCGCTGAACGCGCGCCAGTCGGCGGAACTCGACGTGCTCGGCGTCGGCCCGACGCGTGGCGGCGTGCGCGACATGCTGACTCTCTTCGACGAAAACGCGCTGCTGTTCGCTTGCGCCGATTCTTCGCTGAGCGCCGCGCTACGCGGCTTCGAGTGGCAGACGCTGTTTATCGCGTGGCGCGATGCGTGGGGGCGGAGCTGCGAAGTGCGGTGCTTCGGCCATGCGCTGCTCGAAAAGCTGATCGCGCCGTTCAAGGGCTGCACCGGCCATGCATGGATCGTCGACGTTCCGGCAGAGTATTTCGAATGGGACACCCCGGCGCGCGACGCATGGCTCGATGAAGCCGTCAGCGCGGCGCTGCTGGGCCCCGACGCTTTGACGAGCCGCATGTTCGCGCCGCTGCCGGTGCTGGGCATTCCGGGCTGGTGGCCCGAGAACGAATCGCCGGCGTTCTACGACGACACGTCCGTGTTCCGCACGGGGCGGCGCAAGCGCTAGGCGCTTCCGCGTTCGGTGTTAAAATTCGCGCCAGCAAAGCAGGCCAGGCAGTCGCGGCCTCGACGGCTTCGGCCAACGAGGGCGAGGAAAGTCCGGACTCCACAGGGCAGGGTGATGGCTAACGGCCATCCGTGGCGACACGCGGAATAGGGCAACAGAAAGCAAACCGCCGATGGCCCGGCGCAAGCCGGGATCAGGTAAGGGTGAAACGGTGCGGTAAGAGCGCACCGCGGCTGTCGCAAGGCAGACCGGCACGGTAACCTCCACCCGGAGCAATTCCAAGTAGGCAGGCGCGCATCTTCGCGATGCAGGACGGGGCCCCCGTCTCGTCTGCGGGTAGGAAGCTTGAGCGCGTCAGTAATGGCGCGCCTAGAGGAATGGCTGCCACGCGGGTCGAGTCTTCGGGCGCGGCGCGTGCACAGAATCCGGCTTATCGGCCTGCTTTGCCGCTGAATAAGAAAAGCCGGCGTCCGTTGGGACGCCGGCTTTTTCATTTGGGGCGGAGTGGCGGCCGTGGCCGCCATCGCTATCGCGCTCAGAGCGCGACGATGTCGAATGAATGCGTGAGCTCGGCGGTCTTCGCGATCATGATCGACGCCGAGCAGTATTTGTCGTGCGAGAGGTTGATCGCGCGCTCGACGGTCGCCGGGTTCAGATTCTTGCCCGTCACCGTGAAGTGGAAGTGGATCTTCGTGAACACCTTCGGATCTTCGCTCGCGCGCTCGGCCTTCAGCGTCACAGAGCAGCCGGCGATCTCCTGGCGGCTCTTCTTCAGGATCATCACGACGTCGTAGGCGGTGCAGCCGCCGGTACCGAGCAGCACCATTTCCATCGGGCGCGGCGCGAGGTTGCGTCCGCCACCCTCGGGTGCGCCGTCCATCGCGACCAGATGACCGCTGCCGGTCTCGGCGGCGAACGCCATCCCGTCTTGTCCCATCCAGCTTACTTTGCATTCCATGCTGTCTCTCCCACCGCGCATCGCTTTGTCGAGACGGCATTGTAGCCCTGTGTCTGACGATTGGCGCACGCTGAGCGCATCCGGCGTTCATGCACGGCGATTGCTTTCTTCTTGCGATGCGGAATGGGCGGGTTGCAGAATTCCTCGTCCAGTTTAGGGAACTTAGTCTAGGGAATGTCTGATGCGATTCGAATTCGTTGGCCTTTAGTGCTTGATCCAAAAGGAGTTTCGTCAAACGTCCCCGCGCATCGAATCTGTCACATTATGAAAATTGATTTCACAATGCAAATCATCTTGCGTTGCACGAGGGTGCACTCTTACCATTTAGTCCATCGTTGCAGCAGTTCTGCAACCTCCGCTACCTCCTCCACCTCCTCCTTTGGTGGATTAAACCCGAACCGCTCGTTCGGGTTTTTTCGCCCGCGTTTGTCAGGCGTTTCGCCCCATTTCCTGACCGCGCGCGGCGAGCGCATCGCACGTTTTGACTTGCCAGCACAAATTCCTTTATAATTCAGGGCTTTTCCGCATCCGCGCCCGCGGAAGAAGAACCAGGGAGAGCCTGCACGCGCCTCGATGCGCACACTACAAGCAGGAAAGAAAACATTGGGCGCAGCAATTTTTTTGGATCGATCATGAAGACGTTTTCCGCAAAAGCCCATGAGGTGACGCGCGAATGGTACGTGATTGACGCGACGGATAAGGTTCTCGGGCGTGTCGCCAGCGAAGTGGCACACCGTCTTCGCGGCAAGCACAAGCCTGAATTCACTCCCCACGTCGACACCGGTGATTTCATCATCGTCATCAACGCTGGCAAGCTGAAGGTCACGGGCAACAAGGTTACCGACAAGAAGTACTACCGTCACTCGGGCTACCCGGGCGGTATCTATGAAACGACGTTCGGCAAGATGCAGGAACGCTTCCCGGGCCGCGCGCTCGAGAAAGCGGTCAAGGGCATGCTGCCGAAGGGTCCGCTCGGCTACGCGATGATCAAGAAGCTGAAGGTCTACGCTGACGCAACGCATCCGCATTCGGCACAACAGCCGAAGGCGCTCGAGATCTAAGGGGAGCCCACATGATCGGTAACTGGAATTACGGCACGGGCCGCCGCAAGAGCGCCGTCGCTCGCGTGTTCATCAAGGCAGGCAAGGGCGACATCGTTGTGAACGGCAAGCCCATCGCCGACTACTTCTCGCGCGAAACGTCGCTGATGATCGTGCGTCAACCGCTGGAACTCACGAACCACGGTGTCACGTTCGACATCAAGGTCAACGTGACGGGCGGCGGTGAAACGGGGCAAGCCGGTGCGGTTCGCCACGGCATCACCCGCGCGCTGATGGACTATGACGCAACGCTGAAGCCGGAACTGTCGAAGGCTGGCTTCGTGACGCGTGACGCTCGTGAAGTCGAACGTAAGAAGGTCGGCTTCCACAAGGCACGTCGCCGCAAGCAATTCTCGAAGCGTTAATCGTTTCGGGCGTGAACCGGCCCTCGCGCCGGTTTGCAGCAAAAGCCGCCAACGCCACGCGCGAAGGCGGCTTTTTTTATGGTTCGCCGGGGTTCGCACCCCGGTCCCGTTCGCTCAAGTGCCAACGGATCGCCTCGCATCGACCTTGCAGCAAGAGCGCATTGATTTTGTGGACTTCAGCACGATATCCGGAACAGCCCTACAATATCGGCTAAAGCTTTTTGGAGAGTTCGAAATGAACGCAGTCACCGACACCCCCGTGACCGAGATGCCGGCCCCCTTCGTCTTCACCGACGCAGCGGCTGACAAGGTCAAGCAACTGATCGATGAGGAAGGCAACCCGGAGCTCAAGCTGCGCGTGTTCGTGCAGGGCGGCGGCTGCTCGGGCTTCCAATACGGCTTCACGTTTGATGAAGCGATCAACGAAGACGACACCGTGATGAACAAGAGCGGCGTCCAGCTGCTGATCGACTCGATGAGCTACCAGTACCTGGTCGGCGCCGAAATCGACTACAAGGACGACATCAACGGCGCGCAGTTCGTTATCAAGAACCCGAACGCGACCACGACGTGCGGTTGCGGTTCGTCGTTCTCGGTCTGAGCGCAAAGGCTCGTCAAGCCAGAGCGAAGAAACGGGGCCGAGAGGCCCCGTTTTTCATTGCCTTCGTGCCGCAGAATCCGCGTGCGGCAACAAAAGGTGTTTGTTTTCAGTTCATCCCTTCTCAGCGCGGATAAATCGCCCCCAGCACCCGCTCCGCGGACGCTCCCGTCACGCTTGGCAGACTGCCCGGCAGACGCGCGATGCAGCGCATCGCGAGCCACGCGAACGCGAGCGGCTCAACCTGGCTCGGCGGCACGCCGAGCGCGTCGGTCGTCATCACGGGCACGCCGCTTACGCCGCTGTCTTCGAGCGCCTGCCGCAACGCCTTCATGATCTCCGGATTGCGCGCGCCGCCGCCGCACACGTACACGGCCCGCGCATCGGATGCATGCCGCTCAATCTCGCGCGCGACCGTCACCGCGGTCAACGCGACGAGCGTCGCCTGTACGTCGGCTGGTGCGAGCGCGGAGAACGGCTCGAGCTTCGCATCGAGCCATGCGGTGTTGAACAGATCGCGGCCGGTGCTCTTGGGCGGCTGCTCTGCGAAGAATGGTTCGTCGAGCAAAGCGTTCAGCAGCTTGCGATCGACCTGGCCACTCGCCGCGAAATGACCGTTCTCGTCGAATGGCTTGCCGAGCTGGCGCTCGGCCCACACGTCGAGCAGCGCGTTCGCCGGGCCGCAGTCGAAGCCGCGCACGCCGCCGGCCGCGTTCAGGATTGTGATGTTGCTGATTCCGCCAAGATTGCAGACGACGCGCGTTTCGTCCTTCGCACCGAAGATCGTCGCATGAAAAGCGGGCACGAGCGGCGCGCCCTGGCCGCCTGCCGCGACGTCGCGGCTGCGGAAATCGGCGACCACGTCGATATGGAGCATTTCCGCGAGCAGCGCCGGGTTGTTGATCTGCCGCGTATACCCCTTTTCCGGCCGATGCCGCACGGTCTGCCCATGGACGCCGATTGCGCGGACGTCATCGGCCGATACGCGGCTGTCGCGCAGCAGATCGTGGCAGCACACCGTGTAGCGCGTCGCGAGCGCGTTGGCGGCGAGCGACTCGCGCTCGATCTCGTTGTCCCCCGGCTGTTGAAGCGCGAACAGCGCTTCGCGGATGCCGGCCGAAAAGCCGACGAACGCTTCGGCCAGGACCTCGGGCGGCTTCCCATTGGCAAACCGGACGGCCACGCCGTCCACACCGTCCATGCTGGTTCCGGACATCAGTCCGAAATAGATGCCGTCTGCGGGATCTTGCGCCACGTCGCTGCTCCTGTCGATGTTCATTGCGATTCGTTGTAGCAGATTATCGGCGCAAACGGCGAAGGTGATGCGAGCTGCAACGAATTGGCCGGTCGCAGGGCCGTGCGGGGCGCGTGAGTGGGCGCGGCGGCGCGCATCTATGGGACAATCCTGTTTTTTCGCGACTTCACGTTTCCAGCATGAGCACCGAGTCCACCCAGCCCAATCCCGCTTCCGCCTTCCCGATCACCGACGAAGTCCGTCACGCGCTCGCCGTGACCAAGCGCGGCGTCGACGAACTGCTGATCGAAGACGAATTCGCGCAAAAGCTCGCGCGCAGCGCGGCGACGGCCAAGCCGCTGCGCATCAAGCTCGGGCTCGATCCGACCGCACCCGACATCCACATCGGCCACACGGTCGTGCTGAACAAGATGCGCCAGCTGCAGGACCTCGGCCACACGGTGATTTTCCTGATCGGCGACTTCACGTCGCTGATCGGCGACCCGTCCGGGCGCAACGCGACCCGCCCGCCGCTCACGCGCGAGCAGATCGAATCGAACGCGAAGACCTATTTCGAGCAAGCCGCGCTCGTGCTCGATCGCGACAAGACCGAGATTCGCTACAACAGCGAATGGTCGATGCCGCTAGGCGCCGACGGCATGATCAAGCTTGCGTCGCGCTACACGGTCGCACGCATTCTCGAGCGCGAGGACTTCACGAAGCGCTTCCAGGGCGGCGTGCCGATCTCGATCCACGAATTCCTGTACCCGCTGATGCAGGGCTACGACTCGGTCGCGCTGAACGCGGACCTGGAGCTCGGCGGCACGGATCAGAAGTTCAACCTGCTGGTGGGTCGCGAGTTGCAGAAGCAGTACGGCCAGGAGCAGCAGTGCATCCTGACGATGCCGCTGCTCGAAGGGCTCGACGGCGTCGAGAAAATGTCGAAGTCGAAGAACAACTACATCGGCATCAGCGAAAAGCCGACCGACATGTTCGGCAAGCTGATGAGCGTCTCCGACACGCTGATGTGGCGGTACTTCGAACTGCTGTCGTTCCGTCCGATGGACGAAATCGCCGGCTTCAAGCGCGAGGCCGACGCGGGCCGTAATCCGCGCGATTTCAAGGTGATGCTCGGCCAGGAAATCGTCGCGCGCTTCCACTCGCAGGCGGACGCCGAACGCGCGCTCGAGGACTTCAACCATCGCGCGAAGGGCGGCGTGCCCGACGATATCCAGGCCGTGACGCTCGCGGGCGCACCGCTCGCGATCGGCCAGTTGCTGAAGCAGGCGAACCTCGTACCGTCGACTAGCGAGGCGCTCCGCAATATCGAGCAAGGCGGCGTGAAGATCGACGGCACCGCGGTGTCCGACAAGAGCCTGAAGGTCGAAGCGGGCGAGTACGTCGTGCAGGTCGGCAAGCGCCGTTTCGCGCGCGTGACGCTGACGGCGTGATCGCGCTAATCCAACGCGTGCGGCGCGCCGAAGTGCGCATCGCCGATCGCGTGACCGGCGCGATCGACGCGGGCCTGCTTGCGCTGGTCTGCGCGGAGCGCGGCGACACCGAGGCCACGGCCGACAAGCTGCTCGCCAAGGTGCTCGGTTACCGCGTGTTCAGCGACGCGGCCGGCAAGATGAACCTGTCGGTGCAGAATCTCGACGGCGCCGGACGCGCGGGCGGGCTGCTGCTCGTGTCGCAGTTCACGCTCGCGGCCGATACCAACAGCGGCCTGCGCCCGAGCTTCACGCCGGCCGCGCCGCCCGACGAGGGCAAGCGCCTGTTCGACTACTTCGTCGCGGCCGCGCGCGCGAAGCATCCGATCGTCGAGACTGGCGAGTTCGGCGCGGATATGCAGGTGTCGCTCGTCAACGACGGGCCGGTCACGTTCTGGTTGCAGACCAACGCATAACAGAACGCAAACGTTAGAGCCCGCCCTCGCCGCACGCGAGCCGTGCCGCTGCATTTTGCGACAATAGTCGCTCGACACAACCGCGAACGGCACCTCTCTCTCATGACGACGCAGATCCTGTTTATCCGGCACGGCGAGACCGACTGGAACCGTATCAAGCGCATTCAAGGCCACATCGACATTCCGCTCGCGACGACCGGCGTCGCGCAGGCGCGACGTCTCGCGCAGCGCCTCGCCGACGAGGCGAAGCAGGGCGCGCGGCTCGACGCGATCTATGCGAGCGACTTGCAGCGCGCGGAGCAGACCGCGCAGCCGATCGGCGAGGCGCTTGGCCTGCCCCTGCAGTCGCGCGAGAACTTGCGCGAGCGCTCGTACGGCGCGTTCCAGGGCCATGACAGCGACGAGATCGCGCTGCGTTTCCCCGACGAATACGCGCAGTGGCAAACCCGCGATCCTGGCTTCGCGCCGCCCGAGGGCGAGTCGCACCGCGTGTTCTACCACCGCATCGTGCATG
Organism: Paraburkholderia lebeckiae; assembly: GCF_050436325.1. Lineage (NCBI taxonomy): Bacteria > Pseudomonadati > Pseudomonadota > Betaproteobacteria > Burkholderiales > Burkholderiaceae > Paraburkholderia > Paraburkholderia lebeckiae. The sequence continues at coordinate 3,148,098 of NZ_JBNDLZ010000003.1, forward strand.
CGATCGAGCCGCTCGTCGCCGCGCATCCGGGCGGGCGCATCGCCTGTGTCACGCATGGCGGCGTGCTCGACTGCGTGCGCCGCTTTGCAACCGGCATGCGGCTCGACGCACCGCGCGACTACCCGCTTCTGAACACCAGCCTGAACGTCGTGGATTACGGGGACGGTCGCGCGACGATCGTGTCGTGGGCGGACGTAACGCATCTCGACGCGGGCAGCGCCGACGATGATGGTTTCAGGAAGGGACCGGGGCGGTAAGCAAAGGCGGGCAATGGCCCGAGACGCGTGCCGCAGTCAACCCTGCTCCCGCACCGCCGCCGCCGCGCGCCGCCTGGCCCGCTTCGATACTCCATTGACCAGCGCCCAGCGGATCACCGGCGCGACGACCCGCACGCCAGGCCGCGCGAAGGTTCGACGCAGCGCCGCGTGGCGATTCAAGCCGAGCATCGTCTGCGCCCAGTCGGGCAACAGATCGACCCCCGCGTTGAGCATCAGCGTGCCGGCGGGTCGCATCGCGAAGCTCGGTGCCGGCGCGTTCATCAGAATCCTCACGACTTCGCGCGTGCGCTCGCTCGCGACGAGCGCAGGCCGCATCGCGAGCAGGTACGCCTCGATCTCGGCGCGCGAGCGCGGAATATCGACGGCGCCGAGCATTTCCGCGATGCGCGCGGTTTCCGCGAAGTATTGATCCTGCGCCGCGACGGACAGCACCGGATTCACATAGCGCAGATGCGCGGTCATAAAGCTCGACACTTCCGCGACGTGCACCCACGTCAGCAGCGCGGGCTCGCTCGCGCGATACGACTGGCCGTCCGGTGCGACGCCGGTCACGTCGAGATGAATACGCTTCACGCGCTCGATCAGCGCGAGCGCATCGTTCTTGCTGCCGTACGTCGTGCCGGCGATGAACGTCGCCGTGCGACGCAGCCGGCCCAGGATGTCGGTGCGAAAGCTCGAGTGATCCCAGACGCCCGCGAGCGCGAGCGGATGCAGCGCCTGAAGCAGCAGCGCGCTGATGCCGCCCGTCATCATCGACGTGAAGTCGGCGTGGACCTTCCAGCAGACGGAGTCCGGCCCGAACAGACCGGGGTCGCCCGGTGGCGACGAGTAGTCGAGCACCGCTCCGCTGCCGGTCGTCAGATGCGTGACGCCGGCGGCGAGCTTCGAGCGCAGGCGGTGGGTCAGGCGCTGAGTGAAATTGCCGGACGGGTCGCCGGCGGGATTGACAGGTGAACGGTTGGAAGGGCCGGGTTGCTGGGTCTGGTCTGACATCCTGGTCGGCCTCGTCGCGTGACTCAGTTCGTGGAATCCCACAGACCCGGCCGCGCGCTCGCCGAATCCGGCGCGGCCAGTCCGAAGTGCCGGTACGTGAGCAGCGTGGCGATGCGGCCGCGCGGCGTGCGCTGCAGGAAGCCCTGCTGGATCAGATACGGCTCGAGCACGTCTTCGATCGTGTCGCGCTCCTCGCCGATTGCCGCCGCGAGATTGTCGACACCGACCGGGCCGCCGTCGAACTTGTACAGGATCGCTTCGAGCAGCTTGCGGTCCATCAGATCGAAGCCGACCGCGTCGACGTCGAGCATGCGGAGCGCGGCGTCGGCCACCTGCGCGGTGATGTTGCCGTCGGCCTTCACTTCGGCGAAGTCGCGCACGCGCCGCAGCAGGCGGTTCGCGATACGCGGCGTGCCGCGCGCGCGACGGGCGATTTCGAATGCGCCGTCCGGATGGATCTGCGCGCCGAGCAGCGCGGCCGAACGCGTGACGATGCGCGCGAGCTCCTCGGCGTTATAGAACTCGAGTCGCGCGACGATGCCGAAGCGGTCGCGCAGCGGATTGGTCAGCATACCAGCGCGTGTGGTCGCGCCGACCAGCGTGAACGGCTGCAAATCGAGCTTCACGCTGCGCGCGGCCGGCCCTTCGCCGATCATGATGTCGATCTGATAATCCTCGAGCGCTGGGTACAGGATTTCCTCGACGACCGGCGAGAGCCGGTGGATTTCGTCGATGAAAAGAACGTCGTTGGCTTCGAGATTTGTCAGCAGCGCGGCGAGGTCGCCGGCGCGTTCGAGCACCGGCCCCGACGTTTGCCGCAGATTGACGCCCATCTCGCGCGCGATGATGTGCGCGAGCGTGGTCTTGCCGAGGCCCGGCGGCCCGAACAGCAGCACGTGGTCTAGCGATTCGGAACGGCGCTTCGCGGCCTCGATGAAGATTTCGAGCTGGCCGCGCACTTTCTCCTGCCCGACATATTCGTCGAGCTGACGCGGGCGCAGCGCGCGCTCGAACGCTTCTTCGTTCGGCGACACGGGCGTGGCCGCGATGATGCGCTCGGCGGCGAGTTTGTCGGTTTCGATCATGCGGTCATTGTAACGCGCGTGGCTTGGAGCTTAGCCCTTCGACAGCGCCTTCAACGCGAGCTTGATGCCCTCGGACACGCCCGTACCGGCCGGGACGTTCTTGATTGCCGCGAGCGCTTCTTTTTCCGAGTAGCCGAGCGCGAGCAGCGCATTGAGGATGTCGGAGGCGTGGTCGGATGGCGACGCGGCGCCCGCCATCGCGCCGAGGTCGGCGCCGAGCTTGCCCTTCAGTTCGAGCAGCAGCCGCTCGGCGGTCTTCTTGCCGATGCCCGGTACGCGCGTGAGCCGCGCGGCGTCCTGCATCGTGACGGTCTGCGCGAGCTCCGCGACGCTCATGCCTGACAGCACCGCGAGCGCCATGCGCGCGCCGATGCCGGAAATCTTCAGCAGTTCGCGGAACGTCGCGCGTTCCTGCGCGGTGCCGAAGCCGTACAGCAGATGCGCGTCCTCGCGCACGATCATCTGCGTGAGCAGCACGATGCGCTCGCCGGTCGACGGCAGGTTGTAGAAGGTGCTCATCGGCACGTCCACTTCATAGCCGACGCCGTTGCAGTCGACGAGCAGATGCGGCGGATTTTTTTCCAGCAGAACGCCGGCAATGCGACCGATCATGGTGGATTAGTTTTCAGAGTCGGATGGGAAAGCGCGAGTGTAGCGCAGCGGCTCGGCGGCGCGAACGGCATGGCGGGTCATGCGTCGCGCTAGCCGACCAGACGGCCGCGCCGCACGCGCAGACCCTTCTTCGCGAGCGCCGGTGCGATGCCGCCGAGCGTGCTCAGTATCGAACCGCCGTGCGCGTGGCAGATTGCCATGCCGAGCGCGTCGGCGGCGTCTGTGCCGGGCACGCCCGACAGGCTCAGCAGCCGCACAACCATCTGCTGCATTTGCTCCTTGGTCGCGCGGCCATAGCCGACCACCGACTGCTTCAGTTGCAGCGCGGTGTATTCGGCGACCGGCACGCCGCCCGCGACGAGCCCGCAGATCGCGGCGCCGCGCGCCTGGCCGAGCAGCAGCGTCGACTGCGGATTGACGTTGACGAAGACTTTTTCGATCGCCGCCTGATCCGGCGCGTGCTCGCGGATCAGCGTCGAGATGCCCGCGAAGATGGTGCCGAGCCGCGACGGCAGGTCGGCGTCGGCGGTGCGGATCACGCCGCTCGCGACGTAGCTCAGTGTGTGGCCGTGTTGTTCGATCACGCCGAAGCCGGTCACGCGCAGGCCGGGGTCGATGCCGAGAATTCTCATGAGGTGCCGCACAAGCGATAAAAACCGGGTGCCTGCGATACTACAACGAACGCGGCGCGCGGCGGCCCGCTGGCAGCATGCTTAGCGGAATAAAAGCTGCTAAAGGCTTTGCTCAAGGAGGGCGATCGAGAATGGAGCGCTACCGCAATCTCAGCGGCGACTCGGGTGTCGACGCTTACGAAATCGGCGACGATTTCATCAAGGTGCGCTTTCGGCCGGGCGTCGTGTATTGGTACACAGAGGCGAGTGTCGGCGCCGAACATGTCGCAGTGCTGAAACGTCTCGCGCGGCGGGGCCGGGGTTTGGGCACGTACATCAGCCAGCATGCGCAGGTGCGGGACGGTTATGCGCGCAAAGAGCCGGACGATTGAACGCGTCGCCTCGAAACAAAAGGCCCGGCGGGACAACCCGCCGGGCCTGTCTTGCGGCTACCGAACTTCAGCCGATCAATGACGGAAGTGCCGCACGCCCGTCAGCACCATCGCGATGTTGTGCTCATCGGCGGCGCTGACGACTTCGTCGTCGCGCACCGAGCCGCCCGGCTGGATCACGCAGGTCGCGCCTGCCGCGACGACCACGTCGAGACCGTCGCGGAACGGGAAGAACGCGTCCGATGCGACCGCCGAACCGGCCAGCGTCAGACCGGCGTTCTGCGCCTTGATGCTCGCGATGCGCGCCGAGTCCACGCGGCTCATCTGGCCCGCGCCGACGCCGAGCGTCATACCATTCGCGCAGAACACGATCGCGTTCGACTTCACGTACTTTGCGACTCGCCATGCGAACAGCAGGTCGTCCATTTCCTTCGGCGTCGGATGACGCTTCGTGACGACGCGCAATTCGCGCGGCTGCACGTTCTTCGAGTCGAGCGACTGCACGAGCAGGCCGCCGCCGACGCGCTTCAGATCGAACGTGTTATGGCCTTCGCCCAGCGCGATTTCGAGCAGACGCACGTTCTGCTTCGCCGCGAACACCTGACGCGCTTCGGCGCTGAACGACGGCGCGATCAGCACTTCGACGAACTGCTTCGCCACCGCTTTCGCGGCCGCTTCGTCGACTTCACGGTTGAACGCGATGATGCCGCCGAACGCCGAGGTCGGATCGGTCTGGAATGCCTTCGAATACGCTTCGTGAGCGTCCGCGCCGACCGCGACGCCACAAGGATTCGCGTGTTTGACGATGACGCAGGCCGGCACGTCGAAGGTCTTCACGCATTCCCACGCCGCGTCGGAGTCGGCGATGTTGTTGTACGACAGTTCCTTGCCCTGCAACTGGTTGTAATTGGCGAGCGCGCCGGCCGGCACCACCAGGTCGCGGTAGAACGCCGCGCTCTGATGCGGGTTTTCGCCGTAGCGCAGGTCCTGCACCTTGTCGAACGCCATGTTGAAGGTGGCCGGGTACTCGTTGCGCGACGAATGCTGCAACTCGTCGGGCAGGCTCGTCAGGTAGTTCGTGATCGCGCCGTCGTATTGCGCGGTGTGCGCGTACACCTTGGTCGCGAGGCGGAAGTTCGTCTTGTACGATACCGTGTTGCCGTTCGAGCGCATTTCGTCGAGCACGACCGCGTAGTCGGCCGGATCGACCACTACTGTCACGTCGCGGTGATTCTTTGCGGCCGAGCGCAGCATCGTCGGGCCGCCGATGTCGATGTTCTCGATCGCGTCCTCGAGCGAGCATTCTTCCTTCGACACGGTCTGCACGAACGGGTACAGGTTCACCACGAGCAGGTCGATGGTCGGAATGTCGTGCTTCTCGAGCGCGGCCATGTGCTCGGGCAGGTCGCGGCGCGCGAGGATGCCGCCGTGCACCTTCGGATGCAATGTTTTCACGCGCCCGTCGAGCATTTCCGGGAAGCCCGTGTAGTCGGCGACTTCGGTGACGGACAGGCCCGCGTCCGCGAGCAGTTTCGCGGTGCCGCCGGTCGACAGGATCTTGATGCCGAGGTCCGACAGCGATTTGGCGAAGTCGACGATGCCGGACTTGTCGGAAACGGAGATGAGCGCTTGCTTGATCATGATGAAGACGAAAAGCCGAAGGGAAACGTGGCAGGGCGCGAGAAACTACGACGCGCTACAGCAAACCGTGTTGTTGCAGCTTCTTGCGCAGCGTATTGCGGTTGATGCCGAGATACTCGGCGGCCAGCGACTGGTTGCCGCCGGCCTGCTCGAGCACCACTTCGAGCAAGGGTTTTTCCACGCATGAAATGACCATGTCGTAGACGTCGTGCGGATTGGAGCCGTCGAGATCCTGGAAATACACGTCCAGGCTGTCGCGGACAGATTGTTCGATGTTGTTCTTGCTCATGCTGCTAGTCGGTCGGAGTTGTCCTCGCTCTCGCTGTCGAGCCCGGGGTTGCCGGGCGCTTCGTCGACGTAGACGAGGCGGTCTGAGATCGCCTTTTGCGCGTCAAAGAACTCGTTGACGGCGAGGAGTTGTTCGCGCGTGGTGTCCAGCGTATTCATGCGATGCCGGAACAGGTTGGCGCCGGAAAGGCCGCGAGTGTACCAGCCGATGTGCTTGCGCGCAGTGCGGACACCGGTAAATTCCCCGTAAAAAGCGTAGTGATCTTCGAGATGTTCGTTCATCACCTGCTGGATTTCGTCGATGCGCGGTGGCGGCAGCAGCTCGCCCGTTTGCAGGAAATGCTCGATCTCGCGGAACAGCCACGGACGACCCTGCGCGGCGCGCCCGATCATGATCGCGTCCGCGCCGGTCGCGGCGAGCACCTCGCGCGCCTTTTGCGGCGACGTGATGTCGCCGTTCGCGACGACCGGAATGCGCACCGCCGCCTTTACCGCGGCGATGGTTTCGTACTCGGCGTCGCCGTGGTACAGGTCCGCGCGCGTGCGGCCGTGCACGGTCAGCATCGAAATGCCCGCTGCCTGCGCGAGACGCGCGACGTTCAGCGCGTTTTTGTTCTCGCGATTCCAGCCGGTGCGGATTTTCAGCGTGACGGGCACCGCGTCGGGTCCGACGCCGACCGCGTTCACGACGGCCTCGACGATGCGCTGCACGAGCGGTTCGTTTTGCAGCAGCGCCGAGCCGGCCGCGACGTTGCAGACCTTCTTGGCGGGGCAGCCCATGTTGATGTCGATGATCTGCGCGCCGTTCGCGACGTTGTAGCGGGCGGCTTCGGCCATCATCTCCGGGTCCGCGCCGGCGATCTGCACCGCGATCGGCTCGACCTCGCCTTCGTGGTTCGCGCGGCGCATGGTCTTTTCGCTCTTCCACAGCTGCGCGTTCGACGCGACCATTTCCGACACCGCATAGCCCGCGCCGAGCCGTTTGCACAGCTGGCGGAACGGTCGGTCGGTCACGCCGGCCATCGGGGCGACGAACAGGTTGTTACGCAGATTGTGGGGGCCGAGAGTGGGCATGGCGTGAGCGCGCGCCGACGACGGGCCAGGATTTGACAATCGTGACAGCCGGCGCAGCGCGAAATGCGAGGGAAAACGACTATTTTAGCGTTAACGGGTTGGCGGGACTCGCGAACCGAGTCTTGTAACCCGTTAAATCTTCTATGAAAGTCGCCCGGCTCATAGAACCGCGCAGCGCTTTCTCGCGCTTAACGGCGCTGGCCGAACATCATCTGCCGGGCGAGCGCGGTTTTCACCGGCGGCACGAATTCGAGTGCGGTCAGGGCGAGGCCGCGCAGTACCGCGAGCGGCGCGAAGTCGACGGTAAAGAGACGCGCGAGCGTGTCGGTCGAGCCGATCGTCAGGCGCCGGTCGAGCGCGCGGCGTTGCGCGAAGGTGGCGAGCGCGAGCGGGGTCGGGCCTTCGGCCGACAGCGCGTCGACGAGCGCGTGCGCATCGCGCAAGCCCAGATTGAGTCCCTGGCCCGCCACTGGATGCAACGTCTGCGCCGCATTGCCGATCGCGACGATGTGGCCGTTCACGAGCGTGTCGACCGTGTTGAGACCGAGCGGGAACGACGCGCGACCCTTGATGTGCGTAAAGCGACCCATGCGGTTGCCGAACGCGGCGTCGAGCTCGCGCAGGAACGCTTCGTCGGAAAGCTGCGCGCGGCGCGCGGCTTCGTCGGGCGCGCAGCACCAGACGAGCGCGTAGTCGGCACCACGCACGCCACCCATCGGCAGTAGCGCGATCGGACCTTGCGACGTGAAGCGCTCCCATGCGACGTGCGGCTGCGGCGCGGACACGGTGACCGTGCCGACCAGCGCGGTCTGGCCGTAGTCGCGCGAGCCGGCGCTGGTTTTACCGATGTCGCGTGCGCCGGCGTATTCGTCCGTGGCGCGGCTCGGATTTTTCGCTTGCTTCTGGTCGCCGAACAGGCCGCCCTCAGCGTTGACCAGAATCCGCGTGCGCAACTGGCGCGCGACGCCCGCGGTTTCGATCGGCAGCGTGACGCCGTCGAGCTCCTGAACCGGCGCGCCGGCCGAGGTCGAGCGGAACCAGTGGACCGCCGTCGCATGCACGGCGTCCGCGAGGCCATGCACGATCGAGCCATAGCGCAGCACGTAGCCGAGCGCGGGCAGGCCGTGCTCGCGATGATCGATCAGCGTGCGGCCGAAATGACCGCGTTGCGACACGTGGATGCGCTCGATCGCGGTGGCGTCGGCGGGCCAGCGCAGCGGCTCGAGGATCATCCGGCTGCCGTGCGAGACCGCGATCGCGCGCGGATCGGCGATCGAGTCTTCCGGCTCGCGCGCGTCGACGAGCGCGATCTTCAGCTCGCGCGTCACGCTGCGGCGCGCGAGCCAGCCGGCGAGCGCGAGGCCGACCGGCCCGGCGCCGACGATCGTCACGTCGAAATCGAACCCCTGCTGGTGGGAGGCGGGCCTCAGGATCACCGCCGATGGAGTTGCTTCGTTCATCGCGGATCAGGTCCTCTGTTGATGCGACGCTTGATGGGGGGCTCGTGCTTCCTGCATCAGCGCCTCGATCTCGTCGGCGGCGACCGGCACGTCGCGCGTGATCAGCTCACAGCCGGTCGGCGTCACGATCGCGTCGTCCTCGATGCGGATGCCGATGTTCCAGTAGCGTTCTGGCACACCCTCGGCCGGGCGGACGTACAGGCCCGGCTCGATCGTCAGCGTCATCGACGCGCGCAGCGTGCGCCACGGCAGCGCGCCCGCTTCGTCGCGCGGCGCGCCGCGCTCGCGGTAGTCGCCGCAGTCGTGCACGTCCATGCCGAGCCAGTGGCCGGTGCGGTGCATGTAGTACGGCGCGTAGGCGCGCTCGGCGATCACGTCGTCGACCGAGGCGAACTTCGCGCGCGGCACGATGCCGGTGTCGAGCAGCCCCTGGGACAGCACGCGCAGCGCGGCCTGATGCGGATCGTCGAAGCTCGCGCCGGCGCGCGTCGCGTCGACGGCGGCCTGCTGCGCTGCCAGCACGATGTCGTATAGCTCGCGCTGCGCCGGCGTGAAACGCCCGCTCGCCGGAAACGTGCGCGTGATGTCGGACGCGTAGCCGTCGAGTTCGCAGGCCGCGTCGATCAGGATCAGGTCGCCGTCGCGCGCGATCGCGTTGCCGGCAGGGTAGTGCAGCACACACGCGTTCGCGCCGGCCGCGACGATCGACGTATAGGCCGGCGCCTGCGCGCCGAGCTTGCGGAACGCGTAGAGCAGTTCGGCCTCGAGTTCGTACTCGCGGATACCGGGCCGGCACACCGCCATCGCGCGACGATGCGCGGCCGCTGAAATCTGCCCTGCGCGGCGCATGATCGCGAGCTCATGGTCGTCCTTAACGAGCCGCATTTCGTCGAGCAACGGCAGCAGGTCGCGCGCGGCCGTGGGCGCGACGGTGCCGCCACGGCTTTGCGCGCGCACCGCGTCGAGCCAGCCGCGCACCTGCTCGTCGAAATGCGCCGAGGTGCCGAACGCATAGTGCAGCGCCGGCTTGTCGGCGATGATGCGCGGCAACTGCGTGTCGATTTCGCCGATCGGGAACGCGGCGTCGAGCCCGAATGCTTCGCGCGCGCCGTCGGGGCCGAAGCGGAAGCCTTCCCAGGTCTCGCGCTCGACGCTTTTCTCGCGGCAGAACAGCATCGACGCGGGCGCGCCGGGCGCGGCGCTGGCATCGAGCACCAGCAGCGCTTCGGGCTCGGTGAAGCCGGTCAGATAATAGAAGTAGCTGTCGTGGCGGTACGGGTAGTCAGTGTCGCGGTTGCGCAGCGCTTCCGGCGCGGTCGGGACGATGGCGACGCCGCCGCCCGCGGCGCGCAGCGCGGCGAGAACGCGCTCGCGGCGCGTGCGGTAGACGTCGATGGCGATGGTGGGTTCGGTCGGCTGGTTCATCGTGCGATTGTAGCGCCGCGATTCTCCTGGCCCCATTCTCCGCGCACGACATTGACTCGCTTTGTGCGGCTCCGGACGGCGCGGCGGCCGCCGTCATGTTGCAATCCGTCCACAGCGGCTCGGCGGGCGGTTCGCGAAGATGGCGCCAGCACGCTCGCGGAAGCCTTAGACCACTTATACTTTCGCCGGATTCAGAAAAAGGCAGAAGGTCATGATGAAACTCATCGGTTCGTTCGGCAGCCCGTTCGTGCGCAAAGCGCGCATCGTGCTCGCCGATAAGAAGATCGACTACGAACTGGTGCCCGAGAACGTCTGGGCGCCGGATACCCGGATTCACACCTTCAATCCGCTCGGCAAGGTGCCGTGCCTCGTGATGGAAGACGGCGAGGCCGTGTTCGATTCACGCGTGATCTGCGAGTACGTCGATACGCTGTCGCCGGTCGGCAAGCTGATTCCGCCGTCGGGGCGCGAGCGCGTCGCAGTGCGCTGCTGGGAAGCGCTCGCCGACGGCATGCTCGACGCGGCCGTGCTGATCCGTCTCGAAGGCACGCAGCGCGCGCCCGAGCAGCGCGTGGACGCGTGGCTCGCGCGGCAGCAGCGCAAGATCGACGAAGCGCTGATCGCGATGTCGCAAGGGCTCGGCAGCAAGCCGTGGTGCGCGAGCAATCACTACACGCTGGCCGACATCGCGGTGGGCTGCGCGCTTGGCTATCTGGACTTCCGTATGCCGGAACTGAACTGGCGCGAATCGCATCCGAACCTGGACAAGCACTTCCAGAAGCTGTCGCTGCGGCAGTCTTTCATCGATACGGTGCCGAAGGATTGATGAAGCTCGAACGAGCATGAAAAAATGCGCCTGCATGTCAGGCGCATTTTTTTGCGGGTGTCGTGCCTTTGACGTCGGCGTTACCGCTTGCCGTTGCGTCGCCGCGCGAGCCCCGGTCCGAACGCGAAACCGAACGCGAGCAGCAGCGCTGACACCGCGAGCACCGTGTTGTTGCCGCTCGTCACGTAAGGCGTGTTGCCCGAGGTGCCTTGCACGCTCACGTCGAGCGAACCGACCGTGTAGGGCGTCAGGCGCCCGATCACGCGGCCGTTCGCGTCGATCGCGGCGGTCATGCCGGTGTTGGTTGCGCGCAGCATCGGCCGGCCGGTTTCGAGCGAGCGCATGCGCGCGATCTGCAGATGCTGGTCGAGCGCGATCGTGTCGCCGAACCACGCGAGATTGGTCGAGTTGATCAGCACGCCAGCGGGCGTCGCATTCTCGCGCAGCGTGCGCGCGATCTCCTCGCCGAAGATGTCCTCGTAGCAGATGTTCACCGCGACCGGCTGGTTGTGCACCATGAACGGCTTTTGTACCGGCGGGCCGCGGAAGAAATCGCCGAGCGGAATGTTCATCAGGTTCACGAACCAGCGGAAGCCCCACGGCACGAATTCGCCGAACGGTACCAGATGGTGCTTGTCGTAGCGATAAATCTCGTGCGAGCCGGGCGTGACGCCGAACAGGCTGTTGGTGTAGTCGACCACCCGGCCGTCCGGCGTGATCGTGCCGCCGATCGCGCCGAACAGCAGCGCGCTGCCGGTCGAATCCGTGAAATGGCGGATCGCGGCCGCGAAGTTCGGCGGAAGCTGCTGCGCGAGCACGGGGATCGCGGTTTCCGGCGTGACGATCAGATCGGCCGGCTTCGACGTGATCATCTGCTGATACTCGTCGACCGCCGCGCGCAAGCCGGCTTCCTCGAACTTCATCTCCTGCTTCACGTTGCCTTGCAACAGCCGCACCGACAGCGGCGCGTTGGCGGGCGTGGTCCACTGCACGAGCGGCAGCACCAGGCCGATCACGAGCAGCGCGAGCGCGACGCCAGCAGGCACGACGATGGGGGCGATGCGCGTGCCGCGGCCCCGGGCGGCGCGACCGCCGGCGTCATCAGCGGGGCTGGCGTTCGGCTCGAGCGATTCATTCGCACGCCCGGAGCGCCACGACGCCAGCAGCGCCAGCAACGCCTGCACGATCAATGCGGCCGTCAGCGCAACCATCCAACCGACGCCATATACGCCGACCACCGGCGCGAACCCCGCCAACGGGCCGTCGACCTGCGCATAACCGGTGGCGAGCCACGGAAAGCCGGTGAACACCGTGCCGCGCAGCCATTCGCCGATCGCCCACGCGCTTGCAAAGGCGAGCGCGCCGTGCCAGGTCGGCGAGAATGGCGCGCGCTCGTCGGCCGCGCCGTTGCGCGCATGGCCCGCGCAGAACGACCACACCCCCGCGGCGAGCGCCGGATAGAGCGCGAGATACAGCGAAAACAGCACGAGCGCGGTGCCGGCGAGCGGTGCCGGCATGCCGCCGTAGTAGTGCATGCTCACATACAGCCACCAGACCCCGCTCACGAAGTTGCCGAAGCCGAACGCGCCGCCCGTCAGCGCGGCGCTTTTCCAGCCGGTGCTGCGCGTGAGCCACGCGAAGAACAACACGAAGATCGCGAGTTGCAGCCAGCCGCCATGCGGCGTCGGCGCGAACGACAGCGTATTGGCCGCGCCCGCGGCCAGTGCGACGAGGTAGTGCCAGCGCGGCAGCGCGCGGCTGCGCGTGCCGTCTTCGGTGGAAGCGGGGGCGGGGGCGCTCACGCCGCGGTGCGAACGGGAAGTGATCGGGTCGGCCATTGTTGCGCGGTCGGCGTGGGTAGTTGAAAGGGCAAATCAGTAGGCAAATGCGCCGGCAATGAAAGCGCGCGGGCGCTCAGGCCGTGCATCGGCCCGAGCCGCCGGCTCAGGTCTGCACGTGCTGTGACTCGCGCTCGCGCTGGCCCGCGAGCGGGTCGCGGCGCACCAGCAGCATGTGGATCTGGCGGGCGTCGCCGCGCAGGATCTCGAAGATCAGGTCGTCGAGGCGGACTTTCTCGCCCCGATGCGGCACCCGGCCGAAGTGATGCGTGACCAGCCCGCCGATCGTGTCGACTTCGTCGTCCGAATAATGCGTACCGAACGTGTCGTTGAACTGCTCGATCTCGGTCAGCGCGCGCACGCGGAAGTGTCCGTCCGGCGAAGCGATGATGTTGCCGCTCTCCTCGTCGAAATCGTATTCGTCCTCGATGTCGCCGACGATCTGCTCCAGTACGTCTTCGATCGTGATCAGGCCCGCGACGCCGCCGTACTCGTCGACGACCACCGCGAGGTGGTTGCGGTTCACTCGGAAGTCGTGCAGCAGCACGTTCAGCCGCTTCGACTCGGGGATGAACACGGCAGGGCGCAGCATGCCGCGTACGTCGAACTCTTCTTCGGCGTAGTAGCGCAGCAGATCTTTCGCGAGCAGCACGCCGATGATGTTGTCGCGATTGCCTTCGTAGACCGGATAGCGCGAATGCGCCTTGTCCAGCACGTAGGGGATGAATTCAGCGGGATTGTCCGCGATGTTGATCGCGTCCATTTGCGCGCGCGGCACCATGATGTCGCGTGCGCTCAGTTCCGACACCTGGAACACGCCTTCGATCATCGACAGCGAGTCGGCGTCGATCAGGTTGCGTTCGTGCGCGTCCTGCAGAATTTCCAGAAGTTCGGCGCGCGAGTCGGGCTCGGGCGAGATGAAGTCGGTCAGGCGCTCGAGCAGCGAGCGCTTTTCCTGCGGTTTGTCGAGTTGGCGTCCGGTATGGCGTCGACTGGGATACGTGTCGTTCATGGTAGTGCGCCCGGCGAGACTGGGCGCGCTGTTGCAGAGCGTTAAGGATACACCAGGCGCATGGCGGAACCGTGTCCCGCCGGGCCGGGCGATGAGCGAAGCCAGGGTGAAACGGCCCCGCCGCGACGGCGGAGCGTTGAATCATCCTAACCGATTACGCGGGCAAAAGCGCTCGCTGGCGAAAAAGTCGCGGGTGGGGTTTTCGCCGAGATGCCGCGGTTACACGGCCGGCTTGCAGCGCGCGAGCAGCGCTTCGAGCGCGCGGTCCGGCATGCCGCTTTCGCGCAGCGCGTGCACGGTGCGGCTCACGTAATCGAAGGTCGTGCCGTAGCGGCCGCTCGCGCAGCCCAGCACGGTCTGGATGATGTCGTCGCGCAGCTTGCCGGTGTAGCTCGGCACGTCGCGGCGCATCACGAATGTGAGCGCGTCGACGCGCCGGCCGTCCGCGAGCACGCACGGAAGCCACGCGGGACGGTACGAGCCCATCGGCATTTCGCGGCGCCACAGTGCTTCGAGATGCGGCCTCGAGCCATCGGCCGCGAGCCGGAAGGCCATCCCGGTGCACGAGCCGCCCCGATCGAGCGCGAGCACGAGGCCGGGCTGCTCTGGCGTGCCGCGATTGACTCGCGACCACAGATAGAGGCCGCGGTGATAGCCGTGCACCTTCGAGCGCATCGCCTCGACGGTCGGCAGGCCCGGGTTCCAGATCAGCGAGCCATAGCCGAACAGCCACAGATCGCTTTGGCGGTCCCAGCCGCGCAACGTGGATTCGAGCGACGCGCGCAGTTCGTCGTCCGTCAGGAGCCGCGAGTCGCCGGAGCACCGGCGGGTAGTCCGGACAGCGGACGGGGACATCGGCTTCGGGGGACGGAGTGCTCACGGTGGGTTCGGTCGGGCTGGCGTCGAGGAGGGGCGGAACGCCTATTGGTAAGGGTCCGGAAAGCCGAGCTTGCCGAGGATTTCGGTTTCGATCGCTTCCATTTCCTCGGCTTCTTCTTCGACCTCGTGGTCGTAGCCCTGTGCATGCAGCGTGCCGTGCACAAGCAGGTGCGCGTAATGCGCGGCGAGCGGCTTGCCCTGCTCGGCGGCTTCCTTCTCGACCACCGGGCAGCACAGAATCAGATCGCCCGTGACCGGATCATCTTCCGATTCGGCATAGGCGAAGGTCAGCACGTTGGTCGCGTAATCCTTGCCGCGATAGGTGCGATTCAGCGTGCGGCCTTCTTCGGCGTCGACGAACCGAACCGTCAGTTCGCCGTCCGCGAACAGCGCCGCCTTGATCCAGCCGGCCACCGTCGCGCGCGGCAGCAGCGCCTTGTGTTCCGGCCAGGCTTTGGCGGCGGGGAATTGCAGGCTCAACGTCAGTTTCGGGGTGCGGCTCATGCGATTTCTATGCGTGGCATTCCTGGCTCAGTCGTTTTTTTTGCGGCGAGGCGGCGAGGCGACGCGGGCCTCGCGCTGCGAAGCGCATCGCTTTAGCGCGGATCGACCGCGGCCTGCGACTTCTGCGCATGCGCATCGTACGCCTCCACAATTCGCGCGACCAGCGGATGCCGCACCACATCCGCGCTCGTGAAACGCGTGAGCGCGATGCCGCGCACGTCCGCGAGCACCTGCTGCGCTTCGATCAGCCCGCTCTTCTGGCCGCGCGGCAGGTCGACCTGGGTCGTGTCGCCGGTGACGACCGCCTTCGAGCCGAAGCCGATTCGCGTGAGGAACATCTTCATCTGCTCGGGCGTGGTGTTCTGCGCCTCGTCGAGGATGATGAACGCATGATTCAGCGTGCGGCCGCGCATGTATGCGAGCGGCGCGATTTCGATCATCTGCCGCTCGAACATCTTCGCGGTTTTGTCGAAGCCGAGCAGGTCGTACAGCGCGTCGTAGAGCGGGCGCAGATACGGATCGACTTTCTGCGCGAGATCGCCCGGCAAAAAGCCGAGCCGCTCGCCCGCCTCGACCGCCGGACGCGTCAGCACGATGCGCTTGACCTGGTCGCGCTCGAGCGCGTCGACCGCGCAGGCCACCGCGAGGTAGGTCTTGCCGGTGCCGGCCGGGCCGACGCCGAACGTGACGTCGTACGACACGATCTGCTTCAGGTACTCGCGCTGCGCCGGCGTGCGGCCGCGCAGATCCGCGCGTCGCGTGTACAGCTTCGGGCCGTATTCCTCGAAGTCGTCCTCGCTCGCATTGGCGTCGGCGGGCTGGTCGAACGGGTGATCGGGATTGCCGGCGAAGTGCGCGTCGACGGTGTCGCCATTGCCGTTGCCATTCGGGCGATGACGCGCCGGATGGCGCACTTCGACGAGCGCGAGCTGGATGTCGTCGACCGACAAAGGCTCGCGCGCGTTGTTGTAGAAGTTTTCGAGCGCGGTGAGCGCGAGTTTCGCGCCGCGCCCGCGGATCGCGATGCGGTGGCCGCGGCGCTGCAGGGTTACGTCGAGCGCCTGCTCGATCTGCCGCAGATTTTCGTCGAGCGGTCCGCAGAGGTTGGCGAGCCGCGCATTATCTTCGCGCGGTGCGGTGAATTCCAGATGCTGCTGAGTGGTCTTCAAGGCGGTGAGTCGATCCTGTCGGTTGCGGTACTCAGAATGTCGTTCAGTGCGTCGTCGCGGCGCTGTCGTCGTGAACCATCACGAGTTCACCACGCAGCGAGTGCGGATACGCGTGCACGATCTTCACGTCGACCATCTGACCGATCAGCCGTGCATGCGACGCGACCGGCGCCGGGAAATTGACGACGCGGTTGTTCCCGGTGCGGCCCGCGAGCTCGTTCGGGTCCTTGCGCGCCGGGCGCTCGACCAGAATGCGTTCGACCTTGCCGACCATCGCGTCGCTGATGCGCTGCACGTTCTCTTCGATCGTGGCCTGCAGATGTTGCAGGCGCTTGAGCTTCACCTCGCGCGGCGTGTCGTCGTGCAGGTTCGCGGCCGGCGTACCGGGACGCGGGCTGTAGATGAACGAGAAGCTCGTGTCGTACTTCATCTCTTCGACGAGCGCCATCATCTTCGCGAAGTCTTCCTCGGTCTCGCCGGGGAAGCCGACGATCATGTCCGTCGACAGCGACAGGTCCGGGCGGATCGCGCGCAGCTTGCGGATCACCGATTTGTACTCGAGCACGGTGTAGCCGCGCTTCATCGCCATCAGGATGCGGTCGGAGCCGTGCTGCACCGGCAGATGCAGGTGGCTGACGAGCTTCGGCACCTTCGCATAGGTGTCGATCAGGCGCTGCGTGAACTCCTTCGGATGCGACGTCGTGTAGCGGATCCGTTCGATGCCGGGAATGTCCGCGACGTATTCGATCAGCGTCGCGAAGTCGGCGATCTCGGTCGAACCCACGGTCAGCGTTCCACGATAAGCGTTGACGTTCTGGCCGAGCAGCGTGACTTCGCGCACGCCCTGTTCGGCGAGACCGGCGATTTCGGTCAGCACGTCGTCGAGCGGACGCGACACTTCCTCGCCGCGCGTGTACGGTACGACGCAGTAGCTGCAGTACTTGCTGCAGCCTTCCATGATCGACACGAACGCGCTCGGACCTTCGACGCGCGCCGGCGGCAGGTAATCGAACTTCTCGATTTCGGGAAACGAAATGTCGACCTGCGCGCGGCCGCTCGCGCGGCGCTCGTCGATCATCTGCGGCAGGCGGTGCAGCGTTTGCGGACCGAACACGATATCGACGTACGGCGCGCGCGCGACGATCGATGCGCCTTCCTGACTCGCCACGCAGCCACCCACGCCAATGATCAGATTCGGATTCGCGTCCTTCAGCTCGCGTACGCGGCCGAGGTCGGAGAAGACTTTTTCCTGCGCCTTTTCGCGCACCGAGCAGGTATTGAACAGGATCACGTCGGCGTCTTCCGGCGTGTCGGTCTTGACGAGTCCTTCAGCGGCACCGAGCACGTCGACCATCTTGTCGGAGTCGTACTCGTTCATCTGGCAGCCAAAGGTCTTTACATAAACTTTCTTGGTCATCGAATTTCGCCGGTCGCAGTGGTTAACCTGGGGGCGTCGTAAAAAGGTGAAGGAGGCCGCCGCGCGGGACAGCGCGGCGCGTGATGGCCAGCTTGCGCGTGTCCTTGCAGCGTAACTGCATATTATAGCCCTTCACGCAACGGGGGTTTCGGCGCTCATTGGCCGGTCCGGCGGCAGTCCCAGCAGGCTTTCCAGTTCATCCGACACCTGCGCGAAGCGCTCGGCGAGGAAATCGAGCAGCACGCGCACGCGCGGCGCCATGAAGCGGTTGCGGTGATACAGCGCGTGCAGCGGGGCATCGGGGTAGCGCCATTCCGGCAGCAGGATCTTCAGGCGACCGGCGCGCAGGTCCGCTTCCACGTCCCACATCGATTTGATCGCGATGCCGTAGCCGCGCAGCGCCCATTCGCGCGCGACCGCGCCGTCGTTGGTTTCGCGCGCCGCTTCGAACGGCACGCTGTAGTGCTGCACCTCGTCACCGCGCGTGAAGCGCCATTCGCTGGCCGGCCCCGATGCGGTGCCGAGCACGATGCAGTCGAAATTGGCGAGGTCGAGCGGGTCCTTCGGCTCGCCGCGACGCCCGACGTATTCCGGTGATGCGCACAGCACCCGCCGGTTCGGCGCGAGCCGGCGCGCGACCAGCGAGCTGTCCTGTGGCACGCCGAAGCGGATCGCCAGATCGATGTCCTCCTGCACGAGATTGGCCAGCGCATCCGACAGCGTCAACGCGAACGTCACGTCCGGGTACCGCGCGTTGAATTCGTCGAGCCAGTGCATCAGCAGGTTGCGGCCGAAGTCCGAGGTCGCCGACACCCGCACCTTGCCGCGCACGACGCCCTGGCCCGCTTGCAGCGCGGCTTCGGCGTCGTCCAGCGATTGCAGCGCCTGGCGACAGCAGTTCAGGTAGAGGCGGCCTTCGTCGGTGAGCCGTAGCTGCCGCGTGGTGCGCTCGAACAGGCGCGCTTTGAGCCTCGCTTCCAGTTTCGCGAGCCGCGCGCTCGCCGCGGCGGGTGTCAGGCCCATCTTGCGGCCCGCCGCCGACAGGCTGCCTTGCTGCGCCGCTTCGACGAAGAGGCGGATGTCGCCGAGGTTATCCATCGCTGGCTTTCAAGCAGAATTTGAAAATGCTTCAAATGCTACGCCAATTATCAAATTGGCGTCACGCCGCGACAATCCAGCCGTTGAAACTCCGCTGCTGTCCTTCGCCATGCAACTCGATCACGCGACCATCGTCACCGCGCCAGGCCTATCAACCCAAATCCTGATCCCATCATTCCCGGAGCGGAAAAATGCCCATTCCATTACTCGCGCTCGCGATTAGCGCCTTCGCCATCGGTACGACCGAATTCGTCATCATGGGCCTGTTGCCCGAAGTGGCGCGCGATCTGGCCGTGTCGATCCCGTCCGCTGGCCTGCTCGTCAGCGGCTATGCGCTCGGCGTCGCGGTCGGCGCGCCACTGCTCGCGGTAGTCACGAGCAGGATGTCGCGCAAGTTCGCGCTGCAGCTGCTGATGGGCGTGTTCATCGTCGGCAATGTGTTGTGCGCGGTGGCGCCGGGCTATTCGGTGCTGATGATCGCGCGCGTCGTGACCTCGTTCGCGCACGGCTCGTTCTTCGGCATCGGCGCGGTGGTCGCGGCCTCGCTCGTGCCGGCCGAAAAGCGCGCGAGCGCGATCGCGCTGATGTTCACGGGCCTAACGCTCGCGAACGTGCTCGGCGTGCCGTTCGGCACCTTCATCGGCCAGCAGTTCGGCTGGCGCGCGGCGTTCTGGATCGTCAGCGGCTTCGGCGTGCTGTCGCTCGCGGGCATCAGCGCGCTGGTGCCGAACCGCCACGACACCGGTCCCGCCGGCCTCGCCAACGAAGTGCGCGTGCTGAAGGACCCGCAAGTTTGGACCGCCCTCGCGATGACGGTGCTCGGCTTCGGGGGTGTGTTTGTCGTGTTCACCTATATCGCGCCGATCCTCGAGCAGGTGAGCGGTTTTTCGCCGCGCGGCGTGACGCTGATCCTCGTGCTGTTCGGCGTGGGCCTGACGGTCGGCAACATGATCGGCGGCAAGCTTGCGGACCGCGCGCTGATGCCCTCGCTGATAGGCATTCTCGCCGCGCTCGCGGTCGTGATGGCGATCTTCGCGCGCACCAGCCATTCGCAAGCGGCTGCCGCGATTACGGTGTTCGTGTGGGGCATCGCGGCGTTCGCGACGGTGCCGCCGCTGCAGATGCGTGTGGTCGCGAAGGCGGCCGCCGCGCCGAATCTCGCGTCGACGCTGAACATCGGCGCGTTCAACGTCGGCAATGCGGCGGGTGCGTGGCTCGGCGGTCTCGTGATCAATCACGGTCACGCGCTCGATACCTTGCCGTGGGTCGCGGCCGCGGTCAGCGTCGCCGCGCTGCTGCTGACGTGGTTCGCGGCGCGCATGGATGCGCCGGCGCGCACGCTCGCGCAAAGCGCGTGAATCGTCAGTTGCTTGCCTCCGCCATGCTGATAACAGTGTGAAGATAACTTCGTTGGGTGCGACGAAAGCCGATGCTATCTTGCTTCCACTTACTGCTCTTGCGCCGCCTGGCGGCGCTCTGGAGGCCAATATGCATTCCCCGCTCGCGCTGGTCCGCGATTCGTCGGCCGATGCCGATACCGATGCGGCGGCGCGCTCCGCCGAACCCTTCGATGCGCTCGAACAGTTGGTCGGCGTGAATCTGGCGCGGCTGCGCGCCGAACGGCAGCTTTCGCTCGATGCGCTGGCGCGCGCGTCAGGCGTGTCGCGCGCGATGCTCGCGCAGATCGAGTCGGCGCGCAGCGTGCCGTCGATCAAGGTGCTGTGCAAGGTGGCGGCGGCGCTGAAGGTGTCGGTGGCGGCGTTCCTGCGGCGTCACGCGACCAACGGCTTCGAGCATCTGCCGGCCGAGCGCTCGGCCCGCGTGGTCAGCGCGAACGGTCGCTACTCTGTGCGGCCGCTGCATCCCGACGACGAGTCGATCGCCGCCGAGTTTCACGAACTGCGGATCGCCCCGCTGCATACCGAAGCGGGCGTGCGCCGCGCGCCTGGCACGACGGTGAATCTGGTGGTCAGCGACGGTACGCTCGAAGTCAGCGTGCACGACCAGCGTCAACTGCTCGCGACCGGCGACGCGATCGTGTTCGACGCCGACCAGCCGCACAGCCTGCGCAATCCCGGCGACACCGAGGCGCGCGCGTTTCGCGTGACGCTGCGGGCTGAGACGCCGCCGCGCTGGGAAGTGCCGCCCGCCGGCGCGGCACGCGACGAAGCCGCGCGCGAAGGCGTGCCGGGTTGAGAATCGACGGCGTCCGAGGTTCAAGCGCGGGTCAGGGCGTTGATGCAGGTCCAATGCAGTGAGTAGGGTCTTTGTTCGTCGCGCTGCAGCGCTCGCGCGACTGTTGTATGCTTCGCCCGCCGGTCGAACCGGCAATCAGTGCGTCTTCAGGGCGGGGTGAAATTCCCCACCGGCGGTAGGCCGGCAGCGCGACAGCGTGAGCCGGCAAGCCCGCGAGCGCCCGCATCGCTTAGCCTTCGGAATAGTGGAGACAGCGGCGGGGTCAGCAGATCTGGTCAGAAGCCAGAGCCGACGGTCATAGTCCGGATGGAAGAAGATGTGCAGACAGTCATGTGCGTTCCGCGACGCCGCCTGTAGCCGGGTGGCGTATCAGCGTCCGCTTTCGCGCGGTGCCTGGGCGGCGCGTGTCAGTCTGTTTGCAATGCCCTGAAACGTTTCTCGCCCAACTTTTGCGATGAGCGTTTCAACCATGTCCTTTGCTACTTTTCCCGCTCCGACGATTGCAGACGATGCCTTCGCCGATCTCCCGCTGCTTGCCACCGAAGCCGTTCCGCCGCGTATCGCCGCCGCCTTGCAGGCGCTGCGCGAGGGCCGCGCCGTGGTGCTGCAGGACGACCACGACCGCGAGAACGAAGCCGATCTGATCGTCGCGGCCGAGCGCCTGTCGGTCGAAACGATGGCGCTGCTGATCCGGGAATGCAGCGGCATCGTCTGCCTGTGCCTGCCCGACGACAAGATCCGCGCGCTCGAACTGCCGCCGATGGCCGTCAACAACGAAAGCCGTCACGGCACCGCGTTCACGGTATCGATCGAAGCGCGCGAAGGCGTCAGCACCGGCGTGTCCGCGCAGGATCGCGTGACCACGATCCGCGCCGCGATCGCCGATACGGCCAAACCCGCCGACATCGTGCGCCCCGGCCACGTGTTCCCGCTGCGCGCGATGCCGGGCGGCGTGCTGGCGCGGCGCGGCCACACCGAAGGCACCGTCGATCTGGCGATTCTCGCGGGCCTGAAGCCGGCCGGCGTGCTGTGCGAACTGATGAACGCCGACGGCACGATGACGCGCGGCGCGGACGTCGAGCGCTTCGCCGCGCAACATGATCTGCCGATGCTGACGATCGCCGAGCTGGTCGAGTTTCGCGCATCGCTCGCGCAGGTGCGCGAGGGCGCGACGGCCGAGGCTTGACGGGCCATCCATCGAGCGGCACGCGACGCCATGACGCAAAAAGCCGGTTCTTCTTCCGAAGAACCGGCTTTTTTATCGGCGTTGCGCAAAACCGCTACGACTGCACGTCGCCGAATTCGCCGCGCACGCCTGCCTCGATGAGCGCCGGCAGTTCATCCATATGCCTGGTGATTCGCGTGATACCCATCGCGCGCAGCGCATCCGCGTAGCCGTCCGGAATATGGCTCGCGCCGACGAACGCGATCGTCTTCATGCCTGCCGCGCGCGCCGCGTTCAACCCCGCGACGCTGTCCTCGACGACGAGGCAACGCGCCGGCTCGACGCCAAGCCTCGTGGCCGCGAACAGATAGACGTCCGGATACGGCTTCGGCCGCGCGACCTGCTCGGCGCTGAACACGCGCTCGCCGAAAATCTGCTGCAGACCCGCGCGCCGTACCGATGCGGCGACGCGCGACATACGGCTGTTCGACACGACCGCTGCCGGCAGCGTCACGCGTTGCAGCGCGTCGCGCACGCCGTGGATCGGACCGAGCGACGCGGCGAGCGCGAGTTCGACGTTGTGCTCGATCGTGTCGAGGAAGTTCACAGGCAGCGTGATGTCGAACCGCGTTTCGAGGCCGGCGAAAAAGCGCGAGGTTTGCTGTCCGAACGCGGTTTTGACGACGGGGGCGAAATCGATGCCGGGGAAGGTGGCCGTCAGCGTGTCGAACATCACGCGATCGGCGATGACTTCACTGTCGACGAGCACGCCGTCGCAGTCACAGATGAGGTGGTCGATCATGCCTGAAAAACGGTAAGCGCAAAGCGCGCGGGCGGCGGGTTGCGGTCCCGCGCGCCGGGACGAAAAGCGTCATCATACGTGCTTTCGGACCACGTCCTTTTGGGGTTCTGCGCCCGCGGCCTTACGGCGTATCGGCCCAGGCCTTCGCCGCGCGGATCGCGCGCTGCCAGCCATCGAGGCAGGTCCTGACCTCCGCATGCGGTAGCGCCGGCGTGAAGCGGTGCTCGAGCTTCCACTGGCTTTTCAACTCGTCGATGTCCTTCCAGTAACCCACCGCAAGACCGGCCAGATAGGCGGCGCCGAGTGCGGTCGTCTCGGACACCTGGGGGCGCACCGTGTCGACGCCGAGGATGTCGGCCTGGAACTGCATCAGCAGATTGTTCGCGCAGGCGCCGCCATCCACGCGCAACTCGCCGATGCGAATGCCCGAGTCGGCTTCCATCGCCTTCAGCACATCGAGCGATTGATAGGCGATCGAATCGAGCGCCGCGCGCGCGATATGCGCGGAGGTCGTGCCGCGCGTGACGCCGAACAGCGTGCCGCGCGCATGCGGATTCCAGTGCGGCGCGCCGAGGCCGGCGAAGGCGGGCACGAGATACACGCCGTCGCAATGCGGCACGCCGCGCGCGAGCGTTTCGATTTCCGCCGCGTTCCTGATGATGCCGAGGCCGTCGCGCAGCCACTGCACCACGGCGCCGCCGATGAAGATGCTGCCTTCGAGCGCGTAGTCGATACGCTCGCCGATCTGCCAGGCGATCGTCGTGACGAGATTGTTCTTCGATTCGATCGGTTTGGCGCCCGTGTTCATAACCAGGAAGCAGCCGGTGCCGTAGGTGTTCTTGACCATGCCGGACTCGGTGCACATCTGGCCGAACAGCGCGGCGTGCTGATCGCCGGCGATGCCCGCGAGTGGAATCTTCGACGCGAACACGGTGGTCACCGTCGGTCCATACACCTCCGACGACGGCCGTACTTCCGGCAGCATGCTGCGCGGAATGTCGAGCGCGGCGAGCAGTTCGTCGTCCCACTTCAGGGTGTGGATGTTGAACAGCATCGTGCGCGATGCATTGGTCACGTCGGTGACGTGCAGCGCGCCCTTCGTGAAATTCCACATCAGCCAGCTGTCGACGGTGCCGAACGCGAGCCGGCCCTGACGCGCTTTTTCGCGCGCGCCTTCGACGTTGTCGAGAATCCAGCGGATTTTGGTCGCCGAGAAATACGAGTCGATCGGCAAGCCGGTCTTCGCGCGCACGCTCGCTTCGAGACCCTGCGCTTTCAGGTCGTCGCAGAAGTCGGCGGTGCGGCGGTCCTGCCAGACGATCGCGTTGTAGATCGGGTGGCCGGTTTCGCGATCCCACACGATCGTGGTTTCGCGCTGGTTCGTGATGCCGATCGCCGCGATCGACGTGCCGTTCATGCCGGCTCGCGTGACCGCTTCGGCGGCGACGCCGGCCTGCGTCGACCAGATTTCCTGCGGATCGTGCTCGACCCAGCCCGGGTGCGGGTAGATCTGCTGGAATTCCTTTTGTGCGGTCGACACGACGTTGCCGCGCCGGTCGAACAGCATCGCGCGCGAGCTGGTGGTGCCTTGGTCAAGCGCGAGAACGTACTGATCCAGCATTGTCTCTTCTCCATGCATGTTACGGATCGCCGGATTGCTTACCGGCGATGCGGGCGGCGTGTTGTTGTGAGCGGGCCGCCATAATGTGAGGGCGCGTGCCGATGTCGTCGAGCCGAAGCTGCGGTGGGGCCGGCCCCGGGACCCGCGGACGGCGTGCGCCGTTTCTACGGGCTCGCGCCGTTTGCTTCACCCGGCATTGGCGCCGCGTTGTGTTTGCCGCCGCTTTTGTCGGGGAATGCCAGTTTGCCTGGCCGGGCCGCCTACGCGCTCTGCCGGGCCGGTTCGTGCGCGAACCACGCGTCGATATCGCGCGTAACCTCATCGAGCGTGCCCGGCTCGACGTGCAGGCCGAGCTTCGAGCGCCGCCACAGCACGTCCTGCGCGGTGCGGGCCCATTCGGTATCGCGCAGATAAACCAGCTCGGCTTCGTGCAGTCCCGGCGCGAACTCGCGACCGAGTTCGGCGCGCGAGCGCGCGAGGCCGATCACGCGATTCGCGCGCGTGCCATACGCGCGCGCGAGCCGATGCGCGAGCGACGCCGGCAGCCACGCATGCTCGCGCGAGAACTCACCGAGGAAGCGATTGAAGTTCGCCTGTGCGATGTCGCCGCCCGGCAGCGGCGCGTCGACGGTCCACGCGGACCCGCCGTGGCGCAGCGCGTCGGTGAGCGTATCGACGGCCTGCTCGGCGAGCTTGCGAAACGTCGTGATCTTGCCGCCGAACACCGACAGCAGCGGCGCCTGTTCCGCGGGCGCGTCGAGTTCGAGCGAGTAGTCGCGCGTGACCGCCGACGGATTGTCCGCGTTCTCGTCCTCCAGCAGCGGGCGTACGCCCGAATAGCTCCAGCGCACGTCGGCCGGCGAGATCTTCTGCCTGAAGTAGCGGTTGATCGAATCGCACAGATACTGCGTTTCGTTGGCGTCGATCGCGACTTGCGACGGGTCGCCGCGATATTCGAGGTCGGTGGTGCCGATCAGCGTGTAGTCGTGCTCGTAGGGAATCGCGAAGATGATCCGCTTATCGGCGTTCTGGAAGATGTACGCGTGGTCGTGCTCGAACAGGCGCCGCGTGACGATGTGGCTGCCCTTGACGAGCCGCACGCTATGCGACGATGGCCGGCCGAGCGCGCCCTTCAGCAATTCGCCGACCCACGGGCCCGCCGCGTTCGCGATCGCGGCGGCGCGCACGTCGAGCGTCGTGCCGTCCGCGCGTTGCAGTTGCGCGCGCCACTCGCCGCCGGCGCGCTCTGCGTTGACCAGCTTCGTGCGCGTGAGGATCGTCGCGCCGCGCTCGTGCGCGTCGAGCGCGTTCAGGACGACGAGGCGCGCGTCGTTGACCCAGCCGTCCGAATAAACGAAGCCGCGCTTGATCGTTTCGACGAGCGGCGCGCCGGCCGGATGCCGGCTCATCACGATGCCGCGCGAGCCCGGCAGCAACTCGCGTTTGGCCAGATGGTCGTATAGGAACAGACCCGCGCGGATCAGCCAGGCAGGGCGCAGATCCGGCATATGCGGCATCACGAAGCGCAGCGGCCAGATGATGTGCGGCGCCGCGCGCAGCAGCGTCTCGCGCTCCTGCAGCGCCTTGCGCACGAGCCCGAACTCGCGGTACTCGAGGTAGCGCAGGCCGCCGTGGATCAGCTTGGTACTCGCCGACGAGGTGTGCGCGGCCAGATCGTCCTGCTCGCACAGCAGCACCGCCAGGCCGCGGCCGGCCGCGTCGCGGGCGATGCCGGCGCCGTTGATCCCGCCACCGACGACGAGCAAATCGTATTTCGTGCCTTGCGTCACCTGCTGAGCCTCTGCATCGAATCTGGGAGTAAGTTGGGAAACGAATTGAATGAATCATGTTCGATTTCGAACTTTAATGAACATATTCGAAAAAGTAAAGTTCGCTTGGACCCGAGCAAGCCTGGGTCGAATGGCACGGGAGTGGCGCAATACGCGACCGCGGACGATACTCTCGGCAGCAGCCATTTCGAGGTGATGTATGCGTGGACTTTTGATGATCGGCGCGGCCGCGCTTCTGGCGGGATGCGTGAGTACGCCGAGTCTGGAAGGGACGAGGGGCGCAACGTCGTTCGAGGCGTTGCAGAAGATGTGCTCGCCGCAAACCGTCGCCTACGGCAGCGACGCGCAGATCGTCTATGAGACGTTCTTCGATGCCTATGTGGCGAACCGGCGCGGCCGGCTGTCGAACGACGACTTCTGCGCGTTCCAGGCATCGATCGCGCAGCGCCATGCGAGCGAGGCGACGAGCAGCGACCCGAAGGTGCGCAACCAGTGGGTCGAGTTCTTCAACGAGCAGCGCGCAAGGGCGATCAGCTGGCGTGCGAGTGCCGATCCGACCTTGCGTAACGGGTAAGCGGCAGCGGCTCGACCGGCGAGCCTTACTCTCGCGCCGCCCGCCCGGCGCACCGGTTCACTTGTGCGGCGCCAACGCTCCGCGCCACAGCATGCGCAAAATCTGCGCGAACACGGCTTCACGTGATGGCTGCGGCGGCCCGTCGCCTGCGGAATCGGCCTGTTGCGCCGTCGACGGCGGTAGCTGGTTCGCGAGCGCGAGCATCGTGAAGCCGTGCAGGCTCGTCCAGTACGCATAGCCGATCAGGCGCGGATCGCCTTCGAGAATACCCGCCTCGACGAGCCGCTCGAAGTGCGCTTCCAGCAGACGCCACGCGCGCTGGGACGCCGCGGCCAGTTCAGGGTAAGCGCCTTGCTGTTGCGGCGTCTGATCGAACATCAAACGGTAGGCGTGCGGTTCATCGAGCGCGAAGTCGACGTAGGCCCGGCTGACGGCGCTGTGATCGATGGCGGGGGCGTTCGCGGGGATGCCGCGCGCGGCCGCTTCGAGGCGCGCGGCGAAGCGGTTGAACGCGGCGGCGCGGACCATCGCCAGAATTTCTTCCTTGTCGCGGAAATAGCGATACGGTGTCATCGCGCTGCAGCCGAGCTCCTTCGCCAGCTCGCGCATCGTCACGCCTTGCGCGCCGCGAGTTGCAAATGCGTTTTCGGCGACGCGTCGCATGGCTTCGCGAAACTGCTGGATGTCGTCGGCGGAGAGCGTCTTGGGCATGCGCGAGGGCGGGAAGTCCGTCGCGTGAATTTACTGTGTAAATGAGATGCGCACAACAAAGGGCCGCGAATGCAGCGCGCTGTCAGGGGAATTGAACGATACGAGCCCCGGCAGTCGCGAGCGAAGCGCGCGGCGCATCCGCCAAGGCGGCGCGGATACGCCGCCAACGGCTCTCGGATCGAACGACAGGGAATCTCAGGAAAAACGTTTGATGGCCCGCAATGCGGTGTCGCCGGTTTCGGTCACGCGCCATTCTTCGTTGCCCGATGCGAGGCGCTCGAGTTGCACCAGTTGGCGTTCGAGCAACGCATCGAGTTCTTCTCGGCCCATTTCGACCTGGTTGGGGGCGTCCTTGACTAGCAACAACGTGGCGAATTCATGCGGACTCAGCATCGTTCTCTCCATGTCAGCAAATTGCGGACAACCTTGCAGTCGACCGGCAGGCCGGGGCGGGGTCCGCTAAAGGATCAGTGCGGGAGGTACGGCTTACACGACAGATTCACACAACCGACGCGGTGCGAAACTCGCAACGCACGTTGGGGAACTGGAGTGTAGGCGAGCACCGATGAAACGCCAACCCGGTCCCCGTAAATTTTCCATTTGACAATTGGACGCGCGATAGGCGGTCCGGCCCCGCGGCCAAATTCATGATTTCACGCGAGGTTTTGCGTGCGCCGCAGCATGGCGGAGATCGCCTGTAATTATCCGGCGATATAGATTTGACAATTCGCGGCGTTCAGCGCCTCGGCCATGTCCGCGGGCGGCGCGGCGTCGGTGAACAACGCGTCGATCTGCTCCAGATGTCCCTGGCGAACTAGCGCCGGGCGGCCAAACTTGGAGTGATCGGCGGCGAGGAACACGGTGCGTGCGTGCTGGATGATCGCCTCGGCGACACGCACTTCACGCGTGTCGAAATCGCGCAGCGTACCGTCCGTTTCGATGCTCGACGTGCCGATAATCGCGAAATCGACTTTGAACTGCCGGATGAAGTCGATCGCCAATTCACCGACGATGCCCTTATCCCACGGCCGCACGATGCCCCCCGTCACCAGCACTTCGCAATCCGGGTAGCCGCTCATCATGCTCGCGACGTTCAGATTGTTCGTGATCACGCGCAGTTCACGGTGACGGTTCAGCGCGCGTGCCACTTCCTCGGTGGTCGTGCCGAGGTTGATGAAGAGCGATGCCTGATCGGGAATGTGAGTGGCGACTAGCGCCGCGATGCGTCTTTTCTCTTCATGAAACATGCGCTGGCGCGCGGTGTAGGAGACGTTCTCGGAACTGGTCGGCAGACTGGCGCCGCCGTGATAGCGGCGCAGCAGATTCATATCGGCGAGCCAGTTGACGTCGCGGCGGATCGTCTGCGGGGTGACGTCGAAGTGGCTCGCGAGGTCGTCCACGGTCACGAAGCCGTCGCGTTGCACCCACTCCAGCAATTCCTGTTGCCGGGCGTTGAGAGTCAGGCGGGGGTCTCGTGTCATGTGTCTCGTGTGGTGGCTGTCGTGGCGGCGTGCTCCGTCGCGATCATCGAGCGACTGGCAGGAAGCCCGCCGTCGACGAATGCGATTGCGGCTATTGTAAGACCATCGCGCCCCATGTCCGCCAACTGGCGCAATCCGCTGGAACTCGCCGCGAACGCTCTGAACCTGCTCGAACCTTCATTCAGACGAAATATGCATTTATTCATTTGATAAATGAATTTGTTTTTTGGCGCGCTTCGCGATGCAATCCGGGGTTCCGCGATTTACCTGCCTTACAACTTTTCCCATGATGTCCGGCGACTTTTTCGTGCCGGCCCGCGCTTTCGAGAGTGTTCGACATGACTGGCTTCAGCAACTGGCAAAACCCTTATCCGACGCAACGTCTGCCCGTATTCGCACGCAATATCGTTTCGACCTCGCATCCGCTCGCGGCGCAGGCCGGGCTGCGCATGTTGTGGAAGGGCGGCAATGCAGTGGACGCGGCCATCGCGGCCGCCGCAGCGATCACAGTGGTCGAGCCGGTGTCGTGCGGCCTGGGCGGCGATGCGTTCGCGCTCGTGTGGGACGGCAAGAAGCTGCATGGTCTGAACGCGTCGGGCGTGTCGCCGGCTGCGTGGAACGTCGATTACTTCAAGCGCAAATACGGCGAGGAAAACGGCTTCGCGAAACAGCCGAAGCGTGGCTGGGACGCCGTCACGGTGCCGGGCGTGATCGCCGGTTGGGAAGCGCTGCACCAGAAGTTCGGCAAGCTGCCGTTCGCCGACCTGATGGAGCCGGCCATCGAGATCGCCGAGCGCGGTCACGCGGTGGCGAGCATCGTCGCGTACAAATGGGCGGCCGCGGTGCCGGAACTGAGGGATCAGCCGGGCTTCGCGCAGACCTTCATGCCGCGCGGCCGCGCGCCTGAGGTCAGCGAGCTGGTGCGCTTCCCCGGTCACGCGAAGACGCTGCGCCTGATCGCCGAGCAGGGCCCGCGCGCGTACTACGAAGGCGAGATCGCCGAGCGGATCGCCGCGTTCGCACGCGAAGGCGGCGCCGCGCTGAGCGCCGACGATCTCCGAAACTACCGCGCGGACTGGGTCGAGCCGATCGGCAAGGACTATCGCGGCTACACCGTGCATGAGATTCCGCCGAACGGCCAGGGCATCGCGGCGCTGGTTGCGCTCGGCATCCTCGAGAAGTTCGACGTGAAGTCGCTGAAGGTCGACAGCGTCGAGTCGCAGCATCTGCAGATCGAAGCGATGAAGCTCGCGTTTGCCGACCTGTATCGCTATGTGGCCGATCCGCGGTCGATGGAAGTCACGCCCGAGCAGATGCTAGACGACGCGTACCTGAGCTCGCGCGCCAAGCTGATCGATCCGAAGCGGGCGACGCACTTCGACTTCGGCATGCCGAAGGCGGGCGGCACCATCTACATGTCGGCCGCGGATGAGAGCGGCATGATGGTCAGCTTCATCCAGTCGAACTACATGGGCTTCGGCTCGGGCGTGGTGGTGCCGGACAGCGGCATCGCGCTGCAGAACCGCGGCTGCGGCTTCTCGATGGATCCGAAGTCGCCGAACGTCGTCGAAGGCGGCAAGCGGCCGTTCCACACGATCATCCCGGCGTTCCTCACCCAGCAGGTGAACGGCCAGCAGGAAGCGGTGATGAGCTTCGGCGTGATGGGCGGCGACATGCAGCCGCAAGGCCATCTGCAAACTGTGGTGCGCATGCTCGACTACGGTCAGCAGCCGCAGGCCGCGTGCGACGCGCCGCGCTGGAAGGTCAACCGCGACTTCACGGTCGATATCGAGTCGACGCTCGATCCAAAGACCACCGAGGGCCTGCAGAAGCTCGGCCACACGATCAAGTCGGTCGACGATCCGTACATGGACTTCGGCTCCGGCCAGTTCATCTGGAAACTCGATCGCAACGAGCCGGAGCGCGGCTACGTCGCAGCCAGCGACAGCCGCCGCGACGGTCTCGCCGCCGGCTTCTAGGCCACGACGAGGCAACGCCCGGGGCCGAGGTCCGCACGGGGACTCAGGTCCGACACCCGGGTAACACGTAACGAACGCGCGGCATGCCGTATGCCGCGCTATTGCGCGCCCGCCAGCCGCCTCGCTGGCCCAGGCGGTGCCGCACCTACGACAGCTATCACGCAGCAGACAGGCAGGAGACCATCATGAACACCCCCGCGTCGCACTCGACGACCGCTTCCCCCCACGCCGCGCCGCTTTCGAAAGCGATGGTGCGGCGGATCGTTTTCTCGTCGTCGATCGGTAACGCGCTCGAGTGGTTCGACTTCCTGGTCTACGGCTACTTCGCGACGATCATCGCGAAACAGTTCTTCCCGATGCAGGACGAGTGGCTGTCGACGCTGCTCGCGATCGCCACTTTCGGCCTCTCGTTCCTGATGCGCCCGCTCGGCGCGATCGTGCTCGGCGTGTACGGCGACCGCAAGGGCCGCAAGGCGGCGCTCACGCTCGCGATCGCGCTGATGATGGTCGGTACTTTCACGATGGCCGTGATGCCGCCGTTTTCGACGATCGGTCTCGCCGCGCCGCTGCTGGTGCTGCTGGCGCGGCTCGTGCAGGGCTTCGCGGTCGGCGGCGAGTTCGGCAGCGCGACCGCGTTCATGGTCGAGCACAGCGCGACCCGGCGCGGCTACTACGCGAGCTGGCAGTTTGCGAGCCAGGGTCTCGCGGCGATCACCGCGGCGGCCTTCGGTTCGCTGTTGACCGCGTGGCTGCCGGCCGAGCATCTGAACAGCTGGGGCTGGCGTGTGCCGTTCGTGTTCGGTCTGCTGGTCGGGCCAGTTGGCTACTACATCCGCTCGCATCTCGACGAGACGCCCGAATTCCTCGCATTGCGTGAAGAGCGCGCGGCTCGCGAGGCGACTGGCGAGCACAACGTCGTCAGCGGAACGAAGGACGCGTCGTTCTCGAATCAGTGGGTCAACCTGTTGCTCGCGATCGGCATGGTTGCGCAGTCGACGGTCGGCGTGTACGTGCTGCAGCTCTACATGCCGCTTTACGCGGTCAAGCAGCTGCATATGGCGGCGGCTGCGTCGTTCGGCGTGGTCGTGCTGAACGGCGGCATGCAGTTCATCTTCTCGCCGATCATGGGCGCGCTGTCCGATCGCATCGGCCGAATTCGCATCATGCTGAGCACGTCGATCCTGATGGGCCTGCTGATCTATCCGATGTTCGCATGGCTGCAGACACATCCGACGATTGGCTGGCTGCTCGTGCTGCAAGGCGTCGCCGGTATTTTCAAGGCCTCGTACTCGGGGCCGATGCCCGCGCTGATGTCGGAGATCTTCCCGACCCAGGTGCGCTCGACTGGCCTTTCAATCGGTTACAGCATCGGCGTGACGATCTTCGGCGGTTTCGCGCCGACCATCGTCGAAACCTTCATTCATTTGACCGGCGACAAACTCGCGCCAAGTTATTACGTCCTGCTTGCGGCGGTGCTCTCGGGCCTATCGCTGATCATCGTCGCGCTGCGCATGCGTCGCGTGCGTCCCATCGCGGGCGAAGTCCAGCCTGCCTGAGGGAGAGAGGCCTCGCCTGGAGGGCCCGCCCGTGTCCCCAACCCTGCCGGGTCTGATGTCTGTCCGAAAAGCCAGCCTTTTGGGCGGGCTTTTTTTTTTGCCTTGCGCACATGTTTTAACACGTTGGAAGATTTCGACTATCTTGAAATCGGAACTGCGTCGATGCGGCATGGTCTGTGCTGTGTGATCTGCATGGTCGGATATCTCCGGCTACCATGCAGAGTACAAGGGCCCAACTCTAATTCACGGCGTTGTATCCGACACGCAGAAACATCACGGCGAGCGCGGTGGCAGTTGCAAAGAACTCCACGGGTCGGTACAGCATGGGAGCAAGACACGATGCACACAGAGCTGAACCATGTCATGCCCTGGCGGATCGAAGACATCGATCTGACGCGCATTGACCGTCAGAAGGCCGCGGCCAACGAGGACCTGCTGCTGTTGCTGTGCGCGGCTTCGTTCATCGAAAGCGGCACCGATCTCTACACCAGCAATCTGAGTACATTTTTCAACGACGACCCTGAGGTCTCGGCCTGGCTCAACCACGAGTGGGAGCCCGAGGAAATGCAGCACGGCCGGGCGCTGAAGACCTATATCGCGTATGTATGGCCCGAGTTCGACTGGGACACCGCGTTCCGCAATTTCATGGGCGAGTATTCGCTCACGTGCTCGGTCGAGGATTTCGAAAAGACCCGCGCGCTGGAGATGGTCGCGCGTTGCGTAGTCGAAACGGGTACCGCGACGCTGTACCGCGCGATCAACGAGTGCTCGGACGAAGCGGTGCTCAAGCAGATCACCGACAACATCCGCACCGACGAAGTCCGTCACTACAAGCACTTTTTCAGGTACTTCAAGAAGTACAACCGGATCGAGGGCAACGGTCGGCTCGCGGTGCTCGGCGCGTTGATGCGTCGCGTGATGGAGATCAAGAACGAAGATTCGGAGATCGCGTTGCGGCACGTGTTCGCGATTCGCTATCCGGAGCGCGTGCACGACTCCGCGTATAACCGCGAGCGCGCGGCGCGCATCAACAAGCTGGTGCGCCGCAATCTGTCCGCCGACATGTGCGTGAAGATGCTGCTCAAGCCACTCGATCTGCCGGCGCGCATTCAGCCGGGCGTGCACTATCCGCTCGCGAAGATCACGCAACACGTATTCTTTCGCTGAGCTATCGATCGTTGCGCGAGGCATCGGCTGAATGCAACTGCGACGACCTGACGAAGCGAACCGGAGCCCGCTCATGCGGGCTTTGGTTTTTTCGAGGCATGATGGAGCTTTACCGACTACTTCGACTGGATCGATGGCATGAGCGCTTCCTCCTCCGCATCTACGTCCGCGCGTCCGCTCGAACAGATCGTGTTCGACGAATGGCCCGCCAACGTGCGCGCGTTGTTCGACGGTTCGTC
The DNA here is from genome assembly GCF_050436325.1 of Paraburkholderia lebeckiae. NCBI lineage: Bacteria > Pseudomonadati > Pseudomonadota > Betaproteobacteria > Burkholderiales > Burkholderiaceae > Paraburkholderia > Paraburkholderia lebeckiae. Next base: position 3,181,981 of record NZ_JBNDLZ010000003.1, read on the forward strand.
GCTTGCGGACAAGCAGGGCTTCACCGCGTCGCTACTGACCGTCGATGCGAACGGCCACGTGCGCACATCTCTGCTGAGCGTCGGCGAACTCTATGCGCCCGACTCGCGCACGCTGTGCGTCGCGCTATGGCCGCAGGCGCGCGCGACGCGCGCGATCGCGCAAAGCGGGCGCGCGGCGCTGAGCTTCGTCTGCGATGCGGCGTTCTATCAGGTGCAGTTGCGTGTCGCGCCGCTGCCCGGTGTTGCTGGCGACGACAGCGGCCTTGTCTATCTGCTCGGCTCGATCGACACAGCGGAGGCACAAAGCGTCCGTTATGCGCGCCTGACGGGCGGCATCACGTTCGAATTGCAAGGAGAGGGGAGTGTGGTGCTCGAGCGGTGGGAACGGCAGGTCGAGCATTTGAAGCAGGCTGCCGCCGCGAGCAGCCGTTAGTCTTCGAGCAGGAAAGCGCTAACGGCTGATGCGCGGGCAGCCTTTAGGCCGCGCGACGCTTAACGGCCACGGGCGCCGTTGCGCGACGGCTGCGCACCACGCGGCGCATCGTTGCGCTTCGCGCCGCCGCCGAGCAACGCGCCCGGATTGCCGTTGTGCGAACGATTGCCCTGCGGCTTGCGCGGCGCATGATTCGCGGGAGCGCCATCATGCGCGGCGGCACGCGGCCGATCGTCGTGACGCTGCGTATCGCGACGCGGCTGATTGCCATTGCCGGCCGGCTTCGCACCTTGTGGCCGCGGCGTGGGCTGAGCGTTCGACGCACGCTGGCCCGAACGCTGACCCGTGCCTTGTCCCGAACGCTGACCGGAGCCTTGAGCCGGCTTGGACGGTGCGCCACCACCAGCACCGCCGTCACGACGCACCGCACCTTGTCCCTGGCGCGGCGAGCGCCCGCCGCCGCCCTGCCCGCGTCGCAGGATCGGCTCCGGCTTCGCGGTCGGATCCGGCTCGAAACCGGCGATCACTTCCTGCGGGACCGGACGCTTGATCAGCTTCTCGATGTCCTTCAGCAACTGCAGTTCATCGACGCACACGAGCGACACCGCCTCGCCGGTCGCACCCGCGCGACCCGTGCGGCCGATGCGATGCACGTAGTCTTCCGGCACGTTCGGCAGATCGAAGTTGACCACGTGCGGCAACTGATCGATATCGATGCCGCGTGCGGCGATGTCGGTCGCCACCAGCACCTGCAGCGTACCGTCCTTGAACTCGGCGAGCGCGCGCGTGCGTGCCGACTGGCTCTTGTTGCCGTGAATCGCGAGCGCGCTGATGCCGTCCTTCGCCAGCTGCTCGGCGAGGCGATTTGCGCCGTGCTTGGTGCGCGTGAACACGAGCACCTGGGACCAGCTGTGCTGACGGATCAGATGCGTGAGCAACTCGCGCTTGCGGTCGCGATCGACCGGGTGAATCTTCTGCGCGACCGTTTCGGCCGTCGTGTTGCGGCGCGCGACTTCGATCAGCGCCGGCGAGTCGAGCAGGCCATCGGCGAGTGTCTTGATCTCGTCGGAGAAGGTCGCCGAGAACAGCAGGTTCTGGCGCTTCGGCGGCAGCTTCGCGAGCACGCGCTTGATGTCGTGGATGAAGCCCATGTCGAGCATGCGGTCGGCTTCGTCGAGTACGAGGATCTCGAGATGCGACAGGTCGATGGTCTTCTGCTGCATGTGATCGAGCAGACGGCCCGGCGTCGCGACGACGATATCGATGCCGCGCCTGAGCGCATCGATCTGCGGATTGATGCCGACGCCGCCGAACATCACGGTCGACTTCAGCTTCAGATACTTGCCGTAGGCGCGCACACTTTCTTCGACCTGCGCGGCGAGTTCACGCGTCGGCGTGAGGATCAGCGCGCGGACCACGCGCTTGCCGCCGGCGGCCGGCGGCATCGAATTCAGGCGCTGCAGGATCGGCAGCGTGAAGCCGGCGGTCTTGCCGGTGCCGGTTTGCGCGCCGGCGAGCAGATCGCCGCCGTTGAGCACGGCCGGGATCGCCTGAGTCTGGATCGGAGTCGGGCTGGTGTAGCCGAGTTCATTGACAGCGCGGACCAGCGGTTCGGACAAGCCGAGGGAATCAAAAGACATAAAAGCTCTTTGCAATGCAGTGTCGCGAACGGCCCCGCTGGGTCCAAAGGACCCCAACGCGGAAAAACCAGCGCGGAATCGACACGCCCGCATGGCGTGTTCGAGGGCCGAGGCCCGGTTCCGTTCACGGAGAAATCGGCGGCACGCTCACAGATGTGCCGAATGTTTCAACGCGCTATGCAGACACGTCGACTGGCCTTAAGTTGCAATTCGTCGCCGTGGAATGTCACGCGACATAGCGCGCGACACTGACGAATTGACACAGACTGCCCGCCAGTACGAACAGGTGCCAGATACCATGTCCGTGGCGGATGCGCTCGTCGTTGATGAAGAAATAGATGCCGACGCTATAGATGACGCCGCCGGCCACGAGCCACGCGGTCCCCGCGGCCGGCAACGCCTGCACCAGCGGGTGGACGGCTACGAGCGCGAGCCATCCCATCAACACATACAGCACCATCGACACGCTGCGGGTGCGTCGCCCGAGCGTGAGTTCCTGCACGATGCCGAGGGCAGCGAGCCCCCAGCTCACGCCGAATAACGACCAGCCCCACGGTCCACGCAACGTGACGAGCGTGAACGGCGTGTAGCTGCCGGCGATCAGCAGGTAGATCGCCGAATGATCGCATTTCTGCAGAATCGCCTTCAGACGCGGATGGCTGACGCTGTGATACAGCGTCGAGATCGCGTACAGCACGAACAGCATCGCACCATATACGGCGAAGCTGACGACCTTGTACGCGTCGCCGGCGAGCGCGCCCATCGTGACGAGCGCCGCCAGCCCCACCACCGACAGCACGGCGCCGACGAGATGGGTAATGCTATTCAAACGCTCACCGAAGGGCACAACTCTTTCCTCCTGCACGGTCCCGCGAGGGTGACCACCAACACAAACAGGCCCACATGATACCGGTCCTGAAAAAACGAAGGGCGCGGCCGCGAATTTCGCAGGCCGCGCCCGGGGTGCATCGAACCCTGCTTAGTCGAGCGGCGCCGAACGCAAATCGGCCACCTGCTGCGGCGACACGGCCGTGCCGTGGTTGCCCCAGGACATACGGATGTACGTCACGACCGCTGCCACTTCCTGATTCGACAGAGCTTGCGCGAACGGCGGCATGCCATACGGATGCGGGTTCCCCTCCGTGCTCGGCGGATAACCACCGTTCAGCACCATGCGGATCGGGTTGACCGCCGACGGCATCTGGATCGACTGGTTGTTCGCGAGCGGCGGGAATGCAGGCGGCCGGCCGAGACCGTTTTCCTCATGGCACTTCGCGCAGTTGTCAGCGTAGATCTTCTGACCTTGCTTCAGCAGTTCGCCGCCGAATTTTTCCGAGGTTTCGAGCTGCAGCGGTTCCGGTGCTTCGCTCTTCTGCGGAATCGTCTTCAGGTACGTCGCCATCGCGTTGATGTCTTCGGTCGACAGATACTGCAGGCTGTTGTGAACCACTTCGGCCATCGGACCGAACACCGCACCGCGGCTCGACACGCCGGTCTTGAGCAGGTCGGCGATGTCCTTGAGGTCCCAGTCGCCGAGGCCGGCTTCGCGGTTCGACGTCAGCGACGGCGCATACCAGTTCTGCAGCGGAATCAGGCCGCCCGCGAACGCGGCCGAGCTGACCGGGGCGCCCATCGCATTGATCGACGTGTGGCACATGCCGCAGTGACCAAGGCCTTCGACCAGATACGCACCGCGGTTCCATTCGACCGACTTGGTCGGATCCGGCTTGAACTCGCCTTCACGGAAGAACAGCGTGCGCCAGCCGATCAGCATGTTGCGCTGGTTGAACGGGAATTTCAGTTCGTGCGGACGGCTCGGCACGTTGACCGGCGCGACCGAGCGCAGGTACGCGTAGATCGCGTCGGAGTCCGCGCGCGTGACCTTCGTGTAGCTCGTGAACGGGAAGCCCGGATAAAGCAGGCTGCCGTCCTTCGAGCGGCCGGTGTGCATCGCGCGATAGAAGTCGTCCTGGGTCCACTTGCCGATGCCGTACTGGTCGTCCGGCGTGATGTTCGGCGTGAACATCGTGCCGAACGGCGTAGCCATGGGCAGGCCGCCCGCGAACGGCAGGCCGCCGCGCACCGTGTGGCAGGCGATACAGTCGCCGGCGCGGGCGAGGTACTCGCCCTTCTTGATCAGGTCGGCCTGGTCCGCGGGCGTTGCCGCCACGGCTGCGCCGCTGCTATGCAGATTGTCGCCGCCCGACCACAGGACGGGAACGAGTGCGGCGGCCGCGACCACGACGACTGCCGAGAGGGCGAACAAAGACTTGCGTTTCATTTGAATGTCTCTCCCGGCGCCTTATTGCGGTTCGCTGCCGCAGGCAAGCGGAGTCTTCAAGGAGCGGGCCGGAGCCGGCACGGGGTTTTGCGGAGCCTGCTGCATGGAAAGCCAGGCCGCGACGGCGTTCACGTCTTCGTCGCTGAGGCGCGTGGCGATGGTGTGCATGCAGTCCGGCGCGATCGCGCGACGCGTGCCCGAGCGCCATGAGCCCAGCTGCGCGCTGATGTAGTCGGCGTGCAGGCCGACGAGACCCGGGATTGCCGGTTCCATACCGGTCAGCGCCTTGCCGTGGCAGGCCGCGCAAGCGGGCACCTGCTTGTTCGCATCGCCGTGCAGCACGATCTGCTCACCGCGCGCGAGCGTGGCGGCCGAGACCGTCGGCTTGGCCGGCGTCGGATACGGCGGGCGCTGTTGCGAGAAGAAAGTGGCGATCTGATGCAGGTAGTCGTCGGAGAGATACGTGACGAGGTAGTTCATCGGCGGGTACCTGCGGCGCCCTTCACGGAAGTTCTGCAACTGATTGAACAGATATCCCGCCGGCTTGCCCGCGAGGCGTGGGAAGTAGTCGTTGTCGGTACCTTGCCCATGCGAGCCGTGGCAGGCCGTGCAGCCTTGCACGCGTGCTTCCATCGTGTCGGGGGCCTTCGGTTGAGTCTGCGCTTTCGCTGCGCTATAGACACCCGCGGTGCCGATCAACAGAAGGGCAAGCAACGGGCGGAAGAGGCGTCTTGAAGACACGCGTAACTCCATCAGAATCGGGGACCTGACCGAACTTCGGGCGGCTCGGTGTGAAGGACAGCCGTCGCTGCGGCGACGCAGCATTCTATCATCGAAGGGTAGTAGTGACTATTTGCCGCATTAGAGACGGTTCCAGGTGTGACCGCCATGCGACAGTGTGTCGCGTTATGCCGGTTTCGGACCTTGGTTGCGTCACGGATCGTGGTCGACGTCTTTGCCTCAAAAAACAATCACGGCGTCGCGGCCGCAAGCGTGATGCCGCGTGACGCATTCGATCAAGCCGGGTTGAACCGATCCCCGCGCGCACCATCGAAGCGTACACTTCCGGGCTCGCCGGCCGTCGTGCAGACGATGCGCCTTGCCGGCCCGGCTATGTTCCGTTCGTTCTCATCCGCTATCGGGCTATATGAAGCTATTCGATTTCTCCTCGTCGACGCTGCGAGCGTTGATGTCCGGCGCGGTGGCGCTGGCCATGTCGTCCACCGCGTTCGCGCATGCGCATCTGATCTCGAGCGTGCCGGCCGCGAACGCCGACGCCGTCGCGCCTACCGACCTGACGCTCCATTTCACCGAGCCGCTCGAGCCCGCATTCAGCAAGATCACACTCGCCGATGCAAACGGCAAGCCCGCGACGCCGGGCGCGTCGACGGTCGATAGCGCGGACGCCCGCGTGATGCACCTCGCGCTGCCTCAGTTGACGAGCGGCCGCTATGCGGTGCACTGGATCGCGGTGGCCACCGACGGCCATCGTACCCATGGCGACTTCGCGTTCAACGTCAAATGAACTTCGACGGACTGTGGATCGGGCAGGTCGCAATGGCCGCGCTCATGAACGTCTCGTTCGGCTTCGCCGTCGGCTCGGCGCTACTCGGCGCATGGCTCGCGAGGGACGGACTCCAGGGCACTTCACCGGCGCGTCCCGGCTCGATGCGCGCGCAACGCTCGATGCTCGCGGCCACCATCGTGCTGGTGCTCGCGGATCTCGGCTGGCTCCTGTATCAGGCGGCGTCGATGAGCGGTGTCGCGTTGTCCGCGGCGTTCGGCGTGGTGCCGACGGTGCTGACGCAAACGCATGTCGGCTATGGCTGGAGCGTCGCGTTCGGCGGCGCACTGGTGCTGCTCGGCACCGCGCTGAGCCATGGCACGGGCATGCTGCGCAATACGCTGCTGTGGCTCGCGGTGCTGGTGATCGCGGCGGGTAAGGCGTCGCTCGGTCATGCGGCCGATGCCGGCGTCGTGTCGGCCGCGATCGGCATGCAGACGCTGCACGTGCTCGCAACGAGCGTATGGGGCGGACTCGCGATGGCCGCCGGCCTGGCGGTGCTGCCGGCGCTCGGGGCATCCACCGCGCGGGGCATGCTGATCCGCACGGCGACCCAGGTGTCGAACGTGTCGATCGTCGCGGTCGCGTTGGTGTTGCTGTCGGGCGTCTTCAATGCGGTGCGCGACTCGGGCAGTTCGTTCGAAGCGATTCAGGCGAGCACGTGGGGTCATGTGCTGACGTTGAAGCTCGTGCTGGTCGCGCTCGCGCTGGTGCTCGGCGCGCTGAACCGCACATCGGCGCTGCCACGCCTGCGTCGCACCGCATCGACGATGGATGCGCACACCTTTGTCAACGTGATGTATCTGGAAGCGCTCGTGATGATCGGCGTGTTCGTCGTCGCGGCCGCGTTGTCACACACCGTGCCGGCGTTCGCTGCGCTCGGCTGAACGCGCGGCGCGGCATAGGCGATTGATCAATCGGCGATGGATGCGCGACGGCCGCGCGCGTCCATCGTGCGTCAGTTCTACGACAGCACCCGCGGATGCGCGCCGCGTAAAAAAGCGCCGCACTGCGAAGCCCGCTTACTCGAAGCCGAGGCGATGACCGAGAATCGGCGCGCAGAACAACGCGATCGCGCAGCCCGCGGCCTTGCCTTCGAGTTCGGCGCCGGCCGCGTGCGAGCCGACCATCTGCGTGAGCAGATCGAAGATCTGCGGCAGGCAGTACAGCACCGCCGCGGCGATAAAGCATTTCCCGACCACCGAGATGTTCCATCCGCGCTCGTACGCGAGCATCGCGCCGATGATGCGCAGCACGCCGAACGCAACCAGCGCGCCGACCGCCGCCTGTTCGCGGATCAGATAGTCGGGAAGGAATTCGCCCATGGTGCTCCTCGCTGCATGCGTTGTTGGCATGCATTTCAGCAAGGAGCAGGCCATACGTATGTCCGATACCGAACAAACGTCGCGAAAGCCAGGCGGGATAAGGCTCGGCGGGGAGTGATGCAGGTCGGGGCGGCAGCGCTCGAACGCCGGTTCGGGCCGCCTGGTCCGGGATGTTACGTTACTGCGACGGCCCGAGTGTCACGTGGCCCGCCGGCGGCATTCCGCCTGTTTCGTTCAGGTGTTCAGATCACCATTCGGCGACGCTGCCGTCCTCGTGACGCCACACCGGATTGCGCCAGCGGTGACCGACCTTCGCCATTTCGCGCACCTTCTCTTCGTTGACCTCGATGCCGAGTCCGGGGCCCTGCGGAATCGTCACGAAGCCGTCTTCGTACTTGAAGACTTGCGGATTCTTGATGTAATCGAGCAGGTCATTGCCCTTGTTGTAGTGGATGCCGAGGCTCTGTTCCTGGATGAACGCGTTGTAGCTGACCGCGTCGATCTGCAGACAGGTTGCGAGCGCGATCGGGCCGAGCGGGCAATGCAGCGCGAGCGCGACGTCGTAGGCTTCCGCCATCGCGGCAATCTTGCGGCACTCGGTGATGCCGCCCGCGTGCGACGCGTCCGGCTGGATGATGTCGACGTAGCCGCCCGACAGGATGTGCTTGAAGTCCCAGCGCGAATAAAGACGCTCGCCGAGCGCGATCGGCGTGTTGGTCTGATTGACGATGTCGCGCAGCGCCTCGGCGTTTTCCGACAGCACCGGCTCTTCGATGAACAGCAGCTTGTACGGGTCGAGTTCCTTGGCGAGCACTTTCGCCATCGGCTTATGCACGCGGCCGTGGAAGTCCACGCCGATTCCGATGTTCGGCCCGACCGCCTCGCGCACCGCCGCGACGTTGTTGATCACGCCTTGCACCTTGTCGAAGGTGTCGATGATCTGCAGCTCTTCCGAGCCGTTCATCTTGACGGCCTTGAAGCCGCGCTCGACCACCGCGCGTGCGTTGTTCGCGACATCGCTCGGACGATCGCCGCCGATCCACGAGTACACCTTGATTTTGTCGCGCACCTGGCCGCCGAGCAGCGCATGCACCGGCACGCCGTGATGCTTGCCCTTGATGTCCCACAGCGCCTGATCGACGCCGGCGATCGCGCTCATCGTGATCGGGCCGCCGCGATAGAAGCCCGCGCGGTACATCACCTGCCAGTGATCCTCGATCAACAGCGGGTCCTTGCCGATCAGATAATCGGACAGTTCCTCGACGGCCGCGGCGACCGTATGCGCGCGGCCTTCCACCACCGGCTCGCCCCAACCGACGATGCCCTCGTCGGTCTCGATCTTGAGGAAGCACCAGCGCGGCGGGACGATGAAGGTTTCGAGCTTGGTGATTTTCATGGTATGTGTCTCCGGTGTCGATCGAAGTTGGCGCTTTGGCGCTTACTCCGAACCCATGCAAAGCAGGTCTGCGGGCATGCAAAATTTCGGGGAATTCCATGCTACAACAAAACCGCATTAAAATACTATTAATAGTATTATTTGCCACATAGTGGTGAGATGTGGCCGACTTACCGCGCGCGTTGCGCGACGGGATCATCAACCGCGAGGAGAAAACCATTCCGCACGATCTGCACGGGCGAGTCGCCCAACTGCTGGCGACCGCGATTCTGCGCGGCGACTATGCGCCGGAGTCGATCCTGCCTCGCGAAGCCGAGTTAATGGAGATGTTCGGCGTGAGCCGCACGGTGCTGCGCGAGGCGCTGCGCACGTTGACGTCGAAAGGGCTGATCGAATCGCGGCCGCGCGTGGGTACGCGCGTGCGGGTCAAGTCCGCGTGGAATCTGCTCGATGCCGATCTGCTCGACTGGTATTCGCGCGTCGCCGAGCCGATGGCGTTCGCGCTCAAGCTGCAGGAAATGCGCGAGATGGTCGAGCCTTATGCCGCCGGCCTCGCAGCCGCCGCGCACACCGTCGACACGTTGGGTGCGCTTGCGGCCGCGCATACCGCGATGGTGGCGGCGCGCAACGTCGACGAATGGGTGCGCGCGGATCTGCAGTTCCACCTGTGCGTGCTCACCGCGTGCAGCAACGAACTGCTGATCCCGCTTGGCGCGCTGATCGAGCGCACGCTCGAGGCACAATTGCGGCTCAATGCGAAACGCGCCGATGTGTTCAACGCGTCGCTCGCCGAGCACACGGCGGTGTTCGACGCGATTCGCGCCCGCGATGCCGCCGCGGCGTACGCGGCGATGGCGTCATTGCTCGGCGTGACGCGCGGGCGAATCGAAGGCTGAGGCGGACGGCGTCAATCCATCGCCGCATGCGCGACCGACGCGTCCGGTGCCTTGTGCGACGGCCGGATCAGCAGCAACAGAGGGATGACCAGCAGCGTCGCCACGAACATCAGCTTGAAGTCGTTCAGATACGCGATCATCGTGGCCTGCTGCGTGATCGACGCATTCAGCGCCGCAATGTCATAGTTCGAGCCGCTGTTGAGCATCGACTGGAGCGCCGGATTGAACGCGGTGACGTTCGCAGCGAGGTCCGCGTGCGAGATCTGCGTGTTGCGCGTCATCAGCGTCTGCACGATCGAAATGCCGATACTGCTGCCGATATTGCGCATCAGGCTATAAGTCGCGGTGCCGTCCGCGCGCAGCTCCGGCGACAGCGTCGAGAACGTCAGCGTGGACAGCGGCACGAACACGAGGCCGAGTCCGAAGCCCTGGATCACGCCGGGCCACACGATGTCCGATGCCGATAGCACGATCGTGTACTGCATCATCTGCCAAAGCGCGAACGCCGAAATCAGGAAGCCGCAGAGCAGCAGCAGCCGCGCGTCGACGCGCTTCAGCAGCCGGCCGGCGATCAGCATCGCGACCATCGTGCCGGCGCCGCTAGGCGCGGTGACGAGTCCCGTGGTCGCGACCGGATAGCCCATCAGATTTTGCAGCATCGGCGGCAGCAGCGCGCGGGTCGCGTACATCACCGCGCCGATCACGAAGATGAAGAAGATGCCGGTCGCGAAGTTCGGGTCCTTCAATAACTTGTACTTGAAAAACGAGCGCTCGCCGACCGTGGCCGTGTGGACCAGAAAAAACGCGAAGCTGATTGCCGCGACGAGCGCCTCGATCACGATCTCGGTCGACGAAAACCAGTCGAGCTGCTCGCCGCGATCGAGCATCGCCTGCAACGCGCCGATCGCGAGGCCGAGCGTGATGAAGCCGAACGCGTCGAACTTCACGTCGTGTTTCGGCTCGCGCGTCGGCAGGAAGGTCGCGACGCCGAACAGCGCGAACGCGCCGATCGGCACGTTGATGAAGAACACCCAGCGCCAGTTGTAGCTATCGGTGAGCCAGCCGCCGAGCGTCGGACCGAGAATCGGCCCGACCATCACGCCCATGCCCCACACGGCCATCGCCTGGCCCTGCTTTTCGCGCGGGTTGATGTCGAGCAGGATCGATTGCGACAGCGGCACCAGCGACGCGCCGAAGATCCCTTGCAACAGACGCGACACGACGATCTGCGACAGCGTCTCGGAGAGTCCGCACAACGCGGAAGACACCGTGAAGCCGCCGATCGCGATCAGCAGCAGCCGCTTCACGCTGAGGCGATCCGCCAGCCAGCCGGTGAGCGGCGTGGCGATCGCGGCGGCGACGATATAGGAGGTCAGCACCCACGTGATCTCGTCCTGCGACGCGGACAGCGTGCCTTGCATATGCGGCAGCGCCACGTTGGCGATCGTGCTGTCGAGCGTCTGGATCAGCGTCGCAAGCATGATCGAGATCGTGATCATCGGCCGGTTGAGCAGCTCAGTGGCGCTCGCCGGCGTGGAGGCGGAAGACATGAACGATGGGGAGGACCGATATAGTAAGCATGCTTAGTATATCGTCAATACGGGTTGGCGCTATCGGGAGTTGTGCTGAGGATAGAACGCATACGCAGTCGCGCTGTACGCCGAAGCGCTTCCGTATAATTCGCGCATGAAAACCCAATTCGAAGAGCGCTTCGGCTTTCTGATCTCCGACGTCGGCCGGCTGACGGGCAAGCGTTTTGACGATCTCGCGAGGTCGTCGGTCGATCTGACGCGCGCGCAGTGTCGCGTGCTGGCCTATCTCGGCCACTACGGCGACATCAATCAGGCCCGGCTGGCGGATCTGCTCGAGGTCGCGCCGATCTCGGCGGGCCGGCTGCTCGACCGGATGGAGGAGGGCGGCTGGATCGAGCGGACCGCGAATCCGCAGGATCGCCGCGAGCGCCAGGTGCGCATGACGCCGAAGGCTGAGCGCACGCTCGGCAAGGCGCGTAAGGTCGGCGACGAGGTCGCGCTCGAAGCGCTCAATGGTTTCAGCGATGAAGAAGCGGCGCAGTTGATCGCGCTGCTGCAGCGGGTGCGCGGCAATCTGAGCCGGCTCGTGGATCGCTGAAGCGTCGCGGTGTTGGCGCGACGCCGAAGTCTTTCGCGCGAGCCGGGGCTACGTTGAGCTCGCGCTTCAAATCACGTTATTTGGATTCCGACGCCGGCGTGGCGCCGCTCGGCGGTACCAGCTCGTAACAGCCCGGCGCCACCGACGTTTTTGCTTTTGCATCCGGCTGTTGCGGATCGATGCATTTGAACGCGCTCTGATCGCGCTGCACGAAGATCGTGTCGGCGGGACCCTTGTTGACCACGGCGACAATCTTGTAGCCGTCCTGCAGCAGCGTCGCGAGCATGGTGGAACTGGCGCGCCATTGACTGTCGGCGGTGCTCGGCGTTTGAGCTTGTGCGATGAGGGCGGCGGTCGTGCCGGCGAGCGTGAGCGCAGTGGTGGTTGCGGCGAGCGCGACGGTGCGGAGCGTCATTAAGGAACCTCTCGAAGTTGCGACGGAATTGCGATTCTGGAAGGAAGCCTGTCAGGTCCTGCATCGTAGGCGCGCGTTAGAACCCCTAGAAGAGAACCTGCCAGGCTTGCTCGTGACGCTATTCTCTCAATAGAGGAGGTGCCAACAAAACCCGCGGCGCTTCACTGCCCATACCCTGCGACGCCGCTGCTCATCGTTCGTTCCATCAGAAACTCGCGCAATGCTCGCTGGCAAGCCATGCTCGCCATCCGCCAAACTCCGAGATATCGGTTCCCGACTGCACGCCATACGGCTCGCAGAGGAAACCGGAAACCCACGAACCGTCGACGAGTTCGACCTTCCCCAGAACCAGCGGAGAAGGAACGGTCGAAATAAACGAGCCGAACTCCGCGCTGGGCATTTCCCACACTTCGACAGCAATTTTTGCGCCGCCATCGGTGACGCGCCACAGACCTGGACGCCTCGTGCCGTCCGCCGACGCCGGCAGCGCCGACAACCGGTATTGCGCGGCAGTCTGAGTGGCCTGCAAGAGCCGCGCGCGTCGGGCAAGCAGATCGCGGTTGAGGGACAAACCTTGCATGTGTGCGCCGCAGACCGCGATCCGCATGCGATCGTGACTCGCCGCGCATCGTTCGCCGCGCGGCTCCGGCTCGACGGTTACGCCTCCGACGCAGTGCACGCCGCTCTTTCGTTGCAGCAGGTCGGCCACACCCAACAGATACTGGTCAGTGAACGCGCGGCCAAAGACGGTCACGCCCCAGGGCAGACCATTTTTCATGAAACCGGTCGGCGTAGCGACGGCGGCATAGTCCAGCAGATTCATGAAGTTCGTGTAATAGCCGAGCAGGGAGTTCGGACCAATGGGGTCGCGCTCCAACTCGTCGAGGGTCACGGCACGCGGATACGTCGGCGTCAGAACGAAATCGAGTGAATCGATCGACGCATCGCAGAGGGCCTTCAATTCCTGCAAGCGGTACTGCGCGCGAAACAGCTCGACCGCGCTCGCGCCGGGTGCCTTCGCCAACACGTCGCGAATGACGGGCAAAACCGCAGCGGGTTTCTGCGTCATCAACTCGCCCGCCACGCTGTAACGCTCGGCCACCCACGGCCCCTGATAGAGCAGATTGGCGGCCTCGACAAATGGCGTGAAGTCGATTTCGACAGCCTCGCCACCTGCTTCTTCGAGCAACGCGCGCACCTTCGCGAACAGCCCGGGGCTCTCGGAACAGCCGGCGAATTCCAGTTGCGCCGGCACGCCGAACCTGAACGCCGTGGGCTTGCCAAACGCGCGTGCCGTATTCCATTGCGGATTCGCGCGGCTGTAGGCATCGCGAGGGTCGGGATGCGCGCTCAACGCAAGCAACTCGCTCGCTTCTTCCGCCGTCGCCGTGAAGAACGTGACGCAATCGAGCGTGCGGCACGCGGGCACCACACCCGCGGTGGACAGCAGGCCTTTAGTCGGCTTGAGACCGACGAGATTGTTCAGCGCGGCAGGCACGCGACCGGAACCGGCCGTGTCGGTCCCGAGCGCGAAACTGGCGACGCCGAGCGCGACCGCGAGTGACGACCCCGCGCTCGAGCCGCCCGACGGATAGTCGGGATGCACGCTATTGCGACACTTGCCATACGGCGACCGGGTGCCGTTCAGACCGGTCGCAAACTGGTCGAGATTGGCTTTGCCGAGCGGTACTGCGCCGAGCGCGATCAATTGCGCAACGACGCTCGCCGATCGCGACGGCGTGTACGCGAACGCGGGGCACGCGGCGGTCGTCTGAATGCCGGCGAGATCGATGTTGTCCTTGATCACGAACGGAACGCCATAGAGCGGCAGGCTTTCGACCTCCTGCGTGTCGAGCCAGTCGAGGTAGGGCGCGACTTCATCTTCGGTCAGAAGATGGATGAACAGATTGAACGATGGATTGAGCACCGCAGCTTTTTCGAGCAGTTCAGCGACGAGCCTGCGCGGCGTGAGCGTTCCATCACGGTATGCGCAGCGAAGTGTCGGGAGGCGAAGATCGAATGACGAGAATGAAGACATGGTTTGCGTCCAGATAATTAGTGACGTTCGACGACGGCGACGCGTTGCCCCGCGCGCACGGGCGAACCCGGCGCCACGTAGATCTCGCCGACCGTTCCGGCGCACGGCGCACACACCGAGATTTCCATCTTCATCGACTCGATGATGAGCAGCACGTCGCCCGCGTCGACCGCGTCGCCGGTTTTCACCTTGACTTGCCAGAGGCTCCCCGCGATCTCGCTGTCCACGGCGACTTCGCCGTCGTGAAGCGGAGCTAACTGAGTGTCTTCGGTGACCGGCGTCTCTAACGTGACTTCCGAGGTGCCCGCTTCACGCCACCGCTCGCGCTCGGCCTGGAAGGCCGCCTGCTGCCTTGAACGGAACTGCTCGATGCTGGCGGATTCGCTAGCGAGAAACGCCTGATAGTCCGGCAACGAAAGCTCGGACTCTTCGATCCGCAACGGAAAACGCCCAAGCGGAAAGTCCGCGCGGATGCGCAACAGTTCGTCGGCCGATACTTCGTAGAAACGAATCTGGTCGAAGAAGCGCAGCAAATAATGCTGTCCGGCGAAATCCGCGACTTCGCGGTAGCGATTCCACATCTGCAACGTGCGGCCGACGAATTGGTAGCCGCCAGGCCCTTCCATGCCATACACGCACAGATAAGCGCCGCCGATGCCGACCGAGTTCTCCGCGGTCCACGTACGGGCCGGGTTGTATTTTGTCGTGACCAGCCGGTGACGAGGGTCGAGCGGTGTCGCGACGGGTGCGCCGAGGTACACGTCGCCGAGGCCCATTACCAGATAGCTTGCATCGAAGACGATTTGCCTGACCCCGTCGATGGAGTCGAGGTCGTTGATGCGGCGAATGAATTCGAGGTTGCTCGGGCACCACGGCGCGTTCTTGCGCACGGTGGTCATATATTTTTCGATCGCGAGCTGGCACGCGGGGTCGTCCCATGACAGCGGCAGATGAACGACCCGCGATGGCACGCGCAGATCCTTGTGCAACAAGACCTCGTCCCACGCCCGCGCGACGATGTCGAGCAACCTGGCGAGCGGCAGATCCTCGGGCAGATAGTGGATCTGCAGCGAACGGATGCCCGGCGTGAGATCGATGACGCCAGTCAGATGCTGCGCTTCGAGGGACTGCATCAGCGCATGTCCGCGAAACCGTGCCACGAGATCGAGCTCCGCTGGACCGATTTCGAGCAGCAGATGTGTGTCGCCGGATACACGTGCGACGAGTCTGTCGCGGTCCGCCCCGGTATCGAGCACGATCGGCGACGTCAGCGATGCTCTTCTTTCGCTCGGCGCACCCGGCGCAATCTCGAGGCTCTCCAGTTCCCGACCACGCTCACGCGCAGCCTCACGCGCTTCTTCGACTTCGACGGGCGCGAAGCGGATCTTGTCGCCTGCTTTCAACTGGCCGATCTGCCAGAGGTCCGCCTCGATGATCGTCACCGGACAGACGAAGCCGCCGAGACTCGGGCCGTCGGGTCCGAGAATCACGGGCATGTCGCCGGTGAAGTCGACGGCGCCGATCGCGTACGGATTATCGTGAATGTTCGACGGATGCAGTCCAGCCTCGCCGCCGTCCTCGCGCGCCCACTCGGGTTTCGGTCCGATCAGGCGCACGCCGGTACGGCTGGAGTTGAAGTGAACCTCCCACTCGGTGTCGAGCAACTGCGCGATATAGCGGGCGCTGAAGTATTCGGGTGCGCCGTGCGGGCCATAGATCACGCGAAGGGTGCGCACGCCGTCGAGCGTCGGCGCGTTGACGAGCGCCGCGCCGGCCTGCGCATCGTCGAGCGGATAAAGATGCAGCACGTCGCCCGCGCGGATCGCGCGGCCGCCATGTCCGCCGAACTGGCCGAGCGTAAAGGTGCTGCGGCTGCCGAGATACAGTGCGACGTCGAAGCCGCCGCGCACGCACAGATAAGCGCGCGCGCCCGCGCCGCGTATCGTGCCGAGCGCGAGCGTCGAACCCGCCGGCACATGGAGGCTCGTGTTCAGCGGCTGAGCGACATCGTCGAGCAGCACCGGAATCTGCGCGCCGGTGATGGCGACCACGGCATCCGTGTTGAAGCGCAGCGTCGGCCCGCTCATCGTGACTTCGAGAGCGGCGGCGTCGGCCGCATTGCCGAGCAGGCGATTGCCGAGCCGCATCGCCCGGTCGTCCATCGGCCCCGACGGCGGGACGCCGACTGCCCAGTAGCCCAGGCGGCCGGGATAGTCCTGCACCGTCGTCTGCGTGCCGCCGCTGACGACTTCGACCGTGCTGGCCCGATACCTGAGCCCTTCGAGACATCGAGTCCACGGTTCGCCCGACGCAAACGGCCGGTCGCGCAGAATCTGGCGCAGATAGTCGCGATTGGTCTCGACGCCGTAGAGGCGGGTGTTGCACAGCGCATCGTCGAGCGCATCGCGCGCTTCATCGCGAGTCGGCGACCACGCGATCACTTTCGCGAGCATCGGGTCGAAGTACGGCGGCACCTCGCAACCTGCCTCGATCCATGTATCGATGCGCAATGCGCGCCCGTCAGCGTGCGGAAACGCGACATCGGTCAAGAGGCCCGGACTCGGTTTGAAATCACGCCCCGGATCTTCCGCGTAGAGTCGCGCCTGGATCGCGTGCCCTCGCGGCGTTAGACTCGCCGCCAGCTCCTTCAGCGGCGCGAGCGTGCCGGCCGCCAGTTCGATCATCCAACGCACGAGGTCGACGCCCCACACCTGTTCGGTGACGCCGTGCTCGACCTGCAGACGCGTATTGACTTCGAGGAAGTAGAACTGTTCGGCAGCGCTGTCGTACACGAATTCGACGGTGCCGGCGGAGCGATAGTCGACGGCTTTCGCGAGCTTGACCGCTGCCTCGCCGAGCGCGGCCTGAATGCCGTCCGGCAGGCAAGGGGCGGGAGTTTCCTCGAGCACCTTCTGATTGCGCCGCTGCACCGAACAGTCACGCACGCCAAGCGCGAGCGCGTCGCCTTTGCCATCGCCGAATACCTGCACTTCCAGATGCCGCGCCCGTTCGATGTACTTCTCCAGAAACACGCCGGCATCGCTGAAATTGTTCTCGCCGAGGCGCTTCACGGCATCGAAATGGGCGCGGAGTTCGGCGGCGTTCCAGCACACCCGCATGCCGATGCCGCCGCCGCCCGCGGTGCTCTTCAGCATCACCGGATAGCCGATGCCCTGTGCCGCCGCGAGCGCCGCCGGCAAGTCCGCGAGCAGCCCGGTGCCTTCGAGCATCGGCACCCCTTCGTTGGCCGCGATTTCGCGGGCCGTGTGCTTGAGGCCGAATGCGCGAAGCTGCGCGGGTGTCGGTCCGATGAACGCGATGCCGGCCGCTTCGCAGGCTTCGCCGAAGGCCGCGTTCTCCGATAAGAAGCCGTAGCCAGGATGGATCGCCTGCACGCCTTCGCGACGCGCAATCGCGAGGATCTTGTCCACGTCGAGATAAGTCAGCGCGGCCGGACCCTCGCCGAGCCCATGCGCGACAGGCGCTTCGCTGACGTGGCGGCTCGCTCGGTCGGCTTCCGCATAGATGGCGACGCCGGTGACGTCGAGTTCGCGCAACGTCCTGAGAATGCGGCACGCAATAGCGCCGCGATTGGCGATCAGAATCTTCTCGAACATGGAAGGGTGTGTTGATTCGGAGGCGGGCCGTCCCGCCGTGGGAATGGCCGGCCGTGGTCGTCCACGGCCGAAGTCGCGTCAGCGATGCGTCTGGGTCAGTTCTTCGCGCGTACGGCTGAAGTACCGGCCCGAGCGAACCAGCATCAGGAGAAAAAGCCAGTGGCGGATGCGCTTCAATTCCATATCAGCAGCTCCGCGGGCGTCGGGTTGTAGGCGTTGCACGGATTGTTCAGCTGCGGGCAGTTGGAGATCAGTACGATCACGTCCATCTCCGCGCGCAATTCGACGTATTTGCCCGGCGCAGAAATGCCGTCTTCGAAGCTGAGCCCGCCCGTGGCCGTGACCGGCACGTTCATGAAGAAGTTGACGTTCGCGCCGATGTCCTGCTTCGACAGGCGGCCGTCGTGAGCGCAGGCACGCAGGAAGTTGTCGCGGCAGCTGTGCATGTAGCGCTTCTCCAGTGCGTAGCGCACCGTGTTGCTCTCCTGCGCGCAGGCGCCGCCGAGCGTATCGTGGCGGCCGCACGTGTCGGCGACGATCGTCAGCATCGGGTTGCCGAGGTTCGAGTACAGCACCGAGCCCGTCGTCAGGTAGAGGCTCTTTTGCCGGCGCAACGTGCGTTGAGGGTCGAAGCGCTCGCGCGGATCGGCGAGGCTGTAGAACAGCGTGTCGACCGCCTGGTTGCCTTCGAGATCGACGATGCGCAGCGTTTGCCCGGCCTTCACCTCGTGAAGCCACGGCTCGCCCGCGGCGAGTGTCTCGCGATAGACCGAGGTTTCCGGACGTTTGTCGCTGACGATAAGCGTGCTGGTCATAAGCGTGGCCTTCGCTCAAAGAAAGAAGCGTTCTGTGTTGATGAAACCGCGTGCGTTCTCTTCGCATGCGGTGCGGCAAACTTCGGCGACCTCGGGCCGCGCGTCGCTCAATTCGAGCTTGACCGGCCTCGGTGCGTACTCGGGGTTCGGGTCGAGCGGGTGCTGGATCGCGGTGAGCACGACGAGTGTGTTCATCGGTGCGTAGAGCTCGACGTGGTTGCCGGCTTTTGAGTTTCCTGGCAAGAAACTGAGAACGCCGTCGTCGCTGACATCGACACGGCTGAACAGATTGAGCGTCATCAGCAGGTCAGTGATGCCGAGTCCCCACTTGCCCATTTCGACGAGCAGGTTGTCCGTGCCGTTGCGATAGAACGCGTTGCGCAGCTCCTGGTAGCGGCCTGCGCCGTATCGTTCGCGGACCTCGCCGGCATTCGACACACCGCCGATGCTGTCGTGCCAGCCACAGGTATCCGCGACGATCGCGGCAAGCACGCGGCCCATGTCGGAGTACAGGCAGTGCCCGACCGTGAGCCTGGCCGTGTGCTGGCACTTCAACGAATCTGGCAGATTGAGCCGTTCGCTCTTTTCCGTCGCATTGACCATCATCACGCTGACGTTCGCGCCGCCGCGCAGGTCGGTAACGCGCAGCGATTGACCGCGCTTGACGATCAGCGATGTATGACCGCCACCTGGAACGGTTTCTTCAAGCAATAAGGTCGTATCTGAGTTCATACCTGAGTTCCCTTCAGTCGGAGACCAGTTCGATATGCGATGCGCCTCGCACGGCTGCCTCGGCGATATGCACGGCGGACATGGAATCGCGGCTATGGTCGAGCGGAATGTTGTAGGTGATGCGCGCGCCATAGGCGCCCGGCGCCTGCGGGTCGACGCGCACCTTGTCGAAAACCAGCACGCGGCTTCCCAACGTGAAGCCTTCTTTCAGGTCATGCGTGACCATGAAAATCGTGAGCTTCGCTTCGCGCCACAGGCCGGAGAGCAGCTCATGCATGTCCTTGCGGATGCCGGGGTCGAGCGCGCCGAACGGTTCGTCGAGCAGCAGCACGCGAGGCTTCATCGTCAGCGCCTGCGCGATCGCGAGGCGTTGCTGCATGCCGCCCGACAACTGCTGCGGAAACTTGTTCAACGCAGCGCCCAGCCCGACCCGCTCGAGCATGGCCGCTGCCTCGTCTTGCGCCACGCGCCGACGGGCACCGAATAGCCGGCCGGTGAACTTTGCTTGTGGAAGCTCCAGCCCCAGCATCACGTTGCGCAACACGCTCAGATGGTCGAACACCGAGTAGCGTTGAAACACGACGCCGCGATGTCTGTCCGGTTCGGCGGGCAGCGGTTTGCCGTCCAGCAGGATCTCGCCGCGCGTCGCGCGCTCCTGACCCAGCAGCAGGCGCAGAAACGTCGACTTGCCGCAGCCGGACGCGCCGACCATCGAACAGAACTCGCCTTCCTTGACGGTCAGATTCAAACGCTCGAGCACGACCTGGTCGCCGTATTCTTTCCAGACGTTGCGGACTTCGATCATCGCGCGCCTCCGTACCACGGGAAGCACCATTGCGTGATCCGGCGCAGCAGTTCGTCGGTGAGCCATGCGAGCAGCGTGATCCACGCGACGTACGGCAGGATCAGATCCATCGACAGATAGCGGCGCACGAGAAAGATGCGGTAGCCGAGGCCATCGGTCGACGCGATCGCTTCGGCGGCGATCAGAAAGAGCCACGCCGCGCCGAGAGAAAGACGCGTCGCCACTAGCAGACGCGGCAGCAGTTGCGGCAGCACCAGACGCAGAATCAGCGTCCAGCTGGTGGCGCCGAGCGTCTGCGCCTTGACCCACAGCTCGACCGGAATCTCGCGGGCGCGAGCATGCAGATCGCGAATGATCACTGGCGTGATGCCGACGACGATCAGCACGACCTTCGACAACTCGTCGAGCCCGAACACGATGAACAGGACCGGCAGCACGGCCAGCGGCGGCACCATCGAGATCACGGTGATGAATGGCGAGAGCGTCGCGCTAACGAGCGGCAACGAACCGGTCGCGATTGCAGCCACCAGTGCGATCACGGCACTGACGACGAGGCCGATGCCGAGCCGCCGCAAGCTCGACAGCGTGTCGGTCCACAACAGATACTCGCCGGTGCGCTTGTCCTCGGTGAAGGCGGCCGACTTCACCGCGTCGCTCATTTGCGCCGCGCTCGGCAGCAGCTTGTCATCGGGATTGAGCGAGAGTCGCATCGAGGACCCGGTGAAGTAGACCGCGAACAGCACGACGAACGGCAGCAGAAGCAGCATCAAGCCGCCGATCCGGCTCGGATGTCGATTGACGAGTCGCATGGTGAGCGCCTGGTTGGAAAGCTGGGATGCGAGCCCGCGATAGCGAGCCCGTGGCGAGTGCCTGGACGGTCCGTGTCAGAGCTTGCCCGCGGCCGCCATCGCGACGTAGGTCGGATCGAAACGCAGCTTGACGTTGTTCTTGTTGCCGACGACGACGCCCTTGTCGAACGCCATGCCGACCGCGTCCGCGCTCTTCGCGTCCTGGCCGAGCAGGCCGTGATCGAAAGAGAACTTCGCGACGCGCGTCATGATCTTCGGCATGTCGGCGCTAGTGACGAAGTCGAGCGCCGCTTGCGGCGAATAGAAGAGGGCGGTCGTCGAAAGTTGGCCCTTGAAGTTGGCGAGGTCGGTGCCCGAGGCCTTCGCCATCGCGGTCAGCGCGGACGTGCTGGCCGCGGAGTCGGTGTGCATCAGCGCGACCATTTCGAACCATGCACCGGTCAGCGCCTTGCCGAGGGCGGGGTTCTGCTGCAACGTCTTCGTGTTGACGACCATCATGTCCATGATTTCGCCGGGGATCTTGCTGGAGTCGAACACTTCGCTGACGTTCGGCTGCGATTTCAGGTCCGCGAGCATCGGATTCCAGGTGACCGCGTTGTGAACCGTGGGGGTCGCGAATGCGCCCGAGATGTCGGCATCCGAGGTATTCACGACCTTGAGGTCGCGCTCGCTCATGTGAGCGCTTTCGAGCGCGCGTGCGAGCAGGTAGTGGGAGACGGAGAACTGCACGAGGTTGATCTGTTGGCCCTTCAGGTCGGCGATCTGCTTGCCCTTGCCCTTCATCAGCACGCCGTCGTTGCCGTTCGAGTAGTCGCTGACGATCAGGGCCGTCGAATCCACGCCGCCGGAGGCGGGAATCGTGAGCGCGTCCATGTTGGTCATCGCGCAGCCGTCGAACTTGCCGGCCGTGTACTGATTGATGGACTCGACGTAGTCGTTCAGCTGCACGACGTCGACATTGATGCCGTATTTCCTGGCCCATTTAGACACGATGCCCTGGGTTTTCGCTTCACCCCATGGCATCCAGCCGGCGTAGATGGTCCAGCAGACCTTGAAGTCGTTGCGGCCTGCGGCGAACGTGGGGCTCGAGGCGAAGGTGGCGAGGGAGACGGCGGCAATGCCAAGACAGCGAACGAGCTTGAACATGGGTTGACCTCGGAGGGGACGGTTAGCGACGGCAGGGAGCAGCGCAAACATCGCGTTCTCTCCCGGGCTTTTGTCCCGCCGTGTAACCTCGCCTGAGGTCGACAGCTCTCGGACCAGCACCTGCGTGAAGCAGGCCGGAACCCTAGCCGTCCATTTCCAGATTGTTTGTCGAACCGGAGGTTGCGCCGGCTCCTTGCGCGCTCTTTAAAGCGGGAAGTGTGCCAGGGGCCATACCGCGGGTTGGTCGTCAGCTTGTGCGGCGAAGGGCAGGTTTTTGCCCTGGGGCGGGGAAGGTGTGCACTGATGTGTGTCAGGGAGTGCACTCGATTCGGGCGTGAGAGGACGGGTATCCGACTCAGCGATGCCAGATAAGATGCAACGGTCGTAGCGGGCTGCCTTGCTGCTCGCATGCGGCTGCGCCGTTCGAACGTGTTATTTGATGCCATCCCTATCGAATGCGAAACGAACCGCAAGTCAATGTCGTCCGGCAGATTCCACGCAGCGTGTGGGTTCTAGGATGTGTGAGTCTTTTCATGGACATCTCATCCGAAATCATCCACAGCCTGCTGCCGATGTTTCTGCTGGCAAGCCTTGGCGCCGGCGCCGGCACGATCGGGCTCATCGAGGGCATCGCGGAGGCCACGGCCCAGATGGTCAAGGTGTTTTCGGGAACGCTGAGTGACTACCTCGGCAACCGAAAGTGGCTCGCCGTAGCCGGGTATTCGCTCGGCGCAATGAGCAAGCCGCTTTTTGCCATTGCGCCGTCGGTTGGAGTCGTGGTGACGGCGCGTGTCATTGACCGTGTCGGCAAGGGCATTCGCGGTGCGCCTCGCGATGCACTCATCGCGGATGTCACGCCGCAGCACCTGCGTGGCGCGGCCTTCGGCCTGCGCCAGTCGCTCGATACGGTCGGTGCGTTCCTCGGACCGCTGCTGGCCGTTCTCATCATGCTGATATGGGCAGATAATTTTCGGCTTGCCTTCTGGCTTGCCGTCATTCCCGGTGCGCTCGCGGTTGCGCTGTTGACGTTTGGTATCACGGAGCCTGAGCACGAGCCTCGCGCCAAAAGAAGCAATCCTGTGCGGTGGCAGAGTCTCAGGGAGCTTGGTTTGGACTACTGGTGGGTCGTGGGGATAGGCGCTGTTTTCGCGTTGGCGCGATTCAGCGAGGCTTTTCTGGTTCTTCGTGCGATGGGCAGCGGCGTACCGATTGCGCTCGTTCCGCTGGTCATGGTGGCAATGAATGTCGTCTACGCGCTGTCCGCTTATCCGTTCGGCAAGCTCGCGGACACGATGCGGCATACACGGCTGCTGATAGGTGGTCTGATCGTGTTGATAGGCGCCGACCTCGTGCTGGCACACGGCACCCGCTGGAGCGTAGTCGTCGTGGGCGTGGCGCTGTGGGGGCTGCACATGGGGATGACGCAAGGCCTGCTCGCCACGATGGTCGCGCACACGGCACCTGCGCATCTGCGCGGGACCGCGTTCGGTTTCTTCAATCTGCTGAGCGGCATCGTGACGCTGGTTTCGAGCGTTATCGCAGGCCAGTTGTGGGAACGTCTGGGCGCAGCCACGACCTTTTATGCGGGCGCAGCCTTCGGTCTGATGACCGTGGTGCTGCTGTTCTTTCATCCGACACCGGCCGAATCGCGTAACGACCTCAGCTGACGTGGCCTATCCGGGGTCGTCAGGCTTCGTGGCAGCGTTTCAAAACAAAAAAGCCGCTGTCCTTGTGGGACAGCGGCTTTTTCTTGAAGCTGGTGGCGAATCAGGGACTCGAACCCCGGACCTGCGGATTATGATTCCGTCGCTCTAACCGACTGAGCTAATTCGCCGAAAGAAGCGAAATTATGCTGGGGCAACCGGAGGCTGTCAACCCCCGCCTCACCACTTTTTCAGATAGCCCAGGCTGTCGGTCCACTCAATCCTTCGCGTAGATATCCGAGTCCTTGGTTTCGCGCACGAACAGCATGCCGATCACGAAGGTGACCAATGCGACGATGATCGGATACCAGAGCCCCGAGTAGATGTTGCCCTTCGCCGCGACGATCGCGAACGCGGTGGCCGGCAGAAAGCCGCCGAACCAGCCATTGCCGATGTGATACGGCAGCGACATCGACGTATAACGGATGCGCGTCGGGAACATCTCGACCAGCATCGCCGCGATCGGCCCGTAGACCATCGTCACGTAAATCACGAGGATCGTCAGGATCACGATGCTCATCGGCCAGTTGATCTGAGCCGGATCGGCCTTCGGCGGGTAGCCGGCGGCCTTCAGCGTCGCGGCGAGCGTCTTCTCGAACGTCTTGGCTTGCTCCTTCGCGTCGGCGGCGCGGCCGTCGAACGTGTTGACGACCGTATCGCCCACGCGGATCTGCGCGATCGTGCCGGCAGGCGCCGCGACGTTGTCGTAGTTCAGGCCGGCTCGCGACAGCGCGCCCTTCGCGATGTCGCATGAGCTCGTGAACTTCGCCGTGCCCACCGGGTTGAACTGGAACGAGCACTCGGCCGGATCGGCGATCACGACGATCGGCGACTTCGCGGTTGCCGCTTCGAGCGCCGGGTTCGTGTAGTGCGTGAGCGCCTTGAACAGCGGGAAGTAGGTCAGTGCGGCGATCAGCAGGCCGGCCATGATGATCGGCTTGCGGCCGATGCGATCCGACAGCGAGCCGAAGAACAGGAAGAACGGCGTGCCGATCAGCAGCGCGAGCGCGATCATGATGTTGGCGCTCGAACCGTCGACCCTCAGCGTCTGCGTGAGGAAGAACAGCGTGTAGAACTGGCCCGTGTACCAGACGACAGCCTGGCCGGCCGTCAGGCCGAGCAGCGCGAGAATCACGACCTTCAGATTCTTCCATTGGCCGAACGCTTCGGAGAGCGGCGCCTTCGAGGTCTTGCCCTCGGCCTTGATGCGCGCGAACACCGGCGACTCATGCAGTTGCAGGCGAATCCACACCGACACCGCGAGCAGCAGGATCGACACGACGAACGGAATGCGCCAGCCCCAGGCGCCGAACGCGTCTTCGCCCATGAACGTGCGAACGCCGAGAATCACGAGCAGCGACAGGAACAGACCGAGCGTGGCGGTGGTCTGGATCCATGCGGTGTAGAAGCCGCGGCGGTTCGCCGGCGCGTGTTCGGCCACGTAGGTCGCGGCGCCGCCGTACTCGCCGCCGAGCGCGAGACCCTGCAGCAGGCGCATCGCGATGAAGAGCACCGGCGAGGCGATGCCGATCGCCGCGTAGCCCGGCAGGAAGCCGACGAGAAACGTCGACAAGCCCATGATGACGATCGTGATCAGGAACGTGTACTTGCGCCCGACCATGTCGCCGAGCCGCCCGAATACGATCGCGCCGAACGGCCGCACCGCGAAGCCCGCCGCGAAGCTGAGCAGCGTGAAGATGAACGCCGCGGTCGGATTGACGCCGGAGAAGAAGCTCTTGCTGATGAAGGCCGCAAGCGAGCCGGCCAGATAAAAGTCATACCACTCGAAAACCGTACCCAGCGACGATGCGAAGATCACCCGCTTCTCATCGCGCGTCATCGGCACGCGCGAGAATTGCCCGCCAACGGTAGCCATATGTCGTCTCCAATATTGATATACACGCGGATCGCCGGCGCAGGCGTTCCCGTGCAACCGATTATTGGAGTGGAAACTTACGGCGTTCTGACTCGGCGCCTGAACTTCGGGTAGTCCGGTAAGCCGACGAATAGGCGTTCAATTTCCATTAATGTGCTGGTATGTTCGCGCAAACCGCGCTGAAGTATCTTAAAAATACGCTGACCGTCAAGCTGACGATAGAGGCGCGTTAGGGTAAGTCCCGCCCCGTTCGAGCACGTGCAAGCTGACGCGCACCAGTGTGCCGGCGAGCGGCGGCGACTCCTGGTAGACGTTGTCGTCGATGGCGAGCTCGCCGCCGTGCATTGCCGCAATCTCGCGCACGATCGCGAGGCCGAGGCCGCTGCCGTCGCCCTCGCGGCCCAGAATCCGGTAAAAGCGCTCGACCACGCGCGAGCGCTCGCTGGCCGGAATGCCAAGCCCGGTGTCCTCGACTTCCAGATGCACGAGCCGCGCGGGGGCGTCGTGCCGCACGCGCACGGTGATGCGGCCGCCCGCTGGCGTATAGCGGATCGCGTTGTCGATCAGGTTCGACAGCATTTCACGCAACATCACCGGATTGCCGGCGACTTCGACGGGCTCGTCGGGCGCTTCGTAGCCGATGTCCATCTGCTTCGCGAGCGCGGCCGGCACCCATTCGCGCACCGCGCTGCGCGCGAGTTCGCCGAGTTCGACCGGCGTGAAGATCTGCCCCGATCGACGGTTCTCCGCGCGCGCCAGCGCGAGCAATTGCGTGACGAGCCGCGCGGCCTGCTCGGAGCTCGTCGCGATCTGTTCGAGCGAGCGACGAACCTCGGCCGACGCGTTCTGGCGCAGCGCGAGCTCGGCCTGGGTGCGCAGGCCGGCCAGTGGCGTTTTCATCTGATGCGCGGCGTCGGCGATGAAGCGCTTCTGTAGCTCCATGTTCTGTTCGAGGCGCGTGAGCAGATCGTTGAACGACGTGACGAGCGGCTCGATTTCCGGCGGCGCGCGGCGCGCTTCGAGCGGCGACAGATCGTCCGGCCGGCGCGCGCGGATATGCGCCTGCAGCGCATGCAGCGGCTCGAGCCCGCGCGACAGCCCGAACCACACGAGCAGGATCGCGAGCGGCAGGATCACGAACTGCGGCAGGATCACGCCCTTGATGATGTCGTTGGCGAGCTGGCTGCGCTTGTCGAGCGTTTCGGCGACCTGCACGAGCACGGCCTGCGCGCCCGGCGTCTGCGGAAACTCGACGGTCGTGTAGGCGACGCGGATGTCGTTGCCGCGCAGCACGTCGTCGCGGAATTCGACGAGGCCCGGTGGCGGGCGGTCCTCCTCGTGCGGCAGCGGCATGTCGCGCTCGCCGGCCACGAGTTCGCCGCGCGTGCCGAGCACCTGAAAGAAAACGCTGTCGACGTTGTCGGCACGCAGGAAATCGCGCGTCGATTCGGGCAGCGACAGCTCCGCGACGCCGTTGACCGGATGGATCTGGCGCGCGAGGACGTAGGCATCGGTTTCGAGCGCGCGGTCGAACGGCCCGTTCGCGATCGACTTTGCGACCAGATAGGTGACCGCCAGGCTCATCGGCCACAGCAGCAGCAGCGGCGCGAGCATCCAGTCGAGAATTTCGCCGAACAGCGAGCGCGGACGCGCTTCGGCGGCGGCTTCGGTTTCGTCGGGCGGGGCGAACGGATTGGCGTAGCGCGCGTCGCGCGCCTCGTCGAGGTCCGCCGCGTGCGCCGTGGCGCGATCAGCGCGTGCGGACATCGCTGGCCTCTATTTGTAGTGGTGGCTCGCCGGCATCGCGGCGGACGACGGCGCGGTTGACGCTTGTGCCGCTTGCGGCTCGGAACCGGCCGGGGTGGCGGGCGCGCTCGCATTTGCCGGCGGCGCCGCTTTTTCGAGACAGTAGCCGAGCCCGCGCACGGTGATGATGCGCACGCCGCTCGGTTCGATCTTCTTGCGCAGTCGGTGCACGTAGACTTCGATCGCGTTGTTGCTGACTTCCTCGCCCCATTCGCACAGATGGTCGACGAGCTGCTCTTTCGAGACCAGCCGGCCGATCCGTTGCAGCAGCACTTCGAGCAGCCCGAGCTCGCGCGCGGACAGATCGATCGCCTGGTCGTTGACGTAGGCGATGCGGCCCACCTGATCGAACGACAGCGAGCCATGCCGCACGACGGTCGGGCCGCCGCCCGCTCCGCGCCGTGTCAGCGCGCGCACGCGCGCTTCGAGTTCGTTCAGCGCGAAGGGTTTGGCCATGTAATCGTCGGCGCCGAGGTCGAGGCCCTTGACGCGTTCGTCGACACTATCGGCGGCGGTCAGGATCAGTACGGGCAGGTTCGAATTGCGCGCGCGCAGGCGGCGCAGCACCTCGAGCCCGGACATGCGCGGCAGGCCCAGATCGAGGATCAATAGGTCGAACGTCTGCATTGACAACGCGGTATCGGCGTCCACGCCGCTTTTGACGTGATCGACCGCATAGGCCGATTGGCGGAGTGATCGAACCAGACCGTCCGCGAGTATGCTGTCATCTTCGGCAATCAGAATTCGCATGATGCGCCAGCCTGGCTTTGCCGGCACCGTGGGGGTTGCCCCGGCGCGCAGCGGTCTCCGAACATTATTGTGGGTAGTTGGGGCGATGCGACAGTAAAAGATGCGCGTTCGCATCACAATCGTGCTTGCCAAAACTACTGTTTTTTTATACAGTGTCTGCGTTTCGTGTGATGTCCTGGAGACTCCGCTCAATTCGAGTGGAACCACGGGTGCACACCTGCCTCAGACGCCGTTCATCATAGCAAAGGACGATTCATGGAAGAAAGCAAGAAAGGCTCGGCTGGACTGACTGCTGAAAAGAGCAAGGCTCTCGCCGCCGCGCTCGCGCAGATCGAAAAGCAGTTCGGCAAAGGGTCGGTCATGCGGCTCGGCGCAGGTGAGGCAGTCGAAGACATCCAGGTGGTCTCCACCGGATCGCTCGGCCTCGACATCGCACTGGGCGTCGGCGGTTTGCCGCGCGGCCGCGTGGTCGAAATCTACGGTCCGGAATCGTCCGGTAAAACCACGCTGACGCTGCAGGTCGTCGCCGAAATGCAGAAGCTCGGCGGCACCGCGGCGTTCATCGACGCGGAACACGCGCTGGACATTCAATACGCGGGCAAGCTCGGCGTGAACGTCGCCGACCTGCTGGTCTCGCAACCAGACACTGGGGAACAGGCGCTCGAAATCGCCGACGCGCTGGTGCGCTCGGGCTCGATCGACATGATCGTGATCGACTCGGTCGCGGCGCTGGTGCCGAAGGCGGAAATCGAAGGCGAAATGGGCGACTCGCTGCCGGGTCTGCAGGCGCGTCTGATGTCGCAGGCGCTGCGCAAGCTGACCGGCACGATCAAGCGCACGAACTGCCTCGTGATCTTCATCAACCAGATCCGCATGAAGATCGGCGTGATGTTCGGCAACCCGGAAACCACCACGGGCGGCAATGCGCTGAAGTTCTACGCGTCGGTGCGTCTGGACATTCGCCGCATCGGTTCGATCAAGAAGAACGACGAAGTGATCGGCAACGAAACGCGCGTGAAGGTCGTCAAGAACAAGGTGGCGCCGCCGTTCCGCGAAGCGATTTTCGACATCCTGTACGGCGAAGGCATTTCGCGTCAGGGCGAAATCATCGACCTCGGCGTGCAGGCGAAGATCGTCGACAAGGCCGGCGCATGGTACAGCTACAGCGGCGAGCGCATCGGTCAGGGCAAGGACAACGCGCGTGAATTCCTGCGCGAAAATCCGGACATCGCTCGGGAAATCGAAAACCGTATCCGCGAATCGCTGGGCGTCACCGCGATGGCGAACGCCGTGACTGGCGCGGACGCTGAAGTCGCGGGCGAAGAAGAGTAAGCATCAAGTGATACGCAAAGGCCGGCCGCTGTCCGGTTCCGACTCCGGACGCTATCCGGACGGCCCGCGCGACGCGGCGGATGGATCGCCTGATTCCGGCGATCCATTCGATCCGTTCGAATCGTTCGACGCACACGACCGCGCCGCGGCCCGCGGCCCGCAGCGTACGCGGCCTCCACCCGCTGCAGCGTCGTCCAGCCGGGATTCCTCCGGACTCGATTCCCCAATCCCCTCCGAAGTCACGTACACCCGCTCGCGCCGCCAACCCGGCGAAGAGAAGCCGGGCCGGTCCGACGAAGACGACAGCAGAAAATCCCAACGCCCCGCCCATTCGCTGAAAGCGCGCGCGCTCGGCTATCTGTCGCGCCGCGAATATAGCCGCGCCGAACTCGCCCGCAAGCTGAAGCCCTACGTCGAGGAAACCGATTCGCTCGACACGGTGCTCGACACGCTGCAGGCCGAAAACTGGCTATCCGACTCGCGCTTCGCGGAAAGTCTGATCCATCGGCGCGCATCGCGGCTCGGCGCGAGCCGCATTCTCAGCGAACTGAAGCAACACGCGCTCAACGCGGCGCTCGTCGAAGAGGCGAGCGCGCAATTGCGCGAAACCGAGCTCGCGCGCGCCCAGGCGGTCTGGCGCAAGAAGTTCGGCCAGTTGCCGCAAACGCCAGCCGAGCGCGCGAAGCAGGCGCGCTTTCTCGCGTCGCGCGGCTTCTCCGGCGCGACGATCGGCAAGATCCTGAAGGGTATCGACGACATCGGGGACGGCGACTAACACGCCAGTCTCGACGGGTAGGGCAATTGCCGCGCTGTAACCTGGCGCCAGGCCGTGCGCAATCGGGGCTGTCCCAAATACCCGTTATGGTAAAATCCAACGGTTTTCCAATCCGGCCTTTCCTTCCCGCATGTCGCTCTCCCCGCCAGTGTCTCGTCAGTTGCGCCATCGTCGCGCAATCAGAGCGGAAGCTTACGAGCGAGTCGATGGCCTGTGGGATGTGGAAGCATGCCTGACCGACGAAAAGCCACGCGATGTGGCGCTTGCGTCGGGTGTCCGGCCCAATGGTCAGCCGATCCATGAACTCTGGCTTCGCATCACCATCGATCGCAAGCTCAATGTCGTCGACGCCGAGGCGTCGTCCGACTGGGTGCCCTATCCAGGGTTGTGCCAGGCCAGCAATCCCGCCTACCGTGCCCTCATCGGGCTCAATCTGTTCCACAACTTCCGTCGCGATGCTGCCCGTTTGCTGGCCGGCACGGCCGGTTGCACGCATCTCACGGAGTTGTGCGCGATCCTGCCGACCGCCGCGATCCAGGCGTTCGCCGGCGACGTGTGGAACACCGATGACGGCACGCCGGGCGCGAACGCGGGTTCGGGAGACGAATCGTCTACCGGCACAGGCGAGCATTCCAACGACAAACCGCCATTCCAGCTGGGACGCTGCCACGCGCTGCGTTTCGACGGCGAGGCGGTGAAACAGTTTTATCCGCGCTGGTATGGCCACGCACCGCGTCCGGCGCAACGCGCGGCCTCGTCGGACGGCGCGGCGGCCAGCGAACGAAGCGGCGACGCGTCGGCCTGAACGGCGGCAACGGAATCGAAGTTCTATCCAACTCTCAGACTGAAGGGAATCACGCATGAAGATTCACGAGTACCAGGGTAAGGAAATCCTGCGGAAATTCGGCGTCGCGGTACCGCGCGGCAAGCCGGTCTTCTCGGTGGATGATGCGGTCAAGGCCGCGGAAGAGCTGGGCGGCCCGGTGTGGGTCGTCAAGGCTCAGATTCACGCGGGTGGCCGTGGCAAGGGCGGCGGCGTCAAGGTCGCCAAGTCGCTGGAACAGGTTCGCGAGTACTCGAACCAGATCCTCGGCATGCAGCTCGTCACGCACCAGACCGGTCCGGAAGGCCAGAAGGTGAACCGCCTGCTGATCGAAGAAGGCGCTGACATCAAGAAGGAACTGTATGTCGGTCTCGTGATCGATCGCGTTTCGCAGAAGATCGTCGTGATGGCGTCGAGCGAAGGCGGCATGGACGTCGAAGAAGTCGCGGAAAAGACGCCTGAGCTGATCCACAAGGTTGCCGTCGATCCGTCGACCGGCCTGAAGGACTCGGAAGCAGACGACCTCGCGAAGAAGATCGGCGTGCCCGACGCTTCGATCCCGCAAGCTCGCGCGATCCTGCAAGGCCTGTACAAGGCATTCTGGGAAACCGACGCATCGCTCGCCGAAATCAACCCGCTGATCCTGACCGGCGACGGCAAGGTCATCGCACTCGACGCGAAGTTCAACTTCGACTCGAACGCGCTGTTCCGTCACCCGGAAATCGTCGCGTACCGCGATCTGGACGAAGAAGATCCGGCTGAAATCGAAGCGTCGAAGTTCGACCTCGCGTACATCTCGCTCGATGGCAACATCGGCTGTCTGGTGAACGGCGCCGGCCTCGCAATGGCAACGATGGACACCATCAAGCTGTTCGGCGGCGAACCGGCGAACTTCCTCGACGTCGGCGGTGGCGCGACGACCGAGAAGGTCACCGAAGCGTTCAAGATCATGCTGAAGAACCCGAACCTGACCGCGATTCTGGTCAACATCTTCGGTGGCATCATGCGCTGCGACGTGATCGCGGAAGGCGTGATCGCGGCGTCGAAGGCCGTGTCGCTGAAGGTGCCGCTCGTGGTCCGCATGAAGGGCACGAACGAAGACCTGGGCAAGAAGATGCTCGCCGAATCCGGCCTGCCGATCATCTCGGCGGACAGCATGGAAGAGGCGGCTCAGAAGGTCGTCGCGGCTGCTTCGGGCAAGGCGTAAGCCAGCTGTCCACGGCGCATTTACCAGCTCATTTGCCAGGTTTACGAGTGGCGGCGCGCGAGCGACACAGGCGTGAAGCATCGCGCCGAGTGGCGCTATCGCGCGACGCCAAACGAACAGAGGTCAATACATGTCGATTCTGATCAACAAAGACACCAAGGTCATCACGCAGGGCATCACCGGCAAGACCGGTCAGTTCCACACGCGTGCTTGCCGTGAATACGCAAACGGCCGCGAAGCGTACGTCGCGGGCGTGAACCCGAAGAAGGCCGGCGAAGATTTCGAAGGCATCCCCATCTACGCGAGCGTCGCTGAAGCCAAGGCTGAGACGGGCGCGACCGTGTCGGTGATTTACGTTCCGCCGGCAGGCGCTGCCGCCGCAATCTGGGAAGCAGTCGAAGCCGATCTGGATCTCGCAATCTGTATCACGGAAGGCATTCCCGTCCGCGACATGATCGAGATCAAGGACCGTATGCGTCGCGAAAACCGCAAGACGCTGCTGCTCGGACCGAACTGCCCGGGCACGATCACGCCGGACGAGCTGAAGATCGGCATCATGCCGGGTCACATCCACCGCAAGGGCCGCATCGGCGTCGTGTCGCGTTCGGGCACGCTGACGTATGAAGCAGTCGGCCAACTGACCGCGATCGGCCTTGGCCAGTCGTCGGCAGTCGGTATCGGCGGCGACCCTATCAACGGTCTGAAGCATATCGACGTGATGAAGATGTTCAACGACGATCCGGATACGGACGCCGTCATCATGATCGGCGAAATCGGCGGTCCGGACGAGGCGAACGCCGCGCACTGGATCAAGGACAACATGAAGAAGCCGGTGGTCGGCTTCATCGCTGGCGTCACGGCGCCTCCGGGCAAGCGCATGGGCCACGCCGGCGCGCTGATCTCGGGCGGTGCGGACACCGCCGAAGCGAAGCTGGAAATCATGGACGCGTGCGGTATCAAGGTCACGAAGAACCCGTCGGAAATGGCGCGTCTTCTGAAGGCGATGCTGTAAATCGAATTCGCGTGCCGTTGGCGCGCGATTTTGATACGCTTACGAACTCCTTTCGTGAGCGGGCGGTCCCGAAAAGCGGGGGAGTGCAGACTCCTCCGTTTTTTTTTCGTCCGCGCTTGCGCCGCGGTTCTGCCCGCGCGGTCGATTTTTCTTATGCTTCTTTCCATGCTCGAATTTTTCACGACCCTCCATTGGGGCTCGGTCTTTCAGATCATCGTCATCGACGTTCTGCTCGGCGGCGATAACGCGGTCGTCATTGCGCTCGCCTGCCGCAACCTGCCGCAGTCGCAGCGCATGCGTGGCATCGTGTGGGGGACCGCCGGCGCGATCGCGCTGCGCGTCGTGCTGATCGCGTTCGCGGTCGTGCTGCTCGACGTGCCGTTCCTGAAGTTCGCGGGAGGCTTGCTGCTGCTGTGGATCGGCGTGCGCCTGCTCGCGCCGGCGCACGACGCTCACGACAACGTGAAGCCGGCCGACAAGCTGATCTCGGCGGTGAAGACGATCATCATCGCGGATGCGGTGATGAGCGTCGACAACGTGATCGCGATTGCGGGCGCGGCCGAAGCCGCGGAGCACGAGCACCGGTTGGCTTTGGTGATCTTTGGCCTCGTCGTGAGCATTCCGCTGATCGTGTGGGGCAGCCAGCTGATTCTGAAGCTGCTCGATCGCTTTCCGGGCATCGTACTGTTCGGCGCGGGCCTGCTCGGCTGGATCGCGGGTGGTCTGATGGTCAACGACCCGGCCGGCGACCGCTGGCCCATCCTCGACACGCCAGTCGCCGAATACGGGATGAGCATCGCGGGCGCGCTGTTCGTCGTGATCGTCGGTTATCTGTTGAAGCGCCGTAACGCGAAACGCGCGGCGGTGTGAGCATGGCGTTGACGCTGCATCGCAGCCTGCTTCGTGATGCCGTCCGAATGCAAGCCTGGCCATCCGGCTGACTGTGACGCGCGAGCTTCGCTCGCTACGATTGAAACGCCTGTTCCCGATCCACGGGCCAGGCGTTTCTCGTATCAGGAGTCTGCCGATGATCGTTACCCTGCCATATTCCCCATACTCTCAATCGACGCAATTCCCGCGTAGGTCGCGCCGCGCACGCTGGCGCGCGAGCTGGTTCCCGCGCATCTGCCGCCGCTGCGGCGTCGGCTTCACGCTGATCGAGTTGATGATCGTGCTCGCGATCGTCGGCGTGATCGCGGCCTACGCGATTCCCGCGTATCAGGACTATCTGGCGCGCAGCCGGGTCGGCGAGGGTTTGTCGCTCGCGGCGTCGGCGCGGCTCGCGGTGGCCGAAAACGCCGCGAGCGGCAACGCGTTCAGCGGCGGTTATGCGTCGCCCCCCGCCACGCGCAACGTCGAGTCCATCCAGATCGACGACGACACTGGTCAGATCACGATCACGTACTCGACGCGTGTCGCGCAGGCCGGCGCAAACACCATGACGCTGGTGCCGTCGGTCCCGGACAACGTCGATGCGCCGAGCGCGCGCGTCGCGTTGAGCAAGGATGCGGTGCAGACCGGCGCGCTGACGTGGGAATGCTTTGCGAGCGGCAAGAGCGCGTCGTCGTTGCCGGCGCCGGGTTCGGGGCCGATGCCAAGCGAAGCGCCGACGCTCGCCGCGAATCTGGCGCCGCCCGAATGCCGTTCATAAGGGGCAAATGAGTAAGTGAACGAGACAGCAGCCGAGCGCTGACTGGATGAGTCGAAGCCACAACGTAAAGGGCTGATTTTCAGCCTATTTCGGCCGGACCGGCGCACAGTGCAACGAAATTTTTGTATAGTGCGCCGGTTGCTGACGCCCACCGTTGATTCGATGCCCACCCCTTTCGCACGCTACCTGTCTCTCGTACTGCTGGCTCTTGCGTTGATCCTGCCCTACGCGGTTGCCAACCATACGTATCCGATCCCAACCTTCTACGCCGAATTCACCTCGCTCGCGCTGTTTCTGCTGACCGGGGCGGCCATCGTGCTGCTGGTCGCGACCACCCGGCCGCGCGTGAGCTTCGCGTCGCCCACGGTCGCGCTCGTGCCTTTGCTGTTCGGCCTCGTGCTGGTCGTGCAGACGCTGGTTCTGCCGGTCGCGGAGCCATCGATGAACTGGCTCGGCGCGGGCTTCCTGCTCGCTGCGTGGATGGCCGTGCATGTGGGCTACGGCTTCACGCGCGTGAAGCTCGACGAGACCGCGTTGCGCTGGGCGGCGGCGGCGTTGATCGTCGGCGGTCTGTTCGCGGTGTTCAGTCAGGTGATCCAGCTGTTTCACCTCGAGACGCGCGTGGCTCCGCTCGTCGTCGCGTACAACATGACCGTCGAGCGCCGGCCGTTCGGCAACATGGCGCAGGCGAACCACCTCGCGACGTATATCGCGTTCGCGATGGCGGGCGCGCTGTACCTCGTGCAGACGCGCCGCATCGCGGTGCCCATCTGGCTGCTCGTGTCGACGATTTTCTCGGTCGGCCTCGCGCTGACCGTGTCGCGGGGTCCGTGGCTGCAGATGGGCGTGATCGTCGTGGCCGGCTTCTGGATGGCCTTCGCGCAGACGCGCAACGAACCGAAACTGCGCCGCAGCAACCGTGAATGGCTGGTCCCGATCGCGCTCGCGGTGCTGTTCTTCGTGGTCAATGCGCTGATCCGTTGGGCCAACGTGCGCTTTCACCTCGAACTCGGGCAGTCGGCGGCCGAGCGCTTCCAGGATGCCGGCCAGATCGCGCCGCGCCTCGCGCTGTTGAAATACGGCTGGACGATGTTCAAGCAGCATCCGCTGCTCGGCGTCGGCTGGGGCGAATTTCCGAGCCATCAATTCGAGCTCGTCAAGCAGCTGGGCGGCGTCGAAATCGCCAACAACTCGCACGACATTTTCGTCGACCTGCTCGCGAAAACCGGTCTGATCGGTCTCGCGATCGTGCTCGTGGGTCTCGTCGCGTGGCTCGTGCGCGTCGTGCGTGCGCCGCAAAGCGCCGCGCGCGTGTTCGGCATCGCGCTGATCGGCGTGCTGACGATGCATGCGCTCGTCGAGTATCCGCAGCAGTACATGTTCTTCCTGTTGCCCGCGATGTTCGTGTTCGGCCTGCTCGAAACGCGGCCGTTGCGCGCGGTGCCGGCGAATCTGTCGCTCGGCGCCTTCGCGGTGGTGGTGTTCGGCGGACTCGCCGCGCTGTATCCGGTGTATCGCGACTATGCGCGTGCCGAGGTGCTCTACTACGGCGCGCGTCCGGCCGAGCAGTACGCCGCCGATCCGTCGTTCATGTTCGGCGCGTGGGGCGAATACGGTCTCGCGACGCTGCAACCGATGAATCCGCTGAACCTGCAGCGCAAGCTCGCGATGCACAAGCAGGCGATCGCGCTGTTGCCGGGCGAGACGGTGCTGCGTCGCTACGCGGTGCTGCAGGCGCTGACCGGCGATACCGCGGCGGCGCTCGATACGGTCGAACGCTTGCGGATCTTCGCCGAGGAATTGAAAGACTGGCCGGCGCAGCTCGGCTATCTCTACCAGCTCGTCGACGAGCAGAAGTCGCTCGCGGGCTTCAAGGAGCAGTTGGTGAAGCGCTACGGCAGACCGGCGGCCGATGCGACGCCGGATGACGACAGCGACGAAGATTGATCGTGCCGCGCAGGCTTGGGCATGCTCGCGTCAAGGTGCTTGTTCGCGTCAACTTCAAAGCTCGGAATACTTCGCGGCCGTGCCTTTCGACTTGTCGATGGGGTAGCGCGCTTCGTTCAGCTTCAATTTTTCCGCTGCCGCGTCGACGAGGTCGAAGCCTGCGGTATGGGCAACCAGCAGCAGGTACATGAACACGTCGGCGCACTCGTGCCTGAGGTTCGTCGATTGCGCGGGATCACCGAGCAGCGCGTCGATCTGCGCATCGGTCTTCCACTGAATCGTCTCCAACAGCTCGCCGGCTTCGATGCCGGTGGAGACGATCAGATTGCGCAGCGTGTGAAACTGCCGCCAGTCGCGCGCGTCGCGAAACGCCAGTAGCTGCTCGAGCAGTTCGTCGATGGTCATGTCGCTATCCGGATAGTTGTCGAACCGCGCGTCAAGCTTGCGCCACCCAATCCCCCGATTTGCCGCCATGCTTTTCCATCACCTTCACATCGGTGATGGTCATGCCGCGATCCACCGCCTTGCACATGTCGTACACGGTCAGCAGCCCGATCTGCACGGCGGTAAGCGCCTCCATTTCGACGCCCGTGCGTCCAAACGTCTCGACCTGGACCGTGCAATGCACGCCGGGCATCTGCTCGTCGAGTTCGAAATCGGCCTTCACGCGTGTCAGCGCGAGCGGATGACACAGCGGAATCAGATCGGCGGTGCGCTTCGAGGCCTGGATCGCCGCGATCCGCGCGATGCCGATCACGTCGCCCTTTTTGGCGTTGCCGTCGCGGATCAGCGCGAACGTGTCGGGCAGCATGCGGATCGAGCCACGCGCGATCGCGATGCGCCTGGTCTCCTGCTTGCCGCCGACGTCCACCATATGCGCGTCGCCGGCCGCATCGAAATGTGTGAGTTCAGGCATGGTTGACTCCTTCAGAGGGCGCCTATCATAGCAGTGCGGCGCGGCCTCGAATCGTCGCGGCGACTGATTCCGCTTGCGCTGTGTCGTGCTCTGAGTTTTGCCTCGTACGCGTCCTGCGACGCCCTTGCCCGTTATCTTAGTCCGGGCTACGCGCGGCGTTTTCGACTTCGTCAGACCGGCTTCGCGATGCATTCAAAACGATTCCTCGCTGCGTTGCTATCCGTCGCGCTCGCGATGCCGCCGGGCGCGTTCGCGCAATCGACGGGCGGGTCGGCCATCGTGCCGGGAACGTCATCGTCCGAGGCGCCGCTAGTGAGCGGCCCGAGCGACGCGCATGCCGATCCGATCCTGCCGCCCGACATCGCGCGCGGCGTGTTCGGCACCTACGGCGGCGCGCAAAGCCGCTTTTTCAATGGCGGCGGTAGCGGTGGCACTGGCGGGAAAACCGGCAGCAACGACTGGCGCGCGCCGATCGTCGCGCAGCAGTTGCCCGATCTCGGCAGCGGCGGCGCCGGCTCGCTGACTCCACAGGCCGAACGCAAGCTCGGCGAGCGCGTGATGCGTGAGATACGCCGCGACCCCGACTATCTCGACGACTGGCTCGTGCGCGACTATCTTAATTCGGTCGCCGCCAAGCTCGCGGCAGCGGCCAGCGCGCTGTACATCGGTGGCTATCGTCCGGATTTCGAGCTGTTCGCGGTGCGCGACGCGCAGATCAACGCCTTTTCGCTGCCGGGCGGTTTCATCGGCGTGAACACGGGGCTGATCGTGACGACGCAGACGGAGTCCGAGCTCGCGTCGGTGCTCGGTCACGAGATGGGGCACGTGCTGCAGCGGCACATCTCGCGGATGATCTCGAACGGCGAGCGCGGCGGCTACGCGGCGCTCGTCGGTGTGCTGTTCGGCGTGCTGGCAGGCGTACTCGCGCATAGCGGCGACCTCGGCAGCGCGATCGCGCTCGGCAGCGAGGCGTATGCGGTCGACAGTCGACTGCGCTTCTCGCGATCGGCCGAGCAGGAGGCGGACCGCGTCGGTTTTCTGCTGCTCGCCGGCGCCGGTTACGATCCCTACGCGATGCCCACGTTCTTCCACCGGCTCGACCGCGCGGCGATGAACGAAAACGGCGTTCCGGCCTACGCGCGTACGCATCCGCTGACCGGCGAGCGAATCGCCGACATGGAGGACCGCGCGCGCGGCGCGCCATATCGGCAACCGCATCAGGACCCCGAGTACGGCTTCGTGCGGGCGCGTTCGCGTCTGTTGCAGGACCATTCGCGCAACGAATACGCGGACGAGATTTCGCGGCTGCGCTCGGAAATCGAGGACCGCACCGCGCTGAACGTCGCGGCGAACTGGTACGGCATCGCTTACGGGCAGATGCTGCTCGAGCGCTACGACGACGCGGCGGCCTCGCTCGCGAACGCGCGCGCGACGTTCGTCTCGGGCGCGCGCGCGCAAGGCGAGCCCGAGCGCGATTCGCCGAGCCTCGACGTGCTCGCGACCGACATCGCACGGAGTGCCGGTCACGCCGACGAAGCCGCGCGTCTCGCCGAGCTCGCGCAGAAGCGCTGGCCGCAATCGAACGCGGCGATCGACATGCATATCCGCACGCTGTTGACGCTGCATCGCTTCACCGACGCGCAGGCGCTCGCGAAGCAGGAGACCCGTGCGCATCCCGATCAACCCGCGTGGTGGCTCTATCTCGCGCAGGCGAGCGCGAGCAGTGGCGATGCATTGACGCAGCATCGCGCGATGGCGGAGAAGTTCGCGCTGGAGGGCGCGTGGCCATCGGCGATCCGGCAACTGAAGGACGCGCGCGACCTGAAGACGATCGGCTATTACGACCTCGCGACCGTCGACGCGCGCCTGCACGAGATGGAGAGCCGCTACAAGGAGGAGCGGCTCGACGAGAAAGGGTAGGGTGGACGTGAGCGCGCGCCGCTGTGCGCGTCAGACCTGCGCCGCCGGGCTCGCAACGAAGCCAAAGCGCGCGGCCACCTGATCGCGTCGCACGCTTTGCAGCGGCAAGGTGCGCTGAACACTCCAGTGGAACGCACCGCTCAATGAGCCATCGTCGGCGAGCGTCGCGTGATCGGAGAAGATCTCGAGGTCGTGATCGTGCAGCACCGCGATACGTGCTGGCTGCGAGCGATCGGCAAACAGAATGCCGCCGTCTTCATCCACGAACACCGCCGCCGGCTCGAATGCGCCGCCGCCCTGGTCGTGCAGCGCGAGCGTTCCATCCGCGTGCGCGGACAATCGGACCACCCACGGCGTATAAGCCAGCTCGACATACACGCGCTGTGGTCCGTTTTGAAAAAACCACTGCCCGCGCTCATCGGCCTCGTAGTTCCGGTTGATGAAGCCAAGCAGCGCCTCATGCCGGATCGGCACGCCGGGCGCGCCGCTCGCCTGGGCCGCTTCGTCACGCATGCGCCAATTGCCGCGCCGGTCGAGCATCAGCCAGCCGGTGCAACTCGGCACGTTCTGCCATTTGGCGAGCGCCTGTTTGACGATGTCATCCATGATCGACGTGTCGCTCCAGATAGCCGAACACGCGCCGCGACAGCCAGTCGATGCGGCCCGGGAACGGCCCGGTCATGAAGCCCGCGTGGCCGCCGTGCTCAGGCTGATAAAGCTCGACCGCCGCCGACACCTCGTGCCGTGACGGCAGCGCTTCGGCCGGCAGGAACGGGTCGTTGCGCGCGTTGAGCACGAGCGTCGGCACCTGAATGTGCGGCAGCAGCGGGCGGGTGGTTGCGATGCTCCAGTAGTCGTCGGTATCGCGAAAGCCGTGCAGCGGCGCGGTCACGACGTTGTCGAACTCGTACATCGTGCGGCTCGCGAGCATCGCGTCGCGATCGAACAGGCCCGGGAACTGCTCGAGCTTCTGGCTGGCCTTGCGCTTCAGCGTCTTCAGGAAGCTGCGCGTGTAGACGAGGCCGAAGCCCTGCGACAGCGCACGGCCGCCCGCATGGACGTCGATCGGTGTCGAAATCGCGGCAGTGGCGGCTACCACCTGCGCCGCATCGGCTTGCCGCTCACCGAGCCAGCGCAGCAGCACGTTGCCGCCGAGCGACACGCCCGCCGCGACCACCGGCCCGCGATGCGCGGCGCGCAGGCGGCGCAGGATCCAGTCGACCTCGTTGCTGTCGGCGAGATGGTAGAAGCGCGGCAGCCGGTTCAGCGGGCCGCTGCAACTGCGAAAGTGCGGCACCACACCGTGCCAGCCGTATTCGCGCGCGGCGGCCATCAGCGCGACCGCGTAGTGCGACGACGAACTGCCTTCGAGGCCGTGAAACAGCACGAAGAGCGGCGCGGTGTCGGTGGGCGGAGTATCGTGCGCGACCCAGTCGAGATCGATGAAATCGCCGTCAGGGGTGTCCCAGCGCTCACGGCGAAACGATACCGCGGGGCGGCGCGCGAACAGCGACGGGACGATCGTCTGCACATGCCGGTTCGGCAGCCACAGCGGCGCGCGGTACAGCAGTTCGACGGTCGCCTCGACGGCGGCCGCCACCTTGATGGGGGCCGTACCGGAGGAAGCGGGTTTATGTGGCGTCGAACTCATACCGGCGGAAAAACGAGAAAACGTGATTCTGAATCTGTCGTGGTGCCGCGCGTCAGTGCAGCGGGCCCTGGCCATGCCGCATCTTCGTCGCAAACTGGCTGGCGGTCTCGTTCGGCATCGGGCTTGCGTGAATATGCGCAATGCGCCACTCGCCGCGTTCATGGACCATCACGTAGGTGGTGAAGACCATCGCGGGCGTGGCGGTCGGGTCGGCCGGACGATGCGCCTCGGCAATCGCATAGACGACGGTGCCGAGGCTGTCGTAGACGCGGATGTCGAGCGGCTCGATCGACACCGGCAGCGCTTCGAGCTGGACCTGCAAGCCATTGCGGATGCTCTCGAGGCCGTGCAGATGCGAGCCGTCCGCGCAGATGCAGCTGACGAACTCCTCGTCGATCCACAAGCCCATCAAGCTGTCGATATTGACCTCGGCGACGGCCTGATAGTAGGCGTTCAGGGTATCGGCGGCGGCTTCGAAGATGTGGGCAAAACGTGGCATGGCTCGTCAGTCTCTTGTGCGCGGCGCGCGGTTGCGGGTCAGCGGTAGCGGGACGGTCCAGAGCGCCGGACCATCGCCCCCGGCGTCAGCTTGCCCGTGCCGCAAGGCGCGAACATGACGCGACGCGCTCAGGGGGCGTGCGGTGTTGCGTGCAAGTACCAGTCGGCTCAGCGCTGCGCGAGCAGCATGCCGCGCAAATCGCCGAAAACCTGCTCGGCGCTCAGCTGCTTCAGACAGTTCAGATGACCGAGCGGGCACTCGCGCTCAAAACAGGGGCTGCATTCGAGATGAAGCCATTGTACCTTCGCGAGCTCGGACAAGGGCGGGGTGTGGCGCGGATCGGTCGAACCGTAGACGGCCACGAGCGGGCGGCGCAGCGCGGCGGCGACGTGCATCAGTCCGGAGTCGTTGGTGACGACCGCGTTGGCCCGCGAGATCAGCGCGCAGGCCTCGCCGAGTGCGGTCTGGCCGCACAGGTTGCGCACGTTCGGCGCTTTCTCGGCGATCGCTTGCGCGAGCGGCGCGTCTTTCGGCGAGCCGAGCGCGACGATTTGCGTGTACGGGAACGACTGGCCGACCATCTGCGCGAGCGACGCGAAGTGCTCGGGCGGCCAGCGCTTCGCTGGACCGTATTCTGCGCCGGGGCAGAACACCAGCAGCGGCACGCGCGTATCGAGATTGAAGCGCGCCGACACACGCGAGGCCTCGTTCAGGTCCGTGTCGAGGCGCGGCATCGGCAGATCTTCGGGGACCTTGGCGCCTGGCGCATAGGCGAGGGCGGCGTAGTGGCCGACCATCGGCGGGCGGGCGTCCTTGCGCGGATTCGCGTGACGCACGTTCAGCACGCCGTAGCGACTCTCGCCGGTGTAGCCGATGCGCAGCGGAATGCCCGCCAGCCACGGAATCAGCGCCGACTTGAACGAATTCGGCAGCACGTAGGCCGCGTCGTAGCCGACGTCGCGCAGATCGCTCGACAGCTGCCAGCGGCGCAGCATCTGCAGCTTGCCGTGGGCGAGATCGGTCGCGTAGACGTCGCGGATTTCCGGCATGCGTTCGAGCACGGGTGCAACCCAGCTGGGCGCGACCGCGTCGATGACGATGCGCGGATGCAATTTCACGAGGCGCGCAAACAGCGGCTGCGCCATCAATGCGTCACCGAT
The DNA here is from genome assembly GCF_050436325.1 of Paraburkholderia lebeckiae. NCBI lineage: Bacteria > Pseudomonadati > Pseudomonadota > Betaproteobacteria > Burkholderiales > Burkholderiaceae > Paraburkholderia > Paraburkholderia lebeckiae. The sequence goes on from NZ_JBNDLZ010000003.1 coordinate 3,225,051, forward strand.
CCAGTTCGGTGCGATAACCAACGCGCGACGCATCAGAGTGAGTGTCCGGTGTCGATAACAAGCGCCGCGCGCGCGATGCGCGCGGCACTCGGATAGGTAAATGGGGAAAGCGGAAAGCCGCACGGCGCGATGCCGTTTGCCCAGACGCGCCGCGATGGCGGCGCGGCGAGCGCGTGATTCAAAACGCGCGCCTCGTGCCGCGCAAGCTGGCTCAGAACCGCTCGATGCGTCGGATCAATGGCCCTTGATCACTTCGCCGTCGCGCAGCTTGTAACGCGTGCTGCAATACGGGCAACGCGCTTCGCCGTGCGACACGTCGATGAAGACGCGCGGATGCGCGCTCCAGCGCGGCATAGCCGGGTTCGGACAATACGCCGGCAGATCTTTTGCCGACAGTTCGACCAGCGGCATTTCCTTGATTTCGCTCATGAGACTTTCTCGTTGTATGCGGGGTGCTTGCGGTGGGCCGCCGTTGGGCGGCGCGGGGCATCTCGAAACGTCGCTCAGATCTTCGTGAGCCAGTGCGCGTATTTCGCGCTCCTGCCGTTCACGACGTCGAAGAAAGCCGACTGCAGCTTTTCGGTGATCGGGCCGCGCGAACCAGCGCCGATCGTGCGGTTGTCGAGCTCGCGGATCGGCGTGACTTCGGCCGCCGTGCCGGTGAAGAACGCTTCGTCGCAGGTATAGACTTCGTCGCGCGTGATGCGCTTTTCGATCACCTGCAGGTCCATGTCGCGCGCGAGCGTGATGACGGTGTCGCGCGTGATGCCGTCGAGGCACGACGACAGATCAGGCGTGTACAGCTTGCCGTTGTTGACGAGGAAGAAGTTCTCGCCCGAGCCTTCCGACACGTAGCCGTCGACGTCGAGCAGCAGCGCTTCGTCGTAGCCGTCGGCGATCGCTTCCTGGTTCGCGAGGATCGAGTTCACGTACCAGCCCGACGCCTTCGCGCGCACCATCGACACGTTCACGTGATGGCGCGTGAACGACGACGTCTTCACGCGGATGCCCTTGGTGATGCCCTCTTCGCCAAGATATGCGCCCCACGGCCACGCGGCGATCGCGACGTGAATCGTGTTGCCCTTGGCCGACACGCCGAGCTTTTCCGAGCCGACCCAGATGATCGGGCGCAGATAGCACGACTCGAGCTTGTTGTCGCGGACCACTTCGCGCTGCGCGGCGGCGAGCGTTTCATGGTCGAACGGCACGTTCATCTGGAAGATCTTCGCCGAGTTCAGCAGGCGCCTGGTGTGCTCCTGCAGGCGGAAAATCGCGGTGGCGCCGTCGGCGGTCTTGTAAGCGCGCACGCCCTCGAACACGCCCATGCCGTAGTGCAGCGTATGGGTGAGCACGTGGATTTTGGCATCACGCCACTCGATGAGCTCGCCATCCATCCAGATCTTGCCGTCGCGGTCGGCCATTGACATACGGTTCTCCAGCAGGTGCGTTATGAGGTGCGGCCATGAGCGCAGGACATGGCCGGGAGCGCTATTTTAGCGTCTTTTGCACACACGACGGGCATTTGGGCGCACCCCGGACGCTATAATCCAGCGCACGCATAAATCAAATCCGGATGCGCCAGCGGGTGGTCTCGCAAGCTGGCGCCGACCTGGCCTTCTTGACGGCGTTTCCTGCGCCCGCACCCTTCGCCCGATGCTCGCTCGACTGTCCGACACCGATCGCCGCGCTTTTCGTGAAGGCGCGCGCGCCTATGCCCCCACGCTGATGGCGATTTTTTCCTGGGGCCTCGTGACCGGCATCGCGATGAGCAAGTCCGTGCTGACGCTGCCCCAGGCGCTCACGATGTCGCTGCTGTGCTACGCCGGTTCGTCGCAGCTGGCGGTGTTGCCGCTCCTCGCGGCGAAGCTGCCGGTGTGGACGGTGCTGCTGACCGCGGCGATGGTCAACACCCGCTTCGTGATCTTCAGCGTCGGCCTCGCGCCGCACTTCTCGTATCTGTCGATGTGGCGGCGGATCGTGCTGGGCTATTTCAACGGCGACGTGATCTATCTGCTATTCGTCAAGAAGAGCTTTCCGACCGGCTACGTGCCGGGTAAGGAGGCGTACTTCTGGGGCATGGCGGTATCGAGCTGGCTGTCGTGGCAGGTGTCGTCGATCATCGGCATCCTGCTCGCGAGCCTGATTCCGGACAACTGGGGGCTTGCGCTGGCCGGCACGCTCGCGCTGCTGCCGGTGATGGTGTCGGCGATCGCCACCCGCTCGACGCTGGTCGCGGTCAGCGTGGCCGGCATCGTGTCGCTGCTCGCGCTCGACCTGCCGTACCGGCTGGCGTTGCCGCTCGCGGTGATCGCGGCGATCGCGGCCGGCAGTGCGGCCGACCTGATGATCGAGCGCGCCGACCTGCGCCGCATCCGTGGCGTGAACGATCGCGCCGGAGACTCCCGATGACCTCCACGCAAATCTGGCTCGCCATTTTCGGCATGACCTTCGTCACCGCGCTCACGCGCGCGATGTTCCTGATCGGCGGCGAGCGCACGGTACTGCCGGCGCGCGTGCAGAAGATGCTGCGCTACGCGCCGGCCGCCGCGCTCGCCGCGGTGGTGGTGCCCGACGTGCTGACGACGCCCGACGGGCTGTCGTTCGCGCCTTCCAACCATGAGCTTTACGCGACGCTCGCCGGCCTCGGCTGGTTTTTGTGGCGACGCACCATGCTCGGCACGATCGTGACCGGAATGGTCGTATTTACGCTGATGCGCGTCTTCCTGTGAGGGCCGGGCCCGGGATGCGGCGATGAATGCTACGCCGCGGCATCTGCGGCCTTGCGATCAAATGCGCGACATTCGCCGTGTCGCGGATCTGAAGGCCGTTTGGATCAGTTAAAATGCTTTTTTCGGGTTGAGCGCGCCGCAGCCAGGCGCTTGTGTCGCGGCCGGCCGCCGGCGCCCGATCCCGCGGAGCCGTTGGGCCGAAGCGCTGGAGTCCGCTGCGCTTTGTCCCCGCGCGCTGTCCACCACCGCCTTCTCATCAACTCGCATACTCAAGCCCATGAACAAGGTATTGCGTCTCTCCGACCTGATCGCCGAAGGCAAGCTGTCCGGCAAACGCGTGTTCATCCGCGCCGATCTGAACGTGCCGCAGGACGATCAAGGCAACATCACCGAAGACACCCGCATCCGCGCTTCCGTGCCGGCCATCAAGGCCGCGCTCGACGCCGGCGCCGCGGTGATGGTCACCTCGCACCTTGGCCGTCCGACCGAAGGCGACTTCAAGCCGGAAGATTCGCTCGCGCCGGTGGCGAAGCGTCTCGCGGAGCTGCTCGGCCGCGACGTGCCACTCGTTGCGAACTGGGTCGAAAACGGCGTGAACGTCGCGCCGGGCTCGGTCGTGCTGCTCGAAAACTGCCGCGTCAACAAGGGCGAAAAGAAAGATTCCGACGAGCTCGCGCAGAAAATGGCCAAGCTCTGCGATATCTACGTGAACGACGCGTTCGGCACCGCCCACCGCGCTGAAGCGACCACCCACGGTATCGCGAAGTACGCGTCGGTTGCCTGCGCGGGCCCGCTGCTCGCGGCTGAGCTCGAAGCGCTCGGCAAGGCGCTCGGCGCGCCGAAGCGTCCGCTCGTGGCGATCGTCGCGGGCTCGAAGGTGTCGACCAAGCTGACCATCCTGAAGTCGCTCGCGGAGAAGGTCGACCAGCTGATCGTCGGTGGCGGCATCGCCAATACGTTCATGCTCGCGGCCGGCCTGAAGATCGGCAAGTCGCTCGCCGAAGCCGATCTCGTCGACGAAGCGAAGGCGATCATCGACGCGGCCAAGGCCCGCGGCGCCTCGGTGCCGATCCCGACCGACGTCGTCACGGCCAAGGAGTTCTCGCCGACCGCGAAGGCGGAAGTAAAGGCCGTCGCCGATGTGCAGGACGACGAGATGATCCTCGACATCGGCCCGGAAACGGCCAAGGTGCTTGCCGCGCAACTCGAGAAGGCCGGCACGATCGTGTGGAACGGCCCGGTCGGCGTGTTCGAGTTCGACCAGTTCGGCAACGGCACGAAGACGCTCGCGGACGCGATCGCGCGCTCGGCTGCGTTCTCGATCGCAGGCGGCGGCGATACGCTCGCGGCAATCGCCAAGTACGGCATCCACGACAAGGTCAGCTACATTTCGACGGGCGGTGGCGCATTCCTCGAGTTCCTCGAAGGCAAGAAGCTGCCGGCGGTAGAAGTTCTGGAATCGCGGGCTTAACGTGGCGACGCGCTCCCCAGCGGCGAAGTCGACCAAGGCGCGGGGCGTGAAAGTGCCGCGCGGCAACGCGGCAACGCCGGCAGGGGAGCGCGCGACACGCGCGGCCGCTGCTTCGGTAGCGGCCGGACAGGACGTGGCGGCCGAAGCGCTGGTAGCGCCCGCGGCCGCCGAACCGGCGCTAGCCGCCGGAGCGCCCGCGGAACCGGTTGCAGCGCATGCTCCGACCGGCGACGCGGAGCAGCCCCCGACGGCACAGGTCGAATCTGCTCAACACGAATCGGCCCAGCCGGAACAGCCTTCCGGCGAGCAGGACAGCAAATCCCCGGTGTCCAAGGCACCGGTCTCGAATACCGCATCACCCGCATCACTCCACAAAGCGACCCCGGCCCCAGCCGGCGCGCGCCCCCAGGCAGCATCTTTCGATGCGCAGACTCCGCAGCAGCCCCGCAGCGCTCTTTCCAGCGATCCTATCCAGACGAGGAGACTCATGCATCGCGCCACCAAGATTGTCGCTACTATCGGTCCGGCTTCCAGCACACCGGAAATCCTGCTGCAAATGATTCAGGCGGGCCTGGACGTGGTGCGGCTCAATTTCTCTCACGGCACAGCGGACGACCATCGCCAGCGTGCCGAATTCGTGCGCGAGGCGGCCCGCCAGGCCGGCCGCGAAGTCGCCATCATGGCTGACCTGCAAGGCCCGAAGATCCGCGTCGGCAAATTCGAGAACGGCCGCACGACGCTCGTCACCGGCAATCCGTTCGTCCTCGATGCCGACTGCGAGCTCGGCAACGACGAGCGCGTCGGCCTCGACTACAAGGATCTGCCGCGCGACCTGAAGCCGGGCGACGTACTGCTGCTCAACGACGGCCTGATCGTGCTGAACGTGCAGCGCCTGATCGGCAACGAGATCCACACGGTCGTGAAGATCGGCGGCGAGCTGTCGAACAACAAGGGCATCAACCGCCAGGGCGGCGGTCTGTCGGCGCCCGCGCTGACCGCGAAAGACATGGAGGATATCCGTACGGCGATGTCGCTCGGCGTCGATTTCGTCGCGGTGTCGTTCCCGAAGAACGCGACCGACATGGAAATGGCCCGCCAGCTCGCGAACATCGCCGGCGCGCCATACGGCATCAAGCCGAAGATGATCGCGAAGATCGAGCGCGCGGAAGCGATTCCGGCGCTGCAAGGCATCCTCGACGCGTCGGACGGCATCATGGTCGCGCGTGGCGATCTGGCTGTGGAAGTGGGCAATGCCGCGGTGCCGGCACTGCAAAAGCGCATGATCCGGATGGCGCGCGAATCGAACAAGTTCGTGATCACCGCGACGCAGATGATGGAGTCGATGATCCACGCGCCGGTACCGACCCGCGCGGAAGTGTCGGACGTCGCCAACGCGGTGCTCGACGGCACGGACGCGGTGATGCTGTCGGCGGAATCGGCGGCGGGCAAGTACCCGGTGCAGACCATCGAGACGATGGCCGCGATTTGCGTCGAAGCGGAAAAGTCCGAGCAGTCGGAGCTCGACAAGGACTTCCTCGACCGCACGTTCACGCGGATCGATCAGTCGATCGCGATGGGCGCGCTGTTCACCGCCTATCACCTGGGCGCCAAGGCCATCGTCGCGCTGACCGAATCGGGCTCGACCGCGCTGTGGATGTCGCGTCACTGGACCCACGTGCCGATCTTCGCGCTGACGCCGCGCGTCGGCAGCGAACGGGCGATGGCGCTGTACCGCAACGTGACGTCGCTGCATCTGGACACCAACACCGACCGCGACACGGCGCTGCAGCAAGCGCTCGAAACGGTGGTCGGCAAGGGCTACGCGTCGCACGGCGACATGGTCGTGCTGACGGTCGGCGAGCCGATGGGTCAGGCGGGCGGCACCAACACGTTGAAGATCGTGCGGGTTGGCGAACCGTACTGATCAGGCAAGACCGCTCGATCGGCACGGGCCCGATTGAGCGAAGCAGGGCGGCGAAACCCGCACGGTCCATGTGCGACGGCGCACCAAAGCGCCGGTGTCATCGCGGGAACGCCGCCTGCTTCGCGATAAAATCGCCGCAAAAGATGCCGACGGCAAAAGAATTCGTTTCAATCTAAGGAGTTTCAGCATGCCTCTCGTATCAATGCGTCAACTGCTGGACCATGCTGCGGAAAACGGCTATGGCCTTCCGGCATTCAACGTGAACAACCTGGAGCAGGTGCAGGCGATCATGGCCGCGGCCGACAAGGTCAACGCTCCGGTCATCATGCAGGCGTCGGCCGGTGCGCGTAAGTACGCGGGCGAGCCGTTCCTGCGTCATCTGATCGAAGCGGCGGTCGAGTCGTATCCGCACATTCCGGTCGTGATGCATCAGGACCACGGTCAGTCGCCGGCGGTGTGCATGGCGGCGATTCGCAGCGGCTTCACGAGCGTGATGATGGACGGTTCGCTCGAAGCCGACGGCAAGACGGTCGCATCGTACGAGTACAACGTCGAAGTGTCGCGCAAGGTCGTCGAGGCGGCGCACTCGATCGGCGTCACCGTGGAAGCGGAGCTGGGCGTGCTCGGTTCGCTCGAAACGATGAAGGGCGACAAGGAGGACGGCCACGGCGCCGAAGGCACGATGACGCGTGAACAACTGCTGACCGATCCGGAGCAGGCCGCCGACTTCGTCAAGCTGACCCAGTGCGACGCGCTGGCCATCGCGATCGGCACCTCGCACGGCGCCTACAAGTTCAGCAAGAAGCCGACGGGAGATATTCTCTCGATCCAGCGCATCAAGGAAATCCATCAGCGCATTCCGAACACGCACCTCGTGATGCACGGCTCGTCGTCGGTGCCGCAGGAGCTGCTCGCGGAAATCCGCGAATTCGGCGGCGACATGAAGGAAACCTACGGCGTGCCGGTCGAAGAAATCCAGGAAGGCATCCGTCACGGCGTGCGCAAGGTCAACATCGATACCGACCTGCGTCTGGCGATCACGGCCGCGATCCGTCGCTACATGGCGACCAACCCGGGCAAGTTCGATCCGCGCGATTACCTGAAGCCGGCGCGCGAAGCGGCGATGAAGATCTGTATCGACCGTTACACACAATTCGGCTGCGAAGGCCAGGCTGGCAAGATCAAGCCGGTTTCGCTTGATAAAATTGCGGAGAAGTACAAGTCGGGCGAGCTCGCGCAAGTCGTCCGCTAAGCTGTAGTTTTGGCTCCGCGCCTGGCCGTTTGGCCAGGTTGTCGTCCGATCGCCGTTCCCGCATCATCGGGGGAACGGCGTTTCCCTTTTGTTCCGGTCACATTTTTGCCCTACTTTTAGCGAACCACGACGATGTCTACCCTCTACGAATCCACGCTCCGCTCGCTGCCGCTGCTTGGCCGCGGTAAAGTCCGCGACAACTATGCCGTGGGCAACGACCAGTTGCTGATCGTCACGACCGACCGTCTGTCGGCGTTCGACGTCATCATGGGCGAGCCGATTCCGAACAAGGGCCGCGTGCTCAACGCGATGGCGAACTTCTGGTTCGAGAAACTGAAGCACGTGGTGCCGAACCACCTGACGGGCGTCGCGCCGGAGTCGGTGGTCGCGCCGGACGAAGTCGAGCAGGTCAAGGGGCGCGCGGTGGTCGTCAAGCGACTCGAGCCGATCCTCGTCGAAGCGGTGGTGCGCGGCTATCTGGCCGGCAGCGGCTGGAAGGATTACCAGGCCACCGGCTCGGTCTGCGGCGTGCAACTGCCGCCAGGCCTGCAGAACGCGCAGAAGCTGCCCGAGCCGATCTTCACGCCGGCCGCCAAGGCCGAGATGGGCCACCACGACGAAAACATCACTTACGACGAGATGGAGCGCCGCATCGGTACCGAGCTGTCGGCCACGATCCGCGACATTTCGATCCGTCTGTATAAGGAAGCCGCTGATTACGCGGCCTCGCGCGGCATCATCATCGCGGACACGAAGTTCGAATTCGGTCTGGACAACCACGGCAAGCTGTACCTGATGGACGAGGCGCTGACCGCCGATTCGTCGCGCTTCTGGCCGGCGGACCAGTACCAGGTCGGTACGAACCCGCCGTCGTTCGACAAGCAGTTCGTGCGCGACTGGCTCGAAACCCAGCCGTGGAAGAAAGAGCCGCCGGCGCCGAAACTGCCGGACGACGTGGTCGCGAAAACGGGCGAAAAGTATCAGGAAGCGCTCGAGCGCCTGACCGGCCACAAGCTCGACTGATCTGATCGCGCGCGCCGTGTCAGGCGCGCATTGCCGGGAAACAAGGAAGCCGTAAAGATGAGTGAAGCACAAACCGCCCATACGCATGATGCGCCGGTCGTCGGCGTATTGATGGGCTCCAGTTCCGACTGGGAAGTGATGAAAAACGCCGTCGCGATTCTGCAGGAATTCGGCGTACCGTACGAAGCGAAGGTCGTGTCCGCACACCGCATGCCCGACGAAATGTTCGCCTATGCTGAAAGCGCGCGCGAGCGCGGCATTCGCGCGATCATCGCGGGCGCGGGCGGCGCGGCACATCTGCCCGGCATGCTGGCCGCGAAGACCACGGTGCCGGTGCTCGGCGTGCCGGTCGCGAGCAAGTATCTGAAGGGCGTCGATTCGCTGCATTCGATCGTGCAGATGCCCAAGGGTGTGCCGGTCGCGACGTTTGCGATCGGCGAGGCGGGTGCCGCGAACGCGGCGCTGTTCGCGGTGTCCCTGCTCTCCGGCACCAGCGCCGAATACGCGGACAAGCTCGCTGCATTCCGTGTGCGCCAGAACGAAGCGGCTCACGCGATGGTATTGCCGGCGCTGTAAGCGCGCTGGTTGTTTAAAGACGTCTCCTGTCCGACCCCCGGCCGGATGCCCGCCGCTCGTTGCATGAGCGCGACGCGTATCCGGCCGCGACCGACCACCAAGATGAACCCTGACAACACACCGGTTTCACCGATTCTGCCCGGCGCATGGCTTGGCATGGTCGGTGGCGGCCAGCTCGGCCGCATGTTCTGCTTTGCCGCCCAGGCGATGGGCTATCGCGTCGCCGTGCTCGATCCGGACGAAACCAGCCCGGCCGGCGCGGTCGCCGACCGCCACCTGCGCGCGGCCTACGACGACGAAGCGGCGCTCACCGAACTCGCGCGGTTGTGCGCAGCGGTGTCGACCGAATTCGAGAACGTGCCGTCCGCGAGCCTCGACTTTCTCGGCAAGACCACCTTCGTGAGCCCGGCGGGGCGTTGCGTCGCCGTCGCGCAGGACCGGATCGCCGAGAAGCGCTTTATCGCGTCGTCGGGTGTGACGGTTGCACCGCACGTCGTGTTCGAGTCGTCGGATGCGCTTGCGGCGCTGGGCGATGCCGAGCTCGAAGCGGTGCTGCCCGGCATCCTGAAAACGGCGCGCATGGGTTACGACGGCAAAGGCCAGATTCGCGTGCGCAACGCCGAGGAAGTGCGTGAGGCGCATGCGTCGCTCGGCGGCGTGCCGTGTGTGCTCGAGAAGCGCCTGCCGCTGAAGTTCGAGGTGTCGGCGCTGATCGCGCGCGCGGCGAGCGGGGCGTCGGTCGTCTATCCGCTCGCGCAGAACACGCATCGCGACGGGGTGCTATCGCACACCATCGTCCCCGCGCCAGACGCGTCGCCGGCGCTCGCGCAGCAGGCTCAACAGGCCGCGCTGCAGATCGCCGAGAAGCTCGGCTACGTCGGCGTGCTGTGCGTCGAATTCTTCATTCTCGAAGACGGCTCGCTGGTCGCCAACGAAATGGCGCCGCGCCCGCACAACTCCGGCCACTACACGGTCGACGCCTGCGCGACGAGCCAGTTCGAGCAGCAGGTGCGCGCGATGACCAGCATGCCGCTGGGCGACACGCGCCAGCATTCGCCGGCGGTGATGCTGAACATCCTCGGCGACGTGTGGTTTCCGGACGGTCCGAAGCGCGCGGCGGTCACGCCGCCGTGGCAGGAAGTCGCCGCGATGCCGTCAGCGCGCCTGCATCTGTACGGCAAGGAGGAGGCGCGTTGCGGCCGCAAGATGGGCCACGTGAACTTCACCGCGCCGACCCTCGAAGAAGCTCGCACCGCGGCGCGCGATTGCGCGCGGCTGCTGCACATCGCTACCAGCTGACGCGCGCGCCATGCCGGATCAACTGAAACCCGCCGAGGACGCTACCAACGCATTGCCGGTCAGCGCCGCGCAGATCGAGCACGCGGCGGCCTTGCTCGACGCGGGGGGGCTGGTCGCATTTCCGACGGAAACCGTGTACGGCCTCGGCGGCGATGCCGAGAACCCGGACGCGGTCGCGCGCATTTACGCGGCGAAGGGGCGGCCGGCCAATCATCCGGTGATCGTGCATCTCGCGCCGCATGGCGATCCGAACTATTGGGTCGAGCATTTGCCGGCGGATGCTCAGCGCCTGATCGACGCATTCTGGCCGGGACCGCTCACGCTGATCCTCAAGCGCGCTGCGCGCATTCCCGCGGCGGTCAGCGGCGGGCAGGACTCGGTGGGACTGCGCTGTCCGTCGCATCCGGTTGCGCAGGCGTTGCTTGAAGCGTTCGGCGCGTTGCGCGGCGGGCATGGCGGCGTCGCCGCGCCGTCGGCGAACCGCTTCGGACATGTGAGCCCGACCACCGCGCAGCATGTGCGCGACGAGTTCGGTAGCGCGATTCATGTGCTCGATGGCGGCGCGTCGGATGTCGGCATCGAGTCGACGATTCTGGATCTGTCGCGCGGCTTTCCGGCGCTGCTGAGGCCCGGTCGCGTGACGCCGCAGGATATCGCCGACGTGCTCGGCGAGGCGCCGCGTCTGCCCGACGGGTCGGACGCGACCGCGCCGCGCGCGTCGGGCACGTTGAAAGCGCATTACGCGCCGCGCACGCCGCTCGTGCTGCTGCCGTTCGGTGAGCTCGAGCCGTTGCTCGCGGGGCGCGAGCCGGGCGAGCGCGTCGCGCTGGTCGCGCGCGCATCGCGTGCGGGACGGTGGGCCGATGCCGACGGCGTGCATTTCGTCGCCGCGCCGGAAGATCCGCACGTCTATGCACGCGAGCTCTATGGCTTGCTGCGCGCGCTCGATCGCGCGAACGTCATGCGGATTCTGATCGAGAAGCTGCCCGATACGATCGAATGGATTGCGGTCAACGATCGGCTCGGGCGCGCGGCGGCAGCATTCGAAGCGCACGAGTCCTGAAGGCGCTACGTTTTCGCCTCTGATACTTCGCGCGCCAAGCAAAAGCGAACACGCAAAAGCAGAAAGCCCGACTCGAATGAGGCGGGCTTTTTTCGTATCGAACTAAAGTTCGAGAAGACGTTAGCGGGAGACAACGCTCCCGCCGGACGCCGGATGTGCGCTTACTTGCCCAGACCCGTCGCCGCGATCTGCTGTTCGACGAAAGTTGCGAACGCAGCGTTTGCGTGCGTCGTCGGATGGAGCGTGTCGGCGAAGACATACGACTGGTCGGCGCCCGCTACCGTGAGGGTCTGCGGCGAGCAGAACAGCGACGAGCCGAATTGCTGGCCGTACTGCTGCGCCGTCATGCCTCCTTGCAGCACCGACGGATTGGCCGTCGCATAAGCGGTCGCGTTCTGCTCCATCTGTTGGAGCGCGCAGGCCGTGCCCGTTGCATTGGAAAATCCCTGCGACTGGTAGCTGGCGAGCAACTGATGCTGCCAGGCGAACGAGCTGACCGGAATCACTTTCGTGTCAATCCCGGCTGTCTTGAGTCCATTCGCGACCAGCGTGTTGTATGCGGTCACGATGGCAGTAATCAGCGTCGGCAGTTGCGGCGCATTGCTTGCTGCCGCTTGGGCAGCCGCGAGCGGCGCCTGGCCGATGTCCGGCACGTCCATGACGACGACATGTGTCGCACCTTTCGAGAGGGCGGTGCCGACGACGCCCACAAAGCTCTGGATAGTCGTCTGAAGCTGCGTTCCAACCGCCGTCCCAATGATCAACTGCTGTTGCTGCAAGGAGGTGGCCGTCGCGAGCTGGGTCTGGAGGTCGGTCATGAACTGCGTGTTCTGCAACAGTTGCAGGACGTCGTTGGCGCCGCCGCTCACCAGCACGAGCTGATTCGAATTGAAGCTGCCGTGGTCCGTCAGGTACTGCGCGATCTGCGACGTGACAGGTACGGTCGTGGCCGCCATGCTATTGGGTGCGAAGCCAATGCCGATGGGGTTCGCCACATCGGAGCCGCCTTGCGCATAGCCCAAGCCGCCGTTGGCCTTCAGTGGCACTCCGAAGCCGCCCACAAAAGCTGGCGTCAGCGTATCCCCATAGTACTCAGCGACTTTCTGCGTCCAGACTTCGCCAGGATTCGTCGTGAAACGACCGCCGCCGAAACTGGCCTGGATCACCGGCGAATACGTGCCGACGTCCGACAGGCTGTCGCCGAACGACACGACCTGCAACTTGACGCCACCTGACGGCGTGCTGCTGCTCGAACTATTGTTGTCGCTGCCACCGCCGCATGCCACGAGCGCGGCGAACGCTGCGCTCGCCACTGCGATCTGCGTGACGCGCAACCATTGCTGTTTCTTCGAAGCGGTTTGATTCATGTTGACTGCATCTCCTCGTATGTGTGGCCCTTGATGCCATGTGTTGCAGGCGGCGTCCACCGCGTTGGCGGCGTGACGACAGCTTACAGAATCTTCTACGGCCTGCGCGATGTCCGAAGCGCGACCGTATGGTTTGAGTTCAAGCCGGCTCCCTTCGCGCGCTGCGCATGATAAGCGGCGGCCCAGGCGGGCGGCGCGAACAGCGCACGCCATTTGTTGCGCCAGCCGCGCACGCTAGCGAAGTCTGCGGCCATCGATGCCCATTCGTGAAACGTCGCCTTCAGCGGGTTGTACGTGTGCAGTGGCTCGACGATGCCGTACTGCGGCGCCTCGTGCGGATCTTCTTCGACGTAGCTGCCGAACAGGCGATCCCACATCACCAGTACACCTGCGTAATTGCGATCGATGTAGCGATCGTTGCGCGCATGATGCACGCGATGGATCGACGGCGTATTGAACATGTATTCGAGCCAGCCGAGCTTGCGGATCACCTGCGTATGCACGAAGAACTGGAAGCCGAGATTGATCAGCACGATCGCGACGATCTGCTTCGGGGGAAAGCCGAGGATCGCGAGCGGAATCCAGAACACCCACATGCCGGCGATCGGGTACATCAGGCTCTGGCGGAACGCGGTCGACAAATTCATCCACTCCGACGAGTGATGCACGACGTGCGCGGCCCACAGCCAGCGCACGCGATGACTGCAGCGATGAAAGACGTAATAGAGCAGGTCCTGCGCGACGAACAGCACGACGAACGACAGCCACGTCGCCGGCCATGTATGAATGCGGTAATGCTCGTAGAAAAACGCGTAGACAGGGATGAGCGCGAGCCACGCGAGCTTGTCGGCGGCCTGCTGCAGCAGCGCGAGCGCGGCGTTGCACAGCGTGTCGCGCCAGCTATAGAGGCGCTCGGCCGGGCGCGTGCGGCTCACGTGCCACGCCTCCCAGCCGATGCAGGCGAGAAAGACGGGCGCCATGGCGAGCAGCAGCAATTCGGCATCGAATTGCATCTTGTCTCCCTTCCTGGTCCCTGACCGCCGCGCGGTATGCGGCGGGTGGTGTCGTTATCGTTCGCGAGGTCGCGCGGTCTGCGCGAGCGGCGCCCTGCGCAGCAAGCCCGTGATGTCGCGCGCCGCATGCTGCCCGACAGCGTACACGGATAGCAGCTTGCCGCGCGCGGCATCGCTAGAAGGAATACTCAGTGGCTGCCGCGCTTGCGCGGGTTTTTCCTGGGCTTCTCGCGCGCTTCCCCGATGGGCGCGGAGACCTTCGTGAAGCCCTGCGAAGGGCCTTCGTACACCCATTCGAGCAGCGCGTCGTGCGCGGCGCGCGCCGCTTCCGAATGCGCGTCGTTGATCAGGCTGACGACGACATAACTGTTGCCGTCGGCCGACGCGACGTAGCCGGCGATCGCGCGTACGTCGCGCAGCGTGCCCGTCTTGATGTGCGCGTTGCCGTCCGCGCCCTGGCTGGTCAGGCGGTTGCGCATCGTGCCGTCGACACCGGCGATCGGCAGCGAGTCGACGAACACCTGCGCGACTGGGCTCGCGTTCGCGCGTTGCAGGACATCGGCGAGCGCGAGCGCGGTGATGTGTTCGTCGCGCGACAGGCCCGAGCCGTTATCGAGCGACAGGTATTCGGTGTTCAGGCTGTCGCGCGTCAGGAAAGCTTCGACCGCGTGCGCGGCTTTCGCGGGCGTGGCGGGCGGCCTTTCCTCGGCGGCGCCGATCGTCAGGAACAGGTTGCGCGCCATCGTGTTGTTGCTGAACTTGTTGATGTCGCGAACGATGTCCGACAGCATCGGCCCCTCGTGCGTGGCGACGAGCTTCGCGCCGGCGGGCACTGCGCCTTCGCGGGTCGCGCCCGTGAAGGTGCCGCCGGTTTGCTGCCACAGCGCGAGGAAGCCGCGCGCGAAGAACGTCGAGTGATCGAGCACGGCGACGTTGATCGTGCGCGCGTCGCAGCGCACCGGAAAGTCGCCGATGAACGACGCGACGAGCGTGCCGTCAGGCTCCGGCGTGACGGTCGGCGTCGGCAGCTCGCCCCGGCATGGGCCGCTCGTCGCACGCAACTGGTTGTCGATGCGCAGTTGCGCGAGCGCGGGCAGCACGTCGATCGCCACAGTGCCGTCCGGCGATGGCGTCAGCGTGAACGACAGCGATTTGAACGCGTACAGCAGCGGATCGGGGCCGACGTTGTAAGGCGCGTTCACGTCGTCGTCGAACGCGGGCAGGTCGCGAGTCGACCGATCGAAGTAGCGCTTGTCGAGCACCAGCGCGCCGTCGATACCGTTGATGCCCGCCTTGTGGATCTTCTGCACGAGGTCGATCAGTTCTTCGGGCACGAGCTTCGGGTCGCCGGTGCCCTGGATGTACAGATTGCCGTGCAGCACGCCGCTCGCGTCGAGCGGGCCGTCCGCGTACGCGCTGGTGCGCCAGCGGTAACCGGGACCGAGGATCGACAGGCCCGCGTAGGTGGTGACGAGTTTCATCGTCGAGGCGGGCATCATCGGCTTGCCGGCGTTCAGCGCGAGGAGCGGCGTGTGATCGCCGACCTTTTCGACGACCACGCTGATCGACGACAACGGCACGTGCGCGCGCTGCAGACCGACCATCACCGGCTGCGGCAGTACCGTCGTGACGTTGACGCTCGGATGCGTGGCCTTGACGCGGGCCTCCCCGGTCAGCGGCAGCAGCGTGCCTGCGCCGAGCGCGGCGGCGCAGAGCCAGACGGCCGCGCGCGGCATGACGCGGTTGGGCATGAAGGCCGCGCGATCGAACATACGGCGCGAGCGCAGCGCCATACGGCGTGCGACGGAAGACAGAAAAGCGTGCGTCATGAACGGGTGAACGGGCAAACGGACGGGCAGGATTTCAAGGTGTACGGCGAGCGGCGTGCGGCGTGCGCGGGACAATGGAACGGCAAGCTGGGCGCCTTGACGGCGCGGTGGCGCGCCGCAGTCTACCCGACGGCCGTCGCGCGACGCAAAGCGCCCATTGTAGTGACATCCCGCGAGGCTGCGGTGAAAAAAACGCCACACGCCGCGCGGGCCGGAAGCGGGCGCTAGAATGCGGCATCATCGAATGTTTTGGAACGGACAACCATGCGCATCCTGCTAGTCGAAGATGACCGGATGATCGCCGAGGGCGTGCGCAAGGCGCTGCGCGGCGAAGGCTTCGCCGTCGATTGGGTCGAGGACGGCGAAGCGGCGCTGCGCGCGGCGGCGGCCCAGCCTTACGACCTCGCGTTGCTGGACCTCGGTCTGCCCAAGCGCGACGGTCTCGAGGTGCTGCGCGCACTGCGCGCGCGCGGCCATGCGCTGCCGGTGCTGATCGTTACCGCGCGCGACGCGGTCGCCGATCGTGTCAAGGGCCTCGACGCCGGCGCTGACGATTACCTTGTCAAGCCTTTCGATCTCGACGAACTCGGTGCGCGTATGCGCGCGCTGATCCGGCGCCAGTCCGGCCGCAGCGATTCGACGATTCGCCACGCCAATTTGACCCTCGATCCCGCGTCGCACCAGGTGACGCTCGATGGCGCCCTGGTCGCGCTATCCGCGCGCGAATTCGCGCTGCTCGAGGCGCTGCTCGCGCGACCCGGCGCGGTGCTGTCCAAGAGCCAGCTAGAGGAAAAGATGTATGGCTGGGGCGAGGAGATCGGCAGCAATACCGTCGAGGTCTATATCCACGCGCTGCGCAAGAAGCTCGGCGCCGATCTGATCCGCAACGTTCGCGGGCTTGGCTACATGATCGCGAAGGACGCCTGAGCCGATGCGCTCGATTCGCCGACAACTGTTGTTCTGGCTGCTCGCGCTCGTGCTGCTCGGCGTCGGCATCGCGGGCTGGCTGATCTACCGGCAGGCGCTCGCCGAAGCGAACGAGCTGTTCGACTACCAGCTCGAGCAGATCGCCGCGGCGCTGCCGGCGGAACCGTTCTCGCAGGTGCTCGGCCGCGATACCGGCGACGAGGGCATCGTGCTGCAGATCTGGAACCGCAACGGGATGCTGATGTATTACTCGCGGCCGCGTGCGCCGCTCGCGCCGCGCGCCGAGCTCGGTTTTTCGACCGAGCGCACCGACCGCGGCGAATGGCGCGTATATGGCGCGATCGTCGGCGATAACGTCGTGCAGCTCGCGCAGCCGCTGTCGGTGCGCAATCGGCTCGCCGCCGATGTCGCGCTGCGCACGCTGTGGCCGCTGATCGTGCTGCTGCCGCTGCTCGGACTGGCGGTATGGGTGATCGTCGGCCGCGGGCTGCAGCCGCTGCGGCGCGTGACGAGCGCGCTCGACACCCGTCATCCCGAAGCGCTGGATCCATTGCCTGATCAGCGCCTGCCGCTCGAAGTGCGGCCGCTCGTGCGTGCGCTGAACGGGCTGCTGCAGCGGCTCGCGACCGCGCTCGATATCCAGAAGGCGTTCGTCGCCGATGCCGCGCACGAATTGCGCACGCCGCTTGCCGCGGTACAGATTCAGGCGCAACTGGTCGCGCGCGCGAAGGACGACACAGCCCGCAGCGAGGCGCTCGCCGATCTGCAGGCGGGTGTCACGCGCGCGACGCGCCTCGCCGAGCAACTGCTCGCGCTCGCGCGCGCCGAGCCGGACGGCGCCGCCGGCGCAGTGATGCTCGATCTGCGCGAGCTACTGCGGGAGTGCGTCGCGACCTACGCGCCGCTCGCGATGAATCGCGGCGTCGACCTCGGCATCGAGGCGAGCGAGGCTGCCAGCGTGACCGGCGACGCCGAAGCGCTGCGTGTGATGTTCAACAACCTCGTCGACAACGCGACCAAGTACACGCCGCGTGGCGGCCGCGTCGACGTCAGCCTGCGGGTCGAGGACGGCCATCCGGTCGTGCGGATCGCCGATAGCGGCCCCGGTATCGATCCCGCCGATCGCGAGCGCGTGTTCGACCGGTTCTATCGCGCGGAAGCGGGCGCGAATCGCGCGCGCACCGACGTGGCGGGCAGCGGCCTCGGTCTCGCGATCGTGCGTCGGATCGCCACCCAACATCATGCGCAAGTGTCGCTCGATGACTCGCCGGCCGGTGGTTTGCAGGTCACCGTACGCTTCTGATCATGGTGATTTACTGTTCGGCCAAAGCCGGCGTTCATGCTGGCGCGGCGATCCGTAGCGGCCGGTCCGATAAGGTTCCCATGATCTGGCGCTGCTTAAGACTCTTTTAAGTGATGCCCCTTACGCTCCTCGACATCCAAAGTCACTTTCTCCAGTCAGGAGCTCATGATGAACGCGAAAACCTTGTCCCGCGGCGCCGTTGCGGTAGCTGTGGCCGCTGCGCTTTCAGCCGGCTATGTGGCGGGCCATCGCGATGTGCCCGCACCGCAGATCATCTCGCCGGCGCAAGCCGCTGCGATGATGCCAGCCGAAGCTGCCGCCAAAACCGGTATCCCCGATTTCTCCGGGCTCGTCGAGACCTACGGTCCAGCCGTCGTCAACATCAGCGCGAAGCACGTGGTCAAGCAAACCGCGATGCGTGGTAATGGCGGCAACTTCAACGGCAACCAGCTGCCGATCGATCCGAACGATCCGTTCTATCAGTTCTACAAGCGGTTCTTCGGCGGCGTGCCCGGCATGCAGGGCGGCGATGGCGGAGACGCGCCCGACCAGCCGAGCGCGAGCCTCGGCTCGGGCTTCATCATCAGCAATGACGGCTACATTCTGACGAACGCGCACGTGGTCGATGGCGCAAACGTCGTCACCGTGAAGCTCACCGACAAGCGCGAGTTCAAGGCGAAGGTGGTCGGCGCCGACAAGCAGTCCGACGTCGCCGTGCTGAAGATCAACGCGAGCGATCTGCCGACGGTGAAGATTGGCGACCCGCGCCAAAGCAAGGTTGGTCAGTGGGTCGTCGCGATCGGCTCACCGTACGGCTTCGACAACACCGTGACCTCGGGCATCATCAGCGCGAAGTCGCGTTCGCTGCCCAACGAGAACTACACGCCGTTCATCCAGACCGATGTGCCGGTGAACCCTGGCAACTCGGGCGGTCCGCTCTTTAATCTGCAAGGCGAAGTGATCGGCATCAACTCGATGATCTACTCGCAGACGGGCGGCTTCCAGGGCCTGTCGTTCGCGATCCCGATCAGCGAGGCGATCAAGGTCAAAGACGATCTCGTCAAGACCGGCCACGTGAGCCGCGGCCGCCTCGGCGTCGCAGTACAGGGCTTGAACCAGACGCTCGCCGACTCGTTCGGCATGCAGAAGCCGCAAGGCGCGCTGGTCAGCTCGGTCGACGCCAACGGGCCGGCGGCCAAGGCTGGCTTGCAGCCGGGCGACGTGATCCTGTCGGTGAATGGCGACGAAGTCAGCGATTCGGCGGATCTGCCGTCGAAGATCGCAGGTCTCGCGCCGGGCAGCGCGGCGACGCTGAAAGTGTGGCGCGATAAGGCCAGCAAGGACGTGAAGGTGACGATCGGCTCGTTCTCGGACGCGAAAGTTGCGTCGGCGAGCAAGACCGATCAGCAGACCCAGTTGCAAGGCCGTCTCGGCGTCGCGGTGCGGCCGCTGACGCCGGAAGAGAAGAGCAGCGCGTCGGTGTCGCACGGTCTGCTCGTGCAGCAGGCAGGCGGCGCGGCGGCGAGCGCCGGCATCCAGGCGGGCGACGTGATTCTCGCGGTCAATGGCCGTCCGGTCACGAACATCGATCAGTTGAAGCAGATGATTTCGGGTGCAGGCAACAGCATTGCGCTGCTGATCCAGCGGGACAACGCGCAGATTTTCGTGCCCGTAGATCTCGGCTGATCCAGTATCCGGGCGGTTCGAACGGATCGCCCACCCCAGTTTGAGCTGTAGTAGCGATTGCCGGTCCTTTGCATTTACTGCAAGGACCGGTTTTTTTTCGCCTGTGCGCACCGTGCTGCGGCGAGCAGCGCGGACAGGACGAAGCGCGCCAAGCGACTTGGTGCCACGGTCGCGCAGGTCCAGTCGACGCGACCGGATGCTGGGCACGCAGGTTGCTTCGATCTTGATTTTGGCCTGTTCGGAGACTGGGCAAGGACTGCAACAAGGAGAGCGAATCGATGAAAACCCAACGCAATCAGCAAAGGATCGTAGCCGTCGCGCTGTGCGCGACGCTCGCGCTCGGACTGGCGGGCGGTGCGTACGCGCAGCAGGCAGGCGTGACCGGTGGCTCGACGAGCGACAACACGAGCGCGGGCAACACCAACGGCGGCGGTCTGCCGCAAGTCCAGCAGCAGGGCGACGTGTCGTATGTGTCGGGCGGCGTCGGCCTCGACGAATCGCGGGCGTTGCGACAAGCGCAAAGCCAGTGGCCACTGACGCTGCGCTTCACCGGGCCCAACGCCGAGTTTCTCGCGGATGTGCACGTGCGTATCGTCGATGCCCATAACGGCGAAGTGCTGAATACGACGTCGCGCGGACCGTTCATGCTGGTGCGCTTGAGCCCTGGCCGCTATACGGTGCACGCGAAATACAACGACAGCGAGCAAACCCGCTCGGTTAGCGTGCCGGCGCACGGCAACGTCAAATCCGCGTTCATCTGGAACGCGAAGTAACGGGTCGATCCGTCTGCCGCCGCGCAGCAAGCTAGCGCAATCGGCCGAAGTTTGGCCGATAATGAAGCCACGGGCAGCTCCCGTGGCTTTGCCGTTCCCGCGGCAATAGCCGGCAGTGCAGCACCCACCCCATCACGGAGCCTGGACATGACCGATGCGTCGACATCTGCGGGACGGCTGGACGGCCATACCATTGTGATCCGCGACAACGGTCACCGCGTGCGCGTGATTCACGGCGGCGTGACGATGGCCGACACCCAGGCCGCGCTGACGCTATCGGAGACCGGCCTCGCCGACGTGTTCTATTTCCCGCGCGAGCACGTGAACATGGCCCGGCTCGAACGCTCGACGCACACGTCGCATTGTCCGTTCAAGGGCGACGCGTCGTACTTCCATCTGCGCACCGAAGATGGCGTGATAGAGAACGCGGTGTGGTGCTACGAGGCCCCGTTCGAGCAGGTCAGTCGCATCAAGGGCTATCTCGCTTTTTACGCATCGCGCGTCGACCGCATCGATCAGACGTCCTGATCCCGCAGTCGGCGCGTTCATCGGGGAGGTTGTCATGGAACTGAACGACGCGTTACGGATTCCGCTGGCGCCGTCCGAGGTCTGGGACGCGTTGCAGGACCTCGCGCTGTTGCGTGCCAGCCTCGACAACTGCGAGTCGTTCGTGCGTCTCGCCCACGGCGAATACGCGCTGACGATGACCGTGCCGCTCGGCCCGTTGCGCGCGCATTATCAGGCGCGCGCGCACGTCGCCGGCCAGGATTCCGGCCCGGCGGACGCGCAGCGCCGCACCATCAACTTCAAGGCCTTGGCCGAGGGCATCGGCGCGTTGCGCGGTCAGATCGAAGTGCGTTTGCGCGCGGACGAGGGGCGGGAGCGCGGCACGCGCATCGACTACACATTGTGGGCGACGTCGTCGGGACCGCTCGCCGAGCTGCCGACGCGCCAGCTCGAGAACGCCTTGCGTCAGATCGCCGACGATTTTTTCGCCGAGTTCGACGCCGTCGTGCGCGCCAAGCACGGCAAAGGGCCGAACCGCGCGCGTGGCACGGCGCCGCGGCGCCAGTACGTGTTTTTGCGGCCGATCACGCTCGGCGGCATCGCGCGGCGAGCGCGCATCGAGCACAGCCATGCGCTGTCGGGGCGCGCGGCGAGCGCGTCGCATAGCTGGTCGCATCACGAGCCCGGTCAGCATGTCGTGCCGTACTGGGCGTGGGCCGGGATGATCTTTCTGGTCGCACTATTGTTGTATGTCGCGCGCTGGTTCAGCGAGCATTGAGGCCGCGAGCCGCGCGCAGCCCCTGATGGAACGCGCGACAGACATCCCCGCGCGACTACGAAATCCCGGTGACGCACTACGAAATAGCGGTGCTCCCGCGGCCTTCATCTAATCCCCGCGAAACTCCCGCCGCCACGCGCTCGGCGACGTGCGAAACGCGCCCGCGAAATGCTGCCGCAGCGATGCGGCCGAGCCGAATCCGGCGCTCGCCGCGATCGCTTCGACCGACCCGTCGGTGCTTTCCAGTAGCTGTTGCGCACGCGCGAGCCGCTGCGCGAGCAGCCATGCGCCGACGGTGGTGCCGGTCGCGAGCCGGAAGCGCCGCGTGAAGGTGCGGCGGCTCATCAACGCGCGCGCGGCGAGCGTGTCGAGCGTATGCGGCGCGGCCAGGTTGCCGCTCACCCAGTCGAGCAGGCCGGACAGGCGATCGCCGCGCGGCTTCGGCGGCATCGGCTGCTGCACGTATTGCGCCTGGCCACCCTGGCGATGCGGCGACACGACCAGCCGGCGCGCGACGTGGTTCGCCATCCGCGCGCCGCAGATCTTGCGCAGCACATGCAGGCAGCAGTCGAGGCCGGCGGCGGTGCCGGCCGAGGTCAGCACGTTGCCGTCGTCGACGTACAGCACGTCGGCGTCGAGCCGCACGCGCGGGTAGCGGCGCGCGAAGTCGTCGGCCCAGGCCCAGTGCGTCGAAGCGGGCCGTCCATCGAGGATGCCTGCGGCGGCCAGCACGAAAGCGCCGAGGCACAGGCCGACGAGCAGCGCGCCGCGCGCATGCGCGGCCCTCAGCGCGTCGAGCAGCGCGGCGGGCGGGGTTTCGGCGGGATCGCGCCAGCTCGGCACGATGATCGTCTGCGCGTCGGCAAGAGCTTCGAGTCCGTGTATGACCTCGATCGAGAAGCCCGCGGTCGTCGCCAGCGCGCCTGTCTCCGCGGCGCAGACGCGGAAGTCGAAGTCGGGAACACCGCCGCCGCGACGGTCCTCGCCGAACACGACGCACGGCACCGACAGATGGAACGGGCTGATGCGGTCGAACGCGACGACGGCGACGACGTGGCGCGGCGCCTGATCGGAGATGTCGTCGGAAGATGCGAAGGTGGTCATGCCGGGCGCCTCATGAAAGCCATAAGTATGGCCCGATCCTAGCGAATGTTGTCATTCGGGCCGCTGTCGACAGGCGGGCAGCGGAGCAACAATGCCGTCATTGCCGTTGTGCCGCGGCCACCGCGCTGGGCGCGGGCCATCGACCGCTTTTTCTGACAAGGAGCCTTGCCATGAGCACACCCGCGCCGCGCCGTGCGCTGATCGTCATCGACGTGCAGAACGAATACGTGAGCGGCGACCTGCCGATCGAATTTCCGGACGTGCGCACGTCGCTCGCCAACATCGGTCGCGCGATCGATGCAGCGCGCGCCGCCAGCGTGCCGGTCGTGGTCGTGCAGAACGTCGCGCCCGCCACCTCGCCGCTGTTCGCGCGCGGCAGCACGGCCGCGGAACTGCACACGGTCGTCAGCTCGCGCGTTCATGATCATTTCGTCGAGAAGTCGCTGCCGAGCGCATTCGCTGGGACCGATCTGGCCGACTGGCTCGCCGCCCGGCAGATCGATACGCTGAGCGTCACCGGCTACATGACCCACAATTGCGATGCCTCGACGATCAACCACGCGGTGCATGCTGGCCTCGCCGTCGAGTTCCTGCACGACGCAACCGGCTCGGTGCCGTATGAAAACAGCGCGGGCTTCGCGAGCGCGGAGGAGATTCATCGCATGTTCAGCGTGGTGCTGCAGTCGCGCTTCGCGGCGGTCGCGAGCACCGATCGATGGATCGCGGCGCTAAAGAGCGGCGCGCCGCTCGAGCGCGGCAACATCTATGCGTCGAATCAGGCGGCGCGAGCACGCCGGGCGGTTGCCTGAACCCGGCGCAGGGGCGGTCGTCCGGTCCAAAAACAGAAACGGGCGGTTCACCGAGCCGCCCGCTTTTCCAATCCGTCACCCTCGCGCGCCTTCTACGCCGCCTTCCTGCGCAACGCCGGACTCAGGCGCAAGGCGTCGAACATCGCTTCCACCATCTGCTGCGCATGCGCGCCGAAGTCGGTCGCGTCGGGCAAAAACAGCATGTCGCGCAACGAGCCGCCGACGAACGCGTGGACCATCGCCGCGGCAAGCTTCGTGTCGAGGTCGGCGGGCATCTGGCCTTTGGAGATCGCATTGCGCAGACCGCCCTCGATCTTCGCGAGCCCCTCGCGCATATTGGTCTGATACCGTTCCATCACCGGCCCCATGTCTTCGACCAGCTCGCACTTCAGAAACAGGATGTCGAACACGCGGCGGCGGCGCGGATCGTTGGCGGTGTCGCGCAGGCAGACGATGCAGACTTCCATCAGTCGCCCGAGCGGATCGGCTTCGTTCGGATCGAGCGATGCCGCCTTCAGTTCGTCGAGCGGCAGCAGCACGCGGTCGAACATTTCGGTGAACAGCTCGCTCTTATGCGCGAAATGCCAATAAATGGCGCCGCGCGTGACGCCCGCGGCCTGGGCGATATCGGCCAGCGACGTGCGCGATACACCCTTCTCGAAGAAGACCTGTTCGGCCGCGTCGAGAATCCGGTTGCGCGTCTCCAGCGCCTCTTCTTTGGTTCTTCTGACCATATTGGTGTAGCCTGCGCTGATCCTGGGGTTTATGCGGACAGTTTTAAGTCAGTCTGATGACGCTTTGACTACTTCTGAAGCGAATTGCGACGCGAATCTGCGGTACCCCAGCCTCGGAAGATATGAATGCACTTTTACATGCATTCATGAATGTATATATAATAGCACCCCACGATCGGATAGCCCAAGCCGTGACGAGCGGTTAATATCCGTCACTGTTGCCTTTCGAAAGCGCTTTCGCGGCCGCCAAACGGCGGCGCTGCGCGGCATTCCCCGGTATGGCGCATTCGTGGCAGGGTGCCCTGCAGGCGCAGGTTTGCATCCATGGGCTTCCGGTCGAGCGTCGCGAGACGCTTGTGTGCGCTGTCGTCCCCGGGGTAGGGATGCGCGCACTTTTTCATTACTCAGT
The DNA here is from genome assembly GCF_050436325.1 of Paraburkholderia lebeckiae. Taxonomy (NCBI): domain Bacteria; kingdom Pseudomonadati; phylum Pseudomonadota; class Betaproteobacteria; order Burkholderiales; family Burkholderiaceae; genus Paraburkholderia; species Paraburkholderia lebeckiae. Next base: position 3,249,627 of record NZ_JBNDLZ010000003.1, read on the forward strand.
CTTTGACAGAGGTCGCTCCATGCGCGTCGAACGGGTTCCATTCCGCTTAATTAGTGCCGCGACGGCTGCCATCTTGCTGGCGGCGTGCGGACCAAAACAATCTGCCCCGCCGCCACAGACGCCCGAAGTCGGCGTCGTCACCCTCCAGCCGACGACCGTGCCTGTCGTCACCGAACTTCCCGGCCGTACCAGTGCCTTCCTCGTCGCGCAGGTGCGTGCACGGGTCGACGGCATCGTGCTGCGCCGCGAGTTCACCGAGGGTAGTGAGGTCAAGGCCGGCCAGCGTCTCTACAAGATCGATCCGGCGCCGTACATTGCGTCGTTGAACAACGCGAAGGCATCGCTCGCGAAGGCGCAGGCGAACCTGGTGACGACCACCGCGCAGGCCAATCGCTACAAGGTGCTGGTTGCGGCGAACGCGGTCAGCAAGCAGGACTACGACAACGCGGTCGCCGCCGAAGGCCAGGCCGCCGCCGACGTCGCCGCGGGCAAGGCCGCGGTCGATACCGCGCAGATCAACCTCGGTTACACCGACGTGACCTCGCCCGTGACCGGCCAGATCGGCGTGTCGCAGGTCACGCCGGGCGCCTTCGTGCAGCAGAGCGCGGCCACGCTGATGTCCACGGTCCAGCAACTCGATCCGGTCTACGTCGACCTCACGCAATCGAGCCTCGACGGTCTGAAGCTGCGCCGCGAGGTCCAGGAAGGGCGTCTGAAGACGACCGGCCCGGGCGCCGCGCAGGTCACGCTGGTGCTGGAAGACGGCCGCATCTATTCCGAGAAGGGCAAGCTGCAGTTCACCGACGTGACCGTCGACCAAGGCACCGGTTCAGTCACCGTGCGCGCGATCTTCAAGAACCCGAACCACGTGCTGCTGCCGGGCATGTTCGTGCGCGCGAAGATCGACGAGGGCGTCAACCAGAACGCGCTCATCGTGCCGCAAGTCGGCGTCACGCACGACCAGAAGGGTCAGCCCACCGCGCTCGTCGTCGGCAACGACAACAAGGTCGAGCTGCGTCAGCTCGTCACTTCGGGCACCTTCGGCTCGTACTGGGTGGTCTCGGACGGCCTGAAGCCGGGTGACCGCGTGGTCGTCCAGGGCACCGACAAGGCGCGTCCCGGCCAGCAGGTCAAGCCCGTGCCGGCGCAACTGCCCGGCACCCCGGCTTCCGACGCGGCCGCGAACGGCGCGCAGACGGGTCAACCGGCGGCTCAACCTGCCTCCGCCGCCTCGGGCGCGTAATAACAGGGAGCCCGCCTCATGGCAAAGTTCTTTATTGATCGCCCGATTTTTGCATGGGTGATCGCCATCATCCTGATGCTCGCGGGTCTCGCGTCGGTGTTCACGCTGCCGATCGCGCAATACCCGACCATCGCGCCGCCGTCCATCCAGATCAGCGCAACCTATCCGGGTGCTTCGGCGAAGACGGTGGAAAACACCGTTACGCAGGTGATCGAGCAGCAGATGAGTGGTCTGGATCACCTGCTGTACCTCGCATCGACCTCGGACGACTCGGGCACGGCCACCATCACGCTGACGTTCGCGGCCGGCACCAACCCTGACATCGCGCAGGTGCAGGTGCAGAACAAGCTGCAGCTCGCCACGCCGCTGCTGCCGCAAGCGGTGCAGCAACTCGGCACCAAGGTCACGAAGTCGAGCAGCAGCTTCCTGCTGGTGATGGCGTTCGTGTCGACCGACGGCAGCATGAACAAGTACGACCTCGCGAACTATGTCGCGTCGAACATTCAGGATCCGATCAGCCGTATCGACGGCGTGGGCACGGTGACGCTGTTCGGCTCGCAGTACGCGATGCGGATCTGGCTCGACGCGAACAAGCTGAATAACTTCGGTCTGACGCCGCTCGATGTCGAAACCGCGCTGCAGGCGCAGAACGTGCAGGTCGCGGGCGGCTCGCTCGGCGGCACGCCGTCGGTGCCGGGCCAGGTGCTGCAGGCCACGATCACGCAGGCGACGCTGCTCAATACCCCCGAGCAGTTCGGCAACATCCTGCTGAAGGTGAATCAGGACGGCTCGCAGGTGCGTCTGCGCGACGTGTCGCGCGTCGAGCTCGGCGGCGAAAACTACAACTTCGACACCAAGTACAACGGTCAGCCGACGGCAGGCTTCGGTATCCAGCTCGCCACGGGCGCGAACGCGCTCTCCACCGCGAAAGCGGTGCGCACGAAGATCGCCGAACTGTCGAAGTACTTCCCGCACGGTCTCGTCGTGCAGTACCCGTACGACACGACGCCGTTCGTGCGCCTGTCGATCGAAGAAGTGGTCAAGACACTGCTCGAAGGTATCGTGCTGGTGTTCCTCGTCATGTACCTGTTCCTGCAGAACCTGCGCGCCACGCTGATCCCGACGATCGCGGTGCCGGTGGTGCTGCTCGGTACGTTCGCGATCATGAGCGTGGTCGGTTTCTCGATCAACGTGCTGTCGATGTTCGGTCTCGTGCTCGCAATCGGCCTGCTGGTGGACGACGCGATCGTGGTGGTGGAAAACGTCGAGCGGGTGATGCAGGAGGAGGGCTTGTCGCCTCGCGATGCAACCCGCAAGGCGATGGACCAGATCACCGGCGCGCTGGTCGGCGTGGCGCTCGTGCTGTCGGCGGTGTTCGTGCCGGTGGCGTTCTCGGGCGGCTCGGTCGGCGCTATTTACCGGCAGTTCTCGCTGACGATCGTCGCGGCGATGGTGCTGTCCGTGCTCGTCGCGTTGATTCTGACGCCGGCGCTGTGCGCGACGATCCTGAAGCCGATTCCGAAGGGGCATCACGAAAAAGCCACCGGCTTCTTCGGCTGGTTCAACCGTACCTTCAACACGAGCCGCGACAAGTATCACTCGGGCGTGCACCACGTGATCAAGCGCTCGGGCCGCTGGCTCATCATCTACATGGTGGTGATCTTCGCGGTGGGGCTGCTGTTCGTGCGTCTGCCGAAGTCGTTCCTGCCTGACGAAGACCAGGGCACGATGTTCGTGCTGGTGCAAACGCCGTCGGGCTCCACGCAGGAAACCACCGCGCGCGCGCTGAAAGACGTGTCGGACTACCTGCTGAACGACGAGAAGGCGATCGTCGAATCGACGTTCACGGTGAACGGCTTCAGCTTCGCGGGTCGCGGCCAGAACGCGGGTCTCGTGTTCGTGCGGATGAGGGACTACGCGCAGCGTCAGCACGCGGATCAGAAAGTGCAGGCACTCGTTGGACGTCTGTTCATGCACTTCAGCAGCTACAAGAACGCGCTCGTGTATCCGGTCAATCCGCCGTCGATTCCTGAACTCGGCACCGCGGCGGGTTTCGACTTCCAGCTGCAGGACCGCGCGGGTATCGGTCACGCGAAACTGATGGAAGCGCGCAACATGCTGCTCGGTCTGGCGGCGAAAGATCCGACGCTCGCGCAGGTGCGTCCGAACGGCCTGAACGATACGCCGCAGTTCAAGGTGAACATCGACCGCGAGAAGGCTTCGGCGCTCGGCGTGTCGCTCGCCACGATCGACCAGACGTTCTCGATCGCGTGGGCCTCGGCGTACGTGAACAACTTCCTCGACACCGACGGCCGGATCAAGAAGGTCTACCTGCAGGGCGACGCGCCGTTCCGGATGAAACCGGAAGACGTGAACGCCTGGTTCGTGCGCAACAGCGCGGGCGCGATGGTGCCGTTCTCGGCCTTCGCGCACACCGAGTGGACGTTCGGTTCGCCGAAGCTCGAGCGCTACAACGGTATTTCGTCGGTGGAAATCCAGGGTGCGGCCGGGCCGGGCAAGTCGACCGGTCAGGCGATGGCGGCGATGGAACAGATCGTCACCAAGCTGCCGGCGGGAGTCGGCTACGAGTGGACGGGTCTGTCGCTGCAAGAGCGTCAGTCGGGTTCGCAGGCGCCGATCCTGTACGGCATCTCGATTCTCGTCGTGTTCCTGTGTCTCGCGGCGCTGTATGAAAGCTGGTCGATCCCGTTCTCGGTGATCATGGTGGTGCCGCTCGGCGTGATCGGCGCACTGCTGGCCGCGACGCTGCGCGGGCTCGAGAACGACGTGTTCTTCCAGGTGGGTCTGCTGACCACCGTGGGCCTGTCGGCGAAGAACGCGATTCTGATCGTGGAATTCGCGCGAGAACTGCAGCAGGGTGGAGGCATGGGACCGATCGAAGCCGCGCTCGAAGCGGCGCGTCTGCGGTTGCGTCCAATCCTGATGACCTCGCTCGCGTTCATTCTCGGCGTGCTGCCGCTCGCGATCAGTAACGGCGCGGGGTCGGCCAGCCAGCACGCGATCGGTACCGGCGTGATCGGCGGCATGTTGACGGCGACCTTTCTCGCGATCTTCATGATCCCGATGTTCTTCGTCGTGATTCGCGCGAAGTTCGGCGGTGAGAAGGAAGACCCGGATGAGGCGCTGCGCCACTACGAACAGCACCATCCGCGCGATCCGCAAGGCGGCGCGGCGGGTGGCACGACCGACGGCTCGGATGGCAATGGCTCGGGCAAGGATGGGCATTGAGATGCAAAAACACTCTTTGATTGCAGTAGCGGTCGCGCTGCTCGCCACGGGTTGCACGCTGGCACCGCACTACCAGCGGCCCGCGGCGCCCGTGACGGCGACCTTCCCGACCGGCGGCGTGTACGACCAGCAGCCGGGCGCGCAGGGCGCGCGCAGCGCGAACGGCCAGGCCGCCGCGGACATCGGCTGGCGCGACTTCTTCGTCGATCCGCGTCTGCAGCAGCTGATCGGAATCGCGCTGAAGAACAACCGTGATCTGCGTGTGTCGGTGCTGAACATGCAGGCGTCGGCGGCGCAGTACCGTATCGTGCGCGCGGGCCTGTTCCCGACACTCGACGCCGCGGCTTCGCAAAGCAAGTCGCGCACGCCGAAGGACCTGACTTTCACCGGCGTGACGATCTCCAACACGTATTCGGTGGGCTTGAACGCGTCGTGGGAAATCGACTTCTTCGGGCGCGTGCAGAGCCTGAAGGATCAGGCGTTGGCCACGTACCTCGGCACCGCGCAGGCGCGCAAGGCGGCGGAAATCGCGCTGGTGTCGCAGGTGGCGAACCAGTACATGACGGTGCTCGAACTGGACGATCTGCTGAAGGTCACGCAGAACACGTTGAAGACGGCGCAGGAGTCGTATCGGATCACCAAGCTGCAGTTCGATAACGGCACCGGTTCGGAACTCGATCTGCGCCAGGCGGAAACGGTCGTCGAGACCGCGAGCGCGGACCTGCAGACGCAGACGCGTTTGCGGGCCCAGGCTGACAACGCGCTGGTGCTGCTGATCGGCGAGCCGTTGCCGGCTGATCTGCCGGGCGGCCTGCCGCTGAACGACCAGAGCCTGCTCACGGATATTCCGGCGGGCCTGCCGTCCGATCTGCTGACGCGTCGTCCCGACATCATCGAGGCCGAGGAGAATCTGCTCGCGGCCAACGCGAACATCGGCGCGGCGCGCGCGGCGTTCTTCCCGAAGGTCACGCTGACCGGCAGCGCCGGCACGCTGAGCCCGACGCTCGGCGGGCTGTTCAAGCCGGGTTCGGCGGCGTGGAGCTTCGCGCCGTCGATCACGCTGCCGATCTTCGAGGGCGGTCAGAACATGGCCAACCTCGATCTCGCCAACATCGAGAAGAACGTGCAGATCGCCACGTATGAAAAGGCGATCCAGACGGCCTTCCGCGAAGTGGCGGACGGACTGGCCGCGCGCGGCACGTACGACGAGCAGATCGCGGCGCTCGAGCGGGATGTCGCGGCCGAGCAGCGCCGGCTGGATCTGTCGACTCTCCGTTATACGAACGGTGTCGACAGCTATCTTTCGGTGCTGACCGCGCAGACCTCGTTGTACGTGGCTCAGCAGGCGCTGGTCACCGCGCGCATGGAACGTCTGCAGAACCTGGTCACGCTGTACCAGGCGCTCGGCGGAGGCTGGATCGAGCACAACGGCGACCAGCCGCGTCCCGCCGACGCGCCGGTCGACTACGGTGCGGCGAGCGCACCGGTCGCGGCTTCGGCGGCGACGGCAGGGTAAGCGCTTCGGCTCGACGAACCGCTGAAGTAAAGCAAAAACGCCACGGCATGCCGTGGCGTTTTTGTTGATTCGCGGCGTTCGGTGCCGCTCGCCGCATTATCGACGCATCAAAAGCTCAATGCAGATCCGCCGCCCGCAGCATCTCGGTGCTCTGCGGTTCGCCGCCCGCGCTGGCGTCGAGATCGTGCCCGGCGCGGCGAAGCTCGCTCTTCGCCTTCTTCTCGCTCTTCACGCCGTTGAAGATCAGATTCAGCGCGACCGCCGACACCGACGCGAGCAGAATCCCGCTATGTAGCAGCGGCGACAACGCCGGCGGCAGTTGCGAGAAGAAGTGCGGCGAGACGACCGGCACGAGGCCGAGCCCGATGCTGACAGCGACGATGAAGAGGTTGTGCTGATTCCTCACGAAGTCGACGCGCGACAGAACCTTGATACCGTTCGCCGCGACCATGCCGAACATCACGATGCCCGCGCCGCCGAGCACGAACGCCGGCACCGACGCGACCACCTGCGCCATCTTCGGGAAGAGGCCGAGCAGCACGAGGATCACGCCGCCCATCGCGCACACGAAGCGGCTCTTCACGCCGGTCACGCCGATCAACCCGACGTTCTGCGAGAACGACGTATGCGGGAACGAGTTGAAAATACCGCCGATCAGCGTGCCGAGACCGTCGACGCGCAAGCCACGCACCAGCGTTTTCTGATCGACCGGACGATCGACCATGTCGCCGACCGCGAGAAACATCCCGGTCGATTCGATGAACGTGACGAACATCACGGTGACCATCGTCGCGATCGACAGCGGATCGAAGTGCGGCAGTCCGAAGTGGAACGGCATCACGAAGCCGACCCACGGCGCGTGTGTGACGCCGTCCATGTTGACGCGGCCGAGCATCAGCGCGATCGCGAAGCCCGCGACGATGCCGAGCAGCACCGAGATGTTGGCGACGAACCCCCTGGCAAACTTGTTGATCAGCAGGATCAGCGTCAGCACCAGCAGCGACAGGCCGAGATATACCGGATTGCCGTAGTCGGGATTGCCGACACCGCCGGCCGCCCAGTTGATGCCGACCTCCATCAGCGACAGGCCGATCACCGAAATCACGACGCCGATCACGACCGGCGGGAAGAAGCGCAACAGCTTGCCGACCGCGGGCGCGAGCAGAATACCGATCACGCCGGCCGCGATCGTCGAACCGAAGATATCGAGGATGCCGAGCGAAGGATTGGTGCCGATGGCGACCATCGGGCCGACGGCCGCGAACGTGCAGCCCATGATGACGGGCAGACGGATGCCGAAGATCCACAGTCCCAGCGTCTGGATCAGCGTGGCGATGCCGCACGAAAACAGATCGGCGCTGATCAGGAAGGCGATCTGGTCTTTCGGCAGTTTCAGCGCGGCGCCGACGATCAGCGGCACCGCGACCGCGCCAGCGTACATGACCAGCACGTGCTGGATGCCGAGAGTGAGCAACTGGCCCGCCGGTAGGCGCTCGTCGCACGGGTGAACCGTGTTCGCTTGCATATCGTCTGTCTCCACCATCGCGTTTTGGGATGACTCCAAGGTATCGGGGACGAAAAGTCGCAACAAGACCATACGTGGCTATTCCGGCATTCCCGGCGACGATATGCAGAGACCTGTTTTGAAAGGCAAATTAAGGCCACGAATGGGACGGATCGGCCGTCGGACGCCAGAGAGCCCCATGCAGTGGGGGCTGCGGGCGGTGCATGGCGTGCGCGGCGCGGGTTCGTCGCGCGAGGGGATATGTGTGAGAATCAATGACGTGTATCACGCTTCACGCATAGTCCTGTTTTGATGACGCTCGCAGCACGGCGGGGTTAACCCGCGAATGGTTCTTTTCGCGTGTTTTCCGGGCTGTCTGTTCAACGTTCGCGGCGTCTGTGCAGCTTCGCCTTTGAGCTTCGCTTTCCCACTTCGTCGCCAGTCTCGCTGGCTCTTTCTTCACCTCATTTCAACGTCCCTGCGCTCATGAGTTTTCTCGGCATCGACCTCGGCACCGGCTCCCTGAAAGCGGCAATCGTCGACGAACATGGACGCGAGCAGGCGGTATCGAGCGTCGCTTATGCGCTCGTTACGCCGCACGCGGGTTGGGCCGAAATCGACGTCGAGACCTGGTGGAACGCGCTCGTCCATGCGATGGCGGGCCTGCCGCGCGAACTTCGTGACGGCGTGCGCGCGATTGGCTTCTCTGGCCAGATGCACGGCGTCGTGCTGCTCGATGCAAACGGCGCAGCCGTGCGGCGCGCAATGCTGTGGCCCGACTCGCGCGCGCTCGCCATGCTCGACGCGTGGCCCGAGCCGCAACCGAATCCGGTCGCGCCCGGCATGGCCGGACCGCTGCTGCGCTGGCTCGTGCTGCAAGAACCGGAAGCCGCGCGCCGCACGCGCTGGGCGCTGCAGCCGAAGGACTGGCTGCGCGTCGCGCTCGGCGGCGCGTGCGTGACCGACGCGTCCGACGCGTGCGCGACCGCGCTCGCCGATCCCGCCGGCGCGTGGGACACGGCGCTGCTGCAACGCCTCGAGATTCCGCCCGAGTGGTTCGCGCCTGTGGCGCCGTCGTATGCGGCGGCGGGCGCGCTGTCGCCGCAGGCCGCGCAGGCACTTGGCTTACGGGCCGGTATCGTGCTCGCAACCGGCGCCGCGGATACGCCGTGCGCGGCGCTCGGCAGCGGACTCGTGCGTGACGGCGACGCGCTGCTGACGACCGGCACCGGCGGACAGATCGTCGTGCTCGCGAACGACGAGCCTGCGCCGCTGAAGGGCTTGCATCGCTATCGCGCGGCGAGCGATCACTGGTATCGGATGGCCGCGATGCAGAACGTCGGCATCGCGCTGGAGCGGGTGCGCGGGTGGCTGTCGTTTGGGTGGGCGGAGGCTTACCGAGAGGCATTTGACGATGCGGCTGATTCAAGCGCTCATGCCGCCGCTGAAGTGGCGTCGACGCTGAGCTTCCTGCCGTACCTGACGGGCGAGCGTACGCCGTGGCTGAACCCGCAGGCACGCGGCGGCTGGCTCGGTTTGTCGCTCGAGCATACGCGCGGCGCGATGATGCGTGCCGCGTTCGAGGGCGTCGCGTTCTCGTTGCGCGCGGGGCTCGACGCGATTCGCGCGAGCGGCGCACCGGTGACGGCGCTCAAGCTCGCGGGCGGCGGCTCCGTCGATGCGCGCTGGCGACAACTGCTCGCCGATGCGCTCGACGTCGACCTGCATGCGGTCGATTGCCCCAACGCGGCGCCGCGCGGCGCGGCGATCCTCGGCGGTCTCGCGTGCGGCCACTGGCAGACGCGCGATCTCGCCGCGCTCGCGCCGCGCGCGACGCGCGTCGCGGGTCCACGAGGCGATGCGGCGCTGGCTGAACGCTATGCGCGCTTCGTCGATCTGTATGGCCGGGTCGAGCCGTGGTTTGGTGGTAGCGCGCCGGGCGAAGCGAAGTGACAGCGACGGCGTTGAACACGGTGCCGAGCGCAGCCATCGGCGACGCAGCCTTCACGCACTATGCAATACCATGACGCTTTTCGCGTGCCACGTAGCCGCCCGGCACGCGATGCCATTTCGCATTCACGCACTCACGGATTCACAGGAGCATTGACGATGAAGACCAAAGCAGCAATCGCATGGAAAGCCGGCGCCCCGTTGACGATCGAGGAAGTCGATCTCGAAGGTCCGCGCGCCGGTGAAGTCCTGATCGAAGTGAAGGCGACGGGCATCTGCCACACCGACTATTACACGCTGTCGGGCGCCGATCCCGAAGGTATCTTCCCGGCGATTCTCGGCCACGAAGGCGCGGGCGTGATCGTCGATGTCGGGCCGGGCGTCGGCACGCTGAAGAAGGGCGATCACGTGATTCCGCTTTACACGCCCGAATGCCGCCAGTGCAAGTTCTGTCTGTCGCGCAAGACCAACCTGTGTCAGGCGATTCGCTCGACGCAAGGCAAGGGCCTGATGCCCGACGCGACCTCGCGTTTCTCGCTGGACGGCAAACCGCTGTTTCACTACATGGGGACGTCGACGTTCTCGAACTACATCGTCGTGCCGGAGATCGCGGTCGCGAAGGTGCGCGAGGACGCGCCGTTCGACAAGATCTGCTACATCGGCTGCGGCGTGACGACCGGCGTCGGCGCGGTCGTGTATTCGGCGAAGGTCGAGGCGGGGGCCAACGTGGTCGTGTTCGGGCTCGGCGGTATCGGGCTGAACGTGATTCAAGGCGCGAAGATGGTCGGCGCGGACAAGATCATCGGTGTCGATCTCAACCCGGGCCGCGTCGAACTCGCGAAGAAGTTCGGCATGACGCACTTCATCAACCCGAACGAAGTCGAGAACGTCGTCGATCACATCTTGCAGCTGACCGACGGCGGCGCCGACTACTCGTTCGAATGCATCGGCAACGTGAAGGTGATGCGCCAGGCGCTCGAATGCACGCACAAGGGTTGGGGGCAGTCGTTCATCATCGGCGTCGCGGCGGCGGGCGAGGAGATCAGCACGCGGCCGTTCCAGCTGGTGACGGGCCGCGAGTGGAAGGGCTCGGCGTTCGGCGGCGCGCGAGGCCGCACCGACGTGCCGAAGATCGTCGACTGGTACATGGAAGGCAAGATCAATATCGACGATCTGATCACGCACCGTCTGCCGCTCGAGCGCATCAACGAGGGCTTCGATCTGATGAAGAAGGGCGAGTCGATCCGCTCGGTCGTGCTCTACTAAGCGAGGAGCGTCGCGATGCTCGAACTACTATCGTCGCACGCCTGCCACGGCGGCGAGCAGCGCTTTTACCGACACGAGTCGCGCACCATCGGTCTGCCGATGCGCTTCTCGGTCTATCTGCCGCCGCAGGCGTTGCAGGGCAATGCGAAGGTGCCCGCGCTGTTCTATCTCGCGGGGTTGACCTGCACCGAAGAGACCTTCGCGATCAAGGCCGGCGCGCAGCGCTTCGCGGCCCGGCACGGTATCGCGCTGATCGCGCCGGATACGAGCCCTCGCGGCGCGGGCGTGCCAGGCGAGAGCAATGCGTGGGACTTCGGCGTCGGCGCGGGCTTTTATGTCGACGCGACCGAGGAGCCGTGGGCGCGGAACTACCGCATGTACTCGTACGTGCGCGACGAGCTGCGCGAAACGGCGCTTGCGAACCTGCCGATCGATGGCGTGCGTCTCGGCATCTTCGGTCATTCGATGGGCGGGCACGGCGCGCTGATGCTCGCGTTGCGCAATCCGGACATTTATCGGTCGGTGTCGGCATTCGCGCCGATCGCGGCGCCGATGCGTTGTCCGTGGGGCGAGAAGGCGTTTAGCGGTTATCTCGGCGAGAACCGTGAAGCGTGGAAGCAGTACGACGCAAGCGAGCTGGTTTCGCACGCGACGCACAAGTTCGCGGAAGGGATTCTCGTCGATCAGGGGCTCGCGGATCAGTTCCTGCCCACGCAGCTCAATCCCGACGTGTTCGAAGCGGCGTGCAAGGCCGCGGGTCAGCCACTGACGTTGCGCCGGCATGCGGGTTACGACCACGGCTACTACTTCATCTCGACGTTCGTCGAGGATCATCTCGCGCATCACGCGAAGGTGTTGCTCGGCTGAAAACGTCGGGTAGTGCGGCATGAAATAAAAAACGGCGGCACGTGTGCCGCCGTTTTTCCGTGTCATCGGCGTAAGCGCCGCTCAATGCCGCTTCAACAGACTCCCGCCATACACCACCGCCGACAGCGCGGTGATCCAGAAGCTCGTCGGCCAATCGGTATGGAACGCGAGCGTCAGCCCGAGCCACGCCTGCGCGAGCGCAAACACGGCCGCGAGCACGAGACCCGTCGACAGCCGCGTGCTCAGGTTCTGCGCGGCGGCGGCCGGCCCCACCATCAGCGTGAACACGAGCAGCACGCCGACGATCTGCGTGCAAGCGGCGACGGCCAGCGCGGCGATCGCGAGAAACAGCACCGACACGCTGCGCAGCGACACGCCCTTCGCTTCGGCCAGCTCCGGTTGCAGTGACGCGAACAGGAGCGGCCGCATGATGGCCGCGAGCGCGACCAGACTGACGACGCCCAACGCCGCGAGCACACCGAGCGTCGCTGCATTGACGCCGAGCACGTTGCCGAACAGCAGCGCCGTCACCTGCGTCGCGTAGGCGGTGAAGAAATGCAGAAACAGCAGCCCAAAGCCGAGCGACAAGGAAAGGATTACGCCGATCGCGACGTCGCGGCCGGCGAGCCGTTCGCCGAGCGCGCCCATGCCGACACCGGCCGCGAGCGTGAAGCCGATCATCCCCCAGAGAGGCGGGATGCCGATCAGCACCGCGCCGGTCGCGCCGGTGAAGCCGACATGCGACAGCGCGTGGCCCGCGAAGGTCTGTCCGCGCATCACCAGAAAATAGCCGACCACGCCGGCCAGCACCGCGACGATCCCCGAGGCCGCGAATGCGTTCACCATGAAATCGTATTCAAACATCGTGCGTGTGTCCGTCGCGTAAGTCGTGCGGGTTTGGGTGACTGTGCGAGTGGCCGTGCGAATGCGTATGTCCGCCGTGCTCGTCATATTCGTGCTCGTGATCGTGCTTCTCGACTTCGACGCCGCCCGACATCACGAAGATGCGGCCGTTCACGCGCATCACGTCGATCGGCGAGCCGTACAGACGCGACAGCACCGGCCGCGTGATCACTTCGTCGACGGTGCCGAGCGCCGCGACGCCGCTGCCGAGATACAGCACGCGATCGATCGAGTTCAGCAGCGGATTGAGTTCGTGCGCGGAGAACAGCACCGCGATGCCGAGCTCCTGCTGCACGCGCCGCACCAGTTCGACGACGCCCTTCTGGTGATGCGGATCGAGACTGATCAACGGTTCATCGAGCAGCAGCAGTTTCGGATTGCCGAGCAGGCATTGCGCGAGCAGGAGCCGCTGCCGTTCGCCGCCCGACAACTCCGACAGTGGCCGCTTCGACAGATTCGTCCCGCCGACGAGCTCGAGCACCCGATCGACGTCCGCGCGCGTTTTTGCATCCGCATGCGGCAAGCCCCAGCGATGACCATCGGCTGCCATCGCGACCAGATCGCGGCCGCGCACGCGACGGCCGGCGAGCGCGCTGCGCGTCTGCGGCATATAGCCGATCGACGCGTTGCCGCGCTCGACCGTCTGCCCGAGCACGCGGATCGCGCCGCCCACGGCCGGCACGAGGCCGAGCACCGCGCGCATCAGCGTCGTCTTGCCCGCGCCGTTGGGCCCGAGCACGCCGATGAACTCGCCCTGGTTCACGACGAAGCTGGTGTCGCGCAGAATCGTGCGGCCGCCCAGATCGAGCGTCACGTTGGCGAGTTCGAGCACGGGCCTGTCGCCGCGCGCGGTGGGTGCGCCTGATTGCGCACCTGCTGGCGTTTGATGGCCAGTCGGAATCATGGAGCCTTTCCTTGCGCGTTCGCGCTGGTCGCGCCAATCGCGCCGTTCGTGTCACCCGCCGCGAGCGCTTTCTGCAACGCATCGAGCTGCGTCAGCATCCACGTCTGATAGGTCTTGCCGGGCGGCAGGGTTTCGGTGACGCTCATCGTCGGTACCTTCGATTGTTGCGCGAGCTTCAGCAACCGTTGGGTCAGCGCCTCGGTGGCTTGGCTGTTATAGATCAGCACGCGCACGCGCCGCTCACGCAGATCGCGTTCGAACGCGGCGATATCGGCCGCGCTCGCTTCGGTGTCGTTCATCGTGGCGAGCTGGAAGCGCTGATTGCGCATGGCGAGGCCAATCGCGTCAGACATATAGCCGAACACCGGCTCCGTCGCCGTGACCGGCAAGCCCGCATAGTGGCCGTGCAGCTCGGCGACCTTCGCGTCGATCGGCTTCAGCGAATCGAGAAACTTCGCGAGGTTCGCATCGTACGCCGACTTGTGCGCCGGGTCAGCAGCGCTGAGCGCGTCGCTGACCGCGCGCGCGACTTTCGGCATCGTCGCCGGGTCGTACCACAGGTGCGGATTGTCGCCGCCTTTTTTGCCGACGAGGTCGGCCGCGACGACCATGGTGCGATGCGCGCCTTTCGACGCGGCCAGCAGCTTCGCCATCCACGGATCGTAGTCGGCGCCGTTGTAGACGACGATGCTCGCATGCTGCAACGCGCGCGCGGTGGCCGGGCTCGCTTCGAACAGATGCGGGTCCTGGTCCGGGTTGCTGAGGATGCTGATCACGTCGACGCGATCGCCGCCGAGTTGCCGGACCACGTCGCCATAAAAGTTCTCCGCGGCGACGACCGGAATTTTTGCGTCGGCGGCGAACGCGTTGTGGCCGAAGCCGAGCGCCGCGATCGCGAGCAGACAGGTGTACAGGGTGCGCACAGACGTCGAACGCTTCAGCGCGCGGTGCGCTCTGGACAACATCGAGCCGATTGTTTTCATCGTTGTTTCCTGCTGGGTGAGAGTTGAATCAGCCACTCGAGGTGGCAAGGCCAAAAACGGGGTGGCACGGGGTGGCGCTTAGCGCGGCGCCGCGCATCTGATCACGACGAATTGCCTGCTGCTCCGCCGGCGCCGCCAGGCTTCGCCGCTCGCGCACATGGCCCGCACAGTCCACTTAGCTCGATCACCTGACGATGCACCTCGAAGCCATGCGCGGGCGCGCTGTGCGACAGGCGGTCGGCGAGTTCGTCGCCGGGAATCTCGACGGTCGCGCCGCAGCCGTCGCACATCAGGAACTGGCTGCGATGCGGCACGCCGATTTCGCAGCAGGCGATGAACGCGTTCTTCGATTCGATCCGGTGCACGAAGCCGTGCGCGACGAGGAAGTCGAGCGCGCGATAGACGGTGGTCGGCGGCATGCGACCGCGCTCGGGCGCGAGCGCGTCGAGCAACTCGTACGCGCCGACCGGTCGCTCGCTCGCGACGATCGCCGCGTACACCTGGCGGCGCAGCGGCGTCAGCGCGAGCCCCTGCGCCGCGGCGTGCGCGTCCGCATGCGCGAGCCGCATGGCGTGCTGTTTGGCGAGCGAGGTAGTCACCGGCGTGAATCTCCTGGCATGGCGGGCCCCGAGCGGGCTGCAAGGTCGAAATGATATAACGTATCGCCATTTTTTGTCAGCGGCGCGAATCTTCGCACGGCGGGCCGCAGCGAATGCGTCGTGGCGACCCGTGGCGCAATGGGCTTGCTCCTGCCGCGCTGCACCATCGAAATTCCTCCCCGTGCCTTGACATGATCCGGTCCGTATCCGATCATTCGATCACTAACCGAGCAATTGATCGCGCGATGAGCGTTCGCTCACCGCGCGCCAAAATGTAAAAACGAACCGGAGACAGGCAGTGGCACGATTGCAGGACAAAGTCGCCATTCTGACGGGCGCGGCCAGCGGTATCGGTGAAGCGGTAGCCCTGCGCTATCTCGACGAGGGTGCGCGCTGCGTGCTGGTCGACGTGAAGCCGACCGACAGCATCGGCGGCGCGCTGCGCGGCACCTACAGCGAGCGCGTGTTGAGCGTCAGCGCCGACGTCCGGCGCCGCGAGGACATCGAGCGCATCGTCACGAGCACGCTCGGCCGCTTCGGCCAGATCGACATCCTGTTCAACAATGCGGCGCTGTTCGACATGCGCCCGCTCCTCGACGAATCCTGGGACGTGTTCGACCGCCTGTTCGCGGTCAACGTGAAGGGCATGTTCTTCCTGATGCAGGCGGTCGCGCGGCAGATGGTCGAGCAGGGCCGCGGCGGCAAGATCATCAATATGTCGTCGCAGGCCGGGCGGCGCGGCGAGGCGCTCGTGTCGCACTACTGCGCGACCAAGGCGGCGGTGTTGAGCTATACGCAGTCCGCGGCGCTCGCGCTCGCGCCGCATAAGATCAATGTGAACGGCATCGCGCCGGGCGTCGTCGACACGCCGATGTGGAACGAGGTCGACGCGCTGTTCGCGCGCTACGAGAACCGGCCGCTCGGGGAGAAGAAGCGCCTCGTCGGCGAGGCCGTGCCGCTCGGCCGCATGGGCGTGCCCGACGACCTGACCGGCGCCGCGCTGTTCCTCGCGTCGGCCGATGCCGACTACATCACCGCGCAGACGCTGAACGTCGACGGCGGCAACTGGATGAGCTGAACAAAGAGCAGGGAGCGGGCACGTTGACTGCTCTGAGCGGCGCGTCATTCCGTCAAACGAACGCAGCATCATATAACGTACGAAAAAGGAGACAACGATGAAACCAGCTTTCAAATTCGCGCTGAAGGCGGCCGGTGCCGGCGCGGCCACCTGCTTCGCGCTGAGCGCATCGGCGGCGACGGTGACGATCGCGACGCTGAACAATCCGGACATGATCGAGTTGAAGAAGCTGTCGCCGGCGTTCGAAAAGGCGAATCCGGACATCAAGCTGAACTGGGTGATCCTCGAGGAAAACGTGCTGCGTCAGCGCGCGACGACCGACATCACGACCGGCAGCGGCCAGTTCGACGTAATGACGATCGGCGCGTATGAAACGCCGCAATGGGGCAAGCGCGGCTGGCTCGCGCCGATCACCAACCTGCCGGCGAGCTATGACCTCAACGATGTCGTGAAGACGGCCCGCGACGGCCTGTCCGCGAACGGCCAGCTGTACGCGCTGCCGTTCTACGTCGAAAGCTCGATGACCTATTACCGCAAGGATCTGTTCGACAAGGCCGGTCTGAAAATGCCCGACCAGCCGACCTACGACCAGATCGCCCAATTCGCCGACAAGCTCACCGACAAGTCCAAGGAGCAATACGGCATCTGCCTGCGCGGCAAGGCGGGCTGGGGCGAGAATATGGCGTACGCCACGACGGTCGTGAACACCTTCGGCGGCCGCTGGTTCGACGAGAAGTGGAACGCGCAGCTGACGTCGCCGGAATGGAAAAAGGCGATCACGTTCTACGTCGACCTGCTGAAGAAGGACGGCCCTCCGGGAGCAAGCTCGAACGGCTTCAACGAAAACCTGACGCTGATGTCGTCGGGCAAGTGCGCGATGTGGATCGATGCGACGGTCGCGGCCGGCATGCTCTACAACAAGCAGCAGTCGCAGATCGCCGACAAGGTCGGCTTCGCGGCCGCGCCGATCGAGGTCACGCCGAAGGGCTCGCACTGGCTGTGGGCGTGGGCGCTCGCGATTCCGAAGTCGTCGAAGCAGCAAGATGCGGCGAAGAAGTTCATCGAGTGGGCGACCTCGAAGGAGTACATTGAAATGGTCGCGAAGGACGAAGGCTGGGCCTCGGTGCCGCCGGGCACGCGCGAGTCCACCTACGCGCGCCCCGAGTACAAGCAGGCCGCGCCGTTCGGCGACTTCGTGCTAAAGGCGATCCAGACCGCCGACCCGGATCATCCGACCTTGAAGCCGGTCCCGTACACGGGTGTGCAGTTCGTCGGAATTCCCGAATTCCAGTCGTTCGGCACGGTGGTCGGGCAGAGCATCTCCGGCGCGATCGCTGGTCAGATGACGGTCGACCAGGCACTCGCGGCCGGCAACGCGGCCGCGAATCGCGCGGTCAAGCAGGCGGGTTATCAGAAGTAACCCGGCAGGCCCGCCGCATCGACCGATGCGGCTCATGCAGCAGGGCGGCCGTTGGTCTGCGCCGTATGCGATGCGGCGCGTGCCGTGCGCCATTCAGGCACGGCACGCCGCGTCGCACATACGCGGCTCAGGCGAACGCTCCGCGCATTACCGAACAGGTGGTCCATCATGCGTCCTTTGCGCCTACCTCTGATGCAAACCCATCCCCAGACAGAAAAAGAACGCGAGGAGCGTAAGGCCAATTCGGCCCGCTGGCTCGTGGCGCCGTCGGTCGGCGTGCTCGTGCTGTGGATGGTCATTCCGCTCGCGATGACGATCTGGTTCTCGTTCTCGCACTACAACCTGCTGAATCCCGATCTGCGCGGCTTCGCCGGCTTCGACAACTACCGCTATCTCGCGACCGATCCGTCGTTCGGTCCGTCGATCGCGCATACGATCGAGCTGATCGTATGGGTGCTCGTGATCACCGTGGGCGGCGGCGTGCTGATGGCGATCCTGTTCGACCGCAAGTTCTACGGGCAGGGCGTTGCCCGCCTGCTCGCGATCGGCCCGTTCTTCGTGATGCCGACGGTCAGCGCGCTGATCTGGAAGAACATGATCCTGCACCCGGTGTACGGCCTTGTCGCGCAGGGCATGCGGGCGCTCGGCATGCAGCCGATCGACTGGTTCGCCGACTATCCGCTCACCGCGGTCATCATGATCGTCGCGTGGCAGTGGCTGCCGTTCGCGTTCCTGATCCTGTTCACGTCGATCCAGTCGCTCGACCAGGAGCAGAAGGAAGCCGCGAAGATCGACGGCGCCGGTCCGTTCTCGATGTTCTTCTACATCACGCTGCCGCACCTGCGACGTGCGATCGCGGTCGTCGTGATGATGGAGACGATTTTCCTGCTGTCGATCTTCGCCGAGATCTATACGACCACGGGCGGCGGTCCGGGCAACGCGACCACGACCCTGTCGTACCTGATCTTCGCGCTGGGCCTGCAACAGTTCGACGTCGGTCTCGCCTCGGCGGGCGGTATTCTCGCGGTCGTGCTGGCCAATATCGTGTCGATCTTCCTCGTGCGGATGCTCGCGAAGAACCTGAAAGGGGAGTACGAAAAATGAGCCACGTTGCCTCCACTACGGCATCGACGACGCAGCCGGTCGCGGTGCCGACCAAATCGCCGTTCGACACGATTCGTCGCGGCATTCCCGGCGTGATCGCGTGGCTCGTCGCGCTGCTGCTGTTCTTCCCGATCTTCTGGATGACGATCACCGCGTTCAAGACCGAGCAGCAGGCCTATGCGTCGTCGCTGTTTTTCGTGCCGACGCTCGACAGCTTCCGCGAGGTGTTCGCGCGCAGCAACTACTTCGCGTTCGCGTGGAACTCGATACTGATCTCGGTCGGTGTCACACTGCTGTGCCTGATCCTCGCGGTCCCGTGCGCGTACGCGATGGCGTTCTTCCCGACGCGCCGCACGCAGAAAGTGCTGCTGTGGATGCTGTCGACGAAGATGATGCCGTCGGTCGGCGTGCTGGTGCCGATCTATCTGCTGTGGAAAAACACCGGCCTTCTGGATACCGTGTCGGGCCTGGTCATCGTCTACACGCTGATCAATCTGCCGATCGCGGTCTGGATGGCGTTCACGTACTTCGCCGAGATTCCGCGCGACATTCTCGAAGCCGGGCGCATCGACGGCGCGGCTACGTGGCAGGAGATCGTCTATCTGCTGATGCCGATGGCGCTGCCCGGGCTCGCGTCGACCGCGCTGTTGCTCGTGATCCTGTCGTGGAACGAGGCGTTCTGGAGCATCAACCTGTCGAGCTCGAACGCGGCGCCCCTGACCGTGTTCATCGCGTCGTATTCGAGTCCTGAAGGGTTGTTCTGGGCCAAGTTGTCGGCCGCTTCGTTGCTGGCGGTCGCGCCGATCCTGATCGTCGGCTGGCTGTCGCAGAAGCAGTTGGTGCGCGGGCTCACGTTCGGGGCCGTCAAATGACGGCTGGCCCGGGCATCGTGCGCTATGCGTTGATCTGCGATTGCGACGGCGTGCTGATCGACAGCGAAGCGGTGGCCGCGCGCATGCTGGTGCGTGAACTCGAGGCGCGCTGGCCCGGCATCGACGTCGAGCCGGTCGTGCTGCCGCTGCTCGGGCTGCGCATCGAGCGCGTGTTGCAGGACACCGCGACTCAGCTCGGCAAACAGCTCAGCGCCGACGATATCGATGCAATCCGCCGCGCGGTCGAAGCGGCGGCGATCGAGGCGCCCGCCGTCGACGGTATCGAGATGGCGCTGACCCAGGTGCCGCTCGTCAAAGGCTGCGCGAGCAATAGCTTCCGGCCGTACGTCGAGACGGTGCTGGCGCGCACGGGCCTGAAGCGTTTCTTCGGCGAGCGGCTGTTCTGCGCCGACGCGGTGCCGAATCCGAAGCCCGCGCCGGACGTGTATCTGGCGGCGGCGCAGGGCTTCGGGCTCGCGCCGGGTGCGTGCCTCGTCGTCGAGGACAGCGTGACCGGCGTCACGGCGGCGGCCACGGCGGGCATGGCGGTGCTGGGGTTTATCGGCGGCGGTCATGCGAGCGATGCGCAGATCGATCGCCTGCACGCGGCGGGCGCGCGTCATGTGTTCGACGACATGCGGCAGTTGCCCGACCTCGTCGCGCAATGGACACTGTCCGCAACGGCCGCGGCGCCATGAGCGCGCGAATGCACGCGACACGACACGGCATCAGGTAGCAGCACGAAGTAACGAGCAGCATCGAACAGCATTACACGGAGACACATCATGGCAAGCGTAACCTTGCGCAACATCAGAAAGGCCTACGACGACACTGAGGTGATGCGCGACATCAATCTCGACATCGCCGATGGCGAGTTCGTCGTGTTCGTCGGGCCGAGCGGTTGCGGCAAATCGACCCTGATGCGGATGATCGCGGGCCTCGAGGACATCACGGGCGGCGATCTGAACATCGACGCCGTGCGCATGAACGACGTGCCGCCGGCCAAGCGCGGCATCGCGATGGTGTTCCAGTCGTACGCGCTGTATCCGCACATGACGCTGTACGACAACATGGCGTTCGGCCTGAAGCTCGCCGGCGCGAAGAAACCGGAGATCGACTCAGCCGTGCGCAACGCGGCGAAGATCCTGCACATCGACCATCTACTCGATCGCAAGCCGAAGCAACTGTCGGGCGGCCAGCGTCAGCGCGTCGCGATCGGCCGCGCGATCACGCGCAAGCCGAAGGTGTTTCTGTTCGACGAGCCGCTGTCGAATCTCGACGCCGCGCTGCGCGTGAAGATGCGTCTCGAGTTCGCGCGCCTGCACGACGAGTTGAAGACGACGATGATCTACGTGACGCACGACCAGGTCGAGGCGATGACTTTGGCCGACAAGATCGTCGTGTTGTCGGCGGGCAATCTGGAGCAGGTCGGCAGTCCGACGATGCTGTATCACGCGCCGGCGAACCGCTTCGTCGCCGGCTTCATCGGCTCGCCGAAGATGAACTTCATGGAAGGCGTCGTACAGTCGGTGTCGCACGACGGCGTCACGGTGCGTTACGAGACCGGCGAGACGCAGCGCGTATCGGTCGAGCCGGGCGCGGCCAAGCAGGGCGACAAGGTAACGGTCGGCATCCGCCCCGAGCATCTGCACGTCAGCACGACCGAGGACGGGATCGAGGCACGCACGATGACGGTCGAATCGCTCGGCGATGCCGCGTATCTGTACGCAGAGTCGAGCGTGGCGCCCGATGGTTTGATCGCGCGGATTCCGCCGCTCGAACGGCATGCGAAGGGCAACGTGCAGAAGCTTGGCGGGACGCCCGAGCATTGCCATCTGTTCGACAGCGAAGGCAAGGCGTTCCAGCGCAAGATTGTGGAGGTTCTGGCGGCTTGATCGCGCGATGACGCATTGCAGGAGCAGGCGGCGCACGCAAGGCGCTGTCCCTGGAGGGTGGTCATTTCTTCGGAGCCTACCTCGATCAGGACAAGGCATTTGAGTAGGCTTACGGCCAGGATTGTTCGCCAGACCTGCGGGGTCACACGACCGCCTCGTTTCTTGAGGAATTGAAGCAGATCCTGCGCGAGTAAGACTCTCGGCTACGCCAACTTACGGCGCGTCTACACCAATCGCGCCCGCTTCTTCTGCGGGCACTTTTTCACGCCTCCAACGCCGCCCGCGCACACAACTCATCGGTAACGAGCCCCGACAACCACCCCCCCTTGAGCACCGCGATCAGCGCCTCGCGCTTGCGCAGCCCGCCCGCGAAGCCGATGGTCGGCCGCCGCGGCGGCGTGTCGAGCGCGATGCTGGTCACGCGTCGGCCGGTCGGCGATTCGACGTGCGCGCCGGCCGCATCGATTGGCAGGCCGAGCATTTCGGCGACCGCGCCGTTGTGCATCAACTCGTTCACCTCGCCTTCCGTGATGAAGCCGTCCTCGTGCAACGGACAGGTCATGCCGATGTTGCCGATGCCGACGAACGCGACATCGGCCTGCGCGGACAGCGACTCGACGATCCGGTACAGACGGTGATTGCACCACTGCGCGCGCTCGGCCTCGCTGTCGGCAAGCAGCGGCGCGGGCAGCAGAAAATGCTTGCCGCCGGTCTTTTCGGAAATGTGCAGCGCGACGTCGTAACGGTTCGAGGAGCCGTCCTGCGCGATCGCGCCGACCATCGATACCAGCCGATGCTGCGGACGGTCTAGCTGCGCGATCTGATCGACCGCGGCCTTCAGCGTGCGGCCGCTGCTGACCGCGACGACCATCGGCTTTTCCTCGCTCAGATAGCGCTCCATCACCTGCGCGCCGGCCACCGCGAGCTTACGGTCGACTTCCTCGGAGGTATCGTCGTCGATCGGCACGATCTCGCACATGCTGAGGCCATAGCGCTTCGACAGCTGATCGGCGAGCGACAGGCAATCAGCGAGCTTGTGATCGACGCGCACGCGGATCAGGTTCTTTTCGACCGCGAACGCGACGAGCCGCTGCGCGACCGGCCGCGATACCTGCAGCTTCTCGGCGATTTCGTTCTGGGTATTGCCCGCGACGTAATAAAGCCACGCGGCGCGCGTGGCGAGATCGAGTTTTTCTGTGGACCTGGGCACGATGAGGTTTCGGTTGAAGTGCGCCGATGATAGCGGCCGGCGGCGCGTCTGTCGCGCGGGCCGGCCGCGGTTGACGCTCAGGCGAGCGGTGCGCGCGCGGGATCGAACAGTGGGCGTACGTGGCGATACAGCGCGCGATACGCTTCGAGCCGCGTGCGCAATTGCGCGTGGCGGCGCGGATTCGGCGTGAACTCCTTTTCGACGGGCGGCTTGGTCAGCACGGTGGCCGGCTCGCCACCGGCGGCGAGCCAGCCGAGACGCGCCGCGCCGAGCGCCGCGCCGGTTTCGCCGCCGCCGTGCTTGACGGTGACGGTGTCGAGCGCATCGGCGAGCAACTGGGCCCAGTAGTCGCTGCGTGCGCCGCCGCCGAGCAGCGACAACACCTTCGCCTCGGTGCCGGCCGCGCGCAGCGCGTCGAGGCCGTCGGTCAGCGCGAGCGTCACGCCTTCGAGCACCGCGTAGCCGAGCAGCGCGCGGTCGGTTGCGTGAGTCATGCCGAAGAATACGCCTTGCGCATAGGGGTCGTTGTGCGGCGTGCGCTCGCCCGACAGATACGGCAAAAAGAGCGGCGCGGTGGTCAAGGCCTCGGCGGGCAGCGCCTCGATTTCGGCGAGCAGCGTCGGCTCGTCGGTCGACGTCAGCTTGCAGACCCAGCGCAAACAGCTCGCCGCCGACAGCACCACGCTCATCTGATGCCAGCGGTCCGGGATCGCGTGACAGAACGCATGCACGGCGGAGGCCGGGTTCGGGCGGAAGCTGTCGCCGACCACGCACAGCACGCCCGACGTACCCAACGACACGAAGCCGTCGCCCGGTTGCGTCGCACCGATGCCGATCGCGCTGGTCGCGTTGTCGCCGCCGCCGGCCGCGACGATCACGTCGTCGCGCAGGCCGAATTCGCGCGCGAGTTCCGGCAGCAGCGTGCCGGCCGGCGCGCTGCCTTCGCGCAGCGCCGGCATCTGCGCGCGCGTCATGTTGCAGGCAGCGAGCAGCGAATCGGACCAATCGCGTTTCGCGACGTCGAGCCACAATGTGCCGGCCGCGTCCGATGGATCGGACACCTTGCCGCCCGTCAGTTGCAGGCGCAGATAGTCTTTCGGCAGCAGCACGCAGGCAGTCCTCGCGAAAATCTCCGGCTCGTGACGCGCGACCCACAGCAACTTCGGCGCCGTGAAACCGGGCATCGCCAGATTGCCGGCGACGCTGTGCAGATCCGGCGCGCGCTCGGTCAGCTCCGCGCACTCCTTGTCGCTCCGCATGTCGTTCCAAAGGATCGCAGGCCGCAGCACGCGGTTTTCCGCGTCGAGCAGCACCGCGCCGTGCATCTGCCCCGACAGGCCGATGCCGCGAATCTGCGCGAACTCGTCGGGATGGCGGGCGCGCAACGCGGCGAGCGCCGTGCGCGTGCCGGCCCACCAGTCTTCGGGATTCTGCTCGGCCCAGCGCTGGTGCGGACGCGAAACGGCAAACGGCGAGCCTGCGGTGCCGATCACGCGGCCGTCGGAGGCGAGCAGCAGAACTTTCACTTCGGACGTGCCGAGGTCGATGCCTAGGTACATGGGAGCGAAACCTTCGTCGTTGGGGATGCGCTACTTTAGCGGTTCATCGCGCGCGTTGTCATGCGCATTAAGCCTGGCTCGTCGCGCCTCGTTCGGCGAGCCATGCGTCGACCCGCGCGAGCGCGCCTGCGAGCGCCGCTTCGAGCTCGGGCGTCTGCGCCATGCCGCCCCACAGCAGCCGGTCGGCCGCGAATGCGCGCAGCGGATCGGGCGCCGTGAAAAAGGCGTGCGCGACGCGCTCGTCCATCACGCCGTCCTGATACGCGTAGGGCAGCTTGCCCGTGTGCCAGCGTTCCAGAAAGCGGAAGAACAACGCGGGCAGCATCGCGGTCGCCGCCGGCGTGACGCCGCGCTCGAAACATTCGGCGAGTGTCGGCGCGATGAAGCCGGGTAACTTCGAGAAGCCGTCGGCGGCGACGCGCTGGTTCGTGTCGAGGATATGCGGGTTGCTGAAGCGCTCGAGCACGACATCGCGATAGCGTTCGAGATCGAGCGGACTCGGTGTCAGACACGGGATCACGTCCTCGGTCACATAGTCGTACGCGAACTGGCGGATGTCGGCGTCGAGCGTGCCTTCGTGGATGTAGTTCAGGCCGGCCAGCGTGCCCGCCCACGCGATGCAGCTATGCGTCGCGTTGAGAATGCGGATCTTCGCTTCCTCGTACGGCAGCACCGAATCGACGAGTTCCGCGCCGACCTTCTCCCAGGCCGGCCGTCCCGCGATGAAGCGGTCTTCGATCACCCACTGGATGAACGCCTCGCCCATCACCGGACTCGCATCGTCGACGCCGGTCGCGGCCTTCACGCGCTCGCGCACGTCGGGCGTCGGACGGGGCGTGATGCGATCGACCATCGAACACGGGCATGACGTGTTGTCGTCGAACCATTGCGCGAGTTCGTTCGCGCCGCGTCGTTCGAGAAACTCGCTCATGCCCGCATGAAAGCGCTCGCCGTTGCTGCGGAGGTTGTCGCAGGTCTGCAGCGTGACGGGTCCCGCGCCGCGCTTCGCGCGCGCGTCGAGAATCGCCGCGAGCGCGCCGTAGATCGTCGTGTGCCCGCCGGCGAGGTCGGCGGCGAGATCGGGATTCGCGGTGTCGAGCCGGTCGTGTTCGTCGAGGTAATAGCCGCCTTCGGTCACCGTGAACGCGATGATCTTGCAAGCCGGATCGGCGCCCGCTTCGATCAGTCCGTCGAGGCTTTCGCTCCACGGCAGCACGCGCTCGATCGAGCGAATCGTCTCGTAGGCGCGCTCGCCTTGCGGCGTGACGGTTTCGAGCGTGTAGACGCCGTTCTGCGCGGCGAGCGCTTCGAGCACCGGGTTCATGTCGCTGCGAATGTTGCCGACGGTGAGCGACCAGCGCGGCTCGCCGTCCGCCCTCGCTTCGTTCAGCCGGTGCAGATACCACGCCTGATGCGCGCGATGAAACGATCCCGCGCCGATGTGCAGGATCACGTGTGCGGCCGCGCCGCTGCCTTGCCCGCTGTTCATGTTGTGTCTCCAAAAACTTGTCCGCGGCGCTCGCGGCGCGCGTTCTGTGCGTGCAGAGCATTTGCTCTGTATGTGAGCGAATGATCGTACCCGGAGAAACGAAAGTCAAGGCAAGGGGCGGGCTTTTGATGGCGCAGCGCGGCATGGGCGATGCGCCGGCGGCAGCGACGAGCGTTCGAGGCGACAAAACAAATCGCGGTATTGATATTGCATTGCATCAAATTTGACCGTGCACGCGTCGGGGCTAACCCGAATACAAAAAAGTATCGGTCCGCGGTTTCTTTTAAAGTGGTTGCCAACGCGTTTGGCGGTTACTTTTCGCTTTACAAGATCAAGATCGGCGGCGCCTCCCGCACGCCGCTTCATGGAGGCAGACAGTGCAACCTGATCTCGAAATCGTGGCCGTACGCCACGACGAATCGTTCAAAGTGTGGTCGCATGGCTATCCGTATCGCACGGTGCGCTGGCACTTTCATCCGGAGTACGAAATCCATCTGATCGTCGCGACGACCGGCAAGATGTTCGTCGGCGATCACATCGGCAGCTTCGCGCCCGGCAACCTCGTGTTGATGGGGCCGAACCTGCCGCACAACTGGGTCAGCGACGTGCCCGAAGGCGAGAGCGTCGCGCAGCGCAATCTGGTCGTGCAATTCGGCCAGGAGTTCGTATCGAACTGTCTCGAGAGTTTTCCGGAATGGCGTCAGGTCGAGGCGCTGCTCGCCGATGCGCGTCGCGGCCTGTCGTTCGGTCTGGAGACATCCGCGCAGATCAAGCCGCTCTTTCTCGAACTGCTCGCGGCGCGCGGCCTGCGCCGGCTCGTGCTGTTCATGTCGATGCTGGAGATCCTGATCAACGCGCCGGATCGTGACACGCTCGCGAGTCCCGCTTATCAGGCCGATCCGACCAGCTTCGCGGCGACCCGCATCAATCACGTGCTCGCGTATATCGGCAAGAACCTCGCGAACGAGTTGCGCGAGTCGGAGCTTGCGCAACTCGCCGGCCAGAGCGTCAGTGCGTTTTCGCGATATTTCCGCCGCCATACCGGGCTGCCGTTCGTGCAGTACGTAAACCGCATGCGCATCAATCTCGCGTGCCAGTTGCTGACCGATGGCGAACTGAGCGTGACCGACATCTGCTTCAAGGCGGGCTTCAACAACCTGTCGAATTTCAACCGGCAATTTCTTGCGATGAAGGGCATGGCGCCGTCGACGTTTCGCCGTTATCAGCAACTGAACGATGCGAGCCGCGATGCTTCCGAGCAAGCGGCCGCGCATGGCAGGGGCATCGACAACGCGCCGGCGATCGTGCTCGCGCCGGGCTTGCCGCGTAGCGGCGTCGCGTACCCGGTCACATAGTGGCCGCCCGGTAGTTCGCAGCTTTATTCCACTCGCGTTTCAACACGCATCGATCGCGCTGTGCGCCCACAGCGCGAGGGGGCGTGCTCACTTCAAAAAATGGAGACAACCATGAAGCCATCTACTCTTTCGCTTAACCCTTCGATGATGTTCGCGCGCCGTGTCGCCTCGCTCGCGTTCGGTTTGTCGCTAGTCGCCATGTCGGCCGCGCAGACCGCGCAGGCCGCGCCGCTCAAAATCGGCATGACGTTCCAGGAACTGAACAACCCGTACTTCGTGACGATGCAGAAAGCGCTGAACGACGCGGCCGCGTCGACCGGCGCGACGGTCGTCGTCACCGACGCGCATCACGACGTCAGCAAGCAGGTCAGCGACGTCGAAGACATGCTGCAAAAGAAGATCGACATCCTGCTCGTCAATCCGACCGACTCGACCGGCATCCAGTCGGCGGTCACGTCGGCGAAGAAGGCGGGCGTCGTCGTGGTCGCGGTCGATGCGAACGCGAACGGTCCGGTCGATTCGTTCGTCGGCTCGAAGAACTACGACGCGGGCGTGATGGCGTGCGACTACCTCGCGAAATCGATCGGCGGCAGCGGCGAAGTGGCGATTCTCGACGGCATACCGGTCGTGCCGATTCTCGAACGCGTGCGCGGCTGCAAAGCGGCGCTCGCGAAGTCGCCGGGCGTGAAGCTCGTCGATACGCAGAACGGCAAGCAGGAACGCGCGACCGCGTTGTCCGTCACCGAGAACATGATTCAGGCGCACCCGAACCTGAAGGGCGTGTTCAGCGTGAACGACGGCGGCTCGATGGGCGCGCTGTCGGCGATCGAATCGTCGGGCAAGGACATCAAGCTGACGAGCGTCGACGGCGCACCGGAAGCGATCGCCGCGATCCAGAAGCCGAATTCGAAATTCGTCGAGACGTCCGCGCAATTCCCGGCCGACCAGGTGCGCATCGCGCTCGGCATCGCGCTCGCGAAGAAGTGGGGCGCCAATGTGCCGAAAGCGATTCCGGTCGACGTGAAGATGATCGACAAGAGCAACGCTAAGGGCTTCAGCTGGTAACGCAAGCGCAGGCTGCCGCGCGTGCGGATCATGCGCGGCGGCGCCCGGCACAGGAACATGCAATGGACACGATTCTGAAGCTCGACAACATCAGCAAGAGCTTTCCCGGCGTGAAGGCGCTGCAAGGCATTCACCTCGAGATTGCGCGCGGCGAGATTCACGCGCTGCTCGGCGAGAACGGTGCGGGCAAGTCGACGCTGATGAAGATTCTATGCGGTATCTACCAGCCGGACGAAGGCACGATCATGCTCGACAGCGAGCAACGCCACTTCGCGAACTATCACGACGCGGTGGCCGCGGGCGTCGGTATCGTGTTTCAGGAGTTCAGCCTGATTCCGTATCTGAACGCGGTGGAGAACATGTTTCTCGGCCGTGAATTGCGCAACCGCTTCGGTCTGCTCGAACGCGGCAGCATGCGGCGCGCGGCGGCGCGGATTTTTGAGCGGCTTGGCGTAGCGATCGATCTGTCGGTGCCGATCCGGGAACTGTCGGTAGCGCAGCAGCAGTTCGTCGAAATCGGCAAGGCGTTGTCGCTCGATGCGCGCGTGCTGATTCTCGACGAACCGACCGCGACGCTGACGCCAGCCGAGGCCGCGCATCTGTTCACGATCATGCGCGAGCTGAAGCAGCAGGGCGTCGCGATGATCTTCATCTCGCACCACCTCGAAGAGATTTTCGAGGTGTGCGACCGCATCACGGTGCTGCGCGACGGCCAGTACGTCGGCATGACCGAGGTCGCGCAATCCGACGTGGGCCGGCTCGTGCAGATGATGGTGGGACGCCGCATCGAAAGCAGCTTTCCGCCGAAACCGACCCCGCGCGCCGATGCGAAGGTCGTGCTCGACGTCGTGCGCTTGCAGCTGTTCAAAGACAGCCCCGAGTTGAGCTTCACGCTGCGCGAGGGCGAGATTCTCGGCTTCGCGGGACTCGTCGGTTCGGGGCGCACCGAGACCGCGCTCGCGGTGATCGGCGCGGACCGTGCGTACGCGAAGGAAATTCGCGTGAACGGCGCGGCCGCGAAGCTCGCCGATCCGGCCGATGCGCTGCGCGCGGGAGTCGGCATTCTGCCCGAGAGCCGCAAGACCGAAGGGCTCATTACCGAGTTCTCGATCAAGCAGAACATCTCGATCAACAACCTCGGCAAGTACCGGTCGCTACGTTTCTTCATCGACCAACGTAGCGAAGCGCGCGCGACCGCCGACATCATGAAGCGCGTCGGCGTGAAGGCCCCAACGATGCACACCGAAGTCGCGACGCTGTCGGGCGGCAATCAGCAGAAGGTCGTGATCGCGCGCTGGCTCAATCACCACACCAACATCCTGATCTTCGACGAACCGACACGCGGCATCGACGTCGGCGCGAAGGCCGAAATCTATCTGCTGATGCGCGAACTGACCGCGCGCGGCTACTCGATCATCATGATCTCGTCCGAGTTGCCGGAGATCGTCGGCATGTGCGACCGCGTCGCCGTATTCCGGCAGGGCCGCATCGAAGCGCTGCTCGAAGGCGACGCGATCGAATCGAACGCCGTGATGACCTATGCGACCGCCGGTTCGCTCGGAGCCTCTCATGAACATGCCTAATCCTTCCTCTTCGCCGAAAACATCGAGCGTCGGCAGCGACACGCCGGGCGCGCCGGTGCGCTTCACGTGGGCCGCGCTGAAACGCTCGACACTGTTCTATCCGTTCATCGGCCTGCTGGTCGTCTGCGTCGTGATGGTGTTCGCGAGCGACAGCTTTCTGTCGGCCGCGAACATCGAGAACGTGCTGCGTCAGGTGTCGATCAACGCGATCATCGCGGTCGGCATGACCTGCGTGATCCTGACGGGCGGCATCGATCTGTCGGTCGGCTCGGTGATGGCGCTCGCGGGCACGCTGTCGGCCGGGCTGATGGTCGCCGGCATGAATGCGGTGGCGGCCCTTGCGGTCGGCCTCGCGATCGGTCTCGGCTTCGGCGCGGCCAACGGCTTTTTCGTCGCGTTCGCCGGCATGCCGCCGATCATCGTCACGCTCGCCACGATGGGTATCGCGCGCGGCCTCGCACTGATCTACACGGGCGGCTATCCGATCGACGGTCTGCCCGACTGGGTCAGCTTCTTCGGCAGCGGCAAGATTCTCGGCGTCCAGGCACCGGTCGTGATCATGGCGGTGATCTATCTGATCGCGTGGGTGCTGCTCGAACGGATGCCGTTTGGCCGCTATGTGTATGCGATCGGCGGTAACGAGCAGGCGACGCGATTGTCCGGCGTGCGTGTCGCGCGCGTGAAGCTGATCGTCTACACGATCGCCGGCTTGACGTCAGCGTTTGCCGCGATCGTGCTGACCGCGCGCCTGATGAGCGGCCAGCCGAACGCGGGCGTCGGTTTCGAACTCGACGCGATCGCCGCCGTCGTGATGGGCGGCACGTCGATCTCCGGTGGGCGCGGCTCGATCATCGGCACGCTGATCGGCGCGCTGTTACTCGGCGTCCTGAATAACGGCCTGAACATGGTCGGCGTGAATCCGTACGTACAGAACGTGATCAAGGGCGGAATCATTCTGCTCGCGATCTATATCAGTCGCGACCACAGAAAGTAACGCTGTCTTCCCCACATCCCTCTTTTCGCAGGACCATGCAATGACGACTCAATCCGACCAGCAGAACATGACCGCCATCGTCTGTCATGCACCGAAAGACTATCGCGTCGAGCAGGTTCAGAAACCACGCGCGCGCGCGCACGAACTCGTGATCCGCATCGCCGCGTGCGGTATCTGCGCGAGCGACTGCAAATGCCATTCGGGCGCGAAGATGTTCTGGGGCGGCCCAAGCCCGTGGGTCAAGGCGCCGGTGATTCCGGGCCACGAGTTCTTCGGCTATGTCGAGGAACTGGGCGAGGGCGCGGCCGAGCATTTCGGCGTGCAGAAGGGCGAGCGCGTGATCGCCGAGCAGATCGTACCGTGCGGCAAGTGCCGCTATTGCAAATCCGGCCAGTACTGGATGTGCGAAGTGCACAACATCTTCGGCTTTCAGCGCGAAGTCGCGGACGGTGGCATGGCCGAGTACATGCGCATTCCGCCGACCGCGATCGTCCACAAGATCCCGGACGGCATCTCGCTCGAAGACGCCGCGATCATCGAGCCGCTCGCGTGCGCGATTCATACGGTCAATCGCGGCGACCTGCAACTCGACGATGTCGTCGTGATCGCGGGCGCGGGGCCGCTTGGTTTGATGATGGCGCAGGTCGCGCATCTGAAGACGCCGAAGCAGCTCGTCGTGATCGATCTCGTCGAGGAACGGCTCGCACTCGCGCGCGAATATGGCGCGGACGTGACGATCAATCCTCAGAAGGACGACGCGCTCGCGATCATCCATTCACTGACGGACGGCTACGGCTGCGACGTCTATATTGAAACGACGGGTGCGCCGATCGGCGTGAACCAGGGCATGGACCTGATCCGCAAGCTCGGGCGCTTCGTCGAATTCTCGGTGTTCGGCGCGGATACGACGCTCGACTGGTCGGTGATCGGCGATCGCAAGGAACTCGACGTGCGCGGCGCGCATCTTGGGCCCTATTGCTATCCGATCGCGATCGATCTGCTCGCGCGCGGACTCGTCACGTCGAAGGGCATCGTCACGCACGGCTTTTCGTTGGAAGAATGGGACGAAGCGATCGGGATCGCGAACTCGCTCGATTCGATCAAGGTGCTGATGAAGCCGCGCGCATGAATCTGGTGCGCGGCGTTTCAACGGAGACTCTATGAACTACGTCATCGGCGTCGATATCGGCACGCAGAGCACGAAGGCGCTGCTGGTCGACGAGCACGGCGCGATCGTCGCGCAGCATGCGTCGAGCTATCAGCCCGAAACGCCGAAGCCGTTGTGGGCCGAGCAGTGGCCCGCGGTGTGGCTGAAGGCGGTGGTCGAATGCGTGGCCGGGTGCGTCAGCGAGGCGAAGGCGGCCGGCATCGCGCCGGGCGCGATCAAGGCGCTGTGCGTGAGTAGCCTGTACGGCGGCTCGGGCATTCCGGTCGACAACGACATGCGGCCGCTCGCGCCCTGCCTGATCTGGATGGACCGGCGCGCGACCGCGCAGGTCGACTGGGTGCGCGAGAACATCGATCTCGAACGGCTCTATACGATCACCGGCAACAGCGTCGATAGCTACTACGGTTACACGAAGATGCTGTGGCTGCGCGAGAACAAGCCGGACGTGTGGGCGCATACGCGCTATTTTTTGCCGCCGAACGCGTACGTGATCTACATGCTGACCGGCGAGGTCGCCGTCGATCACAGCTCGGCCGGCAATATCGGCGGCGTCTACGATATCGCGCGGCGCGACTGGTCGGACGAAGCGCTCGACATGCTCGGCATTCCCGCGACGATGATGCCGGAGCGGCTCGTCGAATCGTCGGAGGTGGTGGGCGGGCTGTTGTCGCAATGGACCGCGCAGCTCGGGCTCGACGCGGGCACCGCGATCGTCGCGGGTGGCGTCGATGCGGCGACGGCGACGTTCGCGGCCGGCGTCACGCGCGCGGGGCAGCACGTCGCGATGATCGGCACCAGCATGTGCTGGGGTTACATCAATCAGCGTGTCGACGCACGGCACGGTTTGATCAGCATGCCGCACGTTTTCAACGGGCAGCACGACATCTACGTATTCGGCGGCGCGATTACCGCGGGCGCGTCGGTCACGTGGTATCTCGAGCAGTTTTGTCATGCGGAGATCGAGGGCGCGCGCGCGACACCGCATGGCGATCCGCATCGTCTACTCGAAGAGAGCGCCGCGCAAGTGCCGGCCGGCGCCGACGGCGTGCTGTTCCTGCCGTATCTGATGGGCGAGCGCAGCCCGGTGTGGGATGCGAAGGCGAGCGGCGCGTTCGTCGGGCTGTCGCTGTTTCATACGCGCGCGCATCTGTATCGCGCCGTGCTCGAAGGCGTGTCGTTCGCGCTGAAGCACAACATCGAGGCGGGGCGCAAAGGCGCGCAATCGCTCGACGACAAGCTGATCGTGGTCGGCGGCGCCACGCATTCGGACCTGTGGATGCAGATCATCGCCGACGTCACCGGCTATCCGGTCTACACGATCGAGCAGGACGTCGAAGCCGCGATGGGCGCCGCGCTGCTCGCCGCGCTCGGCGTCGGCCTCGTGTCGCGCGAAGCGGCGCAAGGCGGCTGGGTCACGCTGATCGAGCGCGCGCAGCCCGAGGCACGGCGCATGGCGCTATACAAAGAGCGCTTCGGCGTGTACACGGACCTCTATCCGGCGTTGAAGCCGGTCATGCATCGCTTGCAATCGTCATGAACGCTACTTTCGATTTTGCCGGCCGCTCGATTCTGGTGACGGGCGCCTCCAGCGGCATCGGCCGCGCGACGGTCGAGGCGCTGTGCGCGAGCGGCGCGTCGGTCGTCGCGGCCGCGCGCAACGTGAACGAGCTCGCGCGGCTCGCCGAGGAAACCGGCTGCGAGCCGTTGAGGCTCGACATCAGCGACGAAGCCGCGATCGACGAAGCAATGGCCTCGCTCGAACCGTTCGACGGTCTGGTGAATTGCGCGGGAATCGCGTTGCTCGAACGCGCGGTGGAAACGACGGCCGCAAGCTTCGATCGCGTGATGGCGGTGAATGCGCGCGGGGCGGTGCTGGTCGCGAAGCACGTCGCGCGTGGCATGCTCGACGCGGGGCGCGCGGGCAGCATCGTCAACGTGTCGAGCCAGGCCGCGCTCGTCGCGCTCGACGATCATCTGAGCTATTCGGCGTCGAAGGCCGCGCTCGATGCAGTCACGCGCGCGTTGTGCATCGAGCTGGGGCCGCACGGAATTCGCGTGAACAGCGTGAACCCGACGGTGACGCTGACGCCGATGGCGGTGCTGGCGTGGAGCGATCCTGTCAAACGCGATCCCGCTTTGCAGGCGATTCCGCTCAGGCGCTTTGCCGAATCGGCGGAAGTCGCCGCGCCGATTCTGTTTCTGTTGAGCGACGCGGCGTCGATGATCAGCGGGGTGTGTTTGCCGATCGATGGTGGTTACACGGCGCGCTAGCGGCTGTCAGGCACTGCCGGTTGCCGGGTGAAATGAAAGTACGCGGAAGCCCTACCAGACGGTGGGGCCGTCCGGTGGGCGGAAGCGCAGGCTACTCATTCAGAAGAAGACGCTTGCCGGGAAGTGCCTTACACGCGCTAACCGCTACAGCATCGTCCGCACGTGCCACAGCTCGGGAAACAGCACCACGTCGAGCATTTTGCGCAGATACGGCGCGCCGCTGGTACCGCCGGTGCCCTGCTTGAAGCCGATGATGCGCTCGACCGTCGTCACGTGGCGGAAACGCCACTGACGAAACGCATCCTCCAGATCGACGAGTTCCTCGGCCATCTCGTACAGCTCCCAATGCTCGGACGGATTGCGATACACCTCGAGCCACGCCGCTTCGACCGATGCATCATGTTCGGTCGGCTTCGTCCAGTCGCGTTCGAGCCGCGCGGGCGAAATCCTGAAGCCGCGGCGCGCGAGCAGCCTCACCACTTCGTCGTAGAACGACGGCGCTTCGAGCGATGCCTTCACTTGCGCGTACACGTCGGCGCGATGCGCGTGCGGCTTCAGCATCTGCTCGTTCTTGTTGCCGAGCAGGAATTCGATCTGCCGGTACTGATACGACTGAAAGCCCGACGAACTGCCGAGGTACGGCCGCATCGCCGTGTATTCGGACGGCGTCATCGTCGCGAGCACGCTCCACGCCTGCACCAGCTGCTCCATGATTCGCGACACGCGCGCAAGCATCTTGAACGCGGGCGGCAACTCGTCGCGATGCACGGCCGCGAGCGCCGCGCGCAGTTCGTACAGCGCGAGCTTCATCCATAGCTCGCTCGTCTGATGCTGGATGATGAACAGCATCTCGTTGTGATCCGGCGACAACGGATGCTGCGCGTCCAGCACCGTGCCGAGCGACAGATAATCGCCGTAGCTCATCGACTCCGAGAAGTCGAGCTGCGCGTCGTGCCAGCCGCTGTCGGCCGCGCTCGCGGACGGCGCCGACGCTGTCCGTCCGTGCCCGAACGGGCAGCCCTGTGCCGCCGGTTCTTCTGGCAAGCCCGGCGTGTGCATGTGATCGGTCATTCTGTCGTCCTCAGGTAACGGCGCCGCGCTGGGCGAATTCAGGCGCCCGCCAGGCCTCGCGAGTGAGCACGTCGCGCAAGATTTCGACGGCGTCCCATACGTCGACGAAGCGCGTGTACAGCGGCGTGAAGCCGAAGCGCAGCACGTGCGGCTCGCGATAGTCGCCGATCACGCCGTGCGCGATCAGCGCCTGCATCACCTCGTAGCCGTGCGGATGTTCGAAGCTCGCGTGCGAGCCGCGCTGCGCATGCTCACGCGGCGTCACGAGCTTCAGTGGAAATTCGCTGCAACGTGTCTCGACGAGTTCGATGAACAGATCGGTCAGCGCGAGCGACTTCTGGCGGACGGCCTCCATGGTCGTTTGCAGGAACACGTCGAGCCCGCATTCGACGAGCGCCATCGACACCATCGGCTGCGTGCCGCACAGGTAGCGGCCCACGCCGTTGTCGGGCTGATACGTCGGGTTCATCTCGAACGGCGCGCGATGCCCCCACCAGCCCGACAGCGGCTGCGCAAACTCGTTCTGGTGACGCCTGGGCACCCACACGTACGCGGGCGAACCGGGACCGCCGTTCAGATACTTGTAGGTGCAGCCGACCGCGTAGTCGGCACCGACGCCGTTCAGATCGACCGGCACCGCGCCCGCCGAATGCGCGAGATCCCACAGCGCGAGCGCGCCCCTGTCGTGAATCAGCTTCGTCAGCGCGGCCATGTCGTGCATATAGCCGGTGCGGTAGTTCACATGCGTGATCATCGCGATCGCGGTGTCCTCGCCGATCGCGCTGGGCAGTTCGGACGGATCGTCGACGAGGCGCAGCTCGTAGCCGCGATCGAGCTGCTCGATCAGGCCCTGCGCGATGTACAGATCGCTCGGGAAGTTCGAGCGCTCGGACACGATCACGCGACGCTTCGGATCGCGCGCATTGGCGAGCCGCACGGCGGCCGACAGCAGCTTGAACAGGTTGATCGAGATCGTGTCGGTAATCACGACTTCGTCTTCGGCCGCGCCGATCAGCGGCGCGAGCTTGTTGCCGAGTCGGCGCGGCAGCGCGAACCAGCCGGCATTG
This sequence comes from Paraburkholderia lebeckiae, assembly GCF_050436325.1. Lineage (NCBI taxonomy): Bacteria > Pseudomonadati > Pseudomonadota > Betaproteobacteria > Burkholderiales > Burkholderiaceae > Paraburkholderia > Paraburkholderia lebeckiae. The sequence continues at coordinate 3,285,812 of NZ_JBNDLZ010000003.1, forward strand.
TTCCAGCTGCGGATCAGTCCCTCGCCCCATTCGGCGGCGATCACGGTCTGCGCGCGCTGCGCGGCGGCAGCCGGCGGCACGCCGAGCGAGTTGCCGTCGAGATAGATGGTCGTCGGCGACAGCGCGAACTGGTCACGCAGCGCTGCGAGCGGTTCGGCGCTGTCGAGCGCCACGGCTTCATCACGATGGTTCATGGTGGTTCGATGGGTTGGGTTGTCCGGTTGATCGCTCGCCGGGGAGCGTGGCTGAGCGCGAGCCGGGCAGTGCACGCAGCACCGCGCGCACCGGGCTCGCGTCGAGCGTGGTCAGCTTCAGCGGCAGCGCGATCAGCTCGTAGTCGCCAGGTTCGACCACGTCGAGCACGATGCCCTCGAGAATCGCCATCCGGTGAGCGCGAATGCGGTGATGCGCGTCCATCGTCTTCGATTCCTGCGGATCGAGCGACGGCGTGTCGATGCCGAGCAGCCTCACGCCGCGCGCGGCGAGCAGGTCGACGGTCTCGGGCGCGACCGCGCAGAACGCACTGTCCCACTCGCGCGTCGGCGCTTTTCTGTAAGTGCGCAGTAAGACTCGCGGCGGCAAATCGTCGAGCGAGCCGGCAAGATGTTGTGGCGTCACAACAGGCGACGCACCGATACAGTCAATCACTCTGCATAAACCGAGATATGCGTCGAGCGGCACGTTGCCGATCGCGGCGCCGTCGACGTCGTAGTGCAGCGGCGCGTCGGTATGCGCGCCGGTGTGCGGCGAGATCGTCAGACGCGCGACATTGACCGGCGAGCCAGCCTCCATGCGCCAGACGCGCTCGATGCCGACCGGCGTGTCGCCCGGCCAGACGGGCGTGGCGGTATCGACGGCGGGGGTGATGTCCCAGAGTGATCGCATGACGGTGTCGACGGTTGGTAACTGTCTCTAAATGATAGAGGTCAAGCTGTGAAATGTGATTGCGAAAAAATCTCCTTACCAGCCGTGTCTTGGAACATAATTTGAGTCAAACCGGAAAGGGAGACCGAATATGAACGCGATCTCGCTCGACGCCACCGATTGCCGTATCTTGACGGTGCTTCAGCAGGAAGGACGGATCAGCAATCTCGACCTGGCGGAGCGCATCTCGCTCTCGCCATCGGCCTGTCTGCGACGCTTGCGTCTGCTGGAAGAGCAGGGCGTCATCGAACACTACCGAGCGTGCCTGAACCGCGAAGTTTTGGGGTTCGAGCTCGAAGCGTTCGTGCAGGTATCGATGCGCAACGACCAGCAGAACTGGCACGAGAGTTTTGCCGAAGCGTTGCGCGACTGGCCCGAAGTGGTGGGCGCTTTCGTCGTGACCGGCGAAACCCACTATCTGCTGCGCGTGCTCGCGCACAACCTCAAACACTATTCGGACTTCGTGCTCAATCGCCTGTACAAGGCGCCGGGCGTGATGGACATTCGCTCGAACATCGTGCTCGAAACGCTGAAGGAAGATTCGGGCGTGCCGGTGTCGCTCGTGAAGAAGAACAGCGGGCACGGAGCCACGCATAGCGACCGTTGAGGATGATGAGGGCGGGGGCGCGCCGTTTTCGACGCGTCCGACCGACAGGCGCTACAGACGCCAGGGAAGTGCCGCGCCGCTCAAAGCGGCTTCAGGCCGTGGAACTGCGCGTTCTGGAACACGAGCGGCAGCATGTCCGCGGCATTTTCATGCACACCGCAGCGCTCCACTTCGCCGACGAAAATCACGTGGTCGCCTTCCTCGTAGCGGCTGCGGTTATGGCATTCGAACCACGCGAGTGCGCCGTCGAGCACCGGCATGCCGGTGTCGCCCGCCGCGTGCGACACGCCCTCGAAGCGGTCGCCCTTCACGGTCGCGAAGCGCTTGCACAGATCGAGCTGCGTCGAGGCCAACACATTGATCACGTAGTGACTGTTGGCGCGGAACACCGGCATCGACGCGGAGCGCGTTGCGAGACTCCACAGCACGAGCGGCGGAGAGAGCGACACCGAGTTGAACGAACTGGCCGTGATGCCGATCAGTTGGCCGGACGCGGCGCGCGTCGTGATCACGGTGACGCCGGTCGCGAACTGGCTGAGCGCCTGTTTGAACGCGGACGGGTCGAAGTTGGGTGGGCTCGCGCGCTTCATCGGGGCGAGGCCCCCGTCGCGCGCCGTGTGAAAGAACGACTGCAGCGCGAATCAAGGCGCGAATTGAAGCGTATACCCGCGCGGCGGGAAGCGGATGTTTCGAAAGTCATGGTGAAAATCGTTGATTTCTGCCAATTTTAACTGCAATCGCCGCGCGCGCCGCACGACGATGCGTGCGACGCGTGGCAGCCGGGCGGTTGCATCGACGATCTCCTCAAAAGGCTGCACGCGAAAATTTACCCATCGTGCTGGGTCGAGTTGCGGGCGCGGCGCTTGCGTGTATGAGGCACGGTTATTCACCCGTCGCCTGCCGGCGTTTCTATACTCGATATCTGCACGGCCGGATTTGCGGTCATTGCGCGACGGGTGCCTGACTCGTGCCTGACTGCGCCTTTCGGAACGCATTTTCGGCCATATATTCGGATGCGGTGGCAGATACGGCGGCGCTGCGCAGGCCGGCTGCCGATCATTGTGTGAATCTGATCCTGGGGTGAAGCTTATGAACGAGACAGCAACGCTCGGCGGTGGATGTTTCTGGTGCCTCGAAGCGGTGTATCTGGGCGTCGAGGGCGTCAATGCGGTGGAGTCGGGTTATGCGGGCGGTCACTCGCGCCATCCGAGCTACGAGCAGGTCTGCGACGGCGACACCGGTCACGCGGAAGTGGTCAAGGTCGACTTCGATCCGGCCAAGATCAGCTATCGCGAGATTCTCGACATCTTTTTCGCGATCCACGATCCGACCCAGCTGAACCGGCAGGGCAACGACGTCGGCACGCAATACCGCTCGGTGATCTTCACGCATTCCGACGCGCAACACGAAACCGCGCTACAGGCGATTCGCGAGATCGGCGAACAGCGCATTTACGACGGCAAGCTCGTGACGGAGGTGCTGCCGCTCGGCGACAATTACTGGCCCGCCGAGGCTTATCATCAGAACTATTTCGCGCAGCATCCGAATCAGGGCTACTGCTCGTTCGTGGTAGCGCCGAAAGTCGCGAAATTCCGCCAGAAGTTCGCGCATCGGATCAAGGCGGGTTAACGGCGCAGGAGGATTGGAGTCGGCAACGGGCGGATGCGTAAGACCGCCCGCTGCTGTTCGTCACTGCGGTTCCTGTGCTCGCGATGGCGCCTCGTCGCCGTTATCGCCGCGTCCCTGCGTGACTCGCACGCAGGCTTCGACGATTTCTTCGGCCAGTTTCACGCAGCTGAGCGGCGCCGATCCCTCCGCCTTGTTGTTGACCGCGATCACGACCGGCTGACCAGCGAGCGCGTAGCGCGCGGCCAGCGCGGCGAGCGACGCGCGCGTCGCCGGATCTTCGTCGACGAGCCGGTTGAACGGCTCGTACTTCGCCTTCGCCTGTTCGTACTTGAAACCGCCGTGCAGGCTCCAGCGCACGATCAGCGGACCGGCCGGCTCGCCATCGAGCAGCGCGAGCGCCGCGGCCTGGCGCAGCGGATCGGGCATCCGCGCATGAATGCCGACGCAGTAGCGCACGCCAGCCGTCTTCAGCATGCGGATGAAGCGCGGCGTGAGCAGGCTCGCGTCGCGAATCTCGACCGCGTAGCAACTGCCGTCTGGCAGCCCGGGCAGCGCGTCGAAAAACTCTCCCAGACGCTCGATGAATACGGCCGGCTGCGCAAGCATCTGATCCGGCAGCGGCGAAAACTGGAACACCAGCGCGCCGGCCTTTGCGCCGAGGCCTTCGAGGCAGGGCGTGACGAAATCGTCGATCGCCATCTGCGCGTTCAGGAAGCACGGGTTCAGCGACACCGGCTCGCCGCGCTCGGCGCGCACGGTGGCATCGGTGATCGTCATCGGCGCCTTGACGATGAAGCGGAAGTGCTCGGGCACCTGCTGCGCGTAGCGCAGGTATTCGGTGACCGTCAACGCCTGGTAGAACGAGCGGTCGATGCTGACCGTCTTCAGCAGCGGATGTGCGCCGTACGCACTCAAGCCCTCGCGCGACAGTTTGCTGTTGCTGTAGTCGTCGCCGTAGACGATGCCTGTCCAACCGGGGAACGACCATGTCGACGTGCCGAGGTGGATCTGCGGCGGCAATTGCGCCGCGAGCGCGAGCAGTTCCGGCGACGGCGGTGCAGCGAGCACGTCGCGGCTGCGGCGCTTTTTCGGGGCGTCGGCGGAGACCGGGGCGCAGTCTGGTTCAGGAGCGGGGCTGTCGGGCGGGGTGTGGTCTTCGAACAGCGACGCGGGGGCATTGGATATTGCGGTCTTCGGCGTGCGCTTGTGCTCTGGCTGCGCGGCAGCGCTTGCGGCCGAATCGGCTTCACGTGCGGACATGGCCGGCGATTCTGCCGCGGCCTCCACCGGCATCCCGAACAGATCGAACTGCTGGGTGGCCTGATGCGCCGCGTCGTCCGCGCTGCCGTCCAACGGCTCTTCAACGTCACTCGTCCTGCTCTGGTCCATCAATGTCCGGCCTGCTGTTCATCAGAATTGCGCCGCGGCGCGCGCTCCATGCACGCCGCCGCGGCGCGACCGGTCACAAACCGGGTCACAGCCGGGTCACAGCGGTTTTTCGTACATGTAGCGGCGCGACCACGGCAGGGTTTTCGCGCTGCGGCCGGCTTTGCGGCACACCACCTGGAAAATCGACACGTCGTCGTTTTCGAACGCATACGCGCAGCCGGCCAGATACACGCGCCAGATGCGGAATTTTTCGTCGTCGACGAGCTTGCGCGCCTGGTCCGCGCGGGCTTCGAAATTTTCCGCCCAGATGTCGAGCGTGTGCGCATAGTGACGGCGCAGGCTTTCGACGTCAACCGCTTCGAGCCCACCGCGCTGCATCGCTTCGAGCGCGAGGCTGATGTGCGGCAGCTCGCCGTCCGGGAACACGAAGCGGTCGATGAACTCACCGCCACCGAGCGCGGTTTCGCCGCTATCGGCGTCGCTCGACGTGATGCCGTGGTTCATCGCGATGCCGTCGTCGGCGAGCAGATCGTGCATCTTCTGGAAATAGCCGGGCAGGTTCTTGCGGCCGACGTGCTCGAACATGCCGACGCTCGTGATGCGATCGAACTGTCCCTGCACGTCGCGATAATCCTGCAGGCGGATTTCGATCTGGTTTTCGAGGCCCGCCGCTTTCACGCGCGCGGTGGCGAGGTCGAACTGGTTCTGCGACAGCGTGACACCGACGCACTTCGCGCCGAACTTCTGCGCGGCGCGCAGCACGAGAGCGCCCCAGCCGCAGCCGATGTCGAGCAGACGCTGCCCGGGCTGCAGCTGGATTTTGGTCAGAATGTGATCGATTTTCTTCAGCTGCGCGGTCGCGAGGTCTTCGGTGCCGGTCTCGAAGTACGCGCACGAGTAGACCATGTTCTCGTCGAGCCACAACTTGTAGAACTCGTTCGACACGTCGTAGTGATACTGGATCGCTTTCTTATCCGACGTCTTCGAGTGATTGAAGTAGCGCCGCACGCGCGCGAGCTTGCCAGCGCTCGTCACGGTGCTGCGCGCGAGCTGATAGCCGATATTGATGATGTCCGACAGCTTGCCCTCGATGTCGATCTTGCCTTTGACATAGGCTTCGCCAAGATTGTCGAGGCTCGGTTCGAGCAGATAGGGCAGCGCGGTTGCGCTCTTCACGTGTAGCGTGACCCGGGGCGCGGCGAACTGCCCGAAGTCGTGTTGCTGACCGTCCCACAGCACGAGGCGTGCGGGCAGGTTAGCTGTGGTTTTGACATCTTCAACCCACTGCGCCAGCTTTTTCTCCCAGAACATGTGATCTCTCCGTGTTCGTTGATTTAAAGCAAAGCTATGTGGATCGCGACATGGCGCGGCGCATTCCGCGGGCCGCGCAACGCAATCCCGCCGGCGCGCGCCGCTACGTTGGCGCCGCCGCCGGCCTCATTCGTCCGGTCATCGACCGGTCAGGGCGACAGACGTGCGATCAGCCAGTTGGCGCTTTCTTCCGCGCGCGTGAAAAGCAGCCGATCGTGCAGCCGAGACGGCCGCCCCTGCCAGAATTCGATCGCGTCGGGCACCAGACGGTAGCCACCCCAGTGCGGCGGACGCGGAGGATTTTCGCCGTATTGCAGGCTGATTTCGCGTTCGCGTACTTCGAGCTGCGAACGGCTTTCAATCACCTGACTCTGATTCGATGCCCATGCGCCGATCCTCGAGCCGAGCGGACGAGACGCGAAATACGCGTCACTGTCTGCCTCGCTCGTTTTGACGACGCGGCCCTCGATGCGCACCTGGCGTTCGAGTTCGATCCAGTGAAACAGCAGGCTCGCGTAGGGGTTCGCGCTCAGTTCGCGGCCCTTGCGGCTTTCATAGTTGGTGAAGAATACGAAACCGCGCTCGTCGACGCCCTTGATGAGCACGATGCGTGCCGAAGGCCGGCCGCGCGCGTCGACCGTAGCCAGCGTCATGGCATTCGGCTCGGGCAGCTTGGCGTCGATGGCCTGCTGGAACCACGTGTCGAATTGACGGAACGGATCGTGGTTGACGTCGGCAACGTCCAGTGAGCCCAGCGAGTAGTTTTTTCGAAGCTCGGCGAGTGAGATCATGTTCTTATGCGAACGCTACAGTGGGCCAAGTATAGCTAAGGCGTCAGGTTTTTGCGCGCGAGCGGAGCAACGTATGGCGCGGCGCATGTTGCGCCAGCGCAAGCCTGCAACATTGCGTCGCTGCTCGTGGTTCTGCGCGGCTGTTTGCACGTGTTCAGGCAAAATACGGGCTGCGCGCCCCATTTGCCAAAGCAATTTGCCAAGGCGATTTGCCAAGGCGCCACCGCCTGCTTTGTTCCGCCTGTGTTTTCGAGCCCTGCCATCATGTCCAGCACCGCCGCGCAATCCGATCTTACTACCAGCCTCGACGCGAACGAAACCGCCGACCGCGCGCGCCGTTTCGGCGGCATCGCCCGTCTGTATGGCGCGCCCGCGCTCGCCGCATTCGAGGGTGCGCACGTCGCGGTGATCGGCATCGGCGGGGTGGGGTCGTGGGTCGCGGAGGCGCTTGCGCGCAGCGCGCTCGGCACGCTGACGCTGATCGATCTCGACAACGTCGCGGAAAGCAACACGAACCGGCAGATTCACGCGCTCGACGGCAACTACGGAAAACCGAAGGTCGAAGCGATGGCCGAACGCATCGCGGCAATCAATCCGTACTGCGAGGTGCGGCTGATCGAGGACTTCGTCGAGCCGGACAATTTCGCGGCCATGCTCGGCGGCGGCTTCGACTATGTGATCGACGCGATCGACAGCGTGCGCACGAAGACCGCGCTGATCGCATGGTGCGTCGAGCGCAAGCAGCCGCTGATCACGGTCGGCGGCGCGGGCGGTCAGCTCGACCCGACGCGGATCCGCATCGACGATCTCGCGCTGACGATCCAGGACCCGCTGCTGTCGAAGGTGCGCGGGCAGTTGCGCAAGCAGCATGGCTTTCCGCGCGGGCCGAAGGCGAAGTTCAAGGTGAGCGCCGTGTATTCCGACGAGCCGTTGATCTATCCGGAAGCGGCCGTCTGCGATATCGATGAAGAAGCCGAGCACGTGAGCACGTCGCCGGGACATATGGGGCCGGTCGGCTTGAATTGCGCGGGGTTTGGCTCCAGCGTGTGCGTGACCGCGAGCTTTGGTTTTGCGGCCGCGGCGTTTGTGTTGCGGGAGCTGGCGAAGAAGGCGACGGTTTAGGTGGCAGCCCGGGCGGCGGTTTCAACCGCTCTGACCCAGGCTGCCATCGGGCAAAACATCACAATGATCAATATAACGACGCGCTCAGCCTGCGCCGCCACTGCGACACCAGCTCCGGCTGATGCGCGGCCAGATCGAACACCGACAACATCGTCTTGCGGCCGATATCGTCGCGGAACGTGCGGTCGCGTTGCACGATCGCGAGCAGATGTTCGAGCGCCTGCGCGTATTTGCGTCGCGCGATAAACGCATTCGCGAGATCGAAGCGTGCTTCGAGATCGTCGGGATTGCCGGCGACGCGCGCTTCGAGCGCATCGGTGGGCGGCAGGTCCGCGGCGGCGTCCACCGCGTCGAGCCGCGTCTTGATGGCGTTGAAACGCGCGTCGATGCCTTGCGTGGTTTTCGGCGACAGCAGATCGACTTCGTTGCGGGCCTCGTCGATGCGGTTGTCTTCGAGCAGTAACTCGATGCGGTCCATACGCGCGTCGTCGAAGCCCGGGTCGTACGCGAGCGCCGCTTGCAGCAGGTCGTAGGCGTCGTCACGGCGGCCTTCGGCGAGCGCGGTCTGCGCTTCGATGCGCGCGGCCGGCGCCCCTTGCGGCACGAGCCGGTCGAGGAACTCGCGCAGCTGTCCTTCCGTCAGCACGCCGACGAACTGATCGACGGCCTGGCCGTCGGCGAACGCGATCACGTGCGGAATGCTGCGGACCTGGAAGTGCGCGGCCAGTTCGTGGTTCTCGTCCACGTTGACCTTCACGAGCTTCCATTTGCCGGCGGCTTCGGCTTCGAGCTTTTCGAGCATCGGGCCGAGACTCTTGCAGGGGCCGCACCACGGCGCCCAGAAATCGACCAGCACGGGGGCCAGCATCGACGCCTTGATGACGTCCTGTTCGAAAGTGGCCAGAGTGGTGTCCATTGCGTCCTCGTCGATAGAAACGGTTTTTGAACAGGCACTAGTTGGGGCCGAATCGCGCGAATTCAATGCGGTGATTCGCGCGCGGGCCCGGCGCCGTCACTTGCGCTGCGGCAGCGGAATCCATTCGGTTTCGCCGGGCACATGGCCCATTTCCTGATTGGTCCACGCGAGCTTCGCGGCTTCGATCTTCTCGCGCGAGCTCGCGACGAAATTCCATTCGATGAAGCGCTCGCCGTCGAGCTTCTCGCCGCCGAGCAGCATCACGCGCGCGCCGTGCGTGCTCGCGAGCGTGACGGTTTCGTCGAGCGCGAGCACGGCCATCTCGGCCGCTTCGAGCGGCGTGCCGTCGATTTCCAGATCGCCTTCCACCAGATACACGCCGCGCTCCTCGTGCTCCGGTTCGAGCGCGAACGCGCTGCCCGGCGTGAAGTCAGCGGCGACGTACAGCGTGCCCGAAAACGTCGCGACCGGCGACACCGCGCCGAATGCGGTGCCCGCGATCACGCGCAGCGTCACGCCGTTGCGCTCGACGACCGGCAAGGTCGCCGCCGCATGATGCGCGAACGACGGCTCGGCGTCTTCATCGGCGAGCGGCAGTGCGACCCAGGTCTGAATGCCATGAACCGTCTGGCCGCGCGCGCGGTCTTCCGGCGGCGTTCGCTCCGAATGGACGATGCCGCGTCCGGCCGTCATCCAGTTGACGTCGCCGGGGACGATCTTCTGCTCGGAGCCGAGGCTGTCGCGATGCATGATCGCGCCGTCGTACAGATAGGTGACGGTCGCGAGGCCGATATGCGGATGCGGGCGCACGTCGAGGCCGCTGCCGGGTTCGAGGGTCGCGGGGCCCATGTGGTCGAAGAAAATGAACGGGCCGACGAGGCGCGCCGCCATCGCAGGCAGCACGCGCCGCACGGTCAGATTGCCGATGTCGCGTAAGTGCGGTTTGAGGACGGCTTTGATCGAGGAAGTCATGGGCAGGCTCGACGGGAAAGTGAAAGGAGAAGGCTCAATGGTCGATTCTACTGCGCGTCGCGCGCTGCCGACGGCAACGGCGCACGCTCGCCACGAGCGGGCGCAACGAAGCTAATTTGCGGCCTCCGTTACACTGCCAGATTGCACCGTTTCATTGGAGAGCCGGATGTCGCCCAGGGACTTGCTGCTCGCGCTGATCGTCGTGCTCGCGTGGGGCGTCAATTTCGTCGTGATCAAGGTCGGCCTGCATGGCGTGCCGCCGATGCTGCTCGGCGCGCTGCGCTTTACGCTCGCCGCGGTGCCGGCGGTGTTTTTCGTCAAGCGGCCGCAGTTGCCGTGGCGGTGGCTGTTCGCCTACGGCGCGACGATCTCGTTCGGGCAATTCGCGTTCCTGTTCTCGGCGATGTACGTCGGCATGCCGGCGGGGCTCGCATCGCTGGTGCTTCAGGCGCAGGCGTTTTTCACGCTGATCTTCGCGGCGCTGTTTCTGCACGAGCGCTTCCGTTTGCCGAACGTCGCGGGTCTGCTGATCGCCGCGGCGGGGCTCGCGGTGATCGGCCTGCAAGGCGGCCACACGATGTCCGTCGCTGGTTTCCTGCTGACGCTGTGCGCCGCGTGCATGTGGGCGCTCGGCAACATCGTTACGAAGAAGGTCGGCAAGGTCGATCTGGTCGGACTCGTCGTGTGGGGGAGCCTGATTCCGCCGCTGCCGTTTTTCGCGGCGTCGTTCGTGTTCGAAGGGCCGCGCGAGATCGCCGCCGCGCTGACCGGTATCAGCGCGCTGTCGATCTTCGCGATCGTCTATCTGGCGTTTGTCGCGACGCTGGTCGGCTATGGCTTGTGGAGCCGTCTGCTGTCGCGCTATCCGGCGAGTCAGGTCGCGCCGTTCTCGCTGCTGGTGCCAATCGTCGGACTCGCGTCGGCGTCGCTGCTGCTCGGCGAGCAACTGTCTGCGATGCAGGTGGCGGGCGCGTTGCTAGTGATGGCGGGGCTCGCGGTCAACGTGTTCGGCGGCTGGGTCGTGCAGCGCTTGATGCCGGCACGCTGAGCAACCGTTGCGCCACGGGTTGCGAGCGTGAATCACAAAACGGCCGGCGGGCCGTTTTGTGATTGGCTCGTGCGTGCCGACATCACGTCATGCGGCCCTTTGCGAGCGGCGGATTCGCCGCGAAATAGCGCTTGATGCCGGTCAGGATCGCGTTGGCCATCCTTTCGCGATACGCGTCGTCGTTCAGGCGGCGCTCTTCGTCCGGATTGCTGATGAACGCGGTCTCGACGAGGATCGACGGAATGTCCGGCGCCTTCAGCACTGCGAAGCCGGCCTGCTCGACCGAGCCCTTGTGCAGCTTGTTGATGTCGCCGATCTCTTTGAGCACGAAGTTGCCGTAGCGCATCGAGTCGCGAATCTGCGCGGTGGTCGACATGTCGAACAGCGCGCGGTTCACGGTGGCGTCGTCGGACTTGATGTTGATGCCGCCGATCAGATCCGACGAGTTCTCCTTGTTCGCCATCCAGCGCGCGGCCGCGCTCGACGCGCCGTGCTCCGACAGCGCGAACACCGAGGAGCCCTTCGCCTCGGGCGTCGTGAACGCGTCCGCGTGGATCGACACGAACAGGTCCGCGCCGACGCGGCGCGCTTTCTGCACGCGCACGTTCAGCGGCACGAAGAAGTCGGCGTCGCGCGTCATCATCGCGCGCATGTTCGGCTGCGCGTCGATCTTCGCGCGCAGCTTCTTCGCGATGTCGAGCGCGACGTGCTTCTCGTAGGTGCCTGCGCCGCCGATCGCGCCCGGGTCCTCGCCGCCATGACCCGGATCGATTGCGACGGTGAGCAGTCGCACGGTGTTGCTGCGGCTCGACTTCGGCGTGGTGAATGCGTAGGTGTCGCCGCTGTCGCCGAGGTTGTCGTTGTTGCTGTCGAGCCCGCGTGCGGTGCTGTTGCTGTTGGCGTTGCCACCCTTGTTGCGCGCCAGTGCGGCAGGCGGCGCGGAGGGCGCGGCCGGCGCCGCCTGCCTGCCGGCAATGACCGGCGCGGAGGGCGCCGTCGTGCCATGCGTGGGCGGATGCGGTACGCCCGCGGCGCCATTGCCGGCGCCACCGTTCTGCGCGTAGTGCTCGAAGAACGCTTCGCTGTTGTCGACGGGCGGCGCAGTGCCGGGGCCGGCAAGCGTCGCGGGCGGCGCGCTGTTTTCTTCGTCGAGCGCCTGCTGCTTGCGCTCGGTCTGCGCGAGCAGGTCCATCAACGGATCGGGCGCGACAGCCGGATACAGGTCGAACACGAGCCGGTACTTGTACGCGCCGACCGGCGGCAGCGCGAACACCTGCGGCTTCACCGAGCCCTTCAGGTCGAACACCATGCGCACGACGTGCGGCTGATACTGCCCGACCCGCACCGACGAAATCTGCGGATCGTTTGGTGTGATCTTCGAGACCAGCTCCTTCAGCGCCTGATCGAGATCGAGGCCGTTCAGATCGACGACGAGCCGGTCCGGTCCCTGCAACAACTGCTGCGTGTTCTGCAGCGGCTGATCGGATTCGATCGTCACGCGCGTGTAGTCGCGCGCGGGCCACACGCGCACGCCGAGCACCGAGCTCGCAAACGCGAGACGCGGAGCGACGAGGCCGAGCACCAGCGTCGACGCACTGGCGCGCAGGATCTGTCGGCGCCGCCAGTTATGCGTTGCGCCCGCCGCCGATTCGATCGATTGGAATGGTTTGATTAACATCTTTCGAGACATGCCTTTCCTGATTCGCTATAAGCGCGTGCGACGAGTACGCGTGCGTCCGCGTTTGCTTCTGTGTTGCCGACGAGCCCGAGCGAGAAGACGAGATCCGGCACGCCGAGCAGCGGTCCCGCGCGTTGCGGCCATTCGACGAGGCAGACCGCGCCGCTGTCGAAATATTCGCGAAAGCCCGCGTCGGCCCATTCGGCCGGATCGGTGAATCTGTACAGATCGAAGTGATAGAGCGCGAGTTCCCCGGCGGGCCGCTCGAGCACATACGGTTCGACGAGCGTGTAGGTCGGACTGCGCACGCGGCCCGTGTGGCCGAGGCCGCGCAAGGTCGCGCGCACGAGCGTGGTTTTGCCGGCGCCGAGATCGCCGAGCAGTTGGACTTGCAGGCCGTGGAACGCGAGGGCGCTTGCGGTGCCAGGCTGGGCTGGCTGTGCCTGATGCGAGTCCGCGCGCACGCTTTCGATCGCCTGTGCGAAGCGCGCGCCGAACGCCTGCGTGGCGGCTTCGTCCGCGAGCGCGAAAGAGCGTTCGAGCAGCACTTGAGCGGACGGTAGGGGCGCGTGATCGGGATTGACAGGCATTCTCGTAAAATGGCGTGATGAACCGAAGTCCGAAGTCCCCTGTTTTCTGCACGCCCGCATCGGCCGATGATGCCATGCGAGCTTCTGGCGCAACGTCCCGTTTCGACGAGGCGGCGCTTCGTGCGCTCGCGCTCGACATCAAGACGTGGGGCCGTGAACTCGGTTTCGGGGCGATCGGCATTAGCGATACCGATCTGTCGGCCGCCGAAGCGCCGCTTGCAGCGTGGCTCGAAGCGGGTTGCCACGGCGAGATGGATTATATGGCCAAACACGGCATGAAACGCGCGCGGCCGGCCGAGCTTGTGGCCGGCACGCGACGCGTGATCACCGCACGCATCGCCTATTTGCCTGCGCAGACGCTGGAAGCAGAGGCGACTGAAGGGGCGCATGAAGGGGGACATGAAAGCGCGCCTGAAAGCATGCCGCAAGACGTAACGCAACCCGCCTCACGCGCGACACCCCGCGCGCGCGACTGGCGCGCGGCCGAGCACGCGCGGCTCGCGGACCCGTCCACGGCGGTCGTGTCGATCTACGCGCGCGGCCGCGACTATCACAAGGTGATGCGTCAGCGCCTGCAACAACTGGCCGACCGGATCGAAGCGGTGATCGGGCCGTTCGGCTATCGCGTGTTCACCGATTCGGCGCCGGTGCTCGAAGTCGAGCTCGCGCAGAAGGCCGGCATCGGCTGGCGCGGCAAGCACACTTTGCTGCTGCAGCGCGACGCCGGCTCGCTGTTTTTCCTCGGCGAGATCTATGTCGACGTGCCGCTGCCGACCGACGCCGAAACCTCGCCCGAGGCCGCGCCCGAAACGCCGGGCTCGCATTGCGGCAGCTGCGCGCGCTGCATCGGCGCCTGTCCGACCGGTGCGATCGTCGCGCCGTACAAGGTCGACGCGCGGCGTTGCATCTCGTATCTGACGATCGAGCTGAAGGGCAGTATTCCGCTCGACCTGCGGCCGCTGATCGGCAATCGGGTGTACGGCTGTGACGATTGCCAGCTCGTGTGTCCCTGGAACAAGTTCGCGCAGGCCGCACCGGTCGCCGATTTCGACGTGCGGCACGGGCTCGATCGCGCGTCGCTGGTCGAACTGTTCGCGTGGAGCGCTGAGGAGTTCGATACGCGCATGCAGGGCAGCGCGATTCGCCGCATCGGCTATGAGAGCTGGCTGCGCAATCTCGCGGTCGGCATGGGCAACGCGTTGCGCGCCGCGCCCGGAAGTCTCGACCTCGATGCCCGTGGCGCGATCGTGCTGGCTTTGAGGCAGCGAGCCGACGATCCGTCGGCGGTCGTGCGCGAGCATGTGGAGTGGGCGCTCGAAGCGGCGTAAAGTCGTGGCAATTCGGTGCCGGCAATCTGGCACGCTAGAGGAGCAGGCAATCATGTTCAACTCAGTGATCGATGCGCCGTTCGGCAAGATCGGCATCCGGCTCGAAGGCGAAGCCGTGCGCGAGATCGTATATCTGCCCGACTCGACCCCCAACGTCGCGCCCGACACGCCGCTCGCACGCGAGGTGGCCGAACAGATCGAGCGTTATTTCGAGCACGCGTCAGCGAAATTCGAGCTGCCGCTCGCCGAGTGCGGCACCGCGTTCCAGCGGCGCGTGTGGCAGGCGATCAGCGACATCCCGCCCGGCGTCGTGCTGACTTACGGACAACTCGCCAAGCAGCTCGGCAGCGTGCCGCGCGCGGTCGGCCAGGCGTGCGGCGCCAATTTCTTTCCGATCGTGATTCCGTGTCACCGCGTGGTGAGTTCGAGCGGCATCGGCGGCTTCGCGCACGATGGCGGCGACGGCTTCTTCCGCAACGTGAAGCGCTGGTTGCTCGCGCATGAAGGTGTGCCGTACGTATGAGCACGAGCACCACCACCGATACCGCTGTACACGTCGAAGACACGGCAGCCGCATCACCGCTGCTGCTGACCAGCTCCGCATCGATCGACGCCTTCTGCGACGCGCTGTGGCTCGAACATGGCCTGTCGCGCAACACGCTCGACGCGTATCGCCGCGACTTGCGGCTCTTCTGCGAATGGCTCGCGCACGCGCGCAACGCTTCGCTCGACACCGCGAGCGAAGCCGACCTGAGCGCCTACAGCGCGGCGCGGCAAAAGGACAAGGCGACCTCGGCGAACCGCCGGCTGTCGGTGTTTCGCCGCTATTACGCGTGGGCCGTGCGCGAGCATCGCGCGGCCGCCGATCCGACCTTGCGCATCCGCTCGGCGAAGCAGCCGCCGCGATTTCCGTCGACGTTGAGCGAGGTCCAGGTCGAAGCGTTGCTCGGCGCACCCGACATCGACACGCCGCTCGGCTTGCGCGATCGCACGATGCTCGAGTTGATGTACGCGAGCGGCTTGCGCGTGACCGAACTGGTCACACTGAAAACCGTCGAGGTGGGACTCAACGAAGGCGTCGTGCGCGTCACTGGCAAGGGCTCGAAGGAGCGGCTGGTTCCGTTCGGCGAAGAGGCGCACGCGTGGATCGAGCGCTATCTGCGCGAGGCGCGTCCGGCGCTGCTCGGCCCGCGCGCGACCGATGCGCTATTCGTGACGACACGCGCGGAAGGCATGACGCGCCAGCAGTTCTGGAACATCATCAAGCGACACGCGCAGGCTGCGGGCGTCCATGCGCCGTTGTCGCCGCACACGCTGCGGCACGCGTTCGCGACCCATCTGCTCAATCACGGCGCGGATCTGCGCGTCGTGCAATTGCTGCTCGGTCACACCGATATTTCGACGACGCAGATCTATACGCACGTCGCGCGAGAGCGGCTGAAATCGCTGCATGCGCAGCATCATCCGCGCGGGTGAGCACGACGTGAAGCGCGCGGGTGCCCGCGCGCTTCACACGAACTCGCGTAACCGGTGCTTGAGAATCTTGCCGGTCGATGCGGCCGGCAGCGCCGCGAGCACCTTCAGCTCGGCTGGCCGCTTATATGGCGCGAGCCGCTCGCCGCACCACGCGATCAACTCCGCGGGCGTGACCGTCGCGCCGGAAACCAGCTCGACGAACGCGATCACCTCCTCGTTGCCCTCGATCGCGCGTCCGAGCACCGCCGACTGCACGACCTGCGGATGCGCGTTCAGCACATGCTCGACCTCGGCCGGATACACGTTGAAGCCGGAGCGGATGATCAGCTCCTTGCTGCGCCCGACGATATGCAACGCGCCGTCCGCGGCCTGCCGCGCGAGGTCGCCGGTCTTCAGCCAGCCATCCTCGGTGACGGTCGCGCGGGTCTGCTCGGGGTTGCGGTAATAGCCGAGCATCACGTTCGGCCCGCGCACCCATAGCTCGCCGATCTCGCCCGGCGCGGCTTCGACGCCGTCGAGCCCGACGAACTTCACCTCGACGCCTGGAATGACTTCGCCGACCGAGCAATCGGCGCGCGGCGCGTCGACCATCGTCTGCGACACGGTCGGGCTGCTTTCGGTCATGCCGTAGCCGTTGTGCAGCGGCAGACCGTACACCGCTTCGGCCTGCGCCTTCAGCGCGGCGTCGAGCGGTGAGCCGCCCGAGTAAGCGAAGCGCAGTCGCGGCGCGGACCATGAGTGGCCGTGCGTGTGCAGATGTTCGAGCAGCTTCGCGTGCATCGCCGGCACGCCCTGGAAGATCGAGACGTGCTCGGTGGCGAGGGCGAGGCGCACCGCTTCCGGCACGAAGCGCGGCGCGAGCCGCAACGTCGCGCCCGCATGCAGGCTGCCGAGGCACATCGACGCGAAGCCGTACACATGCGAGATCGGCAGCACCGCATAGACGACGTCGTCGGGCCCGACCTGGCGCAGCCGGCTCGACACGGCCGCGATGTACAGCAGATTGCGATGCGACAGCATCACGCCTTTCGGCGTGCCGGTGGTGCCGGTCGTGTAGATCAGCGCCGCGCATTGGCGGTCGCTGGCGGGTTCGACGGCTTCGGCTTGCACGCTGCTGTCCACCACATACGACCATGCGCCGATGTCCGGCGACAGCGTGGGTGCGTGCGTCGCTCGATGCCGCTCAGCATGCTGGCGTGCGTCGGGCGAGCTTTCGGGCGCATACGCGACGACGCGCGGTTGCGCATGCGCGCGGATCGACTCGAGTTCGGCGGCCGACAGTCGGGCGTTCGACACGAGCGCCCACGCATCGAGCTTCGCGGTCGCGAATAGCAGCACGATTTGCGCGATGCTGTTCTCCGCGACGATCATCACGCGATCGCCGCCGCGCACGCCCGAGTCGCGCAGCAGCGCGGCGGCCGCATCGACGGCCTCGCGCAGTTGCGCGTTGGTCAAGCGGCGCGCATCTTCGATCAGCGCGACATGCCGCGGATCGCGTGCGGCGGCGAGCGCCGGGATGTCGCCGATGCGCGCGGGCAGGGCGGCGAGCAGCGCGGGGATATCGATCGTGGAACGGATGGATGAAGCCTGCTTCAACACTGTCTCCTCTTTACCAATTCGTAGCCCTGCGCTCAGTATCTCGCACCGCGCAGGCATATTTTCGAACGATCGTGCCACAAGCGCCGAACCCGCACAATTGGCCATCCGGCAAATAGCCGTTGTGCAAACTCGCCATTACAATGCGCCGATGAGCAAATCCAGACACGTGTCCGAAACACCCGCCACGCAGCTGCTGCGCCGCCACGGCGTCACGTTCGGCGAGCATCCTTACGACTACGTCGAACATGGCGGCACCGCGGAATCGTCGTGCCAGCTCGGCGTCGACGAGCATCACGTCGTGAAGACGCTGGTGATGGAAGACGAGCACGCGAAGCCGTTGATCGTGCTGATGCACGGCGATCGCACCGTCAGCACCAAGAACCTCGCGCGGCAGATCGGCGTGAAGCGCGTCGAGCCGTGCAAGCCCGAGGTCGCGAACCGGCATTCGGGTTATCTGATCGGCGGCACGTCGCCGTTCGGCACGCGCAAGCAGATGCCGGTGTATGTCGAGTCGACCATTCTCGAGATGGACAAAATCTGGTTGAACGGCGGGCGGCGCGGCTTTCTCGTCAGCATCGAGCCGAAGGTGCTCACCGATCTGCTCGCGGCGAAGCCGGTGCAATGCGCGAGCGTGGACTGACGCCGATGAGCGGGTTGACGTTTGCCTGAACGTTTTTCGCGCGGACGCGTTCGGTAAAATGTGCGCCGCCCTGATTCGACGGGCATGCACTGTTGCGGTTGGGGTATCGAATGTCAGACCGCGATCCTTATAAGAGTCCCAGATGCAAAACCTGATCGTCGCTGTCGTTGCCTATCTGATCGGTTCGTTGTCGTTTGCCGTGATCGTGAGCGCCGCGATGGGTCTCGACGACCCGCGCTCGTACGGCTCGGGCAACCCGGGCGCCACCAACGTGCTGCGCAGCGGCAGCAAGAAGGCCGCGATTCTGACGCTGATCGGCGACGCCTTCAAGGGCTGGCTGCCGGTATGGCTGGTCGTTCATTTCGGCGCGCGTTACGGGCTCGACGAGCGCGCGATCGCGATTGCGTCGCTTGCGGTGTTTCTCGGTCACCTGTATCCGATTTTCTTCCGCTTCAAGGGCGGCAAAGGCGTCGCGACCGCCGCGGGCGTGCTGCTCGCGATCAACCCGACGCTCGGCGTCGCGACCTTGCTAACCTGGCTGATCGTCGCGTTCTTTACGCGCTACTCGTCGCTCGCGGCGCTGTGCTCGGCGCTGTTCGCGCCGCTCTTCTACGTGTTTCTGTTCGGGCCGCGTATCGTCGCGCTCGCGGTTCTGGTGATGAGCCTGCTGCTCGTGTGGCGGCATCGCGGCAATATTGCGAAGCTGATGCGGGGCCAGGAGAGCCGTATCGGCGACAAGAAGAAGGCAGCCAGTCCGGCGGCGGGCAACGATCTTTGAAGTGGGGCTGAGCGCTTCGCCCGGCCAGATGGCCCGATGCGAAGCGCTTCCGGGTCCGTGGGAGGCTCGTTGCAAGCCCGGCGCGTCGTGCCGCTTAGTCGCGGAAGTTGTTGAAGTCGAGCGGCGTGTCGGTCACGTCCTTGCGCAGCATCGCGATCACGCTTTGCAGATCATCGCGCTTCGCACCGGTGATGCGCACCGCATCGCCCTGAATGCTCGCCTGCACCTTGATCTTGCTGTCCTTCACCAGACGCACGATTTTCTTCGACAGATCGCCCGAGACGCCCTTCTTGATCTTGATGACCTGCTTGACCTTGTCGCCGCCGATCTTCTCGATCTTGCCGTAGTCGAGGAAGCGCACGTCGACGTTGCGCTTGGCCATTTTCGACAGCAGCACGTCCTTCACCTGGCCGAGCTTGAAGTCGTCGTCCGCGTACGCAGTGATTTCGTTTTCCTTGTGTTCGACGCGCGCGTCGGACCCCTTGAAGTCGAAACGCGTCGAAATTTCCTTGTTGGACTGCTCGATCGCGTTCTTGACTTCGATCATGTTCGCTTCGCAGACGACGTCAAACGATGGCATTGCTTTCTCCCAATAGTGCGGCAGTGCGCGACACAGCCGGTCGGCTGAGCGCGAGGCACTCGCTATAATCACGGACCGGACGTCATTTTACCGACGCCGCTCTCTTTTGCCCAAGGCCGCCGCGCGGCGTCGCGACGGCGGGCGGCGCCGCTCGTGTCGTCAGGCGCGTCGTTGGTTGTTTTTGTCGTTTCCTGTTGCTTCCCGTCGTTGCCCGGTTGCCATTCCCATGTCCCAATCCGCTCTTGCCGCTCCCGCCGTCGCGTCCCTCATGGGCGGCTATCCGCTGAAGGCCCACAACACGTTCGGCTTCGACGTGCGCGCGCAGTTAGCGTGCCTGGTCGAGCGTGAGGAACAGTTGCTCGCCGCGGTGCGCGATCCGCGCGTCGAGGGCCTGCCGCGCCTCGTGCTGGGCGGTGGCAGCAACGTCATGCTGACCGGCGACTTCGCCGGGCTCGTGCTGCTGGTGGCGCTGCGCGGGCGCCGCGTGGTGCGCGAGGATCAGGATGCGTGGTATGTCGAGGCGGCCGGCGGCGAGCCGTGGCACGAGTTCGTCGCGTGGACGTTGGCGCAGGGCATGCCCGGCCTCGAGAATCTCGCGCTGATTCCTGGCACGGTCGGCGCGGCGCCAATCCAGAACATCGGCGCGTACGGGCTCGAAATGTGCGAACGCTTCGTGTCGCTGCGGGCGATCGAGCTCGCGACCGGCGAGGCCGTCGAACTCGACGGCGATGCGTGCCGGTTCGGCTACCGCGACAGCTTTTTCAAGCGGGAAGGGCGCGAGCGCTTCGTGATTACGTCGGTGACGTTCCGTTTGCCGAAGGCGTGGCAGCCGCGCGCGGGCTACGCGGATCTCGCGCGCGAGCTGGCGGCGCGCGGTCATGCCGCGAGCGCTGGCCAAGCCGACGGTGCGGCCATGCAGCCGACCGCGCAAGCCATTTTCGATGCGGTCGTCGCCGTTCGGCGTGCGAAGCTGCCCGATCCGCTTGAACTGGGCAACGCGGGGAGCTTCTTCAAGAATCCGGTAATCGATGCCGCCCAGTTCGAGGCGCTGAAGCGTCGCGAGCCGGAAGTCGTGTCGTATGTGCAAGCGGATGGGCGGGTGAAGCTGGCGGCCGGCTGGCTGATCGACCGATGCGGCTGGAAGGGCCGCGCGATGGGCGCGGCGGCCGTGCATGAGCGGCAGGCGCTGGTGCTGGTGAATCGCGGTGGCGCGAGCGGCACGGAAGTGTTGGCGCTGGCACGGGCGATCCAGCACGACGTGTTCGAGCGATTTGGCGTGGAACTGGAGGCGGAGCCAGTTTGCCTGTGAGCGGCAGTTCTCTCTTTTCGCGCTGAGTTGCCCCGCGGAGCGTCGCCGCCGACGAATGCAAAAGGCGCCGGGAGTTTTCTCCCGGCGCCTTTTTTGTGCCCGCGGTTCCGGCGGGTGTATGGACCCGAGGCTTAGTGATTGAGCTTGCCGAGCAGCAGGTATTCCATCAACGCCTTCTGCACGTGCAGACGGTTTTCCGCCTCATCCCACACGACGCTCTGCGGTCCGTCGATCACTTCCGCGCTGACTTCTTCGCCGCGATGCGCGGGCAGGCAGTGCATGAAGAGCGCGTCGGGATTCGCGCGCGCCATCATGTCGGCGTCGACGCACCAGTCCGCGAAGGCCTTCTTGCGCGCTTCGTTCTCGGCCTCGAAGCCCATGCTGGTCCAAACGTCGGTGGTGACGAGATCGGCGCCCGTGCAGGCTTCGTTCGGGTCGTCGAATTCCTCGTAGAACGACGCGCTTTCCGCCGCGACGAGCGCGCGGTCGAGCTTGTAGCCGGGCGGCGTGGACAGGCGCAGCCTGAACCCGAGAATCTGCGCGGCTTCGATCCACGTATACAGCATGTTATTCGCGTCGCCGACCCACGCGACCGTCTTGTCGCGAATTGGACCGCGATGCTCGAAGTACGTGAAGATGTCTGCGAGCACCTGACACGGGTGGTATTCGTTCGTGAGCCCGTTGATCACCGGCACGCGCGAATTCTCGGCGAAGCGCTGGATGATGTCCTGGCCGAACGTGCGGATCATGATGATGTCGACCATACGCGAGATGACCTGCGCGGCGTCTTCGATCGGCTCGCCGCGACCGAGCTGCGTGTCGCGCGTGCTCATGAACACGGCGTGGCCGCCCAACTGGAAGATGCCGGCTTCGAACGACAGGCGCGTGCGTGTCGAATTCTTTTCGAAGATCATCGCCAGCGTGCGGTCATGCAGCGGGTGATAGGTCTCGTAGTTCTTGAATTTGCGTTTCAGGATGCGCGCGCGCTCCAGCACGTACTCGTAGTCTTCCAGCGAGAAGTCCTTGAACTGCAGGTAGTGGCGAATTTTCTTGGCGGTCATGAAACAAATACGGCGGTCTCACCCGGCAGGGTTGCCGGACTGCGCCGCCGTCGGTTTGGTGGTAACCCAATGCAGCATAAAGGATTTCGCCTCGTTTGACGAGTCGGCGGGAAGGCGCCGCAAGCGATTCGAAAGCGTCGTATCGGGCTTCGCGGGGGGCATCGGAAGGCGCTTGTGTGCGCTGCGGAAAAGGGCCCGCTGCGCTATAATCTACGGGTTATCCCAAAGCCCAGCAGGCCGGCGTTTCGCATGAAGAAACGCGGCTCGCGCGGTGCGGAAAGCCTGTCACGGGGTGGCCGTCATGACAGACGCCAGAGCGGTTCAGCCGGTTCGCCGCAGCGGTTCTCGTGGTGCGGTTCGTCATTGTTGCGTTAGCGCCAGATCCCACGCACGTCGCAGGTGGCTGCAAGCGCTTGCCGTACATGCCGCTTGCGGTGAATTCGAGCGTACAACTGGCGTCTCCGGTTGGTCGTCATTCCGCTGGGCAGTCACACAGGTATTTCTACATGGCCGAAGCAGCTCCAATCGAATATTTCATTCAGGGCATTACGTCGACCGGAAAAAAATTTCGGCCGAGCGACTGGTCGGAGCGGCTCGCGGGCGTCATGTCGTCGTTCGGGCCTGGCGTGAGGAAGGGGCCGAACGCCTATATGCAGTACTCGCTGTACGTGCGGCCGATCATGATCGGCGACCTCAAATGCGTGATTCTCGATTCGCGGCTGCGCGACATCGAACCAATGGCCTTCGATTTCGTTATGAACTTCGCGAAAGACAACGACCTGCTGGTGACCGAGGCGTGTGAACTGGAACTCGAGCATGCGCCTGCGCCGCAAGCCAAACGGCACGTCATCTGATGTCAGTCGGCCGGATTGGCAAAAGCAAAAAAACAAAAACCCGCAAGCAGCGGGTTTTTTTGTGGCTGGCAGTTCAACCAAAACAAAAAAGCCCGCCAAAGCGGGCTTCTTGTGCAGCGGAAACAGGAGGTAGCCCGCCGAAGCGGGCCGACCGGAATTACTGCGCTGCGGGCGCTTGCAGACCCTTGAGGGCTGCAGCGAGGCGGCTCTTGTTGCGAGCTGCCTTGTTCTTGTGAACGATGTTCTTGTCGGCGATGATGTCGATGGTCTTCGACGATGCCTTGAAGATTTCGGCGGCCTTAGCGTGATCGCCTGCGTCGATTGCCTTGCGGACAGCCTTGATAGCCGTGCGGAACTTCGAGCGCAGTGCCGAGTTGTGCGAGTTTGCCTTCGCGGCCTGGCGGGCGCGCTTGCGTGCTTGTGCGGAGTTAGCCATGACGGTTCCTTATCCTGTTCCTGTTTCCAGTACCCGGCCTTCAAAGATGAGGCGAGGTGCTGCTTCTCGATCCGAACCCTTGGAAGCGATTGCCCAAGGGCGCAAAAGTGTCGAAAAAATCGATCGAACTACGCGAAGGCGGGCCCGTGTTTCGAGGCATCCGGATGTATTGACAGGCGGTGCGCCAACCTGAGAACCGCGTCCGAAGACCATTCGAAAACTGAGCAAGCTTCGAAACCGACAATTATAGCAACAAGATCAGGCACGTGACAACGGAAAACACGCGCCGGCGCCACGATGACCGGAGCGGCGTCAGGTCGGGGCGTATGTGCTGGCCCTCCTGCGAGGGCGCCGATGGAAGGCGGGGGCGCTGACGGGAAGACCGCAGAAAACACAAAAAATCGCGCTTTCCAGCCGATCGCGGCGAACGTCCGCGTGGCAAATCGGTCCGAATCGCGTTCTGGCTCGTCGCCCGCATTGGCGGGACCCGTATAATAAGCGCCCCATGAATCTATTACGAGCCCTGCTGACGGTCAGCGGCTTCACGCTGCTGTCACGCGTGACCGGACTGGCCCGTGAAACGCTGATCGCCCGTGCGTTCGGCGCCAGTCAATACACCGACGCTTTCTACGTCGCCTTTCGCATTCCGAACCTGCTGCGTCGCATTTCCGCCGAAGGCGCGTTCTCGCAGGCCTTCGTGCCGATCCTCGCGGAGTTCAAGAACCAGCAAGGCCACGACGCCACCAAGGCGCTCGTCGACGCGACCTCGACCGTGCTCGCGTGGGCGCTCGCCGTGCTGTCAGTGATCGGCGTGGTCGGCGCGTCGGGCGTCGTGTTCGTCGTCGCGTCGGGCCTCGCGCATGAGGGCCACGCGTACCAGCTCGCGGTTGCGATGACGCGCATCATGTTCCCCTACATCATTTTCATCTCGCTGACGTCGCTGGCGTCGGGCGTGCTGAATACGTACAAGAACTTTTCGTTGCCCGCGTTCGCGCCCGTGCTGCTGAACGTCGCGTTCATCGTCTCCGCCGTATTCCTCGCGCCGCGCCTGCAAACGCCGGTCTATGCGCTCGCCTGGGCAGTGATCGTCGGCGGCGTGCTGCAATTCGTCGTGCAGCTGCCGGGCCTCAAGAAGATCGACATGGTGCCGCTCATCGGCCTGAACCCGCTGCGCGCGCTCGCGCATCGCGGCGTAAAGCGGGTGCTCGCGAAAATGGTGCCGGCGATGTTCGCGGTGTCGGTCGCGCAGATCAGCCTGATCATCAACACTAACATCGCGTCGCACATCGGCCCCGGCGCGGTGTCGTGGATCAACTACGCCGACCGGCTGATGGAGTTTCCGACCGCGCTGCTCGGCGTCGCGCTGGGCACGATCCTGCTGCCGAGCCTGTCGAAGGCGCACGTCGATGCCGACCCGCATGAGTATTCGTCGCTGCTCGACTGGGGACTGCGCGTCACGTTCCTGCTCGCCGCGCCGAGCGCGATCGCGCTATTCTTTTTCGCCCAGCCGCTGACAGCGGTGCTGTTCAACTACGGCAAGTTCGACGGCAATGCGGTCGTGATGGTGAGCCGCGCGCTCGCCGCCTACGGAGTCGGCCTGATCGGCCTGATCCTCATCAAGATCCTCGCGCCGGGCTTTTACGCGAAGCAAGACATCAAGACGCCAGTGAAGATCGGCATCGGCGTGCTGGTCGTCACGCAGCTGAGCAACTACGCGTTCGTGCCGGTATTCGCGCATGCGGGTCTCACGCTGAGCGTCGGGCTCGGCGCTTGCGTCAATGCGTTGCTGCTATTCATTGGTCTGCGCAAACGTGGCATTTATATGCCGTCGAGCGGCTGGCTCAAGTTTTTCGTTCAGTTGCTCGGAGCGTGCCTCGTGCTCGCCGGCGTGATGCGCTGGCTCGCGATCAGCTTCGACTGGATCGGCATGCATACCCAGCCGGTCAGTCGCATGGTGTTGCTCGGTGCGTGTCTCGTGCTGTTCGCCGCGCTGTATTTCGGTATGCTTTGGCTGATGGGCTTCAAGTACGCGTATTTCAAAAGGCGAGTGAAGTGATCACGATGTCGCGGGTTCTCGATTATTTCAGTACGCTCGTCGCCGAAGACGAGAGCCTGCCGCTGACCGAGACGGCGCTCTCGATCGCGCAGGATGCCTACCCCGACCTCGATCTACAGTCGGTGCTCGCGGAGATCGACGAACTGGTGCTGCGGTTGCGGCGCCGCATGCCCGACGATGCCGACATCCGTCAGAAGGTTGGCATCCTCAATCGTTTCTTTTTCCGCGAACTCGGTTTCGCGAGCAATCTGAACGATTACTACGACCCCGACAACAGCCATCTGAACGTCGTACTCAAACGTCGCCGCGGCATTCCGATTTCGCTCGCGGTGCTCTATCTGGAGATGGCCGAGCAATTCGGCGTTCCGGTGCGTGGGGTGTCGTTTCCAGGCCACTTCCTGCTGCGCGTGACGACGCCCGACGGCGACGTGATGCTCGATCCGACCACCGGTCATTCGCTGTCCGAAACGCAGATGGTCGAGATGCTCGAGCCGTACGTCGCGTCGGCTGGCGATTCGGTCGGGCGCGCGCTACGCATGCTGCTGCAACCGGCCACGCGTCGCGAGATCGTCGCGCGGATGTTGCGCAACCTGAAGGCGATCTACCTTCAGACCGAGCGTTGGCAACGTCTGCTCGCGGTGCAGCAACGGCTCGTCATTCTGCTGCCGGACAATATCGAGGAAGTGCGGGATCGCGGTTTCGCGTATGCGCGGCTCGATTATCTGCGGCCCGCGCTCGAGGACCTCGAAAGCTATCTCGGCGATCGCCCCGATGCGGAAGATGCCACCGTGGTCGAGTCGCAGTTGCATGAATTGCGGCAGCGCACGCGGCATGATGGCGGCGAATAGCGACGCGCGTTTTCACGCTGCATAAAACACAAACGCCTGCACATGTCGCACATGTACAGGCGTTTTTTTATCGCCGTATGCGGGCCTTGGCCAAGCATCGGCGACCAGCTCGATCGCTAAGCGATCCTCACTTCGGCTGCATGCGGATCGCGCCGTCCAGCCGGATCACCTCGCCGTTCAGCATCGGATTGTCGAAGATCTGCTTGGCGAGCATCGCGTATTCGGCCGGTTTGCCGAGGCGTGGCGGGAACGGCACCATGGCACCGAGCGCGTCCTGCACTTCCTGCGGCATGCCGAGCAGCATCGGCGTTTCGAAGAGGCCGGGGGCGATCGTCATCACGCGGATCGCGTTGCGCGACAGGTCTCGCGCGATCGGCAGCGTCATACCGACCACGCCAGCCTTCGACGCGGAGTAGGCCGCCTGGCCGATCTGGCCGTCGAACGCGGCGACCGATGCGGTGTTGATGATCACGCCGCGCTCGCCGTTGGCGTTCGGCTCGTTCTTCGACATTTGCGCCGCGGCGAGCCGGATCATGTTGAACGTGCCGATCAGATTGATCGAGATCGTGCGCGTGAACACATCGAGCGAATGAGGGCCATCCTTGCCGACGGTCTTCGCGGCCGGCGCGACGCCCGCGCAGTTGACGAGACCGCGCAACGCGCCGAGCTTCGTCGCGGCTTCGACGGCCTGTTGCGCGTCCTTTTCCCGGCTCACGTCGCATTTGACGAAAACGCCGCCAAGTTCCTTTGCGAGCGCCTCGCCCGCGTCCAGATTCAGGTCGGCGAGGACGACTTTGCCGCCGTTCTCGACGAGCAGGCGCGCGGTGGCAGCGCCAAGCCCTGATGCACCGCCGGTGATCAGGAACACGTTGTCACGAATTTCCATGTCTTCTCCTTTGCTACGGTTGTTCAGTGCGGTCTCGAGCGAAGCATTTTTCGACGATCGATTGTAGCGGCTGTGCTGCGCTGCGGAAAGCGAAGCGGGCGGCGGCATGCGAGCGCTATGGAACACTAACTAGTTCCGCTGAGCGTTCCCCGCCGCTTGCCGCTTTTAGTTTGCGCACCGAGCCAAATAAAAAAACCCGCCCAACGTGGGCGGGTTTTGGTCAAACGAAAACAGCGGTAATGTTTGGACCAAGCCGGCTTACTTCAGCGCGTCGAACGCGCGGGCGCGAATTTCATCGACGCTGCCGAGGCCCGAAATGCGGCGATATTGGGGCGCCTTCACTGAGTTCGACGTATCTCCGTTCTTCGCCCAGCCGTTGTAGTACTCGATCAGCGGCTTGGTTTGCGATTCGTACACTGCCAGACGCTTCTTGACCGTTTCTTCCTTGTCGTCGTCGCGCTGGATCAGCGGCTCGCCGGTCACGTCGTCGATGCCCTCGACCTTCGGCGGATTGAACGTCACGTGATAGGTGCGGCCCGACGCGGGGTGCGAGCGGCGGCCGCTCATGCGCACGATGATCTCGTCGAACGGCACGTCGATTTCGAGCACGTAGTCGATCGCGACACCGGCCTGCTTCATTGCTTCGGCTTGCGGAATCGTACGCGGGAAGCCGTCGAACAGATAGCCGTTCGCGCAATCCGGCTGCTGCAGACGTTCCTTCACGAGGTTGATGATCAGCTCATCCGTGACGAGCTCGCCGGCGTCCATGAAGCGCTTTGCTTCGAGGCCGAGCGGCGTGCCAGCCTTGACGGCCGCGCGCAGCATGTCGCCGGTCGAAATTTGCGGGATGCCGAACTTTTCCTTGATGAAGTTGGCCTGAGTGCCTTTGCCGGCACCCGGTGCACCCAACAGGATCAAACGCATGGATATCTCCAGATCTATGTGAATTCTTTGTTGACGCGGCATGCTTCCCGGCGATTCTCGCAGGTTCCGCATCGGCTACCGTTGGCTACCTCGCGCTGCACGTCGAATACGACGGCGCTGCAAGATCCGCACGGCGCGACCGGGATAACCCGAGTGTCGCCTGCGCTGGGAGACGCGCATAACCGTTCGATTATGCCACGGCTTCCCGCGCTCAAGACCCGAATAAGGCCCGTACGCGCGCGAGATCGGCGGGGGTATCGACCCCCGGCAACGGTACGTCTTGCGTGACGAGAACCGCGATGCGCTCGCCATGCCACATCGCGCGCAGCTGTTCGAGCGCTTCGACCTGCTCGATCGGCGAGATCGCGAGGCTCGGGTACGTGCGCAGAAATTTCACGCGATACGCGTACAGGCCGATGTGCCGGTATACGACGGCGGGTGCGGGCGGCGTCGGCATCGACGCGACGTTGGGCCAGTGCGGTTGCCATGCGTCGCGCGCCCACGGGATCGGCGCGCGCGAGAAATACAGTGCGACGCCGCGCGCATCCGGCACGACCTTGACGACGTTCGGATTGAAAATTTCGGCGGAATCGGTGATCGGATGCGCGGCCGTCGCGATCGCGCAGTCGCTCGTCGTTGCCAGATGCGCGGCGACGCCGCGCACGAGCGCCGGGTCGATCAGCGGCTCGTCGCCCTGCACGTTGACGACGATCGTGTCGTCGCTCCAGCCGAAACGTGTTGCCACTTCCGCGAGACGATCGGTGCCCGACGGATGGTCGGCGCGCGTGAGTACCGCGTCGAAGCCGTGGTCTCGCGCCGCGTCGAGCACTTCCTGCGCGTCCGACGCGACCAGCACCTGCTGCGCGCCCGATTCGCGCGCGCGCTCCGCGACGCGCACGACCATCGGTTTGCCGCCGATGTCCGCGAGCGGCTTGTTGGGCAGACGGGTCGACGCGAGGCGGGCCGGCACGACGGCGATAAACGGATGAGGGGTGGTGTGGATCATCGGATCAGGAACGGGCGGCGATCAGGCCGGAGGAAGAGGCTGCGCGCGCGACGCGACCGCAGGGTCGGCGAAAACGGCCGCGGATCGATTTTGGAGCGCATGCGGGAAGGGGGCGTTGGCATCGATGAAGCCTGCCTTGACCCGCGCGCGCGAGAGACGTCGCGGCACCTCGGTGCCGCGACGCGCCGGGTCAGGCGACCGAGCCTGGATTCAGATCGACCGGCGTGCCTTCGACGGTCTGCCTCGCTTCGTCGACAAGCATCACGGGAATGCCGTCGCGGATCGGATAGGCGAGCTTGTCCGCGTTGCAGATCAGTTCCTGCGCGGCGCGGTCGTAGCTGAGCGGGCCCTTGCAGATCGGGCAGACGAGGATTTCAAGCAGGCGAGCGTCCACGGACTTTCTCCACAACTAATGCAGTGAGGCGGTGATCAAGCGCGGCTTCGACCGGGACTACCCAGATGCGCGCGTCGTGCCAGGCCCCCAATTTTACCGCATCCTTTTCCGTAATCAGGATCGCGTCGGCGTCGACGTCGGTGAACGGATTGCGCTCGAACGCGTAGTGGTCGGGCAGCGCGCGCGTCGTGGGCGCGAGGCCGGCCGCGCGCACTGTGGCGAAAAAGCGTTCCGGCGCGCCGATGCCGGCCGCGGCCAGCACGCGTTGACCGGCGAATTGCGCAAGCGGGCGGCGCAGTGCGGGATTGTCGAGATGCCACGCGTCGGCAGGGGCGAGCTGCAGTGCGAACGTGTTCGGCCACGCGGGCAGCGTGCGCGCATACGGATCGTTGATCAGCGTCGCGTCGCGGCGGCGCGACAGCGGCTCGCGCAGCGGCCCGGCCGGTAGCAGGAAACCGTTGCCGCCGAGCCGGTGATCGAACACGACGAGTTCGACATCGCGCGCGAGGCGATAGTGCTGCAAGCCGTCGTCGCTGACGATCACGTCGACGTCGCGATGCGCGGCGCACAGCGCCTGCGCGGCGGCGACGCGGTCCGGACAGACCCACACGGGTGCGCCGGTGCGGCGCGCGATCAGCAACGGCTCGTCTCCGCCGACCCGTGCCGACGAACCGGGCGTGACCTGGGTCGGCGTGCTCACGCGCGCGCCGTAGCCGCGCGACACGATGCCGGGCGTTAAGCCCGCGGCGCGCAACGCTTCGACGAGCGCGATGACGGTCGGCGTCTTGCCGGTGCCCCCGACCGTCACGTTGCCGACCACCACCACCGGCACGCCGACGCGCACCGATTTCAGCCAGCCGAGCGAAAACGCGGCGCGGCGCGCGGCCGCGACTGCGCCGAACACGCAGGCGAGCGGCGTCAGCGCCCAGGCGAGCGGCCCACGTTGCTGCCATTCGCGCGAGAGGCGCGCTCCGAGACGGTCGCTGAGTTCGCTCATGGGCGGGTTGCGAGCACGGACTGCGCGCCGTGCGCACTACGCGGGGTCAACATCAACGCGGTTCTCCGGGCAATCGAATGCGAATACGGGTCAAAAAATGAGGTGCGAGCGGCGCGCCGAAAGGGGCCCGCGCCCAGTGGCCTCGGGCCGGCAAGCTCTCCGCTGCGCTGCGCGGTCGACATGCCGTCGAACCCGGCACTGTAGCGCGCGGGCGTCCCGCCCGGCAAGTCGCGTAAGGTCCAACGCACGCCGCTCCACGCTATGTGCGGTTGCCCACAGTCTGTGGATAACTTTGTGGAGAACCTGCCGTCCGATCGTCCGGAAGGGCCATTCCGTGCGCTTTGGATCGCAGTACTTGCTCGCTATCCAGATCCAAACGCCATATAAATCAAGGCTCTGCCACGAATTTATTGACGCTGGCGGGCGTTCTGGCGGAATTCGTCAGGCGGTTCCCGCCATGTGGACACTTTTAACAATCCTGCGATTCCGGCTGGACGCCGCTCTTCGCTCGGTCTATCGTCTGTCCGGCCAGCGCTACTTATTCCTTGCATGAACCCCGAAAATCCTTTTGCTTCCGCGGCCACACCAGGCGGTGAGGTCGTCGTTCCCGTCTCCGCGCTCAATCGCGCGATCGGCACGATGCTCGAACGCTCGTTTCCACTCGTTTGGGTCGCGGGTGAAGTGTCGAACTTCACGCGCGCCGCGAGCGGCCATTGGTACTTCTCGATCAAGGACGCGCAGGCGCAGATGCGCTGCGTGATGTTCCGCGGTCGAGCTCAGTACGCCGAATTCACGCCGCGCGAAGGCGATCGCATCGAAGTGCGCGCCCTCGTCACGATGTACGAGCCGCGCGGCGAACTGCAGCTTAACGTCGAAGCGGTGCGCCGCACCGGCCAGGGGCGTCTGTACGAAGCGTTTCTGCGGTTGAAGGCGCAACTCGAGGCCGAGGGGCTGTTCGCCGCCGAGCGCAAGCGCGCGCTGCCGACGCATCCTCGCGCGATCGGTATCGTCACGTCGTTGCAGGCGGCCGCATTGCGCGACGTGCTGACGACGCTGTCGCGTCGCGCGCCGCATATTCCGGTGATCGTTTATCCGGCGCCGGTGCAGGGCGCGGGCGTCAGCGCGAAGCTCGCGGCGATGGTCGAGGCGGCTGGCGCGCGCCGCGAGGTCGACGTGCTGATCGTGTGTCGCGGCGGCGGCTCGATCGAAGATCTGTGGGCGTTCAACGAAGAAGTGCTTGCGCGCGCGATTGCCGAAAGCGTCATACCCGTGGTGAGCGGCGTCGGTCACGAGACCGATTTCACGATTGCCGATTTCGCCGCCGACGTACGCGCACCGACGCCGACCGGTGCCGCCGAACTCGTCAGTCCACAGCGCGTCATGCTGCTGCGCGAACTTGATCATCGGCACGCGACGCTTGCGCGCGCGTTCGGCCGCATGATGGAGCGGCGCGCGCAGCAACTCGACTGGCTGGCGCGCCGGCTCGTGTCGCCCGCCGAGCGGCTCGCTCGGCAGCGCACGCATCTGCAGCAGTTGCGCGTTCGGCTCGCGTCGGCGGGCGCCCGGCCGGTGCGCGACGCTCGTGCGCGATTTTCGCTGCTGCAGATGCGTTGGCAACGCTGGCGTCCGGATCTCGCGGCCGAGCGCACGCGCGTCAACCTGCTGGCGCAGCGTCTGAATGCGGCCCTATCGCGCCAGCATGAACGACAGGTCGCGCGCATCGACATGCTCAGCGCGCGACTCGAAGTGCTGAGTCCACAGCGCACGCTCGAGCGCGGTTATGCGGCCGTGCTCGATGCGCAAAGCGGTCGGGCGATTCGCACGCCGTCGTCGCTGAAACCTGGACGTCGTCTGACGATGCATCTCGCCGAAGGCTCGGCCGATGTCGCGCTCGCCGACGTGCAGGCGCGTCTGACCGACGGTTTCTGACGTTTCGCCGGTGGGCGCGTTACGCCCGTTTACTGTCTTCCGACGAGCCGGGCACGCGCCATGCGCGCCCTTATCAAGGGCCTTGCGCACGGCGTGTTCGACATGCCGGACATAAAGGCCGTTGGTTTGCGGGGTTATTCCAACTCGCCTACAATCGAGTGCTCGATAGCGTCATCCGCAGACTCCCCACAACAGATACAGAGAAGGAAAGCACCATGGAACATACGCTCCCGCCGCTGCCGTTTGCGAAAAACGCGCTCGCTCCGCACATGTCGGAAGAGACGCTCGAATTTCACTATGGCAAGCATCACCAGACCTATGTGACCAACCTGAACAATCTGATCAAGGGCACGGAGTTCGAAAACCTGTCGCTGGAAGAGATCGTCAAGAAGTCGTCGGGTGGTATCTTCAACAATTCGGCTCAGGTATGGAATCACACGTTCTTCTGGAACAGCCTGTCGCCGCAAGGTGGCGGCGCACCGACCGGCGCGCTGGCTGACGCCATCAACGCGAAGTGGGGTTCGTTCGACAAGTTCAAGGAAGAGTTTGCGAAGACCGCGGTCGGCACGTTCGGCTCGGGCTGGGCATGGCTCGTGAAGAAGGCTGACGGTTCGCTCGACCTCGTGTCGACGAGCAACGCCGCCACGCCGCTCACCACCGACGCGAAGGCTCTGCTGACGATCGACGTGTGGGAGCACGCTTACTACATCGACTATCGCAATGCGCGTCCGAAGTTTGTCGAAGCGTACTGGAACATCGTCAACTGGGACTTCGCAGCGAAAAACTTCGCTTGAGATTGCCGGTTGCAGCTCGCCGTCTGATGTCGTGATCCTTGCGGTCGCGATTGAAGATGGTAGAGAAGAAAGCCCTCCATCGCGAGGGCTTTTTCTTTCTGGAAGCGATTGGAAGGGGAAGGATTGGTATTGCTACACCGACGGATGCGCTTCTTACGCTCTTCTGAAAGAAGTTTGTCACAGTTGGTAACTGAGGTTTCGCGGGGCGCGGCGCTAAGAGAAATTGCCCCGCGGCTAATCGTTGGGTGCAAGAATTCGTGGACATCTGTCGATGCCGATGAGCCCGGTCCCCGCCCGTCGACTTCGCCGAACTGGCGGGGGCGGACGCTGGCGGCGGATGGTTCATGTACTGGAAGTTCGGCGCGGCCGGCGTCGATGGGGCGAACCCGGGCGCGCTGCAGGCGACGCAAGCCCCTGCGGCGGCGAGAATGAGCCGGTTTCAAAGAGGCGTTCTTCGTGTGGTCGATTGGGTTGGGCGGCGGAGATCGTTTGACGCGAGTGCAGGCCGCGCTTCTTGTCAATCGATGCCAGCTCATCTACAAGCATTACTTGATATAACGTACCAATCGCCGCAGCGACTCGCAGCAAGATCGAGGCCAGCCAGCCGGGCAAAAAAACTTTCTGTAACTGAGCCGTAACCACGGAATTTCGCGATTAGCCTAACGTTTGAATTCCAATCCTCCGAAGTGCACCGCCATGATTTCCAGCAATAAAACGATTAGCCTGGCGATTCCCGCCGCCGTCATCGCGCTCGCGTTAGGCGGTTGCGCAGTGGCGCCACCGAGCGGCCCGAGCATAGCCGCGATGCCGCGCAGCGGCGAGCCGCTCAGCCAGTTCCAGCAGAACGACTACGCGTGCCGCGACTACGCGAATCAATCGACGAATCCGTCCGGCGCTGCGCAGGCGGCCACCACGAACAGCGTGAACAGCGCGGCGCTCGGCACGCTCGGCGGCGCGGCGATCGGCGCGCTGTTCGGCGCCGCGGCGGGCAACGCCGGCGCGGGCGCGGCGATCGGCGCCGGCAGCGGTCTGCTGATCGGGGGCGCGAACGGCGCGAATGGCGCCCAGTATTCGGCGGCCGGCATGCAGGCGCGCTACGACACCGCCTACGCCCAGTGCATGACCTCGAAGGGCGAGACGATCGTTCAGCCGCAGCCCTACTATTCGACGCAACCGGTGTACGTCGCGCCCCGTCCTTATTACGCGCCGCCTCCGCCCGTCATGTATGGGCCTTATCCGGCTTACTGAGCGGTGATAGCTGAGGCCGGCCGGCTTGCTTGTCTTGCATTGTCGGCCGGTACTGCGTTTCAAGTCCGAAGGACGGTCGGGCGGTAGCTTTTAGTGACGATCGTCGAATCCGTGCCGCTACTTATTCCGCGCTGTCGGTTGACGCCGCTTTGCGCGGGCGACGGCTCCGGGACGCCGATTTACGGGCTGCCTTCCTGACGGCCTCAGACCCTTCTTCCGAGTTGATGGCTGGCGCAGGGGGCTCGGCCGGCGCTGCGATCTTAGGTAGTTCCTCGATCGTGCGTGGCGTGCTTTTCTTCACTTTGTTCGCGGCCGTTTTGCGCGAGGCGCGCTTTTTGGCGCCTTGACGCAGCGCGGGTTGGTCGCTGTCGGTGGAATGGTCGGTTCCTTGGCCGCCGAAAACGCCTTGTTCAGCGGCTGTATCCGCTTTCGCCGTTACAGCGCGAGCTTTGGACTCTTCAGCGATCGGTTCAGTGACGAACTCATGTGGGAGCGGCGCGTGCTCACGCGGTTCCTGCCGCTCGACCTCTTCGGCGGGTTCCGCGTGTTCGGTGAGAGCCGGAGCGTTAGCCGCATGCTGTTCATCAGCCGTTTCGTGGTGACCGCGCTTGCTGTGCGCGGCCTCCTGCAGACCCCGCCCCGGCTTGCGGTTGTTGCGCTCCTTGCGCCGCGACTTGTGCTTGCCGCCCGACTCGGACGCGGCCGCTTGCGCAGCCTGCGCTTCATACGAATGTTCGGCCGCCTGTTCAGCCGATACCGCTTCAGCCGACCCCGTTTCCGCAGACTCCGCCGCTGTTTCGCCGATGGTTTCACTTGCCGCTTCACTCGCGACGTTCACGGCTGTGCTTCGATAGACGTACGCGCCTGACTTTTCATCGCGGCCGAATTCGAGCAGCCCGCGCGCCTGCGCTTCTTCCAGCAGATTGCCGAAAGCGCGAAACCCGTAATACGTCTCGTTGAAATCCGGTTTGCGCCGTTTGATCGCGTTCTTCAGCACGGACGCCCAGATCTTGCCGCTGTCGCCACGTTCGGAAGCGAGCGCGTCGAATGTCTGCACCGCAATTTCAACGGCCTTGCTGCGGCGCTTCTCCAGATCTTCCTTGGGCGGAGCCTTCTCTTCACCAGGCGCACGTTTGGTTGCCTGCTGCGCGCTCTGCTGCTGACGCGACGATTCGGGCCTCGCGACTGCGCGCTGACTTTCGCGTACAAGATCGTCGTAAAAGAAGAACTCGTCGCAATTCGCAATCAGCAGATCCGAGGTGGACTGTTGCACACCGACGCCGATCACCTGTTTGGCGTTCTCGCGCAGCTTCGACACGAGCGGCGAGAAGTCCGAATCGCCACTGATGATGACGAACGTGTTGACGTGCGATTTCGTGTAACAAAGATCGAGCGCATCGACGACGAGCCGGATGTCGGCCGAATTCTTGCCCGATTGGCGCACGTGCGGAATTTCGATCAACTCGAAATTGGCCTCGTGCATCGCGCCTTTGAAGCTCTTGTAACGGTCCCAGTCGCAATACGCTTTCTTGACGACGATGCTGCCCTTCAGTAGCAGGCGCTCGAGCACCAGCTTGATGTCGAATTTGTCGTACTTCGCGTCGCGCACGCCAAGCGCGACATTCTCGAAGTCGCAGAACAGAGCCATGCTGACGTTTTCGTTGGATGACGCCATGTGTATCTCCATTGAAGCGGTCGTCGAAGTCGACGAATCGCGACATGATAGCGATTCCAGCGAAGGTGAGCAGCTTTTGTCGTGAGCTCGCACCGATCGGTAGGTGGGAATTTGCAGCAAGCGGTCCAACTGGTGGTCCAGCGCGCGGCTCGATGTCAGTTCCGTTACAGGGTGTCGCGACGGCCTGCGTTGTTCCATGTCGCGCGAGCTTCCAGCACGTCATCGATCAATCCGTATTCCCTCGCTTCGAGCGCCGACATGAAGTTGTCGCGGTCGGTATCGCGCGCGATTTCTTCGATGCTGCGTCCGGTGCGTTCGGCCATCATCGCATTGAGACGCGCTCGTACATACAGCACCTCCTTGGCCTGGATTTCGATGTCCGCCGCGGTGCCCTGACCGCCGCCCGACGGCTGGTGAATCATGATGCGCGCATTGGGTAGCGCATACCGTTTGCCGCGTTGACCCGCCGTGAGCAGAAAGGTGCCCATGCTCGCGGCAAAACCCGTGCACAAGGTAGAGACCTCCGGCTTGATGAACTGCATGGTGTCGTAAATGGCGAGGCCGTCGTACACAGAGCCGCCGGGCGAGTTGATGTAAAAAGAAATATCCTTGTCGGGATTCTCCGATTCGAGAAACAGCAATTGCGCGACGATCAGACTGGCTGACTGCTCGTTCACGGGCCCGACAAGAAAGACGATGCGCTCGCGCAGCAGGCGGGAGTAGATGTCATAGGCACGTTCGCCCCGGCCGGATTGTTCGATCACCGTGGGCACAAGGCCGAGGCCGGAGACAGACGGGTAACTGGAAGGCATGGATTCCTCGTTCAGATGGATGGCGCGGGCGTTCCGGGATGCGCAGGCCGCCGCGGATCAGAAGCCGCCTGACATGCGCCGGTTGTTGCTCATTTGACGGAGCAGCCAATGGCGTTGTGACAGAAATTTTTTTGCGCCGCGCTGTCACATCACCGGTTGCCCACGCGTCAAGCTCGGGAATACCGAACATGACGCGCGCCTGAGCGATGCCACCGGTATGCAGCCGCTTTTTCACCACGCACCATTGGGAGGTCGACGCATGACGGAACAGGGAATCGACAAGGCATCCAGTTTCGAGGCCGCGCGCGCCCGTCTGCTGGCACTCGCATATCGGATGCTCGGCAGTCGCGCGGAGGCCGAAGACGTGGTACAGGATGTCTGGCTCAAATGGCACCTGGCCGATACGCAGGCGGTGCAAACGCCGGTCGCGTGGCTAACCACGCTTACCACGCGCACGGCGATCGACCGTCTGCGGCATGCACAGCGCGAGCGCGCGTCGCAAGTTAGCGGCTGGTTGCCGGAGCCGTGGCTCGACGAGGTCGCACCATCGGCGGAGGAGTTGGCGTTGCGAGCGGCCGATATGTCGTACGGCGTGATGCTGCTTCTCGAATATCTGAAGCCAGACGAACGTGCGGCGCTCGTCCTGCATGAAGCGTTCGAGTGTGGTTATGCGGAAATCGCCTCGATTCTCGAGCGTACGCCGGCCGCTTGCCGGCAAATGGTTCATCGCGCCAAGGAGCGTCTGAGACGTGCGGGAGCCCCGATCCGGCGGTGCATGGGCGAATCGTCGAGCGTTTGCGCGCGGCGCTCGAAGCGCAAGACCGGGCGGGCCTGCTACAGCTTTTCAGCGATGCGCCGCAACTGATCAGCGACGTACCTTTGTACGCTCCGCCCCCTCCGTTCCCCACAGCCAATCCGGCCCTTCGAGCACAAGGGCCAATGCCTGAAACCGAAGCGCAACGCGACCGCGAACCGGGTTCAGGTCCGAAGTGGATGGCTGTAGTCACATCGCTCGCGCAACAGGCGAGCCATGCCGAGGTGGTGTCGATGGCGGGTGCGGTGTGCATCGCACTGTTCTGCGACGGCGACATCGTCGCGCTAATCGACGTGGTGACGGATGGCAAAACGGAACTATCGGCGAAAATCGTCTCGCTGCGCATCCTGACCAGCGCCGCGCATCTGCAGGCGGCCAACCAGATGGTGGGCCGTGATGCGGTCACGGAACTGCTTGCCCGCATCAAGGACCATCCGGGGGCGTCAGTTACGGTGAGCCGCGACTTCCCAGTTGATGTCGACGCATAGCACCTGCGTACCATGCGATGTGTGCGCGGCAATCGAGGCGGTCACGCACAGATGCGCTTCGTTGATCGACAGATACGGCGGCGTCAGATGGACCCGCCCCGGTTGACGCATCGCCTGAATGAAGTACGGGCGGCGCTCCCAACTCGCGCCTTCGGAATGCAGCAGCGGGCTGAAGCGCTTTGCGCGTTGCGATGTGCGGCCCGGCGGCAGCACGTTGTCGCCAATCTGCCGCCCCGAGCCGTCCAGAACAAAGCAGCGCGCCGTTTCTCCGAGCGCGAGCAGAGGTGCGGTCGACTGCGTGATCGATTCCCCGGCAACCAACTGCGCGGCGGCTGCCTCGAGCGCCGTGACATACGGCGCGAGCCGCGCGGATTGCGCTTTCTCTCGAGCGGCAACGCGTTCGCGCAGCGAAGCGGAGAGCGAATCCATCAGGCCAGCGGCAACTTGCGGCTTGACGGGTTCGACGCTCGGACCCGCGAAAAATGCGCCCTGGACGAAGTCGACATTGCATTCGAGCGCGATCAGCGCATCACGTTCGGTGCTCAGACCGCCCATCAGCACCAGTTGCCCAGACTCGTGCAACAGAGAGACGAGGCCCGGCAACACGCGTTCGATATGCGAGTGTTCACTCGCTTGCGCGAGGATGCAGCGGTCGAGCGTGACGATGTCCGGCCGCAGATTCCACACCCGGTCGATGTTCGAATGCTTGGCGCCAAAGCCGTCGAGCGCGATCAGGAAACCGGACTTGCGCAGCGAATCGACAATTTCGGCGAAGCGCGTGGTTTCGCCGCCAGCCTGTTCGGATACTTCGAGCACCACGCGCTGCGGCGGCAGGCCCAGCGCCTTCAGGCTGGCAAGCAGCGCGTCGCCGTAACTGGTGTCCATCAGCGCGGCCGGATGCAGGCTGAGGAAGAGCCATTCATCGTGGCTGTCGAATGCGTTGAAGTTGCCGAGGTGCAGCGATTCGGCCAGCCGTCCGAGTTCCAGCAGATCTCCGCGTCGCGCGGCCTGCGTAAAGACTTCGTGCGAGGGCACTTGCCGCTCATGCTCGTCGTGCACGCGCAGCGACGCGTGATACCCGATCGCGCGCCGGTGCGATACCGAAAAGACCGGCTGAAACACGCTGAAAACGGTGTAGCCGCCATAGAGAACGGTACGCCGGGAGCCTTCGTCGCCGGCCATCGGGCGTGGTGGCTGGAAGCCGGGAGGATCGAGTTCGATCATGCTCATCGTGTCAGTCGTGTGGAAATGGCGGCGCTTGCTGGGCAAGGCAGGAGTTCGCGCGCGAAGAACAAGAGTTTACAGGATAGATGAGCAAGAACTATGCGCGTGCTCAAACAAAGCTCGAGCATCCACCAGCAATGCTCCGAGGAAAATCATTGTGCGCCCGCCGCGATACGAAGGCGATAACGCGCACTTCGCTGGTGCGGGACGCGCCCTGTTGCGGGTCGGCGACGCTGTGCAACAGTGCTGCGTGCGGCGCGCGCGGAGCGATGCCCGGAAATCCGTTCGCGACTGCACGAGGATGCGTCGTCCTGGCTCGTGCGGCTTTCAAGTTCGCTCCGAAGGATCGGTCTTTTTCGCGGGCGTGCGAATCTCCGGCGACAACTGCGCAAAGATCCATGACGAGCATGCGGTGATGATGCCGACACACAGGAACGTCGCATGAAACGCGGGCAGCGAATTGGCGCCGCTCACGCGTTGCATGATGCCGGTAAAGGTTGTCAGCAACGCACCGGCCACCGTCACGCCGAGACTCATCGAAAGCATCTGCACGAGCGAAAACAGGCTATTGCCGCTGCTGGCGCCGCCGGTGCCGAGGTCCTTCAACGTCAACGTGTTCATCGCGGTGAACTGCATCGAGTTCACGCCGCCGAAGAGCGCCAGTTGCACGAGCCGCAGCCACAGCGGCTGATGCGTGCTCGTGAGCGCGAAACTCGCCATCATCAGGCCGACCAGAATCGTGTTCGCCATCAGCACGCGCCGGTAGCTGTACTTCAGAATCAGCTTCGTCACGAGGCGCTTCGTCGCCATGCCCGCGGCCGCCACGGGCAGCATCATCAGCCCGGCTTCGAATGCGCTATAGCCGAGGCTCACCTGCAACAGCAGAGGAATCAGGTAGGGCATCGAGCCGCTGCCGATCCGCGCGAACAGATTACCAAGCAGCCCAACGCTAAACGTGTGGATCTTGAACAGATCGAGCGGGAAGATCGGCGCGGGCTCGCGCACCGCGTGCAGCCCATACGCAACGAAGCACGCCATGCTCAGAATCAGCAGCACCAGCACCGTCGCATGTTGAATGCCGAACTCGGTGCGGCCATCGAGCGCGAACGAAATCGCCACCATGCCCACCACCAGCAACAGGTAGCCGCCAAGGTCGAATTTGCCCGTGTGTTCGTTGCGGCTATCCGGCATGAAGATAAACGTCGCGATGCAGCCCACGATGCCCACCGGCACGTTGATCAGGAAGATCCAGTGCCACGACGCGATTTTGACGAGCCAGCCGCCGAGCGTCGGTCCGATCAACGGTCCGATCAGCCCCGGAATCGCCACGAACGACAACGCCGGCAGATAGCGCTCAGCCGGAAAGGTTCGCAGCACCGCGAGCCGCCCAACCGGCAGAAGCATCGCGCCGCCCACGCCTTGCAGAACGCGGAAGAGCACCAGTTGGTTCAGCGTATGCGCGTTCGCGCACAGCAACGAGCCCACCGCGAACACGAGGATCGCACTGAAGAACACGCGCCGCGTGCCGAGTCTGTCGGCGAGCCAGCCGGACACGGGGATCATCACCGCCATCGTCAGCGAGTAGGCGATCACCACCGATTGCATGCGCAGCGGCAGCTCGCCGAGGCTTGTCGCCATCGCGGGCAGCGCGGTGTTGACGATCGTCGAATCGAGCGTCTGCATGAAGAAGCCGGTGGCGACCAGCCACAGCATCACGGTCAGCGAGCGGGGCGAAGGACCCGAGGGGATATCGGGAGCGAGGGCGGGCGGAGGC
This sequence comes from Paraburkholderia lebeckiae, assembly GCF_050436325.1. Taxonomy (NCBI): domain Bacteria; kingdom Pseudomonadati; phylum Pseudomonadota; class Betaproteobacteria; order Burkholderiales; family Burkholderiaceae; genus Paraburkholderia; species Paraburkholderia lebeckiae. The sequence goes on from NZ_JBNDLZ010000003.1 coordinate 3,326,719, forward strand.
GGCGTGGACATATGAGGCGGCTGGGCGCGCTCGGTCGGGCTGGGACTCGCTATTCTAGGGAAAAGCGGGTCCCAGCGCAGCCGGCAGCGCAGCGTTGCACGAGGCTCGGCGCTGCGTCACGGCCGCGCTCCGCGCCGTGTTCACGCATCAGGAGGCAACTGCGCCGCCGCATGAAAAAACGCCTGCGCCCGTGGCTCGTTGCCAAACGCCACATGAATCCTGATCCACGGGCTCACCTCCCGGTTCGGCCTGAAGTGCTGTCCAGGCAGCACCGTCACTCCGAGGGGCTCGCCGCATTCGACGAGCCGCTCGGCGTCCGCGACATGCGGCACGCGTGCCCACACGAACTTGCCGCCCGCTGGTTCTTCGAAGATCTCCCAGCCGGCATCTTCGAGTGTCTGGACGGTCGAGCCGAGCGCGCCGCGCATCTGGCGGCGCAGTCGCTCCAGATATTTGCGATATGCGCCGCGCTCCAGCATCGACACCGCCACCGCTTCGGCAAAGCGCGAACAGCCGATGCTCGTCAGCATCTTGATGTCGACCAGGTCCTTGATGATCGCGTGACTCGCAACCACGCAGCCGATCCGTAGCGAAGACGACAGCGTTTTCGACAATCCGCCGATGTAGATCACCTGTTCGAGTTGGTCGAGGGTGGCCAGGCGGTCGGTGAGCTCGGTCTGAAAATCCGCGTAGATATCGTCCTCGATGATCTGGAAGCCATGCTCTCGCGCCATTTGCAGCAAACGGAATGCGACCTGCGGTGCGACCGTGGTGCCGGTCGGATTGTGGAACACGGTGTTGATGAGCAGCAACCTGGGCCGGTGCAGCTTCAGTTGCGCCTGCATCGCGTCGAGGTCGGGACCATTGCCGGTGCGTGGAATGCCGATCAGCTTCATGCCGTGCAGGCGCAACAGGCCGTACAGGTTGTAGTAACCGGGGTCCTCGACAAAGATCGTATCGCCTGGCTTGAGCATGTAGCGCACCAGCAGATCGAACGCCTGGCTCGCGCCATTGGTGATCAGAATCTGCGATGCGTCTGCCTGGATGCCCAACTGGCCAATCCGGCCGCGCAACTGTTCGCGCAAGACCGGGTTGCCGAGCGGCGTCGCGTACTCGACCATGCTAGCCGGATCGGTTCGCGACACGTGGCGGATCGCCTGCGCAATGCCATCGATGTCGCGCCAGCTTTCGGGGATGAAACCGGTGCTGAGCTTCAGCGTCTCGCCCGGAAAGTTGAATTGCTCGAGCAGATGGTCCGACTCGACATCGGCGCGGCGCGGGTCCGAAGTGCCTTGGCAGCGCATGTCTGTCGGTTGGCGATCGGCGACGTAAAAGCCGGAGCCGTGGCGCGAGTCGACATAGCCGAGCGACACCAACCGGTCGTATGCCTCGATCACCGGAAAGCGGCTTACGCCGAAGTCGGCGGCGAACTGGCGGATCGACGGCAGCTTTGAACCGGGATGTGCATTGCGCGAGCGGATCCATGCCGAGACGCTCGCGACGATCTGCTCGGTCAGCGGCACGCCGTTGTCCCGATCGAGCTGGATTTCGAGTTTCATACGCTTGCCTTCTGTCGCCGGGCTGCGAACGCGAAAGTTTTAAACCTGCGCCGCGCGAGCCATGCCAACTGTTCGGTTTTTTGACTGAACAGTTCCGATGAAAGTGTTCGGAACTGTGCATGGGTCTCCGATCATCGCACGTCAATAATCGGTACAACAGAAAGTTCATCGAGGAGAACGGCGATGCGAGAAGTGCGAGTTTTCGAGCTGGAACATGGCGAGCCCGTCACGGCCTGGCGGGTTGCGCGTCCGACGATTTTCAAGGTGATCAGCGGCAACGTCTGGCTGACCGTCGAGGGCGAGCATGAGGATCACTGGCTGGCGGCGGGGCAGTCGATCGAGTTGGCGCGTGGATCGGTGGCATGGATCAGCGCCGGGCGGGACGGGGCGCGTTTTGCGCTGGCGAGCGGCTCGGAACGCAAGCTGCCGACGCTGCTATTCGGCTGGCCGATGCCGGCTTGGCTGGCGCGCCGGCCAGGCGTGGTCTGATGCAGGGCGAACGGCGAGCCGCCTCTTCGTAGCCCCTAAGCAGCACCTCCCGCCTCATACTCCCCGATATACCGCGCCCGCGGCCGGATCAACCGGCCATCGCGCGCCTGCTCCATCGCGTGCGCGATCCAGCCGACCATCCGCCCGAGCGCGAACAGCGTGAACGCGGCCCCGCTCGGCAAGCCGAGCACGCGCTCGATCGCGGCAAGCGCGAAATCCACCGTCGGCTCCGCGCCGGTCGTGTCGCGCACCGCTCGCTCGACCTGCAGCACCTCGTTGAGCGGCGAGCGGGCTGGCGCGCAGTCGGCGAGCATCGTCAGCAACAACCGCGCGCGCGGATCACCGTCCGGATAGAGCGGATGACCGAAGCCCGACAGCACCGGACCTTGCGCGCCGTGCTCGTAGCGCGCGAGACGGTTCGCCAGATAGCGGTCCAGTTCGGGCGAGCGCGACGCCTCATCGAGCAGCGCGGCGATGCGCACGGTTTCGCCGCCGTGACGCGGCCCGGAAAACGCCGCGAGCCCGCCCGCAACCGCACAGAACAGATGCGCGCCCGTCGACGTGATACAACGGACCGTGAACGTCGACGCGTTCAGCTCGTGATCCGCGCAGGCGACCAAGGCCGCGCGCAGCAGTCCGCTTTGCTGACGGCTGCGCACCCGCCAGGCCGTCGCGATCTGCCGATGCAGCGGTTCGTTCGACGGCGCCGCCGGCAGCATCGCGGCGGCCAGCAGCCGCATCACGGCGCACGCGGTGTCGAGCTGCGCATCGCGGCCGAGCGCCCACACGCGCGGCATCTGCGCGGCGGCGGCCGGCAGCAGCACCAGCGCGCGATCGAGCGGCGTGCTGTCACTCCACAGCTTGAGCCACGCGGCCCATTGCGCGGGGGCGAGCGGCATGGCGGGCGCATCGGCGATGCGCCGCGCGCTGCATTCCCACAGCAGCGCCGCGACGTCTTCGAGTGACGCACTGCGCGCGAGCTCGATCGCATCGTGGCCGCGATACAGCGGCCGACCGTCCGCGACCAGCGTGATCGACGATTCGAGCACCGGTACGCCCCAGTCGAGCACCTTCTGCGCGACCTTGCCGGCGCGTTTGCCGTCCGCCTTGCGACGCGCGAGGCGGCGCACCTCGGCGGCATCGTAGAGCCGATGCCTGCCTTGCGTATCCGGCGACGAGCCGAGCATGCCGCGGCTCACATACGCGTACAGCGTCGGCAAACTGACGCCGAGCGTTGCGGCCGCTTCGGCGGCGCTCAGGTAAATCGAGGCTGGCATAAAAGTGCGTATAAACCGAAGAAATCAATATATGTTGATTATCATAATCAAGGTTGATTGCGGCAAAGCGCAAATTTAGACTCAGTGCATCCGCTTCCTGTCCGCGCGGCCAGCGCGCCCGATCCCATGACGCCCGAACTCGCGCTCAAGCACATCTGGACCCTCGCCGGCTGCGATCCAATCGCGCTGCACACCGTGTCACTTGCCGGCGCGGACCCCGGCTTGCCGTCGGTCTACCGCGTCGGCAGCCTCGCGGCGTCTACCATCGCCGCGACGGGCCTCGCCGCCGCCGAGTACTGGCGCTTGCGCAGCGGACGCCGGCAACAGGTGTCGGTGCAGATGCGTCGCGCGCTGGCGGCCTTTCGCAGCGAACGCTATTTGCGGATCGACGATGGGCCGCCGCCCGCGCTGCGCGATCCGGTCACCGGCTTCTATGAAACGGGCGACGGCCGCTGGATCCAGCTGCATACGAATTTCGCGCATCACTTGAAGGGCGTGCTCGAGGTGCTCGGCTGTGACAATGGGCGGCCCTCGGTGGCGGCCGCGATTCGCGGCTGGGAGGGCGCGACGCTCGATCAAACGCTCGCCGACGCGGGCCTGTGCGCCGCCTTGATTCGCACGCCCGACGAATGGGCCGCGCTCGAGCAGGCCAAAGCGATCGCGCGCTTGCCGCTGTTCGAGATCGAGCGCATCGGCGACGCCCCGGCCGAGCCGCCGCGCCACGCCGACGCTGACGCTGACCCCGGCATCGACCGCCCGCTCGCGGGTGTGCGGGTGCTGGATCTGTCGCGGATCATCGCGGGACCGGTGGCCGGCCGCGCGCTCGCGCATCATGGCGCGGACGTGTTGACGATCAACGGGCCGCATCTGCCGAACATCGCGCCGCTCGTGATCGACAACGGCCGCGGCAAGCGTTCGGCAATCGTCGATTTGCGCGAGGCGGCAGGCTGCGACACGTTGCGCGGACTCGCGCGCGATGCCGACGTGTTCCTGCAGGCCTATCGTCCGGGCGCGCTCGAGGCGCGCGGCTTCGGGCCGGACGAGCTTGCGCGGCTGCGGCCCGGCATCGTCTATGTCTCGGTGTGCGCGTACGGGCACACAGGGCCGTGGGCGCAGCGACGCGGCTTCGATAGTCTGGTGCAGTCGGCGAGCGGCATCGCGTGGACCGAGCGCGCGGCGGCGGGTTCAGCCGAGCCGCGGCATCTGCCGTGTCAGGCGCTCGATCACGCGACCGGCTATCTGGCCGCGTTCGGCGCGATGGTCGCGCTCGCGCGGCGCGCTCGCGAGGGCGGCAGCTGGCATGTGAAGGTGTCGCTTGCGCAGACGGGGCGTTGGCTGCGGTCGTTCGGGCTGCTGGCCGACGGACAGCAGGCGCCCGAGGTGTCGCTCGACGATGTGCGCGATTGCGTCGCGAGCGTGCAGTCGGAGTTCGGGCGTGTGCTTGGCGTGCTGCCGGCGGAGGAACTGGAGCAGACGCCTGCGTTTTATGCGCTGCCGCCGGCGCGCATCGGCGCGCACGAAGCCCGGTGGACGTGACGGTTGGAGCGGGCGGCGCGTTCAGATTGGGAACGCGGCGTACCTAACTGCCCACCGTGTCGCAGCTTACTTCCGCAACTCCGCCACGAAGTCGTAGTAATCGTTGCGGCAGTACGTGTCCGTCAGTTCGATCGCGCGCTGATCCGCCGTATAACCCACGCGCGTGATCAACAGCAACGCCTCGTTCGTTGCGATGCTCATCTGCTGCGCGATCTCGTCGCTCGCGTTCACCGCGCGGAAGTGCTGCAACGCGCGCACGATCGTCAGTCCGCGATTCTCCAGATACGTGTACAGCGAGTCGCCGATTGCCTGTGGATCGGGAATCACCGCGGCCGGGAACGTCGAATTCTCGACCGCCATCACGATGCCGTCGGCGAGCCGCAGCCGCCGCAGCCGCGTGACCGCGGCGGCCGGCGACAGCCCCAGTTGGATCACCTCGTCGCGATTGGCCGGCGAGATTTCGCGCGACAGCCACTTCGAACTCGGCGTGAAGCCGCGCCGCCGCAGCATTTCGCTGAAGCTCGACAGACGCGACAATGGATCTTCGTAGCGCGGCGTGATGAAGCTGCCCGCGCCTTGGGTGCGGCGGATCAAACCCTGCTCCACGAGCAGCGCGATCGCCTTGCGCGACGTGATGCGCGACACGCCGAGCGCCTCCGACAGCACGCGCTCCGAAGGCAGCGCCTCGCCGGCGTTCCAGCGGTTTTCGTGGATCGCGCTGCCGAGCTTGCGGGCAAGTTGCAGATAGAGCGGCGTGTCGTTTTCCGGGTCCGGGCGCAGGTCGCGCCAGCGGTCTTCCGAGGCAGAGGTCATGGGGCTCACGCAAGATGGGCAAGCGGCAATTTTAAAACATCGGCGCGTCCCGTTATAGCTGGCTTTTGCCAGGCACGCCGTTGTGAGGCCGCGGAGCCGCTAAACTCGTCGCTAGGTTTTTCGTAGCGTGCGTTGCGTGATGAGGCGGCGGGCCAGCGCATCGCATCTGAATCGAGCCACTTTCGAGGAGTCAGCATGACGAGCGAGATCGCAAGCGTGAGCCTGCCGGGCGGCGAGCGCATGCCAGCACTGGGGCAGGGCACGTGGGAGATGGGCGAGCAGCGGGCACGACGCGCGGCGGAAATCGATGCGCTGCGCTGCGGCATCGAACTCGGCATGACGCTGGTCGATACCGCCGAAATGTACGGCGACGGCGCGACCGAGTCGCTGCTCGGCGAAGCGCTCGCGGGTTTGCGCGACAGGGTGTTTCTGGTCAGCAAGGTGTATCCGCACAACGCCAGCCGGCGCGGCGTGATCGCCGCGTGCGAGCAGAGCCTGAAGCGTCTGAAAACGGACCGGCTCGACCTGTATCTACTGCACTGGCGTGGCTCGGTGCCACTGGCGGAAACCGTCGACGGCTTCGAGGCGCTGCGGCGCGCGGGCAAGATCCGTCACTGGGGCGTCAGCAACTTCGATACCGACGACATGGAAGAACTCGTCGCGACGCCAGGCGGCGACGCGTGCGCGACCAACCAGATTCTGTACAACGTGGCGCGGCGCGGGCCGGAGTTCGATCTGTTGCCGTGGCTCGCCGCGCGCGGCATGCCCGCGATGGCGTATAGCCCGGTTGATCATGCGCGGCTGCCGAAACGCTCGCCGCTCGACGATATCGCCGACGCGCGCGGCGTCTCGGTGTTTCAGGTGGCGCTCGCGTGGGTGCTGGGCAAGCCCAATGTGTGCGCGATTCCGAAGGCGGCGCGCGTCGAGCATGTGCGCGACAACCATCGCGCGTCGCAACTGGTGCTGGAAGCCGGCGAACTCGCCGCGCTCGACGCGTACTTCAAGCCGCCGCGCGGCAAGCGTGCGCTGGAGATGTTGTAAGCGCCGGCGCGGCCGTCATCCGTTGCGGAACGGCGGCGCGCGAGGCTCGAAGCGCTGTGGGTGTCGATGACGCCGCTCGCGCTGACGCGGCGCTCAGGTGCAGGGATGGTGCTGATGCACGGAGCCGAGCACGGCGACTTCGGCGGGGGTGTGCTGCAGCGCGTCGTCCGGCACCTGGGTGGCATCGGCGAGGAAGTCGTCGACGATCGACGACACCGCCACGTCGCGCAGGCATAGCGACACGCGCTGCGTTTCGTTGGCGGGGAGGGTTGCTCGTTGCGAGAGGAACAGCACGCCGTATTGATAGCCGTGGATGATGCCGCGGATCGCGCCGACGCATTGCCCTTGCGCGACGTTGTCGTGGCGCTGTTTGCAGCTCTGGACGAGCGAGTAGGCGGAGAAGCTCGGGTCGACCGGCGGCGCCGCTTGCGACAAGGTTTGCGCCATTGGCTGCGCGGGAGTTTGCGCATTGGCGAGCGATGCGAGGCCCAGGGCGGCAGCGGTCAGCACGGCGGCTGCCGTGCGGGTCGCGGAGGGGGGGACGCTTCTATGCATGTTGTGGGCCCTCATATCGAACGATGAATTTGATATGAGGCGGTCGTCTCGGATTGGTTCCATAACACTCGCACGCAATGGAGGCTGTGTTCCCGCCGCTCGCAGTGCGGTTCGCGCGATGGCGCGAGGCGCGGCTCGCGCTCTCTCCGAGCCATTCCGTCAGCGCGCGCCGAAGGCGGGCGTGCCGCCCCGACCGGCCTCCGGCGGTGACACCCGACCGGGGGATCGGGACATCACCGCCGTTGCGAGCGGATAGCGGACAGCATGCCGGGACATGTCGCCGGCGGGTAGGGCGCGGGGCCCCTACCCGGAGGCAACGGGCGACGACTAGTGCCCGTTCCCGCCACCCTTGCCTCCGTGACCGCCGCCGAAGCCTCCGCCAAAGCCTCTGCCGAAGCCGCCACTGAAGCCACCACCATTCGCACCGCCGAAACCACCGCTAGGGCCACCGCCAAAGCCACCACATGGGCCACCGCTGGAGCCTCCGCAACCGCAGCCGCCGCTCCCGCAGCCGCCACCGCGCGGCGCATCATTGCACGGTAGTACTGATCTGATTTTCCGGTCTTCATCGCGCGTCTCCAGAGCGAAGGACGGTACCTCTCTGCCGCCTTCACTAGCTGCTCCAGCGGCGGCCGACCTGCCTGCACGCGGGTCTTGTCGAACCCCCAGTCCGTTGTGTCGAAGTTGTCCGTGCGTCGCTGCCGTGCTGATCGCGCGAGGTCGCGCCATCGCGTGGTGACGCTCGTCGGGCGGATATGCGCGGCGTTGCGCGCCCGGGTTGGCTTCGAATCTCTGGCCGCTAAGTTAGCGATATCCATGCCACGCGTCGCAAAGCCTTGAAGCGACACGGGCGATATCGGGATGTGCAATGCGCACGCTGGAAAAACGCCTCAAAACGTTGCGACGATGAAACGCGCGGACGCAAAAGTGTGTTCCGACGTGGGATTCGTTAAGAGGGGCGGTGTGCGTCGATGAGGTTCGAGTCGACGCTAGCTGGCGTTTTCCGACGCATCGTCGGAGGTGCCGCCATTCGTCGGGTCGCCCGCATTGTCGTCGCGCGGCTCGCTTTGCAGCTCGCGAAGTGTGGCGACCGGAATATGGCAGCGAATCCGGTGCGCCGAAGACGAATCGGCGGCGCCGTCCGCGTCGAGAAACGGCGGGTCCTGCTGCTCGCAGATCGCGCCGAGCTTGCGTGGACAGCGCGTGTGAAACACGCAGCCCGACGGCATCGCGCCGGGCCCGGGCAACTCGCCGGAAAGACGGATACGCGTACGTTGATGCATCTCGCCGCATGCGCCGTCGCCCGGCAGCGTCGGCACGGCGGACAGCAGTGCCTCCGTATAGGGATGCTGCGGTCCATCGAACACGGCCGCCGCCGGGCCGATTTCGAGCAGCCGACCGAGATAGAGCACCGCGATGCGATCCGACACATAGCGGACCACGTGCAGATCGTGCGAGATAAATACGTAGCTGACGCCGCGCTCGCGCTGCAGATCGGCGAGCAGGTTCAGAATCGCGGCCTGCACCGACACGTCGAGCGATGAAGTCGGCTCATCGCACACGACGACGCGTGGTTCGCCGGCGAACGCGCGCGCGATCGCGACGCGCTGCTTGAGCCCACCCGAAAGCTGGCGCGAACGTGCGTCCAGATAGCGCTCGGGCAGCCGCACGGCGTCCGTCAGCGTGGCGAGCCGTGCCTCGATCTCGGGCCCGCGCAGCGCGGTGAAGCGCGCGAGCGCACGGCCGATCAGCCGCTTGACGGAATGCGCGCGATTGAGCGCCGAGTCCGGATTCTGGAACACGATCTGCAGCGATTTCAGCTGCTCGTCGCTGCGTCGTGTGACGCGCGCGGCGAGCGGGGCGCCGTCGAGTTCGAGCACGCTGCCGGCATCGGGTGCGAGCAGGCCGAGCAGCAGCCGCGCGAGCGTTGTCTTGCCGCTGCCCGATTCGCCGACGAGGCCGAGAGTCTCGCCGCTCGCGAGTTCGAGCGACACGTCGTCGACCGCGCGCAGCGGGGCGCCCGATACGTGGAATGTTTTCGACAGGTTCCGAGCGCGCAAGACCGGCGCAGAGGGCGCGCGCGGCGCCGCGTTGGATGATGCGGCCGCCCCCGGCGCCGCGCTCGATGTCGCACGCGGCAGTTCGATCGCACGCTCGTGATAGTGGCAGCGCGCCATCTGATCGCCATGCCGGGCGCCGAGGCGATAGGGCGGCGGCGCGTCGCGGCGGCAGCGCTCGTCGGCGAGACGGCAACGCTCCGCATAGATGCAGCCCTGCGTGACCGAGCCCGGCAGAGGCAGGCCGCCCGCGATCGTATCGAGCCGCTCGCTGTCCTTGCTGCGTCCGGCCGTCGGCAGGCAGCGCAGCAACCCGACCGTGTACGGATGACGCGGCCGCGCGAACACGTCCTGGGTCGCGCCTTCCTCGACCAGCTTGCCCGCGTACAGCACGCCGACGCGTTCGCACATGCGGCCGATCACCGCGAGATTGTGGCTGATGAACAGCACCGCGGTGCCGAGTTCCTCGCGCAACTGTGCGACGAGATCGAGCACTTCCGCTTCGACGGTCGCGTCAAGTCCGGTAGTCGGTTCGTCGAGAATCAGCAGCGCGGGGTTCGACGCGAGCGCCATCGCGATCACGACGCGCTGCTGCATGCCGCCCGATAATTGATGCGGATAGCTGTTCATCACGCGCTCGGGCGCCGCGATGCGGACGCGTTTGAGTATCTCGAGCGTGTGTTGCAGCGCCTCGTCGCGCGCGACGCCGGCCGCCTCGAATGCTTCGGAAACCTGACGGGCAATCGTCAGCGATGGATTCAGTGCGCGCCCCGGGTCCTGGTAGACCATCGAGACGGTCGTCGCACGCATGCTGCGCAGCGCGTCGGCACCCAGCTTCTGCACGTCCTCACCGGCGATTACGATCTTGCCGGCCTTCACCTTGCCATTGCGCGGCAGATAGCGCAGCGTCGCCATTGCCACGGTCGACTTGCCGCAACCGGATTCGCCGACGAGCCCATACGCCTCGCCGCGTCGCACGCGAAACGATACGTCCTGCAGCACTTCACGGTCGCGTCCGCGGATCCGGTAGGTGACCGTCAGGCCGACCACGGTCAGGGCATCGGTGCGATCGCTTTTCGACACGTCGAACGCGGCGAACGAGGAGGGCGGTGGGCCATTCATTGGTCGAGCACTCCCTGCACGCCGTCGGCGATCAGATTGACGCCGACCACCAGTGACGCGATCGCGCCCGCCGAGAACACGACGGTCCACCACGCGCCGCCCGCCATCAGCGTGTAAGACTCCGACAGCGCGAGCCCCCAGTCGGCCGACGGCGGCTGGATGCCGAAGCCGAGAAACGACAGCGTCGCGACCGCGAAGATCGCATAGCCGAGCCGCACCGTCGCTTCGACGACGATCGGCGGCAGGACGTTCGGCAGGATCTCCGCGAACATGACGTACGGCGCGCGTTCGCCACGCAGCTGCGCGGCGGCCACATAGTCGAGATGCCGCTCTGCGAACACGGCGGCGCGCACGGTGCGGGCTGTTATCGGCGTGAAGGTGGTGCCGATCACGAGAATCACCGTGAAGTTCGACGCACCGACCGCGGCGAGCGCGAGCAGCGCGACGATCACGAGCGGCAGCGCGAGCACCGCGTCGATCATGCGGCCGATCACGTCGTCGACCCAGCCGTCGAAGTAGCCGACCAGCAGGCCGAGCGCGGTGCCCGCCGCGGTGCCGAGCAGGGTCGCGAGCGGCGCGATCGTCAGGATGTCGCGCGCGCCGACGATAACGCGTGAGAATACGTCGCGGCCGAGCTGATCGGTGCCGAACCAGTGCGTGCGATCGGGCGGCGTCAGCGAATTGAGCGGATCGGACGCGTATGGATCGAGATGCACGAACCACGGCCCGGCGATCGCGCAGACGATCCACCACGCGACGATCAGCGCGCCCACGATGAAGGTCGGCGAACCGAGGAGCAGGAGGAGGCGCGGGAAACGCGGCTCGGAGCCCGGTGCGCCTGGCGCGGGCGAGCCTGGTGGCGTCGATGAAGCCGGCGGCACGGTCGTATTCATTCGGCGGTCCTCACCCGCAGTCGCGGATTGAGCAGCACGTGCAGCGCATCGGCGACCAGATTCGCGAGCGTATAGACGACGCCGATCGTCAGTACGCCCGCTTCGAGCATTGGAAAATCCTTCGCCTTGGCGGCGTTGTAGATCAGCGAGCCGATGCCCTGGTAGTGGAACAGCGTCTCGACCACCACGAGTCCGCCGATCATGTAGCCGAGTTGGGTGGCGGCGACGGTGATCGTCGGCAGCAGTGCATTGCGCAGCACGTGCCGCCAGATCACGACGTGGCGCGGCAGGCCCTTGAGGATGGCGGTGCGCGTGTAGTCGGCGTCGAGCGCTTCGACGGTGCCCGCGCGTGCCATTCGCGCGATGTAGCCGAAGAACACGAGGACGAGCGGCAGCACCGGCAGCACCAGATGCCGCAGCTGTTCGAGCACGCTCGCATCGGGCGGATATGAGGCCTCGATGGGCAGCCAGCGCAGCCACACGCCGAACACGAGAATCAGCACGATCGACGACACGAACTCCGGCACCACGGTCGCCGACAAACCGGCGATGCTGATCGTGCGATCGAGCCAGCGCCCCGCATGCATCGCCGACCACACGCCGCCTGCGATGCCGAGCGGCACGACGACGATGAACGCGAGCAGACCGAGCTTCGCCGAATGCCCGAGCGCATCGGCGATGAACGGCCTGACCGGTTCGCGATACGCGTACGACAGCCCCATGTTGCCGCGCACGAAATGCGTGATCCAGTCGATGTATTGCGTGAGCAGCGGCCGGTCGGCGCCGAGCTGATGATCGAGCGCGGCGACCGCGCGCGCATCGGCGAGCGGCCCGAGCACCGCGCGGCCGATATCGCCGGGCAGCAGTTGGCCGCCCGCGAACACGATCGCCGACAGCAGCCACAGCGTGATCAGCGAAAGACCCACGCGCGTCGCGAGAAAACGCGCGACGCGGCCCGCGTTGCCGTTCGTCGCGCGCGGCATACGCGATGTATTCGAGGCGGGAGAGGGCGCCGGAGCCGACATCTTGAGTTCTCCTGCGAAAAGCGAGGCGGACAGCGCGCTGCTTACGCGCTGAGCGTCGCGCGATCGAAATACAGTTGCGCGAGCGCAGTGAAGCGCACGCCGTTCACGCCCTTGCGCATCGCGATCAGCTGATCGTAGAAGAACGGGATGATCAGTGGCGTTTCGTCGAGCAATAGTGTCTGGATCTGCCCGGAGATTTTCTTTTGCGTGGCGAGATCGATCGCCGCGACGAACTGTGCGACCAGTTGATCGTATTGCGGATTCTTGAAGTGCGCGGCGTTCCACGTGCCGTTGCTCGTCAGCGTCGCGTTGAGGAACACGTTCGGCACGCCGCGATGGCCGTAATCGGTGATGCCGAGCGGCGAGTCGAGCCAGTCGGATTTGCCCGGCGTGCCCGCGCCGTAGTAGAGCGATTGGCTCTCGACCTTCAGATTGATGCGCACGCCGATCGCCTTCGCGGCGTTCTGCACGACGACCGCGAGGTCGGGGATCTCCATGTATTTTTCGGTGGTCAGCGTGACGTCGAAACCGTTCGGCACGCCGGCCTGCGCGAGCAGCTGCTTCGCCTTCGCGACGTCGATCTTGCGTTGCGGCACGCCCGCATCCGACGATGGAAACACCGGCGCGAACGGGCTGTCGTTGCCGAGTTGTGCGCGACCCTTGAAGAGACCGCGCACGATCACGTCGCGATCGAGCGACAACGCGAGTGCCTGACGCACGCGCTTGTCCTTGAAGAGCGGGCTGTCGTTGCGCATGTGAATCTGCCGGTGCGCGCTCGACTTGACGCCGACCGCCTTGTAGTCCGGGTTGTTCAGGATGGCCGCGCCGCCCTGCACGGTGAACGTGCCCATCACGTCGGCCTGGTGGCCTTGCAACGCGAGCAGTTGAGACTGCTCGTCGGCGTAGAACGAAAACTGTACGCGTTGCGGTAACGCTTTTTCGCCCCAGTAGTCGGGATTGCGCACGAACGACGCGCCAACCTTCGGCTGATACTTTTCGAATTTGAACGGACCCGTGCCGATGAAACTCTTTTTGTAGTTGCCCGCGAAGTTCGCGGGCAGGATCACCGCGTTGTAATTATCCGAGGAAACGTAGTACGGGAAATTGCCGGTCGGCGCGTCGAGATGAAACTCGACCGTGTGTTCGTCGACGACCTTCGCGCCGCCTTTCGACAGCACGCCCTTTAGTACCGATAGCGCGGCCGAGCCGCTCGCCGGATCGGCGAGACGGTCGAAGGTCGCGACTACATCTTTCGCGCCGAAGCTCTGGCCGTCGTGGAATTTTACGTTCTGGCGCAGTTTGAAAGTCCACACGTCGCCCTTGTCGTTCGGCTTCCACGACAGCGCGAGCGCGGGCTTCAGCATCAGCTTCTCGCCGTCGTCGTCGATCAGGAATTCGCCGGTCTGGTTCAGCAGCGCGAGACTCGCGGCGTCAGTCACCGTCAGCGGATCGACGGCGCCCGCTGGCGTCAGATGCGCGACGCGGATCGTCTGGTTCGACCCGGCCGAAGCACCTTGTGCCCGCGCTCGCGGCGCGCCGAGCAAGCCGCCACCCGCGAGCGACAGACCGATCACGCTCGCATGGCGCAGCAGTTCGCGGCGCGTGATGCGGCCGGCGACAAACTCGTCGAGGGCGTGGTTGCCATAGGCGTCGGCTGTGAGGCGGGCTGCGTCCAATGCGTCAGGTGCGAGAAATCGGTCCGCTGGCGTTTTCATCGATGGCGTGTCCAACCCGTTCTGTTGCTGGTTCCGAGGCGTCGCGCGAGCCGCGCGACGGCGCGAGGTGCAGCGAGCCTTCCGATGGGCGGTGGAATGTGGTGGGGCCGCTATCGCGAAAGGGCAACGCTATGCAGAGCGGTCTCAGTGTAAGCGATTGCTCGCGGCTCTGGCGCACCGGGGGCGCGCCGCGCTAGTCGATCGGCCGATAAATGACGCGCGGTGTGTCGTCGTCACAACGGTTACCGGACGCGTGCTCGCGAGGGGCGGCCGCGATGGTGGACGGATTGGCGGAGCAACACGGTGCGAACTGCGGTTTCGAACTCCACAAGGTGGAACTCTCAAGGAAACCTACGAATAAACCCGATCTGCGATGAGGTGCCGCGCGACCGGGATGGCAGCTTCGAACCGATGCTGATGCCCAAGCACGACCGACGCTTCACATGCTTCGACGACAGGACCAATGAAGGTCCGCGGAAGACGCTGAACTACGAAACGTCAGCCGAACGGTTCCGGCCACTTATCGTGCCGCCGTACCCGGCCGTCTCCAGCGATGAAACAGCACCGAGCCGATCCAGCACCCCATGAAGGCCGCGATGATCGCATAGCCGAGCGCGCCGAAATGATCGTTGATTCCGACGATCGCATCCGACACCCCGCCGCTCCAGCCGAAGCGATCCGACAGCAGCCCCAGCGCCTCGACGCCGCCAATCACGATCGCGACCATCGCCGACACGAACGTGATGCTCGCGTTGTAGTAAAGCTTGCGCTTCGGGTCGTCCATCGCCCAGCCGTACGCGTGCACCATCAGCACGTTGTCGGTCGAATCGACAAGCGTCATGCCGGCCGTGAAGAGCGCCGGGAACACAAGGATCGAATAGAGCGGCAGGCCAGTGCTGGCCTGCGACGCAGCGATCGCGAGCAGGCCGATCTCGGTCGCGGTGTCGAAGCCGAGCCCGAACAGCACGCCGACCGGATACATGTGCCAGCTTTTCGTGACCAGCCGAAACAGCGGCCGCAATGCGCGCGACAGCAGCCCGGCTGGAGCGAGCGCATCGGCCGACGCTGCGGTCGCAGCGTCGCCACGTTGCGTGTGCCGGTAGCGGCGCCACACGTCGCGCAGGACCACGAGATTGACCGCCGCGAGCACCAGCAGGAACGACGCGGAAACCAGTGTCCCGAGCGTGCCACCCACTTCCTTGAAGCTTTCGAAGCGCCCGTTCAGCGAATGCGTGGTCCAGGCGATGCCGATCGTCGCCGCGATCACGATCGTCGAATGGCCGAGCGAAAACGCGAGCCCGATCCCGACCGGTCGCATGCCGGTTTGCATCAGCTTGCGCGTAACGGCGTCGATCGCCGCGATGTGGTCGGCGTCGACCGCATGACGCAGTCCGAAGCCATACGCGAGCAGCGCGGTGCCGAGCAGCAGCGGGTAGTGGCGAAACGCGATTAGCGCCCACAGCCATGCGCCGAGGTTGGCGGCGAGCAGCACCGCGTAGAGCGCGACGAGGCGAGGGCGCAGCGAGGCGTTAGGCGTCATGTGGCACGAGCGGATGAATGGGTGGGTTGATGAGCGGCTTAGTGATCGTGCGGATGCTTGTGGATCGGATCGACCCAGTAGACGGTTTCCGGCTGCTCGACCGCGTCGATGTTCAAATTGACGACGACCGCTTCGTTGTCGCTGCGCACGAGCACGCATTCGAGCGGCTCGTCGGTGCTCGCGTTGATCTCCTGATGCGGCACATAGGGTGGCACGAAGATGAAGTCGCCGGGACCGGCCTCGGCGGTGAATTCCAGATGCTCGCCCCAGCGCATGCGCGCCTGGCCGCGCACAACGTAGATCACGCTTTCGAGCGAGCCATGATGATGTGCGCCGGTCTTCGCATTCGGATGGATCGTCACGGTGCCGGCCCAGATTTTCTGCGCGCCGACGCGCGCCGCGTTGATTGCGGCCGCGCGGTTCATGCCCGGCGTTTGCGCGGTGTTGGTGTCGAGCTGATCGCCGCGGATGACCTTCACGCCGTGTTCGCGCCAGTCGATCTGCTGGCTAGCTTCGGTGGCGTCGTGCTCGGCCCGGTAATGCGGATGTTCATGATCGTGGCTCATCGTGTCTCCTCCTCGGCTGGCGTGCCGCGTTCGAGTCGTTCGCTTCGGTCCTACGATTCAGGGGCGTGCCGCACGGCTGGTCAATATTCTGGCACGTTCAAAAAACGGGTGCGTGGCTCGACGATGCAAACGGCGCCGTAAAAAAGCCCGCTCACAGGGAGCGGGCTTCGGCTTGTCGCGCTCAACGCCGCCGCGTCAGCGTCATTGCTTCTTCGCGTTGATCACGGCCTCGGCGACATTGCTCGGCGTCTCGGCGTAATGCTTGAACTCCATCGTGTAGGTCGCGCGGCCCTGGGTGGCCGAGCGCAGCGACGTCGAATAGCCGAACATCTCGGCGAGCGGCACTTCCGCGCGTACCAGCTTGCCGCCGCCGCCCGCGATGTCTTCCATGCCCTGCACCATGCCGCGTCGGCTCGACAGGTCGCCCATCACGTTGCCCATGAAGTCCTCGGGCGTTTCCACCTCGACGGCCATCATCGGTTCGAGCAGGATGGGCTTCGCCTTGCGCATCGCTTCCTTGAACGCTATCGAGCCGGCCATGCGGAACGCGTTTTCGTTCGAGTCGACGTCGTGGTACGAACCGAAGGTCAGCGTGACCTTCACGTCTACGACCGGATAGCCCGCGAGCACGCCGGCTTTCAGCGTTTCCACGATGCCCTTGTCGACCGCGGGGATGAATTCGCGCGGAATCACGCCGCCCTTGATCGCGTCTACGAATTCGTAGCCCTTGCCCTGCTCGGACGGCTCCAACGTAATCACCGCGTGGCCATACTGACCGCGGCCGCCCGACTGCTTGACGAACTTGCCTTCGACGTCCTCGACCTTGTTGCGCACGGTTTCGCGATACGCGACCTGCGGCTTGCCGACGGTCGCTTCCACGCCGAACTCGCGCTTCATCCGGTCGACCAGAATTTCGAGGTGCAGCTCGCCCATGCCGGAGATGATCGTCTGCCCGGATTCCTCATCGGTCTGCACGCGGAACGACGGGTCTTCCTGCGCGAGACGGTTCAGCGCAATGCCCATCTTTTCCTGGTCGGCCTTGGTCTTCGGTTCGACGGCCTGCGAGATCACCGGGTCCGGGAAGATCATCTTTTCAAGGATGATCACATGATTAGGATCGCAGAGCGTGTCGCCGGTGGTCGCTTCCTTCAGGCCGACGGCCGCGGCGATGTCGCCCGCGTAGACCTCCTTGATTTCCTTGCGCTCGTTCGCGTGCATCTGCAGAATCCGGCCGAGGCGTTCCTTCTTTTCCTTGACCGCGTTGTAGACCGTGTCGCCCGAGTTGACGACGCCCGAGTACACGCGGAAGAAGATCAGCTGACCGACGAACGGGTCGGTCATGATCTTGAAGGCAAGCGCCGAGAACGGATCCTCGTCGTTGGGATGACGCTCGATTTCCTTGTCGTGCTCGTCGTGACCGGTGATCGCGGGCACGTCGACCGGCGACGGCAGATAGTCGATCACCGCGTCGAGCATCGCCTGCACGCCCTTGTTCTTGAACGCGCTGCCGCACAACATCGGCACGATCTCGTTGGCGATCGTGCGCGCGCGGATGCCGTGCTTGATTTCGGCTTCGCTCAGCGGTTCGCCGCCGAGGTATTTCTCGAGCAGTTCCTCGTTCGCCTCGGCCGCGGCCTCGACCATCTTGTCGTGCCATTCCTTCGCGGTGGCCGCGAGCTCAGCCGGGATGTCGCGGTACTCGAACTTGATGCCCTGGCTGTCGTCGTCCCAGTAGATCGCTTTCATCTTGACGAGGTCGACCACGCCCTGGAAGTGATCTTCCGCGCCGACCGGAATCTGGATCGGCACGGCGACCCCCTTCAGACGATCGCCGATCTGCCGCTGCACGCGGAAGAAGTCCGCGCCGACCCGGTCCATCTTGTTGACGAATGCGATGCGCGGCACCTTGTACTTGTTCGCCTGACGCCACACGGTTTCCGATTGCGGCTGCACGCCGCCGACCGAGTCGTACACCATGCAGGCGCCGTCGAGCACGCGCATCGAGCGCTCGACTTCGATCGTGAAGTCGACGTGCCCGGGGGTGTCGATGATGTTGATCCGATGCTCGGGATAGTTGCCGGCCATGCCTTTCCAGAACGCGGTCGTGGCCGCCGACGTGATCGTGATGCCGCGCTCCTGCTCCTGTTCCATCCAATCCATCGTCGCCGCACCGTCGTGAACCTCGCCGATCTTGTGGGTCACGCCGGTGTAGAACAGGATCCGTTCGGTGGTGGTGGTTTTGCCGGCATCGATGTGAGCGCTGATGCCGATATTCCGGTAGCGCTCGATGGGAGTCTTGCGGGGCACGTGAATCTCCTTGTAATGGCGCGCCTGAAACGCATGCCGGGCGACCGCGTGGGCCGCCCGGGGAGTCTGAGTGGTGCTTTATCTGGCGTTACCTTATCGAGATTACAAGGATAGCGCGTCGATTGGTCTTTTGCATGAATCTTGCCAGCCGGCGCGAAGGCTGGTGGCGCGGGGCTGCGCGGGCGAAAAAAAGCCGGCGCCTCGGGTTGAGACGCCGGCTTTTCGCGGGACAGCGTGGCGGGGCGGTGTCGCCGCTCAGAGGCCGCTCCGGGGTCATTTACGGGCTGCAGGGGCGCGCGGCCCGGCGCTGAGGGTTTTACTGCGTGATACCCGGCACCGGCGGTAAGCCCTGGATCTGCATGCCCGGCTTGATGCCTTTCGCCGAGAACCAGCCCTTGGGCATTTCCAGCGCGAACACGCCGTTGTGCGTCGGGCAGTGGTTGTTGGTGGTCTCGGCCTGCATCTCGTCGATGTCGGTGATCGTGCCGTCGGCGCGCATGAATGCGATCGACAGCGGGATCAGCGTGTTCTTCATCCAGAAGCAGTGGCCCGCGTTCTCGTTGAACACGAACAGCATCCCTTCGTTCGGCGCGAGCTTCGTGCGATACATCAAGCCCTGTTCGCGGTCCGCGTCGTTGGCGGCGACGGCCGCGTCGATCACGAACATGCCAGCGGTCAGCTTGACGCGCGGAAACTCGCTCGGCTGCTTGACGCCCGGCGGCATCTGCTGCGCCTGGGCGGGAGCCGTGGTGACGACGAACGACAGCGCCGCGAGCGGCAGTGCTACGGCAATGGCGAAACGCGCCATCGACGAGCGCATGGAAAATCGCACGGCAAGACTCCTTGCTGAAATTGACTCGCGCATGTTACGCGAGCGCGTCAAAAACAAAAAGGCAGATCGCCTTGCGGTGATCTGCCTTACAACGCCGTAAGAACGGCAATGAAGCTAGTTCTTTACTGCGTTTTTACAAGCAACTTACTCCGAAGCTGCCGAAGCTGCAGCCGCTGCCTTCTTGTGCGACTTCTTGTGAGCGTGCTTGGTCGTCTTCTTTGCCGACGAAGCTGCTGCTGCCGGAGCTGCCGAAGCTGCTTCCGGTGCCGATGCTTGTGCGAATGCTGCCGTTGCGAAGAGGCCAGCGACCAGAGCGGCGATCAGTTTGTTCATTGTGTGAATCCTCAGCTTGAGTTAATTAACCAAATGACCCGGCATATGTAGAGTCATGTCGGTAAACGTGCCATCCACCTTTCGGTTGACAGCCGCATCGAACAAATTTTTCGACGCGTCTGATAGCGTTCGGACTTTCGTACTCGCCGCGCGAAAACGGCTTATGCAAAGGTCTTTAAGGCTGAATGCCGGATAGCTTCGGCGGCATCTGCGTCGGATAACGCGTGGAGTTGTACGGCGGTTGACGCGAATTGCGCGGAAATTTTGATCGTCATGACACGCGATCAAACCGCGTGGCGCAGGCTCGCGGCGAGCCCTCTTGTTTCACGCATTTCGGGCCTGCGTTTCACGCATTATTTTGCGTGCCGCTACAACGAGTTAGCTTGATTGTCACAGCCGTGAAACCTGTTTGGAGTGAGCACGTGCGGGCTGATTCGCGCGTGCGTGAGTTCGGCACGCGGTGTCGCGGCGATGAACGAACAATCGTTAAATAATGTTCAGGCGACGCCATCCCATGGCGCGTTCGCTCGCAACTCCGTGCTCTGTCCGGGTTGCAGTCCGAGTGAAAAAATGTCAAGCGCACCGATGCCGACGCGCACGAGACGCAGAGTCGGAAAACCCACAGCCGCTGTCATGCGACGCACCTGACGGTTCTTGCCTTCGGTGATCGACAGCTCGATCCATGTGGTCGGGATCGCGGCGCGATAACGGATCGGCGGCGTACGCGCCCACAGCGAGCTGGACGGCTCAACATAGGTCGCCTGACATGGGCGTGTCACGTAATCGCCGAGATCGACGCCGCGCGCGAGCTTTTTCAACGCGGCGTCGTCGAGCGCGCCTTCGACTTGCGCCCAATAGCGTTTGACGAGCTTGTGACGCGGCTCGGCGATGCGCGCCTGCAGCGCGCCGTCGTCGGTGAGCAGCAGAAGGCCTTCGCTATCGGAGTCGAGCCGGCCGGCCGGATAGACGCCGGGTAACTTGACCCAGTCGGCAAGCGACGTCCGCGTCTCGTGTGGCGAAAATTGACAGATGGTGCCGAACGGCTTGTTGAGGGCGAGAAGGCGCATAGGAGAGCGATACGGCAGAGCGATACGGCGCGATGATAATGCATGAACCGGGATGCAGATTCTTCTATCTTATAGAGGAGCGTGGCGCGTTCGAGAGGCCGTCTATGTTGGAAAACCCGGAGCGAGGGGCGGCCGCGCCGCGCGTGGGGCGTGGGCTAGAATAACGGCCAGGCCGCTCGCGGCGGTTCGGCATTGCGCGGCGAGGGCGTCTCTTTCGCAGTCTCCCATCAGCTTTTGCATAGCTTTCACTGGAGTCCGATCATGCCGTATCAGCACATCAAGATTCCGACAGGTGGCGATAAGATCACCGTCAACGCCGACTTTTCGCTCAACGTTTCCGACGAGCCGATCATCCCATACATCGAAGGCGACGGCACCGGTCTGGACATCACGCCGGTCATGCTCAAGGTCGTGGATGCGGCGGTCGAAAAGGCGTACGGCGGCAAGAAGAAAATCCACTGGATGGAAATCTACGCGGGCGAGAAGGCGACCCGGGTGTACGGCCCGGACGTATGGCTGCCGGACGAAACGCTGCAGGCGGTCAAGGAATACATCGTGTCGATCAAGGGGCCGCTCACCACGCCAGTCGGGGGCGGCATCCGCTCGCTGAACGTCGCGTTGCGCCAGGAACTGGACCTCTATGTGTGCCTGCGCCCGGTGCGATATTTGAAGGGCGTGCCGTCGCCGGTGCGCGAGCCCGAGAAGACCAACATGGTGATCTTCCGCGAGAATTCGGAAGACATCTACGCGGGCATCGAATGGCCAGCTGAATCCGAACAGGCGAAGAAAATCATCAAGTTCTTGCGCGAAGAAATGGGCGTGAAGAAGATCCGCTTTCCGGATTCGTCGGGTATCGGCATCAAGCCGGTGTCGCGCGAAGGTACCGAGCGTCTGGTGCGCAAGGCGATCCAGTACGCGATCGACAATGAACGCCGCTCGGTCACGCTGGTGCACAAGGGCAACATCATGAAGTACACCGAAGGCGCGTTTCGCGACTACGGCTACGCGCTCGTGCAGAAGGAGTTCAACGCGGAACTGATCGACGGCGGTCCCTGGATGAAAGTCAGTAATCCGAAGACCGGCGGCGATGTCGTCGTGAAGGACGTGATTGCCGACGCGTTCCTGCAGCAGATCCTGCTGCGTCCGGCCGAATACGACGTGATCGCCACGCTGAACCTGAACGGCGACTACATCTCGGATGCGCTCGCCGCGCAGGTCGGCGGAATCGGAATCGCGCCTGGCGCGAACCTGTCGGATTCGGTTGCGATGTTTGAAGCGACGCACGGCACGGCGCCGAAATACGCGGGCAAGGATTACGTGAATCCCGGCTCGGAAATCCTGTCAGCGGAAATGATGCTGCGCCACCTGGGCTGGTTCGAGGCAGCGGATCTGATAATCAGCTCGATGGAAAAATCGATCCTGCAAAAGCGCGTTACTTATGATTTTGCCCGCCTGATGGAAGGCGCGACTCAGGTGTCGTGCTCGGCATTTGGGCAAGTGATGATCGAAAATATGTAATTGCCGCGCCGGGATTATCCGGTTTGCATAAAAACCCGGCGCCAGCAAACGGCCGGGGTATTTTTTTACCCGAAATTTTCGCGCGGTTTTCAAGCCGGATAATCCGTTGCAATAGAAAGCTGCCGCAAAAAAGAAACCCGGCGCGGAGCCGGGTTTCAAAAAGGACGGGTGTCGAAACGCTTCAGACTGGCGCCTGAATATTCGATGCCTGTTTGCCTTTCGGGCCTTGCACGACTTCGAAGGTGACCTTCTGGCCTTCCTTCAGCGTCTTGAAGCCATTCATCTGGATGGCCGAGAAGTGTGCAAACAGATCCTCGCCGCCCTCGTCAGGCGTGATGAATCCGAAACCCTTTGCGTCGTTAAACCATTTGACCGTACCAGTTGCCATTCCAACTTCCCCTGTAACTCATGTCACTACCACGAGCCCTCGAAAAGCCACGACCACGCGAGGCGGTCGTTCCCTCCTCACAAGCTCACCATCGGCATTTTTTCGAAATTATGGCTTAGTGAAAAAAGTGCCAGCTTAATTGTTGGGGCTCTTTATTCGAGTGTCAAGAAAATTTTGAGACGTCGTTGTCGCGTTGCAAACAGGCCGCTTTCCAGGGTTTTTACCGCTTCCGTATGTGCGGTGGCGCAAGCGGCGTGGCTTGAAAAGTCGCATAATCGACTCACTTGCTGACTGTGCCCGCGGCGCCGACGCCCAGCGCGGCGAGCGCTCGAAGCCAGTACCGGCAGGTTGTGCGATACTCGATCCGACCGCGGTGCAGCACGCGCCGCGCATGACAGGATCGGGGCCGGCACCGCAATCGGCTCGTCGAAAGCGCGCAGGCCAGGCCGAACATGACAGCATCGTGACGGCCGGGCGGCAGCGAACGGGCTCATCGGCCGGGCGGCCGGGTTTCGACAGGATTGCGGGCCTGTCCTAGTTGTTTAGAATGGGTGTATGGCGATTATCCCGGACAAGCAGGACGGCACCGTACTGGAGCGGCAGGAGCAGAAACTCAAGCCGCCGTCCATGTACAAGGTGGTGCTGCTGAATGACGACTTCACGCCGATGGAATTTGTCGTGATGATCGTGCAGGAATATTTCAATAAGGATCGTGAAACCGCAACGCAGGTCATGTTGAAGGTGCATCGCGAGGGCAGGGGAGTTTGTGGGGTCTATACGCGGGACATCGCGTCGACCAAAGTCGAGCAAGTCGTTACCCACGCACGGCAGGCCGGGCATCCGCTGCAGTGTGTGATGGAGGAAGCATGATTGCCCAGGAACTGGAAGTCAGCCTGCATATGGCGTTCATGGAAGCGCGCCAGGCAAGGCACGAGTTCATAACGGTCGAACATCTTTTGCTCGCGCTGTTGGATAACCCGACGGCGGCAGAGGTACTTCGCGCATGCGCGGCCAATATCGAGGATCTGCGCCAGAACCTGCGCAACTTCATTCATGACAACACGCCGACCGTGCCGGGCACGGACGACGTCGACACGCAGCCCACGCTCGGTTTCCAGCGTGTGATCCAGCGCGCGATCATGCATGTGCAGTCCACCTCGAACGGCAAGAAGGAAGTGACCGGCGCAAACGTGCTGGTCGCGATCTTCGGCGAGAAGGACTCGCATGCGGTGTACTACCTGCAGCAGCAGGGCGTCACGCGTCTGGACGTGGTCAATTTCATCTCGCACGGCATCGCCAAGACGAGCAGCTCGGACGCCGCGAAGGCGAGCGACGCGAATGCCGAGTCCGACGAAGCCGCCGCGCAGAAGGAAACGCCGCTCGCCCAGTTCACGCAGAACCTGAACCAGATGGCGAAGGACGGCCGCATCGATCCGCTGATCGGACGTGAGTCGGAAGTCGAGCGGGTGGTGCAGGTGCTGTGCCGCCGCCGCAAGAACAATCCGCTGCTGGTCGGCGAGGCCGGTGTCGGCAAGACCGCGATCGCCGAAGGGCTCGCATGGCGCATCACGCGCGGCGAAGTGCCGGATATTCTCGCTGATGCCCAGGTGTATTCGCTCGACATGGGCGCGCTGCTCGCGGGCACCAAGTATCGCGGCGACTTCGAGCAGCGTCTGAAGACGGTGCTGAAGGAACTGAAGGAGCGTCCGCACGCCATTCTGTTCATCGACGAAATCCATACGCTGATCGGCGCGGGCGCCGCGTCGGGTGGTACGCTGGATGCGTCGAACCTGCTGAAGCCGGCGCTCTCGTCGGGCACGCTGAAGTGCATCGGCGCCACCACCTTCACCGAATATCGCGGCATCTTCGAGAAGGACGCGGCGCTGTCGCGTCGTTTCCAGAAGGTCGACGTGACCGAGCCGACCGTCGAGCAGACGGTCGCGATCCTGCGTGGCCTGAAGTCGCGTTTCGAAGAGCACCACGGCGTCAAGTACTCGTCGGGTGCGCTGTCGGCGGCGGCCGAGCTGTCGGCACGCTTCATTACGGACCGTCATTTGCCGGACAAAGCGATCGACGTGATCGACGAAGCGGGCGCGGCGCAGCGCATTCTGCCGAAGTCGAAGCAGAAGAAGACGATCGGCAAGAACGAGATCGAGGAAATCATTTCCAAGATCGCGCGCGTGCCGGCGCAAAGCGTGTCGCAGGACGATCGCAGCAAGCTGCAGACGCTCGACCGCGATCTGAAGAGCGTCGTGTTTGGCCAGGATCCGGCGATCGACGCGCTGTCGGCCGCGATCAAGATGGCGCGCGCGGGCCTCGGCAAGCTCGACAAGCCGATCGGCGCATTCCTGTTCTCGGGTCCGACCGGCGTCGGCAAGACCGAGGTCGCGAAGCAGCTTGCGTTCACACTCGGCATCGAGCTGATCCGCTTCGACATGTCGGAGTACATGGAGCGTCATGCGGTGAGCCGGCTGATCGGCGCGCCGCCGGGCTACGTCGGTTTCGACCAGGGCGGCCTGCTGACCGAGGCGATCACGAAGAAGCCGCATTGCGTGCTGCTGCTCGACGAAATCGAAAAGGCGCATCCGGACATTTTCAACGTGCTGCTGCAGGTGATGGACCACGGCACGCTGACGGACAACAACGGCCGCAAGGCGGACTTCCGCAACGTCATCATCATCATGACGACGAACGCGGGCGCCGAGGCGATGGGCAAGTCGGTGATCGGCTTCACGAACCGCCGCGAGGCGGGCGACGAAATGGTCGACATCAAGCGCATGTTCACGCCTGAGTTCCGCAACCGTCTGGACGCGACGATCAGCTTCCGTTCGCTCGATGAGGAAATCATCATGCGCGTGGTCGACAAGTTCCTGATGCAACTGGAAGATCAGCTGCATGAGAAGAAGGTCGATGCGCTGTTCACCGATGCGCTGCGCAAGCATCTGGCGAAGCACGGTTTCGATCCGCTGATGGGCGCGCGGCCAATGCAGCGTCTGATCCAGGACACGATCCGTCGCGCGCTCGCCGACGAGCTGCTGTTCGGCAAGCTGATGAACGGCGGCCGCGTGACGGTCGACGTCGATGCCGACGACAAGGTGCAGTTGACCTTCGACGAGCATCCGGCGCCGCGCAATCCGAATCCGGAGGCGGTGGAAGTCGAGTGATGTCAGTCAGGCCCGCGTTGCGTTAAGCTGGCCGGACACCAAAGGCAGAACGGCGCGGGTTTTATCCCGCGCCGTTTTTTTATGCTCTGGTTTTTTCTCACGGCGTGCGCTGAAGGCGCCAGCCGCCGCGTCGCAGCAATCGATCAATGCTTGCCGGTGCTACCAAACCCGCCCGCGCCGCGCACGCTTTCCTCGAAGTCATCGACGATATTGAACCCAGCCTGCACGACGGGCACGATCACAAGTTGCGCGAGGCGTTCCATCGGATTCAGCACGAATGTCGTCTCGCCGCGATTCCACGTCGAAATCATCAGTTGGCCCTGGTAATCGGAATCGATCAGGCCGACCAGATTGCCGAGCACGATCCCATGCTTATGGCCGAGACCCGAGCGCGGCAGAATCAGCGCCGCATAACCGGGGTCGCCGACGTGGATCGCGAGTCCGGTCGGCACCAGCGCGGTTTCGCCGGGTTTCAGCGTCAGCGGTTCGTCGAGGCAGGCGCGCAGATCGAGGCCGGCGCTACCGGTCGTCGCGTAAGCGGGGAGCTGTTCGCGCATGCGCTGATCGAGAATCTTCAGGTCGAGTTTCATTCAGGTTCGATAGTTGGAGTTGAGATTGGTGAAGGGGACGCGTCTGACTGGCAACGCCTTTGCGATCAAGCCGCCTGGTTCGAGCCGAGCTGAAACGCGTCGGCGAGCAGTTCGTAGGAGCGCAAGCGCGCACGATAGCTGCCGGCGACGGTCAGCACCATGAGCTCGTCGGCCTGGAACTGCTGCTGTAAATCCGTGAGCCGTTCGGTCACGCGCTCAGGCGTGCCGATGATGCTGCGCGGCTTTTCGCGGTCGATCACGAGCTGTTCGCGCTCGCCATATTCTTGCGCGATGCCTTGCTCGATCGACGGTACCGGTTCGTTCAGACCATGCGCCATCTGCACGCGACGCAGATCGACGGCTTTTTCGAGGTCCGCGGCTTCCTGCTCGGTATCTGCGCAGATCACGAAGACCGCGGCCGCGAGATACGGCTGCGATGCCTCGTTGCCAGGCTTGAAACGCTCGCGATACGCAAGCGCGACCTGCCTGCCGAAATGCGCGTTGATGAAATGCGCAAACGAGAAGCGGATGCCGAGCTGCGCCGCGAGCAGACCGCCGAATTCGCTCGACCCGAGCATCCACAGCTGCGGGCGCGTATCGATCTGCGGCTGCAGCAGCACGCCCTGCGCGAGATGATCGTCGGGCAGCGCGCCGTGCATGAGGCCGAGCAACTCGGCGACCTGCTGCGGAAAAAGCTCGCCGCGATTGTAAGCGCCGGCGGCGACCGCCTGCGCGGTGCGCATGTCGCCGCCCGGCGCGCGTCCGACGCCGAGATCGACGCGATTCGGAAACAGCGCCTCGAGCATCATGAACTGCTCGGCGACCTTGAACGGGCTGTAGTACGGCAGCATGATGCCGCCCGAGCCGATGCGAATGCGTTTGGTCATGCTGCCGAGGCGCGCCAGCATCACTTCAGGGCAGGGATTCGACACGCCGCGCAGGCCGTGGTGCTCGGCGCACCAGTAGCGCGTGTAGCCGAGGTCGTCGGCGAGCTGCGCGAGTTCGACGGTCGCGGCGATCGCGTCCGCCACCGAATGGCCGGCGATCACCGGTGTTTGATCGAGCACGGAGAGTAGCGTCATGGCGGTAGTGCTCCAGATGATTCCGGTCGGCTATGCGAGCGAGACGGCGGGGGCATCCAGGCCCGTCGCCGTCCGCTCGCTCAGCGAACCCGATCGTGGACGGGCGGCAGACGCTTGGCGATTTCCGCGATCAGTGCGCGCGCGAGCGTCTGCTTGTCGGCGCGTGGCAGCTTCGTTGCGCCGCCTGCTTCGAACAGAATCACTTCGTTGTCGTCGAGCCCGAACGTTTCCGGCCCCAGATTGCCGATCAGCAGCGGCACGTTCTTGCGCGCGCGTTTTTCCTCGCCGTGGACTTCGAGGTTGTCGCTCTCCGCGGCGAAGCCGACCGTGAACGGCGGCTTTGGCAGCCCGGCGACCGCGGCAAGGATGTCTGGATTCTCGACGAATGAAAAGCTCGGCAGCGCGTGCTCCGCGGTCTTCTTGATCTTCTGATCGCTGACTTGGTCGACACGCCAGTCGGCCACCGCCGCGACGCCGATGAAAATGTCCGCCTCCGCGACCGCGCGCATCACCGCATCGTGCATCTGCTGCGCGGTCTGCACGTCCTCGCGCAAGACGCCCCACGGCGTTTCCAGCGCGACCGGACCGGCCACCAGATGCACGTCGGCGCCGGCCTGCTGCGCGGCGCGCGCGAGCGCGAAGCCCATCTTGCCGCTCGAACGATTGGTGATGCCGCGCACCGGGTCGAGCGGTTCGAAGGTCGGCCCGGCGGTCAGCAGCACGCGCCGGCCGGACAGGATCTTCGGCGCGAAGAACGACGCGACCGCCTCGTAGGTCGCGGCCGCTTCGAGCATGCGCCCATCGCCGATTTCGCCGCAGGCCTGCGGGCCCGAATCGGGGCCGAGCACCTCGACGCCGTCCGCGCGCAGTTGCGCGACGTTGCGTTGCGTGGCCGGGTTCTGCCACATCTGCCGGTTCATCGCCGGCACGACGAGCAGCGGGCAGTCGCGTGCGATGCACAGCGTCGACAGCAGATCGTCGGCCATGCCGTGCGCGAGCTTGGCGAGGAAGTCGGTCGACGCCGGCGCGATCATGATCGCATCGGCTTCGCGCGATAGATCGATGTGCGCCATGTTGTTCGGCATGCGACCGTCCCACTGGCTCGTGTAGACCGGCCGGCCCGACAGCGCCTGCATCGTGACGGGGGTGATGAACTGGGTGGCCGCTTCGGTCATGACGACCTGCACGGTCGCGCCTGCCTTGGTCAGCAGACGCGTGAGTTCGGCGATCTTGTAGCAGGCGATGCCGCCCGTCATGCCGAGGACGAGGTGTTTGCCTGCGAGTTCTGCGGTTGCCAACGAAAGCCTCCGACAAAGCGTGATCGCGCGGCGGCGCGAGGGCGTTGCCCGTCGTCGCCGCGCGCTTCAAACCGGACCTGAGGCACGGCTCGCGCAGCCGCGACCGTGCATCACCTCGGCGAAGTTAGCGTGTGCCGCGTACCCGCCGCAGCTCGTCGATCACGAGCAGGATCGCGCCGATCGTGATCGCGCTGTCGGCGAGATTGAACGCCGGCCAGTGCCAGCCGCCCACGTGGAAATCGAGGAAGTCGATCACGTGGCCGTACGCGAGCCGGTCGATCACATTGCCGAGCGCGCCGCCGAGAATCAGCGCGAGCGCCGTGCAGAACATTTTCTGCCCGCTATGCCGCTTGAGCAGATAGCAGATCACGAGCGCCGCGACCACGCCGAGCGCGGTGAATGCCCAGCGCTGCCAGCCGCCCGCCATCGCGAGGAAGCTGAACGCGGCGCCGCGGTTGAACACGAGAATCAGGTTGAAGAACGGCGTGACCTCGTGCGGCACACCGTAGGCGAACACCTTGCGCACGGCGATTTTCGTCAGCTGGTCGAACAGAATGACGATCAGCGCGACGCCGAGCCAAGGTGCGAGCGAACTGCTTCCGGTGGACGTCTTCGACATGGTTCTCGCCATTATGCCGCGCTCCTCGTTTCGCCACTGCCGAACAGATTGCTGAAGCAGCGGCCGCACAGCGACGGATGCTCGGCGTTCGCGCCGACGTCCGCGCGATAGTTCCAGCAGCGCTCGCACTTCAGGTACGTCGACGCGATTACTTCGACGCCTTCATCGGCTTCGCTGTCGACCTTGACGACGTTGGCCGCCGACGTGATCAGCACGAACTTCAGGTCGTCGCCGAGGCTCGCGAGTGCGTCGTAACGCGCACCGCTCGCGCGGATTTCGACTTCCGCCTGCAGCGACGAGCCGATCAGGTTCGCGACCCGCGCCTCTTCGAGCGCCTTGGTCACGTCGCCGCGCACCGCGCGCAGCAGCGTCCACTTGTCGAGCAGCGCGCCCGCGTCCGGCATGGCCGGGTACGAGTGGTACGTCTCGGTGAAGATCGTCTCGCCATTGGGCTGGAATACCTTCCACGCTTCTTCTGCGGTGAACGACAGGAACGGGGCCATCACGCGCAGCAGCCCGTGAGCGATGTGGTAGAGCGCGGTCTGCGCCGAGCGGCGGGCGACCGAATCCGCCGCGCTCGTGTAGAGGCGGTCCTTCAGCACGTCGAGGTAGAAGCCGCCCAGGTCTTCCGAGCAGAACGTCTGCAACTTGGCGACGACCGGGTGGAACTCGTACCTCTCGTAGTGCGCGAGGATGTCGTTCTGCAGATTCGCCGACAGCGCCACCGCGTAACGGTCGATCTCGAGCCAGTCTTCGACCGGGCGCGCGTGCTGCGCGAAGTCGAAGTCCGACAGGTTCGCGAGCAGGAAACGCAGCGTGTTGCGGATACGGCGATAGCCTTCCGTGACGCGCTTCAGGATTTCCTCGGAGATCGCGAGCTCACCCGAGTAGTCGGTCGACGCGATCCACAGGCGGATGATTTCCGCGCCGAGGC
Source organism: Paraburkholderia lebeckiae (assembly GCF_050436325.1). NCBI lineage: Bacteria > Pseudomonadati > Pseudomonadota > Betaproteobacteria > Burkholderiales > Burkholderiaceae > Paraburkholderia > Paraburkholderia lebeckiae. The sequence goes on from NZ_JBNDLZ010000003.1 coordinate 3,357,039, forward strand.
GGTTTGCGACTTCATGCGGATCGATGCCGTTGCCGAGCGACTTGCTCATCTTGCGGCCTTCGCCGTCGACGGTGAAGCCGTGCGTGAGCAGGGCGTTGTAGGGCGGCCGGCCGTCGAGCATCGACGCGGTCAACAGCGACGAATGGAACCAGCCGCGATGCTGGTCCGAGCCTTCGAGGTACAGGTCGGCCGGGAACTGCAGCTCGTCCTTGTGCGAGCCGCGCAGCACGTGCCAGTGCGTGGTGCCTGAATCGAACCACACGTCGAGCGTGTCGCGGTTCTTTTCGTACAGGTTGGCGTCCTCGCCGATCAGCTCTCGCGGATCGAGCGTCTGCCATGCCTCGATGCCTTCCTTCTCGACGCGCTGCGCGACCTGTTCGAGCAACTCCAGCGTGCGCGGATGCAGCTCGCCAGTTTCCTTGTGCACGAAGAACGCCATCGGCACGCCCCACTGGCGCTGCCGCGACAGCGTCCAGTCCGGGCGGTTCGCGATCATGCTGAAGAGGCGCTGCTTGCCCCACGACGGATAGAACGCCGTGTTCTCGATGCCTTCGAGTGCGGTCTCGCGCAGCGTCTTGTCGCCGTCGTTCGGTTTCACGTCCATGCCGGCGAACCACTGCGAAGTGGCGCGGTAGATGATCGGCGTCTTGTGGCGCCAGCAGTGCATGTAGCTGTGCGTGTACTTTTCGGTGCGCAGCAGCGAGCGGGCGCCTTGCAGCGCCTCGACGATCTGCGGATTGGCCGCCCAGATCGACAGGCCGCCGAACAGCGCGAGCGACTCGATGTAGCGGCCGTCGCCCATCACCGGGTTGATGATGTCCGAGTCAGCCATGCCGTGCGCCTTGCACGACACGAAGTCTTCCACGCCGTACGCCGGCGACGAGTGCACGATGCCGGTGCCGGTTTCGGTCGTCACGTAGTCGCCGAGGTAGACCGGCGCGGTGCGCTTGTAGCCCGGATGCGCGGACGCGAGCGGGTGGTTGAAGCGCAGGTTCACGAGCTTTTCGCCCGGCGTCGTCGCGACGACCGTGCCTTCGAGACCGTACAGCTTCAGGCACGCCTCGACGCGTTCCTCGGCGAGGATCAGCAGGCCGCGCGGCGTGTCGACGAGCGCGTAGACGATTTCCGGATGAAGGTTCAGCGCCTGGTTGGCGGGGATGGTCCACGGCGTGGTGGTCCAGATCACGATGCCGCCGTCGTTGCGCGGCAGCGCGGCGAGGCCGAACGCCTGCGCGGTCTTCTCCGGTTCGGCGAAGCCGAACAGCACGTCGATGGTCGGGTCGGTCTTGTCCTTGTACTCGACTTCCGCTTCGGCGAGCGCCGAGCCGCAGTCGAAACACCAGTTGACCGGCTTCAGGCCGCGGAATACGTAGCCTTTTTCCATGATTTTCGCGAGCGCGCGGATTTCGCCGGCTTCATTCGCGAAGTTCATCGTCTTGTACGGATTGTCCCAGTCGCCGAGCACGCCCAGACGGCGGAAGCCGGCCTTCTGCTTCTCGATCTGCTCGGTCGCGTAGGCGCGCGCCTTCTGCATCACTTCGGCCGCCGGCAGCGACTTGCCGAATTGCTTTTCGATCTGGATTTCGATCGGCATGCCGTGACAGTCCCAGCCCGGCACGTAGACCGCGTCGAAGCCTGCCAGATTGCGCGCCTTGACGATCATGTCCTTCAGGATCTTGTTCACCGCGTGACCGAGGTGAATGTCGCCGTTTGCATACGGCGGGCCATCGTGCAGGATGAACTTCGTGCGGCCCCTGGAGGCGGCGCGGATCTTGTCGTACACCCTGCGTTCCTGCCAGTCCTTGACCCATTGCGGCTCGCGCTTGGGCAGGTCGCCGCGCATAGGGAACGGCGTGTCGAGCAGGTTGACCGGGTAGCGGGACTGCGGTTTCGAATCGGCTTTCTTGTTGCTCATGATGTGGGTGGCGGTGAATTCGTTTCTATGCGTAGCAGCGCGCGGATTGCGCGCTGCGCGAGGAGCGTGGGGCGCGCCCGGCAGGCGGCTCCGCGTGAAGCCCGGACGCCCTTCCATGCGCGCGGCGACGGTTCGTGCGGCGCGCCGCGCCGGCCCGAACCGCGGCGGTTATCTAATTCGGTCGGTGGCCGCGGTGGCGAAACCGGTGGAACGGCTGCCCGGCGTGCCGGCGCCGACCGCAGCGAACCATGCGCGCGCATTGGCGACGTCCCGCGCGATCGCGGCGGTCAGCGTTTCGAGGTCGACGAACTTCTCCTCGTCGCGCAGCTTCTTCAGAAATTCGACGCGCACGAGTTTGCCATACGCGTCGCCGTGCCAATCGAGCAGGTGCACTTCGAGCAGCACACGGCCGGAATCGTCGACGGTGGGGCGCAGGCCGAGGCTCGCGACGCCCGGCAGCGGTTGCTCGGCGATGCCGTGCACCTGTACGACGAAGATGCCGGCCAGTGCCGGACGCTTGTGCGCGATCGGCAGATTGAGCGTCGGAAAGCCGAGATCGCGGCCGAGCTTCATGCCATGGGTGACGTGGCCGCTGATCAGATAGTCGCGACCGAGCGCTGCGCGCGCCGAGTCGAGGTCGCCCGCGACCAGCGCCGCGCGCACGCCCGAGCTCGAGATGCGCGCGCCCGACGGATCGGCGACCGTCGCCATCTGTTCGACTTCGAAGCCGTACTGCTTGCCGGCCGTCTGCAGCGACGCGAAATCGCCGGCGCGCTTCGCGCCGTAGCGGAAGTCGTCGCCGATCATGATCCAGCGCGCGTGCAGGCCGTTGACGATGATCCGCTCGACGAACGCATCTGGCGACTGGCTCGCGAACGTGTGATTGAAGTGCTCGACGACGACCCGGTCGACCCCGTTGGTGCGCAGCGCCTCCAGCTTGTCGCGCAGCATCGCGATGCGCGGCGGCGCACCGGCCGGGTTGAAGAACTCGCGCGGGTGTGGCTCGAAGGTCATCACGCAGACGGGCAGGCCACGCGCGTTTGCGGCCGCTCGTACGTGCGCGAGCAGAGCCTGGTGGCCGCGGTGGACACCGTCGAAGTTGCCGATGGTCAGCGCGCACGGCGCACGGCTCTCGGCATTGGGAAGACCGCGGAAGACTCTCACGATAGCGGGTTGCAGGCGTTGCTGCGATTGCAATAGGGGCGCGGGCGGGTTGCCGCAAAACAATCGATTATAAACGCTTGGCGCAATAGACGGCTGCGCGGTCGCGGTCGAGCGATTGCCGAATGATAAAATCCGCGCATGAAAAAACTCGTCATCCTGATTTCCGGGCGGGGGAGCAACATGGAAGCCATCGTGCGCGCCTGCGCGAGCGAGGGCTGGCCGGCGCGGATCGCCGCCGTGATTGCCAACCGTCCTGATGCAGCGGGGCTCGCGTTCGCGGCGTCGCATGGCATCGCCACGGCGGTGGTCGACCACCGCCAGTATCCGGATCGCGACAGCTTCGACGCGGCACTCGCCGAGCAGATCGACGCCATCGCGCCGGACCTCGTCGTGCTCGCGGGCTTCATGCGGGTGCTGAGCGAGCGCTTCGTCGACCATTACGCCGGGCGCATGCTGAACGTGCATCCGTCGCTGCTGCCGAGCTTTCCGGGCCTGAAGACTCACCAGCAGGCGCTCGACGCCGGCGTGCGGTTCCACGGCGCGTCGGTGCATTTTGTCACATCAAAGCTGGATCACGGGCCGATCGTCCTGCAGTCGGCGGTGCCTGTCGAGGCGGGCGATACCGCACAGACGCTCGCCACACGCGTGCTCGCGACCGAGCACATCATTTATCCACGCGCGGTGCGCTGGTTCGTCGAAGGGCGTCTCGCTCTGGACGGCTCGCGCGTCACGCTTACGCCGTCGGAGCCGCAATGGCTCTTTGCCGGTCACACCGCCGGAGAGGGCGCATGAGATTGCATGGTTTCCTGATTGGACAAACTGAAACGCTGCTGGCCGAAGTGCTGCGGCTGAACGGCCCCGCCGACGCCACCACGAGCCGCTTCTTTCGCGCGCATCCCAAGCTCGGGCACGCCGAGCGCGGCGTGATCGCCGAGGCGGTGTTTGCCGTGCTGCGCCGCCGGATGGAGTTCGCGCATCTGGCCGAAAGCGGCACTGGCAGCCCCGCGCGCCGCATGGCGCTGCTGGGCCTGATGCAGACTGCCGGACGCTCGGCGCTCAAGCCGTTCGTCACCGAGGCCGAGGCAACGTGGCTCGAACATGTGTCGAAGATCGACCCGGAAAGCTTGCCGCTGCGGATTCGCCTGAACCTGCCCGACTGGATCAGCCAGGCGCTCAGCTCGCGCTTCGAGGCCGCCGAGTTCGCGCAGCTGGCCGCCGCGCTGAACTACCCGGCGCCGCTCGATCTGCGCGCGAACCCGATCAAGGCGAGCCGCGACGACGTGCTGGGTGCGCTGTCGAAGGCGGGCATCGAGGCGGGCGCGACGCCGTTCGCACCGCTCGGGGTGCGCGTGGTCGGCAAGCCGGCGCTCACCAAGCTCGACGCATTCCAGCAGGGCTGGCTCGAAGTGCAGGACGAGGGCAGCCAGCTGCTGTGCTCGCTGGTCGCGCCTCGGCGCGGCGAGATGATCGTCGATTTCTGTGCGGGCGCGGGCGGCAAGACGCTGGCGCTCGGCGCGGCAATGCGCTCGACCGGCCGGCTCTATGCGTTCGATATCTCCGAGCGGCGTCTCGCGAAGCTGAAGCCGCGTCTCGCGCGCAGCGGCCTGTCGAACGTGAACCCGGTGCTGATCGACAGCGAACACGACGCGAAGATCAAGCGTCTGGCTGGCAAGATCGACCGCGTCCTCGTCGATGCACCGTGCAGCGGCCTCGGCACGCTGCGCCGCAATCCGGACCTGAAGTGGCGCCAGTCGCCGGAATCGATCGCCGAACTGGCGCCGAAGCAGACGTCGATTCTCACGAGCGCGGCGCGTCTCGTGAAGAAGGGAGGGCGGCTCGTCTATGCTACGTGCTCGATTCTCGAAGCGGAAAACGAGGTGGTCGTGCAGCAGTTCCTCGCCGCTCACCCTGATTTCGCGCTGGTGCCCGTGCGCGACGTGCTCGCCGAGCAGCGCATCGAACTGGAGATGGGCGACTACCTGTCGCTGTGGCCGCACCGCCACGCGACCGACGGCTTTTTCGCCGCCGTGCTCGAGCGCCAGAGCTAGGCAACCGGCTGCAGGCAGGCACGCGCGGAATGGCGGATGAATCCGCGCGTGCCTGCCATTTTGGCGACATCCATGGATACGACCTTACCCCACACGTTCAGCGACATCGCGCGCGACTTCGGTCAGCCGGTGATGCTGTGGCAGGTCGCGATCCTGCTTGCGACGCTGCTCGTCGCGTGGCTGCTCGCGCGGACGCTGTGCCGCCGCATCAAGCGGCCGCAGTCGCCGCGCTACGAGAGCCTGCGTTTCGGCATGGAAAGCCTCGACCGGGCGGCTTTTCCGCTGATCGGCGCGGCACTGGTGTGGCTCGCGCGGGCGATCGCCGGCCAGTTCATGGACACCGCGCTGCTCGATCTGGCGCTGGTGCCGCTCGCCGCATCGGGCTGATCTACATCGTGTTCTTCTTCGTGCGGCGAGTGTTCAACCGCGAAGGTGGCGAGCATCCGTGGCTGTTTCTCGTCGAGAAGATCGTGTCGGTAGTCGTGTGGATCGGCATGGTACTCACGCTGTTGGGCATTCAGAACGCCGTGGGCGCGTGGATGGACAGCGTGAGCTTCCGCGTAGGTAATGCGCATATGACGCTGCTGTCGCTGATCACGGGACTGTTGTGGGTCGGCGTCACGATGATCGTCGCGATGTGGCTCGGCTCGTCGTTCGAAGATCGCCTGATGCGCTCGAAGACGCTCGACGCGAATCTGAAGGTCGTGGTCGCGCGCGTCGGCCGAGCGGCCTTCGTGCTGGCGGCGATCCTGATCAGCCTGTCGATCGTCGGCATCGACATCACGGTGTTCGGCGGCGCGCTCGGCGTCGGGCTCGGCTTCGGCATGCAGAAGATCGCGACAACTATGTATCGGGCTTCATCATCCTTCTGGACCGCTCGTTGCGGATCGGCGACACGATCAACGTGAGCGGCCTGCAGGGCCGCGTTACGCAGATCCGCACACGCTATACCGTGGTGCGCGGACTCGACCGCATCGAGACGCTGATTCCGAACGAAAAGCTGATCACCGACGTCGTGTAGAACCAGTCGTCGTATCTGACCCGCGGCTATGCGAGGGCGGCCGTGCAGATCGCCTACACATCCGGCGTCGAGTCGGCGATGACGCTGCTCGCCCCGGCCGCCGCCGACGTGCCGCGGGTGCTGCGCGAACCGTCGCCGACGCCATTTCTGGTCGGCTTTGGCCCGGACGGCATCAATCTCGAGTTGGGTTTCTGGATCGAAGATGCGGCCAGCGGCACGCGCGGCGTGCTCTCGACCGTCGACCGGAATATCTGGCGTCTCTTTTCCGAGCACGGCATCACTATTGCGGTCCCGCAACGCGAGGTGCACATCGTCGGTCGGGCAAGCGGCGCAACGCCGCACCCGGTGGCGATGACCGATCCGGTTTCCGACACCACGTCCGATCCGTCGCTCAGGCCCGCGGACTATGCCGCAAACGAAGGCCGTTAAGCCCCGTTAAGCCCCGTTTCGCGCCGCGGCGAGGCATGCGCCAGTGCCCAGGCAATCGCTATCGACTTGATGGCGCACAAAAAATCCCTATTTGTTACAAACACTTGGAACCCTTCAAGTAGAATATCGTCCTATCCCGCTGTATGCTTTCACTTTCATGACACACGCGCCGCGTGTGCTTCGTATCTCTCGTTCTGCAGGTAACTTACCTTGTTGAATTCTTTGCTCGATTTCCTTGCCCACGGGCTGCTGCATTTCTCGTGGTGGCAACTCGTCGTGTACACGCTGATCGCGACGCACATCACGATTATCGGTGTGACCGTCTATCTGCATCGCTGCCAGGCGCATCGCGCGCTGGATCTGCACCCGATCGCCAGTCATTTTTTCCGCTTCTGGCTGTGGATGACCACCGGCATGCTGACTGGCCAGTGGGCCGCAATTCACCGCAAGCACCACGCGAAGTGCGAGACCGAAGAGGATCCGCACAGCCCGCAGACGCGCGGCATCTGGAAGGTGCTGCTCGAAGGCGCCGAGCTCTATCGCACCGAAGCGAAAAACGAAGAAACGATGCGCAAGTTCAGTCACGGTACGCCGAACGACTGGATGGAGCGCAACGTCTACACGAAATACCCGATTCTTGGCGTGAGCCTCATGATGGTGATCAACGTCGCGCTGTTCGGCGTCGTTGGCCTGACCATCTGGGCCGTGCAGATGGTGTGGATCCCTTTCTGGGCCGCGGGCGTGGTCAACGGCCTCGCGCACTTCTGGGGCTATCGCAACTTCAATTCGTCGGATGCGAGCACCAACATTTTTCCGTGGGGCATCATCATCGGCGGCGAGGAGCTGCATAACAATCACCACACGTACGCGACGTCGGCGAAGCTGTCGAACAAGTGGTACGAGTTCGACATTGGCTGGATGTACATCCGCATCATGCAGGCGTTTCGTCTGGCCAAGGTTAAGAAGGTCGCGCCGACGCCGCGCCTGACCACCGGCAAGCTCGTGCTCGATCAGGACACGTTGCAGGCCGTGCTCGCGAACCGCTACGAAGTGATGGCACGTTACGCGAAGGCGATCAAGCGCGCATACCGCCAGGAGCTCGCGCATCTGAAGGAAGTCGGCGCGCGCGAAAAGTATCAGGTGATGCGTGGTGCGCGTAGCTGGTTCCACAAGGAAGAGGCGGGCCTGAACGAGCCGCAAAAGCTCCAGCTGCCGCAGATTTTCGCGAACAGCCAGAAGCTGAAGACCTACATCGACATGCGCAACGAACTGGCGGCGATGTGGGAGCGCTCCAACGCGTCGCGCGAGCAATTGCTGGTGCAATTGCAGGACTGGTGCCATCGCGCAGAGCAGAGCGGTATCAAGGCGCTGCAAGACTTCGCGATGCGACTGCGTCGCTATGCCTGAAATCCATTAAAATTTCAGAACGTCACAAAACCCCGCGTTGGCGGGGTTTTGCGTTTTTGGGCCGTGGAAAAGCATCGCGTGTGTGTAGCGCGAGCGGCAAGCCGCGGCGGCCAGGTGAGGGCAGAGACATGATGGAGCAGCAGGCGATCAAGACCGTCGAATACGATCGACCTCAGGCGCAGGGCACGGCCTGCGGGATCGGGCAGGCGTGGGCGAAGGTGCCCGGGACGCCGTCGGTCGAAGAGAAACGGGCGCTGAAGGCGCGCATTCGCGAGTTACTCAAGCGCGAGAAAGCGGTGCTGGTCGCGCATTATTATGTCGACGCTGAATTGCAGGAGCTCGCCGACGAAACCGGCGGCTGCGTGGCCGATTCGCTGGAAATGGCGCGCTTCGGGCGCGATCACGAGGCGCAGACGTTGGTGGTCGCGGGCGTGCGCTTCATGGGCGAGACCGCAAAAATTCTCAGTCCAGACAAGCGCATTCTGATGCCGGATCTGGATGCGACCTGTTCGCTCGACCTCGGCTGTCCGGTCGACGAGTTCTCGGCGTTCTGCGACACGCACCCGGATCGCACGGTGGTCGTGTACGCGAACACGAGCGCGGCCGTGAAGGCGCGCGCGGACTGGATGGTGACGTCGTCGATCGGGCTGGAGATCGTCGCCGATCTGCATGCGCGCGGCGAGAAGATCATCTGGGCGCCGGACCGTCATCTCGGCAGCTACATCCAGGGCAAGACCGGCGCGGACATGTTGATGTGGCAGGGCTCGTGCCTCGTGCACGACGAATTCAAGAGCATCGAGCTCGATCTGCTGCGCGCCGACTATCCGCACGCAAAGGTGCTCGTGCATCCGGAGTCGCCGGCCAACGTGGTCGCACAGGCGGACGTGGTCGGCTCGACTACGCAGTTGATCGACGCCGCGCAGAAGATCGATGCGACACATTTCATCGTCGCGACCGACCTCGGCATCCTGCACAAGATGCAACTCGCCGCGCCCGGCAAAACGCTGATTGCCGCGCCGACGGCCGGCAACAGCGCGACCTGCAAGAGCTGCGCGCATTGCCCGTGGATGGCGATGAACGGACTCGCCAATCTGGCCGATGTGCTCGAGCGCGGCCACAACGAAATCTTCGTCGATCGCGGGATCGGCGAGCGTGCGCGTCTGCCGATCGATCGCATGCTCGATTTCGCGGCGCGTCACAAGAAGCGCGTGCAGGCGAGCGGCGATCTCGCGCGCGACGCGCAACTGTATTCGAATGTGGGGGCTGCGTAATGAAGGTGGTGGAGAAGGCGCCTGAGCAGGTAGTGGCGCGCGAAGGGGCCGACGCAGTGTCGCCGCTTTTCGCGGCGATTCACACGCAATATGGCGTGGCGTTCGACGCGGCGCTCGCGCGCAATGTCGCCGATGCACTCGCCGAAGATATCGGCACCGGCGATCAGACCGGCCGCCTCGTGCCTGCCGATGACGTTCGCGACGCGCGCATCATCGTGCGCGAGGAAGCGGTACTGTGCGGCGTGCCGTGGTTCAACGCGGTGATGCGCGCGGTCGATCCTCGCATCGTAGTTCAATGGCGTTATCGCGAGGGCGACCGCATGAGCGCCGACACGACGGTCTGCGATCTTCGCGGGCCGGTGCGCGCGCTGCTGACTGCCGAGCGCAACGCGATGAATTTCCTGCAGCTGCTGTCGGGCGTGGCGAGCGCGACGCGCCGCTATGTCGACGCGATTGCTCACACGCGCGCGCGCGTTCTCGATACGCGCAAGACGCTCCCGGGCTTGCGGCTCGCGCAGAAGTACGCGGTGCGCATCGGCGGCGGTGCGAACCAGCGGCTCGCGCTGTATGACGGCATTCTGATCAAGGAAAACCATATCGCCGCGGCCGGTGGCTTGGGCGCGGCGATGGACGCGGCGCTCGCGTTGAATGCAGGCGTGCCGATCCAGATCGAAGTCGAAACGCTCGAACAACTGGAAACCGCGCTCGCGCATGGCGCGCAGTCGATCCTGCTCGACAACTTCTCGTTCGACATGATGCGCGACTCGGTTCGCATCACGGCCGGGCGTGCGGTGCTCGAAGTGTCCGGCGGCGTGAATTTCGAGACCGTGCGCACGATCGCGGAGACGGGCGTGGACCGCGTGTCGATTGGCGCACTGACCAAAGACGTGCGCGCGACCGACTACTCGATGCGGATCGTTTGAGCGCGGCGCGTTTTAGCGCGACAGTCGACGCTCGTGACGACTTAACAAGGCCATTGCCGGAGCTTACCGGTAATGGCCTTGTCGTTTGCGGCGTCGTTTCAGCGTGTATTTCGGCCCAAGGCTGTCAGGTATTCCGCCTGCGTACATACTTCGGCGTGAGCACCGTCGGTAGCGCCTTGGGTAATGTGGACGGCCAGTCGCGGCTGAAATGCAGGCCGCGGCTCTCGCGCCGCGAGCGCGCGCTGTCCACGATCAGCGACGCCACATCGACCAGATTGCGCAGCTCCAGCAGATCGCGGCTCACCTTGAAGTTCGCGTAGTACTCGTGGATCTCGTCGCGCAGCAGCGCAAGCCGATGCTTCGCGCGCTCGAGCCGCTTGTCGGTGCGCACGATACCGACGTAGTTCCACATCAGCCGGCGCAGTTCGTCCCAGTTGTGCGCGACCACGACCTCCTCGTCCGGATCGGACACGCGGCTTTCGTCCCAAGCCGGCAGCGGCGCGTGAACGGCGGCGGCGAAGCCTTCCGCTTCGATCGCCTGGGCGGCGGAGCGGCCGATCACGAGGCATTCGAGCAGCGAATTGCTGGCAAGTCGGTTCGCGCCGTGCAGGCCGGTGCAGGACGTTTCGCCGACCGCGTAGAGACCGGCGAGATCGGTGCGGCCCGCCAGATCGGTGACGACGCCGCCGCACGTGTAATGCGCGGCCGGTACCACTGGAATAGGCTCTTTCGTGATGTCGATGCCGAACTCGAGGCAGCGTGCCAGGATCGTCGGGAAATGCTCGTGCAGGAACGCGGCCGGCTGGTGGCTGATGTCGAGGTACACGCAATCGATGCCGCGTTTCTTGATCTCGAAGTCGATCGCCCGCGCGACGATGTCGCGTGGCGCAAGCTCCGCGCGCTCGTCGTGATTGGGCATGAAGCGCGTGCCATCCGGCAGTTTCAGAATGCCGCCTTCGCCGCGCACTGCTTCCGAAATCAGGAACGACTTCGCGTACGGGTGAAACAGGCACGTCGGGTGGAACTGGATGAATTCCATGTTCGACACGCGGCAGCCGGCGCGCCATGCCATCGCGATGCCATCGCCGGTCGCGGTGTCGGGGTTAGTCGTGTACAGGTAGACCTTGCCGGCGCCGCCGGTCGCGAGCACCGTATGCGGCGCTTCGATCGTAACGGCGCGGCCGCTTTGCAGATCCAGCGCATACAGGCCATGGCAGCGGCGGCCGGGCAGGCCGAGGCGTTCGGACGTGATCAGGTCGATTGCGTGATGGTTTTCGAACAGCGTGATGTTCGGATGCTGGCGCACCTGCTCGCTGAGCGTGGCGACGACCGCATGGCCGGTCGCGTCGGCCGCGTGAATGATCCGGCGATGGCTATGGCCGCCTTCGCGCGTCAAATGAAAGCCCAGTTCGGCGGCCTCGTCTTTCGTGAACGGCACGCCCTGTCCGATCAGCCATTCGATCGCGGCGCGCCCATGCTCGACGATAAAGCGTGTCGCCGCCTCGTCGCACAGGCCGCCGCCTGCGGCCAGCGTATCGCGCACGTGATTCTCGACGCTGTCCGCCGAATCGAGCACCGCGGCGATGCCACCTTGCGCCCAGTCGCTCGCGCCTTCGGTCAGCGATCGCTTGGCGATCACAGCAACGCGCCGTGTCTGCGCGAGATTGAGCGCGACGCTCAAACCAGCCAGACCGCTACCGACAATCGCCACATCGAATTCCATTGCCCACATCTCCGTCTTTCGTTTTGCGATGACGGCGCGCGAACCGCACGCCGCGAAAACGACAAAGGATACGCGCCGCAACGCCCTGGCGAAAGCTGGCCAAACGGAATAGGGCGATTCGCGTGCGCATTGCGGAGCTATCGCGAGGTCCGCGCAAAAACAAAAAAGCCTCGCAGGATGCGAGGCTTTTCATGTTTTTGCCTTCGTCAGGCTGGAGAGCCAAGATTACTTGATCTTGGTTTCCTTGTAGTCAACGTGCTTGCGGATGACCGGATCAAATTTCTTGATCAACATCTTTTCCGGCATGTTGCGTTTGTTCTTCGTGGTCGTGTAGAAGTGACCCGTGCCTGCGGTCGATTCCAGCTTGATCTTGTCGCGTGCGCCTTTCGCCATGATTTACTCCTTAGGCTTCACCGCGTGCGCGCAGGTCTGCGAGCACAGCGTCGATACCGTTCTTGTCGATCAGGCGCAGGCCGGCGTTCGAAACGCGCAGGCGCACCCAACGGTTTTCGCTTTCCACCCAGATACGGCGGTTTTGCAGGTTCGGCAGGAACCGGCGCTTGGTCTTGTTGTTCGCGTGGGAAACGTTGTTGCCGCTCATCGGCGCTTTCCCAGTTACTTGGCATACGCGTGCCATGAGAGCACTCCTAATACGCTAATTCTGAGTTCGAACGCCGTGAAAGTTTCCCGAAAAGAGCCGCGCTGAAAGTGTGCGAAGTTGCGCCGAATTTGCATCGAGACACTTCGCTACCACAGCCGCCCGACCTTTGCGGAACGCCTCGATGGCTTCGGAACAGGGGGTTGGAAATAGGCAAACCGGAATTCTAGCAGAAAAAAAGCCGCAAAATCAAACCTTATTTGCGATGCGGGACACGGCGCCGTACGGCGGCCCTTCCGCTGCCCGCGCTCGGGCGGGCTTGCGCGCGAACCCCGGCCAGCCGGCGCGGGCGAACGAGTATACGCTATCCGCGCCGATCACCAGATGATCGATCAACTGCACATCGACGAGCGCGAGCGCGTCGCGCAGCGTCTGCGTTAGGCGGCAGTCGCTGGCACTCGGCTCGACGGCGCCGGACGGATGATTATGCGCGACGATCAGGCTGGCCGCGTTCGCAGCGAGCGCCCGCCGCACGATCTCGCGCGGATATACGGCCATGCGCGTGAGCGAGCCGCGCGCGCTTTCCTCGCAGCGGATCAGCCGATGCCGGGCGTCGAGAAACAGCGACACGAACACCTCCTGCGGCTGTCCGCCGATCAGAAGGCGCAGATAACTTTCGACCGCTTCGGGCGAATTCATGAGCGGGCGCTTGCGCATCTTGTCGACGAGCGAGCGACGCGCCATTTCCATGATCGCGAGTAATTGCGCTTTTTTGGCGGGGCCGATGCCGCGAATGCCGTCGAAGTCCGCATAAGTCGCGTCGAGCATCGCGCGCAGGGAGCCGAAGCGATCCAACAGCGCCCGCGCGACACTGAACACGTCGTGACCGGGCAGGCCGGAGCCGAGCACGAGCGCGATCATTTCGGTGTCCGACAGCACGTCGGGGCCGTGCTCGATCAGTCGCTCGCGCGGCATGTCGCGCCGGAGCCATTTACCCCGAAACAGTTGCCGCCGGCAGCGGGCGGTGGAGTCGGCGGCTTTTGACGGGGCCTCGGCCGACCGATTCGCGGCGGCTTTCACGCCGCCTCCGGCGCGTGCCGGCGCCTTCGGTCGCAGCGTTGCCGCAGGTGTTTCGTCGATTGTGCTGGCGAAATCAGCCATATATATAGAGTCCTCCGCGTAAGGTTGACGGCGCACGCGGTGCAACGCGCCGCCGGGCCGTGCCGACCTCGCGCGCGACGGACTCAAGCCGGCGCCCGCTAGGTGGCTTACAATAAACGCTTTGCGCACGGCACGCCGACGGTTTGCCACACGCGTCGACTGCCCCGCGGCGCACGCGTGCAGCGCGCTTCGACTGAGCGAGCATTGCATGAGCATCATCCATATTTCCGAGGTGAAACCCGGTTCACACGTCACGCTGCATTACCGGCTTTCCCTTGCCGATGGCGCCGAAGTGATCAGCACGTTCAACGACAAGCCGGCCACGCTGCTGCTCGGCGCCGATCAACTGGCGCCGCCGCTGGAAGATATTTTGCTAGGTTTGAAGGCGGGCCACCATTCGACCTTTCAGCTAGCGCCGGGGCAGGCGTTCGGCCCGCGCAATCCGGATCTGATCCAGCGCGTGTCCCTCGCCACGCTGCGGGAGAACAGCATGATCGGCGAGGATTTTTCCCCGGGTGACCTGGTAGAATTCAACGCGCCGGGCGGCGGGCGCTATGCCGGCGTACTGAAGGAAGTCGGCGAAACGTCGGCCCTGTTCGATTTCAATCACCCGCTTGCCGGCCAGGCGCTGGCGTTTGAAGTGAAAATCATCGGGATTCTGTAAACATGAGCATCACGGATACGACTCTTGCCGAAGCGGAGATCCTGTTAGCCCAGCCACGCGGGTTCTGCGCAGGCGTCGACCGGGCGATCGAGATCGTCGAGCGGGCCATCAAGCTGTATGGCTCGCCGATCTACGTGCGTCACGAAATCGTCCATAACGCCTATGTGGTCGAAGACCTGCGCAAGAAGGGAGCGATCTTCATCGAGAACCTGGACGAAGTGCCGGCGGGCAACACGGTGATCTTCAGCGCGCATGGCGTGTCGAAGGCCGTGCGCTCGGAGGCGGAGTCGCGCGGGCTGCGGGTGTACGACGCCACCTGTCCGCTCGTGACCAAGGTGCATATCGAAGTCGCGAAGATGCGCCAGGACGGCTTCGACATCGTGATGATCGGCCACAAGGGCCACCCGGAAGTCGAAGGCACGATGGGCCAGGCGGCCGAGGGCATGCATCTGGTCGAGGACATCGAGGATGTGCAGGCGTTGCAGCTCGCCGATCCGGAGCGGATCGCCTTCGTCACGCAAACCACGCTGTCGGTCGACGACGCCGCCGAAATCATCGGCGCACTGAAGGCCAGGTACCCGTCCATCCGTGAGCCGAAGAAGCAGGACATCTGCTACGCCACGCAGAATCGCCAGGACGCAGTGAAGTTCATGGCTCCGCAGTGCGACGTCGTGATCGTCGTCGGCAGTCCAAACAGCTCGAATTCGAACCGCTTGCGCGAGCTCGCCGAGAA
The DNA here is from genome assembly GCF_050436325.1 of Paraburkholderia lebeckiae. Lineage (NCBI taxonomy): Bacteria > Pseudomonadati > Pseudomonadota > Betaproteobacteria > Burkholderiales > Burkholderiaceae > Paraburkholderia > Paraburkholderia lebeckiae. Next base: position 3,372,096 of record NZ_JBNDLZ010000003.1, read on the forward strand.
GCTCGGCGTGCCAGCCTATATGGTCGATTCGCCCGATCAGATCGATCCGGTTTGGGTCGAGGGCAAGCGCCGCATTGGCGTGACCGCCGGTGCGTCGGCGCCGGAAGTGCTGGCGCAGGCGGTGATCGCGCGTCTGCGTGAACTGGGTGTGCGCAACGTGCGCGCGCTCGAGGGCATCGAGGAAAACATCGCGTTCCCGCTGCCGCGCGGGCTCGGTCTGCCAGCCTGACAATCCGTTAGCACCGCTGAAAGGAAAGCGCGCCCCTGGGCGCGCTTTTTTTATGCCCGTGCCCGACGAACCTTTGATTAAATTAAGTGCCACATCGAAAGACCGGTCGACTTTCGGTAGTCTCGCGCACAAATTATTTTGAATTGTGAGCGGGGCTTTTATCGATTTTGGCCCGATACGTCCCCGTTTTAAGCGCGCAAAAGCTTTAAACCGGATTGAGCATGCACTGAAGTGGTGCAATTTACCGAGCGCGCGCTAAATGGCCATACCCGACGCAAAGCCCGGCCTATCCGGGATTCGCGGCGATCGCCCGCAACACTTGATGCCAGCGGCTTCGGCGCCGGTGCAACTGGTGCACGAAAACGGATCGCAACCAGGTTGCGCCTTTTAACGGATTTCCTCTCCAAATCAGGTTGCAATGCAGGAAAACCCCACCGGTTCAACAATATTGCCACCCGCATAATTGGAGTTACAATGCGCGCGTTCTCAAGGCCTTGAGGTCCTGGACAGTGGATTTTGCAAGGCGCAGGAGACCTTACTTGATGCGAGTCAAATTTGCTTACGCCGTGTCGATCGCGGCCACGGTTGCGATGCTGACCGCGTGCGGCAAGAAACAGGATGGCGAAGCAGGAACGGGCGCATCGGCGGCCTCGGCCGCGGCGGTTGCCGCCGCGAGCGAAGCGACTATCGTGAAGATCGGTCACGCGGCTCCGTTGACGGGCGGCATCGCGCACCTCGGCAAGGACAACGAAAATGGGGCGCGCCTCGCGGTCGAAGAAATCAATGCGCAAGGTTTGACGATCGACGGTCGCAAGATCCAGCTGCAACTCGACGCGCAGGACGATGCGGCGGACCCGAAAGCCGGCACCGCCGTCGCGCAGAAGCTGGTCGACGATCACGTGGTCGCGGTGATCGGACACCTGAACTCCGGGGTCTCGATTCCGGCGTCGAAGATCTATAGCGACGCGAGCATCGTCGAGATCTCGCCGTCGTCGACGAATCCGGCCTATACGCAGCAAGGGTTCAAGACGACCTATCGGGTGGTCGCGACCGACGCGCAGCAGGGTCCGGCGCTCGCCAATTACGCGACGAAGGCGCTGGGCGCCAAACGCATCGCGGTCGTGGACGATGCGACCGCCTACGGCAAAGGTCTCGCGGACGAGTTCGCGAAGACCGCCGAGGCGAGCGGCGCGAAGATCGTCGCGCGGGAGGCGACGAGCGACAAGGCCACGGATTTCCGGGCCATTCTCACGAAGATCAAGAGTGTTCAGCCGGACGCCATCATGTTCGGCGGCATGGACGCGACGGGCGGGCCGTTTACGAAGCAGGCGGCGGCGCTCGGTATCAGGGCAAAAATCCTTGGCGGCGACGGTGTGTGTACCGACAAGGTAGGTGAGCTGGCGGGTACCGCCGTGCAAAACCTGGTCTGTTCGGAAGCAGGACTCGCGCTTTCGAAAATGACCAATGGAGCGGACTTCGAAAAGAAGTACGAAGACCGCTTCCACACGCCGGTGCAGATTTACGCGCCGTTCACGTATGACGCTGTGTACGTGATCGTCGATGCAATGAAGCGCGCTAATTCTATCGAGGCGCCCAAGGTGCTGGCTGCGATGCCTTCGACCGATTACAACGGGGTAATCGGCCACATCGCGTTCGACGACAAGGGTGATTTGAAAGAGGGCGCCATTACGCTTTACGACTTCAAGGACGGCAAGAAAGCAGTGCTCGACGTCGTAAAGATGTGATGACGGGAAGTTCGGCCTGACGGCACCGACACCATCCAACGGTGCCGTTTTTGCATCCGCCCAAGGGGGGCTCGCGACCGCATCACGATCGTCAGGGCAAGCCGGCAGCGGATAACCCTTACCGGTCTTTTACATCAGTACCCGCAGTGCCGTTGAGATTCGTAGCGCATCACCGCCCACCGGCAGATGAAAAACGCGAATCCAGTCGCACGGGCTAAGGAGCATTAAATGGATATCTTCATCCAGCAGATCCTGAATGGACTGGTGCTTGGCAGTGTCTACGCCATCATCGCACTGGGCTATACGATGGTTTACGGCATTCTGGGCATCATCAACTTCGCTCATGGCGACGTGTTGATGGTGGGCGCTATGGTTGCGCTCTCCGCCATAGGTGTGCTGCAGAACCACTTCCCCGGCCTCGGCAATGTGCTGACGCTCGTGATCGCGTTGATCATCGCAGCGGCGGTCTGCGCGGTGGTCGGCTACACAATCGAACGCGTGGCCTACCGGCCGTTGCGGCGTGCGCCGCGTCTCGCGCCGCTGATCACCGCGATCGGGGTATCGATCCTGCTGCAGACGCTCGCGATGATGATCTGGTCGCGCAATCCGCTGCCGTTCCCGCAGCTGTTGCCCACCGACCCGATCAACGTGATCAAGGCCACCGACACGACGCCCGGCGCCGTGATCTCGATGACTGAAATCGTGATCATCGTGGCGGCGTTCCTCGTGATGGGCGGCCTCCTGCTGCTCGTGCACAAGACCAGGCTCGGCCGTGCGATGCGCGCGATCGCCGAGAACCCGAACGTCGCGAGTCTGATGGGCGTGAACCCGAATTTCGTGATTTCGGCGACCTTCATGATCGGCTCGGCGCTGGCTGCGCTCGCCGGCGTGATGATCGCGTCCGAATACGGCAACGCGCACTTCTACATGGGCTTCATCCCTGGCCTGAAGGCCTTTACCGCGGCGGTGCTCGGCGGTATCGGCAATCTCGGCGGCGCGATGGTCGGCGGCGTGCTCCTCGGCCTGATCGAGCAGTTGGGTGCCGGCTATATCGGCGACCTCACGGGCGGCGTGTTCGGCAGTAACTACCAGGACGTGTTCGCGTTCATCGTGCTGATCGTCGTGCTGGTGTTCCGTCCGTCGGGCCTGCTCGGCGAACGTGTCGCGGATCGCGCCTGATCCCGGGCCACAAGGAGTCAACAATCATGACCTCAATTCAACCGATCGAGCCGTCCACGACGCTCATCCCCGAAAAGAACCGCACGAAGACGCTGACCATCGGTATTCTCACGGCGATCTTCGTGATCGCGGCGCCGATGGTCATCGGCGCCGCGGGCGGCAATTATTGGGTCCGCGTGCTCGACTTCGCGATGCTGTACGTGATGCTCGCGTTGGGCCTGAACGTGGTGGTCGGCTTTGCCGGCCTGCTGGACCTGGGCTACATCGCGTTCTACGCGATCGGCGCCTACACGGCCGCGCTGCTGAGCTCACCGCACCTCGCGACGCAATTCGAGTGGATCGCGCATCTCGCGCCGAACGGCATCCACGTGCCGATCTGGATCATCGCGCCGATCGCGATGGCGCTCGCCGCGATGTTCGGGATTCTGCTCGGTGCGCCGACACTGCGTCTGCGTGGCGACTACCTCGCGATCGTGACCCTCGGCTTCGGGGAAATCGTGCGGATCTTCATGAACAACCTCGATCGTCCGGTGAACATCACCAACGGCCCGAAGGGGATCACCGGGATCGATCCGGTGCAGGTCGGCGGCTTCAGCCTTGCGCAGACGCACTCGCTGTTCGGCATGCAGTTTCCGTCGGTGTACCTGTACTACTACCTGTTCGTGCTGTGCGCGCTGTTCGTGATCTGGACCTGTACTCGTCTGCAGCATTCGCGTATCGGCCGCGCGTGGGCCGCAATCCGCGAAGACGAAATCGCCGCCAAGGCGATGGGCATCAACACCCGTAACGTGAAGCTGCTTGCGTTCGCGATGGGCGCGTCGTTCGGCGGCCTGTCGGGCGCGATGTTCGGCTCGTTCCAGGGCTTCGTGTCGCCGGAATCGTTCACCTTCTGGGAATCGGTCGTGGTGCTCGCCTGCGTGGTGCTCGGCGGCATGGGCCACATTCCGGGCGTGATCCTCGGCGCGGTGCTGCTCGCCGTGTTCCCCGAGTTCCTGCGCTCGACGATGGGTCCGCTGCAGAACATGATCTTCGGCCATGAAATCGTCGATACCGAAGTGATCCGTCAGCTGCTGTACGGTCTGGCGATGGTCGTGATCATGCTGTATCGCTCGGAAGGCCTGTGGCCCGCGCCGAAGCACGAAGACAGGATTGCGAAGCTGGCGAAGCGTGGCGGCAAGAAGCCGGTGCGCGCATAAGGTCCGGTGGAGAAAAGACATGAGCGATAACGTAAGCAACAACGCAGCGATCCGTCTGTCGGTGAAGGGCGTCAACAAGCGCTTCGGCGGCCTGCAAGCGCTTTCCGAGGTCGGACTGCAGATCCGCGCAGGCGAGATCTACGGTCTGATCGGCCCGAACGGCGCCGGCAAGACAACCTTCTTCAACGTGATCACGGGTCTGTACACGCCGGATTCGGGCGAGTTCAAGCTCAATGGCGAGAACTACACGCCGACCGCGGTCTATCAGGTCGCGAAGGCGGGCATCGCGCGCACGTTCCAGAACATCCGTCTGTTCGGCGGCATGACCGCGCTGGAAAACGTGATGGTCGGCCGTCACGTGCGCACCAAACACGGTCTGCTCGGCGCGGTGTTCCAGACCCCGGCCGAGCGTCAGGAAGAGCGCGAGATCAAGGAACGCGCGCTCGAACTGCTCGACTACGTCGGCATCACGCAGTACGCGGACTACACGTCGCGCAACCTGTCGTATGGCCACCAGCGTCGGCTGGAAATCGCCCGTGCATTGGCGACCGATCCGAAGCTGCTCGCGCTCGACGAACCGGCGGCCGGCATGAACGCCACCGAGAAGGTCGAGCTGACCAAGCTGCTCGACAAGATCCGCGCGGACGGCAAGACGATTCTGCTGATCGAACACGACGTGAAGCTCGTGATGGGCCTGTGCAACCAGATGACGGTGCTCGACTACGGCAAGGTGATTGCTCAGGGTCTGCCGCAGGATGTGCAGAAGGATGCGAAGGTGATCGAAGCTTATCTGGGTGCGGGGGTCCACTGATGTCCACGACACAAGCAATGTTGAAAATCAAGGGCCTGCAGGTCAACTACGGTGGCATCCAGGCGGTCAAGGGTGTCGACCTCGAGGTCGGGCAGGGCGAACTCGTCACGCTGATCGGCGCGAACGGTGCGGGCAAGACCACGACGATGAAGGCGATCACGGGCCTGAAGGCGTATGCGGCCGGCGACATCGAGTACATGGGTCAGTCGATCAAGGGACTGCCGGCGCACGAGCTTCTGAAGCGCGGTCTCGCAATGGTGCCGGAAGGGCGCGGCATCTTCGCGCGCATGTCGATCGTCGAGAACATGCAAATGGGCGCGTATCTGCGCAACGATGACGATGGCATCAAGTCGGACGTCGAGCGCATGTTCGGCTTTTTCCCGCGTCTGAAGGAGCGTGCATCGCAATACGCGGGCACGCTGTCGGGCGGCGAGCAGCAGATGCTCGCGATGGCGCGCGCGATCATCTCCCGTCCGAAACTGTTACTGCTCGACGAACCGTCGATGGGTCTGTCGCCGATCATGGTCGAGAAGATCTTCGAAGTGGTGCGCCTGATTTCCTCTGAAGGCATGACTGTGCTGCTCGTCGAGCAGAACGCGCGGCTCGCGCTGCAGGCGGCGAATCGCGGTTACGTGATGGACTCCGGTCTGATCACGATGTCGGGCGATGCGAAACAGATGCTTGACGATCCGAAGGTTCGGGCCGCGTATTTGGGCGAATGAGCGGGCGAGCGAGTGGGTGAATAAGCATGTGACGAGTTGGAGTGCGCGCCGGTGGCGCACACGTCCGGCTTGCAACGCGCCCCGCGATGCAATGTCGCGGGGCGCGTTTTATTTTTCCGGTTGGGACGTGTATTAAGGGAGTCGCCCGATAACCGAACTGATTTCGTCTTTTGTGAACGCACGCAGCGTTTGCGAGCGGACATTGCCGGCCGAGCCGAGTGCGAAGCCGAAGGCGAGGAAGCTCTGCTCGTCTGCCGCTTCGACGACCGAGACAACGTCGTATGCCCCTAACGTCCAGTAGATCTGCTTCATTTCGCAGCCAAAAGATTTCGCCATTTCCGCCGCCTGCCCGGCTCGCTCTGCACTGTTCTTGATCGTGCGGATACCCTGATCCGTAAATTGCAGGAGCACCACATAAGTCGCCATGAAGATTCCCCTTAGGATTCCAACGCGTTGGGACTCAGACGCATGAGCCGCCCCCGGGGGGAAAGGGTCGCGATTCGCCGCAAACCGGTCTTTCCAGCGCCGGCGTCGTCTCGTGCGTAAACGATTTTAGGCAATCCGTCTGTCCGCCATACGCTGTTTGTCCGAATCCGCCGATATGTGCGCCGCTCAGTTGGAGAACCATTCAAAAAGGCCGCATACGCGAATCAGCGCATGCGGCCTTCTTTGATCAGGTGTGCGACGCGAATCAGCCCGCCGGGGCCGCGTCCGCGTATTCGCCGAGCCGCTTGCCGAGGCTGATCACCGCATCGGCGCGATAGCCGAGCGCATCGTAGAACGCGCGCACTTCAGGCGTCGCCGACGATAGCACCTGCAGATTCAGCTTCGGACAACCACGCTTGGTCAACTCGCTCTCGACGTGCGCGACGAGTCGCGTGCCGATGCCATGACGTCGCAGCGATGCATCGACCGCGAGCGAATACAGCCAGCCGCGGTGTCCGTCATAGCCGCCCATTACGGTGCCGACGATACGGCCATCGAGCACCGCGACGAAGAACAGCTCCGGTTGCGTCGCGAGCTTGTTGGCGATCGACAGACGCGGGTTGCGCTGCGGTCGCGTCACGTCGCGATACTCGGGAAACACGTCCTGCCATAGCGCAATCACGGCTTCGGTATCGGTCGCGTCGAAGCGGCGGATCGACAGCGTCGTGTTCGTCGTCATCGGTGCGCTCCGTGGTTGATTACAGCGAGTCGAGAACCGAGCGCAGCATCGCCAGCATCTGGTCGATTTCTTCGGTCGTCACGTTAAGCGCCGGCATGAAGCGCAGCAGGTTCGGACGCGCGGCGTTCAGCAGCACGCCGTCGGGTTGCATGTCGCGCGCCTTCTCGACAATCTGGTTGCCGCTGTCCTTGCTGAGCAGCAGCGCGCGCAGCAGACCCTCGCCGCGCTCGCCCTTGAAGCCGCGCTCCTCGGACAGTTCGAGCAGCTTCGTGCGCAGATATTCGCCGCGCGAGCGCACGCCTTCGAGGAAGCCCGGTGCCGTCAGCTGCGAGATTACCGAGTAGCCGACCGCGGTCATCAGCGGATTGCCGTTGTAGGTGCCGCCCTGGTCGCCCGCTTCGAACACGGCGATTTCCGCCTTCGACAGCAGCGCCGCGAGCGGCACGCCGCCGCCGATGCCCTTGCCGAGCGTCATGATGTCCGGCTCGATGCCCGACAACTGATACGCGAACAGCGTGCCGGCGCGACCACAGCCGCTTTGCACTTCATCGACGATCAGCAGAATGTTGTGCTTTTTCGTCAGCTCGCGCAGTTGCTGCATGAATTCCCGGGTCGCGGGGATCACGCCGCCTTCGCCCTGGATTGGCTCGAGCATCACCGCGACGGTCTTCGCGTTGATCAGCTTTTCCACCGACGCGATGTCGTTCAGGTCCGCCTTCGGGAAGCCCGGCACCTGCGGCGCGTAGATCGTGTCCCAGCCCGGCTTGCCGCTGGCCGACATCGTCGCGAGCGTGCGGCCGTGGAAGCTGTGGTCGAACGTGATGATCTCGAACGCGCCGTCTTTGAACTTCCTGCCCCACTTGCGCGCGAGCTTGATCGCGCCTTCGTTCGCCTCGGCGCCGCTGTTCGCGAAGAACACCTTGTCGAAGCAGCTGTGCTGCGTGAGCAGGCCCGCGAGCTTCGCCATCGGCTCGTTGTAGAACGCCGGCGACGGGTTGATCAGCAGCTTGGCCTGCTGGTTCAGCGCTTCGATCATGCCGTCGTTGCAGTGGCCGAGGCTATTGACCGCCCAGCCCTGAATGAAATCCAGGTAGCGCTTGCCGTTGTTGTCGTAAATCCACGAGCCTTTGCCGTGCGTGAAAACGATTTCAGGCCGGTTCGTGATGTACATCAGCGAATCGATTGGATACTCATTGAAATTCATGACAGCAGACTCCAGGCAAAAGGGTATGAGCAGGGTGAAGAAACGGTGACGATTTGGCCAATAAAAACGGCGGCCGGAAAAACAGAAAAGCCACGGCATGCCGTGGCTTTCATGATTCGAACAGCTTGCGCCCAGGTTTTGTGTGGCGCGAGTCCGTGACGAAGCCAGCGGCGTCCCTAGGGGAGCGGCGAGCGGCGACGTCGGAATTCGGACTGGATGCGGTTCATGCGCGAAAGAATACGATAAGGAAAGCGCTGATGTAAACGATGAATTTGCACTTGCGCTGCATCGGGGGGAATTTGCCGCCGTGCAATCAGACCGCGTTCGCGAGATCGGCCGCGCTGGTGAACGAGTCCGCGTAGAACTCGTCTTCCGGTAACTGGTGATGCTGCGTGAAGTCGCGCAGCGCCGATTCGACCATCACCGGCGCGCCGCATGCATACACCTGGTAGGCCGACAGATCGGGCAGATCCTCGATCACCGCCCGATGCACGAAGCCCGTGCGGCCCGTCCATGCGTCGCCCGCATCGGGCTCGGAGAGCACCGGCACGAACTTGAAGTTCGGAATCTCGCGCGCCCATTGCTCGGCGAGTTCGAGCAGATACAGGTCTTTCTTGCGGCGCGCGCCCCAGTAGAGCGTCATCGGGCGCGTCATGTTCTTGAACACCGCATGCTCGACGATCGCCTTCAGCGGCGCGAAGCCGGTGCCCGACGCGAGCAGTACGATCGGCTTGTCCGAGTCTTCGCGCAGGAAGAACGTGCCGAGCGGCGCTTCGAAGCGCAGGATGTCGCGTTCCTTCATCGTGTTGAACACATGGTCGGTGAACGCACCGCCGGGCATGTGGCGGATGTGCAGCTCGACCGGGCCTTCGACGTGCGGCGCGCTCGCCATCGAATAGCTGCGGCGCTTGCCGTCCTTCAGGATGAATTCGAGGTACTGGCCGGCCAGATATTGCAGACGTTCGTTGGCGGGCAGTTGCAGCTTCACGACGATCACGTCGTCGGCCTTGCGCTCGATCGCGTTCACGCGGCACGGCAGCTTCTTGACCTGCACGTCTCCGACGCCGGCCACTTCGCGGATGTCGACTTCGAGATCGGAACACGCCGTCGCGCAGCACAGGAGCGCCATGTTGCGCGTCTTTTCGTCGTTCGACAGCGCCGACGACGAGTGCGCGCGCTGTTCGACCTCGCCGCTCACGACCGTGCCTTTGCACGAACCGCACGCGCCGTTCTTGCAGCCATACGGCAGGCCGATGCCTTGACGCAGCGCTGCGGAGAGCACCGGTTCATCCTGTTCTACCTGAAACTGCCGGCCGGTTTGCCGGAGCGTGACGTTAAATGCCATAAAGTGTTCGGAATCGAAAAGTCGGAATCGTAATCGGACCCGCCGGATCAACCGCGCGGTACCTGTTGCGTGTGACCGCTACAATGCGCCCACCATGAAAGCGACACGAAACTTCCGCCGGCCGCGCGTGCTGATCGTAGGATGCGGCGACGTCGGCATGCGCTGCGTGCCCCTCTTGCGGCCGCGCGCGCGTATCTTCGCGTTGACGAGCCATGCCGCGCGCTGCGATGAGTTGCGCGCCGCGGGCGTGACGCCGCTCGTCGGCGATCTCGACGCGCGCGGCAGCCTCAAACGGCTCGCGCGCCTCGCGCCGACGGTGCTGCATCTCGCGCCGCCGCAGAAGTCCGGCGACGACGATCGACGCACTCGCGCGCTGCTTGCGACGTTAGGTGCCGGGGGCCGCATGAACGCTTGCGCGGCGAGGTTGTCCGTCGTGCCGATCGCGCGCTTGCGCCGTGCGCGCGCTTCAGGTCTGGACGCTGAAACACCCGATATTGTACCCGACGGGGTGCGCCGGACCGGCGCTTGGCGGGCACTGGTGCGCATCGTTTACGCGAGCACGACGGGCGTCTACGGCGATTGCGGCGGTGCGTGGATCGACGAAACGCGCGCGCTGCGGCCCGCGAATGCGCGCGCCAAACGTCGCGTGTCGGCCGAGCGGCAGTTGCGGCACGCGACGGCGCGCGGCAGCGTCGCCACGAGCATCGCGCGGATTCCGGGCATCTATGCGCGCAACCGTCTGCCGCTCGCGCGGCTCGAAAGAGGCACGCCGGCGCTCGTCGATGCCGACGACGTCTACACGAATCACATCCACGCCGACGACCTCGCCGCGATCCTCGTGCGTCTCGCCACGCATGGCCGGCCCGCGCGCGCACTGCATGCGTCCGACGATTCGTCGCTGAAAATGGGGGAGTATTTCGACGCGGTCGCCGATGCGTTCGGGCTCGCGCGCCCGCCGCGCATCACGAGAGAGCAGGCGGAGCAGCAGATCGATCCGATGCTGCTGTCGTTCATGCGCGAGTCGCGCCGGCTCGTGAACCGGCGTCTGAAGGATGAATTGCGGGTACGTCTGCGCTATCCGAGCGTCGAGGATTTTTTGCGCGAGGCGAACGGGAAACGCGGCTAGGCCGGCAGCAGAAACAAAATACCGCCTCGCGAGGGCCGGGTTGCCCCCGCCACGCGTATCCGCCGCACCGCATCAATGCGCCGCGCAAAACGAGCTGCGCGGTCCGACCGGCATCAAGTCAGCGCAGGCAGCACTTCCAGCAACAGGAAGCACAGCATGCCGCCGATCAATGCGCCGATCAGATTCGGATGGTACTTGTGCCGCAGCCGCATGATGACCAGCAATCCGCCGACCAGCAGCAGCGCAAAGCAGATGAACACGATCATTGCGTGCGAAAACGCCATCGTGCCGTCGATATGCATGGCGCCCCTCCTTGAAACCTTTGTATTCGTTTGTTTAGTCGAGTATAGGGCGACATGTAAGCAACGGCATGCTGCAACGCAACGACCTACGTTCGGTGCACCGCAATGCGCGCGCGGTTTGTCCGGCGCATCAAGGTCTTAGGCGGGCCCTCGTTGCGGCTAGTCGTTTACCCGGCCCGCAGCGCGGCAAGGCCCGCTGCGTCGAGCCATTGCCATGCGCCGGGCGCGAGCGCCGCGGGAAGCGCGAGCCCACCGATCCGTTCTCGATGCAGCGCCTCGCAGCGGTTGCCCGAGGCCGCGATCATCCGCTTGACCTGGTGGTATTTGCCTTCGAGCACGGTGAGCGCGAGCGTGTGAGTGTCGCGCGCCTGGGCGTCGAGCGCGGCGCTCGGTTTCGTTTCGCCGTGCAGCAGCACGCCGTCGCGCAGCGCGGCGAGCTGCGCGTCGTCGAGCGGATGGCGCGTGGTCGCGACGTAGAGCTTCGGCACCTTGCGTTTCGGCGACGTGAACTGATGCACGAACTTGCCGTCGTCGGAGAGCAGCAGGAGGCCCGTGGTGTCCTGATCGAGACGGCCGACGCACTGCACGCCGCGCTCGGCGAACTGCGGCGGCAGCAGGCTGAACACGCTCAGATGATGCTGCGGATCGCGCGAGCATTCGTAGCCGATGGGCTTGTTCAACAGCAGATACGCGTGCTCGCGATACGGCCATTCGACGCCGTCGACGCTAAAGCGCAACGCGCCGCCATCAACAGCGAAATCGGCGTCGGCATCGGTGCAAATCGCACCGTCGACGCTGACGCGGCCGTCGCCGATCAGCGCGCGGCATTGGCGGCGCGAACCGAAACCTTGAGTGAAGAGGATGCTTTCGAGATTCATGGCGAGCGAAGAATAACACCGCAAGAAGCGGAGCGCCCCGCAAGTCCCAAGCGCCGACGATGAATGCCTCACGTCAAACCTCGGGAGTGCATCGATGTCCGCCACGTCTTCCCCTTCGTCGTCTTCGCCGTCCAATGCGCAACGTCTGCCCCGCGTATTCCAGCGCCTCGCCTGGTCGAACCTGTGCGCGCAATCGGCGGAGCAGATCAGCCTCGCGGCCGCGCCGCTCGTCGCGGTGTTCGCGCTCGGCGCCAACGCGCGCGATACCGGGCTGCTGCAAACCGCGCAGACGCTGCCGTTCCTGTTGCTGTCGATGCCGCTCGGCGTCTGGGCCGACCGCCGCTCGCGCCGCGTGCTGATGACGCTCGCCGAGAGCGTGCGGGTCTGCGCGATGTTGTGCGTGCTGCTGCTGGTGCTAACGCATGCGCTGAACCTGCCGCTGCTCGCCGCGCTCGGCTTCGTCGCCGCGACGGGTACGGTCGCCTACAACGTTGCGGCGCCGTCGCTGGTGCCGTCGATCGTGCCGCGCGACGCCTATGCGAGCGCGAACGGCCGGCTCGAACTCGCGCGCAGCGTCGCGTATTCGGCGGGGCCGGCGCTGGGCGGCGTGCTGGTCGGCTGGATCGGCGCGGGCTGGGCGTATGGCGGCGCGGCGATGTTGTCGGCGTTCGCGGTCGCGATGCTGGCGGGATTGCGCGAGCCGCAGCGCGCGGCCGCGCCGCGACGGCACTTCATGCTGGAGCTGCGCGACGGCACGCGCTTCGTGCTGCGCGATCCGTTGCTGCTGCCGATGCTGCTGACCGCCGTGTTCTTCAATCTCGGCTTCTTCATCCTGCAGGCGGTCTATGTACCTTACGCGGTGCATCGGCTGGGGCTCAATGCCTCGGCGGTCGGCGTGACGCTCGGCGCGTACGGGGTCGGCATGGTCTGCGGCGCGCTCGCCGCGCCCGCGGTCGCGCGGCGTCTCGCATTCGGCCGTCTGCTGATCGTCGGACCGTCGTGCGGCCTGCTCGCGTCGCTCGTGATGGTGGCGACGCTGATCGTCCCATCGTTCTGGCTCGCGCTCGCGAGCTTCTTCCTGCTTGGCGCGGGACCAATCCTGTGGGTCGTCGGCTCGACCACGCTGCGTCAGGCGATCACGCCCGAACGGATGATCGGCCGCGTGTCCGCGCTGATCAGCACCGCCACCTACGGCGCGCGGCCGGTGGGCGCGCTGCTCGGCGCCGCGCTCAGCTCGCGCTGGAGCATCGACGTGTGTCTGGTCGCGGCGTCGCTCGCGTTCGTCGTGCAGGCGCTGATCATCGTGATGTCGCCGGCGGCGCGGCTCATGGGCATTCCCGAACATAGCGCGGCGGCGTGCTGAGCGGCGGAGCGCGGCACGCGGTGAAGCCACCCATCGCCCCGATGAAAATGGATTTTCACCGGGGCGTAACAGGAACTCGGCCGCCGAAAGGCCCTTGTCTGAAGGGCTTTGTACGGTGAAAACCCTCGGAATGTGAAAATGAATTTTTTTTGGCGCATTTTCCATGTAAATATAATTTCATCCAGTTCGCATCGAACAACCGCGCCTTTCCGCCCGCATGATCCATCACCCGTCCGCTGTGCCGAACCCCGCCGAGCAGGCCATTGCCGCGCGCATCACCGCCGCGATGCCGACGCTCACGCCGATCCACCAGCGCATGGGCGAGTACGTGCTGGCCCATCTCTTCCGCGCGGCGACGATGCGTATCGACGAGCTCGCGAGCGTGGTCGGCGCGTCGGTCGCGAGCGCGAATCGCTTTGCGCGCGCGCTCGGCTTCGACGGTTATCCGCAGTTTCGCGAGGCGCTCGTGCGTGGCTTCGAGGCGACGCTCGCGCCGGTCGAGCGGCTGCGCAGCGCGCAGGAAACGCTCGCGCCCGGTGACGATCTGATCGACGCGTCGCTCGAGCAGGCCGCCAACAATCTGCACGCAACGCGCACGTCGATCGATCGCGCGACCGCCGACGCCGCCGTCGACGCGATCATCGCCGCGCGTCGCGTATTCGTGATCGGTTTCGGCGCCAGCGCGTTTCTCGCGAGCCTGATGGAGCACGGACTGCTGCCGTATCACGACAACGTGCATTCGCTCGCGCTGAGCGGCGGGCCGTCGCATGCGGCGCGGCACCTCGTGGGTTCAGGCCCGGGCGATCTCGTGATCGGCATCGCGTTTCCGCGCTATGTCGAGGACACGATCGAGCTCGCGCGCCGCGCCTCCGAACGCGGCGCACGCGTGCTCGCGCTCACCGACGGTCCGCGCTCGCCGCTCGTGCAGTTCGCGGACCTGTCGCTGTATGTCCGCACCGACCGGCGTCTCGCGTCGAACGCCGATTCGGCCGTGCTCGCGGTCATCGAGGCGTTGTGCGACGCGGTCGCGTATCGCGCGCAACGCTCGGTCAAGGCGGCCGCCGAGGTCAGCGAGTTCGTGCTGCCGTGGCTGTTCGATCCGCAGTCGGGTGCGGCCGGCGCCGCGCAGGAGCCGGCGCGCGCCCTGAGCAAAGCCGCGCGCGCGAAGGCTGCAAGGCTAAAACACAGCGACGGCGCAAAGGCCGACAGCACTCAAGCCAGGGATGCCGAAGCAAAAGCCACCACAGCACCCCGCACTCCCCGAACCACACGCACTCCTCAATCCAAACGATGAACTTCAACGCAGTCATTGCCATTCACGGCGGGGCAGGAACGATCCTGCGCACTTCGATGTCGGCCAGCGCCGAAAGCGGATATCACGCGGCGCTCAACGCGGTGCTGAGCGCTGGCCAGCGCGTGCTCGCCGACGGCGGCAGCGCGCTCGACGCGGTCAGCGAAGCGGTGCGGCTGCTCGAAGACTGCGCGCTCTTCAACGCGGGCCACGGCGCGGTGTACACGGCGGCCGGCACGCACGAGCTCGACGCCGCGATCATGGACGGCCGCACGCTCGACGCGGGCGCGATCTGTTGCGTGACGCGCGTGCGCAATCCGATTCTCGCCGCGCGCCGCGTGCTCGAGCGCAGCGACCACGTGCTGTTCACCGGTGAAGGCGCGGAAGCATTCGCGGCCGCGCAGGGGCTCGCGTTCGTCGACAACAGCTACTTCGATACCGACGCGCGCTATCGCCAATGGCAACTGGCCCGTGAGCAGCAGCGTCCGATGCTCGATCACGACGCCGCGACGCTCGCGTCCACGGCTTCGAGCAACGACGACCCGACGCCGCACGAGCCGATCGATCCGAACCGCAAGTTCGGCACGGTCGGCGCAGTCGCGCTCGACCGCCACGGCCATCTCGCCGCGGCGACCTCGACGGGCGGCGTGACCAACAAGCAGGCGGGCCGCGTCGGCGATACGCCGCTGATCGGCGCGGGCTGTTATGCGGACGACGCGACCTGCGCGGTATCGACCACCGGCTCCGGCGAAATGTTCATGCGCATGGTCGCCGCCTACGACGTCGCCGCGCAGATGGCCTATCGCCAGGTCTCGCTCGAAGAAGCCGCGCACGACGTCGTGATGAACCGCTTGCCGAAGATCGACGGACGCGGCGGCCTCGTCGCCGTCGACGCGCGGGGCAACGTCACGCTGCCGTTCAATACCGAGGGTATGTACCGCGGTTTCGCGCGGCTCGGCGAAGCGCCGGTGACGGCGATCTATCGCTAGCCGCTGGCGCGTGTCGCCACATGCCTGAGGCCCCGTTAGCCGCGTTCGAATTCAAAGCAAAGGAACCACCGTGCCGACTTCCTCGCACACCGCCAGCCCGCTTATCGAAACCCTGCCGCCGCAGCGCGTGCTCGCGGTCAACGATCTGACGGTCGCGTTCCGCCGCGGCGACTCGACCTTCAACGCGGTGCGCAATCTGTCGTTCGCGGTCGAGCGCGGCGAGACGCTCGCGATCGTCGGCGAATCGGGCTCTGGCAAGTCGGTCACGTCGCTGGCGCTGATGCGGCTGATCGAGCATGGGCGGCGGCCGTCTTGCCGGCGGCAGCATCGCATTCCGGCGGCGCGACGGCAGCGTGCTCGATCTCGCGAAGACGTCGTCCGGCACGATGCGCACGGTCCGCGGCGCCGACATCGCGATGATCTTCCAGGAGCCGATGACCTCGCTCAATCCGGTCTTCACGGTCGGCGATCAGATCAGCGAGGCGATCGCGCTGCACCAGGGCAAGAGCCGCGAGGCGGCGCGCGCCGAAACCTTGCGTCTGCTCGAACTCGTTCGGATTCCAGAAGCAAAGCGCGTTGCCGCGCGTTTCCCGCATCAGCTGTCGGGCGGCATGCGCCAGCGCGTGATGATCGCGATGGCGTTGTCGTGCAAGCCCGCGCTCCTGATCGCCGATGAACCGACCACAGCGCTCGACGTCACGATCCAGGCGCAGATCCTGCAACTGATTCGCGGCTTGCAGGACGAGATGAACATGGGCGTGATCTTCATCACGCACGACATGGGCGTGGTCGCCGAAGTGGCCGACCGCGTGCTCGTCATGTATCGCGGCGAGAAGGTCGAGGAGGGCGCGTCGGACACGCTGTTCGCCGCACCGTCGCATCCGTACACGAAGGCGCTGCTCGCGTCGGTGCCGCGGCTCGGCTCGATGCACGGCACCGATCAGCCCGCGCGCTTTCCGATCCTGAGCGTCGAGCAGGCCGGTGCGAATGGCGCCGATGCGGCGGTGCAGCCGGCGGCGGCTGTCGCCGAAGAAGCGCAGCCGCTGGTGCGCGACGACACGCCGCCGATCCTGCGCGTGCGCGACCTGGTCACGCGCTTTCCGGTCCGCAGCGGCCTGTTCGGCCGTATGACGGGCCGTGTGCATGCGGTCGAAAAAGTCAGCTTCGATCTGCGGCCCGGCGAAACCCTCGCGCTGGTCGGCGAGTCGGGCTGCGGCAAGTCGACCACGGGCCGCTCGCTGCTGAGGCTCGTCGAAAGTCAGAGCGGCTCGATCGAATTCAATGGCAAGGAAATCAGCTCGCTCAGCGGGCCCCCATTGCAGGCGTTGCGCCGCGATATCCAGTTTATTTTCCAGGACCCGTTCGCCTCGCTGAATCCACGCTTGACCGTCGGCTTTTCGATCATGGAGCCGCTGCTCGTGCACGGTGTCGCGCAGGGTGCCGAAGCGCAGGCGCGCGTCGCGTGGCTGCTCGAGAAAGTCGGCTTGCCGGCCGAAGCCGCGCGCCGCTATCCGCATGAGTTTTCGGGCGGGCAGCGTCAGCGTATCGCGATTGCTCGCGCGCTCGCGCTGAATCCGAAAGTCGTGATCGCCGACGAATCGGTGTCCGCGCTCGACGTCTCCGTGCAGGCGCAGATCGTCAATCTGATGCTCGACCTGCAGCGCGAGCTCGGCGTCGCGTATCTGTTCATTTCGCACGACATGGCGGTGGTCGAGCGGGTCAGCCATCGCGTCGCGGTGATGTATCTCGGCCAGATCGTCGAGATCGGTCCGCGTCGCGCGGTGTTCGAGGCGCCCCAGCATCCGTACACGAAGAAGCTGATGAGCGCGGTGCCGGTCGCCGATCCCGCGCGCCGTCACGCGCAACGCCTGCTCGCCGCCGACGATATTCCGAGCCCGATTCGCGCGCTGCACGACGAGCCGGTCGTCGCGCCGCTCGTCGCGGTGGGACCGGATCATTTCGTCGCGCAGCATCGCGTCGGCGGCGCTTATTGAGCGAAGCGCCGCATCGCATTGAAGCGGAAGACCTGAAGCGCGAGACCCGAAGCATCAGCAATCGAAGCAACAGCAAGAGAAACATCAGCAATAGAAGCCACGCCAATCATAACGGCCCCTGTCACATCCTTAACCCGCAGCCTGGAGCAATCTCATGAACCTGCTGTTCCCGTCCTCTCCGTTTCGTTTGCGCGCGCTCGTCAGCGGCGGCGCGGTGGTGTTCGCGGCGCTCGCGGGCAATCTGGCGCACGCCGAAACGACGGCCGTGATGGCCGTCGCGTCGACCTTCACGTCGCTCGATCCGTACGACGCGAACGACACGCTGTCGCAGGCGGTCGCGAAATCGTTCTATCAGGGGCTGTTCGGCTTCGACAAGGACATGAAGCTCGTCAACGTGCTTGCCGACAGCTATGAGGCGAGCCCCGACGCGCGCGTCTATACGATCAAGCTGCGCCATGGCGTGAAGTTCCAGGACGGCACCGACTTCAATGCGGCCGCCGTGAAGGCCAACTTCGACCGCGTGACCGATCCGGCCAACAAGCTGAAGCGCTACAACATGTTCAGCCGCATCGAGAAAACGGAAGTTGGCGATCCGTACACGGTGCGCGTCACGCTGAAGGCGCCGTTCTCGGCGTTCATCAACGTGCTCGCGCATCCGTCTGCGGTGATGATCTCGCCGGACGCGCTGAAGAAGTACGGCAAGGACATCGCGTTTCATCCGGTCGGCACGGGCCCGTTCGAACTCGTGAAGTGGGACCCGGCCGGCGACCTGACCGTGAAGAAGTTCGCCGGCTACTGGAAGAAGGGTTATCCGAAGATCGATGCGATCGACTGGAAGCCGGTCGTCGACAACAACACGCGCGCCGCGCTGATGCGCACCGGCGAAGCGGACTTCGCGTTCCAGGTGCCATTCGAGCAGGCCGCGCAACTGCAGTCGAGCCCGAAGATCGATCTGATCGCGGCGCCGTCGATCATCGAGCGCTACATCAGCATGAACATGAACCAGAAGCCGTTCGACAACCCGAAGGTGCGTGAAGCGCTGAACTACGCGGTCAACAAGGAAGCGCTGACGAAGGTCGCATTCGCCGGGTACGCGACGCCGGCCGACGGCGTCGTGCCGCAGGGCGTCGACTATGCGGTCAAGCTCGGACCCTGGCCGTACGATCCCGCGAAGGCGCGCGAACTGCTGAAGGAAGCGGGCTATCCGAACGGCTTCGAAACGACGCTGTGGTCCGCGTATAACTACTCGACCGCGCAGAAGGTGATCCAGTTCGTGCAGCAGCAGCTCGCGCAGGTCGGTATCAAGGCCAGCGTCGAGGCGCTCGAAGCGGGTCAGCGCGTCGCCAAGGTCGAAAGCGCGCAGGACCCGGCGACCGCGCCGGTGCGGATGTACTACGCGGGCTGGTCGTCGTCGACCGGCGAGGCCGACTGGGCGATCAGCCCGCTGCTCGCGGGCTACTCGATTCCGCCGAAGATGGTCAACACGTCGTACTACAAGAGCGACGCGGTCGACAACGATCTGAAGCAGGCGCTCGAAACCACCGACCGCACGCAGAAGGCCACGCTCTACGCCGACGCGCAGAAGCGCATCTGGGCCGACGCGCCGTGGATCTTCCTCGTCAAGGAGAAGGTCGTATATGCGCGCAGCAAGCGTCTGTCGGGCGCTTACGTCGCGCCGGACGGCTCGTTCAACTTCGACGAGATCGCGATCAAGTGATGAGCTGACGAGGCGGCATGCGCAGACGGCGGTTCACCCAGCCCGCCGCCGCACACGAGTCCTCGTTGCCCGCCTGATTTGCCGCTCATTTGCCGCTCATTTGCCGGATTGGTTTCATGCTGAACTTCCTCGTCAAACGTCTGCTAGGCCTGCTGCCGACGCTCTTCATCGTCGCCGTGCTGGTGTTCCTGTTCGTGCATCTGCTACCGGGCGATCCGGCGCGGCTCGCCGCCGGTCCTGAAGCGGACGAGGCGACCGTGGCGCTCGTGCGCTCCGACCTCGGGCTCGACAAGCCGCTGCCGCGGCAGTTCGTCCGTTTCTTCTGGCGGATGGCGCATGGCGACTTCGGCGTTTCGACGCGCAGCAAGCGGCCGGTGAGCCAGGAGATTGCGGAACGCTTCTTCCCGACGTTGTGGCTGACGATCGCGAGCATGGTGTGGGCGGTCGTGATCGGCATGGCGATTGGCATCGCCTCGGCGGTGTGGCGCAACCGCTGGCCGGACCGCCTGGGCATGACGCTCGCGGTGTCGGGCATTTCGTTTCCGGCGTTCGCGCTCGGCATGCTGCTGATGCAAATTTTCTCGGTGCAACTCGGCTGGCTGCCGATCGTCGGCGACGGTTCGTGGCGCAGCTACGTGCTGCCGTCGCTGACGCTCGGCGCGGCGGTCGCGGCCGTGATGGCGCGCTTCACGCGGGCCTCGTTCGTCGAAGTGCTGCACGAGGACTTCGTGCGCACCGCGCGCGCGAAGGGCGTGCCCGAGCGGCTCGTGATCATCAAGCACTGCCTGCGCAACGCGCTGATTCCCGTCGTCACGATGATGGGTCTGCAGTTCGGCTTTCTGCTCGGCGGCTCGATCGTCGTCGAAGTGGTGTTCAACTGGCCGGGCCTCGGCCGTTTGCTCGTCGATGCGGTGTCGATGCGCGACTATCCGATCATTCAGGCCGAGGTGCTGTTGTTCTCGCTCGAATTCATCGTCATCAACCTGATCGTCGACGTGCTGTACGCGGTGATCAACCCGACCATCCGTTTCAAGTGAGGCCCGCATGAGCACCACTGCCACCGGGCCGAATGCGGCCACTCCCGTTGCCTCCGAACGCGCGATCCGCACACCGTGGAGCGAATTCTGGCGCAAGTTTCGCAAGCAGCATGTCGCGCTGGCCGCCGGCGTGTTCGTGCTGCTCCTGATCGTGGTCGCGATCATCGCGCCGCATATCGTGCGGTACGACCCCGAGAACTTCTTCGACTACGACGCGCTGAACGCGGGGCCGTCGGCCGCGCACTGGTTCGGCGTCGATTCCCTGGGCCGCGATATCTTCAGCCGCATCCTCGTCGGCTCGCGCATTTCGCTCGAGGCAGGCTTTCTGTCCGTGGCGATCGGCGCGGTGATCGGCACGTTCTTCGGTCTGCTTGCCGGTTACTACGAGGGCTGGTGGGATCGCATCACAATGCGCGTGGCCGACGTGCTGTTCGCGTTCCCCGGCATTCTGCTCGCGATCGGCGTGGTCGCGATTCTCGGCAACGGCATGATCAACGTGATCTGCGCCGTGGCGATCTTCAGCATTCCGGCGTTCGCGCGGCTCGTGCGCGGCAATACGCTGATGCTCAAGCAGCTCACCTATATCGAAGCGGCACGCAGCATCGGGGCGTCGGACTGGACGATCATCGCGCGGCACATTCTGCCGGGCACGATTTCATCGGTCGTCGTGTACCTGACGATGCGCATCGGCACGTCGATCATCACGGCGGCGAGCCTGTCGTTTCTCGGCTTGGGCGCGCAGCCGCCGACGCCCGAGTGGGGCGCGATGCTCAACGAAGCTCGCGCCGACATGGTGACCGCGCCGCATATCGCGCTGTTTCCGAGCCTCGCTATCTTCCTGACCGTGCTCGCGTTCAACCTGCTCGGCGACGGTCTGCGCGATGCGCTCGATCCGAAGCTGGATCGGCCATGAGCATGAGCAGCCATCATTCGGCTGAGCGCGCGCCGCATATCGGCACGTTGCCGGCCGGAGCGCTCGGCACGATCGCCGACGTGGACGGCGTCAGCGTCGGTCATTGCACGCTTGCCGAAGGCGCGCTGCAAACCGGCGTGACCGTGATCCGGCCGCATCGCGGCGATCCGTTCGTCGACAAGGTGCCGGCCGCCGCATCAGTGATCAACGGCTTCGGCAAGAGCGTCGGGCTCGTGCAGCTCGACGAACTCGGCACGCTGGAGACGCCGATCGCGCTGACCAACACGTTCGGCGTCGGTACGGTCGCGCAGGCGCAGATCCGCGCGGCGATTCGCGCGAATCCGCGCATCGGCCGCGAATGGTCGACGGTCAATCCGCTCGTGTTCGAATGCAACGACGGCTACCTGAACGACATTCAGGCGCTTGCCGTGACCGAACGGCATTTCAACGAAGCATTCGACGCGGCAAGCGCCGATGTCGCGAGCGGTGCGCTCGGCGCGGGGCGCGGCATGTCGTGTTTCGATCTGAAGGGCGGCATCGGCACTGCGTCGCGCGTGTTCAGTGCGGCGGGCCGCGACTACACCGTTGGCGCGCTCGTGCTTGCCAACTTCGGCCGGCTGCCGATGCTGACGATCGACGGCACGCCGCTCGGCCGCATTCTGGCCGAACGCGCGGCCGTCGCTGAGGCGGCGAATGCTGCCAATGCCGCTGCTAACGCGACCCCCGATCAACCCGAGCAAGGCTCGATCATCATGATCGTCGCGACCGATGCGCCGCTCGACGCGCGCCAGCTGAAACACCTGTCGTTGCGCGCGGCGGCCGGTCTCGCGCGTACCGGCTCGGTATACGGCCACGGCAGCGGCGATATCGCGCTCGCGTTTTCGACCGCGTACACGGTGCCGCACGGCGCGGACTTCGTCGTGCTGCCGCCGCTGGTCGCGGATCACTGTATGGACCCGCTGTTTCGCGCCTGCGCCGACAGCGTCGAGCAGGCGATCGTCGATGCATTGTGGAGCGCCGAGACCGTCACGGGTCGCGACGGCCATCGGCGGCTGTCGCTGCGCGACAGCGTGCCGGACCTTGCCCACCTGCTGAGGAATTCCGCGCGATGAAAGTCCTGATCTCCACCGACATCGAAGGCATCGCCGGCGTGTTCCATGCCGAGCAGACGCGCGCGGGCAACGGCGAATACGAAGCCGCGCGACGCTGGATGACGCTCGAAGCCAATGCGGCCGTCGAAGGCGCGTTCGCGGGCGGCGCGACCGACGTGTGGGTCAATGATTCGCACGGCGGCTTTCGCAACCTGCTGCCCGATCTGCTCGATCCGCGCGCCCAGCTCGTGCTCGGCAAGCCGCGCATGCTCGGCATGATGGCCGGGCTCGAATACGGTGCGGCGCTGGTCTTCATGATCGGCTATCACGCGAAGGCGCAAACGCGCGGCATCCTCGCGCACACGATCAACAGCTTCGCGTTCGCGCGCGTGGCGTTCAACGGCGTGGAGCTGGGCGAAGCGGGGCTGTACGGTGCGCTCGCCGAAGAATATGGCGCGCGTGTGGTGCTTTTATCGGGTGACGACGTGTTCGCCGAGGAAACCGCGCCGCGTTTTCCCGGCGCGCGTTTCGTCGTCACGAAGACCGCGACCGGGCAAGCAAGCGGCGTCACGCAGTCGCCCGCGAGCGTGCGCGAGGCGATGCGGGCCGCCGCGCGCGACGTGGTCCGTCAGCATGTCGAAGCGGGCCGCGCGCCTGCCGCGACGCGCGCAGAGCCGCGAACGATCGACTGCGAACTGCGCGTGCAAACGAGCGGGCTCGCCGATCTGTTCTGCCAATGGCCGACGCTTACGCGCGTCGATGGCGTGACGTTGCGCTTCAGTGCGGCGTCGGCCGAGCATGCGGTGCGAATGCTGAACTGTCTGTCGGCGATGTCGTTCATGCTGCGCTGAGCCGCGCGGCGTCGAGCCGCCGGCCTACTGCTGCTGCCGGCTCAACTCGCGCGCCGCGTGATCGATCGCCTCCGCCACCGCCCCGGCGTGCGACACCGGCGCGAGATGGCTCGACGCGACCGGTACCACCTTCGCGCCGATGCGCGCGGCGATCATTTTCTGCAGATCGGGCGATACCGCGTGGTCTTTCGTCGTCAACACGTACCACGACGGTTTGTCCTTCCAGCCGACCTGATCGACCGGTTCGTCGAATGCGCTCGCGGCGATCGGCACCTGCGCGGCGGCGAGCACGCGTGCGACGGTCTCGGGCACGTCGGCGGCGAGATCGGCGTGATAGCGCGCGCGATCGATCCACAAAAACCCGTTCGCGTCCTTGCTGATGCTCTGGCCGGCCGGCATCGGGCCGCCGGCCTTCATCACGTCCATCGCCGATTCGTGCAGTTGCGGCGCAAGCGCGGCGACATACACGAGACCGGCGACGTTCGGCGCATTCGCGGCGACCTCGGTGATCACGACGCCGCCCCACGAGTGACCGACCAGCAGCACCGGACCGTTCTCGCGATCGAGCACGCGGCGGGTCGCGGCGACGTCGTCGGCGAGCGAGGTCAGCGGGTTCTGCACCGAGCTCACGTGGTAACCCTTTTGCTGCAGCTTCGCGACCACGCCGTTCCAGCTCGATCCGTCGACGAACGCGCCATGCACGAGCACGATGTTGCGCACCGGGCCGCCGAGCGCGGCGGCAGGCGGCTTGCTGGCAGTAGCGGGGGCAGGCGCTGGCGCAGGCTGGCCGCTTGCCTGCGACGCGGCGTCATCGGCCGGTTGCTGGGCGGCGGGCACCGTCTGCGCGAGCGCGGACGTACTGACGACCGCGAAACAGAGGCACAACACGGCGGCGCAAAGCAGACGTTTGGGCAACATATTGAAGCTCCGCGGCGTGAAAAGTGGACTTCGGGAACATACCCGGGCGCCATCCCCGTGACAATCACAATCCGCGCGCTTAAGTGCGGCGCAGAACGAAGCGGGCGGCTCCGAATGTCAGAGGAATATCGGGCGGGGTAAAATTAGCGGTTTGCTAGGCCGGACCGTATAGTCCAGCCGTGCAATCTGCCACAGCGCTGCCTTCGACAGCGTTCCACGCCCAGCGGCGACATGCGGCGACCACATGCGGCGACCACATGCGGCGAACACAGCGGCGCTGACACCGGGCTTGTCGGTCTCGGTGTGGCTCGTGCCGGCATGGTTCGTGCTGATGTGGGGCGGCTACATGATCAAGCGACGCCGCGAGGTTGCGCGCGCTGGGATGGGAGCCGCGAGCCGATAAGCGCCGATCGGCGCGACGCGCGTGGCATGCCGCCACGAACGCCGCAATTCGCCGCCAACGAACCATCTTGACGCGTCGAAGTTCCCGACATAGGTCGGTCTCGTGTGGGCGAGCGCACAGATCGATTTTTGCGAATCGGTAATCTCTGTCCGGTCGTCCGGCGAAGCAGGCATGGCTGGGCATGCCGGCCATCCCCGGACCGTACCGGCGACATGGTCTGCTGGTACGCCCTGGCTAGCGCGGGTCTCAAGGGCGCAGCAACTCCCACGTTGATTGACGTACCGCGGAGAGACACCATGTTCAACGCAGGCGCCGTACGGACCAGGTCGAACTTCGGCGCGGGTGCCGCGCTCCTTTTGCTGATTGCAGTAGCCTGCCTCGCGCTGCGTATCCTGCACGTCGTCGCGAAGTTTCGTGGCAACGTCCCTGACGCCTTCGGCGATTTCAATTTCTACCTGTACGCCTTCAACGTCGTGCTGCATGACCCGGCGCGCCTGTACGATCACGACGCGCTCATCGCGTTTTTGCAGGGCATCGGCGCGCGCTCGACGGGCGACGACATCTTCTACGCTTACCCGCCGCAGTTCGCGCTGGTGTTTGCGCCGCTCGCGCTGCTGACGCCGCTCGCCGCGAAAATCGTCTGGGTGAGTACGTCGATCGTGTTGTTCTCGGTGGCTTTGTATCTCGTCGTCGCGATGGCGTACCGCGGCACGGAGCGCAGCGTGAACCTGCTGCTGGTGGCGGTTGCGCTGCTGAGCTTTCCGCTCGTCGAAGATACCTACGATGGCCAATCGAACGAACTGCTGTTCTTCCTGTTGATTGCGACTTTCGCGCTGATCGAGCGTGGCAAAGGTTATGCCGCTGGACTCTTTCTTGGCTTTGCGATCGCGATCAAGCTCACGCCCCTGGCCGTTGCCGGCCTGCTGTTGCTGCGTCGCGAATGGCGGACGTTCGTGATGGCGAGCATCGTTGCGATTGCGTTGACGCTGATCACCGGAGCGCGCGTCGGCTTCGACGTTTTGTGGCACTACTTCGTGTCGGACATGCCGCGCCTGAACGGCATGGCACTGGCGATGAGCGGTGGCGGCGCGCCGATGAACAATGCCGTGAGGGGCGCGCTGCAGACGCTATCGGCGACGGTCGGCATGCCGGTGTCCGGTACGTTGCTGTCGATTGCTTCGCATGCGTTGGTGCTGGCTGCTTGCCTGCTGTCCGCGTATCTGGTGTTTCGCCGCCATCGGGACAGCCGCATCGACTACGCGCTCGCTTCGATGACGATGCTCGTGGCTTATCCGATCCTCGAGCCGATCCACATGGTGCTCGCGTTGATCCCGTTGCTGATTTTGCTGGGCACCGCTTTCGAAGCGCGCGGCGGGCAGCTGTCGGCGCTCGGTCCGAGACTGGAGATGCTGCTGGCCGCGGTCGTCGTGGTCTTGCTGTTCTTTGCGGCGCGATTCGTGTCCTATACGGTCGCGGCGCTGATCACTTACGGGCTCTGTGTCGCAAGGTACTTTCCACCGTCGGGAGTGAGGCGGCGAGGGCGTGCTTACCAGCCTGGATGAATGATGATGCGACTTGCGATGTTTTCCGGACGATTGGGAATCGGGAAGATTGTTTGATGGTGCCAGGGCCGGAATGGAAAAATTCCTGCTAACGCTTTGCTGGGGCGGGTTCGTGAAATTTGCCCGGTGCTGATACCGCCAACGTTCTACACCTGTAGACTGCCGCAATGACCCAAGAAATCGATTACCTCAATCCCAGCCTTCCTTCTGGCCTTCGGCGCGTGTCGATGCCCGTGGTCGATGCGACCCCAACAACGCTCGATGGATTCGGCAGGCTTGTAGCCGACCCGAGCGAGTGTTCGATCGAGATTGTGCAGTGGCCGGCAATGGGTGCAAGGCCCGTTGACGCTGGAACCGGTGATGAGGCAGGCACCACCGAAGGCACATTTGTGAGCGAATGGCGCGGGGACATTCTGTACGGTCGAAACGAGGCTGTGGGCGGCAACTACATCCTTGCGTACGCAGTGGAGCCTGAAGCAGCCCGTGACGACAACACCAATGTACCTGAGCGCATGTTGCTTTGGCACGCGAACTACCACCCAGACGGTGGACAACTGTTCTTTCCTCTCGACCATCGCCCGTTCTACGTTCCCTTGGCGCTGCCCGGGGACGACATAGCGCCAGAGAACTTCGTGTGCTTTCGCTTTGACGGACAGCAGGGCCTCTACATCCATCCAAACATCTGGCACGAAGGTGTGTTCACTCTCGAAGGAACCCAGCGGTTCTTTGACAAGCAGGGCGCCGTCCACGCGCGCGTCTCTGTCGACTTTGGCCGCGAGTTTGGTTGTCTCCTCGAGGCACCGATTGCCCGCGACGCCCAACCCCTCCGAGGCGGCGGCCTACAGCGGTAGGGAGAAGGGAACACGCGCTCCCGACCCTCCAGGGACCTTCAGCTTTCTCGATAACGGCCGCTCGGCAGTCGGGGCAGAACTTGGTTGGCACCTGAGCGGTCTCTACGCTCGAACTCGCTCCGGCATTAAACCGCTGGTCCCTCAGGAGGTTGTTCGCGGATCGCCACAGCGATGGAACTTCCAATAATTGATGCTATTCCAACGATGGATAAGAAACTCAGCGTCTCGCCCCATACGATGAAGCCGAATAACGTGGCCCAAATGATACTGGTATAGGTATACGGTGCTAACGCTGCTGCACTCTCTCGCCTTACCGCGACAGTGAAAAGGAGCTGGCCCACTGTGGCGAAAACAGCCAGCAATGCCATGATCGCCAGATCTCTGAGTGTCGGAGTGCGCCAAGCGAAAACAAGAGACAACCCGGTTACCACAGTCCCGAAAGCTGTGAAGTACAGAACGGTTATGCCGGAGTCGTCGCTGGTTCTGAGTTTTCGAATTTGAATCATGGAAAGCGCACCGCATAGGGCGCTTGATAGCAGAAGGATGGGGCCAATGAGATTCGATAAACTACCTTGAGGTCGCACCACCAAAAGAACACCTACGAAGCCGATGCAAGCAGCAATGGCGTTGCGGGCTAGCAAACGCTCGCCGAGCATGAATGGCGCGAGAAGAATGACGAAGATCGCTTCTGAATAAACAATTGCGACGGCCTCGCTCAAGGGCAGATAAGGCAGTCCCGCGAAAAACAATGCTGAAGCGCCGAGCAGAGTCAGAGCGCGGATAGTCTGCCCGCGAATGTCAAGATTACGAATTCGAGCCGTTATCGAGGGTCCATGCATACTGACTGCGACAGCAGGGACCATCCCAAATAACATACGGAAAAACGTGACTTCGTTCGCGGGGTAGCTGAGCGCCACGGCTTTGCCAAGTGCATCGACGACCGCAAAACAGAACATGGATACGAGTATCAAAGCAATGCTTTGATATTGGGCGGTGCGCTCGGCAACGATATCGTTAAGTCGCATGTATTCTCGTTGGACAGGCTAGGCGGTTCGACGGACGACGAAACAGGAAGGAAGGCGGCTCGATTGTCGACGATCTCCCAGGGTTAGTCCAATGTCCGGACTCTGGCCGAACCCGGTCCGATAGCTGAATTGAGAACCGCTTGCCGGCCCGCAGCGGATGATCGCGTCGCAAGCCGACCCTCAACGGCCCTACGCGGTCGCGATGGCTCGAAGGCCGCTTCCAGCGGTACAGTGGTCATTCGTAGACACGACATACCATTGTCATATCGTCCCAATGTCCCAAGCAATGTTACGTCTCCGAAAGCCGCTCAGCCGGCGACTCCCAATGCCTGCCCGGTGCAAAGCCACTGCATATTGGACTCGAGCGACGCTGCAATCCGTTTGATTGCGTTGAGCGGAGGCACCGCAATTCCCCGGCGCCAGAACTGAACAGTTCGGAGCACAGGCTTATCGCACTCGACCAGAAGCGCACTCGCGTGCGTGCAGTGGGAACGCGGGGACCGTTACAGCGACCGGATTGCCAAGGCATCCGATTGAACAGCAAATACGTGTGGGCTACCGCACACTGACCGTCGACTCCAAGCCTAAAGATCGCCATACATTGCCTAATCTCATAGAGAATCGCACCGGGCAAATTTGCGATAGAACAAGATTTCCTGCAGAGACGCAACTAAAAGCCCCGAAGCGCGGAAACAGACGGCACATAAAAATCAGCTTACTGAGTGAGGGCCATCTTCGCGGAAGCACGGTTGTTTCCGATGGTGACATCTCATCCTTGGCGCCAGAAATTGCGGATGGGTCGCCGGGCTTGGTGACGCCTTCGCTCACGGCTTTCGCATTTGCGTAGAAAACATACGCCGATCTCCCTCGTCAGTATCTCGTTTGGTGCACTCACTGAGTGCTTTCCACCGCTTATCGCGTCAAAGCGACGGCGACGTGATGCGGTATGCCATTTTGACATGAGGTGATGACATGCCAACAAATCCGAAATTCATTCTCGTCATGCGACACGCGGAGAAGCCGGCGGACCCCATGGACCCGAACTTGTCTGAACAGGGATTTGCTCGAGCCAGGAGCCTGGCCACTTACATACCTGAAACACGTGAGACTCTTGGGTCACCGGACTTTATCTTCGCGGCAGCCATTTCGAAGCATAGCGCCCGGCCATATGAGACGGTGGAACCGTTAGCAAAGGCGACGGGAAAACCGATCGACGCGACTTTTGCGGATCAGGATTACAGCGCTCTTGCCAGCACGTTGCTCTCGACACCGCCATACGCCGATCAGCAGCTCGTAGTCTGCTGGCATCATGGGAACATTCCTTCCCTGATGCGAATGCTTGGCTGCAAGGAAGGAGCCTATCCCAACCCTTGGGATCACAAGGTTTTCAATCTTATTCTGAAGGTCGAATTTGCTCACGGCACACCCAGCGTTTCGCAGATTGTAGAACCGTTCTAGCGAGCGCGGCTGTCTCGCCATCTTGTGTGACTGGCGGGCATGGAGTAGCGCGCAGGCTTCCGACCTGTGTGAGATCGACGACCTGCAACCCTCTGCGCTCCGGTCGTTTCCACTTCCTTTTGGTTGTTATCGACCCGGAGATCTGCAAAATGGCCAAAAACGTATATACCCTCTTCAAAGGGGCGCTTAAATTCGGCGTTCCCTATCTTCACAGTTACAACGGCGATCACCATTACGTGATTGTGGTCGATGACGGAAACGACGGCCTGTTCAGGATTGTGGCCAATGTCAAGTCGGACAGCTCACAAGACGGCCCCGATGGATACGATGTTCTCTGCACGTGGAGTCAATTTTTCGATCATCCAATGGTCCCCGCGCTCAAGCCCTTCCAATGGGGCTTGCGCAACCAGGATTCCCGAAACTCGATTACGTGCACGACCCACGATTGCTTGACCTCGGCAGCACGAGGCCCATTGCTTTCGATACTGATGACGAGACAAATGACATCAATGATGTCCTGGACGGTATGCTGCGACTCGACCGCAGTACCGAGCCGGTGAAATATGTCTATCCGGGCAAAAGCGGCGACGACCTCAGGAAAAGCTGGACATCGCCTCAAGACGTCATTGCGTACGGTTTTGGCTTCCTAGTCGAACCGAAGCAGGATGGTCTCCATGAAACCCACATGAACCAGCGAAATCCAAAGCCACAACCGGGAAGTCACGTCAGGGACCATTCGTCGGAAAATGGCCCATTCCAGGATGGCGCGGTGATCGCGCAGGTTGCGCGACAGTTTTGAAGCCCTGTTTGTTGCTTTCCAGACGCAGCTTGTGCCCACCGACAATCGTGGAAGACCGGTTCGCCACGGAGCCCACCCCATTTTGACGCTAAGCTAGGGATGCTGACGGTGACCCGCGGGTCACCGTCAGAAGCGGTTCGGAGATTAGCCAAGGTAACGAGCTAACGAGGGTGCTTGCATGTCGGACGTCTTTTGCCAGCTGGCGTCTGTCTTGAGAAACCCGCTCCATGGCCGCTTTCCGTCATGTTTTAGCTCTGCCTGAACACCGCGGAAGCGATAATGCTCGTACAGGTCAAGGACGTGGACCATGTAAGCCTTTGCTAACGCCGGGTTACGTCGAACGATGAGGAGATTGTCGTCATTCGCGTAGGATGCCTTGTAGCCGAGATTGTGACTTCCCGTCACCACCACGCAGTCATCGGCAGAGAGCGGATCAATCACGAGAATCTTGTCATGGATGATCGCGTTACCAGCGCTCAGCATCTCGCGCTCGAAATTACCCGTGATATCGCCCGCGTTCAGTGCATTGGCGCGCACGATATGCACTCCGCTCTCCTCGAATAACGACGGCTCATAGTGCGCGTCTGATGTGTCTTCACTGTCGTCGTCACCACCGGCCGCTCTATCTTTCGGGCTGATGTAGTTAGGCATGGCCATCGGACTGCTGATTGCGCCATAGACCAGCAAGGTACTGTCCTTGCGGCCAATGTCGATCGCCTCCTGGATGATGCTGGTCGCTCCCTTCACGCCGGGCAGAAATACTGCGAAGAAGACAGCCTGCCTCGCGTTTCGAAGGAGACCATATACCTCAGTAAGGTCCGGCGGCAGAGCAGGACTCGTCGACGGCTTGTTAGCCTGACGCGTGTTGGGCGACCTCCAGAGACGAACGGCCCCGTTCGTCAGTTCAAGTGCCTTGAGTGGGGCAGCGTTTTGGCTACGTAGAGGCGCACCCTGCACGTTGCGCGTCGGCGCGGAGACAGGGTGGGGTTGCTCGAAATGTCCGCTGTCGTCGCGAAGTCCCTTCCAGTAGTCAAGGAACTGCTCGGCCAGTTCCTTGTGCTCCGCTACATAGCAGTTATTACTCTGGGCACAAAGGCCGTTTTGTGTCCAGTTCGTGCTTCCGGCGAGAACGGTTTGGGCCTGTCCAGTTTTATCAACGTAAACACCAAACTTGTTGTGCCCGATGTGAGCGTTGTTGTTGAACATCCGGTCGTACATCTCGGCAAGACCTGCTTCATGCAACTGGGCGCGGAAAGGCTTGTTCTCCAGGTCCCACTGTTCGGTCTTCTTATCGAGACTGGTATTGGAAAGAATCAGGTGAATTTTCGGGGCATGCTCTTTGATAAGACCGACCAGCAGTGGGTCGGTCAACTCGTAAAGGGCGAGAAATAGCTCACCTCCATTCTTCAGATGGTCGAAGAAATCCTTCATCATGACTGGAAGGTCGCCGGCGAGATACGCCCGGATGGGACTATCGACCTTTGCGATTTCCGTCTTGACATCGTCTTTCGTCGGCACGTGCCCCAGGGTCTGTTCCATTGCATGCGTTAGCCATTGCGTAGACAGAATGCCGCTGTTGAACGCCGCGTGCACCTCGTCGAACCTGCTTGTCACTGCGACCTGGTTGGTTTCTATTCCTTCGTCCAGATAGCCTAGCGGCACCGGCGCACCGCTGTAATCTGCCGCTGCAGGGGCTGGTACGGGTTCCAGGCCTTCACGCATATGAGCCACAGGGCGAACGAGATACTTCAGAACGGGATCAGCAGCACGCAGTGTTGCCTGGTCGCGCCGCTGACGCACCGTGAGGTCGCGCCAGGTAAATTTCTGGACCGGCCAGACGGACGTCGTTTCGGGCAACCATTTCGGATTGGACTGACCATCGAAGGCCACCCAGGCGGCGAGTACGCGTTTGCTGCCGTCCTCATAGATGCGCGTAATCTCGAATCCGAGGCAGTCTGGGATGGCTGCATCGACCGTCCATGCCAGGTAAGCGACGGCATTATTCGCATAAGCGTTAGCAGAACGGATGAATAGCATGACGTCTCCTCACTTACGTTAATTAACTGAGTTACCGGCCGCATAGTTTGGTAATCGTCGACATAGTCAGTGACAAACTTATGAAGTCACCGAGTCTAAACACGCTGCATAACGACACTCGCGATTTCCGCGGTGCGAGATATCATCCTGCTTGAAAGGACTGATCGAGATCTGACCAAACGGCGGAGACTGATTGTCCCGCGTTTAGCCCAGAAATACCCCGCGAATCGTGCCGTGCAAAATTCCTGTGACATCGTCGCACTCCCAAAAGGCGTAAATCGGGAAGAAACAGATGTCTGGCTAACCGGCCCAGCGCGTTGCACGTAGGCATAAGCATCGCGCGGTGAAACGCAACCGCTCCCGCGCGTACGCGGAATTGTGCGGACCTTGCGCCACCTTCCGCAGTAATGGAGCCGTTCCTACGGCAGGTTTCAGAGCCGACCGGAAACGCGCCGGTCGCAGCATCTGAAGAATAGCCGAAGGGTTTGCGGATGCATGCCGATACCTCTGCGTTTTGCGCCTTCTTATCGTGCTCTTGTGACCGTCTTCCCTGTGAGAGTTCTCGTGATGCGTTTGCTAAATCGACGCAAACTGCTCAACGACGCGACTGGATTTTCTCGGCCGCTTCTGACACGATCGGCGGACAGCATATGTGGACGGACGAGAGCCGGGTTCATCTCTAAAAGGCCAATGACCGTTTGCACACTTAGCCGACGTCTGACCGTCTGTCCAACCGGAAAGGAGAACGGCGAGTGGTGGCCAATCCGGGCAGATCGCGAACGCGCCAAAGCGACCCGTAGCAGTCAACCGGCCAGCATCTCTGATAGCCCGCTGACCGCGCGAGAACCGACGTTGAGAAGAACCCCGATCGCTGCGGCATGGGTTATTCGCTGTGCGAGCCGGAGTATTTCGATCGCACGCTGTGCCCCATAGCATCCGCGTCTTGACCGCTTTCCGTGAAGGCGGAATGCTCCGCCACGATTTTCAGCAGAAAGTCCATCACGGCCCGTACTTGCGGCGAACGCCGCAGGTCCCGATGTACAGCCATCCAGATATCTCGCGAAAAACGTTCGCCGTCGTATGTGACGCGTTGCAACTTCACGTCGGTATCTGCCAGGAAGCATGGTAGGCCAGCGACACCCGCGCCTGCCTGAGTTGCCGCCAGATGGGCATTGATATCGCTGATCTCGCAGGCGATCGGCCGTCCCCTTGCAACGCTCATCAACCATTTCTGCTGGGGCATGTCCGCGAATCCGGCATCGTAGGCGATGAACTCCCAGGCAGATGGATTGTGCAGGTGCGGATAGTCCCTGCTCGCGTACAGGTCGAACGACATACGCCCTAGCTTGCGTACCACGCTGGTCGCCTCTTCTGGCCGAACCAGCCTTAGGGCGATGTCCGCCTCCCTTCGGCTAAGGGAAACCTGCCGCGCCTGGGCAGAAACAGACAACTGGACGCCGGGATGTGCTAGCCGGAAGTCCGCGAGATGCTTTACCAGAAAATTGGCCACTAGCACCGGCGGTGCGCTCAACGTGACTTTGCCGCTCAGCGGGGACAGGCTGGCGTCCAGGAATCGCTCAATCGCATACGCGTCTTCTTCCATTCCCTGCGCCAGTTCGAACACACGCTGGCCAACCGGAGTGAGCTTGCAGGCCCTGGGGAGGCGTTCGACCAAACGGGTCTTGATTTCGTCCTCCAGTGCGCTCAAGCGTCGGCTCACCGTCGCGTGATCAACCTTCAGGCTGCGAGCGGCCCCCGACAACGTACCGATGCGAGCGACAGCCAGGAAATGGCGAATATTTTCCCAATCGAGCATCTGTGCATTTTCTCAAGGATGGTTTGCAGTTATGTGGAATATTCGCACAAAGCCGATATGCCTAACATCGAGACTCGTTCAGCCGATAAGGTTTATTCCAGATGAGCACGTCCATGAGCCGCGATCAACGCGGCACCCTCGCCGCCGCAGGACTGGGTTTTGTCGTCGTTTTGCTTGATGTCAGCGTTGTCAACGTCGCGCTCGATGCGTTGCGAGGCCGCTTCGCCACGGACGTGACCGGGCTGCAATGGGTGGTCAACGCGTACACGCTGGCATTCGCGTCGCTGCTTCTCACTACCGGCGATTTAGGCGACCGCTTCGGCGCAAAGCGAATCTTCAATGCGGGATTCGCCGTCTTTACTGTGGCATCGATTGCGTGTGGATTCGCTGACTCGTTGCCGGTTCTTGTGGCCGCACGCGTCGTACAGGGCATGGGCGCCGCGCTGCTGGTGCCCAATTCGCTAGCCATGCTGCGCCAGGCATTCCCTGAGACGGAGCAAAGAAGCCGCGCGGTGGGCTGGTGGGGTGCAGCGGGAGGCATTGCACTTGCCGCAGGACCTGTGTTGGGCGGCCTGCTGGTAACTCACATCGGCTGGCGCAGCATCTTTCTGATCAATCTGCCCATCGGCATCGCGGGCGTGACCCTGACTCTCCGTCATGCGGCGACAGCCGCACGAGCGCATAGCCGAAGCATTGATGTTGCAGGCCAACTGGCGGCGATTCTGGCGCTCGTCGCTTTAACCGTGTGTCTCACAGAAGCTGCCCGGTTCGGATGGCACCATCCGTTGGTCTACGGCGCGCTACTGTTCTCGGTTGCTGCCACCCTGGCTTTTCTGCGGCTGGAGTCATGCAGCACAGAGCCCATGCTCCCATTGGCTCTGTTTCGAACGACTACGTTCTCTGCGGCGTCGGCCGCCGGCGTCATCGTGAACTTTGCCTACTACGGTTTGATCTTTGTTTTTAGTCTCTTCTTTCAGATAGAGCAGCAGTTGTTGGCCCAACGGACCGGCCTCGCGTTTTTGCCGATGACAGTTGTTCTGATGGCAGTGAATATCCTGGCGGGCCGGCTGCTCAACCGGATAGGCGCAAAGACACTCATGATTGCCGGCATGCTGATTGCCGCGTCGGGTTATCTGCTGCTGTTGCCGGTTCGCATAGACGGCTCGTACTGGATGCTGGTCGTGCCAATGCTCATAGCCGCAAGCGGCATTGCCTTAATGGTGCCAACCATGACAAACGTCACGCTGTCATCCGTGGATGCTTCCCGCTCGGGCATCGCGTCGGGAATACTGAACGCTGCGAGGCAGGTAGGCGGCATGCTCGGGGTGGCGGTGTTCGGGTTTTTCGTACGCGATACCGTCCTGATGCATTTATGCAAGGTATGCATCTTTCCATCGTGACCGCGGCGGTGCTCCTGCTGTGCGGCAGCGTGATGTGCCTGTACGGAATCAGAACGCCACGGCCCGTGCACATTGAGAACACTTCGAAGATTCTGGCCCAGATAAGACTCGATTCTTCAGATGTGCAGTCGCGCGCTAACGACAATGACTCATGTATGCCTGTAAGCGGAGACGCTGGAGTTTAAGCTGAATGCCCGTTGATGGCCGACGGACTAAACCGCTCGCGCGGTAGGGGCTACGGTCAGACGCCGGTGGTCAGAGAGAGGCCGGCATCGCGGTTCCGTATGTTGGCGAATGAGGCAATCCGCCTCGTTCTCCAGCCGGAGCCGAATCATGACCTCCTCACAGTCAAACGTCAGTCCGCTGCACCAGCGCATGAGCGACGATATGCGCATGCGCCAGCTTGCCCCCAAGACGCAGGACATCTATCTGCTGCCCCGCATCAGCTCGCGGACCCCGCTTCCATAAGCTTGCTGACGAGCTGCTTAAAGCTTGGCAACAGAAGCCTGTTCGCATAGCCGCTGAGGTGATCGCCATCGAAGACGAGCGGCCGGCCGTCGGCGGTGTGCGTTGAGCAGACCGAATCTGGGCACAGTGGTGGCAACGGGTCCCATACGCTAACTTCGGGGACCGCCTGCACGATGTGCGCATAGGATTCGAGCACCGGCGCCCGCAAGGCTTCCAGATCCGCACGGGCGATGCGGTCGCCGCCGGAACAGATGGGATTGTCGCGATTGAACCAGTCCGAACATCGGAACGGCTGGCTCCGAAACTCGGGTGTCGGCCCCTCCAGGATGACCTTCGCCCCTTTGGCTGCCAGTTTCTGCAAGATTGGAATGGCCTCTCGCACGCCGTCTACCCGGCTTTGCACGGCCTCTGGACCAAACATGTAGCCCCAGGCGCTCGAGTCGTCGAAGCGGGCCCACTCGTCGGAGAAACGTGGCAGCCGCAGCGAAGGCAGGAAGACCACGTCACCGGGCCTGACCTGCGCCTCGATTTGAGCGATTGCCGCATCCGTCTCCGGCGCACAGCTCGCCACCTCATCTTGTTTGCGCGGCAGCAAAGCAATGAACGGACAGCCTCCATTGTTGTACGCGAAGACCTTCACGCCAGTATCCCGGGCGAATTCGCGCAACATCCTGTTGTAGGCCATCGCGTGCGAATCGCCGATCACGTACAGGCGCCCGCGATAGGTCGCCGGAAGCGAACATCCCGCACGTGAATATGTCCATACGGGCCCCCCATTGAGCTTCGTCCTATTCCACGTGTCCAGACATCCGTCATTGCTGGGCTCAAGGGGGCGGCTCGGATACCAGTCGTCGGCACGTTGTGACACCACGCTCAGCGACAGATTCAGTTTCAGTTGGGCTGCCTGAATGCCGACCCACAACAGCGCTCCGCACGTCAACGTAGCTAAGCCCGCACCTACGAGAGCGGGACGCCGCATGCCTTTCAGGACCGCCGAGCGCCGCACAGGATTCTCGACGTAGTACCAGGACGCTGTCGCCAGCGCGAAGCTCAGTACGGCCGCAAGCACGCGCCAGACAGGCGCATCGATCCCCGTCGTCCACCGCAGCAGCACGATCACAGGCCAGTGCCAGAGATAAAGCGAATATGAGATCTTGCCGACGAAAGTCACCGCTGGTGAAATGAGCAGCCTGTGCAGCCAATCCCGCGGCGCTCTTCCGTGCAGCGCGTACAGTACGCCAAGCGTGCCGGCAACCGGCAGCAGCGCTCCCGGAAAAGGAAGCTGCTCCGGGCGCAAGACCTTGAAACCGGCCGCAAGCAGCACCAGCGAACCAACGAGCAACGCCATCGAACCCAGCGTCCCATTGCGGTCGATCACGCCGAGCGGGCGCTTCGCGAGCGCGAGGAACTGGTATAGCAGGATACCGGATGCCAATTCCCAGAAACGCCCTGGAATCAGGTAAAAGTTTAGCCCCTCATTTCGCCTCGAAAGCCAACATGCGCTCAACACGGACAGAGCGAGCCCGCCGGCGAACAGAACAACGCAAAGCGTCTTTCTCGGACGTTTGCTCACCCACATGAAGAAAAGCAACGGAAAGATCAGATAAAACTGCTCTTCTATCCCAAGCGACCAGGTATGCAGGTACGGGTTGAATTCGGCGCGTGGCGAAAAATAGTCATCACCGATGAACGCGAGCACCACATTGCTCAACCCAAAGAAAGCAAAGAAGCCGGTGTATTTGTTGGTATCGCTCAGCCACGCGTTTGGAATGAACAGTGCTGAAAACAAGCCGGTCACCAGCAGGCACACCACGAGCGCTGGCACGATCCGCTGCACTCGACGCGAATAGAAATAGAACACGAAGCGCGAAAACTGCATCGATTCGAGGTTTCCAACGGATGCGCTGACAACAAACCCGGAAACCACGAAAAAGATGTCGACCCCTGCAAGCCCGCCGGGTAACCACTGCGCGTACAGGTGATAAACGATGACCGACAACACTGCGACCGCACGCAAACCGTCGATGTATGCCGCGTGCGCAGGACGGGTGAGTTGCGGCGCAGTAGTAGCGTTATGGCGTGGATTCATGGCATGAGAGCTAATGAGGTCGGTCGGAATCCGTGGACGCCAACGGGTTTGGCAGCGATCTTGTTCAAGTAGAAACGCTGCGTGAAAACCGCGGGAGACAGATAGTCAAGCTGCGCTTGTGTCCGCTGCCGGTTATTAAATAACCAGAAAAAGCGAAGGTGCCGTTGCCGTTGCCCTTTCTCTCGTTTGCTTTTACGTACGATTGTGACGTGAAAAGTTTAGGGAAATGTATAGGCCCGCGATGTATTTCGTGCGCTGCCCCACAAAAGCGATAAGAAATGTCGACTTCATCGTCGAGGAACTTCATCGGCGCGAACCGGAGGATCCATCGCGCATCGGTGCGACGCGCGTTGCCCTGCAGAACCAGCGTAACAATCTGCTTGCCTTCGCTGGCGTGCTGAACCAGAAGCTCGGCGCCATGGACCGCGCGAGCGGCGTTTCGGACCACCTCGTGCGGGCGACTTGTCTGCTGCACCGCAAGCCGGACACCTCCGTCACGTTCTGGCAGGCGTGGAACCGGCTGCACGCCGCCATCGGCCACAAGTTCCACGATCTCTACACGGCCGTGTCGCAGGCTCGACGATGAGGACAGCGCTGACTGCCAGCGTGAAATACGCATCGGCCCGATCAATACCGACCCAGACTCCGACGGCGAATGCAAGCATGACACCGAGCGTCGAAACTAAGCGCAAGCGGAAGGTCATGTAACGGACGAAGTGGCGCAGGCGGCTATACTTGCCGAGCATCGGCGCTACGGATTCGTCGCTGAACGCGAGGCCAAGGCTGCTGAATGCAAATGCGAGTGCCAGCGCGAACTGCAACTGGCAACGGCGGCACCCTGGGCAGTATCGTCGGGGATGTCGCCGACAACGGCACGCTGGTGTTCAACCGCGCCGACACCGTGACGTTCGGCGGCCTCGTCTCGGGGACGGGGCTGCTCAATCAGGCCGGAACGGGCACCACGGTGCTGACGAACAACGACACCTACACGGGC
This sequence comes from Paraburkholderia lebeckiae, assembly GCF_050436325.1. Lineage (NCBI taxonomy): Bacteria > Pseudomonadati > Pseudomonadota > Betaproteobacteria > Burkholderiales > Burkholderiaceae > Paraburkholderia > Paraburkholderia lebeckiae. The sequence continues at coordinate 3,411,064 of NZ_JBNDLZ010000003.1, forward strand.
GGCACGACGGTCAGCAGCGGCACGCTGCAACTGGGCAGCGGCGGCACCACCGGCAGCATCGTCGGCAACGTGACGGATAACGGCGCGCTGGTATTCAACCGCTCCGACTCCGTCAGCTTCGACGGCATCGTCTCCGGAACAGGCCTGCTCAATCAGGCGGGGACCGGCACCACAGTGCTGACGAACGGCAACACCTACACGGGAGGGACAACGGTCAGTGCCGGGACGCTGCAGCTTGGTAACGGCGGCATGACCGGCAGCATAGTCGGCGACGTCACCGACAACGGCACGCTTGCGTTCAATCGCTCGGACACAGTCACCTTTGGCGGCTCGGTGACCGGCACCGGCGCACTCAGTCAGCGTGGGACCGGCACCACGGTGCTGACCAACAGCAACACCTACACGGGAGGGACGACAGTTAGCGCCGGCGCGCTGCAGATCGGCAACGGTGGCACGACTGGCAGCATAGTCGGCGACGTCACTGACAACGGCTCATTGATCTTCAACCGGCTAGACGACATCACCTACGATGGGCGGATCACCGGCAGCGGTTCGGTGCTGAAACAGGGCGCGGGCACCGCGATTCTCACCAGCGGCAGCACCTACGCGGGCGGTACGACCATCAGCGCCGGCACGCTGCAGCTGGGCAACGGCGGCAACTCCGGCAGCATCGTCGGCGACATCGTCAACGATGGCACGCTGGCGATCGAGCACAGCGATGTGCTGCCGGTCGTCGGCAACGTGTCGGGCTCGGGCGGCATCGTGCAGCGTGGTACCGGCGCGGCCGTGCTGCTCGGAACGAACAGCTACAGCGGGCCGACCGACGTCGCGACAGGTGCGCTGTACGTCGATGGCGACCAGACGGCCGCGACCGGCATCACGACCGCGGCCAGCGGCAGCACGCTAGGCGGCTCTGGCATCATCGGCGGTAACGTCACCATTGCCAATGGTGGCGCGTTGGCGCCGGGCCAGATCGGTGTCGCGCCGGGCACGCTGACGATCAACGGCAACCTGAATCTGAGCAGCGGCTCGATTCTCAACTACGGATTCGGGCAGGCCAACGTCGTCGGCGGCGCCCTCAACGACCTGACCGTCGTGCAGGGCAACGTGACGCTTGCCGGAACGCTCAACGTCCAGACGAGCGAGGCCGGCACGTTCGATCCCGGCATCTACCGCATCATCAGCTATGCGGGTTCTCTGACCAACAATGGACTAGCGATCGGCACTATCCCGTCGCCGGATTTTTTTGTGCAGGCATCCATTGCTCATCAGGTCAACCTTATCAATACCGCCGGCCTCACCTTCAGTTACTGGGATGGCGTTGCCGGACCCAAGGACGACAATGCCATCCAAGGCGGCAACGGCGCGTGGCAGAACTTCCGTGGCAATAACAATTGGACTGATGAACTGGGCGCGCCCAATGCCGCATTCGCCGACAGCACCTTCGCGATCTTCGCGGGGACCGGGGGCACGGTGACGGTGGATGGCAGCCTGGGAGCAGTACAGGCCGCCGGTATGCAGTTCGCCGTCAACGGTTACGTACTGACCGGCGGCCCGATCACGCTGGTCGGTTCGGCGGCGACGCCGGGCGAGTCGATCATCCGGGTCGGCGACGGCACCGCGCCTGGGGCCAGCTACGTTGCGACGATCGACTCGGTCCTTGCCGGCAACTCCCGGCTCGTCAAGAGCGACCTGGGCACGCTGGTGATGGACGGCGCGAACGCCTATACGGGCGGCACGCAGATGAACGGCGGCGTGTTGCAGGTCCGGTCCGACAGCAACCTCGGCGCAAGCAGCGGCACGCTCGGCTTCAACGGCGGTACCTTGCGAACCACCGGGACCTTCGCCACCGCGCGCGCGACCACTCTTGGCGACGACGGTGGTACGTTCGAGCCCATCGCGGGAACGACGCTCACGCTCGACAGCGGCGTCAGCGGGACCGGCGTTCTGACAAAGGCTGGTCCAGGCACGCTGGTATTCGCCGCCGACAACAGCTATACGAACCGCACGGAGATTAAGGCGGGTACCTTGCAGCTCGGCAACGGCGGCACGGCAGGCAGCATCGCCGGCAACGTGATCGACGATGGCGTGCTGGCGTTCAACCGGTCCGACACCTACACGTATGGCGGCAATATATGGGGAAGCGGCGCGGTCCAGCAGATCGGCCCTGGCGTGACCGTGATGACCGGCAGCAACACCTACACGGGCCCGACCTTCGTCGTAGCTGGCACATTGCGCGCGGGCGCGACGAATACGCTGAGTCCCGGTTCAGTGGTGGGTATTGATCCCCGCGCGGCCCTCGACTTGAACGGTTTCGACGAGACAGTTGCGGGGCTGGCGAACGCCGGGCTGGTTCGCTTCGGCGGTGCGCCCGGGACGACGCTGCGCGTGGCCGGCAACTACATCGGCGATGGCGGTGCGCTTGCGCTCAATACTTACCTTGGAAGCGATGGCTCTCCGACGGACCGTCTCGTCATTGACGGTGGCACGGCCACCGGCGCAGCGGCGTCACCGGCCATCGTCGCGGCGAAGCAGTCGGCGAAGGCTAACGGGGCCCTGGCCAAGGCAGCCGCGGCGAGCGGCGGCACGTCGCTGCTGGTGAACAATGCTGGCGGACCGGGCGCCAGAACCACCGGTGACGGCATTCTCGTGGTCGATGCCGTCAACGGCGCGACGACCTCGCCCAGCGCGTTCTCGCTCGGTACGCCTGTGGCCGCGGGACCATACGAATATTCGCTATATCGCGGCGGCGCTGCCGTCGGTTCGAGCGACGACTGGTTTCTTCGCTCGATCCTCAACTGTGCAACCGCTCCGGATGTAGCCGGATGCCAGCCAACGTCGTCGCCACCCGGCGCGTCGGCTGTGCCAGTCTATCGCGCCCGAGACGTCGCTTTACGCGGCGCTTCCGTCACTGGCACTGAGCTTCGGAGGTGTGCTGCTTGATTCGCTTCATGAGCGTATGGGCGGCCAGATCGGACCTCAGGCCGACATGCCCTCCGGCGGCAATGCGAAGCAGCGCAATGCGCTCGGCTGGGGGCGCATCGTCGGTATCACGGGCACGCGGGACGGCGGCGCTTCGGGCATCTATAGCAATGACGGCCCCTCGTATGACTACCGCCTGTATGCGGCACAGGCGGGCATGGACGTTTATCAATCGAAGCAGCCGGATAACACTGCGGACCACGCTGGCCTCTACGTCGCATACGGCGAGATCGATGGCGACGTCGACCACTTCGACGGCAGCGACGCAGGCAATGACCGGATTAGCGGTGCAACCGTCGGCGTTTACTGGACGCACTTCGGCCCGACCGGCTGGTACGTCGACAACGTCATCCAGGGCACGCGATACAACGTCAAGGCAGACGGACCCACAGGCCACCTGGATTCGGAGGGCACTGGCCTTGGCGCTTCGGTCGAAGGAGGCTATCCGATTGCGGTCGGCAACGGCGTCGTGATCGAGCTGCAGGCGCAGCTCGTGTACCAGACCATTCATCTGAACGCGACGCACGACAACGCGGCAAACGTGAATTTCAGCGACGTCGAAAGTCTGACGGGCCGGCTAGGCGTGCGCTTGTCCCGAACCTGGGAGTTTGCACCCGGCACAGCCACCGCACCGGCGCGCAAGGCCACCGCATGGGTGCGGGCGAGCTTCATCAACGAATTCCTCGGACATCCGGTGACGGGCTTTTCGTCGGCGGACGGATATGTGCCATTCGAAGTGAGTGTTCACGGTCCGGGAGGAAAGCTTGACGCAGGACTGGACGCTCAGGTGTCGAAAAGCACGTCCGTGTATGGAAGCGTGCAAGGTCAGTTCACCGGAGGCGGGCATGCGGTGGGCGCCGAAGTTGGGGTGAAGGTCAGGTTTTGATCTTTGAGCACGCTGGAATTCTTCCACCTCGCGGCGATCGAATTTCCTGCTCGCCGAGGGTTTGAGTTTTTCTGCCCACGCGCGTCGCTGGATGAGCGGGATGGGCGGAAGCCGGCGCATGTGCGAGTTGAAGCGCCCGGTTCGACATTCGTCGGGACCCAGGAACTGCCTTTCTCCGCGATATGTGTGTTGGTCCGGACCGTTCGTTTTTTCGCCGAAAACGGCAGTTGAATGTGTCCGGCGAGCGACCGGTTCTGGCCTCCCACATCGTTCGTCGGACAACGCTCGAGGGAGGAAACCGCGGAGTGCACCTGGGCGGCTATGGGGATTGAAGTGGGTGGGTAACGCAGTCGGTGACGCGGCAGTGGGTTAGAGCCGAAGGCTGGTTGATGCCGATGCGGTTGCAATGCGGTCGCACAGCGCATTTGCTATCTATTCTGTTGACGGCGCCAGTTCATCGAAGCCTGGGCGCGACAAGTGCAGCACTTCGTAGCGTTCGCCTGGGGCAACTGCTTCTGGTGTGTCGGCCCAAAGCGTGAAGGTGACACGCTCCCAGGAGCGCGGATCAATCGCACAGGCACTGGCGATCACACTACTATGCCTGGCGATACGCTCGACTTCAGCGACCGCATCTCGCGCGGCCTGCGCGAGATCGGCTTCGCGAGGAACGACCACTCGCTCCCGCGTCGCCGCGCAAGGCAATGCGCCGGACGCCGGTCCGCGCTGGCACAAGAGGCCTGACCATGTCAGCACGACGGGCCGTCCGAACGATTCGACGATGCCTTGGAAACCGCCTCCTTGCCACAGAAAACGGTTCATACCAGCGGTGTCATTCCACAAGTAGAACGGCGAATACTGGTTGAGCGTCGCACCTGCCTTGTCGCGCTCGCGGATCAGGTAAGCCTTGAGACCAAGGCCAGCGAACGTGTCGGTCATGTGCCCGCGGTCCGCGACGCGATTTCGGATGATCTGCATATCGTAGTCGGCGGGCAAGGTGATTTCATAATGCATCGCATACATGGTCGGGCTCCAGAGGCAGTAAGTGGTGTCCGGGCTGTGGCGTATCAGGTCGAGAACGCCGCGTCACCATTGGCATGGGAATAAGTATCGTCCCATCATCAGCAGCGCGAGAATGCTGATGATAGTTGCCGGTCGTATCGCGCACGCCCGTGCTGCTGCATGGGCGTCACGATTCTCTCGACAGCGATCCGATCCGCGATTATTTGCATACGCATCCTGCAGTGTCTTTCTCCATCCGACAGCCTTGCACTGCGGTACCGGCGAATCCGCATGACACGTGGGAGATTTACGTAGCGTTGTAATTTTAGGCGTGCCTTTCTCCGCAAGCCCGACCGGCACCACTTCCGCTAAATCCGCCTGCAGCGCCCGCTCGTGGAGACGCGCGAGTGTATGGGGCATGCAATTTGCGCTACTTCCAATGACCGGTCGAAGTGCAACAGGCCCGCAGGTCGCATGCATCCCGTTCACCGAAAGCCGGGTTGCAGCCAGGGCAGGAGGAATCTGCGATGAAACTAACTGCGAGACATTTTGTAATTGCGGCGTCGGTCGTGCTGCTGGCGATGAGCGCATCTGGATGCAAGCGGGCGGACAACAGTAGCGAGACCAGCGGCGCAGCGGCGGGCAGTAGCGGCACGATGACTAACCCCGCAGCGACCGGAGCGATGGGCGCAAGCGGCCCGGCGGCAGCATCGGGCGCCAGCCAGTAACGGAAAACACGTTAGCCCGCACACGTTAGCCCGCAAGTGAGTGGGTATCAAATTGGCAGAGGAAGCCGGCGGGAGCCGCCCCTCAGGAACATCGCAGCTCCCGATGAGGCTGGACTGAGGAGATTCAATCATGGAGTCTGCGATCCACTATCAGGTCAATATCTGCGGTGGTGATTTCCAGCACGTCAGGGACTGTTTCAACGACTGGAAGCGCCAACCGCTTGTTTATCGCACGGACCGGTCGATGTTCGAAGGCAAACAGGAAGTCCGTCCGTTGTCTGCCGGGCCGTTCAGCGATGGACAAGCAGCGCAGACCCAACTGGAGCAGACGTGCGACCCCTGTGATCCTTACGCCCTGGCGGCGGAAATCCGGGACGGTCAGCACGATATGTGGCTGGTGATGGCAGCCTACGAGGAGTAATGTCCGTTGCGCACGGGCGCTACTGAAGACGAGGCAGTCGACCCGTTACTCCGGTCGGCAAATTCGTGCCAACGTCCCAGGTTTCGCCCGAAGCAGCCGTTCCCCCGTGTCCGGGCGTTCGGGCATCACCTAACTTCACGATCAACCTCGCATGATCACAGCGGCGAGGTGCACCTGGCCGAACACTGCGTGAGACAAAATCTGAAGTTAGCGCGCCCGTAGACTCGGGTACGACAAGGTAGTACCGTCGGGCCGTTACCGCACGGCGAGCGAGGTGGTGCGGGAGGCGCTTCGCCTGCTGGAGTCATAGTTGTCGAACCGGGGACCGTCCACCCAGAATACCGTTGCGCCGACCAATCGCACCCCGGCCTCAGCCACTCGAGATGACGACCGCGAACTGTTGACGCAAACGCGTGGGAGAGATTTGTGAACGATGCATCGCGGTTCCCGGTTGCCGGCGTCGGCGCCTCGGCCGGGGGAATAGAGGCGCTAGACGGTTTCTTTCGCGGGATGCCCGCCGAGCCCGGCGTCGCTCTTGTCGTCGTGACGCATCTCGGCCCGGAGCGTGAGAGCCTGCTGCACGAGATCATGGCGCGATATACGGCGCTACCGGTACAGGTCGCGGCCGACGGTATGCCGGTGGAGATAAACAGCGTCTACGTGGCGCCGTCCAATGTGGTCCTCGGGATTGGGAACGGCCATCTCCGGGTTCACGTGCAGAGTACAAGCCGGCGCGAGCGCAAGCCCATTGACATCTTTTTCAGCGAACTGGCAAATGACCAGGGCGAACTGGCGGTGGGCATCGTCTTGTCCGGTGGCGACTCCGATGGCGCGCTCGGGGTCAAGGCAGTCAAGGAGCACGGCGGTCTCACCATGGCGCAGATCGCGGACGGATTCGGGCCGCAGCACGCAAGCATGCCCGAGAGTGCGATCGCCACGGGGCTCATCGACTTTGCCATCCCCGTTGAACAGATGGGGCCGAAACTCGCTGAATTCGCCCGTAGCACCTATGTGCTGGACGATATTGCCTTCAAGGCCAAAAACGCGGCGGAGCAGCAACAGATCGATGACGCGCGAAAGGAGATTTGCGGCATCCTGCGCGGCCAGCTCGGTCACGACTTCAGTGGCTACAAGACCAGGACTTTCATGCGCCGCGTGCAGCGGCGCATGCAGGTAATCCATGCCGAGTCAGTCGATGCCTATGTCGAACACCTGCGGCGCGATTCGCAGGAAGTCGGCGCACTGTTCCGCGATCTTCTCATCAACGTGACCAATTTTTTTCGCGACGCGGAAGCGTTCGAAGAGCTCGCGAATACCGTCATACCACGGCTTTTCGAGGAGCGCGGAGTGGACGATGTGGTGCGCGTCTGGGTCCCCGGTTGCGCGACCGGGGAAGAGGTCTACTCGCTGGGTATCCTGCTGCGCGAACACATGGATAAGCTTGCGAGCGTGCCCCGGGTGCAGATCTTTGCCAGCGATATTGACGAACATGCACTTGCAGTTGCGCGCGCAGCCAAATATCCTGGCCAGTTGCTCGATGGTGTGTCCCCCGAGCGCCGGAAACGCTTTTTCATTCCCGACGGCGCGAGTTATGTGGTGGCCAAAGAGGTGCGCGACCTGTGCATCTTCTCGCCGCACAGTGTGATTCGCGACCCGCCTTTTTCTCGGATCGACCTGGTCTCCTGCCGTAACCTGCTGATCTATTTCGGCCAGGATGTTCAGGGACAGGTCATTCCGACGTTCCACTATGCGTTGCGTCCCGACGGCTACCTGTTTCTTGGCACATCGGAAAGCGTCAGTCAGTTCGACGATCTGTTTGCACCGGTCGAGAAAAAACATCGCATCTTCCGTCGCCGGTCGGTGCCCGCACCGCACGTTCGACTCCCGCTGATGGTCTCGTCGATGCGGACCGGTCGCGCGGGCGAGCTGACGGCGCGGCGCACGGAAGTTGGCGGTGTTGCGCTGCGCGAGATGGTCGATGCTCAGGTGCTAGAGCGCTTTTCGCCGCCTCACGTGCTGGTCAATCGCGACGGTGATGTTGCCTACTATTCAGCGCGGACCGGCAAATATCTCGAACCGCCCGCCGGCATTCCCTCGCGTCAGATATTCACCATGGCGCGCAAGGGCATTCGCCTCGAACTACGAACGGTGTTCCGCGAAGCGGTCGAATCCGGGCGCTCGGTGACACAGGAAGGCATACCGGTCGAGGAAGACGATGGACGCGTGCAGATGGTCACTGTGACGGTCGAGCCGCTCAACAGCCGGCCCGGCGTTGAGCCGCTCTTTCTGATTCTGTTCATTGATCAGGGGGCGGTCCTGAGCCGCGAAGAAGCATTAAGTCGTGCTCACGCTGCGCACGACGGCACGACGGTGCAGATGGAACGGGAACTCCGCGACACACGCGAGCGCCTGCAATCCGTGATCGAGGAATACGAGACCGCACTGGAGGAACTCAAGTCGTCGAACGAGGAACTTGTTTCGGTCAATGAGGAGATGCAGTCGACCAACGAAGAGCTGGAAGCGTCGAAGGAGGAACTGGTCTCGCTCAACGAGGAACTGCACACCGTCAATAGCGAACTGAACGGGAAGATCGAAGCGCTCGATCGCGCAAACAGCGATCTGCAAAACCTGTTCGAGAGCACGGCGGTCGCCACGGTTTTTCTGGACCGGCATCTCGTGATTCGCAGCTTCACGCCAGCCATGACGGACGTATTCAATATCCGTCCGGCCGACCGGGGACGGCCCATCACCGACCTGGCAAGTCCGCTGAATATGCCGGAGCTTGCCAGCGATATCGCGCGCACGGTGACTGAAGGCGAAGTGATCGAGCGTCGTATCGATAGCAGCGACCAGGCGATCAATTATCTGGTCCGTCTCGCGCCCTACCGGAATGGCGACCGGCGGGCGGAAGGTGTGGTGGTCACGTTCCTGAATATTACCGGCCTCACCCACGCCGAGGCGCGCCAGAAGGTGCTCATTGCGGAACTCCAGCATCGCACGCGCAATCTTCTCGCACTCGTTGAGTCAATCGCGCGTCAGACCTTGCGGAAGGAGCCGCCGCTTGAAGCATTTACCTCGCGATTGCGTGCCCTCGGGCGTCTGCAGGGGATTCTCGGAAAAGCGGCGGGCGAGCATGTCGATCTGGGTGACATCGTACGCATGGAGGTGGAGACGATCGCCGGTGTCGACGCTGACAACATTGCCATGACCGGCCCGAAAGTTCCCCTCGGCCTCGAATATGTTCAGAACATCATGCTGGCCATACACGAACTCGCAACGAACGCGTTGAAATACGGAGCGCTAAAAGACCGTCAGGGGCGGCTGGATATCCGCTGGCGTGTGGAAGACATACAGCAGGACCAGTCATTGCTTCTGATGGATTGGCGGGAAAGCGGTCTGGCCGTCCCGCCCGACCCTTCGAAACGCGGGTACGGACGGCAGTTGATCGAACAGGCGCTGTCTTACTCCTTGCGGGCGAAGGCAGAACTGCTCTTTTGTGACGATGGGATTTGGTGCCGGATCGAAATGCCGTTTGAGCGAAAACGTTCCAATGCTGCCGACCAGACCTGAGGAAAACTGATGGGACAGGGTACAGAACTTCAGGGACGCCGGATACTGGTTGTCGAAGACGACTTCGTCGTTGCACAAGCGCTTTGTGGCCTGATCGAAGAGGCCGGTGCAACGGCTGTGGGCCCGATCGGCTTTGCGGACGAGGCGCTGGCATACATCCAGTCCAATAGGGACGCCTTTAATGGCGTGGTGCTTGACGTTAATCTGCACGGACAGAAGTCGTACGCGATCGCGGACTGGCTGACCGAGAATAGCGTGGACTTTGTCTTTACAACCGGCTATGGCGCGGAGGCGCTCGATCCTGCCTATGCCGGCTGCCCCCGGTGCGAGAAACCCTTCGATCCACGGGTTCTTTTCAGGCTGCTCGGTTCCAGCACTCTCTAGATTGAGTCTGCTGCGTCTTCTGGCCCATCTGGCACCGTCCAATGCTTTGGTCCGTCTGCATGGCGACGGACTGAAGGAAACCACTTGCGGATCGACGTTTTGCATGTGTCAGCGCGAAGGCGCGAATGGCCGGTCGCTACCGACGTTCAGTCTCACCGGTCGTTCGCGACTGGCAGTTCATGGCGGCGCGCTGACAGTATTTCGCGCCGAACTTGGCGAGCTGAAGATACATGCGGCCGCCATCCGCAAGGCGATTGCCGGTTCCCGCAGGGTTATAGCGAGTGTTCCTAACCTGGGCGTCGGTCAGCGGCATGGTGGTATCTCCTGTCGGAGAAGCTCAGAAACGAGGCGGATACCACAAAAAATGCCACCCGATACCACCGGCTGTCGACGGGTCAATCCGGTTCGCCGAAGAATAAAAAAACCCCGTAAGACCTTGATCTTACGGGGTTTCTTGGAATACTTCGGCTCTTGCCGGCACAACTGTTGGTGCCCAGGGCCGGAATCGAACCGGCACGCCTTGCGGCGGGGGATTTTGAGTCCCCTGCGTCTACCAATTTCACCACCTGGGCAGATACTGCAGCGCGCGCATCGGGAGTTCAGCGCGCGAGGAAGACGCAGATTATGGCCGAAAATCGGTAGACCGGCAAGTCGATTGCCTTCACCCGCCACAGCGCGTTCGCGGCGAGTGGTGCTCAGACCGTGCGCGAGAATCGTGTGAGCGTCTGCTCGCCCAGATAGCGGTCAAATACCATCGCGAGATTGCGCACGAGCATGCGGCCGGCCCTTCGCACTTCGAGCTTGCGTGCGCCGAGCAAGATCAGCCCGTTGTCCTCGAATGAACGCAGACGCGCGAGTTCCGGCGCGAACGTGTCGGCGAAGTGGATGCCGTACGCCGCTTCGAATTCGTCGAAGCGCAGTTCGAGGTTGCACATCAGCTGCGTGATCACGTCGCGCCGCAGACGGTCGTCGGCGGACAGGCGGATGCCGCGCGCGATCGCGAGCCGGCCCGCATCGATCGAGTCGGTGTAAGGGGGCAGCTCTCGCGCGTTCTGCGCGTACACGTCGCCGACCTTGCCGATCGACGAGGCGCCAAAACCGATCAGATCGCACTCGGCCCGCGTGCTATAGCCCTGGAAATTGCGATGCAGCGTGCGCTGCGCCTGTGCGCGAGCGAGCTCATCGGTGGGCAGCGCGAAGTGATCCATGCCGATGTACACATAACCCGCCTCAGTCAACCGTTCGACGACCCGTTGCAGCAGGGCCAGCCGCTCCTCGCTCGACGGCAGCGTCGCGGGATCCATCTGGCGCTGCATCTTGAAGAGCCGCGGCATGTGCGCATACGCGAACACCGACAGCCGGTCCGGTGCCAGTTTGAGCATCATGTCGAGCGTGCGGCTGAAGCTCGCGACGGTTTGATGCGGCAGCCCGTAAATCAGATCGACGCCGATCGAATGAAAACCGTACGTGCGCGCCGCCTGCATCACCGATGCGGTCATCTCGAACGGCTGGATGCGATTGATCGCCTGCTGCAGGCGCGGATCGAAGTCCTGCACGCCCAGGCTCAGCCGGTTGAAGCCGAGGCGGCGCAGAAGCGCGACCGTGTCGGGCGACGCCTCGCGCGGATCGACCTCGATCGAATATTCGGCTAGATCGTCGGGCAGAAGTTTGAAGTGCTCGCGCGTCGCGGCCATCAGCTCGGCCATCTCGTCATGCGACAAAAACGTCGGCGTGCCGCCGCCCCAATGCAATTGCGATACGGGCCGCTGTGTATCGAAACACGCCGCCTGCAAACCGATTTCGTGTTTGAGCCGCTCAAGGTATGGCCGCGCATGCGCGCGATTTTTCGTCACGACCTTGTTGCAGCCGCAGTAGAAGCACACGGTGTCGCAAAACGGAATGTGGAAGTACAGAGACAGATCGGTCGACGCGGAACTCGGGTCGGCGGCCGCGCGGTGATAGTCGGCGGTGTCGAACGATTCGCGGAACTGCGGCGCGGTCGGATAGGACGTATACCGGGGACCATTCGCGCTGTAGCGCGCGAGCAGGTCGGGGCGGAACAGGGTGTCGGTTTGGGACATGAGCGGTATCGGACGGTGGGCGGCTCTCGCAGCGTGCCGCGTGTCATGGTCAGTCAGCAGCTTTGAGCTTACGTGCGTGCCCGCGGGACCCGATTGTGTAAAGAGGTCGCGCGGACAGGCAGTGGCACAATGCGGGTCTGGCAACACGTTGCCAAGGTTTGAGTTCAGGAAAGATGACGTGGATCAAAGGTTGAACAGTGCACGGATGGACGCTCACGCGTGCCGTCCCGATTGCGGCGCGTGCTGTATCGCGCCGTCGATTTCGAGCCCGATTCCAGGCATGCCGAACGGCAAGCCGGCGGGCGTTCGCTGCGTGCAACTCGGTGACGATCTGCGCTGCGCGATCTTCGGGCGGCCGGAGCGGCCCGCGTGCTGCTCGGGTCTGCAGCCGCAACTCGAGATGTGTGGCGCGAATCGCGGCGAAGCGCTCGCGTGGCTCACGCGACTCGAGGCGCAAACACAACCGGCATCCCATCCATGACGCGCGGCATGCGGTAAACGCCGTCGCTGACCACACCCGTCAACGCAAGCCGATGTCCGCAAGGGCTTCCACAGGAGATTTCGCATGACTCGACCCGCAGCGCCGGCCCGGCGCCGCTTTCTGCGCGCTGCGCTGACCGGCTGCAGCGTGCTTGGCATCACTGTGTCGCTCGCGGCTTGCGCGAGCCCGACGTTTCCGTTCATGCCGTCGCACTACACGTTCTCGCAGAAGCAGGTGCAGGAGGCCGTGCAGCGCAAGTTCCCGTATCAGCGCACGGTGTCGCAGGTGTTCGACGTCGCGCTGAGCAATCCGGTGGTGGGCATGCTGCCCGATGCGAACCGCGTGCAGGTGAAGCTCGACGCGCGTTTCGCGAGTCCGTTCCTGCAGCAGCCGGTCGATGGCGTGTTCACGCTGTCGAGTGAACTTGCATACGACGCGGCGAGCCGTTCGGTGATCCTCAAATCGCCGAGTGTCGACAACGTCAGTGTGAGCGGCGAGGCGCAGATGTACACGCAGCAGATCAACGCGGCCGCGGCGCTGCTCGCGACCCAATTGCTGACCAACTATCCGATCTACACGTTCAAGCCCGAGCAGCTGCAATTTGCCGGCGCCAACTACGAACCCGGTACAATCACCATCCTTACAAACGGCATACGCGTGCAGATCGTCGAAAGATGACTGGCATGCGCGGCCACGAGGGCCGCGCATGCCAGTCATGACCGTGCGGCCCCATTTCGTTGCAGTAACCTACCGCGATAAGGGGCACGGATGGACTGGCTACTGGCTTGCAAGGCGCTGATTCTCGGCGTGGTCGAGGGTTTGACGGAGTTCCTGCCGGTGTCGAGCACCGGGCATCTGATCGTCGTCGGCAGTCTGCTGGATTTCTCCGACGAGCACGCGAAGACCTTCGATGTCGTGATCCAGCTCGGCGCGATTCTCGCTGTGTGCTGGGAGTTTCGCCGCCGCATCGGCAACGTGATCGTGGGGCTGCCGAGCCAGCCCGAGGCGCGCCGCTTCGCGCTGAACGTGATCATTGCGACGATTCCGGCAGTCGTGCTCGGCCTGCTGTTCGAGAAGTCGATCAAGGAGGCGCTGTTTTCACCGGTGCCGGTCGCGTTTGCGCTGGTCGCGGGCGGCGTCGTGATCCTGTGGGCGGAGGCGCGCCAGCGCGCGCGCGGCGACGCGGCGGTGCGGGTGCGCAGCATCGACGATCTGAGCCCGCTCGATGCGTTGAAAGTCGGCCTTGCGCAGTGCTTCGCGCTGATTCCGGGGACCTCGCGCTCGGGCTCGACGATCATCGGCGGCATGCTGTTCGGCATCGAGCGCCGCGCCGCGACCGAGTTTTCATTCTTTCTCGCGATTCCGATCATCTTCGGCGCGACGGCCTACGAGCTGTACAAGGACTGGCACCTGCTCACCACCGATGCGCTCGGCAGCTTCGCGCTCGGCTTCGCGGCCGCGTTCGTCAGTGCGTTCGTCTGCATCCGCTGGCTGCTGCGCTATGTCGCGTCGCACGACTTCACGGTGTTCGCGTGGTATCGGATCGGCTTTGGCCTGCTGATCCTGCTGATCGGTTATAGCGGCGGGTTGAGCTGGGCCGATTGAGATTTGCCGTGCGATGAAAAAAGGTCCGCGTATGCGGACCTTTTTTTCGTTGGCTTGCCGTCCCGTCGCGTTACGCGGCGCTGCGCTTGCGGAACACGAGATCCCACACGCCGTGTCCGAGCCGCAGGCCGCGCCGCTCGAACTTCGTCACCGGACGATAGTCGGGCCGCGGCGCGTAGGTGTCGGCGGTATTTTCGAGCCGCGGATCGGCGCCGAGCACTTCAAGCATCTGTTCGGCGTAGTTCTGCCAGTCGGTCGCGCAATGCAGATACGCATCCGGCTTCAGACGCGACACGAGCAGCGCGACGAACTTCGGCTGGATCAGCCGGCGCTTGTGATGGCGCGCCTTGTGCCACGGGTCGGGGAAAAAGATGTGCACGCCGTCGAGGCTGTCGGGCGCGATCATGTGCTCGAGCACTTCGACCGCGTCGTGCTGGATGATGCGGATGTTCGTCAGCGACTGCTCGCCGATCAACTTCAGCAACGCGCCGACGCCGGGCTCGTGGACTTCGACGCCCAGGAAGTCGTCGGCGGGACGGTGCGCGGCGATCTCCGCGGTGGTGGCGCCCATGCCGAAGCCGATCTCCAGCACGCGCGGCGCTTCGCGGCCGAACACGCCGGTCCAGTCGGGTTGTTGTGGCGCATAGGGCACGACGAAGCGCGGGCCGAACTCATCGAGCGCGCGGCGCTGGCCGGTCGACACGCGACCCGCGCGCGTGACGAAGCTGCGGATGCGGCGGTGATGAAGCGTATCTGCCGGCGTTGCACCCGGCGTGCCGTCGACGTCGTTCGTCTCGTTGCCGGCGGGCTGGTCGGCTGCGCTCGTGGGGGTCGGGGAGTCGTCCGGGAGACCGGAGTCGTTTGGATCGTGGATCATCGTCGATGCTACTGCAAGGGTTAGGGCTGCGCGGCTTGCGCGCTGTGCCGGGCCGTTGCCACTACAAAAAAGCCGCCTTCAGGGAGGCGGCTCTTGCTGGATTCCGCTGAACACTCAGCGGGAAAGTGGAGCGGGCGATGGGAATCGAACCCACGGCTCTAGCTTGGGAAGCTAGGGTATTACCATTATACGACGCCCGCAGAACTCGCGATTTTACAGGCTTTTGAGCCGTTTGGGCAGAGGTATGGTTCGCGCGCACGAGCAGCCGACCCGTCTTTTCGCTTCTGCGGTTCGAACGGCGCGAGCCTTCAGACTGTGTCTGCGCCTGCCGTTAACGCAAATACAGCCCAACACCGCGCGCTTGCGCACCCGCAAGCCGGCACGAACCCGGCGCTTCCCATCCCGATCAAGAGATTTTCCCAAGATGCAGTGGCTTTCCAATCTGAAACTGAGCCAGAAGCTTGTCGGCTCGTTGATGCTGTGCGCGTTCGTGACGGCCATCGTCGGCACCGTCGGTGTGCTGAAGGTGCGCGAAGTCGCGACGATGCAAACCGAAATGTACGACCGCGAATTCGTGCCTGTGCGCGACGACGGCACCGCCGCGTGGCAGGCGGCTTCGCACTTCCGGCGCCTCTATTCGTACATTCTGAATCCGGAGCCGGCAGGCCGCGCTGATACGGTGCGCCTGAATCACGGCGGTGAAGCGGCGATCCTGTCGGCATTCGACTACGAGCGCAAGCATGCGACCACCGACGCGCAGAAGCAATTGCTGAGCGACTTCGACGCCGCCTATCCGGCCTATATGAGTTCGGTCGCGAAGGTGATGGCGCTGGCCGATCAGGGCGATCAGACCGGCGCGCTCGCCGAGCTCAAATCGACCACCGACCCCCTGCACGTCAAGCTGCGCACGCTGATGATCAAGCTGTCCGACGTGCGGGATGAGTTGGCCAGACAGCGTGTCGCGAACGGCGTCGAGATGGTTCGCTCGGTGACCTGGTGGATCGCGAGCTGCGCGGTCGTCGGCGTCGCGGTTGCGATCGGCCTGGGGCTGCTGGTGACGCGCGCGGTCGTGCGGCAGATCGGTGGCGAACCGGCCGAAGTCGCGAAGGTCGTCGAGCAGATCGCGGGCGGCGACTTGAGCCAGCGACTGCACACCGGCGCCGCCGACGACGGCAGCATCTTGCGCGCGGTCACGCACATGCAGGAGCGTCTCGCGGCGACGATCGGTTCGATCCGCGAAAGCGCCGAGTCGGTCAGCATCGCTTCGCAGCAGATCGCGAGCGGCAACATCGATCTGTCCGCTCGCACCGAAGAGCAGGCCGCTTCGCTCGAAGAGACCGCAGCGAGCATGTCGGAGTTGACGCAGACCGTCAGCCGCAACAGCGACAACGCGCGCAACGCGAGCGCGCTCGCGACTGAGGCGGCACAGGTCGCCAACACCGGCAACACTGCCGTCGAGGGCATGGTGCGCACCATCGGTGATATCAGCGGCAGTTCGACGAAGATCTCGGAGATCACCGGCGTGATCGAGGGCATCGCGTTCCAAACCAATATTCTCGCGTTGAACGCGGCGGTCGAGGCCGCGCGCGCGGGCGAGCAGGGGCGCGGTTTCGCGGTGGTCGCGAGCGAGGTGCGCAACCTCGCGCAGCGCTCGGCGAGCGCGGCCAAGGAGATCAAGGAGATGATCACGACGTCGGTCGCGATCATCGAAGGCGGCACGCAGCAGGCAGCCGAAGTCAGCACAACGATGTCGGATATCAAGGCCGCGATTCATCGCGTCTCGGATATCGTCAGCGAGATCGCAACGGCCTCCGAAGAGCAGAACCGCAGCATTCACCAGGTCGGCCAGGCCGTCACGCAGATGGACGAGACCACGCAGCAGAACGCGGCGCTCGTCGAACAGGCCGCGGCGGCCGCGCAATCGCTCGAGACGCAGGCGCGCAGGATGAAGCAGACGGTGTCGGTGTTCCGGACGGGGGAGAGCCGCGGTTTCGCGGCAGCCGTGTAGAAGCCGCGCCGACTCAAGCGGCCGCCGCGCGTCAGCCCAACTTTCCCGCAATCAGCTCAGATCACAAAATAAGTCAGCTGAACCGCCGCGCGCGTGACGACCATCTGCAGCACCTGCACGATCACGAACAGCAGGATCGGCGACAGATCGATACCGCCGAATTTCGGCAGCACGCGGCGCAACGGATTCAGAAACGGCGCGGTCAGCTGATACAGAATCGGCATCGCGGGCGAACGCGGATTGAGCCACGACAGCAGCGCCATCAGGATCGTCATCCAGATGATCAGATTGAGCGCCCACTTGATCGCGGTGAGCACCGCGACGATCAGCAGCGTCGGCACGAGCGTCAGCGGATCGGCGCCCGTCAGCACGATCATCAGGACGACATAGATGATCGCGGCGATCAGCGTCGCGACCACGCTCGCCCAGTCGATGTTGCGCGTGCTCGGCAGGATGCGCCGCAGCGGCAGCACGATCCAGTTGGTCGCCTGCAGCACGGCGTTCGAGACCGGGTTGTACGGCGGCAGGCGCACAACCTGCAACCACGCGCGCAACAGCAGCGCGGCGCCAAACAGCGTGAAAACGGTATTGAGCAGAAAACGGGCGATATCGCCAAACATCTCGTGTCCTTATGCTTCTGATGGCGGCCGCCGACCGGCCGCGGGCTGCCGGCGTCGCCCGATCGGTGCGCGCCGGCGGTTTTCTGGATTTACCCGGTTAGCCAACCGGAGGTTCGACGTCATTGCGCGCCGCCTCCCGATGGCTGTCTGTCCGGCATCACACGGAAGTCCGGACCTCGCTGATCAGGATCGTGCCGTTGCCGCCGTCGGTGTAGTTCGGGATATCCGCTAATAGTTGCTCGGACGCGGGCTTGAACACTTTATAGAAGTCATCCGCGCTATCGAACAGGAAGTGTCCCGCGGCCACGTAAGGCGGTGGCGTGCCGGGCGGCCCGGCGTTCAGGCCCGCGTCGACCGACCAGCCTTTCAGCGCCGGCCCGAACAGCTTCGCCGCGAGCGGCATATGGGTCGCGCAGTAGTAGTCCATGTCGAAGCGGCCGTTTTCCCGGTACGGGTAGAGGATGCTGACCTTGATCATTGTGCGTTCTCGTCTGTTGGTCCCGAAGCGCGGCGCGGGTCGTCGCGTGGTTCGCCCAGCGTGCCGGACGTCACATTATCACGGCTTACTTGACGCTTGCACCTGCCGCGGCCTGATTCAGCGAGCGGCCCAGCGATTTTTCCACAGCTTCGGAGATCGCTTCAATCGTCGCGGCCGGCGTTGCGCGACGTCGGGCGAGATTGACCGCGCGGCGCGTCAGCAGACCATACAGCGCGGCATGGTCGCCGCCGAAGCCTTCGAGCAGCGCAAGCTGCTTCTCGACGACACCCGCGTCGCCGCGCGATACCGGCCCCGCGAGCGCGTTCGGCAGGCCCTTGTCGCGCGCGGTTTCGATCGTGCCGGCGAGCATCGGCAGCAGCGCGCGCAGCGCGTCGTCTTCGGCGAAGCCGAGCGTGCGCCACAACGCCACGCATTCGGCGAGGCTGCAGAGCGCGAAGCTCGCCGCGTAATGCGCGGCGGCGTGATACAGCATGCGGCCGCCCGGCGGAATCGACAGCGGATGGCAGCGCAGCGCGAGCGCGAGCGCGGTCAGCGTCTCCTTCAGTTCGCCGTCGGCTTCGATCGTCACCGAGCAGCCGACGATACGCTCGAGATCGGCGAACTCGCCGCTAAATAGATACAACGGATGAAAGCCGCCGATCGCCGCGCCCTGATCCCGCGCTGGTGCGAGCAGTTCGACCGGCGAGGCGCCGCTGCAGTGCACGAGCGCCTTGCCGGGGTGGCTTGCCGCATCGCCTCCAAAGCGAAGTGTGTGCGCTGTCGTACCGATGCTGTCGTCAGGAACGGCTAAAAAAACGATATCGGCGGCGTCGACGACCTGTTGCGGGTCGTCAGAGGCCGCGCAGTGTGCGATCTGGGCGGCGAGCCGGCGCGCGGAACTGGCCGAGCGGCTCGCCACCGCGGTGACCGGATAGCCGGCGCGCGCAAACGCGAGCGCGACACAACGCGCGAGCCGCCCCGCGCCGATGAAGCCGACGCGCGGCAAGGAAGACTGGGACATGGTCACCTGCTCCAGACGGATCGTGTGAACGGGAAAGCAGCAGTATCTCGCATCCGGCGAAGCGCGGGCGCGATCCGGCCCCTTGCACGGTTCGACAGCGGTCGTCGGATGAGTTTGCGGGCGATATGGCGCCAACCGTCGGTCATCGGGTGGCGTGACGCCCACGGGTGTGAAAACTGTTCACAATCGTACGTGACAGGAACAGTGGTCGATGAGCCGGTTTGGCA
Organism: Paraburkholderia lebeckiae; assembly: GCF_050436325.1. Taxonomy (NCBI): domain Bacteria; kingdom Pseudomonadati; phylum Pseudomonadota; class Betaproteobacteria; order Burkholderiales; family Burkholderiaceae; genus Paraburkholderia; species Paraburkholderia lebeckiae. The sequence continues at coordinate 3,430,432 of NZ_JBNDLZ010000003.1, forward strand.
GTCGTATTTTCAATACTTCGTTCACAGTCGGAATTTCGGGAGGGTCGAGATGAGTATTTTTTCTTACCGAAAGCACTTGCGGTTCCTGACGCACGCCCAGCGCCGTCGCTGGTGGGATCAGAAAAAGCGCCTTAAGCCGCGCGTGCAGATCAGCGGCGCATACGTGCCGCCCAACGTGTCCCGCGAATTCGTGTACGTGAAGGTCGGTTAGTCGCGCCGTCTTTGCAGGTGAGAAAATGCCCGGCTCGAGCCATTGAGCTGGGCATTTTTTATTGGGAAATTCCTTTCGGCTGTCAGGATTGAAGCGAATTTGTAATTAAAGATTACCGATGCGCGAACTCAAACCCCCGGGCTCGATCAGACCTGTGACGCGCGGCCCGTCGCCCGCGCGCAACCCCTTGATTCCCGGCTGATTTCGCTCAGGGCGGGACGGCGGGTCGGCAAGCTCGCGCCGCGCTCGGCAAAACGCCTGGGCTCCCCTTTGCAATTTGCAACAAATGCGAACAGTTCGGCCGGGGCTTTTTAGATACATTGTGTCCAGAGCATGCGAGGCATGCGCAGTCGGCGACCTTGGCAGGCCGCGCTAGGAGAATAGAAGTGAAAAAGATCGTTCCGTTTGTCGTTGCAGCCGCACTCGGCTTGGGACTTGCCGGGGCTGCTGAGGCAGGTGTTTCCGTCGGTATCGGCCTTGGGGTGCCGATCGCGCCGGCCTATCCGGTCTATGCGGCGCCGCCGCCTGTCTATTACGCGCCGCCGCCTCCGCCGGTGTACGCGCCGCCGATTGTGGTCGCACCGGCTCCGGTGGTGGTCGGAGGCTATTACGGCTATGGCCGACCTTACTATCGTGGCTACTACCACGGCTACCATGGCTACTATCGCGGCTACGGGCACCCGTACTATCGTCGTTAAGAAGTGCGGGCGCGCTTGACGCGCGTGGGAACGTCGACGACGTAACGCCGGCTTGTGCCGGGTTACGTCGTTTCTTTTTGCCTCGCTGGCTTTTTGCTTTCCGCAGCGTTCCTGGCTGGTGTCGCGCGCTCGCGCGAGCGCCGTTCCAAAGCATTGAGGAAGCTGGGAGAATGGCGGCTTCGCCACCGCTCCAGGAGAGTTTCGCCGATGCAAGCGCTTCCCGCTCCCACCTTCGATGACGTCCTCGACGCCGCCGCGCGTCTCGAAGGCGTCGCGCACCGCACCCCCGTTCTGACGTCGAGCACGTTCGACGAGCGCACTGGCGCGTCGGTGTTCTTCAAGTGCGAAAACTTCCAGCGCATGGGCGCGTTCAAGTTCCGCGGCGCGTGCAACGCGATTTCGCATTTCGACGAGGAGCAGCGCAAGGCGGGCGTGCTGACCTATTCGTCGGGCAATCACGCGCAGGCGATCGCGCTGTCGGCGCGCCTCGCCGGTATTCACGCGACGATCGTGATGCCGCACGACGCACCCGAGGCCAAGGTTGCCGCGACCAAAGGCTACGGCGGCGAAGTGATTACCTACGACCGCTACAAGGAAAATCGCGAGGAAATCGGCCGCCGGCTCGCCGAAGAGCGCGGCATGACGCTGATTCCGCCGTACGATCATCCGCACGTGATCGCCGGCCAGGGCACCGCGGTCAAAGAACTGATCGACGAAACCGGTCCGCTCGACATGTTGTTCGTGTGTCTTGGCGGCGGCGGGTTGATCAGTGGCAGCGCATTGTCGGCGGCCGCGCTGAGCCCGGCCTGCACGGTGATCGGCATCGAGCCCGAGGCGGGCAACGACGGCCAGCAGTCGCTCGCACGCGGCGAGATCGTTCATATCGACACGCCGCGCACGATTGCCGATGGCGCCGCCTCGACGCATCTGGGCCATTACACGTTCGCGGTCATCCGCCAGCTCGTCGCGCGAATCGAAACGGTCAGCGATGCGCAACTGATCGAGACGATGCGCTTTTTCGCGCAGCGCATGAAGATCGTCGTCGAGCCGACTGGTTGTCTCGCGGCGGCGGCGGTGCTGAACGGCGTCGTGCCGGTGAAGGGCAAGCGCGTCGGCGTGGTGGTGAGCGGTGGCAATGTCGATCTGCCGAAGCTCGCGCAGTACCTCGCATGAGCGGCTCACGTCGAGTCGCATGAAGAAAACGGCTCGCCGATGCGAGCCGTTTTTTTTTGTTCGCGAGCCGCTTCAGCTTGCCACTTGCGCGGTGCTCTGCACGATCAGATCGCGATACCCGTTGACGATCACGCTGTACGAGAAATAGGCGAACAGCAGCGCTGACAGGACGTGACACGCGCGCAGCAGACCGGCGCCCGCGCGCTTGCGTCCCTGGCTGCCGAGCCCGCAGATGAAAAGCGTCCAGCACAGGCCGCCCAGAAAGAATCCGCCGAGGAAGATCAGCGCGGTTGTCGGGCTCGTTGCGCCGGCCTTCGCGATCAGCGCGCCGCCGACCGCCGCGAACCACAGGATCGCCGAGGGCGACGACACCGCGAGTAGCACGCCGCGCAGAAACCCGCGCCATGCCGACTGATGCGGCGCAGCCGCGTCGCATTCGCCGGCAACGGCTGGCGCCGTGGCTGGGAACACCGCTTCACGCGCCATCTTCCAGGTGAGAAACAGGAGGATCGCCGCGCCGCCGATCCATACGACCCAGCGCACCGATTCGAACTGGAGCAGCGCGGCCATGCCCGCGAGCGCGAGCGTCGCGTAAATGAGATCGCCGACGCACGAGCCGAGCCCGAGCCAGAAGCCCGGCCGAAAGCCGTGCGACAGCGTCAGCGAAATGATCGCCACGTTGACGAGACCGATATCGAGGCACAGCGACAAGGACAGAAAAAAGCCGTCCGACATCATTGAGAAAGCGTGCATGCGCGCGAGCGCTCCATCCGTTATTGATTGTGTTGTCCGGCGCGCGTTACAGGCCGAGGCCCAACTCGTTCCACAGGCTATCGACACGCTGCTTGACCGCGTCGTCCATCACGATCGGGCGGCCCCATTCGCGGTCGGTTTCGCCCGGCCACTTGTTGGTTGCATCGAGCCCCATCTTCGAGCCGAGGCCGGCTACCGGCGACGCGAAATCGAGATAATCGATCGGCGTGCGGTCGACGAGCACCGTGTCGCGCGTCGGGTCCACTCGCGTGGTGATCGCCCAGATCACTTCCTTCCAGTCCCGGATATTGACGTCCTCATCGACGACGACGATGAACTTCGTATACATGAACTGCCGCAGGAAGCTCCACACGCCGAACATCACGCGTTTTGCGTGGCCGGGGTAGCTCTTCTTCACTTGCACGATCGCCATGCGATAACTGCAGCCTTCGGGCGGCAGATAGAAGTCCGTGATCTCGGTGAACTGCTTCTGCAGCAGCGGTACGAACACTTCGTTCAGCGCGACGCCGAGCACCGCCGGCTCGTCGGGCGGTTTGCCGGTGTAGGTGGAGTGATAGATCGCGTCGCGGCGCATCGTGATGCGCTCGACCGTGAAGACCGGGAACCACTCCTGTTCGTTGTAGTAGCCGGTGTGATCGCCATACGGGCCTTCGAGCGCGTGTTCGTACGTGGCCGACGCGCCCTTCGACGGACGCGGCGGTGCGCCCGCCGGGGCGGGCGAGGGTGCGCCTTCCTGCGGATAGATGAAGCCCTCGAGCACGATCTCGGCACGCGCGGGGACCTGCAGACCGTCGACGCCCGGTGTGACGCATTTCGCGAGCTCGGTGCGCCCGCCGCGCAGCAGGCCGGCGAACTGGTATTCGGACAGCGTGTCGGGCACCGGCGTGACCGCGCCGAGAATCGTCGCCGGGTCCGCGCCGAGCACGACGGCCACCGGATACGGCTTGCCGGGATTTTTCAGCGCGAACTCACGAAAGTCGAGCGCGCCGCCGCGATGCGCGAGCCAGCGCATGATCAGTTTGTTACGCCCGATCAGTTGCTGGCGATAGATACCCAGGTTTTGTCGACTCTTGTTCGGCCCTTTCGTGACGGTCAGACCCCAGGTGATCAGCGGCCCGGCATCGCCGGGCCAGCAGGTCTGGATGGGCAATTTGGCAAGGTCGACGTCATTGCCTTCCCAGACGATTTCCTGGCAGGGCGGTGCGCTGACCGTCTTTGGGGCCATGTCCCACACGGCCTTCGCTAGCGACAGCAGCTTGCCGGCGTCCTTGAGCCCTTTCGGCGGCTCGGGTTCCTTCAACGCGGAGAGGAGCCGACCGACGTCGCGCAGCGATTCGAGCGCCGCCTGATCGCCCGCGCCGGCTTCGGCATCGATACCCATGCCAAGCGCGACGCGGCGCGGCGTGCCGAACAGATTGCCGAGCACCGGGAACGCGTGCCGTTCGGTGTTCTCGAACAACAGAGCCGGGCCGCCCGCGCGGAGCACACGGTCGCACAGTTCGGTCATTTCGAGATTCGGCGACACTTTTTGCGAAATTCGGCGCAATTCACCGATCGCCTCGAGGCGGCCGATGAAATCGCGTAAGTCTTTGTATTTCATCTGTGACGGTTCAGGGCCGCATGCGCGGCGCATAGGACGGGGAGGGCAGGAGGGACGGCGTTGGTACCTATCTGCGCCAAAAACGATTGTCGATTTTACCTGCGTTGGCCACCGCACGTAGATCAACCAAATGGTCTAATCCAAACAGCCAGGGTCGGATCGCGCGAAACGCGCATTGAGCGCGGTTTTCGGGCGACTGAACACTGTTCATAATTACAAATAGTTATAGTTCTTGCATTCTATAGTGTTGACGATCTATAAAACCGTGCATAGAATCCGTCCACATTGGGTTGCAGGGCGTTAACCTTTTTACCGTCGCCCCCGGTCCTCAGACGCAGCGCGTCACCGTTTTGCTTCCCTGCAGGGTAGAACGGCATTATTGAAGTCCCTCACCAGCGTCCACCAACGCTGGTTTTTCGCGTGGGAGCCAAGCCCGATACACATCGAGTATGTGTGGGCTGTTTTTGAGATGGCTCCCCAAACGGTATTTGTTGCCGTTTTCCCGACGTCGCTGCTGCTCAACCAGAGAGCACGCGATGTCTTGACTCTGCGAGCGCGCTGTACCGCCTGATTTGTCCCGGCGGAGTTCGCGGATCATGCAAGATGGGAGATCTGAATGAACGCCTGGTTATCGTGGCGTCCCGATGAGCGTATTGCGCAGGTTGTGCGCGGTGCGCTGCGCCGCGGGACGCGATTGAGTCATCACCTGTTCAGTATTGTCGGCGGGATCGCCGTAGTGCTGGCTCTCGCACTGTGGCTGATGCCGACGTGGCGCGGCGCGCTCGCCGCGCGTTTGATGCCGGTTATTTCCGCCGCCGTGCAAGCGGGCCCCGCCCGCCTGCTGCAGGGCAATCCGCTGCCTGCCATCGGACCGACCAGAAACGCCGGCGCATCCTCCGACGAATCGCTGTCGGCCAATTCGCCGACCACGCTGACCGCGCCGAGTCGCACCGATGACTCGAACGACGGCAGCATGACCCTCACCGCGGCCACCACCAGCTTCGACGGCGCGTTCGACGGCGCTGGCACGTCGGGCACGAGCGCCGCCGCGCTCAACGGCCTCGATCCGCGCACGATGCAGGGCGTCAGCGCGCTCGCACGTCTGATCCCGCAGCAGCGCGTGTCCGCCGATGCGCGCGATGATCGCGTGCTCGTGTCGAGCCGCGAGCAGGACCTGGTCGCGTCGTACCTCGCGCGGCGTTATCGCGTAGCTCAGGAACCCGTCGGCGAGCTCGTAAAAGCCGCGTTCGACACCGGCCGCGAAGTCGGCCTCGATCCGCTGCTGCTGCTGTCAGTGATGGCGATCGAATCGGGCTTCAATCCGTACGCCGAGAGCGGCGTCGGCGCGCAGGGCCTGATGCAGGTGATGTCGAAGGTGCATTCGGACAAGTTCCAGTATTTCGGTGGCCAAAGCGCGGCGCTCGAGCCGCTCGCGAACATCAAGGTCGGCGCGCTCGTGCTGAAGGATTGCATCGCGCGTGGCGGCTCTCTGCCGGGCGGTCTGCGTCTGTACGTCGGCTCGACCACGCCGGATGACGGCGGCTACGGCGCGAAGGTGATGGCCGAGCGCGGCCGTCTGCGCGACGTCGCGCGGGGCCGTAAGGTGCCGATCAATGCGCCGCAAGCTCCGGTGCTGACCGCGTCGGCAACGCCGGCGCCAGCCGCGGCGACGAGCGGTGGCAACGGTAAGCGCGTTGAGGTGACGCTGCAAGGCGGTCACGCGCTGAGTCCGGCGACGTCGGCGGTGCACACGCAGCCGGCCGATCAGGACGACGCGAGCGCCAATTCGACGACGCGCCACGTGGCGTCGGCGTCGGAGCTGGGGGCTTGAGTTAGACGTTGCCGTGCCAGACGCAAAAAAGGACACCCTCGCAGGTGTCCTTTTTTTTTGCGTCTGGCAGGCCGGTTGCTGCCGAATCAATCCCGATGCGTCAATGCCGCCCGAACAGCTTTGCCAGCCGCTCGACCGCCTCTTCGAGCTTTGGATACGCGGTCGCATACGACAGCCGGATGTAGTCCTTCGGCGCGTGCGTGCCGAAGTCCATGCCCGGCACCAGCACGACCCCGGCATCGTGCAGCATCGCCTTCGTGAGCGCCGCGCTGTCGCCGGCCGCCGGATGCGCGACGCCACGGCAGTCCGCGTACACGTAGAACGCGCCGTCCGGCATCACCGGTACGGAGAAGCCGAGCGATTCGAGCGCCGGCGCGATGAAGTCGCGGCGTCGCTTGAATTCGAGGCGCCGCGCTTCGTAGATCGCGATCGTCTCCGGCTCGAAACAGGCGAGCGCCGCGTGCTGCGCGAGCGCCGACGCGCAGATGAACAGGTTCTGCGCGAGCTTTTCGAGCGCGCTGACCATCGCGGGCGGCACGACGAGCCAGCCGAGGCGCCAGCCGGTCATGTTGAAGTACTTCGAGAAGCTGTTGACGGTGACTACGTCGTCGCCGAACGACAGCGCCGACACCGGCTTCGCGTCGTAGCTGAGGCCCTGATAGATCTCGTCGACGATCGTGAAGCCGCCGCGCGCGCGCACGGCCTTGACGATGCGCTGGAGTTCGGCGGGCTCGATCGACGTGCCGGTCGGATTCGACGGCGACGCGAGCAGCACGCCGCGGGTGCGCTCGCCCCACAGGCGTTCGACGTCGGCGGCGGTCAGCTGGAAGCGCTCGGCCGGCCCGCTCGGCACCATCACCGGCTTGCCTTCGGCGGCGATCACGAAATGGCGGTTGCACGGATAGCACGGGTCGGGCATCAACACTTCGTCATCGCGATCGACGAGCGCCGCGCAGGCCAGCAGCAGCGCCGCAGACGCGCCCGCCGTGACCACGATCCGCGCCGGATCCACGTCGATGCCGTAGAACTCGGCGTAATGTGCGGAAATCGCATCGCGCAGCGCGTGCACGCCGAGCGCGCTGGTGTACTGCGTGACGCCGCGGCGCAGCGCGCTCGCGGCCGCCTCGATGACCGGCTCGGGCGCCGTGAAATCCGGCTCGCCGATGCCCATGTGAATGATGTCGCGCCCCGCGCGTTCGAGCAGCGTGGCCTCCTTGGCCAGTTCCATCACGTAGAAAGGCTGGATGGCATCGACGCGCGCGGCAAGCCGCACGAGAGGTTCGGTCACGGAGTTCATACGGTCAGTCCAGTTCAGAAGCAGGACGGCGCCTACCCATCAAACGATGCGCTCATCGATGCGCGCAGCGCCGTCCTCGCGGGCGATCGAGGTGCTTCGCCCTGTGCAGTGCGACGTGGCAAGGAGCCGATGCGCGGCATGGCCCCACCGGCGCCGCGCTCAGCTCTTGCGAGCCGCCTGCGTTTCGGTGGCGCGCAGTTGCGCCGAGAGCTTGTCGAGCACGCCGTTCACGTACTTGTAGCCGTCCGAGCCGCCGAACGTCTTGGTCAGCTCGACCGCTTCGTTGATGACCACGCGATACGGAATGTCGACGTGATTCTTCAGTTCGAACGCGGCGACCAGCAGCACCGCGCGTTCGACCGGCGACAGTTGATCGATCGGACGGTCGAGGCACGGCGCGATCGCGGCGGAAAGCGCTTCGGAATCGCGCATCACGCCATGCAGGATCGCGTTCAGATGCTCGTGGTCAGCCTTGTCGTAACCTTGCGCGCCGCGCAGTTGCGCGTCGATCTCACCGCCGGGCGAGCCCGACAGCAGCCACTGGTAAAGCCCCTGCGTGGCCAGTTCGCGGGAGCGTCGGCGTGCGCTCTTCATGCCTCTTCCTCGTCGCCTTCGTCTTCATCTTCGTCGTCATCGCCGCCGAGCTGCTCGAGCGCGACCGCGAGGTTCGCCATTTCGACAGCCACGCGCGCGGCGTCGCGACCCTTCTCGGTCATGCGCGCGACGGCTTGCTCGTCGTTCTCGGTGGTCAACACGGCATTCGCGACCGGAATGCCGAAGTCGAGGCCGATGCGCGTGATGCCCGCGCCGCTTTCGTTCGAAACCAGCTCGAAGTGGTAGGTCTCGCCGCGGATCACCGCGCCGAGCGCGATCAGCGCGTCGAATTGCGCGCTTTCCGCGAGCTTTTGCAGCGCGAGCGGGATTTCCAGGGCGCCCGGTACCGTGACGAGCAGCACGTCCTGGCCGGTCACGCCGAGGCGTTCGAGTTCTTCGATGCAGGAGTCGGCGAGGCCGTTGCAGACGGGTTCGTTAAAGCGCGCCTGGACGATGCCGATGCGCAGTCCGTCGCCGTCGAGATTCGGTTGGTATTGTCCGATTTCCATATGAATTCCGTAGTGTTTGAGTGGGCGCGAGGCGCGTGAGTGGCAGGATCAGACTTGCGGGGCTTGCGTTTTGCTGCCGGGCATCGGAATGAAGCCCGTGACTTCGAGACCATAACCCGACATGCTGCCGAGCTTGCGTGGGTTCGACAGCACCTGCATCTTGCCCACGCCGAGTTCGCGCAGAATCTGCGCGCCGATGCCGTAGGTCTTGAAGTCGACCGGCCGGCGCTTCAGCGCGTCCGCTTTTTCCTTCGAGTCGAACGCCTTGAAGACGTCGATCAGATGATCTTTCGAGTCGCCGCAGTTCAGCAGCACGACCACGCCGAGATCGCGTTCTGCGATTTCTTTGATGGCCGCGTCCAGCGTCCAGGAATGGGTGGATTCGCCGACTTCGAGCAGATCGAGCACCGACAGCGGCTCGTGCACGCGCACCGGCGTGTCTCGATCGGGCATCGGCGTGCCGCGCACCAGCGCGATGTGCGGCTGGCCGCTCGGCTGATCGAGATACATGACCGCGCGGAACGCGCCGTGCGCGGTTTGCATCGTGCGTTCGCAAATACGCTCGACGATCGATTCGGTGCGGCTGCGATAGTGAACCAGATCGGCGATCGTGCCGGTCTTCAGGCCGTGTTCCTTGCTGAACTCGAGCAGGTCCGGCAGACGCGCCATCGTGCCGTCGTCCTTGATCACTTCGCAGATCACCGCGGCCGGCGTGAGGCCCGCGAGCCTCGTGAAGTCACAGCCGGCCTCGGTATGGCCGGCGCGCACCAGCACGCCGCCCGGCTGGGCCATGATCGGGAAGATATGGCCCGGCTGCACGATGTGCTCGGCCTTGGCGTCCGGCGCGACCGCGGCCGCGATCGTGCGGGCCCGGTCGGCCGCCGAGATGCCGGTCGTCACGCCTTCGGCCGCTTCGATGCTGACCGTGAACGCGGTGCCGTACTGCGTGCCGTTGCGGTAGGTCATCAGCGGCAGGTTTAGCTGCTTGCAGCGATCCTGGGTCAGCGTCAGGCAGATCAGGCCGCGGCCGTAGCGGGCCATGAAATTGATCGCTTCCGGAGTGACAAACTCGGCGGCGATCACGAGGTCGCCCTCGTTTTCGCGGTCTTCTTCATCGACGAGGATCACCATCCGGCCGGCTTTCAGTTCGGCAATGATCTCTTGGGTGGAGGCGAGCGTCATGTTGGCGAGTTTTTCGGGAAAGCGCGTATTTTACGCCACGCGCGAGTCCAAGTCGCCTCCGCCAGACGACATAGGCCGTTTGGCCGACTGTGACGAGCCGGGCGGGGTTGCCATGCTCCTCGAAACGGTGGGCGAGCGCGCGACTGGCGTTGGCGGCAACGCGAAGTGTGCTCCAGCGCGGCCCGCTTTACGGATTGCAATAGTGCGGAACGGTACTTGCGACGCAGCAGGCAGCTTCGTCTCACTACCACCCGGAGACCGGAATGTCGGGGACCGTCGGCTGTTGCACCAATGAAGGGCGTCACGCGTGCGCGCAAGGAGCGCGTCGATGAAGCGCGGCGCCACGAGCGGGGGCTCGTCGCAAGCGCCCGTGACCGCGCTGCGCGCGAGCGCGTACCGCATTCCGACCGACGCGCCGGAGGCCGACGGCACGTTCGCGTGGGACGCGACCACGCTGGTCGTCGTCGAGGTCGACGCGGGCGGCGACACCGGCATCGGCTACACGTACAGCGATGCCTGCATCGTCGCGCTGACCCAGGGCGCGCTCGCCACCTGCGTGCTGAATCACGACGGATTGGACGTCGGCGCGCATTGGCAACGGTTGCAACGCCAGGTGCGCAATCTCGGCCGCGCGGGACTGGCCGCGACAGCCATTTCGGCAATCGACTGCGCGCTGTGGGACCTGAAGGCGAAGCTGCTCGGCGTGCCGCTCGTCGGGCTGCTCGGCGCGTTGCGCCCGGCCGTGCCGGCTTACGGCAGCGGCGGCTTCACCACGTATACGAACCAGCGCTTGCAGCAGCAGTTCGCCGGCTGGGTCGCGCAGGACGGCTGCCGGTGGGTAAAGATGAAAATCGGCAGCGAGCCGGACAAGGACCCGGCGCGCGTCGCGGCGGCGCGCGCGGCGATCGGCGGCGCGGGCCTGTTCGTCGACGCGAACGGCGCGTTCACGCCGCAACGGGCGCTGTACTACGCGCAACGGTTCGCCGAGCACCAGGTGAGCTGGTTCGAGGAGCCCGTGTCTTCGGACGACGAAGTGGGCCTGCGCGGCGTACGCGAGCGCGTGCCGGCCGGCATGGAGATCGCCGCCGGCGAATACGGCTATACGCTCGACGACTTCCGCCACCTGCTCGCGGCGGGGGCCGTCGACGTGCTGCAGGCCGACGCGAGCCGTTGCGGCGGCATCACCGGCTTTCTGCAGGCCGCCGCGCTGTGCGACGCGTATCACGTGCCGCTGTCCGCGCATTGCGCACCGGCGCTGCATCTGCACGTCGCGTGCGCGGCGCCGCGCTTGCGCCATCAGGAGTGGTTCCATGACCACGCCCGAATCGAAGCCATGCTGTTCGACGGTGCGCCGCGGTTGCGCGACGGCCAGATGGAGCCGGATCTGTCGCGGCCCGGTTGCGGGCTCGAGTTCAAGCATGGCGACGCCGAGCGCTACCTCATCAAATAAAGCAGGCCACGACAAGGAAGCGATATCGATGGGCTCTTCACGCGTACCCGGATTGCTGTACACGGCGGCGGCGGTCACGGCCGTCGCGGCGTTGGCCGCGCGCGGCGCGGGAAGACCTGAGTCGCATCGCGAACGGCGTGAGACCGGCCCGCAACACCACGAGCGTCGGGCATCCGTGACGTTCCCGACGTGTGCCGCCCGCAGCCATCAGCGCGCGCCGGCGCGCGTGCACGCGAGCGAACCCACCGCCGAGGTGGAGGCACACGTCGAAGCGGCCCGCACCTTCAACCACAGCTCCGCGCTGCTCGCGCTGTCGGTGCTCGCCGACAGCGCGATGGAGCACTACCGCGGCTCGTTCGACAACCCCGCGATGTTCACGCCACTCGTCAGCGCGAGTCTGTCGCTCGCCGCGGGCCTGCATGGTGGCGCGGATCGTCGCGGCCAGACGCACCGCGCGCGCCATGCGATCTATCTGGCCGCGGCGGCGACGGGCATCGCTGGCACGGGCTTCCATTTCTACAACGTGATGAAGCGGCCGGGCGGCTGGAGCTGGAACAACCTGTTTCACGCGGCACCGCTCGGCGCGCCGAGCGCGTTGCTGCTGTCTGGCGCGCTCGGTGCCGTCGCCGAACGCTTGCGCGACGAGCCCGCGGACGACCCGCAACTGCTCGGCATGCCGGCCGGTCAGGCGCTCGGTCTGCTGGTCGCGGCGGGTCTCGTCGGCACGGTGGGGGAGGCCGCGCTGCTGCATTTTCGTGGCGCGTTTCAGCATCGCGCGATGTACGCGCCGGTCAGCATTCCGCCCATCACCGCCGCGCTGCTCGCGCATGCCGCGTTGTCCGCTCCGCGCGAGCGCTGGTACACGCGGCTCTGGTTACGCATCACGACCGTGCTCGGCTTTGTCGGCGCGGGTTTTCACGCGCGCGGGATCGCGCGTCGTCAGGGCGGCTGGCGCAACTGGAGCCAGAATCTGTTCGACGGGCCGCCGCTGCCCGCGCCGCCGAGCTTTTCCGCACTGGCGCTCGCCGGGCTCGCCGCACTGCGTCTGCGGGAGACTGAAAAATGACCAACCGACCACGCTCGACCCGAGCCACCCGCTATCCCGGCTACGACGTGCTCGACAAACGCACGACGCCGTCGTGGGACGCGCACACCCGCGCGGTGATCGCCGAACGCCTCGCGACACCGCTCGAGCCGCGCTTTTTCAACGCGGTGGAATGGCTCGCGGTCACGTCGCTGTGCGCCCGCATCGTGCCGCAAGCGAATGCTCAACCGGTGGTGCCCCTCGCCGTCCTGCTCGACGCGCGGCTCGCCGGCAATGGCAACGACGGCTACCGCGACGCCCGTTTGCCGCCGATGCGCGACGCCTGGCGCATCGGCCTCGCCGCGCTCGATGCCGAGTGCCGCGAGCGCGGCGGCCTGCCGTTCGCGAGCCTCGCGGAGGACACGCAGATCGCGCTGCTCGGCCAGATGCAGCGCGGCGAACTGACGAACCCCGCGTGGCGCGGCATGCCGTCGAAGCTGTTCTTCGGCGAGCGCGTGCTGCACGACATCTGCGGGCTCTACTACTCGCACCCGCACGCGTGGAGCGAGATCGGCTTCGGCGGCCCGGCGAATCCGCGCGGCTATGTGCGCATGTACCTGAACCGGCGCGATCCGTGGGAGGCGGTCGAAGCGACGCCCGACACCCATGAGCAGGCCGCGAAGGAGAACCGCCGTGTCCGATGACGCGCAGCAACGGCCGCGCGGCAAGGACGGCCGCGCACCCGACGTGTTCCAGCGCGGCGGCTGGGTGCCGATGCGCACATACCCTGACGGCGAGGAGGTCGATTTCGCGATCGTCGGCACCGGCGCCGGTGGTGGCACGCTCGCGTGCCGGCTCGCGGAGAAAGGCTTCAAGGTCGTCGCGTTCGATGCCGGCGCGTGGTGGCGCCCGCTCGAAGAGTTCGCGTCGGACGAAGCGCATCAGGAAAAACTGTTCTGGACCGACGAGCGTATCTGCGACGGCGACAATCCGCTGAAGCTCGGCAACAACAACAGCGGCAAGGCGGTGGGCGGCAGCACGGTCCATTTCGCGATGGTGTCGCTGCGTTTTCGGCCCGAGTGGTTCAAGTCGCGCAGCGTGCTCGGCTATGGTGCCGACTGGCCGCTCGACTGGCGCGAGATGTGGCACTACTACGGCCAGGTCGAGGACGCGCTGAAAATCTCCGGACCGGTGAACTATCCGTGGGGGCCGAAGCGGCCGCGCTATCCGTATCGCGCGCATGAGCTGAACGCGGCGGCGCTGGTGCTCGCGCGCGGCGCCGAGGCGCTAGGCATCGGCTGGAGCCCGACGCCGCTCGCGACCCTCTCCGCGCCGCGCGGCCGCGCGCATCCGTGCGTGTACCGCGGCTTTTGCGTGTCCGGCTGCGCGACCAACGCGAAGCAAAGCGCGCTCGTCACGTGGATCCCGCGTGCGCTGCGAGCCGGCGCCGAGGTGCGCGATCTGGCGATGGTCGGCCGCGTCGTCACCAACGACGCGGGGCTCGCCACCGGCGTCGAATATCTGCGCGAAGGACGCTGGCGATTCCAGCGCGCGAAGCACGTGGTGGTGGCCGGCTACGCGATCGAAACGCCGCGCCTGTTGCTGATGTCGGCCAACAGCCGCTTTCCCGACGGACTCGCGAACAGTTCGGGACTTGTGGGCAAAAACCTGATGGCGCAGTCGAATCAGGCCGTCTACGGCACCTTCGATGAAGACATCCGCTGGTACAAGGGGCCGCCGTCGCTCGCGCTCACCGAGCACTGGAACTACGAAGACAAGGGCAAAGATTTTTTCGGCGGCTACTGCTACATGAGCCAGGGGCCGCTGCCGAACGCATGGGTCGCGGTGCAGAACGGCCGCGGCTTGTGGGGCGACGCGCTCGGCGCGGAAATGCTCAAGTACAACCACCAGGCGGGGCTGAAGATCGTCGGCGAGATGCTGCCGCAGGAGCCCAACCGCGTGACGCTTGCCGACGAGAAAGACCAGTACGGGCTGCCGATCGCGCGCGTCACCTATTCATGGTGCGACAACGACAAGCGGCTCATCGCTCATTCGCTCGACTTCATGGAGCAGGCGCTCGCGGCCGCCGGCGGCAAGGAGATCTGGCGCGAGACCGACGACACCTGCCACCTGAACGGCACCGCGCGCATGGGTGACGATCCGTCGACGAGCGTCGTCGACGCGGACTGCCGCAGTTGGGACATCCGCAACCTGTGGGTGTGCGACGGCTCGGTGTTTCCGACCGTCGGCGGCGTGAATCCGTCGCTGACGATTCAGGCGATCGCGTGCCGCACCGCCGAGCGCATCGCCGCGCTGGCCGCGCGCGGCGAGTTGTAGCAGTACTCACTGCGCGATCCGGGTGGTTACACAACATGCTCTGCATGCATCGAACATTGACTCACGTCATGTTTGCGGCGCAAAAGCGGCCTCTTTTTCGATGCCCCAGCTGCATGGTGCAGTGCGATAACCATAGAAAGGCCGGGCTTGCTGACCTCACCATACCCTGCAGGTATGAAAAAGGACAGGAAAAGTATTGGACGGGCCAAACGGGCGAAGGGTATAAAAACATCCAATGAACTCACTTCCCCCCGCAGCCGCCATGCCCCAAGCGACCATCGAACGTATCGAAACCCGCCTCGTCGATTTGCCGACGATCCGCCCTCACAAGCTGTCGGTCGCCACGATGTACGGGCAGACGCTGATGCTGGTCAAGGTGTACTGCAGCGACGGCATCGTCGGGATTGGCGAAGGCACCACGATCGCCGGCATGGCCTATGGCCCGGAAAGCCCCGAAGCAATGAAGCTCGCGATCGACGCCTACTTCGCCCCGGCGATGATCGGCAAGGACGCGACGCAGATCCAGGCGCTGATGGCGCACCTCGGCAAGCTGGTCAAGCTCAATCATTTCTCGAAGAGCGCGCTCGAAACCGCGCTGCTCGACGCACAAGGCAAACGTCTCGGCGTGCCGGTGAGCGAGCTGCTCGGCGGCCGTCGTCGTGAGCGCCTGCCGGTTGCGTGGACGCTCGCGTCGGGCGATACCGCGAAGGACATCGCCGAAGCCGGGCACATGCTCGACGTGCGCCGCCACAACGTCTTCAAGCTGAAGATCGGCGCGAAGGAACTGAAGACCGACATCAAGCACGTCGCCGAGATCAAGAAAGCGGTCGGCGAGCGCGCCGCGGTGCGCGTCGACGTGAACATGGCGTGGAGCGAGACCCAGGCCGCCTGGGCGATTCCGGCGCTGGCCGACGCGGGCTGCGATCTGGTCGAGCAGCCCGTCGCGTCCGCCGCGGCGCTCGCGCGACTGATGCGCCGCTTCCCGGTCGCGCTGATGGCCGACGAAGTCTTGCAAGGCCCGGACAGCGCGTTCGAGATCGCCAAGAACGGCGGCGCCGATGTGTTCGCGATCAAGATCGAACAGAGCGGCGGCCTGTTCGCCGCGCAGCGCGTGGCCGCGATCGCAGATGCCGCTGGCATCGAGCTGTACGGCGGCACGATGCTCGAAGGCGCGTTCAGCACGGTGGCGTCGGCGCACCTGTTCGCGAGCTTCGCGAATCTGCAATGGGGCACCGAGCTGTTCGGGCCGCTGCTGATCACCGAAGAAATTCTGACCACGCCGCTCGACTACAGCGACTTCGAACTGACCGTGCCGAACGGCCCGGGTCTCGGCATCGAACTCGACGAGGCGAAGGTCAAACGATTCACGCGAGACGGGTTGATGAAGGTCACCCGCTAAACGGATTTAGATCAAGAGGATTCAACGATGCTTTTCCATGTGCGAATGGACGTGCACCTGCCGGTCGACATGCCGGCCGAAGTGGCGAACGAAATCAAGACCCGCGAGAAGGCTTACTCGCAGGAGCTCCAGCGTAGCGGCAAGTGGCGTCATATCTGGCGCCTCGTTGGCGAGTACGCGAATTACAGCATCTTCGATGTAGAGAGCAATGCCGAACTTCACGACATTCTGTCCGGCTTGCCTCTGTTCCCGTACATGAAGATTTCGGTGACGCCTCTGTGTCGTCACCCGTCGTCGATTCGGGACGACGACATCTGAGCCCAGGGGCCAGGCGCTTTTGACGGCGAGCGCATCCAAAGCCATCTTTTCCCCCTATACCAACTGGAGACAGTCATCGTGAGCGTCAAAGTATTTGAAACCAAAGAAGTGCAGGATCTGCTGAAAGCCGCTTCCAACGTCGATGCCGGGAATGGCAACGCGCGTTTCCAGCAGATCGTTTTCCGTCTGCTGGGCGACCTGTTCAAGGCAATCGATGACCTCGACATCACGCCCGACGAAGTCTGGGCCGGCGTCAACTATCTGAACAAGCTCGGTCAGGATGGCGAAGCGGCGCTGCTGGCGGCCGGCCTCGGTCTCGAGAAGTATCTCGACATCCGCATGGACGCCGAGGACAAGAAGATCGGTCTCGAAGGCGGCACGCCGCGTACGATCGAAGGCCCGCTGTATGTCGCCGGCGCGACGATGCACGAGGGCGTCTCGAAGATCGACATCAACGCCGACGAAGACGCGGGCCCGCTGGTGATCCGCGGCACGGTCAAGGATCTGGACGGCAAGCCGGTCGCCGGCGCGGTCGTCGAGTGCTGGCACGCGAACTCAAAGGGCTTCTACTCGCACTTCGATCCGACCGGCGCGCAGAGCGACTTCAACCTGCGCGGCGCGGTGAAGACCGGGGCCGACGGCAAGTACGAATTCCGCACGCTGATGCCGGTAGGCTACGGCTGCCCGCCGCACGGCTCGACGCAGCAGCTGCTGAACGTGCTGGGCCGTCACGGCAACCGTCCGGCGCACGTGCACTTCTTCGTCAGCAGCGACGGCCATCGCAAGCTGACCACGCAGTTCAACATCGAAGGCGATCCGCTGATCTGGGACGACTTCGCGTATGCAACGCGCGAAGAGCTGATTCCGCCGGTCGTCGACAAAAGCGGTGGCGCGGCGCTGGGCCTGAAGGCCGACGAGTACAAGGAAATCGAGTTCAACTTCACGATCACCCCGCTCGTCCAGGGTAAGGACAACCAGCTCGTCCATCGTCCGCGCGCTTCGGCCGAAGCGTAATCGCACGAGGCGGCGCCGTGGCCACACGGCCGCCGCCTTTCGTTGCCAACGGCCGGCGGTCCTGCCGGCCGAATCCCTGAAGCGTCGAGGGGTAGACGGTGTCGAGCAAACCTCGTGAGCAGGCAGCACGCGATCTCGCGTCCGTGCTGCCCGATCGGGCCCACGATCTGGCGCGTCTGCTGATTCTGATCGACGACAGCGAACCGGTCGTCACCGTCGTCGGCAAATACAACCACGGCAAGAGCAGCCTGCTCAACGAGCTGTTGGGCCGCGATGCGTTCGCGGTCTCCGACCGGCGCGAAACGGTGCGCCTGTCCGATAGCGTGCATCAGGGCGTGCGCTGGCTCGACGCACCCGGACTCGACGCCGACGTCGGCAGCGAAGACGACCGCGAAGCGTTGCGCGCCGCGTGGCTGAAGTCCGACATTCGCCTGTTCGTGCATGCCGCGAAAGAGGGCGAACTCGACGCTAAAGAACTGACGCTGTTGACCGAGCTCGACGCCGACCGCGTCAGGACCGGGCGGCAAACGCTGTTCGTGCTGTCGCAAGTCGACCAGCTCCCCGACGACGCCGCGTTGCTCGACATCACCGGACCGGCGCTCGCGTATAAACGGCGCAAGCGGGTCGAAGTGCTGCTGCATCATCTGGAAGAGAACGGGCTCGGCAGCTTGCAAAGCAACGTGCTGCCGTTGCTTGGCGATCTGGGCGAGTCGTCGCAAGGGGCGCTCGCAAGGCTCGAGCAACAGCAGGAGCAGCTTGCCAACGTGGTGTGGCGCGGCATCGTGCCGACGCTGCCCGCTTTGCTCGATGCGCAAGCGGCGACGCATGACGTGATCGGGCTGTGCAACGCTCTGTCGCAGTCGATCTTCGAGCTGTATCGTCGCGAGGCAGACAGGCTGTTGGGCGATGATTATCTGATCGAGCCCGACGCTTCGGTCGCGACTATCGAACTCGCTGACGATGTGGGTTTCGACGATATCGTCGTCGGGCGTGCGGGCGCAAATGGAGCGGTGCGGGAAGTTGCGGACGTCGACTACGGACGCCTTCGCGCCGCGCTCAGCCACGCGATTCGCGAGTGCGTGCTGAGTCTGTCCGGCCATGCCGCGCAACGGTGCCGCGCGTCGATCGCTCAGCTGACGATGCTCGCGCGACGTCTCGAGGCGTCGTTGGCGATGCATGAGGAAGGCTTGCTCGATCGGGAGTCGCAGGTGCGGTCGGAAACTTTCTGAAGCGCCCTTCAAACGCCAGGCCTCAGCGTGATCGTGAACGACCGAGGTGTCTCACCGTTTTCATCGCGCGGCATCGGGTCGGAGCGCTTGACCGCCTCGATGGCGGCTTTGTCCCACGCCCGATCGCCACTAGATCGAACGATCTTTACCGATTCGAGGCTGCCAGACGACGTGCAGTGCACTTCGACCACGGTTTCGCGATGCACGGTCTTGCCATTCCAGACGATATTGGGCTGCACGCGTTTCCGGACGAGTTCTGCGTAGTCGAATACTTTCGCCGCGGACGCCGGTTGTCGAGGCGCCGCCGAAGCGAAATTATTCAGCGCCGAGATCAGTGACGCCGCCGAACGTCTGCTGCTGTCGAGTTCCGCTAGCGTGATCCATTCGCGCGCGGGTTGCGGCGTTTTATCGAACGCCTGGCGGTAAAAGCGCATGGCCTTGCACCACGCCTCGGGCGAAAGCTCGCCTTGGCGGCCGCTCGTCAACAGCCCCAGATCATCGGCCTCGGAAGGGTCGCGATTCAGCGCGTCCGCGAGCGACGCCGACAGCGCAAGTTGCCCGCGCAGCCGTTGTCCTGGCGTGACTTGCGGCAGCGGCGTGGTTTGCGTCGACTGTTTGACGAGGTTGAACATCGCCTGCAGTTGCGCCTGCAGTTCCGCGTCGGTCTCCTTATCCATCGACAGATAGCGCGACGTGATCAGTTGCAGATTCTTGAGCCCGCCGCAATCGGGCGGTGCGTCGTTCAGCGCGCGCGTCGTCAGGCTCATCAGCTGTTCGCGATCCTGCTGCGAGATGCGCGCCATGCCGTCCAGCACGCCTAGCGCGCGAGCGAGCACAGCGGAACCCGCCGTAGCCGCATTGCTGTCGGACGAAAAGTAGTAGCGCTGAATGTCCGGATCGGCTGTCAGTTTCTGCGCCCAGTCCGCGAGCAGCTTCGCTTTGGACGAGCCGGCCGCGATGCCCAAGCGGTTGGCGAGTTCGGCGGCATCGAGCGGTTTGCCGGGTAGAAACGGCAAGGCGGTCGACAGCAGCGAAGAACCGGTCGCGCCCGTGGGAGAAGACGGCAGTCGTGTGGAGTCCGCGTTGCTTGCGGCCGCCGCGACGCCTGCGCCGGAGCGAGCCGTATCGCCGCTCGCGTGCGGCAGCTTGAAAACGAAATTCGTTTCGACCGCCACAGGCTGATTGTCCATGCCCGTGAAGGGGCTGCACTGGGCACGCCGCGATGCCTGAAGGGCGAGGTTGTCGAACGCCGGATTGCCGGACGAGACTTCGACGACCGCGTCGCTGATCTGTCCACGTTCGTCGACCCATGCGCGCACGATCGCATTGGGACGCGGCGAGTGCGCGACCGCAGAGCCGGCGGACTTCAGATCGTCGTTGGACAAGCCGTAGGTGCAGGCCAGGCTCTGCGCGGACACGAAGTGCGGTGTCGACGCGATCGTGGCACTGGCTGCGTCCGTACCGACGATGCAGGCAAGGATTAGCGACGCTTTCGTCAGGTGCACACGCAGCGGATTCCAGCGACGGAGCAGGTGCGGCTCTTTCATTGTGTTTGTCAGCTTCGGATCGTGCACGCGCGCTGGGTTACGGCGCCGGATTCGCCTCGCCCAAACCGGCTTGCTGCGCAGATCGATCGCTTTCCCGATACGCACCGAGCATGGGCTCCAGGTATCGCGTAACGGTCTCGAGGCAAGTGGCCAGGTTACGTCGAGGATGGATCGCCATCGCGCGGCGCGTTGAGCATCCGCTCGACATAGCGCGCAATCAGATCGATCTCCAGATTCACTTTTTCCCCGTCGTGCAGATGCTTGAGCGCCGTCACCTGCACGGTATGCGGAATCAGATTGATCGAGAACTCGCAGCCGTCGTCGCGATCAACGACGGAGTTCACGGTCAGGCTCACGCCATTGACCGTAATCGATCCTTTGTACGCGAGATAACGACCGATGTCGCGCGGCGCGAGAATGCGCAGCTCGTGCGATTCGCCGACCGGGGCGAAACGCGTGACGACACCGAGCCCGTCGACGTGTCCGGACACGATATGTCCACCGAGCCGGTCATGCGCGCGCAGCGCTTTCTCGAGATTGACCTCGCCGGTTTCGCCGAGACCGGCCGTGCGGTTCAGGCTCTCGCGCGACACGTCGACCTCGAACGAATGAGCGGTCTTCGCGACCACCGTCATGCAGGCGCCCTGGATCGTGATGCTGTCGCCGAGCTGCACATCGGCGAGGTCGAGCCCGCCCGCATCGACGTTCAGGCGCACGCCCGCGTCGCCGCCCGTGCCAAGCGGCTCGACTGATTCGATGCGGCCCACTGCCGCGACGATTCCTGTAAACATCGTGCTAGTCCTTGATCATTTCGAAACGGTGGGAGACACGGCGTCGGTCCCGGGTAAGGCTGTCGGCGCGAAACGCGCGAGGATCCGCAGATCGTCGCCGATCCGCTCGACCGTGTGGAAATTCAGCTTCACGCGGTCTTCGAGCCGGTCGGGCGCGTCCAGGTTGAACATGCTCATCGAGTCCACGCCGAGCAGGCTCGGCGCGAGATAGACCAGCAGTTCATCGACGCAGCCTTCGCGCAGCAGCGAGCCGTTCAGCTTGTAGCCGGCTTCGACGTGCAGCTCGTTGACGTGACGCTCGCCGAGCACGCTCAGCATGCGCGGGAGATCCACCTTGCCGAACGCGTTCGGCAGCGGCACGATCTCGGCGCCGCGCTCGCGCAGCGCGCTCGCGCGTTTTTCGAGACGCGCGTCGAGCTCGCCGCAGAAGATCAGGGTCGGCGCGCCGGCCAGGATCTGCGCGTCGAGCGGCACGTCGAGCTGGCTGTCGATCAGCACGCGGTGCGGTTGGCGTGGTGTATCGACCGCGCGCACGGTCATGCGCGGATTGTCCCCTCGCACAGTGCCGATGCCGGTCAGGATCGCCGACGCGCGCGCACGCCACGCATGACCGTCGGCCCGCGCGGCCGCGCTCGTGATCCACTGGCTCTCACCCGACGGCAAGCCGGTGCGGCCATCGAGCGACGCCGCCACTTTCATGCGTACCCACGGACGGCCGCGCGTCATGCGCGACACGAAGCCGATGTTCAGCTCCCGCGCTTCGTTCGCGAGCAGCCCGCAGCGCACTTCGATACCGGCTTCGCGCAGCATCGCGAGACCGCGGCCGGAGACGTGCGGGTTCGGATCTTCCATCGCCGCGATCACGCGGCCGATCTGCGCTTCGATCAGCGCGTTCGCGCACGGCGGCGTGCGGCCGAAATGGCTGCACGGTTCGAGCGTCACGTAGGCGGTCGCGCCGCGCAGGTCGTGGCCGCGCGAGCGCGCGTCCTTCAGCGCGCGAATTTCGGCGTGATCCTGGCCGGCCGGCTGCGTGAAGCCTTCGCCGATCACCTCGCCGTTTCTGACGAGCACGCAACCGACCCGCGGGTTCGGGTCGGTCGTGTACATGCCGCGCTTCGCGAGCGCGAGCGCGCGTTCCATGTGGACGAAATCGGTTTGCGAGAACATCGGTGTCCGTTGTGGTGCGGTGTCTGGGTCGTGCGGGTTGCGGCCTTTGCTTCGGGCCCGGCTTCAGCCCTTCAACGCTGTGAAAGCGCCGCGCGCGGCGTCGATCGTCGCGTCGATCACCGCGTCGTCGTGCGCGCTCGACACGAAGCCGGCCTCATACGCGGACGGCGCGAAGTACACGCCCGCGTCGAGCATCTTGTGGAAGAACGCGTTGAAGCGCGGCACATCGCTCTTCGTGACCTCGGCGAAGCTCGTTGGGATCGATTCGCGAAAGTAGATGCCGAACATGCCGCCGAGCGCATCGGCCGCGAACGGCACGTCCGCTTCGCTTGCCGCCCGTGCGAGCCCTTGCGCGAGACGCGTGGTGCGCGCGGCGAGCGTGTCGTAGAAGCCGGGCGCCTGGATCAGCTGCAGCGTCTTCAGGCCGGCCGCGACCGCGATCGGATTGCCCGACAGCGTGCCCGCCTGATAGACGCCGCCGAGCGGCGCGAGGTGAGCCATGATGTCGCGCCGGCCGCCGAACGCCGCCGCCGGCATGCCGCCGCCGATTATCTTGCCGAGACAGGTGAGGTCCGGCGTGATGCCATAGAGTTGCTGCGCGCCGCCGAGCGCGACGCGGAAGCCGCACATCACTTCGTCGAAAATCAGCACCGCGTCGTACTCGGAGCACAGGCGCCGCAGCGCCTGCAGGAATTCAGGGGTCGCGCGCACGAGGTTCATGTTGCCCGCGACCGGCTCGACGATCACCGAGGCGATCTCGTTGCCGAACGCCTTGAACGCTTCTTCGAGCTCGGCGACGTTGTTGTATTCGAGCACGGTGGTGTGCTTGGCGATATCGACCGGCACGCCCGCCGAGGTCGGATTGCCGAAGGTCAGGAGGCCCGAGCCGGCCTTCACGAGCAGGCTGTCTGCGTGGCCGTGATAGCAGCCTTCGAACTTGACGATGCGGCTGCGGTTCGTGAAGCCGCGCGCGAGACGCAGCGCGCTCATCGTCGCCTCGGTGCCGCTCGACACCATGCGCACCTGTTCGATCGACGGCACCAGCTTGCAGATTTCCTCGGCGATCTCGACTTCCGACTCGGTCGGCGCGCCGAACGAAAAGCCATTCACGAGCACGCGCTGCACGGCTTCCAGCACTTCGGGATGAACCTGGCCGAGGATCATGGGGCCCCACGAGCCGATGTAGTCGGTATAGCGCTGGCCGTCCGCGTCCCAGAAGTACGGGCCTTGCGCGCGCTCGACGAAACGCGGTGTGCCGCCGACGGAACGGAAAGCGCGCACCGGCGAATTCACGCCGCCGGGGATCGTGCGTTGCGCGCGTTCGAAGAGGGTTTCGTTTCTGGACATGGCGATGGCTGGAATAGGGAACAGGGGTTGCGCAGCGGCGCAAGGGGCCTCGGACGATTCCCGCGGACACTTCGCGCGATGCTGGGATGGATCGAGAAATTGTACCGGAGTCGGCGCCGGCGGGCTGTGCGGGCGGGCGGTCGCGGCGGCGCGTGTTTCGCCTAGCTGCCCGGTGCGGGTATCGTCGGCGACTTGCGCCTGCCGGTCAATTCGGCCCAGCGCTTCTCCAGCGCGCCTTCGGCGATCGGCTTGATGATCGTGCCCGAGCTTTGCGCATCCCACGTCTGCACCGACAACGGATGCACACGCAGCTGATCGCGCGTGATGACCGGCGCGTGGTGCGCATCGACGAGCCAGTCGTAGACGAAATCGATGCACAGCCGGTAGCCGCGTTTGGTCGACGCGTCGGGGACTTCGTAGGGCGCGCGCGTCACGTAGCCCGAACCGAAGATGCCCTTCGGCTCCTGCGCGACGCGATGCAGGAACACGCGATCGCCGGGCAGGATGCCGCGCGCAAAGCCGCAGCCCCATGCGTCGGCCACCGCGTCGCCGGCCGCCACGCGTTTCGCGATGTCGGGCAACTCGGGCCACGGCCATTTTTTGGGGCTCCAGATCAGCAGGAAGGCGGTCATCGCGGGTTCGAACGGGATCAGAGGAGGGCGGTTGCGCGACGTCGAGCTTTTTATGTCGGGACGTCAAGCTGCGCGTACGGAAGCGCGTTGGACATGCAGGCGGCAGCTTAACCGATCGAGGCTGATTGCGCCGCGCGGCGCTGTCGCGCAACGTCCACGCAGCGGGCCACGAGCGCGGTCAGCGGATTAACCGTCGCGTACAATCGAGCCGGTCAACTGATGGCCGTTCCCGCTTCACCCGTTCCGCTGCCGATGCCGGCGCGGCGTTCCATTCGGATTTCCCATGTCTCACGTCGTCAGACGCCGGCCCGATGGCCGGCTGATCCTGTTGCTCGGCGCGCTGGCCGCGTGCGGGCCGATCTCCATCGACATGTATCTGCCGAGCCTGCCGACCATCGCGCAGGCATTCGCGGTCGGCACGGGCGCCGCGCAATCGACGCTCACGAGCTTCATGTTCGGCTTTTCGATCGGCATGCTGCTGTACGGTCCGCTGTCCGATACGTATGGCCGTCGGCCCATCCTGCTTGGCGGCATCATCATGTATGCGCTCGCCAGCATCGCCTGCTCGCTGTCGGTCTCGATCGGCTCGCTGGTCGGTTTCCGCTTCGTGCAGGCGTTGGGAGCGGGCGCGGCGTCGGTGCTGGCTCGCGCGATCGCGCGCGACGCGCACGAGCCGGGCGACGCGGCGCGCGTCCTGTCGATGATCGCGATCGTCACGGCGATCGGTCCACTGCTCGCGCCGCTGATCGGCGGACAGTTGCTGCTGCTGGGCGGCTGGCGCGCCGTGTTCGTCGCGCTGACGCTGTTCGGTTCCGTGTGCGCGGTGACCGCATTCCTGAAGGTGCCGGAGACGTGGCCGCGCGAGATGCGCGCGCAGTCGGCGCTGCTGAAGTCGTTCGGCGCGTATGGCACGCTGCTGCGCGATCCGGTCGCGTGGGGACACATGTTGTGCGGCGGCATGGCGTTCGCGTCGATGTTCGCGTACATCACGGCGACACCGTTCGTATACATCGAGTATTTCCACGTGTCCGCGCAGCACTATGGATTCCTGTTCGCGCTGAACATTGTCGGCATCATCTTCGGCAATTACCTGAACACGCGGCTCGTCGGCCGGCTCGGGCCGGTGCCGATCATCTCGTTCGCGGCGATCGTGAGCTTTGTCGCGTCGCTGTTCGTGTGTGTCGTGTCGCTGACGGGGTGGGGCGGCTTATGGTCGATCGTGTTCGGGCTGTTCTTCGTCGTCAGCGTGGTGGGCGTGTTGTCCGCCAACTGCACGACCGATCTGATGCATCGCTATCCCGCCAACGCGGGCGCCGCGGCGGCCGTGTTCGGCGCGGTGCAGCTCGCGCTCGGCGCACTGGCGAGCCTCGCGGTCGGACTGTGGCAGGACGGCACGCCGAAGGGCATGGGTATCGTGGTCGGCGTGGCGGGCTGTCTGTGCTTTGTCGGACGCATGCTCGTGATGCGTTGGCACGGGACGAAGTCGCCGGTTGCGGCTGTGTGAGCGCGTTGTTCGGATATCGAGGGTGAGCACTGCGCGAGCGCTGTGAAAACGGCGTGAAAACTGGATGACGATCGTGCTATTCCGGCGGTGGGCATCGGCCGACGCGTGAGTTCATCGGACGCGTCTCCGGAAAACACCTGGTGTTGCGCGCGCACCACCGTGCGTCGCGGTGTGCATTGCTATGATGAAGTCACTGTTCCTCGGAGCGGCATTCATGGCGATCAAAGACCTGATGAACGGCGAACGGCAATTTGCCGCATTCGCCGAAGCGCAACGGCTGGCCGACAGCGGCGCTTATTACGATTACACCGACATCGAATACTTCTTGCGCTTTGATCACGGTTTGACGGATGTATCGGCTCTGCTCGATAGCCAGTTGATGCATCGCGATCTGAATCGTCGTTGCGCTGATGCGCGCGAAAAGCTCGAGATGGCGGGCGCGTGATGCGTGTTGCGTCCTGCGCGGGTTCGTGCGGAATGAAGCACGGCGATGAATCGCTCCGAGATTTTCACTTCTGGAGTGGTTGATGACCGATAGCACGCACGCCTTACGTTTGCCCCATACCGACAATCCGGCCGCGCTGGCGAAACCCGGCGGCCACTACAGTCATGTCGCGGTCGCGAATGGCTTCGTCTTCGTGTCCGGGCAATTGCCGATCAACGCGCAAGGCGAAAAGCTCGCCGATGCGTCGTTCGACGCGCAGGCCGAACAGGTTCTGGCCAATGTGAAGGCGGCGCTCGAAAGCGTCGGCAGCAGCGTCGCGCAACTGGTGCAGGTGCGCGTGTATGTTGTCGATGTCGAACATTGGGCGAGCTTCAATCAGATCTATGCGGGCTGGGCCGGCGAGGCAAGGCCGGCGCGCGCGGTCGTGCCGGTGCCGCAGTTGCACTATGGGTTCAAGATCGAGGTTGAGGCGGTGGCGATGGTTTAGTTCGTGATGGTGGGAACGGAATACGCGAATTTCCGCTCGCATTTCGATGCCTGCCTGAAGTGTGTTGAGCAGGCGGACGGTTTGAATTCAACACGTTCCAAACCGACGGCGTTTTCAGAGTCGCAAAAACAAAACCCCGTCGTTCATGAGAATTGACGGGGTTGGAGTGCCACGGAATCTGGCTCATGGCTACGGCAGTTAGCCGAGTTGCCCACGCATTCGTTGATCGTACCGCCGAGGCGGGCGACTACTACTGTGACGGCAATGGCTTGTATCTGCAAATCGCGACGGCGGGCGTCAAGTCCCAGGCTGTATCGCTACATGCGCCAAGGCCGCGCCCGCTACATTGGTGTCGGACCTTTGCGCACTGTCGGACTGGCTGACGCCCGCCAGCGTGCGCTCGAATGCTGCCGCCAGCTACTTGACGGCGTTGGTCCGCTCGACGCCCGGCAGGGCGAGCGGACAGCGGCGAAGGTCGAAAAGGCAAAGGGCATGACGTTCGCCGCGTGCGCGACGGCCTATATCGACGCTCACCGCAACGGCTGCAAGAACGCGAAGCAGGTCAGTCAGTGGACGAACACCATCAGGACCTACGCCGGGCCGGTATTCGGTGAACTTCCGCTCGCCGCCGTCGAACCGCGCTCGTCATGAAGGTGCTGGAGCCGATGTGCGCGACGCAAGCCCAAACGCGTCGCGCCTTCGCGGGCGCATCGAACCGGTTCTCGACTGGGTGACGGTGCGCGGCCACCGCAGCGGCGACAACCCGGCGCGCTGGCGCGGCCAGCTCGACAAGCAACTGCCGAAGCGCTGGAACCGCAGCGCGCCCACCTCGTGATGGCGCTCGCCGCCGCTGCGCAGTCCGTGAGGTTCATTCGGCCGGGTTCGACAGAATACGGCGCGGCAAAGGCCCGCGTGTCGCTGCTGCACAACGAATTGGGTCTTATGCGTGGCGGGCTTGGCGTCGCGACGAAACGCCACGACCTCGGCGAACTGCTGGTTGAGCCGCATCAACCGAATGGCAATACATTGTTGACGAAGCGCGACGGCGGTACGACGCGCAAGGAAACTCAAGAACGGCAGCGCACGGCTGGCGGACTTCGACCCGAGACAAGCTCGACCGGTAGAGGACAACTAAAGGCCACCGGCCGGAGGGAAGCGGCAAATTTTCATTTGACAATCGTTTGCATAAATTCAGAGCGCGACGCATTGATGCTGGCTCTCGATCCGTCATAAGGTGGTGCGACCTCATCATCTATACGGAGTGCACCGAATCCGTGACGAGCAAGTCGGTACCGCGTAACCCGCAAACGCCACCACCGCCTGGCCTCAAGCAACTGGCATTTGCCTTTCCCTTGCTGCGCAAGGCGCAAGGCAATGCCCGATCGTCAGCCCAGTTCACCGATGAGCACGATATTTACCGGCTGCTCGCCGCAAGCGAGCCGTCCGGCGCGTATCTCGTCAGCCGCAAGGGCATGTGGCACGGCGGGGTTCACATCACCGAGGCCGGCGCGGGGCAGGCGTTGGACCTTGACGCCGGAGTGCGATGCATTGCGGACGGCGTGCTGATCGCTTACCGCGCCAACAAGGACTACCCGGTCAGCGAGCTGGCAATGGACGGCGGCAATGCGCCGTGTCAGGCTCCCT
The DNA here is from genome assembly GCF_050436325.1 of Paraburkholderia lebeckiae. Lineage (NCBI taxonomy): Bacteria > Pseudomonadati > Pseudomonadota > Betaproteobacteria > Burkholderiales > Burkholderiaceae > Paraburkholderia > Paraburkholderia lebeckiae. Next base: position 3,458,636 of record NZ_JBNDLZ010000003.1, read on the forward strand.
ACAGTACGGGCTTTGCCCTCGTGCGGCACGAGATGGAGTTTCCGCGCCGAGAGCGAGTGGGCGAACCCGTCAAAATGGAAGCAGCTCATCGCCGAGCTGGAGAAGCAGACGGGGCCAAAGTCGCAGCACGAGGAAGAGCAGAAGCGGATCGATAAGCTCGTGTGGTGGGATGAGGTGAAGGCAAGAGTACCGCGCTTCCCCGCTCCGGAGGTTTTTCACATTCATCCTATTGCACTTTGAACCGCCCCGGAAATCGTGGAGGCTGGTTGGTTTAAGTTGATGCGGATTCGGCGACCGGCGTTTCAAGTTGCCGATAGTAGTTTGCCTCAGCTTCAGCAGGCGGGATGTAGCCGAGGGGTTCCATCAATCGATGATGATTGAACCAGGCCACCCATTCCAGCGTAGCCAACTCGACGGACTCCCGTGTTTTACAGGTGCGGCGATGAATCAGTTCAGCCTTGTACAAACCGTTGATTGTCTCGGCCAGTGCGTTGTCGTAACTGTCGCCACGGCTACCAACCGAGGGCTCTATGCCCGCTTCGGCCAGTCGCTCGCTATAGCGAATGCTAACGTATTGCGAGCCTCTGTCGGAGTGATGTATCAATGTTCCATCGCCGCCTGGGCGTCGCGCATAAAGTGCCTGTTCAAGTGCATCCAGAACGAAGTCTGTAGTCATCGACGAACTGACGCGCCAACCGACAATCCGTCGGGCGAACACGTCGATCACGAAGGCCACGTAGAGCCAGCCCTGCCACGTCGAGACATAGGTGAAATCAGAAACCCAGAGCTGGTTTGGCCGGTCTGCCCTGAACTGCCGGTTGACCCGATCCAGCGGGCGCGCGGCCGCCGCATCGGAAATGGTCGTGCGAATACGTTTGCCTCGCATCACGCCACGCAAACCCAGTTGCTTCATCAGCCGTTCGACAGTACAGCGAGCCACCGCGATACGCTTCCGGTTCATCTGCTTCCAGACTTTATCCGCTCCGTAGACCCCCATTTTGGCTTGCCAGACCGCTGGATCTCGGACCGCAGTCGTTCATCGCGTATAGCACGAGCGCAGCGGCGCGACGGATCGCGAAGTTGTGCAGCATGGCGCCGGTAGCCCGACGGGGCAATCCGCAAGACCTTGCAGATCGGCTCGACCCCGAAGGTGTCGCGATGCTGATCGATGAAGGCCTTCAGGACTTCAGGCGGCGGTCGAGCTCCGCCTGGGCGAAAAACGCACTCGCCAGTTTCAGAATCTCGTTGGCGCGGCGCAGTTCCTTGACTTCGCGCTCCAGTGCTTTAAGACGTTCGCGTTCCGACGTGCTCACGCCCTCGCGCTCGCCGCTATCGACTTCATCTCGTTTGACCCACCCCAGCAATGTCTGGCTCGTGCAGCCGATCTTGAGGGCGATGGATTCGATCGCCGCCCACTGTGACGGATACTCGCCCCGATGCTCTTGCACCATGCGCACTGCACGTTCCCGGACTTCAGTAGAAAATCTGTTCGACTTGTTCATGGCTCCATTTTCTCAAGAGTTGGAGCCTCCACCAAATCCGGGGCGGTTCACTTCGAGCTAACTTCGCATCGATGTTTCAATTCACGTTGTCAATGCTTCAGCACATTTTCGCCAATGCATTAGCAAACACGCTTCAAGAAGTTGTTGATGAGCTGAATGCGCATATCACGTTGTATAGATTGGATAATGCGCTCCGAAGAGAGCATTTCTTTGCTCAGGTAAAGCAGGAAACAGGTTCGGCCTTGCTGCTATACAACGAAAGCTTAATTATGCTGCCGAGGCGCTTACTACAGGAACATTCTCCCATTTCTTGAAACATCCAGAAGAGGCGAAAGAATATGGAAGGACCAAGGACCATCCAGCGAACGAGGAAGCTATCGCTAACCGAGTGTACGCGGGACAAGATTGTAATGGCGAGCCAGAAAGCGGTGACGGGGCAGTCTCAAGAGTCAAGTGCAACGTTTAGCTAATCCGGCCTTCTCTAACTCTTTAGCCATTGCTTCCTCGGGGGAGTCCCAGCCGAGCGTCTGGCGAGGTCGCCCGTTGAGCAATTTGGCGATGTCATTGAGTTGGGTCTGCGAGAGCGTCGAAAGGTCTGTGCCCTTTGGCAGAAACTGACGCAGCAAGCCGTTGGTGTTCTCATTGCTGCCGCGCTGCCAGGGCGTATGCGGATCAGCAAACCAGATATCGATATTGAGCCGCCTGGAGAGCTCGACATGGCAGGCCATTTCCGTTCCCCGATCGTAGGTCAGGCTTTCGCGAAGAAAGGCCGGCAACTTCTTCATTTGCCGCGAGAAGCCTTCCAGCGCATCCTTGGCCGTACAGCCATCCATGCGGCACAGAATCACGAAGCGCGTCTTGCGTTCGACCAGCGTGCCCACGGCGGAACGATTAAACGCACCCTTGATGAAGTCGCCCTCCCAGTGCCCTGGCAACAACCGTTGCTCGATCTGCTCCGGGCGATATTGGATGCGCAAATCCTCGGGAACATAGCTGCCGCCAGCAAGCGTCGTGCGCCGATTCCCGCGCGCCGGTTTTTCTTGGCGCAAGGCTGCGATCATGGCCGGTTTCAGCGAGCCACGTGCATAGGTGTAAATGGCAGCGTAGACCGTCTCGTGGCTGACGTGCTGACTTGGGTCGTCTGGATACATGGCCCGCAGTTTGGCAGCAATTTGCTGCGGCGACCAGCGCCAGTAGACCAGGTGATCATGCACATGCCGATAAAGCGCGCTGCCTTCGATCAACTTGTGCGGCCGTACGCAGCGCCGACGACGCAGCCGATAGGCCGAGGCCGCCTGCGTCGCACAGTAGCGCGGCGCGTCCACGCTGCAATTACGCGCCAGTTCGCGCGACACCGTCGAAGCGCTGCGCCCCAGCAGGCCCCGCAATAGTTCTTATGCTGCCGCCCTTTCGATGTTCGATCATGATCGCCGCGCGTTCTTCCGCACTCAAATGCTTGTAGTTCTTCTTCATCGCAACACCCTACCTCATTCAAGGTGTTGCACTTCGAACTTAGAGACTAATCCTCCTAATGTGACGCGCGTCCGCTGTTGATTCATGAAACCGATAATCATTCGTGATGCAAAATAATATTTTCAGGTGATTATGAGCCGTTTTCGCATAGCTATCCTGATCGGTTTATAGGACCAGTATGATTTAATGTCAAATCTGGTTGAGAAGGATTGCGAACGTCTGCCGGAGTGAGATAGGCTTTCGCGCAATCTTCCTGTTGCCGCGGCAATAATCGGTTTGGGTGGGTCTATCAGGGGCTGCCAGGAGGGACCTCAGTTGCTTTGGAGAACTGAAAAACATGCCGTCAGTGCAAAAAATAATTCTGGCACGGCTCTCACAGGGTGAGGCTGCGAGAAGTCGCGAACACTTCGAAGATATCCGGCCGGGTGGCGATGCGCGCCGTCCGATGTGCGTGCGTATCACTGCCACCGTCATGATGGTTGTGATGTATTCGCGCCAGTCGTGCTGCTTGCTGATCAGGTCGCACATGCCGCGTCGATCATCGATCCGCGTGCGTCCGGTGCATTGCAGCCGAATTCGCGAGCGCGGGTCTTGCGATTACCCACAATTTTTGACGCTCCCATCTGCTCTGTTAGCCGAAGGCCCATTCTGCTAACTTCGTTGAACATACATACGATGGTAGCGAGGGATGGAAAAAGGAGAGGGCCCAGTTTTCATATATTCGAAAGCCAGTCTTTTTGTACGTACAGTGAGCATCACTACCTCGCCACAATGAAACCCAGAATCAAGCCGATATCGCTTCGGATGCAAAGGGGAATCAATCAAGCGCCGCGCTGGCGACGCTGCTGAGTCGGGGAAGGTCGCACAACGCTATGCCTCATCGCTGCGTGCACCGATGTTGGGGCGCCGTCCTCACCGCCAATTGGAAACCGTGGAATCAGGAAAGCCTATGAAGCAGTCAAGAGATGTCATGTTCGCGCGTCTGAAAAATTTCAAGACGGACCCTGAGGCGCTGCGTACGCTTTTCATCGAGCGCATCCAGAAGATGCCTTCGACACCGTACCGCGACAACAGGGTCGACTACGTGGGCTGGGCAGTGACCAGCCGCGATGGAGCGATGGACGACGGTATCCGGCGTATTGCGCCAGGAGGCCCCAGCGTGCGTGGCGTGACGCCCACCGCGGCTTGCAGCGGCTGCCTGATGCATGTCATTGATACTTTGAACCGCGGGGGGCTTAAGCCCTATCGGGCGCGCATCATGCAGTTGGAAAGCGAGGGCGCGGAGATGCCGCTACACAAAGATGCGAACGCGGAAACTTGGCGCTTGCATGTCCCCATCATTACCAACCCTAACTGCTTCTTCGAGTGGCAGCGCGCCGACGGCAGCATCGAGAGCGTTCATCTGCCTGCAGACGGATCTGCCTTTCTGGTGCGGGTGGACGTGAACCATCGAGCTGTCAATCGCAGCAACGAAGCATCGCAACGAGTGCATCTGCTGATGGGCCTAGGCGAGAATCCGGCGTTCGAGATGCTCGCCGAACCCCGACTGCCGGTCACGCGCGCAGACAAACCCGCCGTGGACCTGAGTCTCTTCACCCGTTCGATGGATGGCTGAGGATGCACATTCAAAATGGCTGGAACGCCGACGAACTCGCCCGAGTCACGCAAGGACGCTGGAGAACAGCTCCGCCTTCCGCTGAATGGCGATGCGACGGCATCTGCGCAGAACAGGGCCAGTTCCGCAAAACGCAGATGTTGCTCGCGCGGGCCGGGGCCTCGGGTCTGCGGCCTCACGTACTCGAGCGGCTGATGGCAAGGGCTGCGGGCAGCATTGCGCAAACCGGCGAAGCCCAAGCCCATTGGGGCGGTCCGCTGTTGGAAGTGAAAGATCTGAACGAAGCAGTAGCAGCACTGGCGCGCGACAGCCGCAGACGCTTCAGGGGGCAGGTCATCGCCGTGACGGGCAGCGTAGGCAAGACGTCCACGGTCGCGATGGCCGCCCATGCGCTGAGCGGTGTGGGCCCGAGCGATTGCAGTCAAACGACTGCGAACTCGCTCTTCGGAATCGGGTGGAATATCGCTTCGATGAACCGGAACGCCAGCTTCTGGGTTCAGGAGGTAGCGTTCGCGCGCATGGAAGCATGCAGTGCGCTAATTCAGGCTCATGTAGCCATCGTCACGGCTATCGCACCCGCCCACGTGGCGCGCGTTGGCGACACGGCCGAGATCGCACGGCAGAAGGCTCTAGTTTATACCGGCATGGCCCCTGGGGGCATTGCGGTGATCAATGCCGACATGCCAGAGTTCCCGATCTTCGAGTCCAGCGCCCAGGCGGCGAGACTTCGCGTTGTGCGGTTTGGAAGTACCAAGGACTGCGATGTGCGGTTGATCCGCATTGAGGGCTCAACAGTCAGCGTCGACGTCTTCGGGGAGGTTCATAACTTCGAACTCGGTGCCGCCGGCCGGCACATGGCGATGAACGCGACAGCGGTGCTGGCGTCAACTGCCGCGATGGGCCTGCCCACGTCGTCGGTGGCGCGGCAGCTTGCCAGTTTCAAGCCCTTGCCCGGACGCGGTCGGCGCGTGCGCACAGTTCATGCGAACGGGAACATTGAGGTTTGGGACGAGGCGTACAACGCCAATCCTGCGTCGATGCGTGCCGCGCTGCAGGTACTCTCGGACGCCGCCCCCAAAGAAGTGCCTTACGCTTCACGAGTTCTGGTGCTGGGCGACATGCTTGAACTCGGCAAGGATGCGGAGGCGATGCATCTGGCCCTGGAAGCCGACGTGCGCGCGGCGCGCCCCGACCGGGTCTTGCTGTGTGGAAAGCTGACGCACGCTCTGTCCAGTCGGTTGCATGGGGATATCAAGGGGCAGTGGTTCGAGGACGTGGACGCCCTGCTGCCGGCATTGGATGCATGGATTAAGCACGGCGACGTGGTGCTGGTCAAGAGCTCCCACGGCATCGGCCTCACGCAAGTCGTCACTCGCCTGCTGCGGCCGGCACCGGGCGCAGCAGCATGATGGCGCGTCCGAGTTTGAATGGCCTCCTCCGCCGTGGCTTCGATTGCTCCCGCGAGCTGTTGTGCGACGGGCCGAGTATGCATTACGTCCAGTGGTAAGGAGATTAGTCTCATGAGACTGAGCCAATTGTTGGCCATGGCGCGCCCGGCCGCCGTCAAGATCTGGGAAGAATGCCGTGCGGTGTCGCCGGATGCCGAAAGTACGTCCCAGGTACTTTTCATCTCCGCCTGCACAGGCAAGGATCGAGCACATGTCGTTGTCGCGAGCGGCAAGGAGTTCGACTCGGCCTGGCGGCGAGGCTCCCAGTTACTGAACGCATGGCAACGCCATGACACCACGTTGCCAGTGCTCTGGCTGCGCGTAGATATGGTTCACACGGTGCACGAGATGACCTGGGAGACCTTGGCGAAAGGCCTTGCCGTCACCAAGCGCAACTATTTCCGCTTCGGGATTGCCTTTGACCAGGCATTTTCTGTAGCGATGCTTGAGCCCGAGATCGGCGCCAATGCGGTGCTGTACGACAGGACCAAGAACGAAGCAACGCCGAATGAGGCCAATCTCAGGCGCTATGGCCAGCGTCGATTCGGACATGAACTGAAATGGCCCACACAGCCAGGAGATCGCGTGTGGCTCTTCGAAACCCGAGCAGTCTTTACCGACGGCAAGGCACTGCACCGCGTGGAGCACCACGGACGAAACCGTGGTCATCGCATGTTGCCGGCGTGGGATGCGACATGCGTGCGAGAGGTGATTACCACGAGCACAGCGTACCTGGCACGACAAGTCACTTCATCGGGCAAGTACCATTATGGGTGGTTTCCCTGCTTCGATCGCGCCATTCCGACGTACAACACTTTGCGGCATGCCAGTTCGACCTATGCGTTGCTCGAAGGATGGGAACTTACGCGCGACCCTCAGCACAAGGCGGCGATCGACAAGGCGCTGGCCCACCTGACTGAGCACTTCATACATCACGTGACGCTTGCTTCGGGCGCGCACGCCGCCTTCCTTGTGGATACGGGAGACGAAATCAAGCTCGGCGGCAATGCGGTGTGCGTGCTGGCTCTGTCGAAGTACGCCGAGCTCACCGGCGACACTAGGTACGTGCCGCTTCTCGAGCAATTGGCGCTCGGCATCCTCCACATGCAAAACCCGTCGACGGGGCGCTTCGTGCATGTGCTTCACTATCCCGATCTGGGCGTCAAGGAAGAAAACCGAATCATCTACTACGATGGCGAAGCCACGTTCGGCCTAATGCGACTGTACGGTCTGACGAAGGATCCGAGATGGCTCCAGGCGGTGGAGCGGGCCTTTGGCTATTTCATCGAAGCCAAGCACTGGAAGGCGCATGACCATTGGCTGAGCTATTGCGTCAACGAACTCACTCTCTACAAGCCCGAGGCGCGTTACTTCCGCTTCGGGCTGGACAACGTGCGAGACCACCTCGACTTCGTGCTCGGACGCATCACCACCTTTCCCACCTTGCTGGAGTTGATGATGGCGGCCGAAAGAATGATCGCACGCTTGCAGTCCACGCCGGAACTCTCACACCTGCTGGAAGGCTTCGATCTTGACAAGTTCTATAACGCCCTCGAACAACGCGCCAGGTATCTGATGACCGGTCACTTTTTCCCGGAGCTGGCCATGTTTTTCAAGAACCCCGCCCGGGTGGTGGGCAGCTTCTTCATTCGACACCACGGGTTCCGGGTGCGCATCGACGACGTGGAGCACTACTTGTCGGGCTTCGTGGCGTACCTGAAGTATCTCAACGATCAGCAGACTTCGGCATCTAAGCACATCTACCGGGACGCCAGCGACATGCAGGCTGCTAGTGGCGGCACGAGGTTCACGCTCCCGCCGGCCAAATGAAGCGCAAGGGCCCTTGCATCGATATTTATGCGTTCAATCAGAATCTACATGCATCGTAGGTGGCGCGTCGCGCGCTGGAGGATTTCTAAATTCCTCTTCGTTGCCTTTGGGATCGGGGGACTGTCAGCAGGCAGTCACCGCGATGAAAATTTTCTCGGTCCCTTTGAGAAACCACAACCCCAGGAATTGCGCATCACGCGTGAGAGCGACCGCTTTGATGTGACGGAGGCGCTCAACGGCGCTTTTAGCTCCCCCGAGCACTGCGCTCGCGTGCCCAACGGGTTGTGGATCGAAGTGGACGGCAGCGGCGAGTGCATCAGGTATTACGCCCACGGATTTGGCGATGGGGAGAACTCAATCGCGTTGGTCTATTTCAGTGGTGACGTCATGCTGAGAACCTCGAAAGGCGCCAGGCACATTAGCCGGGCTTACGTGGCCGCCTCGCCGATGAAGATCGAAAAGGACCTGGCGGCGTGGTCAGCCGAGGCCCAGCGCCCTGCGATCTTTCTTGCTCGCCCAGGCATCTATGGCTCCTCGGGAGACCACAACCTCAGGCGCAGGCCGCGCGAGATCGAGTTGATGAACCGTGCACTGGACGTCCTGAAGGAGGACTTCAAGATCTCCTCGTTCATCCTGGCTGGCCACTCCGGGGGCGGTCAGATCGCGGCCGCTTTGCTCAATAAGCGATCGGATATCGAGGCCGGCGTATTCTCTTCCGGCCTCGTTTCTGTCAAACAGGTCACGGCCTATTGGGAGTACCGACGTGAGATTCCTGGCAAGCTTCTCGACGATGCCACGACCTACTATGACCCCGTCGACGAAATCGGCAATATCCGACGAGACCCGATGCCGGCCATCTACGTGATCTCGGATCCGGAGGATCGCAGTGTTCCGTTTTACAGTCAGCTGTACTACGTGCGTCGTTTGCGCACTATCGGGCTCAACCCGCGCCACATCTATGCCCATGCTGCACCGCCTCAGCGTCATTTACTGGCCGAACATGCCAAGCGCGCGGCATCGTTGCTGGCCCGGGGGCAGTCGGAGAAGGATGTGCGCCGGGCGCTTCAGGAAATTGACTTGTTGCAGGTCAAGTCGTAGTCCCCACGTTATGTACCCGAACTGCTCGAAGATGCAGAGAGCGAACTAACTGGCTCGTTTCGATTGCTCGTCCAGCGCCTCATGGGCAATCTGAAGGAGGCTTGACAGGCAGCTTCGGGAGCGTGAGATATCGGGCGTTTCGCGCCATTCGTGATCGGCATATCGACCTGAGCAGCGGGACAAGCGGCAGTTGCACACGGCATCGCGTGGCGCCTCCGGCAGGCGGTCAAGCTGGCGGCGGATTCGCCCGGCCTGCGTGGTCGCGCCGCGTTGCAGGTCAGTGTCGCGACGGTGGCCGCGCCCTGATGCAGCACGCCGAGTACCATGTACCGCTGCGCTCGACCGCATGAGGCAGCGGTGAACGAACCGTTCGGAGATGCATTGAGGCAATGAAGAAATTCCGAATGCCTCTAATCTAAATCAGCCTAAGGTGAGTCAGAAATCGCTACTCCGACTCGCCGACCTTTCGGTAGGAGTGTTTCAGTAGCACCCGTCGAGCGAAATTGACAAATCTCTCGTCTGTATCATTAACGTCCTCGAAGATCGAATAAAAATAAGGAGCTCATTAATGTCACTTGGAAGAAGAATTCAGAAAACAGGCCTTGCTCTGTTTTTTGGGGGCTTATTTTTCACCGAAAGCGTCAATTCCCAGTCAATAAACCCATGTCTAATCGATGGAGTGTCGACAGGCTTTATACCGTCCCTCACGGAAAAATATGAGCTGGAGGGAAGTGGCATAAGAGTATTCTATACGCGTAGTGGCGATAATCAGATTGTCGATCAAACGGATGTCAATTCCAACGGAGTGCCCGACTACGTTGAAAACGTAGCGCGGCAGGCAGCTGCGGCCAGAAAAGCGTTCAATCTTCTGGCGTTTCGTGATCCTCTTGAGAGCGCCCGCTATCGAGCCGCTTCATACATTGACATAAATTTGGGAAATATTTCCGGGAATGGACTGGCCTACAGCGAGCCATCGAGCTATTCCGCAGTCCCGCAAAGGGGCGATGCATGTTCGATAAGAATTGATATTTCCAGTAGGTTAGATAAATTCCCGGGGTCATGGAGCGTTGTTTCCCATGAACTTTTTCATCTATACCAGTACGGATACATGGGGTTCAAGAGGTCGTGGCTGCTTGAGCCGACCGCCAATTGGGCAGAACGGGTGATCCGAACGGGATCCCTGTACCCGGCTCCAGATGTAGCACAACCGCTTCCCGCTTCTATGACTGAAATGCAATCGCGGGTGTTTACGCAAAGCTTCCCTTATGATTTTTGGAGCCGACTAGCGAGCTTTATGGATGAGGCCGATGAGGTCATGCATCTTCCAAACGCGCTTCGATACGCTACTTATACAGACGGCACTTCAATATTTAAGGATGATTACATTCGAGGGCTCGCCTTTTTGAGCACGGTTTTGCAGTCCCTTGAGGCTGAGAGTACTATCGTTTCAAGCTTGAATGATTGGCCTCCGTATCGATGGGGTGCAAATCAGTCGAGCGCGTCGCACGATGTGCGGATACTTAAAGTCATACAACGTGCAGTTCGTCGCACTGGAGTCAGAAATTATGAAATCGATTCGTTTCTAGCGATTGAGTGAGCTTTTGATTCTTTCTTCCGCGCGTAGCTACCAAACTTCGCGTGGAAGTTGTCGCGCTGGCGTTAGATCCGCTCGTAGCAGACGACCGCGCCACGCGCGAACAGAAGTACTTCGACGGTCGCGCAGGCTGAGTTGAAATGGGGTTATAGGCCGGAAACCATCTCAGATCGTTAATGTCGCCGGCGTCGTCGAAGGACATAGTAAAGGTGCGCCGCAGCGAATTGACGGACGCGTCTCCAAAGCGGCTCATAAGGCGGTCAAACCGGGATGGCGAAAGCCAAAGCGACGCTGGAATCAGTCGCTAGGACGCGATGCGCAATACCGCCTCACACGGCTTGGCCCAGCTCGCAGCAAGCAGAAAGAGCGGCGCCGCGTGCGCATCAGCATAGTCCGAACGGAACGGAGCTTAGCGGCGCACCCGGCCAGTTTTGCCCAGAGCGGTGCGAGCCAGGTGCCGAGCGATATGTAAGCACCTGATTTGCACCGTAGTGACAGCGTATTGTTCCGTCTTTATTTGATGGTTCATGGCGGCTCCATTATATTTGGATGGCAATCCGGTTCTATGTCCGTGCATTCATACGTATATCGCTGTATCGGTCCTTTCCAGTCTAAAAGAGGGACGCCGTACTCGAATAATTTCCGAATTATTGCCGCTGCTTGCGGGAGGGGTATTTCGACAGATGTTCCCGGCACTCACTCAGCAGTTCATTCACGCGACGCCGTTCGTCGCGCCAGTACGCCGAGCGCATTCCATGTTTCAGCGCATTGAGCTTCGCCGCAGCCTTCCCCGCGTCAGTCGCCGGTCCCGTTGATCTTTCCCACGGCTTCCAGCGCCGGATTGCTTCGGCCTGCTTTACCCGCTGCTCCGCCGTCCAGTGTCGTCCCATGATCGTCCGTTAATAGTCCGTTCGCCGCTTCGCCGCTTTTCCCACGCGCGCGAGGTTCGGGCGCGGCCCCGTTGTTCAACTGCTGCGGCCCGTTCGCGATGTTCGCCTGCTTCACGAACGCCAGCGGGCGTGGGTTCTTCATTTCGGCAAGCGCTTCGAGCGTCGCGCGGCATAGCGCCTGCGCCTTCAGGGCAAGCGCCAGATGCGCCTGAAACTGGTTCAGGTATTCACAGAAGGCTGCCTTGCGGGCAAGCTGGTTAAAGATCATGTCGAGCGTGTTGGCCTGCGTGGCGAGCATCGTTTCCAGCCCTGTCATGTCGCCGCCTTTCACCGCATTCGCCTGCGTGTGAAGCTCGGCCAGGTACTCGGATAGATCCGTGTCCGCGCCGAATCTCCCCTCACTGTACTTGCGGCCCGTCACCGCGCCGCGCGCCAGCGGACTCGATGCGAGCATCGCGTCGCGCTTTACCGGGTCGGTATAGCGCGGGTCCGTGACCTTCAGCGCGTCCCGGTCATGCGCTCCGGGTGGCGGCTTTGCCACGCCTGCTTTTCTGGTTGCCACGTCACCCCCTCCGGTCGTCGAGCCCTTGCAGCCGCCATGAACGTGCCGCCGGCAGCGCGCGCGTTTCCGCCTGAGCGCGGCACTCGATCACCTGCGCACGGAAGTATGCGATGTTCGGCAACAGGTCCGACAACGGCCCGTTTGCCGCGCGGCCCATCGTGTCGGCGTAGCGCTCGCGCGTCCAGCCTTCGGCGTGCGCCAGTTCGTCTATCATCGCGAACAGTTCCGCACGCAGCCGCCGCACATTGTCTGCTGCAAGGTATGGCCCCCACGGCAGGTACGCACCGCAGTCCGGGTCGATCAATGCCCCGGCGCATTCGTCGGCCACGTCAGCGCCTGGCGGCGCGCTAACGGCTGGCCCCGGCGTGGTTTGCGCGTGCGCGCCGCCGTGCAGGTAGGCCAGAATCTCCGGCTTGTGTGCCGCAATCTCGGGTTTGATCGTCGCGACCGCGCGCGCCGGTCCTTCCATGCTGATGCGTCCATCCTCAATCCACAGGCGCACACGCATCGCCGTGGCACGTTCCACGATCTGGGCCGCGTTCATACCGAATCCTGCATGCTGCTATCGTCGTCGCCCGAATCTTTTCCGCTGCCACCTTCACGAGCGCCGCCCCGGTCCGGGTCCTCCGGCTCCGAAGGGGACAAACAAGGTCCGCTGTCCCCTTCGGCAAATCCGTCATAAGGGGCAGTCCGCAAAGCCACGCCAGAGCCGAAGGAGACAAGCGCATCCGAGGGAGACACCGTTTTCGTGTTGGGATTCTTAGTTTCCTCGTCGGTGGCTGTCCTCTTCGGCAACGCCCATTGCCATCCTTCCTTCATACCGATCTTGCGTCGCTGAACGTCAAGCCGGGACGCCGCCCGCTGCATCGTTTTCCAGCTAAACCCCGCGCCGTTCGCGTCGGCTTTCAGTACACGCGCACGCACCGGCCCATCGGCCAGCAGTCCGCGCAAAAGCTCACAGCGCTTCCCACAGACAGCATCGCGCGTTGTCTTCCATCCACGCGCGATGCTCGCGCCACTGCTCCGGCGACATGCAGCGTTCGCAACGGGCGAATTCCTTCGCCAACCGGGCTTCGAACCGGGCGAGCATCGATTCGGCCTTGCGGCGGCGCGGCCCGCCCATAACAGCAATGCTCGCCGGTTCCATCGGTGTCGCTACCGGAGCCGCTGCGATGCGAAGCGCCCCCGACGCCAGGCGGCGGGATTCGGCGTAGGAGGGAAGTTCGCCGCGCCAGCGCGCCCAGAATTCGGCGCGCGCGGCGTCAAGCACGTCGGCGTCATCGGGCGGCCCTTGCAGATATCCGGCCATGGTTTCGTCCTTCGCACGGTAGCCAGCCGGGTCGGACAGAAAGCGGTCAATGTCGCCCGCACGCCACCCAACGGAGCGGCTCCCCGGCGGCCCGAGCGGGACAGGGGAGGGGAAAGTACCGTCCTTGATGCGTTGGTAGATCGTCGAACGCGAAAGCCCTGTCTCACGTTCAACCTGTTTGCGCCGCATGATTGCAAGCGCGTTGCGAAAGAGTTCGGCCATATTCATCCCGTTGTGGAGGTTCCGGGATCGTCCCGGAACACATGGCCGAATTACACGTGTTGTTCGGTGGGGCATATGCCAGCTGGCAAAACTCGTTGCCAGCTGGCACATCGCCTATCGGTTTATCAAATCGATCCCGGTCTTGATGTTGGCGCGGATACTTGACGGACTCAGGCCGTGGCGGTTTGCATCGGGCAACTGATTCAGAATTTCACTGGCTGCGTCAGCGATCTGCTTGGCGTTTGGCTTGCCGCCGCGCTGATTAACGCCCCAGCCTGGCCGCGATGACCATCGCCAGCGCTCCGACTTGACGAAGCAGTGTTTCCCGCTCTCGTTCGCCAAGAATATCCTCTGGCGTACTATCGGCGACGTGATAGTTTTTGTGTAGATGGACAAGGCTGGCGCGGTCAAACTGAAATTCGTTCTCGGACGGGAATTCAAGGTCCACCATAAAATCTGTGGCGCGATTCGAGCCGGGGGGCCGGCCGGGGATTTGCCGCAAGAGTTGCAACACACATTCGTTGCCGTCTCCGTCTACACCGTGCAGGAGTATCCCGTCCTCGAAAATGACGCGGCCTTTTCGCTCGCCTTCAAATACTTCTTTTCGCCGCACTAGACCGTCAAAGTAAAGTTGAAAACGGCCCTCCAATATCGAGACGACCTCTGACTGCTGATGCCAAGATTCGGACTGAATTCTTTTAATTTCACCCGTAAATTGCTTGACTATTTCTGCCCGTCCCATCTGCCCTTGGTGTCGTACAAGATGTGCTGCCGTGCGGGTCGCTCCATACGGCATGAATCCGCAAATGCGGCCGACCGGCATAGCGTATCGACCCGTTGAGTCCCACCACGCAGGCAAGCGTCGTTGCTTCACGCAATCGACTACATCGGATTCGCTTATGTTGTCTTCATTGAATAAGAGCCCAATCGCATCCGCCGCTTCGCTTAGCAGTGAACCACTGCTTGAACCAGTCCAATGAGGACATCGCGTTCCCTGAATGCGCTCTCTATGAATAAATAACGGGGGTCGCGCCAGCCGGGTAGGGTGCCCGGTTTTCGATTCGTCGATGTAGGCGCGGTTTCAGTCTCCGGTTGCCAAAGTCGGCAACGGTTGCGAATGATCGTAGCAGGATACGATCGGCCTGGGTGTTCCAACAAGGTACGGGAGATTCCCGCGAGTCGGCACGGAGCCCCTTCGGCCCTAGCGTAGTCCGGATGATGGGCTATTTGACGGGCCGAAAAAAACATAACCCCGTAAGTCGCTGACTTTACAGGGGTTTTTGGTTGATTCTGGCGGAGGCGGTGTCCGCCCAGTATTCAGTATTGGCGGGGCTTTCGGCAGTGCATTTCCGAATAGTCCACCATCCAGTCCACCATCTCAGTGGCTTCTTCGTGGAAGCTGTGGCAGACGAGCGCTACCGCAAATAACCGATCGCCACCAAGGAGACTGTGGCACGAGCCACCTCGCTGCTGACGCTGAGTGATGCACCGACGTCGCCCAATGCGTTCGCGGCTGCATGACGGCGATCGGGCGGAAGAAAGAACCCGGTTATTCGAATTCCGCGATTGATGCTGGTGTTGCATGATGCATCGCACGAAACCAGCAACCTGTGTACCCTCCCAGCATCGGTCGCCTATCGACCGAGGCCGTGTGAAAACGCAAAAGTACTCGGTTTTTGGGTGTCGCTTTACCCTTCCCGAGTTGCCACTAGGCCAACACAGAGCGATCTGGAGGGTCAATTTTTTCGAGCACCGCATTATGCATTCGTTTTCACACGGCCTCGACCCGGAGCCGACAGTGGGCCCAGCACCACATATTCGACAGCTTCCAAACTACAGCGGCCATTCACTCCCGCTAGTCGCTCGGCGGATCATCGGCCATAGCAACCACGGCCTAACGCGACCACATAGCAAAACGGCCCCTTTGGGCCGTTTGCGTGAGACCATGAAATCGGTCACGGCTTTGCAGGTTTCCTTCTGACTTTTTTTGTAGCTACCGCTTTCTTAGCAGCGCCGCCACTAGCCTTCTCCGTCGCTTGTTTTTTGACCGCTGCGCTCAGTTTCTCTTGGAAGTCAGGTGTATATGGAAGGCGCGTAGGCATTCCCAGTGATAACAATCCGTGTTCGGCACGGTTCAATGCGATCAACAACGCGGGAGTTATATAAGGTTGCAACGCATCCACCGGCGGACTCTCGATATTCTCGACTCCGACATAGCTAGAAACATTAAGTGCTAATCTGTGAACGCTCCGATATTGCAAAACAGCAACATCGCTTTCCGCCCCACTCACATCAATCACGGTATTCAGCGTCAAAATTATCTCATCTTCCTGCGTGCCAGACCGTTTCCTTGAAGTCACACCCAAATTCAGCTTCACATGGGTCTTTGACTTCAAATTAGCAGTCTCAGGGTCATCAAGCAAAACATTAAGAGATTCGGAGATTAATCTCAAATCTCGCACGACCGCACTAATGCTAGGCTGCATAATTTAGTGGAAAGTATGATTTAAATTAACGCCCGAGGTAACCGTAACTCTCTGCAGGTCGGGTACAACGTCCTCAAACTCATCTGTAAAGGACGAATCAATTAGTTCAACATTGAAAGTAACACCCTTTTTGAGCGCATCGCAACGCACAAACTGCACTACTGGATCCGAGTGAACTTGCTTATCCAAAACGTCTAAATAGCTCAGATCCAACCACGTCGCATCCACGTCAACTTCGTTAATAGTCACGTTCGCTACAGAAAAACTGTTCACCACGCTGTATTCATAGGCAGGCTTCCATGCAGAGTCTTCCCGCACAAAAACGATATTCAATAGATGCTGCGGCGCAGCAAGTCTTGTCAGGTCGAGAATAGACACCCTACCCAATGCATCCATCTGCGCAGATTCGAGGCGCTCGATAACGAGTGACCTTAGCAAAACATCCTCGGCCAGTGGAATAGAATGCCGACCCCGCTCCCATAGAGATACGGTTTGCTCCTTCACACCGAGGCGCTCGGCGCATTCTGTCTGCGTGATGTCCAATTTTGTCCGCAGAAATGCAATGGCACCGCCGTTCAAACGTGCAGGTTGCCTTAGCACGGCCGCAAGCACGCCTATCCCTAACGCACGAATTTCCTCTATCACCGTGGCAGAACCATACGGTGTATTCTTCTTTAGAAATCCGTTTGCTAGCCAAACGTTATCCAATAATCCTTCGTATTTAAACCGTTCCATTTTATCTGCCGCTTTTCGGTTTGCGCGTCCACATAGTTATTACCCACAAATCTGGATCTTCATCCGACAGCGCCACCACAACTTCAATCACTTCAATCGTCGATTCCAACGAAAGAGTCAAATGCATGTTCGAACCATCGCTACGATCGTGTTGCTCCCAACGCGAAGCACGCCCCTTGCAGATGCATGCCACTGCCTCATCTTGCGAAATAGCACGCTCGCTGGACCGGGTCAACGCATGATCAACGAAAGCAATCTGCACCGTCCCCAAATTTGCCGCACTCCGCACCCATCGTCCCGCCTGCTGAATACTCCACTTGAGAACAGATGATTTCGGTCTAGGATACTCTCTCTCAGTTGCCGCCATTGTAGTCCATAATTATTATGGGTGCGCCTTCCATTGTTCTCAGCCCTCCGCGCAAGTGTCGCGAGGAGCAAGGTGTAGGAAAGATACTAGGGTCGCGTTGCCGACGACAGAGTTTAAGCTTTTCACCTGGCCGTTGCAAAACGACTTCTGACGCCAGCTACGCCCTCCGTCACAGCTCTGTGGTCGATGGCAGCACCCCCTCAATTCCTGTCACCAGAATCCCCTCTTCGCTTCAAAGGTGACCGCTGTTGCCGGCACGCGTGCAATGCAGTCATTCATCTGGCCCGGTCATTACCTGTGCGACACTCGTCATGCTGCCGCCCAGTTCCTGTTTACAACGGACACAAGCGACCGACGCACCTCCTTGGTTTGGCTGTCAGGCTCCAGAGCGGAGCGGTCGTTCCAATGACCACCCCTGCGAGTTGGACGAGCGGCAGAAACTGGCCGAACTCGGACTAAAGCCGTCTCGCGAGGATTGCCGTTCGCGGCAGTCGTGCAACCAGTACAGTTCTCTCCCTTGTAGCCTGTCGCGAATGACCGATGCGGACAGCAACACTGTATTTCTGCGCGGTCGGACCGACGGATGTCTCGCGGTGCTGTCGAAGCGGCGCACACGTTTCTATTCCTGCACGTTTCGCGTAAACTTCCTCAGACAATAACGACCGATCACACGAGCCGTGAACCAGACTGGGAATTTCAGCTTTTTAGCCGAGCATTCGCCGCTTCTCGCCCAGCTCGGCGCTGCCGCTGAGCAGACCTTCGCCAGCGACCCGAATACGACCCTCATAAAGTTGCGTCAGTTCGGCGAGGCGATGGCCCAAGACCTGGCCTCGCGCTTTGGCGTCGAGTTCGATCAGACTACGAAGCAGGCGGACCTGCTATTTCAGCTTGACCGAGAGGCAGGCCTCGACAAAGCGATCCGTGGCCTGTTCCACACACTCCGCGTCGAGGGCAACAAGGCCACTCACGAATTCAAGACTCAGCATAAGGAGGCGATGGACGGCCTGAAGATCGCCCGCGCGCTCGCAATCTGGTTCGAAACGTCGTTCGGGAAGCAAGGCACGGCATTCAAGCCAGGTCCATTCGTGCCCCCCGAGGACCCCAGCACACACCTGCGCTATCTCCAGATCGAGATTGACCAGCTTAAAGCACAACTGAAGAGCGCGTCCCAGTCCCTCGAAAGCAGCCAGCATCTCGCCGACCTCGTAGCGCAGGAGAAGGAGACGTACGAGACGCTCGCGTTGCAGATGGACGTCGAGGCGAAGACCTACAAGGAACTGGCGTTCGAACAGGAAGCGGCGCTGAAGAATGTGCAGCAGGCCTTCGACGCGCAGTTGAAGGCGCTTCAGGACCAGCTCGATGCGAAGCAGGTTACTCAGGCGAAGGTCAGCACGCAGAAGGCTACGAAGCAGCTCGTGCTATCGGAGGACTTGACGCGTATTCTCATCGACCAGCAATTGATGGAAGCGGGATGGGATGCGGACACGGTCGAGCTAACATACGCAAAGGGCGTGCGCCCTGAACTGGGAAAGAACAAGGCCATCGCGGAATGGCCTACCCACGACGGTCCCGCCGACTACGTACTCTTCGCTGGCATGATGCCTATCGCCATCGTCGAGGCGAAGAAGCAAAGCAAGGGCGTGGCGGATACGATCCAGCAGGCGGAGCGGTATTCGCGCGGATTGAAGCTTGCCCCCGATCACATCGCACCGTGGCAAGTGGAAGGACAGGCAGGGCCGTGGCCGGATGGTCAGACAGGCTCCTTTAAAGTGCCGTTCGTGTACTCGTGCAATAGTCGCCCCTACATCAAGCAACTTGCCGAGCAGAGCGGTACATGGTTCCGTGATGTAAGGGCACCTTCGAATCTTTCGAGCCCGCTGGCAGGCTTCCATCAACCGGCAGGGTTGCTCGACCGGCTGAAGCGGAGCAAGGAAGACGCCGAAGCAAAGCTTGAAGTGGAAGGCTTCGGCTACCTGAAGCTACGCGATTATCAGGTGAAAGCGATTCAGGCCGTCGAGACGGCGCTTGCCGATGGACAGCGCGAGGCCCTCGTTGCTATGGCGACCGGGACAGGCAAGACGCGAACCATCATCGGTCTCATGTATCGCCTGTTGAAGGCGGAGCGCTTTCGGCGGATCTTGTTCCTCGTAGATCGCACGGCCTTGGGGCAACAGGCGACCGATACATTCGAGGAAGCGCTGCTTGAGCAGAATCAGCCGCTTTCGAAGATTTACAACGTCGCGAAGCTGGGCGATATGTCTGCCGAAGCCGAGACTCGCGTACAGATTGCAACTGTGCAGGCAATGGTCCGGCGCGTCTTCCAGTCCGACACTCCTCCGGGCATCGATGAATTCGATTGCATAATTGTGGATGAGGCGCATCGAGGCTATACGCTAGATCAAGAGATGACTGAAGGCGAGCTTGTGATGCGCGACCAAGGTCAATACCTGTCGAGCTATCGTCGCGTGCTGGACTACTTCGACGCAGTAAAGGTAGCGCTGACTGCCACACCCGCGAAGCACACGACCGAGATTTTCGGAAAACCCGTCTATACATACTCGTATCGTGAAGCGGTTGCTGACGATTGGCTGATCGACCACGAACCGCCAATTCGTTACGAAACCCTCTTGTCGAAGAATGGCATTCACTTCCAGAAGGGCGAGACCGTAACAGCCATCAACACGTCGACAGGCGAGATAGAGCTGTCGGAGTTGGACGACGAGGTTGACTTCAGCGTCGAGGCGTTCAATAAGAGCGTCATTAATGAGCAATTCAACAAGGTCATCTGCGACCAGTTAGCGAAGGAGCTGGATCCGTTCGGCGACGAGAAGACGCTCATCTTCTGCGCCACCGATTTGCATGCCGAGATGGTCAAGCGCCTGCTCAACGAAGCTTTTAGGGATGTGTGGGGTGATTCGTATAACGAGGCGGCGGTCAAGAAGATCACTGGTGCTTCGGACAAAGTTGAACAGCTGATTCGCCTGTACAAGAACGAGAAGTTTCCGAACATTGCCATCACGGTTGATCTGCTGACGACCGGCATCGACGTTCCGACCATATCCCATCTCGTGTTCCTGCGCCGGGTGCGCTCCCGTATCCTCTTCGAGCAGATGATCGGGCGTGCAACTCGCCGATGCGATGAGATCGGCAAGACCGTTTTTAGGATTTACGACCCGGTAGACATCTACGCCGCGCTTCAGGACGTTACGACGATGAAGCCGCTGGTGAAAGACCCGAACGTCACAATGGAGCAGTTGATCGAGGAGCTTGCTGACCCTGCCAGCTTGGCTGCGCCTGGTAGTGGGCCTGATCGCACGCACGCTCACGATGTACTTGATGCGCTCAGTCAAGGCCTCATGCGTGTGCTTCGGAAGGCCACATACGCAGCCGGGAAACGGCCCGCCCTTGGCGAGCGGCTTGCACAACTTGAGCAGACCTGGGGTGTGCCTCCGAGTAAGCTTCACAAGCACTTGCACTCGCTGGGGCCGATCTGCGCGGCGGACTTCGTGCGCGAGCATAAGCAGCTTTTGGAGCAACTCGCCGAGGTGAAGCAACTTGTGGGAACTGGCCATATGCAAATCATCTCCGAGCATGCGGACGAATTGGTATCGCGCGAGCAGAGCTACGGCGAATACGGACGCCCTGAAGATTACCTTGATAGCTTCAGCCACTTCATCCACGAGCAGATCAATCAGTCGGCGGCGTTGGCCGTAGTCGTGAATCGACCGAAGGACTTGACGCGCGCGGACCTGAAGGAAGTTCGCCTGCTGCTCGACCAGCACGGCTTCAACGAGGCAAGGATCAAAACCGCCTGGCGAAACCAGACCAACCAGGACATTGCTGCCAGCATCGTGGGTTACATCCGACAGGCTGCGCTTGGTGAAGCCCTCGTTCCGTTCGACCAGCGCGTAGCTCGCGCGATGGAAGGCATCTATAAGCTCACCAAGTGGACGCAGGTACAGCGAAACTGGCTGGGGCGACTGGCGAAGCAGCTTGCACACGAAGTGGTCCTTGATCAGCAGTTCGTAAACAGCACGTTCGCGAATGATGGCGGCGCGAAACAGCTAGACAAGATGCTCGGCGGCAAGCTGGATGCCGTGCTACACGACCTCGCGGAAGCGTTGTGGCCGCAGGTGGCATAATTCAGCTCGAAATCTTCGCGGGTCATCGTGTATTCAACTGCGGCGATCCGCTAACCCCTTCAGCATCAGACCCCATGAGCAACAACGATATTGTCCAGAAGTTGTGGAACCTGTGTGACGTGCTCCGCGACGACGGCATCAACTATTCGGACTACGTGACCGAATTGGTGCTGCTTCTCTTCATCAAAATGGAGCATGAGAACGCGCAGAGCGGCGTGTTGAGCAAGCACAAGCTGCCGGAGGGTGCGCGTTGGCCCGATCTGACTGGCAAGAGTGGGCTGAACCTGTTGAATCACTATCGCGCCACGTTGTTATCGCTCAGCCAGAGCGCCGATCAGTTAATCGCAGCGATCTACGCTGACGCGCAGACCAGTCTGAAAGAACCGCGCCACCTGGAGCAGCTCATCAAGAGCCTGGACGGCATCGATTGGTTCTCTGCGAAGCGAGACGGACTGGGCGACTTGTACGAAGGCCTGTTGCAGAAGAATGCGAGTGAAACCAAGTCCGGCGCAGGACAATACTTCACGCCCCGCCCCTTGATCGACAGCATGATCCACCTCATCAAGCCGCAGCATGGCGAGACGATTCAGGACCCAGCGGCGGGAACGGCGGGCTTCCTGATCGCTGCAGACGCCTATATTAAATCGCACACCGATAATCTGTACGACCTTAACGCCAGGCAGCAAGCCTTCCAGCGCAACAAGGCGTTCCTCGGCATGGAACTGGTGTCAAGCACGAGACGGCTCGCGTTGATGAACTGCATGTTGCACGGCATGGAAGGCGACGATGAAGGTGTGGTGCACATTGGCAATACGCTAGGTAATGCGGGTGCGGCGTTGCCGAAGGCCGACATCATCCTCAGCAATCCGCCGTTCGGCACGGCAAAAGGCGGCGGCGGTCCTACGCGTGATGACCTGACGTATGCGACGGGCAACAAGCAACTGGCATTCTTGCAACACATCGTGCGTCATCTGAAAGACGGAGGCCGTGCTGCTGTCGTCTTGCCCGATAACGTGCTGTTTGAGGCAGGTGTGGGCGCTGACGTTCGTCGCGACCTCATGAACAAGTGCAAACTGCACACTATCTTGCGCCTCCCTACAGGCATCTTCTACGCGCAAGGGGTCAAGACCAATGTGCTGTTTTTCAGCAAGGTTAGTCAGGCAGCTACCGATAGCACTAAACACGTCTGGGTGTTCGACTTGCGTGCAAATGCGCCGAAATTTGGAAAGCGCACGCCGCTGACGCGCGAGTACTTCGGTGAGTTCGAGGCCGCGTATGGGGCGGCCGTAGACGGAACCAGCGCGCGAGTTGATCAAGGAGAGCTTGGGCGATTCCGTCCATTTAGTCGCGAATGGATTGCGGGGCGAGCTGACAACCTAGACATCGCGTGGCTCAAGGACGACAGCGCCGACGATGCTTCAGACCTACCGGAGCCGTCATTGCTGGCGCGCGAGGCGGTTGAAGAACTGAATGGCGCAATACTTGAATTGCAAGCGATCTTGCACGATCTGGGCGACGAGGTGAACGAATGACCCAGAGTCCCGCAGCCTGGACTACGGCTAAGCTCTCAGAGATAGCGACTGTTGTGCGCGGTATTACATTTCCCGGTTCCGTTAAAGAGTCGTCCCATACAGCCACTAATGTCTGCTGCCTCCGCACCAGCAACATTCAGAGGGAGGTTGAATGGCAGGACGTCTACTTTGTGCCGAAGAGTTATGTCAAGCGACAGGACCAATACGTTCAACGTGGTGACGTGTTGATGTCTATGGCGAACAGCTACGAGTTGGTCGGCAAGGTCGCTGTAGCCAAAGATGTCTCGCATGCGACCGCGTTTGGAGCTTTTTTAGCGGCAATTCGCCCGACTGCGGCAGTGAATGGTCAGTATCTTTTCCATTTGCTCAGAACCCGCAAAGTCCAATCAGAACTGCGGCAAGGCTCTAGCCAGACCACTAACATCGCGAATATTTCGGTCACGACGCTCGGAACGATTCAGGTGCCCGTTGCCCCACTCCCTGAACAGAAGCGCATCGCCGACAAACTCGACGCCGTCCTCGCGCGCGTGGATGCCTGCCAGGAACGCCTTGACCGTGTGCCAACGATCCTTAAGCGTTTTCGCCAGTCGGTGCTCGCGGCTGCGTTTTCAGGCCGCTTGACCAAGGACTGGCGGGGTGGAGCAGAGTCTGACGACGCTCATCAATCCCCCGTCTACCGCTATACAACATTTGGAGAAGTCGGAAAGGTCTCAGGCGGGATAACAAAGAATGCGAAACGTACGGCACACACGCTAAAAAAGGCATATCTGCGAGTCGCGAACGTCTACGAGAATGAGTTACGCCTTGACGACGTTGCGGAGATAGGGCTGACCAATGCAGAGTACGAGAAGACGAGGCTGCGAGCGGGAGACCTTCTTATCGTTGAGGGCAATGGTAGTTTGAGTCAAATCGGTCGCGCGGCGCTCTGGAACAACGAGATTGAAGATTGCGTCCACCAAAATCACATCATAAAGTGGCGTGCCAGCGAGGCCGTGGCCCCAGCGTTTGCCTTGTACTATCTGATGAGCCAGGAAGGGCGTGGCAATATTATCGACGTTGCTAGCTCAACGACCGGGTTACATACGCTCAGTACGTCAAAAATCTCAGCACTACCTTTGCCCCTGCCGCCAACTGCGGAGCAGGAGCTTATTGTTCGCCGTGTCGCCGCGTTGTTTGATTTTGCCGACGCAATGGAAGCGCGTTTGGCGGCTGCCAGCAATGCGATAGAGCGCCTCACGCCTGCACTTCTCGCCAAGGCCTTCCGTGGCGAACTGGCGCCGCAAGACCCCACCGACGAGCCCGCGTCGGAACTGATGAAGCGCTTGACCGAACAGCGATCCGGAGCAGGTGAAGCGGTGAAGCGTAAGCGTACAAAGGGCGCTACTCAGACGGTATCGAGCGAGCCGGAGAGCCTGGTCGTTTCATAGAAGCGCGCTGCGTTGGTTCGCTCGTTCAGCGCAGTTTTGCGCTCAGTCCAAAATCGGGCTTAACCGTCACCGTCTCCTCAAAACCGAGGAGACGGTATGTAGCCTACCGACCGTCAGCGGAAAATTGAGCAGACGGTGCCCGCATGCCATCGTACACAAGGCGCCCACACCAGGTCTCACAAGGCCGCCGCGAAAGGCACGGCGGTGGCCGCGCTCGTTTGAGTGAGATCGCAACATGGCACGTTCATGCCATGGTTTATTTTCCTCACCTGGACGGTTTCCGCCACGGTCCCGCCGGTGAAGGTCATGCTTCGATGGTTTATGCGTTCGGGCCGAAGCCTTGAACGGCGACGGGCGGCAGCGACACGGCAAAAGCGGATGTAGCCTATCAGTCGCGAAGGGCAGCAGGCGTTAAGGGTTATTCGACGTCTGCCCTCATTCACATGGCTGTGAGTGTGCCGCGGCGCGTGTGGGCAGGCGTCGGATAAGCCTTAACGGACGGCGCCCATGGACTACCCGGTAATGCCCGCAAGCAATTGCTGCTGGCACAAATGGAAATCAACCGCAGCATCCCAAACTCCAAAAGCCGCCCGAAGGAGGACCAAGACCGCCTCATCGTTCGGTACTACCCCATAAGTACCCCTTCCAGCTCTTTGCTTAGTCCGTGGTTGGCCTCGCTTGCTCTGTCATGACAAGGGGCTGGTGCGCACATGCCCGGCATGGGCGGGCGGTATTCATCCACGGGCATCGGTTGCCGGTCAATCGCAGCCGAGTGCGGCCCGGCGTTGCTCGCGAAACTCGCAAGCCTTATGGCGTAAGGCAAAATGAAAAAGCCCCCGATGCCAGCACTGATCGATGCAGCCATCGCTACCGTCGAGCATGCCTGCACCGGGAAAGCGGCAAAAAAATAGCCCCGGCATGTTAGGACCGGGGCTTGGTGTTTCTCGCGCTGCCGTCGGAAAACGCTCTGCGTCTTCCTCCGCTTAAGCTTTTCTCTCCGCGCAAAATTCAATCACGTCCTCAGGCGTTAACTCGTACCGAACGCCTTCTACGACCATGTTGACGTACTGGTCAACGAGTTGAAACCTACCGAGATTATCGCAGTGCTGTCGTTGTCGGGATTTAGTCGCCACCAAGTCAACTGACCTTGCAGCGCGCCGCGCCCTCGCTTCAAGTGCCTTCTCTTGCATTTCAGACATGATTCGCTCCTTTTGAGGTTCATTTCGAAAGAAGCGGTCCAGGTCGTACATTCCGGGCACCGACCCATCCGCTCACGTCCATGCCTCGCCGCGATCAACCCACCAACGGCGGGTAGCCGGAATGCATGGCGATAATATCATGGGCCGGCGGCTGATTAACTGGCGGCGATGCCCCCGGTTGCGATCTGCGCGAGTCGCCCGTCGGAGAGGTCTTGCCCCACGGTCGTATCTTTCGCCACACGAACGTCAATTGGCCCCGGCGTGTTCATCGGTTGCGGAATGCTGGCCGCGACCGTCGGCGGCGCGACAGCGGATGCGGGCGCAGAGGCGACCGGCATCGGCGGCGCAGGCGGCAAGCAGGCGCGGCAGCAGCAATGACGGACGGCGGCAGGGAAGGGGCGGCAGTCATCGCCGGGTCTGCGGCCCGATAGCTGGCAAGAAGCGGACCGCGCTGTTGGATGCCAAGCAGACCGGGGTCGATAGCCTTTGTCGCATCGGTCACGTCGCCACGCTTGCCCGCGTCAGACAGACCCTTGCGGCTATTCCCGTACCCATCAGATTTCGCTGGCAAGCGATTGTCATTCCGGCGTGTCGCAGTCGTCCGTCAACCACGGAATCGGCGTCAGCTTGCCTGCGCGCAAAGCGGCGAACAGCTTTTCGGTTTCGACAAACTTCCCATGCACCCGGCGAAGCGACGCAACACTTTGTGTCAGGCGTTGCAGCGCGGCGACGACCGGCGCGCCGCCCGGCATGTCTTCGAAGGCATCCTGCGCGGAGAACTTCTCGAAGCGAGCCGCCGCGCCGTCGATAGCGTCGATAAGGTCCGATACCTCTGCGGGGGTGATTTCCAAGGCCTGCGCGGTCCGCTCCAGCGCCCCGACAAATTGGCTCAAGATGCCAGTGACGACGCCCTCAGTGCCGCGCAGCAAGGCGATGCTCATGGAAGCTTTGGGGTCGAGAGCCGTGACGGGCGACAGACCTAACAACCAATCGACCGATATGCTGTAGGCATCTGCGGCCTGTTTGAGAAAGCGCCAGTCTTTCGGCGTTGGACACTTGCCCGATTCGATTTTCGCCAAACTGACCGACTTGGCCGCGCCCGCCTCGCAGAGTCGCGCGGCCGCTTCCGCGATGGAAAAGCCGTTCTCGACGCGAGCGCGAATGAGCCTGTAGCGCAGGTCTTCGAGTTCGGCGGGCGTGCTACGGTTGCGCACGAAGCGCGTGAGCGGCGTTTTAAGTTCGGCTTCGCGCTGTGCATCTTCGCGCGCAATGCGGGCCTCTTCGCGGGCCTGCGCAGATTGCAGTATGCGCGGTTTTCTCGGACGGCCGTGCCGCGTGACCTGCTGCTCGACCTGATTCATCTACCCTCCGGCATGAGCTTCAGAATAGTTTCGAGCCGGTCCGCGACGCGCTCAAGGCGTTCAACCGGCGACGGCGTGGCGGCGGCCCGAGGTGTATCTCGCCACCGTTCAGACGAAGAGCGGTGAAAAATTGCGCTGGCCGAAACACCGTGCCGTCTTGCAAGTTGCTTGGCGGTCGAGCCCGCGCGATACGAGACTTCAATCTCCTGCCACACCTCGTCAGAAAGTCGAATTGCCATGGCTAGAAGACGACAATGAGCTTCGGAGAGCGCGCGCCCGAGTCCGACGACAGGACGCGGCTAGAGGAGCTACCCGAAAAACGGTCAGCCGACGGCATGCGCGCCACCTTCGAGCAAGGTCACATCGAACAGCGGTCCGGATGCGATAAACGCCTTCGCACGAATAACCTGATCGCGTTTCGCCGCAAGGTCGCGCCGCCACCCGGCAAGCTCTTTTGCACCGGGCTTCAGCAGGTCCGCACTGTCAATCTGCTCGCTATCCAAACCCGCTTCGAGAAGGCGTTCGCGGTGCTCGGCCCGTGCGCGGTCGTAACCACGAATTTTTGCCTCAAGGCCTGGAATTTCAACGCACTCACCGTCGAGCGTGGTACGAACTGCCTGGCAGGTCTGCGCGGCGAACCGGTTACGCGCGTCCGCGATGAACTTGTCGCATGCGGCATTCGCCACCTGAGCCTCGGACACGATCCCGCTCAGTGCAGACGCCTCAGCGGCCAGACTCTCGCACAGCGCGACTTCGCCGACGACGCCGCGCGCCGCGTGCTCTGCCAGGACGCCACGTGCGCCATCCGCCTTGGCAAGCGCTGCACGCATTGCGGATATCTTGAGCGCTAGACGAACGCAGGCGTTGCTCTTCACCGCATCGAAAAAGTTGCGCTGCTCTGCGAGGTCTGCATCGGGTGACACGATTTGAGAAAGCTTGCTCATTGGAAGTCTTCGATTCGGGTTGAGAAGGCCCAATGCTCGCACCGGTCGAACGTGACACGGCTGAGCGTTTTCCAACTTCAGCATCAAAATTGCAAACCGGCGTGGTTGCCTCGACGGTCTGAACGTGGCACGCGCGCGCCCGCACGCGCACGCGCGCTCCGTGCATGAAAATTCCGGTCAAACTGTTCGTTTTAAATCGTACCGAGTTCCTGTATGCCTTAACCAGCAAGCGTTTGGCGGGCAATGTCGAAGTCGAAAATGCGCAAATAATCATGCGACTTGACCGATATGCAAGTGCGCCGGGATTGCTGCCGACCGAATGGCAACACGCCCCACCATCCGTTCCGTATTGCAGATTGGCTAAAGGTGCAGAAATTGCACCTGTCGCAAAGGGGCAAACGGCGGCATAAAGGGCGCAACTGACGACAGAAAAGGGTGCAACAGCTATTGCACCCGCAAGTAACCGTCAACAATCATCAACCAATCCTAAGTGCGCCATTTCGACGTGTGCGCCGATGGCGTACACCCATCCGCAGAATGGAATGGCCAGCAATACACCGAGCACCTCGTTGGCAAGCGCGACAGTTACAGGATCGTTCGTCCTGCAATGCAGGACGATGTGGCGACACGGGGTGGCGAATGTCACGCGTGACATTAAACGTGACGCCGTGATGGTCACGGCGAAGTCACGCGTACACATACAGAGAAAGACATGATACTGCGCTGGGCTGCGATTGACGGCCTGGTTCAAGACAGGGAGGTCTCCTTGTTTTTAAGGAGACCGTGCTCCACGCGCAGTACTTGCCGCCGAACTCTGCGATATATCCGGGCATTATCGGCTCCAATCCACAAGCGGCGTTTAGTAGGCCAGCCTGAGCGGGTGTAACGGGTCGCCATACTTCGAGAAGCCGAACGTTTTTATCTGTCGCCCGCTATCAAGGAGCATCGCTTCCACCTGGTCAAACCGGTAGCGCAGGGCGCGCGGCACCTTCTCCCGAATGCCCCAACACGGGATAACTACATCGGCGTTCGCCATGATCGCGCGCAGGTGCTCGTCGTTCGCCGGGCCAACCGGATCACGCGCCGCCGCAAGCTCGCACACGTCCGTTGCGCGGTAGGCGAACAGATTGCCGACGACGAAATGCGAGCCGCCATAACGGGTCGTGAAGCTGCGCCACTTGCGCACGGTCGCATCGTCTAGCGTGGCGTCCGCGGTGGACGGATTCATGCCGATATACGCCAAGGTGTGCAACGCCACGGCGGTCTCAATCCGGCGTTCAAGCCGGTAGCGGTACGTGCCGCATTCACTCAGGATCGCGCTCACTTCGAGTGCCTCGTCACAGTGGCGGGCGGTCTTTCAACGTCTCGCCCGGCATGAGCGCGACGACCTTCATTGCGTGCTTCATGACGTAATCGCGCTGGCGTTCGTTCATGTCCGCGAGCAAACGCACCGTTGTTTTCGGCGGTACTTCATAGGTCGTCATCCATGCGACCGGTGCGGCAAGAGCCGCCCCGTCGCGCGCAAGCAACTCCGCAGCGGCCCGATAAACGTAGTCTTTCAGGTCGTTCTGGTCTTCCTTGATGCTGAAGCCGTTGCGCATGAAAATCACGCGAGTGTTCCACGCCTCGCATGCGGCGGCAGTCGTGGCGCGCTGAATCTGCGCCTTGCACATGTAGCAATGCACGATTCCGCTGCTGCCGCGGACGTCACCCGATCCGCAGAACGGGCAGTCTTCCAGTTCCTTCATTTCTTCTCCAATGTCTGCGCGTTCACGAGCGGGAACAGGCGTGAAACGTCATCCGGCGCGGTCGGCTCGACGTGCGCCGCACGCGCGGGAACGGACGGGAACTGCGGATGAACCGTCCAGTGCGTGTGATAGCCGGGCCAGTCACTACCATCCGGCTTGCCGATCCACGCCGGTTCGCCAAGCCATACGCCGTTTTCGTCCGCCGCCCACCATACGACCGGACGCATGTCTTCGTGATACTCGTCAAGCGGCGCGGGGGATACTGAGAATGCGCGCCTGCGCATCCTTCAACTGCGCTTCGAGCGTGGCGATACGCGCCTGCAAGACGACTTCCCGGTCGAGAGCCTCTTGTGCCGTGACCCTTCGTTCTTTCGAGACAAGCTGGGTTGCGAATGGGCGCTCGCTTACCAGTGCGCGGCATGGCTGACCCGGTGCAGGCGTTCCGGTGGTCGGTCGCATGTGGGCATCGCTTGTCGCCGCAGTCTGGGCACACGATCATGCGTATGTCCGTCAACGTGAGCGGGTGGCACTTCTCGCACCAACAATCAGGCTTGCCGCCCGGATTCAGTATCAGGACTTCAGGCATGGTCGCCTCCGGTGAGCGCGAGAAGGCTTTGCGAATCCCTGGCTTCAATCGACACGCTGGTATCCGCGCTGTCGGCGACCGACGCGATGGTTCGATTGCCGTAGCGTTTCCGTTCCCACGTCTTCAGAAGATTGCCGATCCGGCAATGAAGATGTTAGTACGCCGTATGCTTTTATGTATGCGCTTTGGGGAAAGCCTGTTTTCTTGTGTCGGCAAACGAACATAAGCCAGGCGAAAAACGACCCGTGGATGGGGGCAAGTGCAAAAAGGTTCTAGAGCTACATGAAGAGAGTGTCCCCGGTATGTTTTTATTCAACAGCAGCGTATCTGTCCGCCCAGACCGGTTCCAGGTACGTCCCCACGCCGACGTCAGCGGCCTGTAGCGCGCGGTTGGCGGCCCACCAGTATGGGCCGTTTCGCAGATATCACAGCACTGCTCACTGCGAGGCTGGGTTACGAATTCAGGAGATCAGGTCCGTCGCATGAAATTCATCCATGAGCGAGGCGGCGCGCGATTTCAGCCCGGCCATGGGGCGTCAGTTGCGGCCACGCGATTGAAGAAGGTCCGCGCATCACAGCAAGTTCGTCCGCGAGCGCCTGCGCCGTTGCGCACCATCTGTCGTCGCTCGTGCGATACAGCCAGCCTTCGCGAACGAGCAGTTCGAAAAGGTCGCCGCGACGCAGGCCGAGGGCTTTCGCGGTCGCCGTCACGCTCATGCAGTCAGCATAAAAATTGCCCCTCCCGCGACGTTCGACCCGGCGCTCAAAGATGGCCTGCACCCGCGATTCGTCTAGCGGCGTCACCCCGAGCCGCTTGCAAAGGTCATTTAGTCGAGCGGCGCGGCGAGCGAACCGTGGCGTCATTTTGCGATGGTCATTCACGAGAATCTCCGTCGAGCATGCGGTGCGCGGCGACGCGGACTGCATGATTTGCGGCAAGGCCTTTTGCCACGTCGCTGGGCTTGCTTGTGGATGCGTCACGCTGCACCTGAGTACGCCACTCGACGGAGAGCGCGACTTCGCGAACAAGGCGAAGGCGTTTTAGGTGTACGGCCATATCCGGCGATGGTCTTGCTTTTCCGCGTTCCATATAATTCTCCTAATTGAATTAGTTATCCTAAATTTACTGGCGAATAGAGATTCGATTAAACGGCGTCTAACGGCTTTGCCGCACCGTGTTGACCCCGCACCATATCCCCCATGTCGCGAAGCCCGCCGCGCGCCGCCAAACAAGCTCAGTGCGATTTCAATCGGCTATCCAAGGTCACGCAGCGCGTCGGAGAGCTCATCCACGGGGATAACGGCCATCGCTCTGCGTGTGAGTTCGATCAGTTGGGAAGAGTATTCCCCGCGATCCAGAAGGCCGCGAAGGGCATCCTCCTGGTCAAAGCCGTGACGGCGAGCCACGTCAAGCAGCCGGTCAACGACGGCGGCTTCCCGTGCCCGGTCTACCGCGTCGTGATCTGGATCGCGTGACGCATCGAAGGCGAGCAGCAAGGTCGATGCAGCGCGCCGATGGATTTTGTCGAGTCTCTTCATGTTCAAGGAAACTCCTATGTGAGTGCTGTAGAGAAAGGCAGTGTGCCGCGTATATATACGCAAAACCATGCGCCAACAGCGCCAATGCGCCAACACGAGCCGCAAATCCTTATCCAGCAATGGTTTCAGCATTGGCGCATTCTAAAAAACGAGCGCCAACGCCTACGGAAAAGCGCCAACAGGTAGCTCATCGTCATCTCACATTGTAAAAGCGCCAACAATGCGCCAACGATGCGCCAACGCCGAAAGCCTTATCCCATAAGGGTTTGATATGTCTGTTGGCGCATTGGCGCTGTTGGCGCATGGTTTTTTCACATGTGCGCGCGTAGGTCTGACGTTCCTTAGGCGTCTTCATCATCCGGTTCAGCCTCGCCTTCGAGAGGATGCATCCGGTATGCGTCGCCAAGGCTTGTGCCCTTGAACTTGCCGATATTTACCTTGAATGACCGGCGCTTCTCATTCCGATGCAGCATGCCTGCCTCGTGCAGCACCTTGCAGGCGTGCCGCAGGTCGAAACCGGCGATCACATCGTTGCGAAACGCGTGCTCGTGTACGTAGAACGTGACGCGTCCATCCTTGTAACGCCGGTAGCCCATGACGTCGCGCACGCTCGGCTCTTCGCGCTCTCCTTCGGCGGACAGGAGGATGAACCGCCCATACTCATTCGACAAAAGCACGGCGTTGGCCTGCTCTATCAGCCGTTCGTTGTCACGGTCTTTCGTGCCGAAGGCATCAAGCCAGCGTTTCCAGACGATATCGATGGCCGTGCGGGCTTCGTCTGCCGTCCACCCGGTCAACCCCGCTTCCGATGCCATGACGGCGGCGGCGGAAAGGATGGCGAATTTGCGCGTAGCTCGACGAACAGGCGGGGCCGATCCTTCAGGAACCATTGCGGCCATGCGGTCGCGCTCGTGCCCGATGACCTCTCGGGCTTCGTCCCAGCGCGGCGCAAGCCATTCCACGAATGATCTGCCAAGCGTGCCGTACTGTTCTCGCGCCGCCGTCGACATGGCCTCGGCGAATTCGCCCGCCGCCGTGAAGCCGTGCAGGCAGTCGAAGGCGCGATGCGCGCCGCCATCGGCTGGGACGTCCAACATGCGGATTTCCTGCCCGCCGCGCGGCGTAAGACCACCTTCGCTCAGGTATCGGCCCATTGCGACTTCGCCACTCGAAAGGAACGTCGAGAGCCACGAACGTGCAGCGACAGTCCCGCCGTCCCGCGCGCCCTGAGCTTTCGACTGGCCGTTCAACATCATGTAAAGCGCCGGTCCGATTCGGCTTGCGTCGCCCGCGCCGATCTCATCGAGATACAGCAAGCGATGATTGGCGGCTTCGGCATTCAGCGCGTGGCCTAGTGAGGTTCCGCTCCAACTCGTCTTTGTGCGCTGCGGACAGCCCCATACGCTTGCCGCAATGTCGCCGGTCGTCGTCTTGCCCGATGACGTGTTCGCGAACAGGTGCAGGCCGATGCCGTCCTTCTCGCCAGCAATCGGCAAAATCGGACCTGCCAGCGCGCACGCAATCGCCACCATCGGAAGGGCATTCCCGCGCGCCCAAGCGCCGACAGAATCACGCCAGCCGTCGAGAGTGCCGCATGGCACATAGGCGGACTGGTTGCCCGGTTTGCCGTTGAAATACATGTTGGCGATCTGTTTGCCGATGATTTCCCCGGTCGGCAGGACGAATGCTCCCCTCGTCCATCCGGTTCGCTCGATCACGATATGCAGGTCGTCAGCCCCTTCTCTCTGCAAGTAGTCGGCGAGCTTTTCGAGTGCTTTGCGCGATGAACTGATCGCCAGCCCGCCGCGCCGCAGCATCGCCCATCCTTCGCGCTCCCCGATCAACTCAAGAGGCAGGCAACACGAACGCTGTCCACCGCTACCACGCGCCGCCCAGCGCAGGATGCGGCTCGAATGCCCTTGCTCGTCTTCGCCACGCCCGACTAGCTCAAGCCTGTCACAGAGCCATATGGGCTTGGCTTTGACCGTCCTTCCCGCAGACGTGCTATTCGCGATGCCGTGAAAGAACACACCTTCAGGGCGCACCGCGTAATGCTCGCGCGGCTCGTCCTGTTCGTCATCGTCGTCCGACTCATCGTCATCTGCGGCAACCGGAACAGTCGATGCAACATGCGCACGCCCGATCTGTTCGCGCACGGCATCCTCACCGCGAAGCTTGCGCAAGTCATCGAAGTCCGTCGCGTCGTCCGGGTTGTCGGGTCCGAAGTCGGGCTTCACGCACGCGCCGCCGACAGCCGCCGCCGCGTCGAGAGCTTGCTTTTCGCCGTTGCCAACGTCCGCCAGCAGGACCAATTCCGCATCCGGGAATCGCCCACGTAGAGCCTCCGCTACCTTCCTCATGTTGCCAGCAGAGAGCGACGCGACAGCCGGTTCGTCCGTGCAAACGTGAGCGGACAGTGCCGTCGCCATGCCTTCGCAAATGAAGATGCGCTTCGGCGTGTCCGGGAGCCTCGTGACAGACCAGAATCCGGCCGCCTTCGCGCCGCCCTTCAGGGCAGTCTTGAGGCCTTCACCGTCGATAAATTCCACCGTCGAAAGGTCCGAACCGACTTTCACGGGCACAACGAGTACACGGCCCGACAGCGGTTTGCCGGACGATTGTGGCGCGTAGCCAATGAGAGCAGGCAGGGCTTCCGCGTCGATCTCACGCAGCGAATCCACGGCAGCAAGCCCCTTGCGCCGCAGGTAGGGATGATCGTTGGTCGCGGTCGATGCCGCGCTCCAGATAGCCCGCGCCCGCGCCGCCGCTTTGCTTGTCTCCCGCGTACGCTTGGCCTCGACCTGGGCGTTGTCGGCGGCACGCTTCGCCTTGATGCGCTCGGCTTCCGCGTGGTCGGGCACATAGCGCGGTCCGTCATCAGCAAAGCCGTGTTGACGGGCGAAATGGATGATCGTCCCGCCATTTACCGCGCCCGCCTTGACGGAACGCCACGTCGAGAGCACGTCGGCGGCGGCATACGATTCTCCGGCTTGGCTCCACGAATCGAACACATCGAAACCGGCCTCACCAAGCTCGCTCTTAATCGCCGTGCCGATGCGGACCCAATCATCGCGTCCTACATCAGCCGGAATGCAGGCGAGCGCCGCCTTGATGCGCTCGCCATCGCTCAGATGGCCGTTAAGCATTGAGCCTCCTCGCCTTCGGTCGATGCGGACGCGCTTTCCCAAGATCGGCCCGTGCGGCGACTTCCATCCATTCCGCGAGGCGTTCGGCCTGCTCGGCGAGCATTTCGGCGCTCGCCTCGGCAAGCGCGAGCAGGACATCTGCTGTCGTCGTGTGCATCAGGTCCGGCTCCCCGCGATCAACACGCAAGGCTTGCGCACGTGCGACACGAACTGCGGCAGCGACGCCTTGGCTTACGGCATGCGCACGGACGAGGTAGCTGGCGACAGGGCTAACAGGGATGCGGGATGGGCTGTCTGCGTGGTCGAGTGCATCGCCAACAGGACCGTGATTGCGTTCGAGGAAGGGCAGCCTACGCATGGCGCACCTCCGCAGGGGCGATTTCGGCAAGGCGAACAAGGACTTGACCGGCCAGCTCCAACGCGTCGTAGACGGTCGGCGCGGTCGCAGCGTCGCGCAGGGCGCGGTTGATGATTTGAATGGCGGGTTCGGTTTGCTGAGGACGAGCGGGACCTTGGCGCATGGTGCGACCTCTTCGGTTTGCGGTTAATCCGCGTCCCACTGTCAAATGGGGCGAGCGGGCACAAGGCAAGGTTGACAGACCGGAAACCGAAGGAACCGGCGCATCCGAAGATGCCCCCGCCGAGGCCCGCCCATTGAAGAAGGCGCACGAAGGCGACACGCACAAAAAAGCCGCTATGCGCGGCTGTGCGCTTCGATTGTTCGGGCTGTCAAACCCGGTACCTGTTGTCTCAGGCACGCGCTCAGTACATCCGAACGCGTCAGGCTTACAAGCACGGGAATGCATTAAGCGTCCTCCGTGTCGGCGTTGCGCACGATATCGAGCAGATCGGCGAAACGATGTTCGTACCAGTGCGGCTGGACTTCGCGCGGGCATTGCGGGGATGCGATGTTTTTGCCGAACTTGAGACCCGGCCCAGTGATAACCCAGAAGAATTTAACGCCGTCAGGATGGCTCTTGCCTGGCTTCGTCTTGCGCGAATCCTTCCTCATGTACCCAAGGCGCGCCAAGGCGACATAAAAGGCTGTCGCGCCCATTTCCGTACCGGTCGCTTTAAGCAGCACCGTCGCGGACTTCGTGACTTCGCTGGAGGCAGCATTCGGGTCCGGCGAATCGATTGTATGGCTCGGCAGCAAGCCCACGTCGAGCTTGTGAGTGCGTGCAACACGCTGGAAGGCGGCAAGCTTGCTAGACGCCGAATAATTGAAGGCGCGCGCCGCAATCTCCGCGAGATGCAGGTCGCCAACAATCGTAGTCGGCGCGGACGGCGCGGGATCGGGGGCGGCGGGCATGACATAGGCTCCCGTCTTGCGGATCGACGGCAACACTTCACTACGAACCCACTTGGCGAAACGCTTTGCTTCGGGCTTGCGCGAGCGCATCACAAGCGCATAGAAACCGGATTCCGTGATGCAATTGGTCGGACCGCCCGGCAACCCTATGTTAAACATAGCCTTCTCGTCGTCGTCCAAGGGCTGTACCGCTTGCGTCGGGTTCGCGATACCCAGCACAGCGCACACATCGACGACGACGAACCATGTCGATCCATCGACCGTTACGACGATGCGAACGGCAGCACCGCCGAACAGGAACACGCGCGTATTAGGCGCGGCACTGCCGCTAATTGCACCCATCAGAACGGCTTTAGCGTGCGAGTCGTCGCCAACCACGACGACCGGATTGGTTTTGCTCCTAGCCATGATCGGCTCCAAGGTAGCTGTCGGGACGGCGCACGGCGGTTTCGAGACGGCAGCGCGCGTTGTGAAGGTCGTTACGGGCGGCGCACAGGGAGCGGTATGTCTTGCGAGTAGCGCGATGGAACTCCGGGTCGTCGCGGTCGATGCAGGTCAGCCCGTGGCGTTCCCAAAAGCGTGCGCACCCTTCGCAATACTCGTCGCGAGCGATGCGCATGGCGGACTGGGCGCGGACAAAATCGATGGCACGGCGTGCCACAAGGTCGGCGGTCCAAGGGGTCGCGAGCGGGGCCATTACACGGCCTCCGGCATCAAGCGCTTGCGGAGCGCGCCAACATTCCAGCGCGTGTGCCCAGCAATATTGATCGGTTTAGGCAGATGGCCGCGTTTAGTGCGTGCCCAGACGGCAGCAACGCTACAGTCGCAGAGTTCTGCAACGACTTCGACAGAGACACCAGCCGCGTTCGGCAACGTGTCGAAGTTAGAGATGTCTTTCTTGGCTTTCTTCGCTTTCATCGTATCGACTCAAAATTGTCCAAACTTGGACGGGTCGATACTGATTAGATACCTGAAACAAACTTGAAACGAGTAATGGCGCAGCGAGGCATTAGACGCCGGAATGTGATCGTAACTTCACGAGGGCGGCCTATGTTCGCGCATTACTCATTCCGGAGTCTGAATTCGGTTTTTTCGTTCCGCCTTGATGTGCTGCGCTTGCATTAGTCGAAGTATCCGCACGTCCATCAACCTCTTTGCTTCGCGCGCGACGACCTTCCGAACCCGGTCTTCAGGACTAACGTTAAATTCGTCGGGAAAGAGTACGCGTCCCATTAATGAAGTCCCGATTTTCAGATTCCTCGATTGCGCCCAAAGGAGCAGGTCGATATATGCGAGTACGCGCATGTCGGACCAAAGCTTCAGGTCGGATGCCGAAAATGAGCGAGTTAGGGGAACAATCTGAAGATTGATTCGAGTTTCTGCGACCCACCTTTTAAAATCCTCGATCAATTCATCGTCGGGAGTCTCCAAGTCAACATTCGCAGCCACAAAACCGCCGAATCTTTTACCTTCGCCGTAGACTTCTTTAGTCATAACCCATGCCGGGGTTTCGATGAGATAGTCGGCGCAAATGTACGCCTCTTCTGATGCGTTCGGTATTTCGGCGTGAGTTTCTATGTCAAACGCTTCCTTCGCCCGCTCATAGATTCTACGAAACCCCGCGAACTCTTCGGCTTCGAAGAAATCTCGTACGCGAAGAATTTGCATACAGCTAAATCCGCGAACTCGCCTTTCGACTGCCGGCGTAGAGTTCGGGTGTCCATCTATAGCGCCTTCCTCAGCGCTCCCGAAACTGAGTTCAGGATTGTCGAACACTGCTGCCGTCGTCGCGCGCATGATGGCATCGTCCTT
Source organism: Paraburkholderia lebeckiae (assembly GCF_050436325.1). NCBI lineage: Bacteria > Pseudomonadati > Pseudomonadota > Betaproteobacteria > Burkholderiales > Burkholderiaceae > Paraburkholderia > Paraburkholderia lebeckiae. The sequence goes on from NZ_JBNDLZ010000003.1 coordinate 3,496,515, forward strand.
GGGATCGTCAAAAGACAATGGAATGATCGACTCGCGAACGATTCGCTCGTAGAGGTTTCCGACCCACCATCCTAGGTCCTTGCCAGCGCAGACCTTGTATTTGCTCAAGTCAAAATTTTTTGGTATTTCTTCGTATTTAGCCCGTCGAATGCTCATTATTTGCCTTGTTGAAGAGATCATTGAGAGTCGTGCGAGTCGGGTAGCGAGACCCGGCGTTCGTCCTGTCGGCCTAGGTACGGCCAACCTCTACGCTTGCTCGTGAATTGGAATCACGTCTCCCGCCGTGATGATCGTCGCGCAAAATTCGGCCCAATCTGTCATTAGTCGGCGGCGCTTTTCCAGCACGTCGCCGCGCCAGTAGGCAGCTTCTGTCGCATCGCCCTTGATGTGTGCCAGCGCAACTTCTGCAAGCTCGCGCGGATAGTTCGTGTATTCACCCGCCCAGTCCCGGAACGTTGACCGGAAACCGTGCGGCGTCGCCTTCAGGCCCTGCCGCCGCATGATCGCGAGCAGGGACATATCCGACAGCGCGCCGCCAGCACGTGGACTTGGGAATACAAGATCAGCGCCATCTTTGCGCTCGATGGACTTAATCAACTTCACGGCTGCGGACGATAACGGGACACGATGTTCTTTCTTCGCCTTCATTTTTTCCGCAGGTACGGCCCATATCTGCTTTTCGAGATCGATCTCAGACCACTCGGCGAACCTCGCTTCACCAGAGCGTGCACCAGTCAAGATTGCGAACTCAAGACAGCGAGCACTTACGCCTTCCGTCGCTCGAAGCTTTTCCATGAACACCCCCATCTGAACGATAGGCAGTGCGGGGTGATTGCGAACGCGCTTCGTCTTCTTCGGGGCGGATAACAGCTTGTCAAGGTTCCCGCGCCACGCGGCAGGGTTGATGCCCTCATCTCGAAACCCTTTGACGCGCGCCCAATCAAGAACAGCTTCCAGCCGTCCACGAAGGCGTGAGGCGGTCTCCGTCTTTGTGGCCCAGATCGGCTCAAGAATTTCGGTGACGTGCTCGCGCGTGACGTGCCGGACCATCATCTTCCCGATGACCGGATACGCGAACTCTTCAAGCGTGTATGTCCACTGCGCGCCGTGTTTGGTGTTACGCCACTCGGGTTCCTTCGCCTTCACGAATCGCTTCGCAGCGTCCTCGAACGTCGTTTCGAGTGCTTGGCTCGCGCGCAGTCGGCTGGCGGCTTCCTTTCGCTGCAATACGGGATCGATGCCGTTCACGATCTCGTCGCGCGTCTGCTGTGCCTTCTTTTGTGCGTCTGCCAGTCCGACGCCAGGATAAGCGCCGAGGCCTATCTCGCGCCGTTTCCCGGCCACCGATACCCGGAGCACCCAAGATTTCGATGCGGTGTCTGTGACCTTTAGGTATAGGCCCGCCACGCCGCCTACCGGATGCTTACCCGGCTTCGTCACGCGCTTCACGGCCAGCGCCCCTAATTCCTTCGCTTTCTTCGGCATCGTCGCTCGTCTTCGGCGGCTACTTCCGCCAGTCCACCATCAGGTCCACCATAAAATGTACGACTGAACGCGACGAATCGCAACGAATTTAGACGTTGCAGGGGAGGGGTTTGTGCTGAATGCCTTGCTGAGCGGGGATTTGCGGGGTAAAGCGAGACGAATCTGGACGATTCAAAATGGTCTGGGTGGCGGAGGCGGTGAGATTCGAACTCACGGAAGGATTGCTCCTTCGCCGGTTTTCAAGACCGGTGCCTTAAACCACTCGGCCACACCTCCAAGCCGCGAATTGTAACCTGAAAAGACCTCGTTGCGAGTCCGGCCGACCGGCCATCACTGCGGATCTTTCAGAAACAGCGCCTGCAAGTCGTTCAGGAACGCCTGCCCAAGCGGCGTCGGCGCGATCCGTTCGTGGTCGCGTGTGATCAGCTTGCGCTGTTCCGCTTCCTGCAACGCCGGCTCGATCGTCGTGATCGACAGGCCCGTGCGCTCGATGAACCGATGCACCGGAAATCCTTCTACCAGGCGCAGCGCGTTCAGCATGAACTCGAACGGCAGATCGCGCGGCCCGACCTCATGCTCTTCCTGCACGCCTGCACCAGCCCTGGCCTGCTCGATGAACGTGGTCGGATGTTTGTAGCGCGCCTGGCGCACGATGCGATTAGGAAACGACAGCTTCGTATGCGCGCCCGCGCCGATGCCGAGATAGTCGCCGAAGCGCCAGTAGTTCAGATTGTGTTTGCTCTGCCGATGCGGCTGCGCATACGCGGACACCTCATAGCGCCCGTAGCCGGCCTCGGCGGTGCGTTGATGAATCCAGTCCTGCATGTCTGCGGACGCGTCGTCGTCGGGCAACGCGGGAGGAAACTTGGCGAATAGCGTGTTCGGTTCGAGCGTCAGGTGATACAGCGACAGATGCGGCGGTGCAAACGACAACGCCGTCTCGACGTCGGTCTGGCATTCGGCGAGCGTTTGCTTGGGCAGCGCGAACATCAGGTCGAGGTTGAAGTTGTCGAACGTGGTCGCGGCGACTTCGACCGCGTGACGCGCCTGCGCCGCGTCGTGAATACGGCCGAGCGCCTTCAGATGCGTTTCGTTGAAACTCTGGATGCCCACCGACAGCCGGTTCACGCCACTTGCGCGAAACTGCGCGAACTTATCGGCTTCGAACGTGCCGGGGTTCGCTTCGAGCGTGATTTCCGCGTCGGCGTCGAGCGGCAGCAGCGCGCGAATATCCGACAGCATGCGATCGAGTCCCGCCGCCGACAGCAGACTCGGCGTGCCCCCGCCGATGAACACCGTATGCACCTGGCGCCCCCAGATCAGCGGCAACGCCATTTCCAGATCGGCGCGCAGCGCGTCGAGGTAGTCGTTCTCCGGAAACGTCTCGCCTTTCCACTCGTGCGAATTGAAGTCGCAGTACGGGCACTTGCGCACGCACCACGGGAAATGCACGTACAACGCAAGTGGCGGCAGCGACGTCAAACGGATGCTGCCCGGCGACGTGAACGCACTGACGACACCTTTGCCGATGTCCGCCGGCGTCGATCGGATCGGAATCACGCTTCCTCCGATAGACGCGCGAGCAGTTGCCGCAGCGCGATCGCGCGATGGCTGCTCGCGTTCTTGACCGCCGGCTCGAGTTCGGCGGCGCTCGCGTTCAGCGACGGCAGATAGAAGTACGGGTCGTAACCGAAGCCATGCTCGCCGCGCGGCGCGTTCAGGATTTCGCCATGCCAGCGGCCTTCGGCGATCAGCGGTTCGGGATCGTCCGCGTGACGCACGAGTGCGAGCACGCAATAGTAATAGCCGCGGCGGTCGCTCACGTCCCGCAGTTCGTCGACGAGGCGCGCGTTGTTCGCCGCGTCGCTTTTCTCGCCGCCGGCGAGTTGCGCGAAGCGCGCCGAATAGACGCCCGGCGCGCCGAGCAGCGCGCGCACGCAGAGGCCCGAATCGTCGGCGAGCGCGGGCAGACCGGTGAGCCTCGCGGCGTGACGCGCCTTCGTCAGCGCGTTTTCGACGAAGGTGGGATGCGGTTCTTCCGCTTCCGGCACGTTGAGTTCGCCTTGCGCGATCAACTCGATGCCGGCCGCGCCGAGCAGCGCCGCAAATTCGCGCAGCTTGCCCGCGTTGTTCGACGCGAGCACGACCTTTTTCAGAGGCATTCCCGACGTTACGCCGTGAGCATTGTTCGCGCCGCCGTCCTGACGAACCTCATTCACTGCTGCACTCCCAGCGCGTCTTTCTGCTTCGCGATCAACGTGCTGATGCCGTCGCTAGCGAGATCGAGCAGCGCATTCATTTCTTCGCGCGAGAACGGCACGCCTTCCGCGGTGCCCTGAATTTCGACGAAGCCGCCCGCCCCCGTCATTACGACGTTCATGTCGGTGTCGCACTGCGAGTCTTCGTCGTAGTCGAGGTCGAGCACCGGCACGCCGTCGTACACGCCGACCGAAATCGCGGCGACGTAATCCAGGATCGGCGAGCTTTCGATGCGGCCCGTAGCGAGCAATCCGGCGACCGCATCATGCGCGGCGACGAACGCGCCGGTGATGCTCGCGGTGCGTGTGCCGCCATCGGCCTGGATCACGTCGCAGTCGAGATTGAGCGTGCGCGCGCCGAGCTTCTCGAGATCGAACACCGAGCGCAGCGCGCGGCCGATCAGCCGCTGGATTTCTTGCGTGCGGCCGGTTTGTTTGCCGCGCGCGGCTTCACGGTCGCTGCGGGTATGCGTGGCGCGCGGCAGCATGCCGTATTCGGCGGTGAGCCAGCCCTGGCCACGATCGCGCAGAAACGGCGGTACGCTCTCGCTGACGCTCGCGGTGCAGATCACCTTGGTGTCGCCGAATTCGACCAGCACCGAGCCCTCCGCATGCTTCGTGTAGTGACGCGTGATGCGCACGTCGCGCAACTGGTGGGGCTGGCGGCCGCTGGGGCGTTGGGTGTCGTTGCTCATGTCGGAATGGGTCGGGATGGGCCGGAGGAGGGCGGAAGAAAAACACTGATTTTACCGCCGATCGGATAGGGCGGTTGCCCAGACGGATGGCACGCGAGGTTGGGGGCGACGCGTGCGGCATGAGTACGTAAGCGCATCTTAACGACGAGCGGCAATCTGTAGTGATATGACGACCACGTCCGGAGCCGTATCCCTGCTCGCTCGCGAGGGGATGGCTGCGACAAAAATGGGATAATGCCGATTCCCCGCCCCGCGTCTCGTACACGCCGGGCGATCCGCTTCCCAGGCCATCGTTCAACGCATGGCCGCAATCGCGAGAAAAACGATGATCTACAGCATGACTGGCTATGCGAGCGCCACGCGCGAACTCGTGGCAGCCTCGGGCACGGGTGGCGTCAGCGTGTCGGTCGAATTGCGCACAGTGAACTCGCGCTTTCTCGATCTGAACTTCCGCATGCCGGAAGACGTGCGCGTCGTCGAACCGACGCTGCGCGAGATGCTGATGAACAAGCTGTCGCGCGGCAAGGTCGACATTCGCGTGAATCTGCAGCGCAGCGAGCAGTCGGCGAACGCGGGCGCGATCAACCGCGACGCGCTCGCGCAACTCGCGCAGCTGGAACGCACGGTGCTCGGCACGTTTCCTGAAGCCGGCCGTCTGCGCACCGGCGAAATTTTGCGCTGGCCGGGCGTGCTCGCCGAAAGCGGCATCGCGCCCGAGACGCTGCGCGACGCGGTGCTCGGATGCGGCAAGCAGGCGATCGCGGACCTGATCGACGTGCGCGCGCGCGAAGGCGCGCAACTCGCGACGATGCTGCTCGCCAACGTCACCGAAATGGAGGCGATCGTCGTGAAGATCACCCCGCTCGTGCCCGAGCTGATTGCGCGACATCAGCAGAAAATCGTCGAGCGTCTGCAGGAAGCGCTCGGCATCGCCGCGCCGGATGCGGCCGTGACGATCGTGTCGCGCGAAGAGATCAACGAGCGGATTCGCCAGGAAGTGACGATGTACGGGATTCGCATCGACATCGCCGAAGAGCTGTCGCGCCTCACCGCGCACCTGAACGAAACGCGTCACGTGATCGAGAAGGGCGGCAAGGTCGGCAAGCGGCTCGACTTCATGATGCAGGAGCTGAACCGCGAAGCGAACACGCTCGGTTCGAAGGCGGCGGCGAAGGAACTCGCGGATTCGTCGATGACGCTGAAGCTCTTGATCGAACAGATGCGCGAGCAGGTACAGAATCTCGAATAAGGCTGGAGCACGACACATCATGACCGACCACCATCCACGCGAAACCGGCGCGGCGCGCCATCCGTACGCCGGCGCTTATCCCGGCAACCTGTTCATGGTCGTCGCGCCGTCGGGAGCGGGCAAGTCGACGCTCGTGAACGCGCTGCTCGCGGGCGACGACGCGATCCGTCTGTCGATCTCCTACACGACTCGCCCGCCGCGTCCGAAGGAGCAGGACGGCGAGCACTATCACTTCACGACCGTCGAAGATTTCATGCAGCGTCACGACGCGGGCGAGTTTCTCGAAAGCGCGGAAGTGCACGGCAACTATTACGGCACGTCGCGCGTGTGGATCGAGGAGCAGATGAAAAACGGCCATGACGTGCTGCTCGAAATCGACTGGCAGGGTGCGCAGCAGGTGAAGAAGCAATTCCACAACGCGGTGGAGATTTTCATTCTGCCGCCGTCGCTCGAAGCGCTCGAGGAGCGTCTGAGAAAACGTGGCCAGGACCAGCCGAACGTAATCACGCGACGCCTGCTCGCGGCGGGCGGCGAGATGGCGCACGCGGCCGAAGCGGAGTACGTCGTGATCAACGAGAACTTCGATCGCGCGCTCGCCGAACTGCAGTGCCTCGTCGGCGCGACGCGCTCGCGCTTCGCGTCGCAGTACGCGCGTCACACGCAGCTTTTCATGCAGCTCGGCATCCACCTGCCGCACGCGTGAGCGCGGCGTGGTGTCAAGCACATAAGGTAGAATGAGCAACATACTGAGAAGGAACCCAACATGGCCCGCATTACCGTCGAAGACTGCCTCAAACAGATCCCGAACCGTTTCGAACTCGCGCTTGCCGCAACCTATCGCGCGCGTCAACTCGCTCAAGGCCACACGCCGAAAATCGAAAGCCGCGACAAGCCCACCGTCCTCGCGCTGCGTGAAATCGCATCGGGGCAGGTCGGCGTCGAAATGCTGAAGAAGGTGCCGGTCTAAGGCCCAGGGATTTTCGTTTTCGACTTGCCGGTATTCGCCACACCGGATTGCTCAACGTGCAGAACTGCGTCCAACCCTGACCGCTACCGGAGGCGACCATGAGTGCTACCCCGCCCACCGCCACGGAAGCGGAGCACGACACCGACTCGCCGTCGTCTGCACGCAAGTACATCGACGCAGTCCTCGAGCAATCGTTTCGTCATCTGTTCGGGCCGACCGCCACGCCGGAGCAGCCGCGCCGGCATGACGTCGTCTCCATCGCCAATCTGACGTCTGCGCTGTCCGGCTATCTGCAGCCGGAAGAGATCAAGGACATCAAGGCGGCGTTCCACTTCAGCGACGAAGCTCACCTCGGCCAGTATCGCCAGAGCGGCGAGCCCTACATCACGCATCCGGTCGCCGTCGCGGAAATCTGCGCGGGCTGGAATCTCGACGCCCAGGCGATCATGGCGGCGCTGCTGCACGACGTGATGGAAGACCAGGGCGTAACCAAGGCGGAGCTCGCCGAGCGTTTCGGCGCGAAGGTCGCGGAGCTGGTCGACGGTTTGTCGAAGCTGGACAAGATGGAGTTTCGCAATCGCGAGGAGGCGCAAGCGGAGAACTTCCGCAAGATGCTGCTCGCGATGGCGCGCGACGTGCGCGTGATCCTCGTGAAGCTCGCCGACCGGCTGCACAACATGCGCACGCTCGGCGCGGTGCCGCCGGAGAAACGTCGCCGTGTCGCGCGCGAAACGCTAGACATTTACGCGCCGATCGCTCACCGGCTCGGCCTGAATAATACCTATCGCGAGCTGCAGGACCTGAGCTTCGCGAACTTCAACCCGCACCGTTACGCGACACTCGAAAAAGCCGTGAAGGCGGCGCGCGGCAATCGTCGCGAGGTGGTCGGCAAGATTCTCGAATCGGTGCAGCGCGCGATTGCGGACGCGAAGCTCGACGCCGAAGTCACCGGTCGCGAGAAAACCATCTTCAGCATCTACAAGAAGATGCGCGACAAGCAGCTGTCGTTTTCGCAGGTGCTCGACGTGTATGGTTTTCGCGTGGTCGTCGAGAGCGCGCTCGAGTGTTATACCTGCATCGGCGCGTTGCATGCGCTTTTCAAGCCTGTTCCGGGCAAGTTCAAGGATTACATCGCGATCCCGAAGGTGAACGGCTATCAGTCGCTGCACACCACGCTCGTCGGCCCGTTCGGCGCACCGATCGAGTTTCAGGTGCGCACGCGCAAGATGCACGAGATCGCCGAAGCGGGCGTTGCCGCGCACTGGCTGTACAAGAACGGCAGCGCGGATCTGAACGACGTGCAGATGCGTGCGCACCAGTGGCTGAAGTCGCTGCTCGACATTCAGAGCGAAGCGGGCGATTCGAGCGAATTCCTCGAGCACGTGAAGATCGACCTGTTCCCGGATGCGGTCTACGTGTTCACGCCGAAGTCGAAGATCATGGCGCTGCCGCGCGGCGCCACCGCGCTCGACTTCGCATACTCGATCCACAGCGACCTCGGCAACCAGTGCGTCGCGGTGAAGATCAACAACGAGCTGTTGCCGTTGCGTACCGAGCTGAAGAGTGGCGACATCGTCGAAGTCATTACGGCGCCGTATTCGAAGCCGAACCCCGCATGGCTCGGCTTCGTGCGCAGCGGCAAGGCGCGCTCGGCGATCCGTCATTATCTGAAGACGATGCGTCTGAACGAGTCGGTGCAGCTCGGCGAGCGTCTCGTCGATCAAGCGTTGAAGGGCTATGGCCTCGCGCTATCGGATGTGACGCCGGAGGCGTGGGAAAAGCTCGTGCAGTGGACGGGCAACAAGAACCGTCAGGAAATTTTCGCGGACATCGGTCTCGGCCGGCGGGTCGCCGCGGTGATGGCCAAGCGCATCGAAGTGTTGATGAGCGGGCGCGACGCCGACGACGACGGCTCGCGCTCCGAGTCCGGCTCGACGCCGCACGCGCCGCCGGTCGTCATCACCGGTACCGAGGGCATGTCGGTGCAGCTGTCCGCGTGTTGCCGTCCGATTCCAGGCGACGACATTATGGGCTATATCGGCATCGGTCTCGGCATGGCGATTCATACCACCGACTGCCGCGTCGCGCAGCGTATCCACCGGCGCGATCCGGGCCGCTGGATCGACGTCGCGTGGGCACCGCAGCCGGGTCGGCTGTTCGATGTCGCGGTCAAGGTACTGGTCAAGAACACCAAGGGCGTGTTCGCCCGCGTAGCGGCCGACATCACATCGGCGGACGCGAACATCGTCCATATCGCGATGGACGAGGATCTGTCGCAGGAATCCACGATTCTGCGCTTTGTGATTCAGGTCAGCGACCGTGTGCATCTGGCCAACGTGATGCGGCGCGTGCGCACGAATCTCGATGTGATGCGCATCACGCGTGAGCGGCCTAGCGAAGAGGGGCATCACCGCCACGACGGCGGCATGCGCATCGACCGCGAGCGCGCGGATTACTGAACGGCTTCAGGCTGGGCGTCGGCACGGCTTGGACTGGCGCTTCGCGCCAGTCAGGCATCTTTCGTGCGGCGGCTCAGGATACAACTCAAGGCAGGTCTCACCTGAACTCCAGGGGGAACGCAGATGAACGTGTCCGACCTCGCTGGCGTGGCGCTCGATTACTGGGTGGCGCGCGGCCTGCACGACTTCGTGCGCGAAATCTACTTTACCGATAGTGGCGAGACTGTTGCGATCCGCGGCAACGATCGTGGTCGTCCGTGGGACGGGCGTTTCTCGCCTTCCGCGTCATGGGAGGCGGCTGCCGTTGTGCTCGAGCGCGCGATGCGGCTCGACGTGCGGGAGCAGAGCGATAAAGGCGCGGTATGCGTCGCTGAGTTCAAGGGCGGGCAGCGAGCCTCGGAGGGAATGGGCGACTCGCTGCGCATTGCTTTGCTGCGGGCGTTTGTCGTGAGCCATTTCGGCGATACCGTCGACGACGTGCTGCGCGAGCGCCAGGCACTGACCGGCATACGGACCGAGACGATCAGCGAGCAAACGGTGGGCGGGGTCGTCGAGGACTTGCCGCACCCGGATGGGCAAATTGGGGATATCCAGTCGCCGCCGCGATGAGTGCTGGCGCACGGGCACGGCATGGTGCGCCAGAAAAAACAAAGGGCCTTCTGGTTTGGAAGGCCCTTCATAGGTGGTGCGGCTGGCAGGATTCGAACCCACGACCCCTTGGTTCGTAGCCAAGTACTCTATCCAACTGAGCTACAGCCGCACGCAAAACGGTGATGCTTACTGTAAAAACTGATGAAACCTGAGAGCTCACTGTAAGGAGCGCCCTCGAATAAGGTGGCGCGGCTGGCAGGATTCGAACCCACGACCCCTTGGTTCGTAGCCAAGTACTCTATCCAACTGAGCTACAGCCGCACACAGAAACGAGATTATAGCCAACGGATTTGAAAAACGGAAGCCCATGACGGCGATTTGTGTCGCCGGCCCGATCGTGTAACCTCTTATGAGATTGTTGCTAGTTGCTGTTAACGGATGATTATGAACAAGGCCTTTGTCAAAGAGTCGAGCGAAGACAACGATGATGATCTCGACATCGCCCAGCCCGACGTGCCCGCAGGCACCAAAAACTACATGACTCCCGCGGGTCATCGGCGTATGCGTGATGAATTGCTTCGTCTGATCGATGTCGAGCGGCCCGAGGTTGTCAAGCTCGTGTCGTGGGCGGCGTCGAACGGCGACCGCTCGGAGAATGGCGACTACATCTACGGCAAACGCCGTCTGCGGGAAATCGACCGGCGCATCCGTTTTCTGACCAAGCGACTCGATCTAGCCGAGGTCGTCGATAGCAGCCGGCAGGAAAACGTCGACCAGGTGTTTTTCGGCGCGACGGTCGACTATGCGACCGAGGACGGCGAAGAGCATCAGGTGACGATCGTCGGTGTCGACGAGGTCGACCTGGACATCGGGCACGTAAGCTGGATTTCGCCCATTGCGCGTGCGCTGCTAAAGGCTAAAGTCGGCGATACGGTCACGCTGTTCACGCCGGCCGGTCCGCAGTCGATCGATATTCTCGACGTCAAGTATCCGCTGCCTGATAGCGGCCGCTAGGCCTCTGGCGAGGACCTGGGCTCACCTGCACGCACGCAGGCCTGCGCACAAAGCGGCAAAAACCCACGTCGGCACGGACATGAAAAAAGGCGCCGCGAACGGCGCCTTCTCTACTGCCAGTCCTTGCGCAGTGCCTAGAAGCGGTGACGCAGACCTGCGGTCACAGCGACTTGCTTGTTGTTGCCCGAAGCACCGCCCACGCCATTGATGTAGGCGTTAACGATCGAGTCTTCGTTTGCTGCCTGATACACGCCTTGCAGATACACGTCGGTACGCTTGGACAATGCGTAATCGGTTTGCAGGTTGACCTGGTTCCAGTGCACGTGCGAGCTGGAGAGGTTGGCGCGGGTGTACGTGTACGCGCCAGCGATGCTGATTGCCGGCGTCAGCGCGTAACGGGCGTTGGCTTCAAAGTTCTGGAACTGAGCGCTGTTGGTCGGAAAGCCGACGCCGCCCGTTATGCCCGATGCGGCCGCGCTGATACCTGCCAAGCCATGCAGGTTCGTCTGCGAGTACACGAGGCCGACCGTTGCCGGGCCGAACGCGTAGTTGGCGCCTGCGCCCCACGTTTGCTGACGCTGAGCGAAGAACGTGTTGTCGCCCGACACCGCGCCACCCGAGTTGAACGCAGCGGCTGCGCTGTTCGCGCCATTGCTGTTCAGTTGCATGTACGCAGCGGCAACGTTCAGGCCGCCCCAGTTATACGACGCGCCCGCACTGTAAGCGCGGTTGTTGGCGAAGCCGGCAGCCTGGTTCGAGAAGCCGTACAAGCCGCCAAACTTGAAGCCGCCGTAGTTCGCGCTCTGGAATTTGGCCGAATTGTTGATACGGAACGAGTTGTTCAAGTTGTCGTTGTCGAACGGGTGCGCGAACTGCGTGCCGCCGTACTGCGTGCCGGTCAGTGCCAGCGGGCCGACGTAGTCGACCATGCTGTCGTATTGACGGCCGAGGGTCACGGCACCGAACTGGTCGCTCGACAGACCGACGAAGGCCTGACGGCCGAACAGACGGCTGTTCTGCTTGAGCGTGCCGTCATTGATGCCGAAGCCGTTCTCCAACGTGAAGATGGCCTTCAGACCGCCGCCCAGATCTTCAGCGCCACGCAGGCCGAAACGGCTACCGTTCACCGAGCCGCTCGTCATCGCCACGTTGGCGCCGTGCTGGTTACTACTCGGATTCGGATGCTGGTTGTTCGTATAAGTGATTCCGGCGTCGATCAGGCCATACAGGGTGACGCTACTTTGTGCGTGCGCTGCAGTTACGAAAACGCCCGACAGGGCAGCGACCATGAGTGTCTTCTTCATTGATATAACTCCAAGAGCGGGAGAGGTATAAAACCCTGGCTTAGGAGACCTTCACGCGAGCGCTGCGAGAAGCGGAATCAGCGTGAGAAGCGCGTTGACCAGATCCGCGCCGGTTTCCGATTAGCCAGAGTGTAGAGAGACACTTCCAGGAGTTGGCGTTCCGATTCGCGCAATAAAGTATTACGCGAGGAGAAACGATCGTTAATCGCCATTCGAGCCTTATAGATAAAGGCTTTGCGCCGACTGGGCGGATTCAGCGTCTGAATTTTCCTAAAGTTCGTTGCTGATTCGCGACATCGAACGATGCGGAAAAACAACGGGAAGAAACGCGGAAAACGATTGTTGTGGTTGCGGCAATAGACGATTGTTAATTGTGTGAATAATCGAACTCGCATACGACCGCTATACTGTGATTTCTGCTTTCCGAAGCAGACTTTTTCACTGACGAAATAGATCTCCAAACCTTTTGTCAGCGCGACCTTCGAGTCGCGCTTTTTTTATCGCGGACGAGCTTCGCGAATGTCTTTAATGAGCGGGCGCGGTACCTTCCGCGTCGTCCCAGTCCGCCTGCGCGGACACGCTCCAGTCTTCCATCACATAACGGCGCGCATCCATTGGCGAGGAGAGCAGGTTCTGCCAGTGGTCTCCGTGCCACATTGGATCGAAGTCGAAAACGGTGAATGAATCCCCGGTCCGTGCGGGCTGGTCGGATACGACCTTTGCATGCGAATGAGTGAGCCAGGCGAAGAGACGGCGAATTTCCTTGGGCAGCATGGCAACCTCCTGAAGCGCATCGCTACAACTGATTTACATCATGCGAGTGAGGCGGCGCCGCAACAAGTCGGACAAACACTTACGCAAAGATGGACTTTGTTACATTCGCATTGCATATTTTCGCAAATTTTCCCGTTTTTTTCTCGGATTATTTTCGTTCAGGTAAATCTGACGCGCCGATCTGTATCCGTGGCATTTGAACTCTTATCTTTTTATACGCTAAACGCATTGAAAAGTTTACTTGACGGTCATTCTCTGTTCCCCGTATAACGGCAAAGCCAGAATTTGATTGGCTGTTTCTGTATTAATCAGATATAGGCAACTGAATCGGGGTTGGATCGATTCAAGGGCAATGCCCGCTTTGGATAAATCACAGAGGGAAACAGGAAAATGGAAACTGGTGTCGTCAAATGGTTCAACGATGCTAAGGGTTTTGGCTTCATCACGTCGGACGTGGGTGGCGAGGATCTGTTCGCACACTTTTCGGAGATCCGCAGCGAGGGCTTCAAGTCGTTGAAGGAAAATCAGCGCGTTTCTTTTGAAGTCAAGACCAGCCCGAAGGGCAAACAGGCGGCCAACATTCAGCCGCTGTAAATGCGCTGTGCGGGGCGCGTCGCCCGCGCGGTCGGGAGCGAAAAAACCCTCGCCGTCGCGCGAGGGTTTTTCATTTTTATCTAGATGCGCCCAAGTTGGATCTTCGGTAACTGCGTGGTTCAACGATACGCATTATTGTCGGAAGAAAATCCGTCGAAACCAATTGACTACGTCTGGATTAATGGTCTGGTTTAAGCGTCTGCTGGATTTCAGCGTCAAATCGACGGCCCATGCCGACGCAGTTTCCAACTGCGCACGCGCTGCGGTCTGGATGCGCAACATCCAACTGGTGCATACTTGCCGCAAATTCATGCGCCCGAATCCCTTGTCCCATGTCTGAACTGCTTTCGCCGGAACCGGCACTCGATGCACCCATCGTTTTCGTAGATCTCGAAACGACCGGCGGCTCCACTAGCGAGCACCGCATTACTGAGGTTGGCGTCGTCGAAGTCGGGCTGGCCGGCGTCTCGCGCTGGAGCAGCCTGATCGACCCGCAGCAGCCGATTCCGTCGTTCATCCAACAGCTGACCGGCATCACGAACGACATGGTGCGCGGCGCACCGAGGTTCGAGTCGATCGCGCCCGCGTTGTTCGAGCGTTTGAACGGCAAGCTGTTCGTCGCGCACAACGCGAGTTTCGATCGCGGATTTTTACGCAGCGAATTTCGTCGCGCGGGAATCGCGTTCGATCCGGACGTGCTGTGCACGGTGCGACTGTCGCGCGCGCTGTTTCCCGGCGAAAAGCGCCACGGTCTCGATGCGCTGGTCGAACGCCATGCGCTGGTGCCGTCCGACCGCCACCGCGCGCTCGCCGACGCCGATCTGATCTGGCAGTTCTGGCAGCGTCTGCCGACGCTCGTGCCGCTGGAAGCGCTGCGCGCACAGATCGAGCGCACGACGCGTCGCTACCGGCTCGCCGGCGACATAACCGAAGATTTGCTCGACACCGCGCCGGCGGGCTGTGGCGTGTATGCGTTTTACGGCGAAGACGATGCGCCGCTGTATGTCGGTCGCAGCGTGCGCGTGCGTCAGCGGCTGCGCTCGCATCTGACTGGCGAGCGGCGTTCGTCGAAGGATATGCGGCTAGCGCAGCTCGTGCGACGCGTCGAATGGCGCGCGACTGGCGGAGAACTCGGCGCGATGCTCGCGGAGGCGCAGTGGATCGCAACGCTGCGGCCGGGCCACAACCGCTTGCCGCGCGTGACGAAGAGCGATCCCGCGAACGCGCCGTGGCCATTCGAGGGGCCCATCGTGTTCGAAGAGCGTGAGGACGCGCAGCGTATCTTCCACGTGGTCGATCGCTGGCGCTACCTCGGGAACGCGCCGTCGCTCGTCGCGGCGGAGCAACTGCATGCGTCGACGCTGGCTGGGTCGTTCGAACTCTGGACGTACCGTATCCTGCAAAGCCATCTGGCGCGAGGTCTGCGCGTGATGCCGTTGAGCGTGTCGCGTGACAGCCCGGAGTCGAGCATCGTCGCGTGACGCTTATGCGACGTGCGCGCGCCGTCGCGTTACCAGAATCAGCCGGTGGCGCCGACTCCGCCCGTCTCGCACACATGACCTAGTGCGCGCGTCAACGCGCTCGAATGCGCAGAGTCATAGCGCGTCAACGCCTTCCAGTTAGCCAGCGATTGCGCGACCCGCGACGGACAATCGTCCGCCGCGCGCAGCGGCTGCACGCGCGCCAGGCTCGCCATCAACGATTGTGTCAGCTTGTCGAGCTGCGGTCGCGTACTGGTTGCGAGATCGGGTGCGGGACCTTGCGGCGGCTGGGTGCGACGCCAGTTCGCGAAGAGCGCGTTCTGCACGTCTTTGCTCGCATCGATCTGATCCTGGAAGAACGCGCGGGCGAACACCGGGTCGACGTTTGCCGCAGCGGCGCGCTTTTCCACCTCGGCGAGCAGCGCGTTTTCACGCGGCGTATCGGTGATCGGCTGGTGGTTCGCCCACTTCCAGCGCGCGACCGGCTCTGCGAGTGCAAGGCGCTGCGAAACCAGCGCGATCAGGCTCGTGAGCGCGGTGTCGCCGCCCTCGGCGAGGGCGGGGGCGGGCGAGAAGGCGAAGGCGGCGGCGATGACGAGCGCGCATGACGCGCCGAAGCGATGCAAATGATTCATGAGATGGACGTGGCCGGGCGGCCGTTGACGGAAAAAACCAGAAGAATAAATGATGCACCGCAAAGTGCGAGCACCGGGCCGACTCACACGGATTGTCGGGGGAAGTGGGCGCGAGAAGGACGCGCGCATTCGCGCGCTCGAGCCGCGTAGCCCAGCGCAACTGCTGTGATCAGGCGAGGTGATCCAGCGTCATGACGGAGGTGTCGGACGCGTAATGAGCGCGCGAGTATTCGCCGCGCGTGAATTCAACGAGCGCGTATGCTGCGTTGCGCCAGTGGTCCGTTACTTCGGATCGCACGACTTGCGTTGTTCGTCAAAGAAAGCGCGAACATGCTCGGGCAGCTCGGCTCCCAAAAACTCGACGGCCACAGGTTCCGGATCCGGGTAAAGAACTTTGTCCGGGGTCGGAATCTTCGGTGGTTTGGCATCCATGATCTTTCTCCTTTGCGAATCGATTATCGGCCTCGTTCCCTGCATCGCACCAGTGTCCGATGCGAGTCATACACACTCTGTTGCTTTAACGGCACAAGCCGACACGCCAGCCCGAGGGATTGAATAAAATTTATCGTCTGACTATCGCCTACGTTTCGCGATCTGCTGATCCACTTAACTGCCAGCGCGAAATCACCTCTTTGCCGCTCCTTCTGCCAGTCCCTGTCGACCCTTGTCCAGCATAGGTTTCAGCACGACCGATCGATATTGTCGCTGCACTGCACCTAACGTTTTCGCATGACTAAAACGTGACAAACTTGTGCATTCCCGCATCGACAGATTTTCGCTTTCCGAACTGAACGTACGTAATTTGCCGATTGCATAACTCGCGGTCTAATTCTTTGTAAACGACCCATTCCCCGTCGCGTTGACCGTGCAAGCACTATTTAAAGATTTTTGTCGTTAATCAGCTGAGTGACAGTTGGTTGGCAAACTCATTCCCGCATTGCTGTGACAAAAGGACCTCAGTTGGTGACAAGTCATGCGCAGCGCACCGGGCCACCTGTGATTGAAGCGACTACTGATGGCCCGACGTGCGTTGGCAGGCGGACACGCGAGGCGCAGCGCGGTTGATTGAGGCTGCGTGCGTTCGCGGCGTTGCCCGCGGTCGTTCATCACTTTGCCGACAACGAAGGGTGCTGCCACTCGGCATCGTGCAACTCGTCGATAACCAGGGTCTGGGGAGTCGACATCTTTTTCGTGCTGAGCGGCTTCATCCTTGCCTGGACGTATCTGCCTTCATGCGAGACCACGTTCGGCTCGGCCGCCATCGGTTTGCCTATCGTTTCTGTTTCCGTTGTGCGCGAGAGTGCTCTGGCGCGTCGCGCGATCATCGCGAAGGCGCAGGGGTGGCGCGATGGCAAAACAAAAAGCCCAGTCGCGAGGACTGGGCTTTTTGCTTGAAACTTGATGGTGCCGGAAAGAGGAATCGAACCCCCGACCTTCGCATTACGAATGCGCGAAAGTTGGCGTTTCTCTGCGTTGACTTACATTCATGTAGGCAGTGAAAATCCGGAAAATAAAGGGTCTGTGGCCTACTTGTTCGCATTGATTCGTTGACCCGGATTGATTCGTTAGGCTAGGATTTGCCTACATGGTGCCTACATGGAATCAGGGCGATGAAACGAGAGAGCTTCACGGCGGCGCGGGTTGACGGTTACAAGTGTGAGCCGGGGAAGTCGCAAAGCATCTTTTGGGACGCGAAATCGCCGGGGCTAGGCCTGCGCGTGACTGCGACAGGCTCGAAGGCATACATCTTTGAAAGCCGCCTACACGGGAAAACCATCCGGGTAACGATTGGAAGCCCTGACACATGGCCGCTTGAAAGCTATACGGCGCGCGATGAGAGCACGGGGGAGAAGGTAGAGCGCCGTGGTGCACGACAGGACGCGGGCCGCTTAAAAGCGATGACCGACCAAGGTATCGACCCGCGCGAACACAAAGCCGAGCAGCGCGCCGCCCATGAGGCACGGCAAGTCGAAGCACGCCGCCGAACCGCGACCGTTGGCGATGCATGGGCCGATTACCTGGAGTATCTGCGTACAGCTATCTCCCCTAAAACGAAAAAGCCGCGTTCGCCTCGTTACCTTCTCGACCATGCGGCGTTGGCCGCACCCGGTGGCGAGCCGTTGAAGCGCGGCAAGGGCAAGACGGTGCGCGGGCCGCTCGCGTCGCTGATGACGCTCAAGCTATCGAGCCTGACGGCCAAGGCGGTTGCAGCGTGGCTACAGGATGAGGCCCGCGAACGCCCGACCAATGCGGCACACGCGTATCGCCTCTTGAAGGCTTTTATCCGGTGGTGCGGTGGGCAAGACAAATATTCCGGGACCATCGCGCCGGACGCCTACGACTCACCAAAGGTGACGGCGGTACTGCCTCAAAGCAAAGCCAAGGAGGGCGATTGCCTTCAACGTGAGCAGTTACCGGCGTGGTTTGATGCCGTGCGCAAGATTCCAAACCCGGTTATTTCCGCTTACCTGCAAGGCTTGCTAATCACTGGTGCGCGCCGTGAGGAAATGGCCGCGCTGAAATGGGCCGATGTGGACTTTCAATGGAGAAGCCTGCATATCTCCGACAAGGTGGAGACTGAGACGGGCCGGATTATTCCCTTGACGCCTTACCTTGCGTCACTGCTGGCGGCGCTGCCGCGTCGCAATGAATGGGTATTCAGTAGCCCCGCCGCCGCCGATGGCAAGATTGCGGAGCCGCGCATTGCTCACAACCAAGCGTTGACCGCCGCTGGATTGCCTCACGTCACCTTGCACGGCCTGCGCCGGTCATTCGGTACGCTTTCCGAGTGGTGCGAAGTGCCCGTTGGCGTAGTGGCGCAAATCATGGGACACACGGCGAGCGCAATTGCCGAGAAGCATTACCGCCGCCGTCCGCTCGACCTTCTGCGTAGCTGGCACGACCGGATTGAAACGTGGGTGCTGGAGCAAGCCGGGATTCAGTTTGACGCCGCGCAGGCCACACCGGGATTGAAGGTTATCACCGCCGCCTGACCGCTCCACGCTTCCAACTTGTCCATGTGCGCCAACTCCGCCACGTTTCCAATCTTGGATAACATGGCGGAGTTGGCGTAGTTGGTCCGCTTTGCCCCTGCCTAGCTCGACGGAGCGAAAAGCCGGACACCTTCACCGGCCTGGCGGGGGCACCATTTTGAGGGTTGCGCATGAAGGGCGCGAATGGATGCTGCTGAGAAATACAAAAACCGCCACCGGGCGGTAATCGAGTACGCGAATGGTGCGATGTTCAATGTGGCCGAGCTGGATGCATGGGCAGTATCGAACAAGGTGCCGATTTCCTTTCAGAAGCTGCTCGAAGACGAAAGTTTGAAAGACAGTCACGACGCTACTCGCCACTACGTTTCGTACGAAATCCTGTCTATCAACATCGCGTGGGGCATTGTGCAGGAAGGCATGGAGCCGGACGATGCTCGGACTCAACTCATGGCAGCGCACGATACTGCCGAGCCAGATAACCCAGTGTCCCGGCTGCGTGACCTCGTGATGGTGCGGTATGACCGCCAGCTACTGAGCGCGGTTTTCGACGGCGACCTGTTACTGTACGACACGCTCACAATGTCGCGGATTGACATTGGCGCGGCCCGGATGCGTTACGACGCCGAGCCCGAAGCCTACTTGCAGGCGGCGCAAGCGCGGCTCATTGATACCGCGCAGGGGATGGTCACGGCTGCCGACATCGAGCAGGCCAAGAATACTCTCAAGCAGAAATTCGCCCGACTCGAACATCTTGCATGGGCAATCGTCATCCTGGCCGCCGATGCGCCTCCCCCTGGTGAGGACCGTTATCGGCAAATCCTAAGCATGACGCGGTGGCTTCAGTCGCTGGGCCTTCCGTTTCGGCATAGCAACGGGCTGCCCGCCAGCCAGCCAAAAGGCGTTCCAGTAGCCGGGATGGACGTGCGCGAATACCAATATCTGGCCGTCGCGGACGTTCGGGAGGCTGCCATTGACGCTCAATGCTGGCCAATCGAGGAACGAGAAACTCCACCCATGCCACCTATTTCCTATCTTGTGTCTCGTCCGGTTAGATTGCCCAATGCGTCGAAGGTAAATGTTGAATGGCTAGTACGAGAAATCGCGTTTGCATTCGTCGAAATTCCCGACGACGAAAGACTGGCGACCTTGAAAAAGGAAACGCCTGACGGTCCGGGTAAGTGGAACATCGAACCACTGACCGGCGACGATTGGCGATTGATTCGTGAGATTTGCGGAAGCAACCCACCCGCTCCGTGTTCGCCGGTTCAGTTTGAGGCATGGAGAGCCGCATTCGACGCCGCACCGAACAGGCCTGATTGGGATTTGCGCCCGGAATTTAAGCCAAGCAACGAAATGCAGGCTGCGCAGTCACGCTGGAGTCTCCTCAATGTTCAGCATCTTCAGAAAATCAGGCAGAAGGCTGAGCGGAAGGAGCTTTCGCTAATAACTCCGGCCGGTATCGAGACAAGCGACATTTATGATAACGCCGGACTTGCTGTTGGTTGTCTTCGCGTCGACGACGCAAAGGCGTATCTCGACCAATGCTGTATCGCTTGGGAAGTTGTATCGGTTGCCGGCCATGAGCCGACCGCGACGAAGTCGGCAAAAGGTATGACACACATTAAGCCGAATTGGAGCGTATGGCACCATATGCTTAAGGCGAGTCTGTCCGATGCGGTATGCCTGTCATGCAACGTCAACCCCGGCGCGGCAACCTTGAACCCAATACAGCACGGCATCGCGCACCTGTTGGGGCTAGATTTTGTCGGATGGGACGTCACCCGCGAAATCGCAGAAAGACTCTCCATTGCACGAAGCCACGCCGGAACCGGCGGCACCCTGCCGACCCTGACCGGGGATACAGATGGTGAGGTGTACCTGGCGACGTTCGCGGAATGGGCGCTAAACACGATGAAGTGGGATATGCCCGATGAACTGCGAGCTGTGGCACATGCTGCGCCGTCTGGTGCTGTCGGACCCGGCAGCTTTATCGCGCGAGCATCTACGGACGACGCGGACGACGTTGCTGCTGAAGCGAACGGCGCTCCAGGCAATAAGTCCGTTATCGGTTGGCGGATTGCCGTAGAGAAACAACTGGACAAACTGATGGCAGCGCACGGAGGAATATATCCGGGCCACAAGGTCGCGCTCAAGTGGTTCAAAACCAACGATGCCGAAGCGGCATTCGTTCCCGATAACAAAGATGATGAGTTCACATGGGTAAAAGCTGACGGCAAGCGAGTTACCTCAACCTTGAAGACGTTTCAGAACGGCGTGGCGGACATCCTGAAATCCAAGGAGATTCCCGATTAGCGCCCGCCATTCCCGGTCGGATTCCCGACCGGTTTCCCATTCCCGATGGGAATCATAAGGCTCAGAGGTAGCCGGCAAATTGCCCTCCAAGCGATTCGCGTTGAGTCGCGCAACCTTGGAGTGCATCACATGACAGCACAACAACTTACGGCGACTCAGGCGCGCCGCCCCATCACGACCGAGGAGCTGGCGGCGCTCCTCTCTATTCGCCCGCAGTCCATCCGCAAACGGTTTTGCCAGACCGGCGCGTACTTCTCGCTGCGTCCGGTGAAGATGCCGAACGGTCGCTTGATGTGGCCGGCGGATGCCCTTGATAAGCTGGCGAAGGGCGCGTAAATGAAAAACGCCCGCCAACCGAAGTCAACGAGCGCCGAGGGACACGGCAATCATACCGCAGGCACGTTGCCCGCGCGCAAGAATACCGTGACCGCGAGCGTACTGGCCGCGCTGCTGGAAGGTCAGGCTATCACGGGAATGGAAGCAGTCTTTGAACAGTCCACGACCCGCGCCGCCGCCTTCATTTACTACCTCGAAGCGAAGTACGGCTGGACCATCGAGCGTCGCGATATTGCCGCCGGCACGAACGACGGCCGCGTTACGTGGGTTTCGGTCTACTGGCTGACTGCCCAAGCACGCGAGGCGGCGTTTGTCGCTGGCGCGCGCGCATGGATTGACGACGTGAAGACTGCCGCCAGCAAGCGCCGCAAGGGTGCTGATAAAGCCAAGGAGACTGCTGCGAAGCTGAACAAAGTGCGCCGCATTGACCCGCGCCAGGGCGACATGTTCGGGGGCGCTCATGGTTAATTTCGACGCTTACGACATCGGCAACCATCGCATGAGCTGCCCTGCGTGCGGGCGTGGTCCGCGTGACAAGACGCTGGGCGTGACCATTGAGGCGGACGGCGCGGGTGTGGCGCATTGTTTCCGCTGCGCCTTCACGGAAAGCTATCGCCCGGAGCGAGGCGCGCATCTCACGACGCCGAGCAAGCCGCGCATCAAGGCCGCGCCGCCGACCGCAAAGCATGACACGCTGTCCAACTATGGCCGCGAGCTTTGGAAGGACTGCAAACCGCTTTCCGGCGTTGCTCTCGACTATCTGGCGGCGCGTCGCTGCCGCATCCCGCCCGCTGATGGCGACCTTCGCTATAACGTTTCGCTGAAGCATCCGACCGGGTATGTTGGCCCTGCGCTCGTGGCGCTGGTCACTGACGCCGTGACCAGCGAGCCGCTTTCGCTTCATCGCACGTGGATTCGCGCCGATGGTCGCAAAGCGGACGTTGACCCGCCGCGCCTGCTGCTGGGCGGCCATCGCAAACAGGGCGGCGTGATTCGCCTGTGGCCTGACGAGGCGGTAACGGTCGGACTTGGCATCGCTGAGGGTATCGAGTCTGCCTTGTCTCTCGCGTGGGCCTATGTGCCGGTGTGGGCCTGCATCGACGCCGGGAACCTCAAGGCGCTGCCCCGCCTGCCGGGTATCGAGTCGCTGACTATCGGTGCGGATAACGACCCCGCTGGAATTGATGCCGCTCACACGTGCGCGCAACGGTGGGCCGCCGATGGATGCGAGGTGTTCATGACGAAGCAGGCAGAAAACGACCTGAACGACGTACTCAAGGAGGCCGCATGAATGCACCTGTTGAAATAATGCGGAGCGTTCTTGCCAATGCTGAGCGTATCGTTAAGTCTGAGCCGGTCCGCGACGGCGTGGTGCTGGTGAATGGTTCTGACCTGAAGCCTGAGCCGGTGCGCTGGCTGTGGAACGGCTGGCTCGCTATGGGCAAGCTGCATATCCTGGCCGGTGCGCCTGGGCAGGGCAAGACGACCATTGCAATCAGCTTCGCTGCGACCGTGACGAGCGGCGACCGTTGGCCGGATGGCTCCCGGTGCGCGCCGGGTAACGTGCTCATATGGTCCGGTGAGGATGACCCCGCCGATACCCTGCTGCCGCGCCTGCTGGCCGCTGGTGCCAACGCTGGCCGGGTGTTTTTCGTGACCGGTGCCCGTGTGAAGGGCGAACTGCACTCATTCGACCCAAGCCGCGACATGCTGGCGCTTCAGGAGCAGTGCGAGCGCATCGGCAACGTCCGTCTAATTATCGTTGACCCGGTGGTATCCGCCGTCACCGGCGACAGTCACAAGAACACGGAGACGCGCCGCGCGTTGCAGCCGCTGGTTGACCTTGCCGCCAGCATGAACGCCGCACTTGTGGGCATCACGCACTTTTCGAAGGGCGGGCAAGGCGGCGACCCTACACAGCGGGTAGTTGGCTCGATTGCATTTACCGCCGTTGCTCGCGTAGTGCTGGTGGCCGCGAAGGTGAAAAGCGAGGAAGGCGAGGACCGCCGCATCCTGGCTCGCTCGAAGTCCAACATCGGGCCGGACGAGGGTGGGTTCGAATATCGTTTGGAGCAATCGGAGCCGGTGCCAGGCATTCACGCTTCATATGTGGCATGGGGCAATTCCGTGGCGGGTTCCGCGCGCGAGCTTCTGAGCGACCCGAACGAGGACGACGACAACAAGGCGAGCGCATTGGACGCCGCCGCCGACTTTATCCAACAGGTGCTTGGCTCGGACGTTGTGCCGAGTAAGTCGGTGTACGCAGAGGCGAAAGAGGCGGGCATCGCCAAACGGACATTGGAGCGCGCATCCGAAAAGGTGGCCGTTAAAAAGCGCCGGGGCGATGGTGGCAAATGGTATTGGAGCATGCCGAAGTCGGCCAACTTCGCCAACCCCGCCAACACCGCCAACACCGCCAACGTTGAAAACATGGCGGACTTGGCGAACTTGACCGAGGCGGGAGGCGCTGATGAGTGACGTTCGGAGAGTTATCGGCGGCGCGGTGGCGTCCCTTCACCTGCTGATGGTGCGCGCGGCGGTAATCGTCCGGGAGGTGATGCCGTGGGCATGAAGTCAAGAGCGAAGGGCAAGACCGGAGGGCATGACATGGCAGCGACGAAGAAGGCCGCAGCTAACGATGCGCCGAAAACCGATAGCGCGCCGCCAGCAAAACGTGACCCGAAGGCTTTGCATCTATCCCAGGTCGTGTTTAAAGACGCCGAGGAACGCGGGGCCGTAATGGCATCAAGCGCGGTGATTCGTGGCGCTGTGACAGGCCGGAAGTACGCGGAGCCGATGTTCGGGGCCGAGCTGGACCTGACCGCCTACGCTCGCGAATTACGAAAGCAGGCGGACGCCGTGAAGGCTGGCGACCTGTCCACGGTGGAAGCCATGCTGATAACGCAGGCGAACACGCTGGACATGATGTTCAACCAATTAGCGCGCAAGGCGGCGCACAGCGAGTACCTGAATCAGATGGAGGCCAATCTACGGCTCGCGCTCAAGGCGCAAGCCCAGTGCCGCTCGACGCTCGAAGCGCTGGCCGAGATAAAGAATCCGCGCCCGGTGGCGTTCGTGAAGCAGCAGAACGTGGGGCACAACGTGCAGGTGAATAACGGGACCGCGCCGCCGACCGTTGCGCGCGCGCACGAGGAAAGTGACGACCAATCGAACAAACTATTGGAGCATCAGCATGGCGAATGGCTGGACACCGGAGCGGCGGGCGAAGCAGGCCGAGGCAATCAGGCGATGGAAGCCGTGGGAGCGGTCAACCGGGCCGAAAACTGAAGAGGGCAAAACAGCCGCCGCAGGCAATGCGACCAAGCACGGCATGCGGTCGGCGGAGTGGCTGGAGGAACAGCGGCGCGTGAATGACCTGCTGCGCGCGTGCGGGGAGCGGCTGAAGCAGGTTTGACGCTTTGCCGCCATGCCGAGAATCGACGAGGTGCGCCTGACGAAGACCGTTCCGCGCGCGAGGCGCTGGCTTCACATAACCATGTCGTCCTTGCATCCGTGGACGGCGGTGGCATCTTGTTCCGTCGTCATGCCGGGAAAAATCTCCATGAAGGTAGTGGCGGCGCGCACCCTCACCATATCAGTCCGGGAAACGCGCCAAGTAATCACGGCGGGCACTCCGCGCGGCCCCGATACCTGATACTGCCGACCTGAGTCGCCATAGCACACCCGCTGTACGGTAACACCGGCCCTTTCGAGTGATTGGAGAATATCGCCGGTGCATACGCTCGAATCGGTGGACGTGCAATCGTTTGTGCTGATGCCTATTTGGGTCAAGCCGTCACTCTTAGGTGCGATATGAATATCGCCAATTGCGCCGTTCTCAAACACCAGGATGCCGTCGCGGCTAGGTATATCGCTCTGCTTGGTCCATTTCACAGGCAGACCACCGCTATTTGTCCACGCTGCCTGCATGCCTGCGGTTGATAGCAAGGCAGCGGCCAGTCTTCCGATGTTCACCACAGGCGTACCGCACTCGTATCTGTCGCGCGATGGATTACATATCATGCTGTCACTGCCATGCGCTGTCACGGCCGCAGCGACTCGCTGTTCGACAGTCAGCGGATTAGCCTGCCGCTCGGTCGCGGACGAGTTGGCAGAAGCTGTTCGACTGGGACCATAACTGCCGCCATCGCCGCCGTCCGGCTTCTCCCATGCGCTGAAGTGATAGTTCTCGTCGACGTGGCCGTCATCCCAAGAAACTGAAATCGTGCAGTCGATTCGATAGAGACCATTGCCGATTTCGCGTGCGTGGGAATTGCCGGACGGGACGATTCCCATGATTTTCGGGCCGTCCGAAGGGAGGTGGAGCAATTGCGGTATAGCTGACAGCTCCATGAAATTTGCCATCGGTGCACGGCAATTCTCTGGAATCCCTTGGGCAAACGACAGCGTTGGCACCGCCAGCAATGCAGCAATCCACAAACGATTCATCATGATCCCCTCTTGGTTTTTGTTCGCTCCCCAGATTCTATCGAAGACGACTTCGACGGGAGAAAACGCCGAATTTTTCCGCGCATTTCTTCACCCGTTTCGGGACGGTTGATTGACCGAAAAGCCCTGTGCCGCAAGGGGGTAGCGTTTCGCGCCCCCCCCCTCGTTTCTGAACGAATAACTTCGCAGATAAATCCGCACAAGTGCCGCACCGAAACCTGTCGATTACGAGCATTATTACGAATCGCCTACTTCGTAATTTGGGCGCTGTAACAGCAAAAGTGGCAGGTGGCAGTAGCAGGTGGCAAGAGCAAAAAAAAGAAGCTGCGCCGGCGAGGTACGCAGCGCGGTACGCACGGAAAACGAGGTTAGTTCGCACCTTGGTTCGCACCGAAAACGGGGTTGTCAGGGGCCAGGTTGCCACGCTGGTTGCCACGGAAAACCATGGTTACCGGCGCATGGTTACCACGGAAAACGCCTATTTCCAGTGCCACTGTTTCCACCGTGTTTCCACGAAAAGGCGGGGTAGCCAGTCGCGCGGTATCCATTGCGGTATCCACGGTTTCGGGGGGCTTCGCGGAAACGACACCGACGCAAGGCGTTGCCGCCAGGCGCATTGAGTTTTCTTGAGTCCCTAAGAGGGGCGCTCGTGCCTGGTGGGGCAGCATCGAGCGTGTACGCCCCGTACCGGATAGCGGCAAGGCCTGGCATTGCGGTACAGTCCCGCTGACCTCTCCGACGTTAGAGAAGAGTCATGTGGCGGGCCAATGCCGTCCGACCTTACGCATTGCATAGCCAGCCAAGATTCAATGACGTTCCCGCCCGCGAAAATCCCGTCACTTTTTGATTGCGCTCGCGATGATGAGCGCACCGATGACGATGGCCGCACTTGTTGGCAACGCCGAGATGCCCGCAATCGCTGCCCATGCGATGCCTCCGAACAAAGCGATGAAAAGTAGCCATATGGACAACTCGCGCGCGAGCATGGCTGCCAGCATGATAGCTGCCGCCGCACCCCAACCGCTGTGTTTGTAGCCGGAAACCGTGCCGAAGTAGTACGCGCCGTAGAGAGAGAGCGCGGCGAGCGGGTAGCGTAAGAACGGCGACTCGAAGAATACATCAGCCGATGCGGACCGCCTGGCCTGCTGGAGCGAGTCGTAGTGCGCCTTTGCCTTTGTTGCTGCCGGGGTCAACACCGCATCGCCTTTGCGCAGATACAGGCCGAGACCGACCACGACGAAAGGCAAGGCGGGCCAAGCGTACCACCAGTAGTCGGTAAACTGGGCTCCTTCGGGCTGTAGCCACCATATCAAAGAAGCCGCGGCGATTGCCCAGTACCACCACCGACGAGCCCTCTTAAAGCGCTGCAATTCCGTGTTGCGAACGTGGACAGTGGAGAATTGGCGGACGGTGCTTTTGCGATAGGCTCGGAAACCGAGGGCAAGCCCGATGGAAATGGGCACAATGCCGAACCAGCCGTGGGGCAAGTCGAGGACGCCATTCGTGTACTGGAGCAACCATAAGGCGAAAGCTACCGCGAACCCGATACCTGCTCGATACGCGAACGCCTTACGCCGGTCTGGCTCAGGTATTACGTGAAGCCATGTTCCGGGTGTACCGTCATCGTTGATGAATGTGGCCGCATTGCCGCCTCGGTTCCCCACCTCGTCTGTCGTTTGGTGTTCGAGTAGCATCGCGCCAGCCCAATATTGTTTTGATACGAGTGGAGTCTAGGTGAAATGCTGGCTCGTGGTTAGTGGTGAACCCACTCATCGTGAATTGCGGTCCCACAGAGTGGCGGCGCGTTGACGGGAAAAACCTACACTGCGCCTACATGGAATCCAGAAAGCAAAAAGCCCAGTCGCAGTGACTGGGCTAAGTGCTTGAATCTGTTGGTGCCGGAAAGAGGAATCGAACCCCCGACCTTCGCATTACGAATGCGCTGCTCTACCGTCTGAGCTATTCCGGCATCAGGAGAAGCGAGATTATAGGGACTACTTTAGTGGCTTGGCAAGCCCCTTTGAGGCATTTTTTCTTGCGAGATCACTTCTTCGCCTCGCTGTGATAGCGGGTCACCCGATCGACCTCGTTCTTCGAGCCGAGGAACACCGCGACGCGCTCGTGCAGGCTCTTCGGCTGGATGTCGAGAATGCGCTTCTCGCCGTTGGTTGCGGCGCCGCCGGCCTGCTCGACGATGAATGCCATCGGATTGGCTTCATACATCAGACGCAGCTTGCCCGGCTTGTCCGGCGTGCGCTTGTCGGCCGGGTACATGAAGATGCCGCCGCGACTCAGGATGCGATGCACGTCGGAGACCATCGACGCGATCCAGCGCATGTTGAAGTCGGCCTGACGCGAACCTTCCTTGCCCGCTTTCAGTTCGCCGATGTATTGCTGAACCGGCGGATACCAGTGGCGTTCGTTCGAGGCGTTGATCGCGTACTCGCGCGTTTCGACGGGAATGCGCATGTCGCTTTGCGTGAGCACCCACGAGCCGAGCTCGCGATCGAGCGTGAAGCAGTTCACGCCGTTACCGGTGGTCAGCACGAGCACCGTTTGCGGGCCGTACACCGCATAGCCCGCGGCGACCTGCTGCGTGCCCGGCTGCAGGAACGATTGCTCGGTGGCCTGATGGCCGTCCGGGCAGCGCAGCACCGAGAAGATCGTACCGATCGACACGTTCACGTCGATGTTCGACGAGCCGTCGAGCGGATCGAACACGAGCAGATATTCGCCCTTCGGATAGTTGGCCGGAATCGGGAAGAATTGTTCCATTTCCTCGGAGGCCATGCCCGCGAGGTTGCCGCCCCATTCGTTCGCCTCGAGCAGAATTTCGTTCGAGAGGATGTCGAGCTTCTTCTGCACTTCGCCCTGGACGTTTTCGCTGCCCGCCGAGCCGAGCGCATCGCCGAGCGCGCCCTTGCTGACGTGGTAGCTGATCGCCTTGCACGCGCGCGCGACGACTTCGATCAGCAGGCGCAGGTCGGCGGGCAGGTTGTTGGTTTCGCGCTGCTGCTCGATCAGGTACTTCGTGAGAGTGGTACGACGTTGCAAAGACATTGCTGTACTCCGGAAGGCTAGAAGAATGATGGGATTCTAACCGCTCGTTTGTGTCGGCTCCGTGCTTTTGGTCGCACGGCCGGCTTCAGGTCTTGCGGCGCGCCTTGGCGGAGACGGTGCCGCTGACGCTGGCCGCGAGGGCCGCGGCCCGGGCGTGTCCGGCCGGCACGCGGGGTAGTTTCGGGCGCTCGGCGCGCGGCATCGGTTCGATTTCCCGTTCGATCTGCTCGCCGGCGGCGGCGGTGGCGACGCGCAGGTCGTAGGCGATTTGCAGATTGAGCCAGAACTGCGCGCTGGCGCCGAAGTAGCGCTCGAGCCGCGGTGCGGTATCGGCGGAGATTGCGCGGCGGCCGCGCACGACGTCGTTGATGCGCGGCGCCGGCACCCGCAGCGCGAGCGCGAGCGCGTTGACGGACATGCCGAGCGGCTCGAGGAACTCGCTGCGCAGAATTTCGCCCGGATGGATCCCGGCAATGGCCGCGCCCGTATCGACGTCGGAGAAATCGATGCTGTTGAGCGCGGAGCGTTTGATGACCATGTTGGTCTCCCAGTAGTCATTGATAGGCGATGATCTCGACATTCAGCGCGTCCTCGTCGACGAAGTGAATACAGACGCGCCACTGCGCATTGATGCGGATGCTCCATTGCCCGCTGCGCTGGCCTTGCAAGGCTTCGAGCCGGGTTCCGGGCGGCGCGTGCAAATTCGAGACGGAGCTCGCGGCGTCGATCATCAGCAACTTGCGATGCGCTAGCGCCTGGATCGAGCGTGGAAAATTGCGGTGGCCTTGTCTGCGAATGTCGCGATCATACGAATCGTATAACGCTTGCGTTAAATGCAAACCATCAAACCTGCACGTATACTTTCTGCCCGGCGAGGTCCGATGAACACTCGGCCAAGCGGCTAACGGCGCGACACGAGCGCGTGAACGCAGCTGAAAACAACGCGAAAAAAAGCCGGCAACGCGTGCCGGCTTTCCGATGTGACTCGAGAACTCAGAGCGGCATCACGCCAACGCCTTCTCGACGATCTCGCGCACGTCGCGCGACTTGACCTGTGCGGCCACTTTCTCGAGCGCCGCGCGCATGCTGTCGCGCAGCGCCGGCGTGAAGCGTCGCCACAGTTCGAGCGAGCGCGCGAGGCGCGCGGCCACCTGTGGATTGAGCGCGTCGAGCGCGATCACCTGGTCGGCCCAGAATGCGTAGCCGGAGCCATCTGCCGCGTGGAACTGCGCGGGGTTCGCCGCGCAGAAGCTGAAAATCAGCGAACGCGCCCGGTTCGGGTTCTTCAGGTTGAAGGCCGGATGCGTCATCAGCTTGCGCACCGTATCGATCACCGGATGTCGTGCGCCGCCGCGCTGGGTGGCCTGCAACGCGAACCATTTGTCGATGACGAGCGGCTCCTTCTCGAAGCGTCGATAGAAGTCGTCGAGCGCGTGCTGCGCCTCAGGGCTGCCGCCTTGCGGTGCGGCCGCGTTGAGCAGCGCCGACAGCGCGGCCGCGCGGTCGGTCATGTTGTTCGCCGCTTCATATTGCGCGGCCGCGAGGCGCACGGCGTCCGCGGAGTCGTCGAGTTCGGTCAGATACGACAGCGCGAGATTCTTCAGCGCGCGATGACCGGCGGCCTCGGGCGTCGTTTCATAGGCGCCCGGCGTGCGATGCTGCTCGTAGACCTTCAGCCAGTCGTCACGCAGCGCATTCGCGAGGCGCTTGCGCACGAACTGCCGTGCCGCGTGCACCGCGGCCGGATTCGATTCGGCCATCTGCTCGGCGAGATACGCTTCGGACGGCAGCATCAGTGCGAGCTCGCGGAACGCCGGCGACAGCGTCTCGTCGGTCAAAACGCGCGCGAACGCGGCGACCACCGAGTCGTCGAACTGCAGCGCCGCGCCCGTGGCCGCGCGCGTGGCCAGCGCGAGCAACTCGCGCGTGGCAAGCCGCTGGCCGGCTTCCCAGCGGTTGAAGGGATCGCTGTCGTGCGCGAGCAGGAACGCGAGCTGTTCGCCCGTGTAGTCGTATTCGACGATCACCGGAGCCGAGAAATTGCGCAACAGCGACGGCAGCGGTTCCTGCCCGACGTTGACGAACGTGAAGGTCTGCTCGGTCTGCGTGAATTCGAGCACGCGCGTGGTCGACTCCGACGCCTTCGCCTCGCCGTCGAGCTGCAGCGGCAGGTCGCGGCCGTCCTTGCCGATCAGACCGATCGCGAACGGAATCAGCAGCGACCCCTTCTGCGTTTCGCGCGCGGCCGGCACGGCATCGCCGTAGCCCTGGCGCAGTGTCACGCTGTAGCGCTGCTGCGCGGCGTCGTAGCGCGTGCGCACCGACACGCGCGGCGTGCCGGCCTGGCTATACCAGCGCTCGAACTGCGCGAGGTCGCGGCCGTTCGCGTCGGCGAGCGCGTGACGGAAGTCGTCGCAGGTCACGGCCTGGCCGTCGTGACGCTTGAAGTACAGGTCCATGCCGTTGCGAAAGCCGTCGCGGCCGAACAGCGTCTGATACATCCGCACGACTTCCGAGCCTTTCTCGTAGACGGTCATCGTGTAGAAGTTGTTGATCTCGACGTAGCTTTCCGGGCGCACCGGATGCGCCATCGGGCCCGCGTCCTCGGCGAACTGCATCTGGCGCAGCACCCGCACGTCCTCGATGCGCTTGGTCGCGCGCGCGGCTTCGTCGGTGGCGCCGCCCGCCATGTCGGCCGAGAACTCCTGGTCGCGGAACACCGTCAGGCCTTCCTTCAGGCTCAGCTGGAACCAGTCGCGGCACGTCACGCGATTGCCGGTCCAGTTGTGGAAGTACTCGTGGCCGACCACCGCCTCGATGTTGGCGAAGTCGTTGTCGGTGGCCGTTTCGGGGTTCGCGAGCACGTACTTCGTGTTGAAGATGTTGAGCCCCTTGTTCTCCATCGCGCCCATGTTGAAGTCGCTGACCGCGACGATCATGAAGCGGTCCAGATCGAGCTCGAGCCCGAAGCGCTGTTCGTCCCAGCGGATCGAGTGGATCAGCGAATCCATCGCGTGACGGGTCTTGTCGAGATCGTGCGGCTCGACCCACACCTGCAGCAGCTTTTCCTTGCCCGAGCCGGTCTTCACGCGTTCTTCGAGCGCGACGAGCTTGCCCGCGACGAGGGCGAACAGATAGCTCGGCTTCCTGAACGGGTCTTCCCAGCGCGCGAAATGGCGGCCGTCGGGCAACTCGCCTTGTTCCAGAAGATTGCCGTTCGACAGCAGCACCGGATAGTCGGCCTTGCTCGCGCGCAGCGTGACCGTGAAGCTCGCCATCACGTCGGGGCGGTCGAGGAAATAGGTGATGCGACGAAAGCCCTCGGCCTCGCACTGCGTGAAGAAGTTGCCGCTCGACACGTATAGCCCCGACAGCGTGGTGTTTTCCGCGGGATTGCAGATGCTCGTGAGCGTCAGCTCGAAGCTGTCCGGCACGTCGTCGAGTAACAGGCCGTGCTCGTGCGGGTGCGCGTTCGGGAACGGCTTGCCGTCGATCGCGGCGCTGACGAACTCCAGTTGCTCGCCCATCAGTTCGAGATGCGCGGCGCGCGACGCATCCGGGTTGCGGCGAACACGCATCGTGTTCCTGACGACCGTGCGTTCGGGGACCAGATCGAACTCCAGCGCGACGGTGTCGATCAGGAAGGCGGGCGGCGCGTAATCGGCGCGGCGGATCACATTGGGCGTTGCGGTATCGGCCATGGCGTTCTTTGGTGGTGTACTCGAGCGGTCGGGCGCGCAAACGGCGCGCGAGCCGGGCTTGGTCGACTCATTGTACAAAGCCTCGGGCAATCGTGCGGAAGGGAAGGTGGCGGAGTCTCGGCGCCGGGTAGCGCTGCCGCTTTCGACGGACAGGGGAAGAACCTTTTACCGGCTGGCGAGGTCAGCGTATTATCGGGCGCCGCGCGTGGCGGAGCGCCGGGATCGTCCGCCGGGCAGCGGATCGCGCGACGGAATAATCTCGACTGAAGCAGAGTTTTAACTGAAGCAGAATAGATGCAATCAGAGGCATCACGAGGCAAACCATGAACATCGATCGATGGACCCGCCGCGTCGCGCCGCTGTTCGTCGCGCTGACGGTGCTGCTATCCGGCTGCACGACCTACGTGACCACGCAGGTCACGGCGTTCTCGGACTGGAGCGGAAGCGACGCGACGCGCACCTATGCCTTCACGCGGCACGAGGATCAGAAGAACAATCTCGAACTGAGCGCGTACGAGCGGATCGTCGCGAACGAACTCGCCTTGCACGCGTTCCGCGAAGTCGCGCACGACGACGCGCGTTATCTGGTCGAGCTCGCCTATGGCATCCGCTCGGACATCGTGACCGTCGCGCAGCCGGTCTACTACAACCCGTGGCCCGGTCCTTACTGGGGCCGGCCGTTCGATCCGTGGGGACCGTGGGGGCCTTTCCCGGCGACGTACGTGGACCAGAGCTATCCAGTGTTCACGCATCTGCTCGGCATCCGGATCACCGAGCGCGCGAGCGGCCGGGAGGTCTACAACGTCACGGCGCGCAATTTCGGCGAGGAGTCGTCGCTGGTGCGGGCAATGCCATATCTTGCGCGTAGCGCGCTGGCTGATTTCCCGCTGGCCAACGGCGCGGTGCACACCGTGAAGATTCCGCTCGGCGGCGGTGGCGGCGCGAACGCGAACGAAGTGTCGCTGCCGGCGGCGGCGCCCCCCGCGGGCGCGGCGTCGGCGCCGAAGGCCGCGCAGTAGCTCAGACCCCGACCCCGAACAAAGCCATCGCGCCCAGCACGACGAACATGACCGCGGCGATGCCGTGCACGAGCGTGGTCGGCAGACGATGCGCGAAGCGGTCGCCGAGCAGGATCGCCGGCACGTTCGCGATCATCATGCCGAGCGTCGTGCCGGCCACCACGCCGAAGAAATCGTGAAAGCGCGCGGCGAGGGCGACCGTCGCAATCTGCGTCTTGTCGCCCATCTCCGCGAGGAAGAAGGTGACGACCGTCGCGCCGAACACGCCGAAGTGCGTGCGGTTCGTGTTGGCTTCTTCGTCGTCGAGCTTGTCGGGCACGAGAATCCACAGCCCCATGCCGATAAACGACGCCGCCAGCGCCCAGCGCATGATGGTCGGCGTCAGCATCGAGCCGAGCCAGGCGCCGAGCGCGCCGGCGCCCGCGTGATTGATCAGCGTCGCCGCGAACACGCCGAGAATGATCGGCACGGGCTTGCGATAGCGCGCGGCCAGCACGAGCGACAGCAGTTGCGTCTTGTCGCCGATCTCGGCGAGCGCGACCGCTCCGGTCGAAATCAGAAAAGCTTGATTCACGTTGAATGGATTCCCCGGGCCGAAGATGAACGAGCGACGACCCACGACACGCCGGGCCCTGTTGCGGCGCGTGTGGATCATCGGTCTCGCCAGGCCAGAGGCTGCGACTGCCATGGCCGTGCAGGCCAAGTCTGTTGACAGGCGCCCCCGCGAACCACACGTGCGACGCACCGGCGAAGCGGTGCGGACGTGCCGCGGGGCGGCTACTCCCCAATGAGGGCCGGAGTATAGCAGGCGCGGACGTACCGTTGCGGCGAAGATTGCTTGCGCAGGCGCACCGGTATCGCGCCGTACCGCTCCGTAACAGATGCGCTGAAAGTCGAATGAAGGGTTTCGCCGATTGTCGGCGGCGGCGTCAAATCGCCTGACATTCCGTTGTTTCGCGGACGCGGATACAGATGGATACGTCTTTTCTGGCTGATTTAATCCAGAATATTCAGTATTATTTCGGCCACAAAAGGAGCCCGAGCCACAATCCGTGTGCAGGATTGTCAGCGGAGCCTAAATGATTGGGGCCGATTGCCGATAATCCTGTATTTCCCGCAAAGAAGACTGCTCGATCCCGGCTGAAAGTTTCCGGTCCGCGCGGCGCCGCTTGCTGTGACGGCTGCGTATTCCGTCAGGCGCCTGAGTCCTTTCCTCGTTTCTACGCGCGAACACCGATATGCCCGATCTGCACTGGACCATTCCGGTCGGTCGCTGGTCTAGCTGGCCGGCGGTCGCATCTGCCGCACCCGACATCGGCTTTATCGAGCCGATCGTGCGGCGGCGTCTCAGCACGCTGTCCAAGGTGGCGCTCAAGGTCGCGCACGACTGTGTGGCGCAGGAGCCAGCGCGCGTGGTGTTCGCCTCGCGGCATGGCGAACTGCGGCGCACCACCGACATCCTGCGCAGCATCAGCGCGGGCGAGCCGGTGTCGCCGACCGCGTTCAGCCTGTCGGTGTTGAACGCGATGACCGGCGTGTTCGGCATCGCGCGCGGCGACCGTTCGGCTGCGAGCGCGGTGTCGGCCGGTGCGCAAACGCTCGGCTATGCGCTGCTGGAAGCGTATGCGCAATATGCGACGCATGCCGATGCGCCGGTGTTGCTCGTGTATGCCGACGAACCGGCCGATCTCGCGTACGGCACGATCGAAGACGAAGTGCAGGGCGGCGCGATCGCGCTGTTGCTGGAGAAAGATGCGTCGGCCGGGCACATCGTCTGCTCGCTGAGCCGCGCTGACGAGGATGCGGGCGACCCCCGGGATGCGTCCCGGACCGCCTCGAGCGATGCCGCCAGCTTTCCGACCCAGAGCCAGGCGCTGCTGCACTGCCTCGAAACCGGCGAGCCCGCGCGCTGGCACGGCGCCGGCGCGGTATGGCATTGGAGGTGGGATGACCGGGCGGCTTGATTACGCATGGCGTCTATGCGCAACCGGCCTTGCCTTCGTCGGGTTCGGCGTGTGCGGCGTGCTGTTTTCGGTACTGGTGTTTCCGTTCGCGTGGCTCTGGCCGCATCGCGCGTCGCGGCAGCACGCGGTGAGCGCGGTGATCCACTGGTTTTTCCGCGCGCTCGTCGCGGTGCTGCGCGGTCTCGGCGTGATGGAACTCGAGGTGTCCGGTGCACAGGCGTTGCGCGCCGGGGAGCCGGCGATCGTCGTCGCGAATCACCCGACTTACCTCGACGTCATGGTCCTGCTGTCGCTGACGCCGCGCGCGTGCTGTGTCGTGAAGCACGCGCACTGGCGCAACCCGTGTTTTTGGGGCATCGTGCGAGCGGCCGAATACGTGAGCAACGCGGATGCGACCGCGCTGGTCGACGCGGGCGCGAAGCAGCTCGCGGCCGGCTATACGATGATCATTTTTCCCGAGGGCACGCGCAGCCCCGCGCCGAACCGGCTGCACGCGTTTTCGCGCGGCTTCGCGCATATGGCGCTGAAGGCCGGCGCGCCGATCGTGCCGGTGTTGATGGATTGCGATCCGCCCGCGTTCACGCGGCAGATGCGCTGGTACGACGTGCCGGCGCGCGCTTTCCGGATGCGCGTGAACGTGCTCGCGCCGCTCGGCATCGCCGAATTGGCCGCGCACGACACGAGCGCGGCCATCGCGGCGCGCAGCGTGACGAATGCCGTCGAAGCCCACATTACCCAGCACCTGTTCGATTATGGATTCTTTAAAACTGGAAATTAAAAAGCTTCTGATCGAAGCTCTCGATCTCGAAGACCTGAGCCCGGCCGATATCGACGACGATGCACCGTTGTTCGGTTCCGACGGCATCGGTCTCGACTCGATCGACGCGCTCGAGATCGGCATCGTGCTGCGCAAACAATACCAACTGACCATCGCGGCGAACGACGAACGCACGCGCGAGCACTTTCGCTCGATCAACACGCTCGCCGCGTTGGTCGAGAGTCAGCGCGAAGCGGCGCACGCTGCGAACGAAACCACAAGGAAGGGGGATTAACCGTGTCTGAGACTGAGATTCTTGAGCGCATCCGCGCGATCTTCAAGGAAAACTTCGCGATCGAGCCGGAGCGCGTGACACCCGACGCTCACCTGTTCGACGAGCTCGATCTCGACAGCATCGACGCGGTCGATCTCGCGATCAAGCTGCAGGAAATGACCGGCCGCCGCATCAAGCCGGAGGACTTCAAGTCCGTGCGCACGGTCGGCGACGTGATCGACGCGGTCGAATCGCTGCTCGCGGCGCAAGGCTGATGCCGCCCGCGCGCCCGCGCCCGCAGATGTCAAAGCCACGCCCCGCCGCAAGCGAATCCGGCACGCGCCTTCACTGGAGCAGGACCGCCGTGCAGGTGCTGCTGAGACTCGCTTACCCCGCGCTGATTTTGTGCGCATGGCACTGGGACGCGCCGCGTCTCGTCGGCTGCTTGCTGCTCGCGACTGTATGGCTGCAGCGCTGGGCCGGCGGCGGTCCGGTCGCGATGCCGCTGCGCCAGCTGTCCGCGCTCGACTGGGGCGTGGTGATGCTGCTGAGCTGCGCGTCGGTGGCGATCGTCGTCACCGATAGCGAGCTGCTGCTGCGCTTCTATCCGTCGTTCGTCAATCTCGGTTTGCTGATCGCGTTCGGCGCGACGCTCGTGCGCGGGCCGTCGATGATCGAAAAATTCGCGCGCCTCGGCAGCCCTGAACTGCCGCCGGGCGCGGTGCGCTATACGCGGCGCGTGACCCAGGTCTGGTGCGGCTTTTTCATGCTGAACGGGGTGTTTTCCGCCTATACGGCGCTCGATTGGAGCCGCGCGAGCTGGTCGCTGTACAACGGCGCCGTCGCGTACGGGCTGATCGGCGCGCTGCTTGCCGGCGAGTACGTGTGGCGGCGCCTCTTCATGCTGCCGCGCGCCGCGCGGGCGGGTTCGGAGGCGGCCTGGTGATCGCGTTGCACGATCTGTTGTCGGCCGACGCCGCGCTCGTCGCGGGTGATGCGCTTGCCGCACCGGTGTGCCGCGACGGCGCGGTGCTGCTCGATCGCGCGGCGTTTCGCGCGCGCGTCGCGGGCTTGGTCGAGCTCGTGCGCATGCACGACGCGCCACGCTGCGCGGTCTGTATCGACGATCCGTTCGAGTTCGCCTGCGCATTGTTCGCGCTGCTCGCGTGCGGCAAGGAGCCGGTGATCCCGGCCAATGCGACGCCGGGCTATCTCGCCGAGCTCGCGGGCGCGTACGACTTCATGCTGACGGATGCGGATCTGCCGCCGTTCGTCGCATCGGCGCATGCACATGCCGCCGCTAGCACCGCCTATTCGATCGACCCGCACGCGCCGCTCACGCTCTACACGTCCGGCAGCAGCGGCACGCCGAAGCCGATTCGCAAGACGCTCGCGCAATTCAACGCTGAAGTGCACACGCTGGAACTGCAGTGGGGTGGATTGCTCGGCAACGCGACGATGCTCGCGAGCGTGCCGCATCACCACATCTACGGCCTGCTGTTTCGCGTGTTGTGGCCGCTCGCGGCCGGCCGCGCGTTCGATCGCGCGATCGGCATGGAGCCGCAGCAGCTGCAGGCGCGCATCGCGCAATGCGGCGCGACGGCGATCGTGTCGACACCCGCGCAACTATCGCGCTGGCCCGCGTTGCCGGGCTTCGCCGCGCTGACGCCCGCGCCGCGCGCGTTCTTTTCGTCGGGTGGTCCGCTCGCGGCCGACGCCGCGCAGCCCTATGCGGCGAGCTTCGGCGCGGCGCCGCTCGAAATCTACGGCAGCACGGAAACCGGCGGGATCGCGTGGCGGCGCCAGGATCAGGGCGACGCGTGGCAGCCGGTCGCCGGCGCCGAGCTGCGCCGCGACGACGACGGCGCGCTGTGCGTGCGTTCACCGCATCTCGATCACGACGGCTGGCATCGCACGGGCGACCGCATCGCGTTCGATGCCGACGGGCGCTTCCGTTTGCAAGGGCGCCTCGACCGCGTGCTGAAGCTCGGCGGCAAGCGCGTATCGCTGCCGGAGCTCGAGGCGCGTCTCGCGCTGCATCCGTATGTCGCGCAAGCGGCGCTGGTGCCGCTCGAAGGCGCATCGCGCGAACGGGTCGGCGCAGTGGTCGCGCTGAGCGAAGCGGGCAGCGCGGCGTTGCGCGACGAAGGCCGCGTCGCGCTCGCGAAAACGCTGCGCCGGCATCTGGCCGACTACTTCGATGCGGTCGTGCTGCCGCGTCACTGGCGTTTTCGCATCAGTCTGCCGTTCGACGCGCGCGGCAAGCTGCCCGCCAGCGCGGTGGCCGCCGCGTTCGCGCCGCGCGCAGAGGGCATGGAAGTGCTCGCCGAAACGCGCGCCGGCGACACGCTGCACTACGTGCTGCGCGTGCCGCCGTCGCTCGTGCATTTCGCCGGCCACTTTCCGGGCCTGCCGATTCTGCCGGGCGTCGTGCAGGTCGACTGGGCGGCGCGAATCGCGGCCGGGCCTTGGCCGCGGGTGCGCGAGGTGACGTCGGTCGACCGCTTGAAGTTCATGGCGCCGGTGTCACCCGGTGCGGTGCTCGAGCTCACGCTCGCGTACGACCTCGAGCGCCGGCGCGTGCAGTTCGCGTACCGGCTCGACGGACGCGAATGCGCGTCGGGCGTGCTCGTGCATCGGGAGGACGCATGATGAAGTTCGCGCCCTGCATCGTCATTCCGATCTACAACCACAAGGACGCGATCGGCGCGACCGTCGCGCATCTCGCGGTGCACGGCCTGCCGATGTTCGTCGTCGACGACGGCAGCGACGAGCCGACCCAGCAGGTGCTTGCCCGGCTCGCGCGGCAGTACGCCGGGCAGATGACGCTGCTGCGTCTGCTCGAAAACGGCGGCAAGGGTGCGGCGGTGATGGCGGGCCTGCGCGCGGCGCGCGCCGCGGGCTACACGCACGCGCTGCAGATCGACGCCGACGGCCAGCACGACGCGGCCGACGTGCCGCGCTTCATCGACGCGGCGCGCACTGAACCCGCTGCGGTGATTCTCGGCCGTCCGATCTACGACGACAGCGTGCCGAAGGCACGTCTGTACGGCCGCTACTTGACCCACGTGTGGGTGTGGATCGAGACGCTGTCGCTGACGATCCGCGATTCCATGTGCGGCTTTCGTCTGTATCCGCTCGCGCTCGCGTGCGAGCTGATCGACAGCGTGCAGCTGCCGACGCGCATGGACTTCGACATCGAGATCCTCGTGCGTCTGTACTGGCGGCGCGCCGCGTTCCGCTCGATCGCGACGCGCGTCACCTATGCGTCCGACGGCGTGTCGCATTTCGACGTGCTGTGGGACAACGTGCGCATCAGCCGCAGCCATACGCGGCTCGTGTTCGGCATGCTGTCGCGCCTGCCGATGCTGCTCGCGCACAAGGTGATGCCGCGCCGCGGCGTGGTGGCCGACGACATCGATGAAGCCCAGCCCGAAGCATGGTGGCGTCTCGCCGAACGCGGCAGCCACCTCGGCATGAGCCTGCTCGCGCTCAGCTGCAAGCTGTTCGGGCGCCGCTTCACCGCGCTGTGGCTGCATCCGATCGTCGCGTATTTTCTGCTGACGGGCCGCGCCGCGCGCGCCGCGTCGGGCAACTACTTCACGCGTCTGAACGCGGTGGCGCCGTCGGTGGATACGCCGCGTCCGGGCTGGCTGTCCGCGTATCGCCATATGCTCGCGTTCGCGCAGTCGGGCTTCGACAAGCTCGCCGCGTGGAGCGGCCGCGTCAACGAAACCGATGTGACGTTCGACGATCCTTCGGCGTTCGAAGCACTGATCGCGAGCGGCAACGGTGCGCTCGTGATCGGCGCGCACCTCGGCAATCTGGAGATGATGCGCGCGCTCGCCGTGCGCGGTGAGCACGCGAAGGTCACGGCGGTCGTCTACACCGAGCACGCGCGCCGCTTCAATCGCGTGCTGGCGTCATCGAATCGCGACTTCGCGCGGCATCTGCTCGAGGTCGGCGACTTTGGTCCCGAGACGGCGGTGCTGATGCAACAACGTATCGATGCGGGCGAGCTGCTGGTGATCGTCGGCGATCGGGTGCCGGCGCGCGAAGCGGGACGCACCACCGACGCGCAATTTCTCGGCGCGAGCGCGCCGTTCGCGCAAGGGCCGTACGTGCTCGCGCATGCGCTCGGCTGTCCGGTCTACCTGTTTTTCTGCCTGAAGGAACGCGACGGCTATCGCATGTACTTCGAGCCGTTCGCCGAGCGCATCGAGCTGCCGCGCCGCGAACGCACGCAGCATCTGGCCGCGTGGGCGCAACGCTACGCGCTGCGCCTCGAACACTATTGTCGCAAGGCGCCTTATCAATGGTTCAACTTCTTCGATTTCTGGGCCAGCCCCAAGCGAGGCGCGAATGGCCGAACATGATCTGAACGATGTGCGGCCCGCATGCGGTGTGGCGAATGCCGACGTCGCTGCTCATGCCGATTGCACGCCGATCGTCGTCGGTGCACGCCGGCTGACGATCGAAGAGGTCGTCGCGATTGCGCGACGGCGGGCGTCTGTCGCGCTGAGTGACGATCCCGCATGGCGCGCGCGCATCGAGCGCGGCGCCGCGTTCCTGCGCCGCCAGTTGGCCGCCGGCGCGACCGTGTACGGCGTCAACACTGGGTACGGCGACGCCTGCGTGGTCGATGTGCCGATGGCGCTCGTCGAGGCGTTGCCGCTGCAACTGACGCGGTATCACGGCTGCGGCATGGGCGCCTATCTCGACGACGCGCAAACGCTCGCGGTGATCGCCGCGCGTCTCAATTCCCTCGCCTATGGCTTTTCGGGCGTGCGTACGGTGCTTCTCGAACGCCTCGCGGCCTTGATCAATCATCGTGTGTTGCCGCTGATTCCGTCCGAGGGTTCGGTCGGCGCGAGCGGCGATCTGACGCCGCTGTCGTATGTGGCGGCTGCGCTCGCGGGCGAGCGCGACGTGCAGTACGCCGGCGGGTTGTGCGCGGCGCGTGACGTGTGGACCGAGCTGGGTGTCGAGCCGCTGACGCTCGCGCCGAAGGAAGGCCTCGCGCTGATGAACGGCACGGCCGTGATGACCGGCCTCGCCTGTCTGGCGGTGGCGCGCGCTGAGCACCTGACGCGGCTTGCCGCGCGTTTGACCGCGCTGTCGACCGTCGCGCTCGACGGCCGCGCCGCGCACTTCGACGCGACGCTGTTCGAGGTGAAGCCGCACGCGGGCCAGGCCGAAGCGGCCGCATGGATCCGCGCCGATCTGGCCGGCCGCGCCGACACGCCCGGGCATCGCCTGCAGGACCGCTATTCGATTCGCTGCGCGCCGCACGT
The DNA here is from genome assembly GCF_050436325.1 of Paraburkholderia lebeckiae. NCBI lineage: Bacteria > Pseudomonadati > Pseudomonadota > Betaproteobacteria > Burkholderiales > Burkholderiaceae > Paraburkholderia > Paraburkholderia lebeckiae. The sequence continues at coordinate 3,538,181 of NZ_JBNDLZ010000003.1, forward strand.
GATCGGCGTCGCGCGCGATGCGCTTGGCTGGGTGCGCCGCGACGTCGAAAACGAGCTGAACAGCGCGAACGATAATCCGCTCATCGATCCCGACAACGAACGCATTTTGCACGGCGGCAACTTCTATGGCGGCCATATCGCGTTCGCGATGGATGCGCTGAAAGTCGCCGTCGCGAATCTGGCGGATCTGATGGACCGGCAGCTCGCGTTGCTCGTCGATGTCAACTTCAACAACGGCTTGCCGCGCAATCTGTCGGGCGCAGCGCCCGAACGCGCCGCGATAAATCACGGCTTCAAGGCCGTGCAGATTTCGTCGTCCGCATGGACCGCCGAGGCGCTGAAGAACACGATGCCCGCGAGCGTGTTTTCGCGCTCGACCGAGTCGCACAATCAGGACAAGGTCAGCATGGGCACGATCGCCGCGCGCGATTGCCTGCGCGTGCTCGAATTGACGGAGCAGGTCGCCGCCGCGCACACGCTCGCGACGGTGCAGGCCGTGCATTTGCGCTTGCGCATCGACAGCGCGACACCGGTGCCCGCGCCGCTGCGCGCGTTTGTCGACGACGTCGGCGCGCGCTCGCCGTTCGTTGCCGAGGACCGCGCGCTCGAAGGCGAGTTGCGCGCGTTGACCGCGCGCATTGCCGGGTGCGAACTGCTGGACAGGGACGACTATCGCGAGGGAGCCAACGCATGAGCGACGCCGCGAAACTGAACCAGGTGCTGACTGCCAGCGCGACGCTCGAAGTGCCGTTTCACGACGTCGACGCGATGAACGTGTGCTGGCACGGCAATTATCTGAAGTACTTCGAGATGGGCCGCGCGGCGCTGCTGCGCGCGTTCGACTACGACTATCGCGAGATGCGGGCGTCCGGCTATCTGTGGCCGATCGTCGAGGCGCATCTGAAATACGTGCGGCCGGCCGTGTACGGACAGACGCTCGAAGTGCGCGCCCAACTGCTCGAATACGAAAACCGCCTGAAAATAGGCTATGAAATCGTCGATTGCGCGTCGGGCACGCGGCTCACGAAGGGCTATACGATCCAGGTCGCCGTCGATGCCGCCACCGAGGAATTGCAGTTCGTGTCGCCGCCGGTCGTATTCGACAAGCTGGAGCGTGTATGGGGACGATGAATCGCCGTGCGCTGACAGTCGTCGTGTCACGGCTCGCGGGGGTGATCGGCGTGATGGGGGCGCTCGCATTGCCAGCGGTGTCGGCCGCTGCGGCTACCGCAAGCAACCCAGCCCCGACCAACGAGTCCGCTAACCGTGCCGCCAGCAACGCCAACGCCGCGCTGGTCTCGCAGATCGCCGCGCATCTCGCGCAACCCAAGGGCGTGCGCGCGCGATTCACGCAGACGCAGACGCTCGCCGCGATGAAGCAACCGCTCGTCAGCAACGGCACGTTGCTGTTCTTCCGCGAGCGCGGCGTGATCTGGCAGATCGACACGCCCTACAAGGCCACTTACGTGATCACCGACGCTAACGTCGCGCAGCTCGACGCCAGCGGCCATCGCGTCAGCACCCATAGCGCGCAGGCCACGCGCGGCGTCGCGCAGGTGTCGAAGATGATGCGCGCGATGCTCGGCGGCGATCTGTCGGCGCTGTACTCGCAGTTCGACGTGAGTGCCGAAGGCAACGCCGCGCAATGGCGCATGCGACTCACGCCGAATCAACCGCAGCTCGCGCAGTCGATCAAGGGCCTCGACATGAGCGGCGGCGATTATCTGCAAAGCCTGCGCATCACGCTCGCGACCGGCGACGTGACGAAGCTCGAGTTCGCCAACAGCACGGCCGTCGCCGAGCCGACGCCGGACGAGCGCAGCCTGTTCGGAGCACCGTGATGGCGGTGCCGCAGCAGCGAGCCGCGAAACAAGCCGCGAAACAAGCCGCAAAGCGCGCATGGGGCGTGCGTGCCGCATGGCTCGCGCTCGCGCTGCTGGCGGCGCTCTATTGCGGTTGGCGCTTCGCGGGAGCGTCGCCGCTCGAAACCAATCTGCTCGCACTGCTGCCCGCAACCGAAGCGGACCCCGTCGCCGAAAAAGCGGTCGACACGCTCGCCGGCGCGCTCGGCGACCGCACCGTGCTGCTGGTCACGAGCCGCGACGATGCACACGCAAAAGCGGCCGCGAAGCAACTGGGCGCGTCGTTGCGAAAGAGCGGCGCATTCGCATCGGTGACGGCCGAGCTGCCGCCGTTCGACCTGTCACAGATCGCGGCACTGTATCTGCCGTACCGCTTCGGCCTGCTCGCGCCGGCCGATCGCAGCGCGCTCGCGAGCGCAAGCGCAACGACGCTGCACGACCTGCTCGCGCAACGCATCTATAGCCCGCTGCAAGGCGGCCTCAGCACCCAGCTCGCCGACGATCCGTTCGGCTGGCTCGAACGCTGGCTCGGCAATCTGCCGCTCGCGACGTCGAATCTCGAAGTCGAGGACGGCCTGCTCGTGGCGCACCGTCACGACGCGCAGGGCGACACGACCAGCGTGCTGATCGTCGCGACGCTGCCCGGCTCCGCCTACGAAACGAAGACGCAGCAGGCGGTGCGCGCGGTGCTCGCCGATGCGCAAAGCAGCTTGCGTCAGACGTTCCCCGACGTATCGCTGGCGCGCACCGGCGCCGTGTTCTATGCCGAGGCCGCGCGCAGCGCATCCGAACGCGAAGTGCACGTCATCGGTATCGCGTCGCTGTGCGGCATCGCGCTGCTGATGACGTGGGTGTTCCGCTCGCCGCGTCTATTGCTGCTTGGCTTCGTATCGACGGCGCTCGGCATCGTCTGCGCGCTCGCGGCGACGCTGCTGGTGTTCGGCAAGCTGCATCTGTTGACGCTCGTGTTCGGTGCGAGCCTGATCGGCGAGGCGGTCGACTATTCGATCCAGTATTTCGTCGTCTACCTCGGCGCGGGCCGCGACTGGGAGGCGCGGCGCGGCGCGCGCACGGTGCGGCCCGCGCTCAGCGTTGCGCTCGCGACGAGTCTGCTCGGCTACGCGATCCTGATCTGGGTGCCGTTCCCCGCGTTGAAGCAGATCGCGTGTTTCGCGATGGTGGGCATCACGACCGCGTTCCTGTCGGTGCTGTCGCTGCTGCCCGCGCTGCTCACGCGCGCACCGAAGCGCAGCCCGCAACGCGTGTTCGCGGGCGCGGCGCGGCTGCTCGCGCGCTGGCAGCAGGCGCTCGGCGGCAAACGCGCGTGGCTGGTCGCGGCGCTGCTGCTGATCGCGGCGGTGCCCGGCTGGCTGCGTCTGACGAGCGACGACGACGTTCATCTGCTGATCCAGCGCGACGCGTCGCTGGTCGCGCAGGAAGACACAGTGCGCGCAGCGGTCGGCGTCGATAACAGCGCGCAGTTTTTCGTCGTGCGCGGCGCGACGCAGGAAGCGGTGCTGCAACGCGCCGAAGCGCTCGGCGCGCAGCTCGATGCGCTGAATGGCACCGCGGATAGCGTCGGCGGCTATCAGTCGGTCGCGCAGTTCGTACCGTCCGCGCAGCGTCAGAACGACGATCGCGCGCTGCTCGCGCAGCACGCGTTCCACGACCCCGCCGCCTTGCGCGCGACGCTGCTGCAAGCCGGCTTCAAGGACGAAGTCGCCGATGCGTGGCTCGCCGCGTTCGCGAAGCCGGCAGCGCCGCTCACCGTCGAGCGCTGGCTCGCGGCGCCCTGGTCGCAGCCGTATCGGCATCTGTGGCTCGGCGCGGTGGGATCGAACCGGGCGAACCGAGCGCATGCGCCGGCAGGCTACGCCGCCGTCGTGATCCCGCAAGGCGTGACGCCGCGCAACGAGCCTGCGCTGATCGCGCTCGCGCACGGCTTACCCGGCATCGTGTTCGTCGACAAGGCCGCGAGCGTGTCGAAGCTGTTCGGCGCCTATCGCGTGGACACCGGCTGGTGGTTGGGCGGCGCGCTCGCGCTCGTGTGCGTGCTGCTGATGCTGCGCTACGGAGCCCGCGGCGGTATCGCGACGACTTTGCCCGTGCTGCTCGCGCTCGGCGTCGCGTTGGCGGTGTTCGGCTATGCGGGCGTGCCGCTCAATCTGTTCAACTGGCTCGCGCTGATGCTGGTGCTCGGCGTCGGCGCAAACTATGCGGTGTTTCTGCGCGAAGGCTGTTCGCGCGCGGATGCGAATCCCGGCGCGGTGTGGACTGGCGTGTTGCTGTCGGCGGCCACTGCGCTGTTGTCGTTCGGCATGCTCGGCATCAGCGCGATGCCCGCGCTCAGAAGCTTCGGCATGACGCTCGCGCTCGGCATCGCGGTCGCGGTGCTGCTTGCGCCTATCGGCATGCCATCGGAATCACGGAGGGCGGCATGAACGCGCCATCAGTTTATTTGCACGCGCTCGGCATGATCAACGCGCTCGGCGGCGATGTCGACGAGATCGTGCCGGCGCTCGCCGCCGCGCGCTCGCGCGGCATGGGCAACGTGCATACCGGCATCGGCGATGCGTTCGTCGGCAGTGTGCTTGCGCCGCTCGATCTCGCGCCGCGCGCCGATCTCGCGCGCTACGACTGCCGCAACAACCGGCTGCTGCTCGCGGCGCTCGCGCAGATCGCGCCCGCGATCGAAGCCGCGCGCGAGCGCTACGGCCCTGAGCGCATCGGCGTCGTGCTCGGCACCAGCACGTCAGGCATCGAGGCGGCCGAGAGCGCGTTCGTCTATCACGCGCAAGCCGGCGAATTGCCGGGCAGCTTCAACTACCGGCAGATGGAAATCGGCACCGCCGCGCCATTCGCGGCCGCCGCGCTCGACCTGCAGGGGCCGGCGTTCACGATTTCGACCGCCTGCACGTCGAGTGCCAAGGCGTTCGCGTCGGCGCGTCGGCTGCTGCAATTGCGGTTGTGCGATGCGGTTGTCGTCGGTGGCGTCGATTCGCTATGCGAGTTGACCGTGCAGGGCTTCGCGTCGCTCGAATCGACCAGCCGCGTGCGTACCAATCCGATGAGCCGCAACCGTTGCGGCATCAACGTCGGTGAGGGCGCGGCCGTGTTCCTGATGAGTCGCGATGAAGCGGCGGTGCGGCTCGCGGGTCTCGGCGAATCGAGCGACGCGCATCATATTTCGGCGCCGGACCCGCACGGCGTCGGCGGCGAAATCGCGTTGCGCGAGGCGCTGGCGGACGCGGGCATCGCGGCGTCGGCGGTGGGCTATGTGAATCTGCACGCGACCGCCACGCAGAAGAACGACGACATGGAAGCGCATCTGATGGCGCGCGTATTCCCCGACGGCGTCGCCGCGAGCGGCACCAAGCCGCTCACCGGCCACCAGCTCGGCGCGGCCGGGGCGACCGAAGTGGGCTTCGCGTGGCTCACGCTCGCGCGCGAGAACGCGACGTTGCCGCCGCATCTGTGGGACGGCGAGGCCGATCCCGCGCTGCCCGCGCTCGACCTCGTCGACGGCACGCGCTATTTGCCGCGCGGCACGGCCACGCAGTACGCAATGAGCAACTCGTTCGCATTCGGCGGCAGCAATGTCAGCCTGATTCTGGCCCGGTAACACGCATGACGACTTCTCTGCTGACCGACGCGGAACTCGCGCGGCAACCGATCGAGGCGATGATCCCGCATCGCGGCAGCATGCTGCTGCTCGATGCGATCGACAGCTTCGCCGACACCACGTTGAGCGCCTTCGCCAACGTCGACCCGCATGCATGGTATGCGGACGCCGCCGGCGCGATGCCCGCATGGATCGGCATCGAGGTGATGGCGCAAGCGATTGCCGCCCACGTCGCGCTCATCGCGATGCGCGCCGGCGGCCAGGCCCGTGCCGGCGTGCTGCTCGGCTCGCGCAGCTATCGGGCGCTGCAACCGGCGTTCCGAAGCGGCGCGCGTTTGCGCGTTCAGGTGAGCGAACTGCTTCGCAGCGAAGCAGGCCACGGCGCCTACGAATGCACGCTCGACGACGACGGCGGCGTGCGCTGCGCAGAAGCCGTGATCAAGGTGTTTCAACCGCCCGATTTTCAGTCATTCATCGAAGGGAGTGTCAGTTCATGAACCGGCGAGTTCTCGTTACCGGCGCAAGCCGCGGCATCGGCCGCGCGATTGCGTACAAGTTGGCCGCCGACGGCTTCGCCGTGACCGTGCATTGCCGCACGGGACGCAGCGAAGCCGACGCGGTCGCGACGGGCATCGCCGCGCACGGCGGCATGGCGCGGGTGCTGCAATTCGACGTGCGCGAGCGCGCCGCGTGCCGCGAGGCGCTCGAAGCGGACGTGGCCGCGCACGGTCCCTACTACGGCATCGTGTGCAGCGCGGGCGTCACGCGCGACGCCGCGTTCCCGGCACTCACCGAAGAAGACTGGGACGTCGTGATCGAAACCGGCCTCGACGCGTTCTACAACGTCGTACATCCGCTGACCATGCCGATGGTGCGCGCGCGCCAGGGCGGACGCATCGTGACGATCGCGTCGGTGTCGGGGGTGATGGGCAATCGCGGCCAGGTCAACTACAGCGCGGCGAAGGCCGGACTCATCGGCGCGAGCAAGGCACTCGCGGTCGAGCTCGCGTCGCGCAATATCACCGTCAATTGCGTCGCGCCGGGGCTGATCGAGACGGGCCTGCTCGAACAGATGACGCTCGATCACGCGCTGAAGACCGTGCCGATGAACCGCGTCGGCCAGCCGGCCGAGGTCGCGTCGGTCGTGAGCTTTCTGATGTCGGATGGCGCGTCGTACCTGACGCGCCAGGTGATCGGCGTGAACGGCGGGATGATCTGATGAAGCGCGTCGTCATTACCGGCATGGGCGGCGTGACCGCGTTCGGCGATAGCTGGGACCGCGGTCGAAACCGGCCTGAAACGCGGCGAGAACGCGGTGCGGCGCATGCCCGAATGGGACTACTTCGCGTCACTGCATACGCGGCTCGCGTGTCCGCTGCCCGAGTTCACGACCCCCGCCCATTACCCGCGCAAGAAGGTGCGCTCGATGGGCCCGGTATCGCTGTACTCGGTGCGCGCGAGCGAACTCGCGCTCGCCGACGCGGGCCTTGCCGACGACACCCGCATCGCCGACGGCCGCATGGGCGTCGCGTACGGGTCGTCGTCGGGTTCCGTGCAGCCGATCCGCGCGTTCGGCACGATGCTCGAAACCGGCTCGATGAGCAACGTCACGTCGAACAGCTACGTGCAGATGATGCCGCACACGACGGCCGTCAACGTGAGCCTGTTCTGGGATCTGAAAGGCCGCATCATCCCGACCTCGTGCGCATGCGCGTCGGGCAGCCAGGCGATCGGCTACGCGTACGAGGCGATCCAGTCCGGCAAGCAGACGCTGATGCTGGCAGGCGGCGCGGAAGAGTTATCCGGCCCGGCGGTGGCCGTGTTCGACACGCTGTACGCGACCAGCACGCGCAACGGCGAGCCGCATCTGACGCCGCGTCCGTTCGATGCCGCGCGCGACGGCCTGGTGGTCGGCGAGGGCGCGGCGACGCTGGTGCTCGAAGAATACGAGCACGCGCTGGCGCGCGGCGCACGGATTCACGCGGAGGTCGTCGGCTTCGGCTGCAACTCGGACGGCGCGCACATGACGCAACCGACCGCCGACACGATGGCGCTCGCGATGCAACTCGCGCTGCGCGACGCGCAATTGCCGCCCGAGGCGATTGCCTATGTGAACGCGCACGGCACCTCGACCGATCGCGGCGACATGGCCGAAAGCCACGCGACCGCGCAGACCTTCGGTGCGCGCATGCCGATCAGCTCGCTGAAAAGCTATATCGGTCACACGCTCGGCGCGTGCGGCGCGATCGAGGCGTGGTGGACGATCGAGATGATGAAGCGCAACTGGTACGCGCCGACGCTGAATCTCGAGAACGTCGATCCGGCCTGCGCGCCGCTCGACTACATCGTCGGCGGTGCGCGCGAGATCGACGCCGAGTACGTGATCAGCAACAACTTCGCGTTCGGCGGCATCAACACGTCGCTGATTTTCCGGCGCGTTCGATGAGCGTCAGCCTGCAACGCGTAGTCGTGACCGGTATGGGCATCGTGTCGTGCCTCGGCAATACGCTCGACGATGTCTCGACTGCCTTGCGTGCTGGGCGCTCGCGCGTCGAGCGGATCGATGCGTGGCGCGAGCGCGGGTTTGCGTCGCAGGTGGCCGGCGTCGCGTCGGTCGCGCGCGAGGCGCCATTCGAGCGCAAGCTCGAACGCTTCATGGGCGACACCGCGCGCTTCGCGTGCCACGCGGCGCAACGTGCGATCGACGATGCCGGGCTCGCCGTCGCGGCCTTGCAGTCGCCGCGCGCGGGCGTCGTGATCGGCTCGGGCGTCGGCGCGATGGCGAGCTACGACGCGGCGCTCGCGATCGCGCAAACGCGCGGCGTCGACAAGGTGCCGCCGTACACGGTGCCGCATGCGATGAGCAGCACCGCGTCGGCGAACGTCGCGCAGACATTCGGGCTCGAAGGCGTCAGCTATTCGCCATCGTCGGCATGCACGACATCGGCGCTCGCGATCGGTCAGGCGATGCAACTGATCCAGACCGGGCGGCAGCAGATCGTGCTCGCGGGCGGCAGCGAAGCGCTGCACGACAACATGACGCTGATGTTCGACGCGATGGGCGCGCTGTCGCGCCGCTTCAATGACACGCCTGACCGCGCATCGCGGCCGTACGACACGCAGCGCGACGGTTTCGTGATTGCGTCGGGCGGTGGCGTGCTGGTGCTCGAAGCGCTCGATCATGCGCTCGCGCGCGGCGCGCGCATCTACGCGGAGCTGACGGGCTTCGGCGATTGCACGGATCGCGCGGGCATGGTCGCGCCTCGCGCGGCCGGCATCGCGCGCGCGATGCGCGGTGCGCTCGGACCGGCGGGCCGCCGTCCCGACTACGTGAACACGCATGCGCCGTCGACACCGCTCGGCGATCTCGAAGAACTGCACGCGTTGCGCGACGTGTTCGGCGCATCGGGCCAAGGGGTGCCGGCGTTTTCGTCGACCAAGGGCATGACCGGGCATTCGCTTGGCGCGTGCGGCGCGCACGAAGCGATCTATACGCTGTTGATGATGCGCGACGGTTTTATCGCGGGGACGGCCGAGGTCGACGCGCCGGAGCCGCAAGTGCGCGACATGCCGCTCGCGCGCACCGCGCGCGACGCAAGCATCGACACGGCGATGTCGATTTCATTCGGGTTCGGCGGCAGTTGCGCGAGCCTGATGTTCGAAGCGTGGCGAGCGTTCGAGTCAGCTGCACCGACTCGCCACGATCACTGGCCGCGCAACGCGTGAGCGGCCGCAAGTGCGTAGACAGGGAAGAGGATAAGAATGAAAAAGTTTTCTTTGGTGGGTGCGATGTTGGTGGTGGCATTGACGCAGGCCGGCTGCGGCACGGAAGTGAAATCGTTGCCGTTCACGGCGTCGGGTGGCGAATCGCGCGGCGAGGTGCCGGTGTACTTCGGCGATCAACCTCACCAGCCGGTGAAGACGCGGCTCGGCGAAGTGTCGTACTCGGTGCGCATTGCGCGCAAGATGTCCGAGCCGAACGAAGCGTGCCACCTGGCGCTCGCCGAAGCGGTCGGCAAGCTGCGCGCCGCGGCGCGCGAGCGTCACGCGAATGCGGTGATCGACGTGTCGACGCGCTTTCATAGCACCGAAACCGACTCGTCGAGCGACTTCACCTGCGGCGTGAGCCCGAGCGCGGCCGCGATCGCGGTGCGCGGCCAACTGGTGGTGCTGGACGCGGGCTGACTTTGAGTCAGGCTTCGCCAGTTTTCACGGCCGCGACATTGACCAGCGTCTCGCGACGCTTGCCGGGTTGCGGCCGGTACAAACCGAGTCGTTCGAGCAGACCGAAGTCTGTCGCGCGGCTCCACCACAGGTACGGCAGCGAAACATGGCGAGAGCCGAAGCTGAAGCCGCCGCGGCGGATCATGTCGAGATAGCCGTCGGCGCTCTTTTGCACCTGCATTGGATGACGAAACAACAGCCGGATCACCCACGACTTGATGTACGCATCGGTCGATTCCGCGAACAGCAGCACGCCCCCGGGTTTGAGCACGCGGTGGAACTCGGCGAGCGCGCGCTCCTGCTCGACGAGGTGATGGAAGGTCTGATGGCAGAACACGATGTCGGCGCTCGCATCGGGCAGCGGCAGTTGCGCGCAGTCGCCATGCAGCAGTTCGATGTCGGCGAGCGTCTCGCGGCAGGCGTGCGCGGCCCGCGCGGCGAGCGTCAGCGACGGTGCATGAAAATCGATGCCGACGATGCGGCGCGGTCGGAACGCCTCAGCGAGCAGGCGAAACGAAATGCCTTGCCCGCAGCCCGCATCGACGATGACCGGCGCGTCGGGCAATGGCGCATCGATCAGGCGCTTCAGATCGTTGATCGCGACCCGCAACACGTGGTGCTCCCACGTGTGCGTGCGCAGGAACCAGATGCCAAAGGCCGTCTCCGGCACAAAGGGCACACTGGACAGTTCGGATGACGGCACGATGCACTCCCCGGCGAAACGTCGTTGTTGCTGTGGAGGGAGGATTGTATCGACAAGACGCTGCATTGCGCGACGTTGCGCGGTGCGCGAACCCCCCGCATGCGTTGCAGCAACGCGTGCAAACCGTTGGAGCAGTGAATTGAATAGCGATACTTCAATGCGGACCGTGGTCGATGTCGCGATCATCGGTGCCGGTCCGGCCGGCTCGGTGGCTGCCGCGCTGTTGCGTCAAGCAGGCCGCTCGGTGCTGGTGCTGGAGCGTCAGCACTTTCCGCGCTTCTCGATCGGCGAGAGCCTGTTGCCGCAAAGCATGGCGTACCTCGAAGAGGCCGGCATGTTGCAGGCCGTCGTCGAGGCGGGCTTCCAGTACAAGAACGGCGCGCATTTCGTGTATCGCGACCAGAGCTCGTCGTTCGACTTTCGCGATAAGTATTCGCCGGGCTGGGGCACCACGTATCAGGTCGAGCGCGCGCTGTTCGACGACGTGCTGATTCGCTGCGCGGCCGCGCAGGGCGCCGACGTGCGTTTCGGCCACACGGTGAGCGCGGTGTGCACCGATACGGCGCCGCTGCTCGACGTCTCCGATGAAGCGGGGCACGCGTATCAGGTCGAAGCGCGTTTCGTGCTCGATGCGAGCGGTTTCGGGCGCGTGCTGCCGCGCCTGCTGCAGCTGGAGACGCCGACGCGGATGCCGACGCGCGCCGCGCTCTTCACGCATGTGCGCGATGGTCTGGCTCCCGACGACATCGATCGCAACAAGATTTGCATCGCCACGCATCCCGAGCGTCGCGACGTATGGTTCTGGATGATTCCGCTCGCGGGTGGCCGTGCTTCGGTGGGGTGTGTCGCCGAGGCGAGCTTTCTCGATGTGCCGCGAGCGCAGCGCGAGGCGACGCTGCGCGCGCTGATCCAGCAGGAGCCGACGCTGAACCTGCTGATCGGCCAGGCGCCGTTCCTGATGCCGGTGCGGCAGATCGGCGGTTATGCGGCGAACGTCGCGAGCCTGCATGGGCCGGGCTATGCGTTGCTCGGCAACGCGGGCGAGTTTCTCGACCCGGTGTTTTCGTCGGGCGTGACGATCGCGCTGCGCTCCGCGCATCTGGCGGCGCGCACGCTGAACCGGCAGCTCGACGGCAGCACGGTCGACTGGTCAGCCGATTACGACGTGCCGTTGCGCAAGGGCATCGATACGTTCCGCGCGTTCGTCGAGCGTTGGTACACGGGCGAGCTGCAGGACATCATCTACTACCCGGAGCAGACACCGACGATTCGTCGCATGATCTGCGCGGTGCTCGCCGGTTATGCGTGGGACGAGTCGAATCCGTATGTCGCGGACCCGGTGCGGCGGCTCAACGCGTTGCACGAGGTGTGCAAGCCGGGCTGAGGCGCCGCCGGGTTCGCATCGGCGTGAAGCCAGCCTCCAGCCAACCTCAGGCCGCGACGACGCGCCCCGGCACGCGCTGGCGCGCGTCGTCGCGGCGATGCACGCACTTGCCGGCCGCATACGTTTCATACACGGCGCGATCGTCACCGAGCAGCGCGAATGCGAATAGCAGCTCCTCGAGCGATTCGCGCCGTGCGGTGCGGCGCGCGAGCAGCGGCGTCGCCCGCGGATCGAGCACGACGAAGTCCGCTTCCGAGCCGTCCCTCAGCGTGCCGATCTTGTCGCCGAGATCGAGCGCTTCGGCCGCGCCGGCGGTCGCGAGATAGAACATGCGCGTCGCCGTCAGATGATGGCCGCCGAGGCGCGCAACCTTGTGCGCTTCGTTCATCGTCTGCAGCATCGAGAACGACGTGCCGCCGCCGACGTCGGTCGCGAGCGCGATCGGCATGCCGGCCGAGTCGGCCTTGTCGAAGTCGAACAGGCCGCTGCCGAGGAACAGGTTCGACGTCGGACAGTGCGACGCGAGCGCGCCGGTTTGCGCCATGCGCTTGCGGTCCTCGTCGTCGAGGTAGATGCAATGGCCGTATACCGCGCGACGGCGCAAGAGCCCGTAGCGATCGTAGATGTCGAGATAGCTGCGGTGGCCGGGGAATAGCTCGGCGACCCATTTCACCTCGTCGGTGTTCTCCGCGACGTGGCTCTGAATGAACACGTCCGGATGCAGTTGCGCGAGCGCGCCGCACGCTTCGAGCTGCGCCTCGGTCGAGGTCGGCGCGAAGCGCGGCGTCAGCGCGTACATCTGGCGGCCGCGACCGTGCCAGCGGCCGATCAGCTCGGCGCTGTCGTCGTAGCCCGATTGCGCGGTGTCGCGCAGGAACGCGGGGCAGTGGCGGTCCATCAGCACCTTGCCCGCGACCATGCGCAGATTGCGCGCTTCGCTCTCGGCGAAGAGGGCGTCGGCGGATTCCTTGTGCACCGTGCAGTACACGAGCGCGGTCGTCGTGCCGCAGGCGAGCAGTTCGTCGAGGAAAAAGCTCGCCGTGTCGCGGGCGTGCGCGATGTCGGCGAAGCGGCGCTCGGTTGGGAACGTGTACGTGTCGAGCCACGGCAGCAGACCCGGCGCCGGCGACGCGATCATGTCGGTCTGCGGATAGTGGATGTGGGTATCGATGAAGCCCGGCACGATCAGCTTGTCGCGCCGCTCCACGACCTGCGTGCCGGGCGCGAGCCGCGACGCGAGCGCCGCATACGCGTCCGCCGCGACGACGCGGCCGTCTTCCACAATCAGGAGACCGTCCTCGTGGAACACCGCGGCGTTCGGCGCGTGCGCCGGATCGCCGTTGAAGGTCAGCAGAGGGGCGCGGAATGCCGCTTGCGCCGCTTGCGCGGTATGAGCCGATTCAGTCATGGAAAAGCTGTCTCCGAATGTTGAAAGCTGGGCGGCGCAGGCAGCGGCAGCGGCTTCCCGGTTCGGGTCGTCGCCGTTTGCCCGAACGAAGCGAAGCCGCCGGCCGCCGACCTCGGTCGAGGCCCGTCAGTTGAAATCCGTCGGCGCGCGGCTCAGTGCCGCCACTCAGTGCCGCCAATGCGCGTCGAGCTTGCCGATCAGCATGGCGCGTTCCTCGGGCGTCACGAACGACGCCTCGAAGCCGTTGCGGATGATCGTGTAGACCTCGGCGTCGTCGAGCTTCAGCGCGTCGATCGTCGCCAGATAGTTCGCGTTCACGTAGCCGCCGAAATAGGCCGGATCGTCGGAATTGACGGTCACCGCGACGCCGCGATCGAGCAGGTCTTTCAGCGTGTGTTTGGTCAGGTCGTCGAACACGCACAGCTTCAGGTTCGACAGCGGGCACACGGTCAGCGCGACGCGCGTATCGGCGAGACGCGTGACGAGCGCCGGGTCCTCGATGCTGCGCACGCCGTGATCGACGCGGTCGACCTTCAGCACGTCGAGCGCTTCGTAGATGTAGGACGGCGGGCCTTCCTCGCCCGCGTGCGCGACGAGCTTCAGACCGAGCGCGCGCGCCTTCGCGAACACGCGCTCGAACTTCGACGGCGGATGGCCGCGTTCCGACGAATCGAGCCCCACGCCGATCAGCCGATGCTCGTACTGCTCGAACAGCGGGAGCGCTTCGTCGAAGGTGGCGAGCGCATCATCCTCGGACAGATGGCGCAGGAAACACAGGATCAGCTTGCTCGACATGCCGCGCTTCTCCGCGTCGGCGAGCGCGCGTTCGATGCCGGCCACGACGGTCGCGATCCGCACGCCGCGCTCGGTATGCGTCTGCGGGTCGAAGAAGATTTCGCTATGCACGACGTTGTCGGCGAGACAGCGCTCGACGTAGGCCATCGTCATGTCGTAGAAGTCCTGCTCGTGCAGCAGCACGCTCGCGCCCGCGTAGTAGATGTCGAGGAACGATTGCAGGTCGGTGAACGCATAGGCGGCGCGCAAGGCTTCCACCGAGTCGTAGGCGAGCTTCACGCCGTTGCGTTGCGCGAGCGCGAAAATCAGCTCCGGTTCGAGCGAGCCTTCGATGTGGATATGCAGCTCGGCCTTCGGTGCGCGCGCGGTTTTGTCGGCGAGCGTAACGGGGGAAACGGGGGTAGCGGTTGTCGGGTTCATCGTGGTTTGGAATTGTGTGGTGGGTAACGAGCGGCGCCGGCCGCGTATCAAACCGCCTGCGTCGGGTGGCGCGCACCCGCGTTCGCCTCGACGGCTTGCAGCACCTGCGCGGCCGCCGAGATCGCGATGACCTCGGGCGACTTGTCGACGATGCCGTCGACGCCGAGCGGACACTTCATCCGCGTGATCCGCGCCGGATCGATGCCGCGAGCCGCGAGCCGATGCTCGAACTGCTTGCGCTTGGTATGCGAGCCGATCATGCCGAAGAACGCGAAGTCGCCGCGCCGCAGGATGCGTTCGGCCAGTTCGAGATCGCGTGCGTGGTTGTGCGTCATCACGACGAAGTACGTGTTCGGCGCGGCCTGATCGATCGCCTCGTCGGGTGCGTCGTTCGCGTCGATCGTCACGTTCACCGCGTGCAGCGCATCGAGCGACGGAAACTGCGCGTCGCGCTCGTCGACCCAGCGCACCGTGCAAGGCAGTGTCGCCAGCACGCGCACGAGCGCCGCGCCGACGTGACCGGCGCCGAACAGCACGACGGCGAATTCGCCCGGCGCGATGGTTTCGGTCAGGAGCGCGCTGCTGTCGTCGAAACCGGCGCCGTCCCACAGTAGACAGTCGGCGCCGTCGATGCCGGGCTCGGGTTCGGACAGCATCACCGCATCCGGCGCGGGGCCGAATGATACGCTACGCACCGTCGATTGCCCCGCCGCGAGGCGCTTGGCGAGCGACGTGAGCCAGCCGAGATCGCCGACGTCGAGCCGCTCGAACGCGAGGATCACGGCGCCGCCGCAGCACTGGCCGAGGCTCGGCCCCAGCGCGAAGCGTTCGAGCCGCCGCATATGCGGCGCGCGCATGCCGTCGCGCAGCACCTGGCGCGCGGTCTCGATCGCCTTCCATTCGAGGTGGCCGCCGCCAATCGTATGCTTGGCCGCCTCGCGCGTGACGATCATCTTCGTGCCGGCTTCGCGCGGCGCCGAACCTTCGACGCGCGCGACCGTCACCAGCACGGCGGCGTCGCCATGCGCGAGCAGATGTTGCAGGTCAGTGAGCCAGGCTTGCATCCGGCGATTCTCCGTAGGGGGCCGCGTCAGGCGTCGGCGCGGCGGGTGGCGTGTGGGGAACGGCGCTGTCGGGGTGCGCGGCGGGTTCGACCGGGTTTGCGTTCTGCGACGCGTCCGACGCATTCAAAGTGTCCAGCGCATCGAGTATCGCCTCGGGCGTCGCCGGCGCGCGCAACGGCGGAGCATGTCGCGCGCCCGGCACTGCGGCCGCGATCGCGTCGCGAATCGCGAGAAACACCGAAAACGGCAGCAGCAACGGCGGCTCGCCGACCGCCTTCGAGCGGAACACGGTCGGCTCGGCGTTGCTGTTGTCGTAGAGCCGAACGTGGAACGCGGCGGGCGTATCGCTGACCGCGGGAATCTTGTACGTCGACGGCGCGTGCGTCATCAGGCGGCCGTCGCGGTTCCACCATAGCTCTTCAGTGGTGAGCCAGCCCATGCCCTGAATGAAGCCGCCTTCGATCTGGCCGAGATCGATCGCCGGATTGATCGACTGGCCCGCGTCGTGCAGCACGTCCGCGCGCACGAGCTTCCACTCGCCGGTCAGCGTATCGACGACGACCTCCGACACCGCCGCACCATACGCGAAGTAATAGAACGGATGACCGGTCAGCGACTTCGCATCCCAATGCACTTTCGGCGTCGCGTAGAAGCCGTCCGACCACAACTGCACGCGCGCGAGATACGCGGCGTTGACGATCTGTTCGAACGGCAGCGCGCCGCCGTTCACCGAGACGCTGCCGCGCGCGAATTGCACGTCGTTGGCGTCGCCGCCGAGCTGGGCGCGCCGCGACTTCCGCGAGCCGCGCGCGGATCGTCCGCGCGGCGGCTTCGGCGGCCATGCCGTTCAGGTCGCTGCCGGTCGAGGCCGCGGTTGCCGACGTGTTGGCGATCTTCGAGGTATCGGTCGCGGTCACCCGGACGCGCGATAACGGCAAGCCGAACTGATTCGCGACCACCTGCGCGACTTTCGTGTTGAGCCCCTGGCCCATCTCGGTGCCGCCGTGATTGACGAGCACGGAGCCGTCCTTGTACACGTGCACAAGCGCGCCGGCCTGATTCAGGAACGGCACGTTGAACGAGATGCCGAACTTGACCGGCGAAAACGCGAGGCCGCGTTTGAGCACGGGACTCTTCGCATTGAATTCGGCGAGTGCCGCGCGACGCGCGCGGTAGTCACTCGAATCTAGCAGCGCGTCGGTCAGCGGCGCGATGATGTTGTCTTCGACGCGTTGTCCGTACGGCGTCGTATCGCGTTCGCCGACGCCGTAGTAATTCGCGAGCCGCACGTCGAGCGGATCGAGCCGCAGCTCGCGCGCGATGCCGTCGAGCAGCACCTCCATCACGAGCGCGCCCTGCGGTCCGCCGAAGCCGCGAAACGCGGTGTTCGACTGCGTATTGGTCTTGCAGCACAGCGCGACGATATCGACGTCGGACAGGTAGTACGCGTTGTCGAAGTGGCACACCGCGCGCGTCGCGACCGCGCCGGACAGATCCGCGGAATAGCCGGCGCGCAATGCGATTTCGACGCGCACGCCAAGCAGGCGGCCTTGCTCGTCAAAGCCCGCTTCGTACTCGTAGACCGCATCGTGGCGCTTGCCGGTGATCAGAAAGTCGTCGTCGCGATCGGCGCGCAGCTTGACCGGGCGACGCAGGCGTTGCGCCGCAAGCGCGGCCACGCACGCGAACAGCGCCGATTGCGATTCTTTGCCGCCGAAGCCGCCGCCCATGCGCCGGCATTCGCAGACGACGTTATGCGCGGGCCAGTCGAGCATGTGCGCGACGACCTGCTGCATTTCGCTCGGATGCTGCGTCGAGCTGTAGACGAGCATGCCGTCCATTTCCTTCGGCACCGCATAGGCGATCTGGCCTTCGAGATAGAACTGCTCCTGGCCGCCGACCTCGAACGTGCCGGCGAGCCGATGCGGCGCGGCGGCGATCTTCGCCTCGGGGTCGCCGCGCCGCAGATGCAGTGGCGGCAGCACGAACTGCTTCGCGGCTTTCGCATCGGCGGCGGTGAGGATCGCGTCGAGCGGCTCGTAGCGGATCACGTCGTCGCTTTTCGCGAGCGCGGCGGCGCGACGTGCGAGTTCGTGGCTCTCGGCGATCACCGCGAAGACCGGCTGGCCCAGATAGAGCACTTCGCCGTCGGCGAGGATCGGATCGTCGTGGAGCACCGGGCCGCAATTGTTTTCGCCGGGGATATCGTCGGCGCTCAGCACTGCGATCACGCCGGGCGCGTTTCTCACTGCGTCGAGATCCATCGACACGATGCGCGCATGTGCATGGCGCGACAGGCCGAGCGCCGCGTGCAGCGTGCCGTGCAGCTCGGAGATGTCGTCCGTGTAGGTCGCTTCGCCGCTCACGTGCAGCGCGGCGGATTCGTGCGGCAGTGGTACGCCGATCGACGCGTCCTCGCGTTGATCGGCACGCGCGTCCGCGCGTTCGATAAAGGCATCGGTCCGGTTCATCACGGCGACTCCTTCACGACGGCTGCGTCCGCCTCGAACGCGAACGCGTTCACGTCGCAGAGCGCGAGCGGCGCGTCGTCGCGCGTTTCGAGGTAGAAGCGCCACAGCAGATTGCGCGCGACCTTCAGCCGATACGCGCTCGACGCGCGCATGTCGGTGAGCGGCTGGTAGTCGGCGGCGAGCGCGTCCATCGCGCGCCGGGCCGTCGGTTCGTTCCACGCCGCGCCGTTGAGCGCGGCTTCGGCATGCGCGGCTCGCTTCGGCGTCGCCGCCATCCCGCCGAACGCGACCCGCGCCGCGCGGATCGTGCCATCTTCCGCGACGTGCAGCGCAAACGCCGCGCACACCGCCGAGATGTCCTGGTCGTAACGCTTCGCCACCTTGTAGGTGCGAAACCGCAACGCGCCGGCCGGGCGGGGCACGCGCAGCGCGCTGACGAATTCGCCTTCGGCGAGCGCGGTCTTCTGGTAGCCGAGGTAGAACGCGTCGAGCGGCAGGGTGCGGGTCGTGCGATCGCGGCGCAGCACGACCTCGGCGCCGAGCGCGAGCAGTGCCGGCATCGAATCGCCGATCGGCGAGCCGTTCGCGACGTTGCCGCCGAGCGTGCCCGCATTGCGGATCGGTAGCGATGCGAAGCGCGTCCACAGTTCGGCGAGCTCGGGGTAATCGGCGGTGAGCGCCGCGTACGCGTCTTCGAGTGTGACCGCTGCACCGATTGTCAGCGTTTGCGCATCGTGCGCGATCGCCTTCAACTCCGCGACGTTGCCGGTGTACAGCAGCTCGTCGAGATCGCGGAACTGCTTGGTGACCCAAAGCCCGACGTCGGTGCTGCCCGCAACGATGCGCGCGTCCGGATGCTGCGCGCGCAGCGTCGCGAACGCGTCGAGCGTGAGCGGGGCATGGAAGGTGGGCGAGCCGAACGCGGCGCCGCGGGTGCCGGGCGCGCTGTATTCGAACGTGTCTTCGCGTTGCAGCGTGCGCAGCGTGGCCGCGATGGCCTCGCGGTCGAGCGCGACGCGCGGATGCTGCGCGTAGTCGAACATCTTCTGCGCGGCGTCGATGATCGGCCGGTAGCCCGTGCAGCGGCACAGATTGCCGGACAGCGCGGCGTCGATTTCATGGCGGGTCGGCAGGCCGGCGGCGACGGGCTGGTTCTCGTAGAGCGCCCACATAGACATGACGAAGCCAGGCGTGCAGAAGCCGCATTGCGAACCGTGACAGTCGACCAGCGCCTGTTGCACCGGATGCAGCGCGCCGTTCGCGGCGCGCAGGTCTTCGACGGTGAAGAGGGCGCGGCCGTCGAGTGTCGGCAGGAACTGGATGCAGGCGTTGACCGCCTTCAACGTGAGATCGCCGCGCGCATCGAGTTCGCCGATCACGACCGTGCATGCGCCGCAGTCGCCTTCCGCGCAGCCTTCCTTGGTGCCGGTGCAGCGTAAGTCCTCGCGCAGGTGCTGCAGCACGGTGCGCGTCGCCGGAACGCCCGCGACCTCGCGGACGGACCCCTGGTGGTAGAAGCGGATGGTTTGCGTTGTCATGGCGAATCGGAAGACAGTGCGGACCGGGCGCGCGTTACGCATGGGGTCGCAAAAGCCGGCCTCGCGCACGTAGATCGCCATCCTTACCCAAAGATAGCACTACCCCGGCCCGAAAATATTTCCTGTGTCGCATGAAGCTCATGCGGCGGCGGTCATGATGCCGGTACGATTCGCGCCGAGGCGAGAAGTTGCGTGCGCCGGAGCGGGGACCGACAGGAACGGCGCGCGATCGCGGAACGTTGCGTAGAAAAAACGCCGGACTTCGGTGCCCAGCATGGGCAACACGAAGTCCGGCGCCATTGGCGATGCGAATCGGTAAGCGCCCTGGCGGCGAGTTCGGCGCTTCAGGCGGTGTTCGAAGCTCGCTCGACCAGGCTGCCCGCCGTCAGGACACCCGATGGCGATTGCGCACCAGGCTCAGCACCAGCGCGACGAACGCGACGATAAACGCGACGCCCGACCACATCGGCAGCGTCAGCCCGAGAATCGGCGGATATGCGGTTTCGCACAGGCCCGCGACCTTGAACACGCTCGGCAGCCAGTGCGCGGGGGGCAGGCTGTCGACCACCGGCTGCAGTGCGTCGAAGCCGCAGCTGAAGCCAGGATTCGCCTGGATGTACACGTGGCGCGCCGCGGTCGCGATGCCGGCGAGCGCCGACAGCGCCGCCATCACTTCGAGCAGGCGCACGCCGCGCCAGTGCCTGAAGAGCGCGCCGAGGAACGCGAAGATCGCGATCAGCAGGAAGAAATAGCGCTGGATGATGCACAGCGGGCACGGGTCTTCGCGCAGGCCGAACTGCAGATACAGCGCACCGCCCACGAGGGCGAGGCAGATCAGGCCGAGCAGAACCAGCAGGGTTCGCTCGCGGCGCAGCATTGCGGAGTCGTTAGTCATGGATCTTCGATTGCTCTGGAGACGAAAGGGCGGGTGCCCGCGATTCTAGCGCGAACCCCGGCCGCGCCACTTATTGCCTGAACATTGCGCGGCGGCGACCGCGCCGGGCGGCCAACCCCGGCGAGCTTTACCGGATCGCTTTCAGCACTGCCTCGGCCGCGCGGCCGATCGCGAGCAGCGCGTCGTCGGCGTGCGGTGCGCCCGCCAGCATCAGGCCGACCGGCGCGTCGCCGCGCAGATGGCACGGCATCGACAGCGCGCAGCTATCGAGGAAGTTGAACGCGCTCGGATTGCGCAGGATCAGCGCATTGGTGCGGCCGAACGCGTCGTCGTCGTTGAGCAGGTCGGCGAGGCGTGGCGGCACGACCGGCACGGTCGGCGCGACGACCGCATCGAAACGCTGCCACAGCGTGCGCGCGGCTTCGTCGAGCATCGCGTCGCGCTCGGCGACCAGGTCCAGATAGTCGACCGCGCTGGCCGGTTGCCCCTTCATGATGCGCACGAGCACGCGCGGATCGTACTGCTCGCGATGCTTGTCGAGCAGCGGACGATGCCACGCATACGCCTCGATCGACGAAAAGCCGAAGCGGTTGATCTCCGGCAGCCGGTCGAGCGGCGCGAAGCGCACCTCGCTGACGATCGCGCCGGCCGCCTCCAGATGCTTGAGCGCGGTATCGATCGCGCGCGCGACTTCGGGCTCGACGCCGTCGGTCACGAAATTGGTCAGCACACCGAGGCGCACGCCTTCCAGCGGCCGCGCGGCCGGGATGCGCGGCTCGAGCCCGGCGAGCATCCGGTCGACCAGCGCGCAGCATGCGACCGACACGCCGATCGGCCCGAACGAATCGAGCGTCGACGACAGCGGCACGCCGCCCTGCTTCGGGATGCGCGCGGCGGTCGGCTTAAAGCCGGTCAGCCCGCACAAGGCGGCCGGGATGCGGATCGAGCCGCCGGTGTCGGTGCCGAGTGCGACCGCGGCCATGCCGTCGGCGACCGATGCGGCCGCGCCCGACGACGAGCCGCCCGAAATCCGCTCGTCGCCCTTCACGCCGCGCCGGTACGGCGACAGCGGATGGCCGTAGTGCGGATTCAGGCCAAGTCCGGAAAACGCGAACTCGCTCATGTTGGTCCGCCCGACGATCACGGCGCCGGCCCGCTTCAGACGCGCGACCGCGACCGCGTCGGCCTTCGCGGCGGGCGCGTCGGCGAGCACGACGGAGCCCGCGCGGGTCGGCTGGCCTTCAATGTCGAACAGGTCCTTGACCGACACCGGAATCCCGGCGAGCGGCGACAGCACGGTGCCGGCCGCGCGCAGGCGGTCGTGCGCGTCGGCGGCGGCGCGCGCGGCGTCGGTGTCGACGTGCATGAAGACGGCGGGCGCCCTGACCGGCCGGATCGGCGATCCGGTCCAGCGCGGTTTCGACGAGCGCGCGGCTCGTCGTGCGGCCGGCGGCGAGATCGGCGGCAAGCTGGGCAAGCGGCGGGAAGGGGGCGAATTCAATGGCCATGATGTCGGTAGAAATCCGGTTGAGCGCAGCGCGGGCGCATGAGCGAGGCAGTGCGGAGCCAAAGGGAAAGCTCCGTCCGCATTGTAGAGCAAGGTTTTGCGGCCGAGCGGCCTGCTACTGGCGGCGCGGCGCGGCGCGCGAATTCGCCAAAAAGATGGCCGGTTCGTTTGCTACACTGCGCTTTCCGAGATTACTGTTTGTAAGGAAAGCGCTCATGCACCATGGCATCGGCTTCATCCAGGATCTGGCCGTCGTGATGGCGCTGGCCGGCGTCGTCACCGTGCTGTTCCATCGCATGAAGCAGCCGGTGGTGCTCGGCTATATCGCGGCCGGCGTGATCATCGGACCGTACACGCCGCCGTTCCAATTGATCCACGACGAACAGACGATCCAGACGCTCGGCGAGCTGGGCGTGGTGTTCCTGATGTTTTCGCTGGGCCTCGAATTCAGCCTGCGCAAGCTGTTCAAGGTCGGCGCGACGGCGATCGTCGCCGCGCTGTCCGAAATCGTGCTGATGCTGTGGATCGGCTACGAGATCGGCAGCGCGTTCGGCTGGACTCCGATGGACTCGCTGTTCCTCGGCGCGATCCTCGCGATCTCGTCGACGACGATCATCGTGAAGGCGCTGTCCGATCTCGGACTCAAACGCGAAAGCTTCGCGCAGCTCGTGTTCGGCATTCTGATCGTCGAGGATATTCTCGGTATCGCGATGCTCGTGCTGCTGACCGGCATCGCGCATACCGGGCAGCTGTCGGCCGGGCTCGCGGCCGTCACGCTCGGCAAGCTGCTGCTGTTCATGACGGTGTCGCTGCTGGTCGGCGTGCTGCTCGTGCCGCGCGCGCTGAACTACGTAGCGCGCACGGGCAGCGACGAGATGATGCTCGTGTCCGTGCTCGGCTTCTGCTTCGGCTTCTGTCTGCTGGTCGTCAAGCTCGATTACAGCATCGCGCTCGGCGCGTTCCTGATCGGCGCGATCATGGCCGAGTCGCGTCATCTGCATCGGATCGAGCATCTGATCGCGCCGCTGCGCGACGCGTTTTCCGCGATCTTCTTCGTGACGATCGGACTGATGCTGAACCCGGCCGTGATGCTCGACTACGGGTGGCCGATCGCCGTCATCACGCTCGCGGTGATCGTCGGCAAGATCGTGTCGTGCGGGCTCGGCACGTTTCTGTCGGGGCAAGACGCGCGCACCTCGATGCGCGTCGGCATGACCGTGTCGCAGATCGGCGAGTTCTCGTTCATCATCGCGACGCTCGGTCTGACGTTGAAGGTGACGAGCGGGTTTCTGTATCCGATCGCGGTCGCCGTGTCGGCATTGACGACGCTGACGACGCCATATCTGATCCGCGTGGCCGATCCGCTCACGCGCCGCATCGGGCAGGCGATGCCCGCCACGTTGTCCAACGTGTTCGGTATGTACGGGCAATGGCTGCGCAGTTTGATCACGGCGCGCGGCGAGCCGACACTCATGAGCATGACGCGGCGCATCGTATTGCAGATCGCGGTGAATCTCGCGCTCGTCGCGGCCATTTTCCTGGCCGTGTCGTATAGCGCGCCGCATAGCGGCCGGCTGCTCGCGCACTGGCTCGACGACGAGCCGCTGCAACGCGTCGTGCAGTGGAGCGTCGCGCTCGTCGTTTCGCTGCCGTTTCTCGTGGCCGTGTATCGCAAGACCAAGTCGCTCGCGCTGCTACTCGCCGAAGTCAGCGTGCAGCCGACCACCGCGGGGCGCTTCACGAGCGCGCTGCGTCACGCGATCGCCGATCTCGTGCCGATCGTGTCGATGATCGGCGTGTTTCTGCTGGTGGCGGCGCTGTCGAGCAGCATCCTCCCGCCGACTGGCCTGCTCGTCGCGGTGCTCGTGTGCGCCGCGCTGCTGCTCGCGCTCGTGTGGCGCTGGTGCGTGAAGATTCATGCGTCGATGCAGATCGCGTTGCGGGAAACCTTCGACGAGCAGCCAGATCCTTGACTCATCGGGGTCGGTGTAACGCTTCGCGACAATGTGAGCAATTGTGTGCGGATTTGCGGGGGCTGCAGCACTGACGGATAATCAGGGCATATTCATTCGTTCGCGTGTAAGGCGCCTGTCCGACAGTCATGAGCGAAAACAAACCCGAAAACGCCGGCACGACCGGCAGTCCGCAGCCGGCCTCACCCGCGCCGAGCAGTGCACCGGCCGAACCGGCCGCCTCGCTTCCTCCGTCGCATGAAGATGCCACCCAGTCGGCCGCCAAAGACACGAGCCCGGCGGCCGAGGAGGCGACCGCGAGGTCGTCGACCGACGATCCGCTCAGCGCATCGTCGGTCACGCCCGAAAATCCGCGCACGGCGCGGCTGCGCGACGCAGTCGAGGCACGCAGCGCCGCCGCCGAATCGACCGCGCGCCAGGAAGGCGCGGTGCACGAGCGCGAAGCGCGGCGCGCGGGTACGCACAGCGGCGGCGCGACCACGGTGAAACCCGATCCAGTCGTCAAACCGACGGCGGCCGCCGGCGAGCCGCACGCGGGCGGCGTTAGCGCCGCGGACATTGCCACCGACGACGAAATCGCCACCGAGCCCGCCGCACCCGCGGCGCGTGCGCCCGGCTCGCCGCCGCGCGGTTTCGGCGCGGCACCCGATTTCAGCGCCACCAACCCGCCGCCGCCCAACGCGCTGCCACCGTCGCCGCCGCGCTATCTGAGGCAGAGCGATTCGGCGTGGAGCGTGTTCGGCCGCATCATCGCGGCGCGCGCGCGGCAGCTGTTCGATCGTGCGGGGCAGCGGATCACGCAGCGCACGCTGCGCATCGGCGTGTCGGCGCGCATCTTCCACCCGGAACCGGGCGCGAAGGGCTTGCGCGGCAAGACGCTGCAGTATCTGGAGGAATCGATCGCGCACTGGGTGATGTCGCGCGACGTGCTGGTGTTCATGATCCCGACCGTCGGTCATCAGGGCATGCTGCACCCGAGCAACATCCGTCTGCGCGACTATGCGAAGCATCTCGATGGCCTGCTGCTGCAAGGCGGCGCCGACGTGTCGCCGCAGACCTATGCGGAAGCGGCGAACAGCCACGAATGGCCCGGCGACCGCGTGCGCGACATGTATGAACTCGAGCTGTTGCACGAGTTCATCGAGTCGGGCAAGCCGGTGCTCGGCGTGTGCCGTGGCTGCCAGCTGATCAACGTCGCGTTCGGCGGCACGCTGTATCAGGACATCGCAACGGAAGTGCCGACCGCGAACGCTCACGTCAACGAGAACTACGATCAGCACCGGCACGGCGTGCACTTTCCGGATGGCTCGACGCTGGTGAACATGTTCCCCGGGCGACGCGACGCGATCGTCAACTCGATTCACCATCAGGCTGTAAAGACGCTGGGCCGCGATCTGAATATCGAGGCGGTGTCGGCGTCGGACGGCATCATCGAGGCCGTGCGCTACCGGCGCGCGCCGTTCGTGATGGGCGTGCAGTGGCACCCGGAGTTTCATCGCGCGGGCGGGCCGGAGCTGCTCGATTGCACGCCGTTGCTCGATACGTTCCTGCGGGTGGCGCGGGAGACGCGGTTTTAAGCATCGCGGGTTTGCGTTGGCGCGGCGTGCGCGGTCGAAGTTGAGTCCGCGGCGTGGTTGCGCATCGGTCCCGCGCTTTCGCTGTTTTCCGCAGCCCGAGGGAGCCATTCCATCCATCTGACGCACTGTCATGTTATGTGGCAGTGCATTTTCTTCTCTCGAAATAATCAGGAGTGCGAGTAGCTTTGCGTCGCGATAAATCCGCGCGATAGTCCAACATTATTCTGGATCGGCGTGAAGCAGGCATATGAAGTACTCCTTGATTATCCGGCGCGCTATGTTGCTCGCCAGTGCCTACGCGTTGTGGCATACGGGTGTTGCGGTGGCGCAGCAGGACGGCGGGAGCGCGCCGCTGGTGGACACGCGGCCGGCGCCAGGCGAGTTGGCGCCGCGAGAGGCTGGCCCCCAGTCCGTCGCTGAGCCCGAGGTGTCCGCGAATACGCCCGCCGCCGCGCGCGGCGACGTTGCCGATTTGATCCAGTTGATTCACGACGCGAACCTCAGCGAACTGCGCACGACCTACAACGGCAGCTACGGTGCAGGCCTGTTCTTCCATCCGCCGCGGATGACGTACTACGTCGCGTTGTTTCAGAACAAGCATTTCTGGCGCGTGATCAGGAGCGATTCGGCAGAGCGCGCGGAAGCGATCTACGCCGGTTTCGCGCAGCAGACGCAGCAACTCGCGGACGTCGAGATTCGTCGCACGCGCTTGCAGGCGCAGAATGCGTATCTGCAGGGCAGCATCGCGATATCGCAGCAGCAGGCGCAATTGCTGCAGACCGATCTCGACGTCGCCCGCACGCAGCAGGCGAAGGTCGACGACCGGCAGCGCCAGACGCGCGACGAGGCGCTCGCGCTGCGCGCGGAGCGCGACAACGCGCAGGCGCAATTGCGTCAACTTCAGAGCGCGGTCATGCGCTTGCAGCAGCAGACGGAAGCGGGTTTGCCTGCGTCGAAGTAAAGGCGGCGCTCATTGCGCGAATTGTTCCGGGATTTCGGTGACACGACGCTGCGATATGTGGTTGATCCCCTCGGTGCCATTTGCCGGCAGATTGTTCGATACGGTGGAGCGCGGCAGCGGCGCGACGTCGCGCAAAGACATCATGGCGAACGTCGTCATATCAACGTATCCGTCTTCGCCGAACCGGGTACGAACGCGCGCTTCATGCGATGGGTCATTCGCGGCATGGCGATTTACCGGAAGCGGATGCGTTTGCATGCGAAGCGCGCGACGCGGAGGCGATGAGTAAATCGCGTCACGCGGCGTGGGCGCATGTTGCGTGGCGGTGCGCTGAGGCAAAGCCGCGATGCGCGCGGGTGCGGCGGCGGCCACGTCGACAGGTAATGGCGGAAGCACAGGAGCCGGTGTGACGGCCTCCGCAATCACCGGTGCTTCGGGACTCGCAACCAGAGGCTGCGCACGACGCTTTTCTACCGGCGCCGGCGATGGGGTAGCGCGAATGCGCCTTCGATCGGGATGAGCGGCGTGCTGGTCATCGGTTTCTTCCGGTGTCTCGGACAGTCACACCGGTGCGGCAGTGACGGAATCTGTAGGGGGCCGATGAAGCCATCGGCAACAGAAAATCATGCCTCGAAACTACGTCGTCCACCGTTCAGATGACCCCGAAAACAGGAACACCGCCGGCGCGCGCCGTCCCCGCGACGCCACGCGCATCAAGCACCCTCAACCACGGCGTTCAAGCCTTCAACCGGTACACGTAGCGCAACGCGGTGATATCCACGCCGCCCATCTGATCGGGCTCCGCGCCGACCAACTGCCAGCCGTGTCGCTCGTAAAAGCCGATCGCCGCCGTATTGCCCTCGAGCACGTACAGATACAGCTGTGCCTCGCCTTGCGCGCGCGTCCAGTCTACGGCTGCGTGCATCAGTGTTTTGCCGACGCCGATGCCCTGATAACCGGGCAGCGCATGCAGGTTGTCGAGCAGCACGCCCCACGCGGACTCGGGTTGGCGCTCGACACATACGAAGCCGGCCGGCTCGCCGGCCAGCTCGGCGATCAGCACGATGCGGCGCTCGCCGCCCGGCGCGCCGAGACGTGCTTCCCAATACGCGGCGCGTTCGCGCGTGACTTCGCCGTCGAGGAACGCGTCGGGCAACAGACCGCGATAGGTCGCCTGCCAACTGGCACTGTGGATCGACGCAATCAGCGCGGCGTCCTCGAGCGTGGCGGGGCGCAGGGAAAGAGCAGGGGTGGTTCGCATCGGCGTAATCGACTGAATGGCCTCGCGCGGACAGTCTGCGGTCGCCCGCGGGTGTCGCGCGTAAGCAAACTGTATGCGTTTCGCGTCGACCCTATCAGCAGTAACATTACGTGGCATCGGCCCGGCATCGAGATCAGCGTTTACCCTGATATCGAATGAACGCCGTGAGCAGCAGAATGCGACGCCCCCGGGCGCGCTTGCTTATATCTGTGTGTGCGCCTGCGGCATCCGCTTGCCACACGCAGCGGATCGTTCCAACTGCCCGCTCGTCACCGTCCGCGTCGATCCGTCCGACAGGGCGACGGGCCTATCCGAGAGTGTCATGTCTACAGCGACCCACGCCGCTTCCACCACCGAAGAATCCAAGGTCAAGACAGTGTTCCGCGTCGTCAGCGGCAACTTTCTTGAAATGTACGACTTCATGGTTTATGGCTACTACGCTTCCGCGATCGCCAAGACCTACTTTCCCAGCGGCAGCGATTTCGCGTCGCTGATGCTGTCGCTGTCCGTGTTCGGCGCGGGCTTCCTGATGCGTCCGCTCGGCGCGATCGTGCTCGGCGCCTACATCGACCATCACGGCCGTCGCAAAGGTCTGATCCTCACACTGAGCCTGATGGCGCTCGGCACGCTGACGGTCGCGACGATACCGGGCTACGCGACCATCGGGCTCATGGCGCCCGTGCTCGTGCTGCTCGGCCGGCTGCTTCAAGGCTTCTCCGCCGGCGCTGAGCTCGGCGGCGTGTCGGTGTATCTGTCGGAGATCGCGACGAAGGGCAACAAGGGCTTCTATTGCTCGTGGCAGTCGGGCAGCCAGCAGGTCGCGGTGGTATTCGCCGCGCTGATCGGCGTGGGGCTCAACAAGATTCTGCCCGCCGAGCAGATGTTCGCGTGGGGCTGGCGCGTGCCGTTCCTGATCGGCTGTCTGATCGTGCCGTTCCTGTTCATCATCCGCCGCTCGCTGCAGGAAACCGAGGAGTTCACGGCGCGCAAGCATCGTCCGAGCGTGGGCGAGATCCTGAAGTCGATGCTCGCGAACTACCCGATCGTGCTGGGCGGCATGGGCATGGTCGTCATGACGACCGTGTCGTTCTACATGATCACCGCTTACACGCCGACCTTCGGCAGGGAAGTGCTGAAGCTGTCGGCGATCGACGCGCTCGTCGTCACCGTCTGCGTCGGTATCTCGAATCTGATCTGGCTGCCGTTGTCCGGCGCGTTGTCGGACCGCATCGGCCGCCGTCCGGTGCTGCTCGCGTTCACGATCCTGACGATCCTCACCGCGTATCCGGCGCTGCAATGGCTCGTCGCCGAACCGTCGTTCGCGCGTCTGCTCGCCGTGCAGCTGTGGTTGTCGTTCCTGTACGGCTGCTACAACGGCGCGATGGTCGTCGCGCTGACCGAAGTGATGCCGGTCGAAGTGCGTACCGCAGGCTTCTCGCTCGCGTACAGTCTCGCGACGACGATCGGTGGCTTCACGCCGGCCATTGCCACGCTGCTGATCCACGTGACCAGCAACAAGGCGGCGCCGGGTCTGGTCCTCGGCGTGGCGGCGATCTGCGGTCTGCTCGCGACGCTGTTCCTGTATCGCACGCCGGAGGCGCGCAATCAATATCGGGCGGCCTGACGGTTCACTTCGTGTTCTGAAAACAAAAGACCCCGCGAAAGCGGGGTTTTTTGTTTGCGGCGGGCGCGTGGTCTGTGGCTACCCGTGCTGCAATTCGTTAGCGACCACCTCGACGACTTCATCCCACGCGCCCGGCCGAGGCTGACGCACGAGCGTCGCGCCGGGATACCACGGACTGCGCGAGTCGCCGTCGAACCAGCGCCAGTCGGCGGCGAACGGCAGCATCAGCCACAGCGGCTTGCGCAGCGCGCCCGCGAGGTGCGCGATCGACGTGTCGATCGACACCACCGCGTCGAGCCGCTCGACGATCGCGGCGGTATCCGCGAAGTCGCCGATGCGGTGGTCGAAACGATGGATCGCGGCCGCGCGCGGATGCGCGTCGAGCGCCGCGCGGTCGTCCTCGGACAGATCGGGCTGCAACACGATCCAGTCGATGCCATTTAGTGCGAACAGCGGCTCCAGCGCGGCGAGCGGCATCGTGCGGGTTTCGTTGCGCTGGATGCGCCCCGACCATGCGATCCCGATCTTGCGCTTCGCCTGACCGCCGAGCGAGCCGCGCCATCTGCGGCTATAGGCCGGCGGCACGCTCAGATAGGGCGTGCGCGCGTCAATCGTGTCGTAGCGCGTGCCGAGCGCTAGCGGCAGGCTCAAGAGCGGAATCTGCAGATCGGCGGCGGGGCGCGGCTGGCCCTGCGCGATCAGCGAGACGCGCCACGTCTTCGCGACGGGCGCGAAGAGCGGCATCAACTGCGGCTGCACTTCGAGCACGACGCGAGCCGCGCGTTGCGCGGCAAGCGGTACGAAGCGCGCGAACTGCAACGTGTCGCCGAAACCCTGTTCAGCATGGATCAGCAGCGTGTATTTTTCGATCGACTCGCCGTGCCAGCGCGGCAACGTCTGGATCACCGGTTGCGCGACAGTTTGCAAGCGCCATTCGTATTCGGGCAGCCCGCGCTCGAAGTCGCGCATCGCGAGCCAAGCGAGCGCACGGTTCATATGCGCAGACGCCAGATCCGGGCGCAGCCGCAGCGCCTGATCGAGCGCGCGCACCGCGGCCGCGTGCGCGCCGAGCGCCTGGTGCGCGGTGCCGAGCGCAAGCCACGCGAGCGCGAATTGCGGATCGAGCCCGACCGCGCGCTCCAGATACGGCACCGCCTGTTCGGCACGGCCGAGCGACGCGAGCGCGTTGCCCATGCCATAGATCGCGGGCGGCAGGTTCGGCTGCAGACGCAGTGCCGCTTCAAATGACGCGACTGCCTGCGCATGGCGGCCGGTCGCATCGAACGTATTCGCGAGATTGAAGTGCGCGGCGACGAAGCGCGGCTCGGCGGCGAGCGCGGCCTCGAAGCAGGGCACCGCCTCGTTCGGTCGATCGAGCGCGTTCAGCGACATGCCCATGTTGTTCAGCGCGCCCGCGTGACCGGGGCGCAGCTCGAGCGCGCGCCGGAACGACGCGATCGCGTCCGCGTGACGGCCGAGCGCGTGCAGCGCGTTGCCGAGATTGTTGTGCGACGACGCGTCGTTCGGCTGCAGGCGCAGCGAACGTTCGAACGCATCGGCGGCGTCTTCGTGACGGCCTAGCGACGCGTACGCGTTACCGAGGTTGTAGTGCGCCATCGGGAAGGTCGGCGCGAGCGTCAGCGCGTTGCGGAACTGCTCGATCGCGTCGTCGATCTGGCCGAGCGCCTTCAGCGCATTGCCGAGGTTCAGCTGCAGCGCCGCGTCTTCGGGGCGCAGATCGACCGCGCGCCGCACCAGCGCCGCGGCTTCGGCGTGCTGGCCCTGCTGGTGGCGCAGCACGCCGAGCAGATGCAGCGCGTCGACGTGGCTGGGGTCGTGGTCGAGCGTGGTGCGGTAGCCGCGTTCGGCGTCGTCGAGGCGGCCGTCACGATGCGCCGCGAACGCGCGGTCAAATACAGGTTGCATGACGGGGAGGGCATTCGGATCAATCAGACTGAGGGCGCATTTTCCCATACTTGCGCAAGTGGCCCGGATTTGCGCAGAGCGTGAGTTCATGGCAACGACGGATGGAACCCCGCGCGACCCTCTTGCCGACGCGCGATTGATGCAGCGCACCCGTGTGCGCAAGAGCGGCGGCGTACACTAGATCGCATTGTTGCCTCCGGAGTTCCGCATGGACGCTGCCGCTTACGACGCGTCGCCGGTGCTGATCGTCGGGGCCGGTCCGACCGGACTTGCCGCAGCGATGAGTCTCGCGCGCGCCCACATCCCCGTGCGCCTGATCGACAAGGCGCCGCAGCCGAACCCTTACTCGCGCGCGATCGGCATTCAGGCACGTACGCTCGAACTGCTCGAGCAGCATCGGCTGGTCGAACCGTTTATCGAGCTCGGCCATCGCGCGCGCGTGGCGAATCTGTTTTCGAACGGCATGCGGCTTGCGCAGCTCGATTTCGACCCGTTGCACACGCGCTATCCCTATCTGCTGTTTCTCGACCAGTCGGTGACTGAGCGGCTCCTGACCGAGCATCTGGCGACGCTCGGCGTGAAGGTCGAGCGCGGCGTCGAGCTCATGGCATTCATGCAAGGCTCCGCGAGCGTTCAGGCGACCTTGCGCCGCGCAGACGGCCGCACGGAAGCCATGCGCCCGTCGTATCTGATCGCGGCCGATGGCGCGCACAGTTCGATTCGCCACCGCCTCGGCCTGAACTTCGAGGGCAAGACCTTCGACCAGATCTTTCTGCTCGCCGACCTGCACGCCGAAACCGACTGGCCCGACGACGAGTTCCATATCTTCGCGTCGGGCGACGGTCTCGTCGCGCTGTTTCCGATGGGCCACGGCCGCCATCGTCTGATCGCCGATCATGCGGTCGAGCCGTCCGGCAGTGCCGCGCCGCCGACCCCCGCGGTGCTCGGCGAGCCGCCGCCGGACCGGGCGCCGGCGCCGTCGCTCGAACAATGCAAGGCGCTGATCGCGCGACGCGTGCGCGAGCGCGTCGACGTGTCGGATCTGGCGTGGTCGGCGTACTTCCACGTGAACAGCCGGATGGTCGATCGGCTGCGCGTGGGCCGCATCTTCCTCGCCGGCGATGCCGCGCACGTACACAGTCCCGCGGCCGCGCAAGGCATGAACACCGGCATCCAGGAAGCGCTCAATCTCGGCTGGAAGCTCGCGCGCGTGATCGGCGGCGCGGCGCCGGATCGCCTGCTCGACACGTATCACGCCGAGCGACATCCGATCGAGCGCGAGGTGCTGCGGCAGACCGGTTTCATCACGCAAATGGCCGAGGCCGATCACGGACCGATGAAGCTGCTGCGCGAGCGCGTGATGCCGCTGCTGGCCGCGCTCGGTCCGCTGCGCGATGCCGCACGCGCGACGATCAGCGAGCTGTCGATCCAGTACCGGCGCAGTCCGCTGACGCTCGAACGCGTGCTCGACGGCGGCCCGCGCGCGGGCGAGCGCGCACCCGATGCGCTCGTGCACGTCGTCGACGGTCCGCTCGGGCGCGCGCCGGGTGTCGGCTGCATTTTCGATCTGCACGATCCGGCGTTTTTCTCACTGTTTCTGCTGTTGCCGCCGCTGCCCGTCGATGGCACGCCGCTCGATCCCGCCGCGAAACATGCACCGCCGCCGGACCCCGAAGTAGAAAAGCTCGCCGCCGAGGTCGAGCGGCTGCTGCCGAACGCGGTGCGGATCTGGCGCGTCACCGATACGAGCGGCGACGGCGGCCCGGCGTTGTCCGAATCGTATGGGCGCACGCGGCCGTCGTTTTATCTGGTGCGGCCCGACGGCTACATCAGCGCGCGCGGACGCACCGGCTCGGACCTGCACGGTCTCGTACGGCACTGCGAAGCGTGGTTTACGGTGGGGGGAGAGATATCGGAGCAGGCGACGTTGTGATTGGCGCCGCCTGTTGCATGGCATGGGCACGCACGCGGCAGCGGATCGCGCCGCCGCGCCTGGTTGATTGGGGGAAACGGCCCGAGCCTAAGCGGCCGGCGCCTGGGCCTGCGCCGGCGTCAACTTCTCGCGATACCTGACGATCGCCTCGCGCGTGAAGTCTGATAGCGCGATGTCATACGTGTCTGGCGCTTCGTCGAGCGTCGCGAGCAGCGCGCGCCGCATGCGCGGCTCCCAGAAGCGGCGGATGTGTTCGGCGACGCCGGTCAGCGCTTCCTCGTGATCGGGCATCGACTCGAAGAAGTCGCCGATCCGGTTCGCCATGTCGATCAGATTCCGATTGTCCATGGTTCGCCTCACTTGCCCGCGGTGACGGCCGCGGCCGCATTGGCCAGCTCGCGCTGCTTCAGCAGTTCGAGCTGTTCGCTATTGAAGCGCGAATAGTCCTTCTGCCATTGCGACGGCTGCTCGACCGGCATCACCTGCACCGCGGTCACCTTGTATTCGGGGCAGTTGGTCGCCCAGTCGGAGCTGTCCGTCGTGATCACGTTCGCGCCCGATTCGGGGAAGTGGAACGTCGTATAGACGACGCCCGGCTGCATCCGCTCCGTCACCTTCGCGCGCAACACGGTCTGCCCCGCGCGCGATTCGATGCCGACCCAGTCGCCGGTTTGGATGCCGCGTTCCTCGGCATCGTGCGGATGCAGTTCGAGGCGGTCTTCGTCGTGCCAGAGCGAGTTCTCGGTGCGGCGCGTCTGCGCGCCGACGTTGTATTGCGTCAGAATGCGCCCGGTCGTCAGCAGCAACGGATACTTGCGCGTGACCTTCTCCGGCGATGCGATGAACTTCGTGATCACGAACCTGCCCTTGCCGCGCACGAAGGTGTCGACGTGCATCGTCGGCGTGCCGTCGGGCGCGTCCTCGTTGCATGGCCACTGGATGCTGCCCATTTCGTCGATCTTCTGGTACGACACGCCGTGGAAGGTCGGCGTGAGCCGCGCGATTTCGTCCATGATCTCGGACGGATGCGTGTAATCCATCTCGTAGCCGAGCGCGCGCGACAGCAACTGCGTGACCTCCCAGTCCGCGTAGCCGCCGAGCGGCGGCATCACCTTGCGCACGCGCGAGATGCGGCGCTCGGCATTGGTGAACGTGCCGTCCTTTTCGAGGAACGACGAGCCGGGCAGCAGCACGTGTGCATACTTGGCGGTCTCGTTCAGGAAGATGTCCTGCACGACGATGCATTCCATCGACGACAGCGCCGCCGCCACATGATGCGTGTTCGGGTCCGACTGCACGATGTCCTCGCCCTGGCAGTAGAGGCCCATGAAGCTACCGTGCAGCGCGGCGTCGAACATGTTCGGAATGCGCAGGCCAGGTTCCGGTTGCAGTGTGACGGCCCAGGCGTTTTCGAACTGCGTGCGCACGAGCGGATCGCCGATGTGACGATAGCCGGGCAGCTCGTGCGGGAACGAGCCCATGTCGCACGAACCCTGCACGTTGTTCTGGCCCCGCAGCGGATTCACGCCGACACCTTCGCGGCCGATGTTGCCGGTCGCCATCGCCAGGTTCGCGATGCCGATCACCATCGTCGAGCCCTGCGCGTGTTCGGTGACGCCAAGGCCGTAGTAGATCGCGGCGTTGCCGGCGCTCGCGTAGATGCGCGCGGCTTCGCGAACCTGTTGCGCGGGCACGCCGGTCGCCGCTTCGGTCGCTTCCGGCGAGTTCTCCGGCAGCGCGACGAAATCGCGCCACTGCTCGAACGCGCGGGTTTCGCAGCGCTCGGCGACGAACGCTTCGTCGAGCAGGCCTTCGGTGACGATCACATGCGCGAGCGCGTTGACGATCGCGACGTTGGTGCCGGGCCGCAATTGCAGATGGTGTGACGCTTTCACGTGCGGCGTATCGACGATATCGATCCGGCGCGGATCGACGACGATCAGCTTCGCACCCTCGCGCACGCGCCGCTTCAGACGCGAGGCGAACACCGGGTGGCCGTCGGTCGGATTCGCGCCGATCACCATGATCACGTCGGCTTTGTCGACCGATGCGAACGTCTGGGTGCCCGCCGATTCGCCGATCGTGGTCTTCAGACCGTAGCCGGTCGGCGAATGGCAGACACGCGCGCAGGTGTCCACGTTGTTGTTGCCGAACGCGGCGCGCACGAGCTTCTGCACGAGGTAAGTCTCTTCGTTCGTGCAGCGCGACGACGTGATGCCGCCGATCGAATCGCGCCCATGCTTCGCCTGGATGCGACGGAATTCCGAGGCCGCGTACGAGATCGCTTCGTCCCAGCTGACTTCGCGCCACGGGTCGGTGATCTTCGCGCGGATCATCGGTTTCGTGATGCGGTCCTTGTGCGTCGCGTAGCCCCACGCGAAGCGACCCTTCACGCACGCATGGCCTTCGTTGGCCTGGCCGTTCTTGTGCGGCACCATCCGCACGACCTGGTTGCCCTTCATCTCTGCCTTCAACGAGCAACCGACGCCGCAATAGGCACAGGTGGTGACGACCGAGTGCTCGGGCTGGCCGAGCATCACGATGGACTTTTCCTGCAAGGTCGCGGTCGGGCACGCGGCCACGCAGGCGCCGCACGACACGCATTCCGATTCCATGAACGGCTGGTTCTCGCTGGCCGCGACGCGCGATTCGAAGCCGCGTCCGGTGATCGTCAGGGCGAACGTGCCTTGGGTTTCCTCGCACGCGCGCACGCAGCGATTGCAGACGATGCACTTCGCCGGGTCGTACGTGAAGTACGGATTCGATTCGTCCTTTTTCTCCTTCAGATGATTCGCGCCGTCGAAGCCGTAGCGCACTTCGCGCAGGCCGGTGACGCCCGCCATGTCCTGCAGTTCGCAGTCGCCGTTGGCGGGGCAGGTCAGGCAATCGAGCGGATGGTCGGAGATGTACAGCTCCATCACGTTGCGACGCAGCGACTGCAGACGGTCGGTCTGCGTGCGCACCTTCATGCCGGCTTCGACCGGCGTCGTGCACGAGGCCGGATAGCCGCGCCGTCCTTCGATCTCGACTAGACAGAGGCGGCATGAGCCGAACGGTTCGAGCGAATCGGTCGCGCACAGCTTCGGCACGTTGACGCCGGCTTCAGCGGCCGCGCGCATCACCGACGTGCCCGCCGGTACGGTCACCGCCTGGCCGTCGATTTCGAGCGTCACGTCGACGTCCGAGTGGCGGGCGGGGGTGCCGTAGTCGATGTCGGCGGCGAATGGGTTGGCGGCGCGTGCCTGGGCTTGCGACTTGCACGCGCAGTTGCCTGAGCCGCAGCCGCCCCCCAGGGGGACTTCCTTCGGGGCGCCGGCAGGGGAGTTGAACTGGTCGGACATGGTGAACTCCTGGAGTCAGGCCGCGGCCGCTTTGGTGGCGTGGTCGGCAGTGGGATCGGCGGCGAGACCGAAGTCTTCAGGGAAATGATCGAGCGCGGACAGCACCGGATACGGCGTCATGCCGCCCATCGCGCACAACGAGCCGGCTACCATCGTGTCGCACAGATCGCGCAGCAATTGCACCTGACGCGTCGACGTGTCGCCGTTGCGAATCCGCGCGATCACCTCGACGCCGCGCGTCGAGCCGATCCGGCACGGTGTGCATTTGCCGCACGATTCGAGCGCGCAGAAGTGCATCGCGTATTGCGCGAGCTCGGCAAGGTTCGAGGTGTCGTCATGCACGACGAGACCGCCGTGGCCGATTACCGCGCCGACTGCCGCATACGCCTCGTAGTCCATCGGAATGTCCCACTGGCTTGGCGGCAGATAGGTGCCGAGCGGACCGCCGACCTGCACCGCGCGCGCCGGCCGGCCGCTCGCGGTGCCGCCGCCGAAGTCGTCGAGCAGTTCGCGCAAGGTCACGCCGAACGCGAGTTCCACGAGGCCGCCTCGCTTGATGTTGCCGGCCAGTTGGAACGGCAGCGTGCCACGCGAACGGCCCATGCCGAAGTCTTTATAGAACGCCGCGCCGCGAGCGAAGATAATCGGCACGGTGGCGAGCGTGATCGCGTTGTTGATCACGGTGGGTTGGCCATAGAGACCCACGAGCGCGGGCACCGGCGGCTTTGCGCGGACGATGCCGCGCTTGCCTTCGAGCGATTCCAGCATCGCGGTTTCCTCGCCGCACACATACGAGCCCGCGCCTTTCGCGACGAACAGCTCGAAACGCTGCCCGCTCGAGAGCACGCTGTCGCCGAGCCAGCCGGCTGTGCGCGCACGGGCGATGGCAGCTTCGAGCGTCGCGATCGAGTGCGGGTATTCGCTGCGCACATAGATGTAGCCGACGGTCGCGCCGGTGACGACGCCGGCGATGATCATGCCTTCGAGGAGCACGTAAGGATCGCTTTCCATCACGAGACGATCGGAGAAGGTGCCGGAATCGCCTTCGTCCGCATTGCAGACGACGTACTTCTGCGCGGCCTTCGCGCCGCGCACCGTGCGCCATTTGATGCCGGCCGGGAAGGCCGCGCCGCCGCGGCCGCGCAGACCGGATTCGATCAGCGCTTCGCAGGCGGCATCGCCGTCGGTTTGCAGGGCGTTGCGTAGGCCTTCGAGGCCGCCGTGCGCGACGTAATCGTCGATGGACAGCGGGTCGGTGATGCCGATCCGCGCGAAGGTCAGGCGCTGCTGCTTCTTCAGATACGGAATCTCGTCGACCACGCCGACGCACCGCGCATGCTCGCCGCCGTCGACGAAGCCCGCGTCGAACAACGCGGCGACGTCTTCCACGTCGACATTCGCATAGCCGATGCGGCCTTCGGGCGTCGCAACTTCGACGAGCGGTTCGAGCCACAGCAACCCGCGCGAACCGTTGCGGATCAGTTCGATCGCAATGCCGCGGCGCGCGGCTTCGCTGGTGATGGCTTCGGCCAGCGCATCGGCGCCGAGTGCGAGCGCCGACGAATCTCGCGGAACATAGATGCGCGTCATGCCGGCACCTCCACGCATTTGCGGGCAGCGGCGAACAGCGCGTCGAATTTATGCGGCGACACGCGCGCGTGCAGCGTGCCGTTGAGCATCATCGCCGGCGACAGCGCGCATTGGCCGAGGCAGTACACCGATTCGAGTTCCACCATTGCGCCGTCATGGTGACCGGCGTCGAAGCGACAACCCGTGTGCGCCTCGATGTGCTGGGCAAGCGCCTCGGTGCCCATGCTGCGGCACGCCTCGGCGCGGCAAAGCTGCACCGTGACGGGCGCGGCCGGCGAGGTGCGAAAGTGATGGTAGTAAGTGATGACGCCGTGCACTTCCGCTCGCGACAGGTTCAGCGCGCGGGCGAGCGGTCCGACCGCCGCGGGTGGCACAAAGCCGAGTTCGTCCTGGATCGCGTGCAGGATCGTGATGAGTGTGCGGCCCGGCTGCGCGTGACGTTGCACGAGCTGATCCGGCGCCGTGGCGAGAGAATCGTCCAAAGGGGGCTCCTCCAAAAGCGATATATGCACTTGTTATTCATAATGCATGCACGTATGCTTCGCTTATTCGATATGGTATAGCCGAAAGATAGGCGCGCCGACCGGCGCGCGCAATAGGAAACAGTCAAACATATATGGTCAGGATCGAATGTCAGGTCGATCTGGTGGTGAAGGGCGCGGACGGCCGCGGGGCCAGCCTGTCTGATGTGGTGCCGCTGCTCGCACTCGTCGATGAATCTGGCAGCATTGCGCAGGCCGCGGCGCTTAAGGGTTTGTCCTATCGGCACGCATGGGGTTTGCTGCGCAGCATCGAGGAGCGGCTTGGTGGTCCTCTGATCGCGAAAGAGCGTGGGCGCGGCTCGGTGTTGTCCGAGCTCGGTCACGCGGTGCTGCGCGGGCAGCGGCTCTGCGGCGAACGGCTCGACGGCAATTTGCAGGCGCTCGCGAGCGAAGTGGCGAGCGATCTGAACCGCTGGCTTGCGCCCCCCGCCGATGACGTGCGCATCCACGCGTCGCACGGTTACGCGGTGGCCGCGCTTGTTACGGCGCTGGTCGCCAACGATCTGCCGGTCGAGATCAAGTACCGCGACAGCGCCGAGGCGGTCAGTGCGCTCGCGCGCGGCGAGTGCGATCTGGCGGGCTTTCATCTGCCGCTCGGCGAGTTCCGCGCGGTGTGCGCCGATACCTACCGGCGCTGGCTCGATCCGCAACGCCATGTGCTCGTGCATCTGACCCGACGCAAGCAGGGTCTGTTCATCGGCAAGGGCAATCCAAAGCGGATCGGCGGGCTCAGCGATCTGGCGCGCGACGACATCCGTTTCGTCAACCGCCAGCCGGGTTCGGGTACGCGGATGCTGCTCGATCTCGCGCTGCGACAAGTCGGTGTGGACCCGGACCGCGTCAACGGCTATGCGTCGACCGAGCTGACGCACTCGGCGATCGCGGCGTTCGTCGCGAGCGGCATGGTGGACATAGGCTTCGGCGTCGAACCGGCCGCGCATCATTTCGGGCTCGACTTCATTCCTATCGTCGACGAGGACTACTACTTCGCGTGCGATCGCGCGCACCTCTCTCGCGCGCCGCTCGCGACGGTGATCAACCTGTTGCGCGGCAGCGCGTTTCACCAACGCGTCGAGCAGCTCGCCGGCTACGATCCGTGCGACTGCGGCAGGCTCGTCGATCTGGACGATGGGCTCGGCGGCGCGCTCGCGTAACGGCGAAGTAAGAGCCTGTAACCAGAAAAGCGGTGGCGCTCGGCATGCGCGGCTGCGCAGCGCGCCGGTTTCGGCTACTCTCTTGGCTTCGTATCCGCCTTGACCGCGCGCCAAGCCGCGCTGAACCGACATGAAAGCTCTTCTCCATGCATGTGCCGCCGCTGCCGCGGCTGGTGTACTCTGTGCCACCGTCTCCGTCGCTTACGCGCAAAATTCGCCTGGCGTGCCGGGTGGCATCCTGACCGACGAATTCCGCATTAACGAGCATCCGCAGATGCCGTTCGCCGCGTCCGCCCCGTCGGACAAGTATCAGCACGGCCGACGTTCGCAGGCGCGCAAGCGCGGCGAC
The DNA here is from genome assembly GCF_050436325.1 of Paraburkholderia lebeckiae. Classification (NCBI taxonomy): domain Bacteria; kingdom Pseudomonadati; phylum Pseudomonadota; class Betaproteobacteria; order Burkholderiales; family Burkholderiaceae; genus Paraburkholderia; species Paraburkholderia lebeckiae. The sequence continues at coordinate 3,578,305 of NZ_JBNDLZ010000003.1, forward strand.
ATGGGCGATCCGAATGGCTGCAATCTGCAGTGCCCGAAAGACGAGTAAGAATTGGCTCGGGCTTCGCTCGAGCTTCGAGGTTTGACGCAACGCCGGCCCGTGGGTCGGCGTTGTGCTTTGTGGCGAGGGCGATGGCGGCCCAGTTGCCGGCCGGAGTGGCTTCTTATGGCCTGGCGATGTGCCAGATCTCCTTGAGGCCGTCCCCCTTTGCATCGCCCGCCTGCTTGTCGGCCGCGTAGCGATACATTGGATGGCCGTTGTACGTCCATTGTTGCTTACAGTCTGCGCTTGGGATCAGCGTCCAGTCGCCCGACGGCTTGTCGGTCGGCGCCGCCGTGGCCGCCGGCCAGTTGCTCATGCAGCCGCCGGTGTAGGCGCTGACGCCGGGCGTGGTGTCCTTGTCGAGCGTGTAGAGCGTCATGCCGTCGACGGTGACGAAGCGGCCGTCGAACAGTTTGGGCGGATCGGCGAAGGCGCCGGCGTGTAGAACGGCGAGCGCAAGCGGAGAATTGTGGCCGGCCCGCAAAGCGTCGCGGACGGTGCTGAAAATGAAAAACCCCGGCAGCGTTATGCTACCGGGGTTTTTCGGGGCCGTTCATTGCGAACGTCCCAGGTGTTTGGTGGAGGCTGCGACTGCCAAATAACAAACCACGCCATTCCGCACTAATCCGCTCACCACTATATAAATCAAGGGGTCCAGCCCAATTTCATGCTGCAGCAGTTTACAATATTCCGGCGCTATCCGGCTTTCACCGATGGGCTGAATGATGGGCTGAAATGGCACTCACTGACAGGCAGGCAAGAGCACTGCAAGCCGGCGACAAACCGGTTTTTGAAGGCAAGGTAACGGGGTTGATGCTCACGCCCGGCAAGACGGGCAGCAAGTGGACGCTACGCTTTACGAGTCCGACAACGGGCAAGCGCCGCGACGCGGGCCTCGGCGTCTATCCCGAAGTCACGATTGCCGACGCGAGAGAGAAGGCGCTCGCCATGCGCCGCCAGATCGACGCAGGCAAAGACCCCATTGACGAACGCGACCGCGACCAGCACGCCGCCAGCATGGCCGCCGCCGCGCTCACGTTCGAAAAGGCGGCGCGGGAACTTCATAGCGAACTCAAACCAAGCTGGCGAAACGAGAAGCACGCCGCTGATTGGATTCGATCACTTGAGGCTTACGTGTTTCCCAAGCTCGGTGCAAAGCCGCTCGATGCGGTCACGCCGGCCGACTGCGCGGACGTGTTGCGGCCTATATGGTTAGAGAAGGCCGAAACCGCAAGCCGTACCCGCCAGCGCATGCACGCCGTCATGCAATGGGCATGGGCGCACGGCCATATCACGTCGAACCCGGTTGCAGTGGTCGATCACATTCTCCCGAAGCAGAACGCAAAAAAGGAACACCAGCCCGCAATGCCGTGGCGCGACGTGCCCGCCTTCGTGAAAACGCATGTTGCCAGATTCAAGCAGGGCGAAGCGACCCGCGCCGCCCTGCTTTTCCTGATATTGACGGCGGCGCGCAGCGGCGAAGTGCGCGGCGCGGTGTGGGATGAATTCGACCTCGAAGCAGGCATCTGGACCGTTCCCGGCGAGCGCATGAAAGCGAAAGAGCCGCACCGCGTCCCGCTATCATCGCCCGCGCTTGCGCTTGTAAAAGCGCTCAAGGAACAGAAACTACACGACACGCTGGTCTTTCCGTCGCCGCGCGGGAAGGTTGTGAGTGACATGGTGCTCACGTCGTTTCTGCGCCGCGTTGAAGCCAAGAGCGACACGCCGGGACGCGTGGCGACCGCCCACGGCTTCCGCAGCAGCTTCCGTGACTGGGCCAGCGAGCAGAGTTATGCACGCGATCTTGCCGAACGTGCGCTCGCGCATACTGTGTCGAACAAGGTTGAAGCGTCATATCACCGCACCGATTTGATGGAACAGCGCCGCCCGATGATGGAGGCATGGGCGGCGCATATCTGTTCCGTCGCGTGAAGGGCACCGAGCGCTGGCCGTCCCCCGGAGAGTGAATTACTGAGTCGGTCTCCAAGCCTCGAACGTAATCGGATGCTTTCTGTCTGCTTTCGTAACATGGGGCGGATCTGCCAGCATGGCATCGCCGCTTGAGGCGGGGTTAAGACGCCAGCTTTGCGCAATCTCGTTGTGGAACAACCAGTTATGCTGCTTCACGTCGTAATGGAACGTAATGTAATCCGTCCAGTGATTTCCACAGGCCACACTATTCTGGACCGTAAAGTAACGATCTTTAATCGCTAACCCGTTGTCACCGCTATCTGTGAAGGGATCGCACTGTCCACCTTCGTCGGCCTGCATGACAACGGCGTCATTCCGTGCCGCGAGTCTGAACGTCCCATCGATATTTTGAGTAAAGATAAGTAGAGGGCGCACAGATGCCTGTTGCATAGTGTCAACAGGATGATGTATGACTACTAGATAGTCTTGACGATTATCATCAGTTAGCTGGCCCGCTGCGTAGCTCAATACCTCAAACCCTTTCGGTAAGAGTTTGACAACGTTCGCCGGCAATTCCGCTGCGTGAACCACACCCGCCGCAAAGAGGACAAGTAAGAATGAATACTTTGCACAACCGAATCTGCGGAAAAATTCCAATTTCACATCCTTAAATAATTTGCAAATAAGTATTATTAACAAAGGCTAAACAGTCGAGGTGCCGGCTTTAATTTTTTCATATGCCTCTTTCAATTTATTGTCATAATTATATTGCTTATAACCAGATCCGTTATACAGATATGCGGCATTCACCCAGTTTTTCTGAATCAACGCGTCCCGGAGCGTTCCTAGCTTCTTGGATTGCTTGGTGCGCACGAAAGGAACAAACAAATCCAGCAAATGCTGTCGCTCCGACGTGCAAGCTGCCCTCAGAAAATCCTCGGGAGAGTGGAAGCGATCTATATAATTTTCCCCTAGTACTTGAAATTTTCCCCACGAACACGCTGCAATTGCTCCCTTTGCATCAAGCATTTACGCCTTCTCGAACCGCTCATACTGGTGATCGCCTTGAATCCCGTAACGGTCATTATCCGCAATCGCTTGTTTGTGTTTATCCAGTGTGGCGGTTGTGTACGCTTTTGTTGACGAAATATCTGCGTTCTTACTATCAAATTTGTGGTCGGTATGCCTGCTAAATACGTGTCGTTCATACAGAATGACGGGACGATGTAACTTGTCGAAACCCGCCCCATGTGATTCGACGTGTGCAAACGCTTTGATAACTTCGACCTCGCAGCCGAGTGCCTTAGCAGCCTCTTGCCAATCCGCATCTGTAATTTTTTCGCCCGTGTACAACGCGAAATATTTTTGCAGGTCGGGCCGGTCCTTGCTGTAGTGCGTATCGGTCGCGCCCTGCGGGGTCTTGCTCTGCTGACCCTTCATGCCCTTGTCCGCGCCGTGCGCTGCTGGATGATGCATGTCACCGCTGGCCTGGCGCGGCGTACCAATCGGAACAGGCTTGGGCTTGGGGGCCGATGGTGGATCACTGACCGGCAAGCCGTCCGGCGTCTGCGGATGCGGCTCCATCCTGAGGGGCAGGCGAATCTTGCCGCTCTTCAGCGTGACAAGCTTCTCGCCAATCGATGCCTTGGTTTCGTGTATGAGCTTCCACGTGCCATCGAGTTTGCGCACCAGAATACGAACAACATCGCCTTCGACCTTTGTAATGAACCGCTCACCAAGCCCATTGAGCTGGCTCACCCCTTCAAACGCCGATGCACGCCTGCTTTCGATACGGTAGCGCAGTCCCTTGATTGGATTGCGGTCCCGATCGATGAACAGTGGCACGACCGCACACACCTTCTTTTCGCTGACCACCAGCCGCTGACCAACGGTTAGCCGGTCGGGATTCTGAAGCCTGTTCATCTTTGCAAGCACGTAAGTTGTCGTGCCATAGGTCCGTGCAATCCCGCCCAGCGTATCGCCAGGCTGCACGACATAGATTTCCGGCGCATCCGTCATCGGATTGGAACTCATACGGTTTCCTCCTCATCCCCGTTGTCTCTTAGCGTTTCCTCTTCTGCATGCCATCCCGTCGTGCCAACCCATACCTGTGCATCCGTGGCTTTCCGGCTGAAGAAGCGCGGACCGGTGCCCGCTTCGTCCAGCAGGCCGGAATCCAGTTGGGTGCCTGTCTTGTTCGTCACGACGTAGGGAAGGTTCGCCCAGGGATGATCGAGACTTTCTGCAGCAGAAACTGCCCCGGAAAGGTCAACCCGGTTGCTGAAAAGGCGCTCGTCCGGAGAAAGCGGAAGCTCAGACACCGGAATGTGCAGCGACGCCTTGCCCTGCTTCTGCACGGTGATGGTCTTGAGGAACAGGTCGCCGGGACCGCCGAGCGTGATGCTGCCGTCCTTCATGTGGATGAACGCGCCGCCGCATTCGAGGATGATTTCCTTCGCGGCAGACAGATTGACCTTGCCGTTGACACTGGCGACGTTCACGTCCTTGGCCGCAATGAACGACATCGGGCCGCTCTGGGCCTGGAATTCAACCGGGCCTTTCGCCGCAAAGATCTTGATGCCCAGTTTCTGCGCAAAGAGCGACAGCTTTTCACCCGCCGCGACGGTGAAGCGTTTCAGCACGCTCCAGTCGGCGTTTTTCCGGGCGACCGTTGAAATGCTGTCCTTGGCGGCGAACTGCACGCCCTGGGCCGCCACGAGCGCCGCCGAAGCGGGCGTGCTCATCAGCAGCCCCGGCTTCTTCAGCCCGTCCAGATCGCTGTTCATCTGCTGCTGGGTGTCAGTGTCGGCGGGTTCAGCCTTGGCGCTGCTGGCCGTTGCGGCGAGCGCCTTTGCGGTCGCCAGCGCGCTTTCAAGCTGCGCGATGGTTTCCTGCATGTCGAGCTGCTTGCCGGTCGCGGCGGGGCGGTCCCAGGCCGTCAGCATCATGCCCTTGCCCGCGCGATTCACCCCGTAACCCGATGTTCTCGCCTCGTAGCCTTCACCCCGGTATTCGAGTTTGCTGTCAACCAGGTAGCCGAGATTCAGTTGCGACTTGCCCGAGTGTTCGGTGCTGAGCTTGACGCCTTCCTGGCCCGCCCAGTCTTCCATGCGCAGCTTGTTGTTCTTCTGCGTGCGGATCACGTTGCGCGACAGCCAGCGGCGGTCATTCGTCACCAGGTCGCGCGCCTGGCTGTGGTGATGAAACGCTGAAATTTCGGGCTTGTCCGGGTCGCCATCCCTGAAGGAGATGACTGCTTCGTCATTATCCAGCGCGACGAAGTGCATGCCGGTCTGCAGCTTGCCCGCGAACGGTTTCGCCAGGCGCAGCGGCACGCTCTCGCCGCCATTGGGCCAGGTGCCGAAATCGGCATCGAGCCGAACCACGTAGTAGCCTGCCGCGTTCAGGTAACCATAGGTGTATTTGTCCGGGCTGCAAATCCGCCCGCTGAGTGTGCCGCTTATCCTGGCCCATTTTTCTGGCTCCAGTTCCAGACGGAAACGGCGGTCGGCGGGAATCGCCCTGAAGGTGTTCGACCAGGCCTGGTCGCGCGCGCCGCTGTGCGTGATCTCGATAATCACCATGCCTTTGGGTGCATCGGGCAGCACGATATCCGTTTCGAGTACGCTCGCGCACTGCAATGCGAGCACGTTGCTCTCGCCTTCATAGACCACCTGGCGGGCGATGGCCGCCTCATGCCTAAGCTGCGCTTCCCACTGCGCGCCCGCCTGGTCCAGGTGGTTCGTGCCATAGAGGTACGGCTGGCCGTAGGTGGTCGGGTCTCCTGGCGCGACATTCGCCGTGTCGCGCAAACGCTCCCAGGCGGCGTCCGGGTTGTAGTCTGCCACGATGAACGATTGCGGCACCGTCACGGTATGGGTCCTGATGGCCGTGACGGCTTCCACCCCGTCCGCTTCGAGTCCCGCCGCCTCGCGGTACGCCACGATCCGTTGCGGCTCGTCGTAGCGGTAGTGGTCGATGTCATCGGCAAATACAATCTGGTCGCCGTATTCCGTTTCCACGATATAGCTGTAGATGCCGGCCTTCTGCATCAGCATCTGGACATAGGCCAGATCATTCACCTGGTACTGGAAGCGCCACGCATGAACCGGATACTGGCGGCGCAGGCGGAACGCCATCAGGTGAGCCGGGATACCGTGCCGGCCCAGGACGGCCTGGATGATCTGCGGTGTCGTGAGGTGCTGGTAAGGCTGGGTGGTCGTGACGGCCTCGAGCCGTCCGAAGTGTGACTTCAGGACCACTTCGTACTTCGTGAAATCCTTCGTTGTCTGAATGGTCGAGAAGCGCTCGATATATCCCGAGAACTTCCGCACGGTCCCATCGTCGGCCACGATGCTGAAAGCCGCATCACGGTTCAGGTAGTCGGCGCGCACAAGCTGCTGCGGATGGGTCAATTCGATGCGCACCTCGGTCGGTGCGCCCATCTTCTCGGTGGCCTCGAACGATACGACTGAGAGCGCTGCTGCGCTGTCCGAGCCGGGTACGTCGAGGTGAGACGTCTGCCGCCCTGGAATGGCTTGCAGTGCGGCTTGCAGGTCCGCCATCGGCTGGCCTCCTTGCTGGTTGTCGAGGGAGACGCGGCCCGGTACATCGGGACTGCAATAGTGGTGAAGGGCCGCGATGCGGGACTAATTTAGCCCCTGAACGCTTTTACCCTGTGAGTCGCCCCGATTCAATCCGGCAAAGTCTGAAAATGTGTCATCAATTGTCAGAAAACAATGATGGTGTTGCTGGCGGACCATCCATCCAACGCGTCGGTCGGGTCATCCCGAGCCTGCTATCAAAAGCTATCACTGTCGGGAGTCACGTCGCTTTCGAGCCGTGCAGCGCCGAGACGTGGACTTACGGCATCCACGCCGCGACACTATTTGCAGCTTCTTTGGGGGCGGTGGATTCACGTCTGACGGCCCCCGGTTGCAGAGGCCGCGCAGCAGGTCATTCACCTGAAGCGGCTGTTCTCGTCATCACGGCGCGTACGTCCGCGAGCGCATCCTCGAAAAGACCAAAAATCGAAACCTGCGCAACCGTTGAAAGAGCGGAGAACTGCTCTGCGACTTCCTCCAGACTCAGCAGCGCCGCCAGTGCGTGCAGTTGATCGACGCGGATAACGACGGTGTCAGGCATCGCGATATCCGGTTGTGCAGAGGCGTTCAGAAAGTCAGGCATGACCTAACCCCGTCGCATTGCTGTTCGCGTGGTTCAAGTCGGGCGCGGCACCGCGTAGCGTGCCGATGATACGGAATGAGATAGACGATTGTGTTTGCTCTGGAAGAGCAGGGACGTGGTGCATTGGACATGCCTCCTGTATCGGGTTGATGAACCCGACGCCCCAACGCCAATTGAGGTGGCCGGGCACAGGGCAAGGTTGGCGTACCGGCGATACAGGAAACCGGCGAGCGCAAGCGCTCCCTCACCAAGGCCCGACCATTGGGCGCTTGATGCGGGCGTAAAAAAACCGCCGGTCGGCGGTTGCCCGCCTGTATCGTTCCTGGACGCCAATCCTAGGTTCACGGTGTCTCCGTGACATTTGCAGTATAGCGCACGCGCCGCGTGGCCTCGTTGATGATCGAAGCATATGGCGTTGCTGGGTTCGTGTAGCCGGGAACCGGCTCACAGTGCCGCCTTGAATTCTTGATATCAAGTTGGCCCGCGATGCTCCGCATCAGAAGGCTCCACGGCGTCGTTTCGCGGTGGCAGGTCGGCGCTTTGAATCTTTGATAAATAATCACACCGCCCGGCTCTCATACCTCTGCGATCTCCTTCGACGCTGCGAGTTACCGTAACATCGAGGGAGACCGGCGCGGTTGCTTGCAATCGATCCACGCAGAATCTCGAAGAAAACCGCCCGTATATCAACAGCAATTAACGGACGCATCCTATCGTGCAAAAATTCATCAAGGCTTTGGCATTCGCCGCCGACCGGCACCGCAACCAGCGACGCAAGGACGCGCAGGCGTCGCCCTACATCAATCGCCCCGTTGCGTTGGCAAACGTTCTCGCGAACGAGGGGCATGTCGATGACGAAGCCGTACTAATCGCCGCCCTGCTACACGACACTATCGAAGATACCGACACGACCGGCGAGGAACTGGCGCGAGAGTTCGGGCAGGAGGTGGCCGCCATCGTGCTCGAAGTCACGGACGACCGGTCGCTCACGAAGAGTGAACGCAAACGCCAGCAGGTTAATCATGCCCGTCACATGAGCGACCGCGCGAAACTCGTCAAGCTTGCGGACAAGATATGCAACCTGCGCGATATCACCGAACGACCGCCCAGGGAATGGTCGACCGAACGCAAGCAGGCATATTTCGATTGGGCTGGCGAAGTTGTAGCAGGACTACGAGGTGTCCACCCAGGGCTTGAGCGTATCTTTGACGAAACGAGCAGACTCAAACCGGCCCTCAATTCGGGGCATGGGCAACACCCGTAACGCCCGACCTGCAAGGGCATCATGCGCCCGAAACCGGACATGCCTGTTTGTGCATTCGCCATCAAAAGTTATCAATGGCTATTAGTGCCGCGAACGATTCACCGGTCCTTTAATCGGGCACGGCACTCGCGCAGCAACGCATTCACGCGCCGCGCTTCGCCACGCCAGTACGCCGAACGCATGCCATGTTTCAGCGCGTTCGAAGCCCCGACGGTCTTGCCCGCGTCAGTCACCGGTCCCGTTGCGCTTTCCCACGGTTTCCAGCGCCGGATTGCTTCGGCCTGCTTTGCCCGCTGTTCTGCCGTCCAGTGTCGTTTCGCCATTCTCGTGAGCTAATAGTTCGTTCGTCGTCTCGCCATTTTTCCCGCGCGCGGGAGGCTCGGGCGGCGCGCTGCCGTTGTTCACCTGTTGCGGCCCGTTCGCAATGTTCGCCTGCTTCACGAATGCAAGCGGGCGCGGGTTCTTTATCTCCGCCAGCGCTTCGAGCGTCGCACGGCATTGCGCCTGGGCCTTCAACGCTAGCGACAAATGCGCCTGCATCTGGTTCAGATACTCGCTGAACGCCGCCTTGCGCGCGAACTGGTTAAAGATCATGTCGAGCGTGTTGGCCTGCGTAACGAGCATGGCTTCGACGCCGGACAGGTCGCCCGCCCGGACCGCAGCGGCCTGTCTGTTCAGTTCAGCCAGGTAAGCTGTCAGGTCAAGCTCGGCCCCGAACACCGGCTCCGCGTACTTGCGCCCGGTCACGGCTCCGCGTACGACCGGACTTGACGCGATCAGCGCGCCGCGCTTGACCGGGTCCTCATACTGCTCGCCCGACGGCCCCAAAGCCTCCGGGTTGCGCTTTGGTGGCGGCGCACTGGCCGCCTCCTTTGTCGCCTTCCTTTTCGCCGCCACGTCACACCCTCCGGCTATCGAATCCTGCTGTCATATTTCCACGACCGCGCCGCCATCACTTCGCGCGCCGTCGCCTCGGCGCGCAGTTCGCGGACCTTCGCGCTGAAGTATTCGATGTTCGGCAACAGGTCCGCCAGTGGCCCGCGCACGGCGCGCGTCATCGTGTCGGCGTGGCGCTCGCGCGTCCAGCCCTCGGCCTGCGCAAGGTCGGCAATCATCGCGAACAGTTCCGCCCGCAGACGCCGCACATTGTCCTGCGCGAGATACGGCCCCCAAGGCAGATACGCGCCGCCGTCCGGGCCGATTAGCGCGCCCGTACAATCAACCGCATCGTTAGCGGCGGCGCGCAGATGCGCGAGGACTTCCGACTTGTGCGCGGCAATCTCGGGCTTGATCGTCGCGACGGCGCTCGCCGGTCCTTCCATACTGATGCGGCCGCCCTCGATCCACAGGCGCACACGCATCGCGGCGGCACGTTCCACGATATCGGCGGCGCTCATACCGAATCCTTCACGTTGCTATCGTCGTCGCCCGGTCCGGCTTGCGTCGAAGATTTCTCCGAAGATTCCAACTCCCTGCCGCTGAAATCTTCGGCAAAACCGCCCAAAGGGGCAGACCGCAAACCCGCGCCGCTACCGAAGATTTCACGCCCCTCCGAAGATTTCACGCTAGCATGTTCGGGAATCTTCGTGAAATCTTCGCCGTCTGAAATCTTCGGCAATGCCCAGCGCCAGCCGTCCTTCATGCCCTGTTTCACTCTTTCGACGTTAAGTTCGTGCGCGGCGCGGTGCATCGTCGACCAGCTATAACCCGCTCCGTCGGCATCCCTTCTGATGCGGCTGGCGTTCATCGGACCATCCGCCAGCAGTCCCGCCAGAAACTCGCGGGCTTCGTCGCGAAGGGTTCTGCGTTCATCGCCGTCCTGCTCGACCTCGCCCAGAATATCGCGCGCATTGCCCTCGATAGCCTCACCCCACGTCACGGCGTTCGCGACGATCCCGGCTTGAACCTCCACCCGGTTCAGCACGTAGCCGAACCCGCCATCGTCCGGCGCAATGTTGGATTTCGCGCGGGCCAGAATCCGCCGCTCGGCGGTCTCGTCCTTTGCCGTAACCAGCACCATGCGGGCAAGTGCGCCAAACGCCTGGGAGCCGATCACGCGCTCGACCGGCGCATTGCCTTTCGATCCCTTGGAAAAGTGCGAAATGCCGATTACCGCGCAGCCGTGACGCGCGGCCAGGTCAACCAGCGGTTGCAGGTCGCGGCGCACGTCATTGGCGCGGTGGGCATCGCCACCAATCGCGCTGAGCACAGGATCGACAATCAGCAGGCGCGCGCCGCCCATGCTGGAAATACGTTCGCTCAAGATCGGCATGTCGCGGGCCGGATCGAATGGCACGAGTTCGCCGCCTGTCTTCGCCACGTTGCGCACGAAATGAACCTTGGGCAGATCGGCCCCTGCGGCCATCAGACGGGGCACCAGCGTATCGGCGGGATCGTCCTCGCTGCTCCACATCAGCACCTCACCGGGGTGCGCGCACGCGGTCCCATCCGGCCATGTTCCTCCGCGCGTGACGACGGCGGCCAGCGCGTGCGCCAGCGTCGTCTTGCCGGTTCCGCTCGCCCCGGCGAGTATCGTCAGCTTGCCCGCCGGTAGCCAGTCCGGCCACAGCCACGTAACGGGCTGCGGCTTCACGTCTGCCGCGCATTGCAGCAGCACCGCTTCGGACGGCGGCGCGGCACCAGTCCTGTCATTCAATGGCGCGGTATGGGCGGCCGCTTTCGCCGCCTCTGCGTTCGCCTTCGCGAGTCGTTGCCTGCCGCGCTCGATCTGTTCACGGCGGATATCGTTCAACTCGATCAGGGCGGCGGCGCGCATCACCTCCGCTTCGCTCCAGCGCTCGTTGCTCACAGCGCCCCCCTGTGTGAACGCTGCGTCATCGCATCCCAGAGCGAGCCCCGCGCATTTTCCTCGACCCATGCGCGATGCTCGCGCCATTCGTCCGCTGTCATGCATGACTCGCAGCGAATCAACTCCTTGCCGATCAGACGTTCGAAACGGGCGAGTAGCACCTCGGTCTTACGGCGGCGCGGACCTCGCACGACGGCGCAGCGTTCCTGTTCGCGGAGCTTCGGCGCTGGGGCGGCTTCGCTCCGCGCCGCCAGCGTCGCCGGACGGCTTGCTTCGACGTAGGGCAGTTCGCCGCGCCACCGCACCCAGAATTCGGCGCGCGCGGCGGCGAGCGCTTCGGCGTCACCGGGCGGCGCGTTGATGTCCGGTTCAGGCTCGGCCACGGCGGACACCCTTGGCCGTTTGCGGCGCGCGGCTCGCGTCGATCTGCTGCTGCACCCAGGCGACCACTTCGGCCTCGATCCAGCGCACCGCCGCGGTGCCGATGGTGACGGGCTTCGGGAAGTCGCCGCGTGCGATGCGTTCGTAAATTGCGCTGCGTTCCATGCCGCAAATCTGCGACACGCGGCGGCGCGAAATCAAGATGGGGGTGCTGTCAGTCATGTTGTCACCTCGGTTAAGGAAGGTGCGCGCCGGGGTGTGGCGCGGCATGGCTGCATTAAAGATGGACGGCGCGGGAAAAGCACCGCAGTTGCGGCGTGTCTTACCGCAATTGCGGCGGTCCGCGCGGCCGACGCGTCAGGAAGCGTCGATACTGCGGTTCGCTGCCGCGAATCGTTCTTGTAACGTGCGTTGCGAAATGCCGGGTTTAGCTGGGAACGCTGCCAGCAAAGCCTGTATAACGGCGGCCTGGCTGTCATAGCGCGCGCCCGCGAGGTCTTGTACCTGCGATGGCGTCAGCAGGCGTACCAGGCCCGCAATGATGTTGAGGTAGGTGGTTTCCGAACGTTCGCCTGGCGGAGCGCTCTGTAACTGCGCGCTCATACGGTCCACGATGCCTTTCAGGGAATTGCGTTCGGCTTCGACATTGGCCCTGGCATCTTCCAGTTCGCGGATACGCCCGTTAGCGCGGATCAAGGTTTGTTCCTTCGCATCGTGTGCGGCCTTGAGCGACTGATAGGCTTCCTGCGTGATGCCCGGATGGATACCGCGTTCGACTTCATCGAACAGGAATGCAGGCCGTTCGCTCGGGGCAATTGCTTTCGCCCACTCTTTCAGATCTAGCCCGTACACGTGCCGACGTTCATAAGCGACGTGCTCGCCCTTCGGGAGCCGCCGTCCGTTCTCCCTGCACGCGTCCAGTTCGCCTGCGTCAATCGCAAGGTGCATTGCGCGGATGCGCGGCTCAAGACACGGCAGATACGGATGACGCAACACTGCGCGCGACATCGCATCCGACTCACCAACCGGCACCGCCATTCGCAGTTCCTGTCTTACCTCTTCACGCGCGACGCGGCACCATAGCGCCGCTGCCTCGGGAACGGGATACACCGAATAGCACGCCTGGACGGTTTCGCAAGAATCGTCTTTTCCACCGCTTGCTCATTACGGCCTCCCTCGTCGCGCACCGCACATAGCCGGATTCTAGCGGAGTGTGGCGAACGCGCGACGGCCCTCAAACGGCAGGAAAAATCGCCGGGTAGCCGTGAAACGTTGCCCGATGATGGGCTAATTGATGGGCCAGAAAAAGCAAAACCCCGCAAGCCTTTGAATTTGCGGGGTTTTGCTTTAAAAAATGGTGGAGGCGGCGGGAATCGAACCCGCGTCCAGAAGTCCTCTACGACCAGTTCTACATGTTTAGTTCTGTCTTTTGATTTAACCGTAGCGACGCGGACGAACACGCTGCGCTACGGCGATTCACTAAATTTTCGACCCTGACGTCGTGCCGCCGCCAAGGCTTAACTGACGTATATGACCTCTGTCGGTATTGCTACCGGTCTTGCGACACTAGCCCGTCAGTGAACTAGGCAGAGGACGGCGGCCCTTAGGCTGCCAGTGCGAACGTATCGTCGTTTGCAGTTACGTTTTTCCCATTGATTAACGAGGTGACGGGTCCTCGACATGCCCTAGCCGCTTCGCAACCCCTGTCGAAACCAGGTCGCCCCCGCGGTTCGTTGCTCACATATGTGAGCCAAACGAGATTTTACAATAGATCGAGAGCCGCGTCGTGCATCCTGGGTGGCCGCTGAATGGTGCAACATGGTTAACAAGAGTGCCGGACGCGCCCTTCAGCCGATCTGTCTGACTTTGTCAGCCGATGTCGCGCAGCAGGGTTTGCAACTCGGCCGTCGATTCTACGACGTGTTGCGCGTGCCACCGTGTCGGCGGAATGTCGTTGCCGCAATAGCCGTACGCCGCGGCGACGGTCTTCATGCCGGCGGCAAAACCGGCCTGCACGTCGCGCAGATCGTCACCGATATAGACGACGCGCTCCGGCGCGATGTCCAGCTCGCGCGCCGCGTGCAGCAACGGCGCGGGGTGCGGCTTCGAATGCGGGGTCGTATCGCCGCTCACCACGCAGCCGGCGCGCTCCTCGAGCCCGAGTTGCGCGACGAGCGGCTCGGTGAGCCGCGCGACCTTGTTCGTGACGATGCCCCAGCGCACGCCGCGCGCGTCGAGTTCGTCGAGCACTTCCGCGATACCCGGAAAGAGCGTTGTCTCGATGCACAGATCTGCTTCGTAGTTCGCGAAAAACTCCTCGCGCATTGATGCGAATTCGTGATGATCGGGCCCGATGCCGAACGCGCCGCAGATCAGTCCGCGCGCTCCGGCTGAAGCCAGCGGGCGCAGCTTCTCGAGGGGCACCATCTCGAGTCCCCGGTCGTGGCGCATCTTGTTGGCGGCGGCCGCGAGGTCGGGCGCCGTGTCGGCAAGTGTGCCGTCGAGGTCGAATAGCACGGCGAGGCAAAAGCCGAGCGTGTCGTCGTTGTCTTCGCGTTGCGGCAGGGGAGTCGGGTCGCTCATTGTTCGTTTCGGATAAGGCGGATCGGGGCGGTTCGGGCAATTTAGGCGTCGCGGCGACAGGCGAGCATATAGTTGACGCTCGTGTCGGACGACAGCGCGAAACGCTTGCTGAGCGGGTTGTACACGATGCCCTTGATGTCGGCCGTGCGCAACTCGGCGGCGCGCACGAAGCCGGCGAGCTCCGACGGGCGGATGAAGCGCGCGTAGTCGTGCGTGCCCTTCGGCAGCATTCGCGCGATGTATTCGGCGCCGATCACCGCGAACAGATACGACTTGACATTGCGGTTCAGCGTGGAGAAAAACACCCAGCCGCCCGGTTTCACGAGATTCTTGCAGGCCTCGACGATCTCGGCCGGCCTGGGCACGTGCTCGAGCATTTCCATGCAGGTGACCACGTCATAGGTGCCCGGTTCGCGTGCGGCCAGCGCCTCAGCCGCGATTTCTTCGTAATCGACGGTTACACCGCTTTCAAGACTGTGAAGGTCGGCGACACCGAGCGCCTGCGTCGACAGATCGATACCCTTCACATGAGCGCCCAAACCTGCCATCGATTCCGACAGGATGCCGCCGCCGCAGCCGATATCGAGCACCTTTTTGCCGGCGAGATGGGCGTGGGCGTCGATCCAGCTTAGACGAATCGGATTCAGTTCGTGCAGCGGCTTGAATTCGGCGTTCGGGTCCCACCAACGATGCGCGAGGTCGCTGAATTTCTGTAGTTCGTGGGGATCGGCGTTGGTCATGGTGAAGGCTGCCTCGATGAAAGCGGTGAGCGGACGCTCGAGGATAAACCCTAAGTATATAGGGCGAGAGAAAGAGCGGCAAAAGCGCGTCGTTAGCGGGTGCCGATGCGAGCTGCGAGCCGCTAATAGCGGAGCGGGACGCTCCTGCGTCGCGCATCACGCCCCGTCGCGGCATCCGCGCATAAAAAAAGCCCCGCCGAAGCGGGGCTTTCGATACTGCGGTAATTTTCCAGCTTACTGCTTCGGCGTACCGACGACTTCGACTTCCACGCGGCGGTCCGGTGCGAGGCAGGCGATGAGTTGCTTGCGGTTCTTCTGATTGCAACCGGTGGTAACCGGGTTGCGCGGACCCTTGCCTTCCGTGTAGATACGGTTGGCTTCGACGCCCTTGCTGACCAGGAAGGCCTTCACAGCTTGAGCACGACGCAGCGACAGACGGTCGTTGTAGGCGACGGAACCGATACGGTCGGTGTGGCCCGTAGCAACGACGACTTCGAGGTTGATGCCCTGGATCTTCGATGCCAGTTCGCTCAGACGTTCCTTGCCGGCCGGCTTCAGGATTGCCTTGTCGAAGTCGAACAGCGCATCAGCTTGATACGTAATCTTTTCACTGGAGATAGCCGGAGCCGGAGCGACCGGTGCCGGCGGGGTCGGTGCCTGAGCAACCAGAGCGCCGTCGCACTTGGCGTTAGCCGTTGCGGGCGTCCAGAATGCATCGCGCCAGCAAAGCTCGTTCGTGCCATTCATCCACACGTATTCGCCAGTACCATTCACCCAGTTGTCGTTGGTAGCTTGTCGCGATGCCGGCACCGACTGCGCCATGGCGGATGCAGCCATAACTGCGGTAGCTGCAATGAACGCGAGCTTTGAAAGTTTATTCATATTTCTCCTCTCGAAATTGAGATTACCGCAGGTTTACTGCGAGCCTGTTGACGAAGACCAGTCATACATTGCTCGAAGTATAACATTGGTGAGGAACAAAAACCGTCTGTGTAGACTTCGAGCAGCGTCTCGACTCTTTGTGCGTTGGCATTTTGCCATATCGTTCCCTTCCGACGAAAAAAAAATCCGTCCCCGATCAAATCCCCCTCCAATTGTGGTGCATGCGCAACAAACGTTTTCGTCTGAGTGGTCCGCCGGCTCGGGCTGAGCGGCGAATCGGTCGCCTGCAGGAATCGAGCCTGACGAGGCCGAAATTGTGCGATCGGCGAAGTGTTGGCGGGTGCCCCTCTACCATGTATACGTACCTTCGTCGGGCGTGGATTCGTGGCATGTTAGAATCGCGTGATGCGTTGCGCCTGCAATGCTTACGCGAAGAAGCGGCGAAACCGCGCCTTCGCACGTAAAAGATACGGATAATGGATCAATTCGCCAAAGAGACTCTGCCAATCTCCCTTGAGGAGGAAATGCGCCGTTCGTATCTCGATTACGCGATGAGCGTGATCGTAGGGCGAGCGCTTCCCGATGTCCGCGATGGCCTGAAGCCGGTGCACCGGCGCGTGCTGTACGCGATGCACGAGCTGAACAACGACTGGAACCGCGCCTACAAGAAGTCGGCGCGTATCGTCGGCGACGTTATCGGTAAATACCATCCGCACGGCGACACCGCTGTCTACGACACGATCGTACGGATGGCGCAGGACTTCTCGCTGCGCTACATGCTCGTCGACGGCCAGGGGAACTTCGGTTCCGTCGACGGCGACAACGCCGCGGCGATGCGTTACACCGAAATCCGCATGGCGAAGATCGGCCACGAGCTGCTGGCCGACATCGACAAGGAAACGGTCGACTTCGCGCCGAACTACGACGGCAGCGAGAACGAGCCGGCTATCCTGCCCGCGCGCATCCCTAATCTGCTGATCAATGGTTCGTCCGGCATCGCGGTCGGCATGGCGACCAATATCCCGCCGCACAACCTCAATGAAGTCGTCGACGCGTGTCAGCATCTGCTGAAGAACCCGGAAGCGACGATCGACGAGCTGATCGAGATCATCCCCGCGCCCGACTTCCCGACCGCCGGCATCATCTACGGCGTGGCCGGCGTGCGCGACGGCTATCGCACCGGTCGCGGCCGCGTCGTGATGCGCGCGCTGACACACTTCGAGGAAATCGACCGTGGCCAGCGCATGGCGATCATTGTCGACGAACTGCCATATCAGGTGAACAAGCGCTCGCTGCTCGAGCGCATCGCCGAGCTCGTCAATGAGAAGAAGCTCGAAGGCATTTCCGACATCCGCGACGAATCCGACAAGAGCGGCATGCGTGTCGTGATCGAACTGAAGCGCGGCGAAGTGCCCGAGGTCGTGCTGAACAATCTGTACAAGGCGACCCAGCTTCAGGACACGTTCGGTATGAACATGGTCGCGCTCGTCGACGGCCAGCCGAAGCTCCTGAATCTGAAGGAAATGCTGACGTGCTTCCTGTCGCATCGCCGGGAAGTGCTGACGCGGCGCACCGTCTATGAACTGCGCAAGGCGCGCGAACGTGGTCACGTGCTCGAAGGTCTCGCGGTTGCGCTCGCGAACATCGACGAATTCATCGCGCTCATCAAGGCCGCGCCGACACCGCCTATCGCCAAGCAGGAGCTGATGTCGCGCGCGTGGGATTCGTCGCTCGTGCGCGAAATGCTGTCGCGCGCCGAGTCGGAAAACGCGTCGGCGGGCGGTCGCGAAGCTTATCGTCCGGAGGGACTTAACCCGTCGTTCGGCATGCAGACCGACGGCCTCTACCGTCTGTCCGATACGCAGGCGCAGGAAATCCTGCAGATGCGCCTGCAGCGACTGACCGGTCTCGAGCAGGACAAGATCATCGGCGAATACCGCGACGTGATGGCACAAATCGCTGACCTGCTGGACATTCTGGCTCGCCCGGAACGCATTTCGGCGATCATCGTCGACGAACTCACGTCCATCAAGGCCGAATTCGGCGATGCGCGTCGCTCGAAGATCGAGTTGAACGCGACCGAGCTGAACACCGAAGACCTGATCACGCCGCAGGAAATGGTCGTGACCATGTCGCACGCGGGCTACGTGAAATCGCAACCGTTGTCCGAATATCGAGCCCAGAAACGCGGTGGTCGTGGCAAGCAGGCCACTTCCATGAAGGAAGACGACTGGATCGACACGCTGTTCATTGCCAATACGCACGACCACATCCTGTGCTTCTCAAACCGCGGCCGCGTGTACTGGGTCAAGGTCTACGAAGTGCCGCAGGGTTCGCGCAATTCGCGCGGCCGGCCGATCGTCAATATGTTCCCGCTGCTAGAAGGCGAAAAGATCACGGTCGTGCTGCCGGTCAAGGAGTTCTCGGCCGACAAGTTCGTGTTCATGGCGACCGCGTTGGGAACGGTAAAAAAGACGCCGCTGGAAGCATTTAGCCGGCCGCTGCGCAAGGGTATTATTGCGGTCGGTCTCGATGAGGGCGATTACCTGATCGGCGCCGCGATCACCGACGGCCAGCACGACGTGATGCTGTTCTCGGATTCGGGCAAGGCAGTGCGCTTCGACGAAAACGACGTGCGTCCGATGGGCCGCGAGGCGCGCGGCGTGCGCGGCATGCAGCTCGAGGACGGCCAGAACGTGATCGCGTTGCTGGTGGCCGGCGACGAGCAGCAGTCGGTGCTCACCGCAACCGAGAACGGCTACGGCAAGCGCACCCCAATCACCGAGTACACGCGTCACGGCCGCGGCACGAAGGGCATGATCGCAATCCAGACGTCGGAGCGTAACGGCAAGGTCGTTGCCGCGACGCTCGTGGACCCGGAAGCGCAGATCATGCTGATTACCACGACGGGCGTGCTGATTCGCACGCGCGTGTCGGAAATTCGCGAAATGGGACGCGCAACGCAAGGTGTTACACTCATCAGCCTTGACGAAGGGACCAAGCTGTCCGGTCTGCAACAGGTAGCTGAGGCCGAGGTCGAGTCGGAAAGCGATTCCGACGGCTCCGCTGAAGGCGATAACGGCGGTGAGGGCGGCGGCGCGGCTTGATCCGTGCCAGCGGCTTTCAGTCTGCGTTAATACGTTGAAGCTGCGCTGCGGTCACCGCGTACCGGGCCGGTACGCCTTCCCGTGTGGCGTGCAGTTCAAGTTAATTTCTCTGAGGGAGTAATGATGCAAAAACGATTCAAACAACTGATGTTGCTGGCTGCCATCGTGCCGACCTTCGCCATGGCTCAAGCGCTGCAGAACCAGGCGCCTGCAGCGCCGGCTGCCGCAGCAGCACCGGTTGATCCGGCCAAGCAAGCTGCCATCAAGGAGCTGCTCGACGCCATCGATGCGCAGAAGCTGGTTGGCGCAATCGGCAACAGCGCGCAGATGCAGGCCAAGCAGCTCGTTCCGGCAATCCTGTCGGACGCGCTGACCGAGAACAAGACGATGACGGACAAGCAGAAGCAAGCCGCCGTGCCGACGCTGCAAAAGAACGCGGTGCCGAAGCTGGTGGACAGCGCGGGCCAGGTGTTCGCGACCGACTCTTTCCGTCAGGACGCGATGCAAGCTCAGTACGACGCGTACGCGAAGTACTACAGCACGTCGGAAATCAAGGATCTGACCACGTTCTACAAGAGCCCGACCGGTCGCAAGTTCATCCAGGTGCAAGACCAGGTTGGCCGCGATGTCGTGAACGGTCTGATGCAGAAGTACATGCCGGAATCGATCAAGGCAACGCGTGACCAGGCCGACAAGGAAGTCGCATCGGTCAAGCCGGCTGCCAAGTAATTCCGCTCGCAGGCTGCGCTGATCAGCGGGCCTGTCGTCGCACCCGTTGGGCCACCCGGCGTGGCGGGTTGGCGGCGACAATGCGATAATGGCCGTTTGCGCACTGGCGCAGACGGCCATTTTCTTTTTCGGCGAGCCATTTCGCGGTTCTTTTCGCCGATTCCCGCGCGACTTCGTTATTTCGCGCCCGCTTCCAGGACCTCACATGCGCGTCTTTAATTTCTCCGCCGGCCCGGCGGCCATGCCCGAAGAAGTGCTGCGCCAGGCAGCCGACGAGATGCTGAATTGGCAAGGCAGTGGTATGAGCGTGATGGAAATGAGCCATCGCGGCAAGGAATTCATGTTGATCCACGAGGAAGCGCTGACCGATCTGCGCGAGTTGCTGCAGGTGCCGGCAAGCCACCGCATCCTGTTTCTGCAGGGCGGCGGACTCGGCGAAAACGCGATCGTGCCGATGAACCTGCTCGGCTCGAAACCGCGCGCCGATTTTGTCATCACCGGCTCGTGGTCGGAGAAATCGTTCAAGGAAGCGCAGAAATACGGCAGCGTGCATCTCGCCGCGACCGGCAAGACAGCCGAGGGCTTCACTCGCGCGCCGGTGCGCTCGGAATGGCAGCTGTCGGACGATCCGGCTTACGTGCACTTGTGCACCAACGAGACCATTCACGGCGTCGAAACCTTCGAGATTCCCGACCTCGGCGATATTCCGCTCGTCGCCGACGCGTCGTCGCATATTCTGTCGCGCCCGATGGACATCGCCAAATACGGCGTGCTATTCGGCGGTGCGCAGAAGAACATCGGCATGGCCGGCGTGACGGTCGTGATCGTGCGTGAGGACATGCTCGATCGCGCGATGCCGATCTGCCCGTCGGCGTTCGAATGGAAGACCGTCGCCGAGAACAATTCGATGTACAACACGCCGCCCACCTACGCGATCTATATCGCCGGGCTCGTGTTCAAGTGGTTGAAGAAGCAGGGCGGCCTCATAGGGATGGAGGCACGCAACCTCGAAAAATCGAAGCTGCTGTACGACACGATCGACTCGAGCAGCTTCTATCTGAACAAGGTCGAACGTGGGTCGCGCTCCCGGATGAACGTACCGTTCTTCCTCGCCGACGAGTCGCGCAACGAAGATTTCCTGTCCGGCGCGAAAGCGCGGAGATTGGTGCAGCTAAAGGGCCACAAGTCCGTCGGCGGCATGCGGGCGTCGATTTATAACGCCGTCCCGCTCGAAGGCGTCAAAGCGCTTGTCGAATACATGAAGGAATTCGAACAGCGCAGTGCCTGAGTCACACTGACCGGCAGGCGTGCGCATCTTTTCCAGCAGTTACCCGGCAGAGCCGTTTTACGCATGGACGACGAACTCAATACACGACTCAAACCTCTGCGCGATCGCATCGACGCGCTCGACGCGCAGCTGATCGCGCTCCTGAACCAGCGTGCGTCGGTCGCGCTCGAAGTGGGCGAGGTCAAGAAGCATTTCAACGCGCCGGTGTTCCGGCCCGAGCGCGAGATGCAGGTGATCGCGCGCCTGCAGGAGATGAGCGCGGGGCCGCTTGCGGACGAACACATCAGCGCGATCTGGCGCGAGATCATGGCTGCGAGCCGCGCGCTGGAAAAAACCATCAAGGCCGCGTACCTCGGGCCGGTCGGCACCTATAGCGAACAGGCGATGCACGAGTACTTCGGTCAGTCGATCGAAGGGCTGCCGTGCCCGTCGATCGACGAAGTGTTCCGCTCGGTCGAGGCGGGCGCCGCCGACTACGGCGTCGTGCCGGTCGAGAATTCGACCGAAGGTGCAGTGTCGCGCACGCTGGATCTGCTGCTGCAAACGCAACTGACCATCGGCGGCGAACTCGCATTGCCGATTCATCACAACCTGCTCACGCAAAACGGGCTCGCCGGCGTCACGCGCGTGTGCGCGCACGCCCAGGCGCTCGCGCAGTGCCAGCGCTGGCTGTCGACCAACGCGCCGCATCTCGAGCGCCAGGCGGTATCGAGCAACGCGGAAGCCGCACGGATGGCAGCCGAAGATCCGACCGTCGCGGCCATCGCCGGCGATCGCGCCGCGATCCACTACGGTCTGCAGGTCACCAACGCGCTGATCCAGGACGATCCGCACAACCGCACGCGCTTCGTGATGATCGGCAAGCAGCCGACCGGTCCGAGCGGCTACGACCAGACCTCGCTGATTGTGTCCGTCGTGAACGAACCGGGCGCGATGGTCAAGCTGCTCGAGCCGCTGGCGCGCCACGGCGTGTCGATGACGCGTTTCGAATCGCGCCCGGCGCGCGTCGGCACGTGGGAGTACTACTTCTATATCGACGTCGAAGGCCATCGCGACGACCCGGCCGTGGCCGCCGCGCTCGCCGGGCTCGGCGAGAAGGCCGCGTTCCTGAAAATACTCGGCTCGTATCCGCGCGCCCGGTAAGGGCTGGCAGCGCAGTCCGGGCGGCACCAAGTGCGCTGCCCGAACGCATATTTCACTATCCATCGCCGTTCGGAGATTTTCATGACAGCGTCTTTCGGCCCTTCCTATGTACGTGCGATCGCGCCGTACATCGCCGGCAAGCCGATTTCGGAAGTGGCCCGCGAGTTTGGTCTCGACGAGGCGAGCATCGTGAAGCTGGCATCGAACGAGAATCCGCTCGGTATGCCGGAATCCGCGCAACGCGCGATGGCGCAGGCGATCGCCGACCTCGGCCGCTATCCGGACTCGAACGGTTTCGAACTGAAGGCGGCACTCGCCGCGCGCTACGGCGTGCCGGCCGAGTGGATCACGCTCGGCAATGGCAGCAATGACATCCTCGAACTCGCCGCGCACGCGTTCGTCGAGAAGGGCCACGCGGTAGTGTTCTCGCAGTATTCGTTCGCGGTCTATGCGCTCGCAACGCAAGGCGTCGGCGCGCGCGCGATCGTCGTGCCGGCCGTGCACTATGGTCACGACCTCGACGCGATGCTTGCCGCGATCGACGACGACACGCGTCTCGTGTTCGTCGCCAATCCGAACAATCCGACCGGTACGTTCGTCGACGGTCCGACGCTCGATGCGTTTCTCGGCAAAGTGCCGCGCCATGTGGTCGTCGTGCTCGACGAGGCGTACACAGAGTATCTGTCGGCGGACAAGCGCTATGACTCGATCGACTGGGTGCGCCGCTATCCGAACCTGCTGGTGTCGCGCACTTTCTCGAAGGCGTTCGGCCTGGCGGGCCTGCGTATCGGCTTCGCGATCGCGCAGCCCGGGTTGACCGATCTGCTGAATCGACTGCGTCAGCCGTTTAACGTCAATACACTCGCGCAGGCCGCGGCGATTGCGGCACTGAACGACAGCGCATTTCTGGAAAAGAGCGCGGCGCTGAACGCGCAGGGCTATAAGCTTTTGACTGGGGCGTTCGACAAGCTCGGTCTCGAATACGTGCCGTCCGAAGGTAACTTCGTGCTCGTGCGCGTCGGCGGTGACGACGAAGCCGGCGCCCGGGTGAATCTCGCGCTGCTGAAACAGGCTGTGATCGTGCGACCGGTGGGCAACTACGGTTTGCCGCAGTGGCTACGCATCACGATCGGCCTGCCGGAGGAAAACGAAGCGTTCCTCGCGGCGCTCGAAAAGACGCTTGCCGAGCCTGCCGCTGCGTAAGCATTGCTCCTTGATCCCGCGCGTCGGCCGGCAGGA
The DNA here is from genome assembly GCF_050436325.1 of Paraburkholderia lebeckiae. Classification (NCBI taxonomy): domain Bacteria; kingdom Pseudomonadati; phylum Pseudomonadota; class Betaproteobacteria; order Burkholderiales; family Burkholderiaceae; genus Paraburkholderia; species Paraburkholderia lebeckiae. Next base: position 3,601,610 of record NZ_JBNDLZ010000003.1, read on the forward strand.
GCGGCGCGCTTATTGTCCGTATTGTGTGAGCGACGTGGCCGCGTTTTCTTTTAACAAGCTGGTGATTTTCGGTGTCGGCCTGATTGGCGGATCGCTCGCGCGCGCGTTGCGTGAACGCGGCGAGGCCGGCGGGGCACGCACGGTGGTTGGGGTGGGACGGACGTCCGCGTCGAGCGAGCGCGCGTTGGCGCTCGGGGTGATCGACGGCGCTGCGGCGCTCACCGACGACGCCTCGCTGCGCGACGCGCTCGCGGGCGCGGACTTCGTGCTGCTCGCGGCGCCGGTCGCGCAGACGCAGCCGCTGCTCGAACGCATCGCGCTGCATCTCGACGCCAACACGATCGTCACCGATGCGGGCAGCACCAAGTCCGACGTGGTCGCCGCCGCGCGAGCGGCGCTCGGTGCACGGATCGGCCAGTTCGTGCCGGGCCATCCGATCGCCGGCCGCGAGTCGAGCGGCGTCGACGCCGCGTTGCCCGATCTCTACGTGAACCGCAACGTCGTGCTGTGCCCGCTGCCGGAGAACGCGCCGGAAGCGGTCGAGCGCGTCGCGGCGATGTGGCGCGCCACCGGCGCCTTGGTGCGGGACATGACGCCGCAGCAGCACGATCGCGTGTTCGCGTCGGTCAGTCATCTACCGCACGTGCTGTCGTTCGCGCTCGTCGAACAGATCCTCAATTCGCCCGACGCCGCTTTGAAGTTGTCGTTCGCGGCGGGCGGATTCCGCGACTTCACGCGCATCGCCGCGTCGAGTCCGGAGATGTGGCGCGACGTCTGCGTCGCCAATCGAGCGGCGCTGCTCGACGAGCTCGACGCGTATACCGCGGTGCTCGCGCGCCTGCGCACGGCGATCGAGGCCGGCGACGGCGCCGCGCTCGAAGCGGTGTTCGCGCGCTCGCGCGTCGCGCGCAGTCAGTGGCAGGAGCAGCGCGCGGCTGCTGGCGTGGCCGCCAGCGACGCGTCCAAATAACCGGAAACTGGACACATCATGGAATTCCTCGATCTCGGACCTTTTTCCCGTGCGTCCGGCACGGTTCGTCTGCCCGGCTCGAAGAGCATCTCGAACCGCGTGCTGCTGCTCGCCGCGCTCGCCGAAGGCGAGACGACGATCACGAACCTGCTCGATTCCGATGACACCCGCGTGATGCTCGCCGCGCTCGAAAAGCTTGGCGTACGTCTGAAGCGCGACGGGGACACCTGCGTCGTGACCGGCACGCGCGGCGCGTTCACCGCGCGCACGGCCGACCTGTTCCTCGGCAACGCGGGTACGGCGGTGCGTCCGCTGACCGCGGCCCTCTCCGTGAACGGTGGCGACTACCGGATCCACGGCGTGCCGCGCATGCACGAGCGGCCGATCGGCGATCTCGTCGACGGCCTGCGCCAGATCGGCGCGAAGATCGACTACGAACAGAACGAAGGCTATCCGCCGCTACGCATCCGTCCCGCCCAGATCACGGCCGACGCGCCGATCCGCGTGCGCGGCGACGTGTCGAGCCAGTTCTTGACCTCGCTGCTGCTGACGCTGCCGCTCTTGCGCACCGCGAGCGGCGTCACCACCGTGCAGGTCGACGGCGAGCTGATCTCGAAGCCGTACATCGAGATCACGATCAAGCTGATGGCGCGCTTCGGCATCGACGTCGAGCGTCATGGCTGGCACCGGTTCGTGGTGCCAGCGGGGCAACGTTATCAGTCGCCAGGCACGATCATGGTGGAAGGGGATGCGTCGTCGGCGTCGTATTTCCTCGCCGCGGGAGCGCTCGGCGGCGGCCCGCTGAGAGTGGAAGGGGTGGGCCGCGCGAGCATCCAGGGCGACGTCGGCTTTGCCGATGCTCTGATCAAGATGGGCGCGAACCTGCAGATGGGCGAAGACTGGATCGAAGTGCGCGGCGTCGGCAACGATCATGGCAAGCTCGATCCAATCGACATGGACTTCAACCTGATCCCCGACGCGGCGATGACGATCGCGGTCGCCGCGCTGTTCGCGGACGGCACGACCACGCTGCGCAACATCGCGAGCTGGCGCGTCAAGGAAACCGACCGCATTGCCGCGATGGCGACCGAGCTGCGCAAGGTCGGCGCGAAGGTGCAGGAGGGCGAGGATTTCCTCGTAGTCACGCCACCCGAAAAGCTGATTCCGAACGCCGCGATCGACACCTACGACGACCACCGTATGGCGATGTGCTTCTCGCTCGTGAGCTTGGGCGGTGTGCCGATCCGCATCAACGACCCGAGGTGCGTCGGCAAGACGTTCCCCGATTATTTCGAGCGCTTCACGGCGCTCGCGCAACCCTGATGCAACCCAGATTCGCGTGCGAATTGCCCGATGTGCGACATTTTTAGATGAAATCGATCCGTCCCTTTCACCAGACGCCCGTCATTACGATCGACGGCCCCAGCGCCTCCGGCAAAGGCACTGTGGCCGCGATGGTGGCCGCCAATCTCGGCTTTCACCTGCTCGACAGCGGCGCGCTCTACCGGCTCGCGGCACTCGCGAGCCTGCGCTACGAGATTGCGGCAGACGACGTCGACGCACTTGTCAAACTGATCGACGACCTTCATATCACGTTTCGCGAGGCGCTCGCGCAGCTCGACGGCGTCGATGTATCGACCGAAATTCGTGCCGAGGAAGTGGGTAGCCGCGCCTCGGCGATCGCCGTGCACGCGCCCGTGCGAACCGCGTTGGTGGCGCGTCAGCGGGCGTTTCGCAAGGAGCCGGGGCTCGTCGCCGACGGGCGTGACATGGGCACCGTGATCTTTCAGGATGCCGTGCTGAAGGTGTTCATGACGGCGAGCGTCGAGGCCCGCGCGACGCGCCGGCATAAGCAATTGATCCAAAAAGGATTTTCTGCTAATATAGATGACTTGCTCCGGGATTTGCGTGAGCGCGACGAGCGTGACAGTCAGCGCGCGGCCGCGCCGCTCAAGCCGGCGGCGGATGCAAAGCTGCTTGATACCTCCGCATTGTCGGTCGACCAGGCGGTCGAGCAGGTGGTGCAATGGTACGAAGCGCTGGTCCCGCATGCGTAACTGAAACGGTCACGCGGTAGTGGCCACACAGCGGCAGTCCTGTTGTTGGTAGGTGCTTCGCGATGGTCGCGAAGCGTTGTTTTTTTAACCCTTTAACCCCGCGTGGCGTTCGCGTATTTGCCGCAGTTGCTGACCAGTCCGGTGAGCCAGGCGTTCCGAAGACCATGCAAACTCTGATTTTTATGTCCGACCTGCAAACCTCTACCCCGAATACCGAATCTTTTGCGGCTCTGTTCGAAGAGTCGCTGACCAAGCAGGACATGCGCGCTGGCGAAGTGATCTCCGCGGAAGTCGTGCGTGTCGACCACAACTTCGTGGTCGTGAACGCTGGTCTGAAGTCCGAAGCCTACATCCCGCTCGAAGAGTTCCTGAACGACGCGGGCGAGGTAGAAGTGCAGGCGGGCGACTTCGTTTCCGTCGCGATCGACGCGCTGGAAAACGGCTATGGCGACACCATCCTGTCGCGTGACAAGGCGAAGCGTCTGGCTTCGTGGCTGTCGCTGGAAAAGGCGCTGGACAACAACGAACTCGTAACCGGCACGATCACGGGCAAAGTCAAGGGCGGTATGACCGTGATGGTCAACGGCATCCGCGCGTTCCTGCCGGGTTCGCTGGTTGATACGCGTCCGGTCAAGGACACGACCCCGTACGAAGGCAAGACGCTCGAATTCCGCGTCATCAAGCTCGACCGCAAGCGTAACAACGTCGTGCTGTCGCGCCGCGCTGTCATCGAGGCAACGCAGGGCGAAGAGCGCGCGAAGCTGCTCGAAACGCTGAAGGAAGGCGCGATCGTCGAAGGCGTGGTCAAGAACATCACCGACTACGGCGCGTTCGTGGACCTCGGCGGTATCGACGGCCTGCTGCACATCACCGACATTGCATGGCGTCGTGTGCGTCACCCGAGCGAAGTTCTGTCGGTTGGCCAGGAAGTCACCGCGAAGATCCTCAAGTTCGACCAGGAAAAGAACCGCGTTTCGCTCGGTATCAAGCAACTGGGCGACGATCCGTGGGAAGGCATCTCGCGCCGTTACCCGTCGGGCACGCGTCTGTTCGGTAAGGTCACCAACATCACCGACTACGGCGCATTCGTCGAAGTGGAATCGGGCATCGAAGGCCTCGTCCACGTGTCGGAAATGGACTGGACCAACAAGAACGTTGCTCCGTCGAAGGTTGTCCAATTGGGCGACGAAGTCGAAGTCATGGTTCTCGAAATCGACGAAGACCGCCGTCGTATCAGCCTCGGCATGAAGCAGTGCAAGCCGAACCCGTGGGACGACTTCAGCCGCAACTTCAAGAAGGGCGACAAGATCAGCGGCGCCATCAAGTCGATCACCGACTTCGGCGTGTTCATCGGTCTGCCGGGCGGCATCGACGGTCTGGTTCACCTGTCGGATCTGTCGTGGAGTGAAACCGGCGAGGAAGCCGTTCGCAAGTACAAGAAGGGCGACGAAGTGGAAGCGATCGTTCTCGGCATCGACGTCGAGAAGGAACGTATTTCGCTGGGTATCAAGCAGCTCGAAGGCGACCCGTTCAGCAACTACGTTGCAATGAACGACAAGGGTTCGGTCGTCGACGGTACGGTCAAGTCGGTGGACGCGAAGGGTGCTGTGGTCCAGCTGTCGGGTGAAGTCGAAGGCTACCTGCGTGCTTCGGAAATCGCCCAGGACCGCGTGGAAGACGCTCGCAACGTGCTGAAGGAAGGCGACAAGGTCAACGCGATGATCATCAACATCGATCGCAAGTCGCGTGGCATCAACCTGTCGATCAAGGCGAAGGATTCGGCTGAGCAGCAGGAAGCCATCCGCGGTCTCGCTGCTTCGGATTCGAGCGCAGCCGCTACCGGCACGACGAACCTGGGCGCGCTGCTGAAGGCCAAGCTCGACGGCCAGAACCAGTAAGCCTGAGAGGTCTGCTGCAGTATGACCAAATCGGAATTGGTCGCCCAGCTGGCTACGCGATTTCCGCAACTTGTTCTCAAAGATGCGGATTTCGCGGTGAAGACGATGCTCGATGCGATGTCGGAGGCGCTTGCCAAAGGTCATCGCATCGAAATTCGTGGCTTCGGCAGCTTCGGCCTCAACCGCCGTCCCTCCCGCGTCGGACGCAATCCGAAGTCGGGCGAGAAGGTGCTGGTACCCGAGAAGTACGTACCGCACTTCAAGCCGGGCAAGGAATTGCGTGAGCGGGTGGATCGTCGCGCGGGCGAGCCGCTGAAGGCCGAGGAGCCGGATGACGACCTTTAATGGCTCCGCTGTGCGTCTTGCAGCGTGGCATAGCTAGCGTCAGCGGCCAAAGCCAGTCGGCAAAAGACCAGGAAAAGCGCCTTCGGGCGCTTTTTTTTCGTCCATCGTTTGAGAAGAGGGCGCCTTCCGGTGCTGTCTTTGCATTTCGCGAATCACCCGTAAGTGCGCCATCCCGCCACTTGCTGCCCAGCCCCGAGGTCATCCATTACAATACGGGTCACTTCGGCGCGGGCAACACCGTGGCGCGACGCGTCATCGAGCCGGCGTCACCCCGCAACTGCCGTCAAGAGATCTATTCATGAAATTTATCGTCTGGCTGATCCGTGTGCTGGTGTTCGTGCTGCTGCTGGTGCTGGCGCTCTCCAACACGCAACCCGCTACGCTGAATTTCCTCGCCGGCTACGTCTGGTCGGCGCCTCTGATTCTGATCGGCCTCGCGTTTTTCGTGATCGGCTTGCTCGCGGGGCTCGTGTCGGCGATGCCGGCCGTCGTACGTCTGCGCATGGAGAATGGCCGGCTCAGGCGCGAGTTGCGCGTGGCGCGCGAAACTCCGGCCGTCGTCGAGCAGCCGCCGATGCCACCGCTGATCTGAACTCCGTTGCGCCGCGCGCTCTGAGTGCGGCTTTTCGTTTTCGCTTTCCCGCATATTTGCATTAATCGCATGGATCTAGACTTCTGGTGGCTGCTGGTCATACCCGTCGCATTCGCGTTCGGCTGGATGGCGGCGCGCTACGACCTCAAGACGCTGCTGTCCGAAAGCGCGAACCTGCCGCGGTCCTATTTTCGCGGCCTGAACTTCCTGCTGAACGAGCAGCCCGACCAGGCGATCGACGCATTCATCGAGGTCGTCAAGCTCGACCCTGAAACGGTCGAATTGCATTTCGCGCTCGGCAATCTGTTCCGCCGGCGCGGCGAAACGGATCGAGCGATCCGCGTGCATCAAAATCTGCTTAGCCGCGCGGACCTGCCGGTCAGCGAGCGCGATCACGCGCTGTACGAACTCGGCCAGGACTTCCTGAAAGCGGGTCTGCTCGACCGTGCCGAGGAAACCTTCCGCTCGCTGCAGGCGGGCGATTACGCACTGGGCGCGCAACGCGCGCTGTTGACGATCTACGAGATCGAGAAGGACTGGGTCAAGTCGATCGATACCGCGCGTCACCTCGAAACGATGGGCGCGCCGTCGCTCGACAAGGAAATCGCGCAGTTCCATTGCGAACTTGCTCAGGAAGCGCTGCAGCAGAAGAAACCGGACGAAGCGCGCCATCAGCTCCGTCTCGCGCTGAAGGCGAACCCGACCAACGTGCGCGCGACGATCCTGTTCGGCGACGTCGACGCTGTCGGCGGCGCGTCCGAAGCGGCGATCGGTCAATGGCGCCGCGTCGAGGAGCAGAACCCCGCGTATCTGCCGCTCGTCGCCGAGAAAATCATGAAGGAGTATGAAGCGCTCGGCCGCGCGCAGGAGGGCGCCGATCTGTTGACCACGTGGGTCGACCGTCATCCGAACAACGATCTGCTCGATGTCGCGTATCAGCACGTCGCGTCGCTGCGCGGCGCCGATGCCGCGCATGCGCTCGCGCGCACGCAGATGCAGAAGTCGCCGAATCTGGCCGGCATGACGCGTCTGCTCGAAGCGCAGCAGGCCGTCGCCGAAGAGCCGCGGCGCAGCGAGCTCGAACTGATGCGCACTCTGATCCGCCAGCGCACCAAGAATCTGCCACGCTATACGTGCCAGAATTGTGGTTTCCGGGCGCGGCTTTTCTACTGGCAGTGCCCGGGATGCAGCGGTTGGGAAACCTATGCGCCGCGCCGCATCGAGCCGATTACCGCTTCGAGTTGACGCCGCACGGGCGGCTTTGGCCGCGTCGGCGTTCATTGCCCCGCAACCGCTCCGCGAATTTCGCAACGAGTTTATCGCCGGCCTCATGAGCGGCATTCATTACCGGAACCTTCCACCGGAAAGCGTATGAAAATCACCATTATCGGCACCGGCTATGTGGGCCTTGTCACCGGCGCATGTCTCGCCGAAATCGGCAATGACGTCTTCTGTCTCGACGTCGATCAGCGCAAGATCGACATCCTCAACAAGGGCGGCGTGCCGATTCACGAACCGGGCTTGCAGGAGATGATCGCCCGCACGCGCGCGGCTGGCCGCATCACGTTCTCGACCGATGTCGCCGCGAGCGTCGCGCACGGCGACGTGCAGTTCATCGCGGTCGGCACGCCGCCCGACGAAGACGGCTCCGCCGATCTGCAATATGTGCTCGAGGCCGCGCGCAACATCGGCCGCACGATGAATGGTTTCAAGGTGATCGTCGACAAATCGACGGTGCCGGTCGGCACCGCGCAGCGCGTGCGCGCGGTGATCAATGAAGAGCTCGCGAAGCGCGGGCTCGCCGGCAGTGCGCAGCATCGCTTCTCGGTCGTGTCGAATCCCGAGTTCCTGAAGGAAGGTGCAGCCGTCGACGACTTCATGCGCCCCGACCGTATCGTGATCGGTATCGACGAAGACGAACCGGGCGTGCGGGCGCGCGAAATGATGAAGCGTCTGTACGCGCCGTTCAACCGCAATCACGAACGCACGTTGTACATGGACGTTCGCTCGGCCGAGTTCACCAAGTACGCGGCCAACGCGATGCTCGCGACGCGCATCTCGTTCATGAACGAGATGTCGAACCTCGCGGACAAGGTCGGCGCCGACATCGAAGCGGTGCGCCGCGGCATCGGTTCCGATCCGCGCATCGGCTATCACTTCCTGTATGCGGGCTGTGGCTATGGCGGCTCGTGCTTCCCGAAGGATGTGCAGGCGCTGATCCGCACCGCGAGCGAGAGCGGCCATAACCTGCGGATTCTCGAGGCGGTCGAGGAAGTGAACTACCAGCAGAAGGACGTGCTCGTGAACAAGATCACCGCGAAGCTCGGCGAGGATTTGAGCGGCCGCGCGTTCGCGGTGTGGGGTCTCGCGTTCAAGCCGAATACCGACGACATGCGCGAGGCGCCGAGCCGTCGCGTGATCGGCGAGTTGCTTGCGCGCGGCGCGAACGTGCGTGCGTACGATCCGGTCGCCGTGACCGAGGCGCGTCGCGTATTCGCGATGGATCTGCACGCTGCGCCAGAGCATCTGGCGCGTCTCACCTTCATGAGCACCCAGGACGAAACGCTGATCGGCGCCGACGCGCTCGTGATCGTGACCGAGTGGAAGGAGTTCAAGAGTCCTGATTTCGTGCATCTGAAATCGGTGCTGAAGACACCGCTGATTTTCGACGGCCGCAATCTGTACGAACCGGACGCGATGACCGAGCTCGGTATCGACTACCACGCCATTGGACGCCCCTATGCCCAACCCTCTGAACTTCCGGCCGATGCCTGAGGCCATGCCCGCGGCGCCCGCGTCCATGACGGCGCAGAAGCTCACGGTCGTGCCGCGCGCGCAGCTCAACGCGGCGCGCGTGCTGGTGGTCGGCGACGTGATGCTCGACCGATACTGGTTCGGCGACGTCAATCGCATTTCTCCGGAGGCGCCCGTGCCGGTCGTGCACGTGCAGCGCCAGGAAGATCGGCTGGGCGGCGCGGCGAACGTCGCGCGCAACGCGGTCGCGCTCAGCGCGCAGGCGGGTCTTCTGTGCGTGGTCGGTCATGACGAGCCCGGCGAGCGCATCGTGCAGCTGCTCGGCGAAAGCGGTGTGACGCCGCATCTGGAGCGAGATCCGGCCTTGCTGACGACGATCAAGCTGCGCGTGCTGTCGCGTCAGCAGCAATTGCTGCGCGTCGATTTCGAAAACTCGCCGGCACACGAGGTGCTGCTAGCGGGCCTCGCGCGTTTCGACGAGCTGCTGCCGTCATACGACGTGATCCTGATGTCCGACTACGCGAAGGGCGGCCTCACGCACGTCACGCAAATGATCGCGAAGGCGCACGCGGCTGGCAAACCCGTGTTGGTCGATCCGAAGGGTGACGACTGGGAGCGCTATCGCGGCGCGACGCTGATCACGCCGAATCGCGCGGAATTGCGCGAGGTCGTCGGACAGTGGAAGTCCGAGGAAGATCTGATCGCGCGCGTCACGAAGCTGCGCGCCGAGCTCCAGTTCAAGGCGCTGCTGCTGACGCGCTCGGAGGAGGGCATGACGCTGTTCTCCGACGATGGCATCCTGCACGCGTCGGCCGTTGCGCGCGAAGTGTATGATGTGTCGGGCGCGGGCGACACGGTGATTGCGACACTCGCCGCGATGCTCGGCGCAGGTCTTTCGCTCGTCGACGCGGTCGGACTCGCGAATCGCGCGGCCGGCATCGTAGTCGGCAAACTGGGCACCGCCACCGTCGACTACGACGAACTCTTTTCCTGATGCAGCCCGCGGGGCGCCGTCGTCCGACGGACCAGCGGGCCCCGCGCGGCGTTGACTGAACGAAGCTCACTACCGCAGGATCACCATGACCGTCATCGTCACCGGCGCGGCCGGTTTTATCGGCAGCAATCTCGTGAAGGCGCTCAACGAGCGCGGCGAACAGCGCATCATCGCCGTCGATAACCTCACGCGCGCGGACAAGTTCAGGAATCTGGTCGACTGCGAAATCGACGACTATCTCGACAAAACCGAATTCGTCGAGCGCTTCAGGCGCGGCGACTTCGGCAAGGTGCGCGCTATCTTCCACGAAGGCGCCTGCTCGGACACGATGGAAACCGACGGCCGCTACATGATGGACAACAACTACCGCTATAGCCGCGACGTGCTGGACATCTGCCTCGCGCAGAACGTCCAGTTCCTGTACGCGTCGTCGGCGGCGACGTATGGCGGCTCGAGCCGCTTCGTCGAGGAGCGCGAGGTCGAGCAGCCGCTGAACGTGTACGGCTATTCGAAGTTCCTGTTCGATCAGGTGATTCGCCGCGTGCTGCAGACGGCGAAGAGCCAGATTGTGGGCTTCCGTTATTTCAACGTCTACGGTCCCCGCGAAACGCACAAGGCGCGCATGGCGTCGGTCGCGTTTCATAACTTCAACCAGTTCCGCGCCGAGGGCAAGGTCAAGCTGTTCGGCGAGTACAACGGCTATGCGGCCGGCGAGCAGACGCGCGATTTCATCTCGGTCGAAGACGTCGTCAAGGTCAACCTGTTCTTCTTCGATCATCCGGAGAAGTCAGGCATTTTCAATCTCGGCACCGGCCGCGCGCAGCCGTTCAACGATATCGCGAGCACTGTGGTCAACACGCTGCGCGCGCTGAACAACGAGCCGGCGCTGTCGCTTGCGGATCAGGTGCAACGCGGCCTGATCGAATACATTCCGTTCCCCGACGCGCTGCGCGGCAAGTATCAGTGCTTCACGCAGGCCGATCAGTCGAAACTGCGCACGGCCGGCTACGACGCGCCATTTCTGAGCGTGCAGGAAGGCGTCGATCGTTACGTGCGTTGGCTGTTCGGCCAGGTGTGATTCGTACGTCATCCTCTTTAAACTGGAATCTCCTGGCCGGTGATGGTCGCCGGCCAGTGGCAACAGGGAGATTCCAATATGTTTCGAAAAGTACTGGTTACCGCGGCGATGCTCGCCGCTTTCGGCCACGCGTATGCGGCGGTCGACGTCAACACGGCTAACGAAGACGCGCTGCGCGGCATTAAGGGCATCGGTCCGGCAAAAGCCAAAGCGATTGTCGAGGAACGTAATGCGCACGGCCCGTTCAAGGACGCGGCGGATCTCGGCAAGCGCGTCAAGGGCATGGGCGCGCACACCATCGAGCGCCTGCAGGCGGAGGGTCTCGCTGTCGGACCGGCTGGCGCGGCTGCTAGCACGCAGGTTGCGGCAGCTGCGGCGGGCAAGGAGCCGGCCGCTACGGCCGCGTCCGCCGCCACGCAGAAGGGCGCCGCCGCAGTGGCGGTGAAGAAGTAAGCGGCCGCGAGCCTTGCGCGTGCCATGCCGACGAGCGGCTTGCGGCGCGCAGGGTTCGCGAACGTTCCATTGCATCGATTGGTACGCACGTTTTCCCGCGGCTCGCAGCCGCGGGGTTTTTGCGTAGCATCCGCCTGCATCCATGCGGACAGAAGGGCTGCAGGGCAGCGCCGGAGATCGTGGTTTAGAATCGATGGATTGAAGACACTCTTTCGCGCATCGATTGCTAGACCCCATATGGCATACAAAACGATTGAAGACACGGTCGGCAACACGCCGCTCGTACAACTCGTCCGGCTTCCCGACGACGAGATCCGTAGCCGCAACAATGTGATCCTCGCGAAGCTCGAGGGCAACAATCCTGCGGGGTCGGTGAAAGACCGGCCGGCGTTGTCGATGATCAAGAAGGCCGAAGCGCGCGGACGCATCAAGCCGGGCGACACGCTGATCGAATCGACGAGCGGCAACACCGGCATCGCGCTCGCGATGGCCGCCGCGGTTCGCGGCTACAAGATGGTGCTGATCATGCCGGAAGATCTGTCGGTCGAGCGCCGTCAGAGCATGGCCGCCTACGGCGCGGAAATCATTCTGACGCCGGTCAAAGGCGGCATGGAATACGCCCGCGATCTCGCCGAGCAGATGCAGCGCGAGGGGAAGGGCATCATCCTCGATCAGTTCGCGAACCCGGACAATCCGGCCTCGCACATCGAAGGCACGGGCCCGGAAATCTGGCGCGACACGGAAGGGCGCATCACGCACTTCGTGTCGTCGATGGGCACGACCGGCACGATCATGGGCGTCTCGACGTATCTGAAAACGCAGAAGCAGCAGATCGAAATCATCGGCGCGCAGCCGGAAGAGGGCTCGCGTATTCCGGGTATTCGCAAGTGGCCGGAAGCGTATCTGCCGAAAATCTTCGACCGCAGCCGCGTCGACCGCGTGGAGAACGTCAGTCAATCCGCGGCCGAGGCGATGGCGCGCCGCCTTGCGTCGGTCGAAGGCATCTTCGCGGGCATTTCGTCGGGTGGCGCGTGCGAAGTCGCGCTGCGCATCGCGCGTCAGGTCGAGAACGCGACGATCGTGTTCATCGTCTGCGATCGCGGCGACCGTTATCTGTCCACGGGGGTATTTCCCGCGTAAGCGGGTCGCCGGCGCCTTCGTGGGTGCGCGAACCAATAAAAATGCGCCGGTCGAGCCGGCGCTTTTTTACGTCCTTCAACGCGAGGCGCGCACGGCGACTCGCGGCGCGACTCACTGCGAATCTGAGTTCGACTGATCCGCCTGGCCTTGCGACGCGCCGCCGTTGTTGGCCGCTTTCGCGGCATTCGCCGCGTCGATCGCCTCCATCTGCCCCTTGATCTTCTGACCGAGCTGGTACACCGCGAGCGCATAGAAGAAGCTGCGGTTGTAGCGCGTGAGCACGTAGAAATTCTTCAGGCCGAGCACGAACTCGGTGCCGCGTCCCGGCGTCGGCAGATCGACCACCGTGACCGGCGTGCCCGCTTCGGAAGCAATGTCGAGGTTCGGCTCGTTCAGCACGAGGCCGGCACGCAGCAACTGGTCGAGCGGCCAGTGCGGCTCCGGCTGCCCATTGGCCGCGGCCTGCGCGACACCGAGGCTGCCCGCGTCCGAGCCGATTCGCCATACCACCGGCCGGCCGCTTTCCCAGCCGTTCTGGCGCAGATAATTCGCGACGCTGCCGATCGCATCCGCATCGCTCGTGCGCAGATCGATGCGCTTGTTGCCTTCGTAGTCGACCGCGTATTGGACGATGCTGCTCGGCAGGAACTGCGGAATGCCGATCGCGCCGGTGTACGAGCCGAGCACCGTGTTCGGGTCGATCTGCGCGTCGCGCGTCCACACCAGGTAGTCTTCGAGATTCTTGCGGAAGGTCGCCTGGCGGTCCGCGCGATTCGCGGTGTTCGGATAATCGAAGCTCAGCGTGGTCAGCGCATCGAGCACGCGGAAATTACCCATGTAGCGACCGTAGATGGTCTCGACGCCGATGATGCCGACGATCATCTCCGGCGGCACGCCGAACTCCTGATACGCGCGCTGCAGCGTGGCCCGGTTCTCGCGCCAGAACTGCACGCCGGCATTGACGCGAACCGGGTCGAGGAAGCGCGCCTGATACGAACGCCAGTTCTTGACCGACGGCGTCGGCGACGGCGTGACCAGCTTCACCGCGGTCGCCGAGTAGCTGACGCCGGTGAACAGCGCGTGCAGCGACGCTTCGTCGAAATCGTAGCGCGCGACCATCTCGTTGATGAACGCATCGACGTTCGCGTTGTTCGCATAGCGCTGCGGAATGATCTCTTCCTCGAACGTCTGTCCTTGCGGTACCGGCTGCTGCGGCTGGCTCTGCGCGAGTTGCACCGGCGCTTTCCTCGTGGCGCTTTGCGCGCTCGCGGGACTTGCTGCGATGAACATGCACGATGCGACGATCAGTGAGGCGGCGTGGGTGCCGAGGCGAAGCCGGTTGCGTGGGGATCCTGCGGACAGAGCAAGCTTGACGGTCATGGTGAGCAGTGAGCGCGATGCGTGAAAGGCTGGAAGCAGTCGGAAAGCGGCAGGAACGAAACGGCGAAGAACGGGTCGGGGAAGTATACCCGACGGCTCCCGCAAAACCGTGCTGAATCGGCGACAGCGGCGTCGTGTGGTAACTTGACGAATGGAGGCGCGCGGGGGCGCGCGCCGCTCGACGGAGACACGCCGCGCGCGCAGTTCATGCGCCGCGCAGAAGAGACGCACAACACGAACTATGGCAACAGGCTTCTATTCCCACCCCGACTGTCTGCTGCACGACATGGGGCAGTGGCACCCCGAGTGTCCCGCGCGCCTGCAGGCGATCGAGGATCAACTGATCGCAAGCCGCATCGACGCGCTGATCGAGCGCGAATCGCCGCCGCTCGTCGACGAGGCCGCGCTGCTGCGAGTGCACACGCAGGCGCACGTCGACTACATCCGCGGTCGCTCGCCCGTCGAGGGCATGGCCGAGATCGATCCCGACACGGCGATGAATCCGCACACGTGGCAGGCCGCGTTGCGCGCGGCGGGCGCGGCGGTCGCCGCCACCGACGCGGTGATCGAAGGCCGCTACGACAACGCGTTCTGCAGCGTGCGGCCGCCGGGCCATCACGCGGAGCCGGCGCGTGCGATGGGCTTCTGCTTTTTCAACAACATCGCGATCGCCGCGCGCCACGCGCTCGACGTGCATGGTCTCGCGCGCGTCGCCATCATCGACTTCGACGTGCATCACGGCAACGGCACCGAGGCCGCGTTCTCGGGCGACCCGCGCGTGCTGATGTGCAGCATCTTCCAGCACCCGTTCTATCCGTTCACCGGCGCCGACAACCAGGCGTCCAACATGTGCAACGTGCCGATGCCGGCGCGTTCGAACGGCATGGCTGTGCGCGAAGCGGTCGATATGCTGTGGTTGCCGCGGCTGCATGAATTCAGGCCGGAGATGCTGTTCATCTCGGCCGGCTTCGACGCGCATCGCGAGGACGACCTCGGCAACATGGGCCTCGTCGAAGACGATTACGCATGGATCACCGACCAGATGCGCGAGATCGCGCGGCGTTATGCGCGTGGGCGCATCGTCAGTTGTCTCGAGGGCGGCTACAACCTGTCGGCGCTCGGACGCAGCGTGGTCGCGCACGTGCGATCGCTGGCGGAGATCTGAGGTTTGCCCGCCTGCACGCGGCGACAGCGGCTCGAAAGCCAGCGAGCGAAAATCGACATTCACGCACCGAGGAGCGAGCCATGAACAGCAGTCCCGCCAGCACCGGCGATGCGTCGCTGGTTACGATCGAACACGATGCGTATCGCGTAGCGGGCGTCGTGCGCGTGACGATGAACCGGCCCGATGCGTTCAACGCGCTGTCCGAAGCGTTGCTCGACGGACTGCAGCAGACGCTGATCGAGATCGCGAAGACCGATGCCCGCGTGGTCGTGATCGCCGGCGCTGGCCGCGCGTTCTGCGCGGGGCACGACCTGAAGGAAATGCGCGCGGCGCCATCGCTTGCTTACTACCAGCAACTGTTCGCGCGCTGCACGAAGCTGATGCTGACGATCCAGCGCATGCCGCAGCCGGTGATCGCGCGCGTGCATGGCATTGCGACCGCCGCCGGCTGCCAGCTGGTCGCAATGTGCGATCTCGCGGTCGCCGCCGATACCGCGCGCTTCGCCGTATCGGGCGTGAACCTCGGATTATTCTGCGCGACACCGTCGGTGCCGCTGTCGCGCAACCTTTCGCGCAAGGCCGCGCTCGAAATGTTGCTGACCGGCGATTTCATCGACGCCGCCGAAGCGCGCAAGCAGGGGCTCGTGAACCGCGTCGCCCCTGCCGATGCGCTCGACGACGAAGTCGCGCGGCTCGCCGCGAGCATCTGCGCGAAGCCGGTCGAAGCTGTCAGCGCGGGCAAGGGCCTGTTCTACCGGCAGCTCGAAATGGGAATCGAAGCCGCGTACCAGCTCGCGGGGCAGACGATGGCCTGCAACATGATGGACGACTCAGCGCTCGAAGGCGTGCAGGCTTTCATCGACAAACGCGCGCCGGCGTGGAAGCGGTAATCGACGGCCGGCAAGCGCCGCGTCTTGTCAACTCGGTCCCACCGCCCGCCTTTCGATCCATTCGACCAACGCCTCGATCACCCGATCGCGATCGAGGTCGTTCATCGTCTCGTGGTAGCTACCCTCGTGCAGCGTGAGCGTCTTGTCCGGCGAGCCCGCGTGCTCGCCGAACGCGCGGCTGCCGTCGGGCTCGGTCAGTTTGTCGTCGGTGCCATGAAACACGAGCAGCGGCATGCGCAGCCTCGCGCGTCCGCGTTCGATGCGCGCCATCGCGAGCAACAGCTCGGCGCCCGTGCGCGCCGGAATCGCGTCGTGATGCACGAGCGGATCGTTGAGGTTGGCTTTGACCACCGGCTGAAGGCGCGAGAGCAGCGCAGGGTCGATCTTCATCGCCGGGAAGGTTGGGTAGACGTGGCTGATCACCTGGCTTAGCACGAGCATCCACTTCGGCACGTCGCGGCCCGGTGCGAGCGCGGGGCTCGACAGGATCAGGCCGGCGAGGCGCCGCCCGCTCGCGTCGAGGCGCTCTATCGCATACAGCGCCGCCACCGTGCCACCCATGCTGTGACCCATCAGGAATAACGGCGCACAGCTTTGCGCGGCGGCGTCGAGCAGCGCCTGCGCATCGAGCAGGTAGTCGTCGAAGCGTCTCACATAGGCGCGCTTGCCGGGCGCGTGGCCGTGGCCGCGCAGATCGATCGCGACGAGCTCGATGCCCGCCGCGTTGAGCCGGCCCGCTACGGCGGCGTAACGGCCGGCGTGCTCGGCGAGGCCGTGCAGCAGCGCGACCGTCGCGCGTATCGGCCCGTTCGGCCGCCAGCGATACAGCGGCAACTGGGTGCCATCGCCGGTAGTCACTGACGCGCGCTGCGGCGCATCTTTATTGAGACTGCCGGCGCTCGCGCGCACGGTGTGGCTCGGGGGAGTCTGCATGGCGGCGGCCTGTGCTGAAGGAGTGTGGCCCGATCATAGTCGTAGCGGCGCGAAGCGCGTGAGCTTCGTGCATAAGGCGCGGCTCTAATGCCCTTAGGTTATGAAAAGATCGAAATTGATTATTAAAGGGTATGACGCCGCTGCGGTAGAATGACGACCTCAAATCCCAATAAAAGAAACGGCGGCCGCTTGTCGGGAGCACGATGTTCGCCGGCAGCCTCCGCCGTTTTCGTTTGTCCATGATCGAAATACACAATGTTTCCCAGCGGTTTGCCGGGCCCCGGGGGTGGGTCGAGGCGCTGCACAATGTCAATCTGACGATTCCGGCGGGCGAGGTATTCGGCATCATCGGCCGCAGCGGCGCGGGCAAGAGCACGCTCGTGCGCACGATCAACCTGCTGACGCGCCCATCCGAGGGCAACATCCTCGTCAACGGCCGCGATCTGACGACGCTGCCCGCCGCGCAACTGCGCGACGCGCGTCGCGACATCGGCATGATCTTCCAGCACTTCAATCTGTTGTCGTCGCGCACCGTGTACGAGAACGTCGCGCTGCCGCTCGAACTGGCAAGCATGAAGCGCGACGAGATCGAGGCGAACGTGCTGCCGCTGCTTGAGCTCGTCGGTCTGTCGGCGCAGAAGGACCGCTATCCGGCGCAGATCAGCGGCGGGCAGAAGCAGCGCGTGGGGATCGCGCGTGCGCTCGCGAGCAAGCCGAAGGTGCTGCTGTCGGACGAGGCGACCTCCGCGCTCGACCCCGAAACCACCCGCGCGATCCTCGATCTGCTCAAGCGCATCAACCGCGAACTGAATCTGACGATCGTGATGATCACTCACCAGATGGACGTGATCAAGCAGGTCTGCGATCGCGTCGCGGTGCTCGACGCGGGCCGCGTCGTCGAAGAGGGCAAGGTCATCGACGTGTTCCTGCAGCCGCACCACGAAGTCACGCGCGCGCTGATCGGAGACGTGATCGCGCAGGAGCTGCCGCCCGCCATGAAGGCGCGCGTCGCGCAGCGGCTGAAGACCGGCAGCGGCCATCTGCTGCGCCTCGCGTTCACCGGTTCCGGCGTCGATCAGCCGATCCTGTCGGAGACGATTCGCCGCTACGAGCTCGACTTCAACATCCTGCACGGTCAGATCGACGAGATCCAGGGGCAGGCGTTCGGCTCGCTCGCGGTGCTCGCGGGCGGCGATCCGGCCAAGGTCGCGCAGGCGATCACGTTTCTGCGCGAGCAGGGTGTCGTAGTCGAGGAGCTCTCGCATGTTGAGTGAAATGTTCGATATGTTCGTCCAGTCGTTCTGGGAGACGCTCATCATGGTGGGCATCTCCGGACTGATTGGCGCCGTGGTCGGCGTGCCGCTCGGCGTGCTGCTGTATCTGACCGACCGCCAGGGCGTGCTCGAAAACGTCGCGTTGAATCGCGTGATGGGCGTGATCGTCAACGCGGTCCGCTCGACGCCGTTCATCATCCTGCTGGTCGCCGTCATCCCGTTTACGCGGCTGGTCGTCGGTTCATCGATCGGCACCGCGGCCGCGATCGTGCCGCTGACGATCGCCGCGGCGCCGTTCATCGCGCGCCTGGTCGAAACGGCGCTGCGCGAGGTCGATCGCGGGCTCATCGAGGCGGCCCAGGCGATGGGCGCGACCACCAGCCAGATCGTCCTCAAGGTGCTGTTGCCGGAATCGCTGCCGGGGGTGGTCGCCGGGTTGACGATCACGTTCGTGTCGCTGGTCGGCTATTCGGCGATGGCCGGCGCGATCGGCGGCGGCGGCCTTGGCGACCTCGGCATCCGCTACGGCTATCAGCGCTTCCTGCCGGAAGTGATGCTTGCGGTCGTGCTGATACTGATCGTGTTCGTGCAACTGGTGCAGTCGTTTGGGGATTGGCTCGTGCGTCGTCTGAGCCACAAATAAACAAGGGCGTTCGGAAGCCCGCTAAGAAAGATTCGGAAAAGGTCCATCATGCAACGTCGCTTCATTCTCAAGCTGGTCGCCGTATTCGGCGCGGCAACGCTCTTCGCCACCACCGCGGCGCATGCCGAAGACACGATCAAGGTTGGCGTCACCGGCGGCCCGCACGCGCAGATCATGGACGTCGTGAAGACGATCGCCGCGAAGAACGGCCTGAACATCAAGATCGTCGAATTCTCCGACTACGTGCAGCCGAACGCAGCGCTCGCGGGCGGCGATCTGGATGCGAACAGCTACCAGCACGACCCGTACTTGCAGGCGCAGGTGAAGGATCGCGGCTACAAGCTGATCCGTATCGCCGATACGGTCACATATCCGATGGGTATCTACTCGAAGAAGGTGAAGTCGCTCGCCGAACTGCAGCCGGGCGCGAAGATCGCCGTGCCGAACGACCCGACCAACGGCGGCCGCGCGCTGCTGTTGCTGCAGAGGCAGGGCTTGCTGAAGCTGCGCGCCGAGGCGGGTCTGAAGGCGACGCCGCTCGACATCGTCGACAATCCGAAGAAACTAAAGATCGTCGAGCTTGACGCGGCGCAGATTCCGCGTTCGCTGGGCGATGTCGATGCCGCCGCGATCAACACCAACTTCGCGATGGAAGCGGGCCTCAAGCCAACGCAGGACGCTATCGCGATCGAGGACCGGAAAGGTCCCTACGTGAACGTGATCGCGATTCGCGAAGCGGACAAGAACAAGCCGTGGGTCGCGAAGCTCGTCGCGGCGTACCACTCGCCGGAAGTGAAGCAGTTCGTCGACAGCAAATTCGGCGGCTCGGTGATCACCTCCTGGTGATGCAACGCCCGCGGACCTCGCAGAACACGACGGCAATGCGAAATTAGAGGTCTGAGTCGGAACCCGGGGTTGTCTCCGGGTTTTTTGGAGATTAAAATAGAACGATCGTTCGATATTGCCGTCACGCCGCTGAGGAGCGATATCCTCCTGCAAAGCGCCCGCGACACGGCTGTCATGAGGGCAGTCGCTATAATGTTCGTCGGGTTGACGTATTCGTAACTTTGGAGCGAGTGCATGAAAATTCTGGTGCCAGTTAAGAGAGTGGTCGACTACAACGTGAAGGTCCGCGTGAAATCGGACGGTACGGGCGTCGATATCGCGAACGTGAAAATGTCGATGAACCCGTTCGACGAAATCGCGGTTGAAGAAGCCGTGCGTCTGAAGGAAGCGGGCGTCGCGACCGAAGTGATCGCCGTGTCGGCCGGTGTGGCGCAGGCGCAGGAAACGCTGCGCACCGCGCTCGCCATCGGCGCGGATCGCGCGATCCTGATCGAATCGAACGAAGACCTGCAGCCGCTCGCAGTCGCGAAGCTGCTCAAGGCGCTCGTCGACAGGGAGCAGCCGCAACTGGTGATCCTCGGCAAGCAGGCGATCGACGACGACTCCAATCAGACCGGCCAGATGCTCGCCGCGCTCGCGAATCTGCCGCAGGCGACGTTCGCGTCGAAGGTCGTCGTGGCGGACGGCAAGGCGACGGTGTCACGTGAAGTGGACGGCGGCGCGGAAACGCTGTCGCTGACGCTGCCGGCCGTGGTCACGACCGATCTGCGCCTGAACGAGCCGCGTTACGTAACGCTGCCGAACATCATGAAGGCGAAGAAAAAGCCGCTGGAAACGGTCAAGCCCGAAGACCTCGGCGTCGATGTCACGCCGCGTCTGAAGACGCTGAAAGTCGCCGAGCCGCCGAAGCGCTCGGCCGGTGTGAAGGTGCCGGACGTGAAGACGCTGGTCGAGAAGCTGAAGACCGAAGCGAAGGTGCTTTAAGTAGAACGCGGAGACAGAGCAAATGACGAACCTGGTAATAGCAGAACACGATAACGCGTCGATCAAGGCCGCGACGCTGAACACGATCGCAGCGGCACAGAAGATCGGCGGTGATATTCACGTGCTGGTCGCGGGGCATAACGCGCGGGGCGCAGCCGATGCCGCCGCGAAGATTGCGGGTGTCAGCAAGGTGCTGCTCGCCGATGCGCCGCAACTCGCCGCAGGCCTCGCGGAAAACGTCGAAGCGACGGTGCTGACGCTTGTGCAAGATGCGGCGAAGCACTACACGCACATCCTCGCCCCGGCTACCGCCTACGGCAAGAACATCGCGCCGCGTATCGCCGCGAAGCTCGACGTCGCGCAGATCAGCGACATCACCGCAGTGGATAGCGCCGACACCTTCGAGCGGCCGATCTACGCCGGCAACGCCATTGCGATCGTGCAATCGGCTGATCCGATCAAGGTCATCACCGTGCGCTCGACCGGTTTTGATGCCGTCGCGGCCGAAGGCGGCAGCGCAGCGGTCGAGAAGATCGAAGCGGCAGCCGACGCCGGCCTCTCGCAGTTCGTGAGCCGCGAAGTGACGAAGCTCGATCGTCCGGAACTGACGAGCGCGAAGATCATCGTGTCGGGTGGCCGGGGTCTCGGCAACGGCGAGAACTACACGAAGGTTCTGGAGCCGCTGGCCGACAAGCTCGGCGCGGCACTGGGCGCCTCGCGTGCGGCGGTCGACGCGGGCTTCGTACCGAACGACTATCAGGTCGGCCAGACCGGCAAGATCGTCGCGCCGCAACTGTACGTCGCGGTCGGCATCTCGGGTGCAATTCAGCATCTGGCAGGCATGAAGGACTCGAAGGTCATCGTCGCGATCAACAAGGACGCGGAAGCGCCAATTTTCAGCGTGGCCGATTACGGCCTGGTTGGCGATCTGTTCACCCTCGTGCCGGAACTCGTGAGCGAACTCGGCTAAGCGCCGCGGCGCCTGAAAGAGGCCGCTGACAGCAAGCGAAGGGCGCCGGACCGACCAAGTCCCGCGCCCTTTTTTCATATCAAGGGAGGAGAACCGAAATGAGCTATACGGCGCCCATCAAGGACATGCTGTTCGTGATGAAAGAACTGGCCGGACTCGAAGACATCGCGAAGCTGCCCGGCTTCGAAGACGCGAACCTCGACACCGCGCAGGCCGTGCTCGACGAGTCGGCGAAACTGTGCGGCGAAGTCCTCGCGCCGCTGAACGTCGACGGCGATCGCAATCCGAGCAGCTGGAAGGATGGCGTCGTCACTGCGACGCCGGGTTTCAGGGAAGCCTTCCGCCAGTTTGCCGAAGGCGGTTGGCAGGGCGTGCAACATCCGCTCGACTACGAAGGCCAGGGCCTGCCGAAGCTGATCGCGACGCCTTGCATCGAAATGCTCAACGCGTCGAACCTCTCTTTTGCGCTGTGTCCGTTGCTGACCGACGGCGCCATCGAAGCGCTGCTAACCGCTGGCAGCGAAGCGCAAAAACAGACCTATGTGCCCAAGCTGATTTGCGGCGAATGGACCGGTACGATGAACCTGACCGAGCCGCAGGCCGGCTCCGATCTCGCGCTCGTACGCACGCGAGCCGAGCCGCAGGCCGACGGTTCGTTCAAGCTGTTCGGCACCAAGATTTTCATCACGTGGGGCGAGCACGACATGGCGACGAACATCGTGCATCTGGTGCTCGCACGCACGCCGAATGCGCCCGATGGGGTGAAAGGCATTTCGCTGTTCCTGGTGCCGAAGTTTCTCGTCAACGAAGACGGCTCGCTCGGTGAGCGCAACGACGTGCATTGCGTGTCGATCGAACACAAGCTCGGCATCAAGGCGAGCCCGACCGCGGTGCTGCAGTTCGGCGATCACGGCGGCGCGCTCGGTCAGCTGATCGGCGAAGAGAATCGCGGCCTCGAATACATGTTCATCATGATGAACGCCGCCCGTTTCGCGGTCGGGATGCAAGGCGTCGCGATCTCGGATCGCGCGTATCAGAAGGCGGTCGCGTATGCGAAGGAGCGCGTGCAGAGCCGTCCCGTGGACGGCTCCGCGAAGCAGTCAGTCGCGATCATCCAGCACCCGGACGTGCGCCGCATGCTGTCGACGATGCGCAGCCTCACCGAGGCGTCGCGCGCGCTCGCCTACGTCGCGGCCTCGCACTGCGACGTCGCGCATCGTCATCCGGACGATGCGACGCGCGCGAAGCATCAGGCGATCTACGAATATCTGGTGCCGATCGTGAAGGGCTGGAGCACGGAGCTGTCGATCGACGTGACGAGCCTCGGCGTGCAGGTGCATGGTGGCATGGGCTTCATCGAGGAAACCGGCGCTGCCCAGTACTACCGCGACTCGCGCATTCTGCCGATTTACGAAGGCACGACCGCGATCCAGGCCAACGACCTGGTCGGTCGCAAGACGCTGCGCGACGGCGGCAAGATCGCGAAGGAACTGCTCGCTGGCATTGCCGAAACGGTTGAAGCGCTTGGCGCGCAGCAGGGCGCGGCATTCGCGTCGATGCGCACCCAGCTCGCGCAGGGCCAGCGCGCGCTGGGCACGGTCGTCGATTTCGTCGTCGCGAACGCGAAGGG
The DNA here is from genome assembly GCF_050436325.1 of Paraburkholderia lebeckiae. Lineage (NCBI taxonomy): Bacteria > Pseudomonadati > Pseudomonadota > Betaproteobacteria > Burkholderiales > Burkholderiaceae > Paraburkholderia > Paraburkholderia lebeckiae. The sequence continues at coordinate 3,624,606 of NZ_JBNDLZ010000003.1, forward strand.
CGATCCGAATGCGGTGTTCGCGGGCAGCGTGCCCTATCTCAAGCTCGCGGGCATCGTGCTGGGCGGCTGGCAGATGGCGCGTGCGCAGCTTGCCGCGGCGACGAAGCGCGACGAGGACCCGGCGTTTCATGACGCGAAGATCGCGACCGCGCGGTTCTACGCCGAGCACGTGCTGCCCCAGGCGGCGGCGCTCGAAGTGGCGATCGTCAGCGCGAAGGGGGGCGAGGGCGTGCTGGCTCTGTCGGAAGACCAGTTCTGAGCATGCCTCGATGCCGGCCGCGATCGCGGCAGCACATTGAAATGCAAACGGCGCCCCGCGAGGCGCCGTTTGTATGTATGGCTGCTGTTTGTTGCGGCCTGCGCCGCGGCCAGGGCCGCGTCAGCGCACGCACTCAAACTCACGCATACGCCGGCCGATGCTCGCCCGCGGTCTCGCCGAGATAGCGGTGCACCGACAGATCGTCCGCGCGAATCGCGGGCTGCTTGCCCGACATCAAGTCGGCGAGCAGTTGGCCCGAGCCGCACGACATCGTCCAGCCAAGCGTGCCGTGGCCGGTGTTCAGGAACAGGTTCGGCACCGGCGTGCGGCCGACGATCGGCGTGCCGTCCGGCGTCATCGGCCGCAGACCGGTCCAGAACGTCGCCTTCGACGTGTCGCCGCCGCCCGGGAACAGGTCATTCACAGAAAGCTCGAGCGTCTCGCGGCGCGCCTGGCGCAGCGATTTGTCGAAGCCGACGATCTCGGCCATCCCGCCGACACGAATCCGGTCATCGAAGCGCGTGATCGCGATCTTGTAGGTCTCATCGAGCACGGTCGACACCGGCGCGGCAGCCGCGTCGACGATCGGCGCAGTGATCGAATAGCCCTTCAGCGGATAGACCGGAATCTTCACTATGCCATCGAGGAAGCGCGTCGAATACGAGCCGAGCGCGACCACGAACGAATCCGCGCGCACGAGCTCGCCGCCGCACTGCACGCCGGCGATGCGGCCGCCCGCCATCGCGAGCGCGTCGATCGACGTCTCGTAGCGGAACTTGACGCCCAGTTCTTCTGCGAGCGCCGCGAGGCGCGTCGTGAACATCTGGCAGTCGCCGGTTTCGTCGCCGGGCAGGCGCAGGCCGCCGGTGAGCTTGTGCGATACCGCGGCGAGCGCGGGTTCGGCCTTGGCGAGTTCGTCGGCCGTCAGCAGCTCGTATGGCACGTTGGCTTCCTGCAGCACAGCGATGTCTTTCGCGGCGCCGTCGAACTGCTGTTGCGTGCGAAATACCTGCAGCGTGCCGCCGGTGCGGCCTTCGTACTGGATGCCGGTGTCGGCGCGCAACGCCTGCAGGCAGTCGCGGCTGTATTCGGCCAGTCGCACCATACGGCCTTTGTTCACCGCATAGCGCGGCGCCGTGCAGTTCTGCAGCATCTGCCACATCCATTGCAGTTGGAACGCGGTGCCGTCGAGGCGAATCGCTAGCGGCGCGTGCTTCTGGAACATCCACTTGACGGCCTTCAGCGGCACGCCCGGGGCGGCCCACGGCGAAGCGTAGCCCGGCGAGATCTGGCCCGCGTTGGCGAAACTGGTTTCGAGCGCCGGGCCGGCCTCGCGATCGATGACGGTCACTTCGTGACCGGCGCGCGCGAGGTAATACGCACTCGTCACGCCGACGACGCCACTGCCCAAAACGACGACTCGCATAGCTGCTCCCGATATCCAAAAATTGAGTGAGGGCAAGGCGCTCGTCGGAGGTTCGATCTGATTCGATTCGGCGAGCTGCAATGTGAGGTGAAATGCTGTTTGCCCAGTGTTAACCGCTATACTATTAACAGTGAGGCAGGTTTTGTTATTGTATTTTCATCATTTTTAGAAAAAACACCATGCGTACCCAGCGCCAGCCCGTGCGGGCTCTCGACAAGCTCGATCACAAGATCCTGCGGCTCCTGCAGCAGGACGGCCGCATGGCGATGAAGGACCTGGCGGAGCAGGTCGGTCTGTCGGTGACGCCGTGTATCGAGCGCGTCAAGCGGATGGAGCGCGACGGCGTGATCACCGGCTACTACGCCCGCGTGAACCCGGCCGAGCTGGGCGCGGCGCTGCTCGTGTTCGTCGAGATCACGCTCGATCACAAGAGTGGCAACATGTTCGACCTGTTCCGGCGCGAGGTGCAGAAGATCCCCGAGGTGCTCGAGTGCCACCTCGTGTCGGGCGATTTCGACTATCTGATCAAGGCGCGCATTGGCGAAATGGCCGATTACCGCAAGTTGCTCGGCGATATCCTGCTGCAGCTGCCGGGCGCGGTCCAGTCGAAGAGCTATGTGGTGATGGAGGAAATCAAGGAGACGCTGACGATCGCGGTGGGCGGGTAGGTGCCGGTTCACTGACGGGGTTGGACGCGCATCAAGCGACCAACGAAGTGCTCGACAAACGGTGTAAACACTGTATATTTATACAGGTGTTTTGCGCCGTTTTCCTTTGGCGCTTCCTGTTTCCTGTTTGCGTTTGCTTTGCGTGGCCCGCCGTGGATGACCCCGACACCTCTGACATTCCCGAATTTCCGATCGCGCCGCCGGCGCCTCGCAAGGGGCGCGGCGCGGTCACGAACCTGCAAGGCCGCTACGAAGTCGACCAGCGCGAAGCCGTCCACGACGGCTGGCAGACGGCCGAGGAAGACGAGGAGCCGAAGGTCCTGCGCACGCAGGTGTTCGAGGAGCGCGCAAAAACCATCCTCACACGCAATGCGTCGCCGGATATTCCGTTCAATGTGTCGCTGAATCCTTACCGGGGCTGCGAACACGGCTGCATCTATTGCTTCGCGCGGCCCACGCACAGCTACCTGGGCTTGTCGCCCGGGCTCGATTTCGAAAGCCGCATCTACGCGAAGATCAACGCGCCCGAACTGCTCGAGCGGGAACTGTCGAAGAAGTCCTATGTACCCGAGCCGATCGCGCTCGGCGTCGCTACCGATGCATGGCAGCCGGCCGAACGTGACTTGCGTCTTACGCGTCGTGTGATCGAGGTGCTCAGCGAGCGCAACCACCCGTTCGCGGCGATCACCAAATCATCGCTGATCGAGCGCGACATCGACCTGCTTGCGGCGATGGCCGAGCGCGGGCAATTCATGGCGGCGATCACCATCACCACGCTGGACGCCGACATCGCGCGCACGCTCGAACCACGCGCGGCCGCGCCGTCGCGCCGGCTGCGCACGATCCGTACGCTAAGCGAGGCGGGCATTCCGGTCGGCGTCAGCATCGCGCCGGTGATCCCGTTCGTCACCGAACCGGATATGGAGCGCGTGCTCGAAGCATGCGCCGAAGCGGGCGCCAGCAATGCGAGCTATATCGTGCTGCGGCTGCCGTGGGAGGTCGCGCCGCTGTTCAAGGATTGGCTGAGCGCACATTTCCCGGATCGGGCCGAGCGCGTGATGAGCCGTGTGCGCGACATGCGAGGCGGCAAGGACTACGATTCTTCGTTCTCGACCCGCATGAAGGGAGAGGGCTTATGGGCGGATCTGCTCAGGCAGCGCTTTCACAAGGCCGTGCGCCGGTTAGGGTTGAACGGGCGCGACCGCGGCATTCTCGACATGTCGCACTTCCGCCGGATCGAGCCGCCGCGCGCCGAGCAGGCGACCGCACCGGCGCGCGACAATCCGCAACTGAGGCTTTTCTAGCGCGCAGGAACGTCTGCGAGTCCCGCGACGGGGGGCATTACTGCGAAATCGCTTTGGCCGCTTCGACCTGACTTTCGAAGTAGGTCTGGAACGCGAGCGCGAGACCGGTCATCAGCAGAAACGCACCGATCAGCAGCGAAAAGATCACGACGAAAATGACGGCCCAGCCGGAGCGGCTTTTGCGTTGCGTGTGGGTGTTGAATTGCGCATCCCATTTCTGATCCGGGCGCAGCCCGTAGACGAGCGCGGCCAGAAACGCGGCAAACAGCGAAACCGCGCCGATCGACGCGAGCACCCAGCCCAGGATCGACGCGCGCTCGGTCGCGACCAGCAGCATCACGCCGGGAATGCCGATCAGCGTGCCGAGTAGATGCGCCCAGCCGTAGATGTCCCGGGTGCCGTACAGATAGAAGCGGTGAGCGCCGAGGCTGCCGAACAGGAACGCCAACGCGGCGGTGAGCGTCTTGGATCTGAAGCGCGGGGAAGTCGAGGCAGCGGTGGGCATGAACGCGTGGGCAGAGTGACAGGCGGTCGAAAGGAGCGGCGCGCCGCGGGGGCGAGGACCGACGCGCATTCTACGCCTGCGGCGCGCGGGTGGTCACGTGGAGGACAATCGCCTAGGCTGAAAGCGGCGCGGCGGGATGCGCCGGACCTGGCTCAAGGTCAGTGCAGCCGTTCAGCCGGACATGCGTGCATCCGCGCGTTACGGCGCTGAATACGTGACGCGATAGATTGCGCCGGCGGTATCGTCGCTGATCAGTAGCGAACCGTCTGGCAGCGGTAACACGTCGGCGGGGCGGCCCCAGACCGATTCGCCGGGTTGCAGCCAGCCTTCGGCAAAGACCTGCTGGCGTGCGTGGCTGCCGTCAGGGTCGGTGATCACGCGCACGACGCGGTAGCCGACCTTCTTGCTGCGGTTCCACGAGCCGTGCTCGGCGATGAAGATGTTGTTGCGGTAGTCGGCTGGAAACATCGGGCCGTCGTAGAAGCGCATGCCAAGCGCCGCCACGTGCGCGCCGAGCTTGACCACTGGCGGCGTGAATTCGCTGCACGGATGATCCTTGCCGAACTCGGGGTCGGGCGTGTCACCGCCGTGACAGTACGGAAAGCCGAAGTTCATGCCGACTAGCGGCGCGCGGTTGAGCTTGTCGCTCGGAATATCGTCGCCGAGCAGGTCGCGACCGTTGTCGGTGAACCACAGTTCGTGGGTGACCGGATGCCACGCGAAGCCGACCGAATTGCGGATGCCGCGCGCGACGACCTCGTAGTGGCTGCCGTCCGGGTTCATGCGGCCAATCATCGCAAAGCGGTCCGGATCTCTCTGGCAAATGTTGCACGGCGCGCCTTGTGGCACGTACAGCTTGCCATCCGGGCCGAACGCGATGAATTTCCAGCCGTGATGCGTGTCCGTTGGCAGCTTGTCTGTGACAACGACCGGTTTCGGCGGATCGTTCAGGTGCGAGTCGATCGCATCGAAGCGCACGATTTTCGACACGGCCGACACATACAGCGCGCCGTCGCGCCACGCGACGCCGGCGGGAATCTGCAGCCCGGACGCGATCACGTGGTGACCCGTCACGCGGCCGTTCCGCAGCTCGAGCGCATACACGTGGCCATCCTCGCTGCCCACGTAGAGAATGCCCTTGGGCGACAACGTCATCGCGCGCGCGCTCGGCACCTCGTCCGACAACACTTCGATGTGAAAGCCCGGCGGCAGCTTGATTTTCTCGATGGGCAGCGCGGCGATTGCCGTCAACGCCTGCGCGGCGATAACCGCGGCCGCTACCGCACGTAGAATCCGGCTGCACGAGGTGCGCGAAAGTCCAGCAAAGCGTACGAAAAAGGCACAAAAGGCGAACGGAAACGGGAGTTTCGGCTGGCGTTGCACAGGCGCTCCTTCACGTAATTCGGGCGTTTGAACGGGTTCTCGCACCTCTTGTAGAAGGTGGGTGCAGCCCGGTTCCGCAGTTTATCCCGGTAAGTGTTTGTTATGGCGTCGGTTTCCCGCTATAATCGCGTGTTTCAGTCGTTCCGAACCCCGGTTTTCAAGGATTCTAGTATGGTCATCATCCGCTTGGCTCGTGGCGGCTCCAAGAAGCGCCCGTTCTACAACATCGTCGCCACCGACTCGCGTAGCCGTCGTGACGGCCGCTTCATCGAGCGCGTCGGTTTCTACAATCCGGTCGCTACGAAGGGCGAGTCCCTGCGTATCGCTCAGGATCGCCTGACGTACTGGCAAGGTGTTGGCGCGCAACTGTCGCCTACCGTCGAACGTCTCGTGAAGGAAGCACAAAAGGCACAGCCGGCTGCTTGATATGGCGGCCCGCAGGCGTATCGTCGTCGGTTCGGCCGGCGGCTCGCGCAACTCTCGTGAGCAGTCCGATGCGCAATTTGTTTTACTGAAGCAGACGCCAAAGCTGGCTGCGAAGTTGTTGTCGAGGTTATTCGATGTCTGAGCGTGATTCCGGCAGTTCTGGTAGCGTCAAGGCAGCTTCGCGGACAAAGGCGTCTGGTCAGGCGTCGTTCGGTGCATTCGTCCGCAAGCCGGTCGAACGAACCGACGGCAAGGCGAAAGAGGCGCAAGCCAATGCCGCGAACGCCGGTTTCGAAGCTGCAGAAATGTGCATCGAAACGGCGGCAAGTTGGCCGGCCGATGCGGTCGAAGTCGGCGCAATCGTCGACGCCTATGGTCTCAAAGGCTGGGTCAAGGTAGCCGCGCATGCGGATGCCGGGCAAGGCGGCGACGTCTTGCTGAGCGCGAAGCGCTGGTGGCTGCTGAAAGGCCAGGAGCGCAAATCGGCGCCGTCCTTGCAGGCCAAAACACATAGCGACAGCGTGGTCGCCCGTCTGGGTGGCGTCGCTGACCGCGATACGGCGTTGGCTTTGCGCGGTTCTCGCGTATACATCGGCCGTAGCGAATTTCCGGCGCTCGAAGCCGACGAATTCTACTGGGTCGATCTGATCGGCCTGGACGTGGTGAATCTCGCCGGGCTCAACCTCGGCAAAGTCGCCAGCATGATCGACAACGGCGCGCAGTCGGTGCTGCGCATCGAATATCCGGCTACCGACAAAAACGGCAAGCCGGTCGCAGGCGAGCGTTTGATCCCGTTTGTCGGCGTCTTTGTCAAAACGGTGGACCAGGCGGCAAAGCAAATCGTCGTCGACTGGGAAGCTAACTATTGAAATCTATCGTTGAGTGGGGAGAGCGATGCAGTTCGATGTCGTGACGCTCTTTCCAGAAATGTTCCGCGCCCTGACTGACTGGGGTATCACCAGCCGGGCCGCGAAGCAGCAGCGCTACGGGTTGCGTACGTGGAATCCGCGCGATTTCACGACCGACAACTACCGCACGATCGACGATCGCCCATACGGCGGCGGCCCTGGCATGGTTATGCTGGCCCGGCCGCTCGAAGACGCGATCAGTGCCGCGAAAGCGGCGCAGTCGGAGCAGGGCATCGGTGCGTCGCGCGTCGTGATGATGTCGCCGCAAGGCGACACACTGAATCACGAGCGCGTGATGAAGTTCGCGGCCGAACCCGGTCTGATCCTGTTGTGCGGGCGCTACGAAGCGATCGACCAGCGTCTGCTGGACCGTGTCGTCGACGAAGAAGTAAGCCTTGGCGACTTCGTGCTGTCGGGCGGCGAGTTGCCCGCGATGGCGTTGATGGATGCGGTCGTGCGTCAGTTGCCTGGCGTGCTGAACGACTCACAGTCGGTGGTGCAGGATAGCTTCGTCGATGTGCTGCTCGATTGTCCACACTACACGCGTCCCGAGGAATACCAGGGCGTGCGGGTACCTGATGTGCTGCTCGGCGGCCATCATGCGGAAATCGAAGTGTGGCGGCGGCGCGAAGCATTGCGCAACACGTTGAACAAGCGGCCCGATCTGATCGTGAAGGCCAGAAAGAATAGAATGCTGAGCCGTGCCGACGAGGCGTGGCTCGCGAGTCTCGCGAAGGAAGAGCCGAAGGCCTGAGGCCCCGGTCTTTCGAGCGGACACAAGGCGGTGCCGCACATGCGTGTGCGGTGCCAGATGTGAACCCATCCTCTATCGGGGCCGTAGCCCAACGCAGTAAGCGCGTGAGGCAGGTACGAACGCCGACAAGATGGATCTAGGAGTCAGTGATGAATCTGATTGCAAAACTCGAGCAGGAAGAAATCGCGCGCGTTCTCGGCGAAAAGACCATTCCGGATTTTGGTCCCGGCGATACGGTCATCGTCAGCGTGAACGTGGTTGAAGGCACGCGTAAGCGTGTGCAGGCTTACGAAGGCGTCGTGATCGCCAAGCGTAACCGTGGTCTGAATTCGTCGTTCATCGTACGTAAGATTTCGTCGGGTGAAGGCGTCGAGCGTACGTTCCAGACGTATTCGCCGCTGCTGGCTAGCATCGTCGTCAAGCGTCGCGGCGATGTGCGTCGTGCGAAGCTGTACTATCTGCGCGAGCGTTCGGGCAAGTCGGCTCGAATCAAGGAAAAGCTGGTCTCGAAAGACCGCGCTGCTTCCCAAGCGTAAATGCTGTAAGAAAAAGCACCCCTCGCGGGTGCTTTTTTGTTGGCCAGGTCAAAATAGCGGCATGTCCCCGCTCATCAGAGAGACCCGTTGATCCGCCCCGTCTTTGAACCCGAAACTCTGCCTGTCATCGCGACAGGCGCCGGTCTGCCACCGGTCGCGCGCGAGCGTCTGACGTCCGATGCACTGCGGGCGCGCTTTGATCGGCAGCTTGCCTGGACACCCGAGAAAATTGCCGATGCGCCGTGGCGCAATACCGACCTCGATCCGCGCGTGGCCGCGGTGCTGGTGCCGCTCGTCGTGCGCGCGCGTGGTCTTACCGTGTTGCTCACGCAGCGCGCGGACCATCTGAACGATCACGCCGGTCAGGTGAGTTTTCCCGGCGGCCGCCAGGAACCGTTCGACGCTGATGCGACTGCAACGGCTCTGCGCGAAGCGCGCGAAGAGGTGGGCCTCGACGCGTCGCACGTCGAAGTTCTCGGCGCGTTGCCCGACTATCTGACTGGCACCGGCTTTCGCGTGTCGCCGGTCATCGCTCTTGTGCACCCGCCGTTCTCGCTGGAGATCGATACGCTCGAAGTGGCCGAGGTCTTCGAAGTGCCGCTCGCGTTCCTGATGGACCCGTCCAACCACGAAGAGCGCCTGTTCCGCTACGAGGGCGGAGAGCGCCGCTTCTTCGCGATGCCGTATCCGCGCGGCGAATTGACGGTGGCTCCGGAGGCCGCCGAGCAGCGCGGCGCGCACCATGCGCAGACGGTCACGCCAGCAGCCGTGCAAGGCGGCCATCATTTCATCTGGGGCGCGACGGCGGCGATGCTGCGCAACCTGTATCGGTTCCTCGCCGCATAAATTACGTGACTCGCGTGGCCGCGTCGACGATGCATAGTTGCGCGAACGACGCACTTGTCGGCGCTTTGTCAGCATCCGCGTTCAGACTCATCCGACCCTGTGCTATCGTTATAAAACAATCGTAAAAACTTAAAAAGCACGGCGCATCGCATGACTTTTTTCTCCGTATTGCTGGCTCTGATCATTGAACAGGTACGCGCGCTGTCGCCGAACAATCCGGTGTCCGCGTTGCTTCAATACCATGCGGAGTCGGCGGCGCACGGATTCGATGCTGGCAAGCAACGTCACGGTCTGCTCGCGTGGCTCGTCGTGGTGGTGCCCTGGACGCTCGTGGTCGCGCTCGTCTACTACGTGCTGTATCACATTCACTTCATGCTCGCGTTCCTGTGGAACGTCGTGGTGCTGTACTTCACGCTCGGCTTCCGGCAGTTCAGCCATTACTTCACCGACATCCATCTCGCATTGAACAATGACGACGTGCCACGCGCGCGCGAAATTCTCAACGAATGGACCGGGCTCGAGACCGTCGACATGCCGGTCAGCGAGATCGTGCGTCACACGCTGATCCACGCGGTGGTCGCGTCGCATCGCCATGTGTTCGGCGTGTTCTTCTGGTTCCTGATTCCGGTCGGTCCGGCTGGCGCGGTGCTGTACCGTTGCGCGGAATATCTCGCGCGCGCATGGGCGCGGCCGGCCGACGACCGCACCGTCGCGTTTTCGAGCTTCGCGCAGCGCGCGTTCTTCGTGATCGACTGGGTTCCGGCGCGGCTGACATCGCTGGGCTTTGCGATCGTCGGCAATTTCGAGGATGCGATTTACGCGTGGCGCAATCATGCGCGGCAGTGGCCCGATACGAACGACGGCGTGTTGCTCGCCGCGGGCAGCGGGGCGCTCGGCGCGCGCCTGGCCGGGCCACTCGCGGAGCCGTCGAGCCTCGACGCGCTCGCCACCGGCGACGGCGGTCCGATGCAGGTCGGCGACGACTGCACGCCGCGCACGCTGCAATCGGCAGTGGGGCTGGTATGGCGTGCAGTCGTACTGTGGATGATTCTGCTGTTGATGCTGACGATCGCGGTGTGGCTCGCCTGAAGCGGCCAAGCCACGCGCGCAGCATAAGAAAAAGCCGGGCAATGCCCGGCTTCTTCAATTCCCGACTCCGCTTCACCCCTTCAACGAATCGCGCACAGTCCCGCATTGCCAGCACACGGTGAACTGCGCCTCGAGCACCTCGCCGCACTGCTGACATTGCCATGGAGGCGCGCCCGGCGCCGGTCCTCGCGAGGCCGCTTCGATCAGCCGCCGCGCGATCGCCTCATCGCGCTCATCGACGAGCCACAGCTCCGGCGCGCACTGGTCGGCCGGAATCTCGCCGAGCGCACCGTTCAGATAGCGGTTGTGCAGCTCGCAAGCGATGCCCGCGGTCTCCAGCACGTTGACCCAATGCTGTCCGATGATCAGGTTCGGCGCGCGCATCAGTTTCATGTCAGCGGACAATCTGGCTCGCCTCGTGCACGAGCTGCGCATAAAGCGCATGCCGTTCGCGGCGGATGCGCCCGTCGGCGACCGCTTCGAGGATCGCGCAGCCAGGCTCGTGCAAGTGATGGCAGTTGTAGAAACGGCAGTTTGGAAGCAGCGGCCGGAACTCGGGGAACGCGCGTTCGAGCCGGCCTTCGGACAGGTGATGCAGGCCGAATTCCTGAAAGCCCGGCGAGTCGATCAGTGCGCCGGCCGCGCCGTTGACGCCATTCACGCCGGTCGTGCTCTCCGACTGCGGCAGCGGATAAAGACGCGTGAACGTCGTGGTATGGCGCCCGCTGTTCAATGCGGTCGAGATCTCGCGCGTCGCAACTTCGGCATCGGGAATCAGCAGGTTCACGAGCGTCGATTTGCCCATGCCGGACTGGCCGAGCAGCAGCGTCGCGTGACCATGCAGATGTTCGGTCAGCGTGGCGCGTGCCGCCTCGGGCTGCATCCGGATCGACGCTTCGAGCACCGGATAGCCGAGCGCGCGATACGGCTCGAGCCGCTTGCGCGCGCCGTCCAGAGCATCGGTGACGTCGATCTTGTTCAGCACGATCAGCGGCTTCAATTCGTTCGCCTCGGCGGCGACGAGCGCGCGGCCGAGCAGATCCTCGCTGAAATGCGGCTCGGTGGCGAGCACGATCAGCAACTGGTCGAGGTTCGCGGCGAACAGCTTCGACTTGTACTGATCCGAGCGATACAGCAGATTGCGCCGCTCGCCGATCTCGACGATCACGCCTTGATCCGCCGAGGTCGGCTCATAGATCACGCGATCGCCGACCGCGACCTCGCTGCGCTTGCCGCGTGGGAAACATTGCAGCAACGCGCCGCCGTCTTCAGGAGCGACCAGATAGTGGCGGCCGTGCGCGGCCACCACGAGGCCACCCGTGCGCACGCCGTACATGCCGGATGCGGTGGCCGACGCGCCGCGCGACGCCTTCTTCGGAGCGCGGCCGCTCATGCGTGCTGCAGCAGTCGGTCGATCCGCTGCGAGGCCGGCGGATGCGAATAGTAGAACGCGGTGTAGATCGGATCGGGCGTCAGCGTCGACGCGTTGTCCTCGTACAGCTTGACGAGCGCGTTGACGAGATCGTGCGCGTCGGTTTGCGTCGCCGCGAACGCGTCGGCTTCGAACTCGTGCTTGCGCGAGCTGAGACTGCCAAGCGGCGTGACGAAGAACATGAACACCGGCAGCGCGAGGAAGAACAGCACGAGCGCGAGTCCGCTATTGCCGCCGACGAGCGACGGCCGCACGCCGAGCCCTTCGTAGAACCACACGCATTGCGTCAGCCAGCCGAGCAGCGCGAGCATCGCGAGGCTGATCGCGAACGTGACCAGCATGCGCTTCATCACGTGACGACGCTTGAAGTGGCCGAGCTCGTGCGCGAGCACCGCTTCGATCTCGCGGCCCGACAGGCGCGCGAGCAGCGTGTCGAAAAACACGATGCGCTTGCTCGCGCCGAAGCCGGTGAAGTACGCGTTGCCGTGCGCCGAACGGCGGCTGCCGTCCATCACGAACAGGCCCTTCGCGGCGAAGCCGCAGCGCTTCATCAGCGCCTCGATGCGGGTCACGAGCGCTTCATCCTTCAGCGGCTCGAACTTGTTGAAGAGCGGCGCGATGAAGGTCGGGAAAATCAGCAGGCCGAACATCTGGAACGCGACCCACACGACCCATGCCCACAGCCACCACAGGTTGCCCGCGCGGTTCATCAGCCACAGCACGACGAACAACAACGGCAGGCCGAACGCGATGCCGAGCAGCACGCCCTTCAGGCGGTCGAAAAAGAACAGGCTTTTGCTCATGCGATTGAAGCCGAAGCGTTGCTCGACGACGAACTGCCGGTAGTAATCGAACGGCAGGTCGATCGCGCTCGTGATCGCGATCACAGCGGCAACCAGCGCGATCTGACCGACGTAGCCGCGGCCGAGCCAGTCGGAGATCGCGAGATCGAGCATTTGCACGCCGCCGAGCAGCGTGAGCCAGATCAGCACGGCCGCGCCGACGACGATCTCGACCATCGCGAGCCGCGTGCGCTCGACCGTGTAGTCGGCCGCGCGCTGATGCGCGGTGAGCGCGATGGTGTTCGCGAACTGGCTCGGCACCTGTTCGCGATGCGCGACGACGAAGCGGATCTGCCGCGAGGCGAGCCAGAGTTTGGTGCCGACCATCGCGACGACGGCGACGACGAACAGGGCGGTGAAGTACAGGGTAGGCATCCGGGGATTCCGTGGTATCTATGCGAGAATTATATGTTTCTTCCCGCCTTGCGGCGGAATACGGTTTAACGCGACGGTTCAACGCAACAGCACCGGGTAGCAGTTCAGGGCGGCGCTTTGGCGCGGCCGGCCCGGCTCGAACCGCGCGAATCGATTTCAAACGAACACATGCCGCGCCGCGCGGGTTGCCAGCTAAGCCCGCCGCGCGGCCCTCAGGGTTGCCTTCATGACTGACATCCTCGCATCCACCGAACAGCCGCCGCTCGTGCGCAGCGACATGAATCTCGTCTGGCTGGACATGGAAATGACCGGGCTCGCGCCCGACACCGACCGCATCATCGAGATCGCGGTGGTGGTGACGAATTCGACGCTCGACAGGATGGTCGAAGGTCCGGTGCTCGCGATTCATCAGAGCGATGAAACGCTCGCGAAGATGGACGAGTGGAACCGGAACACGCATGGCCGCTCGGGGCTGATCGATCGCGTGAAGGCGTCGACTGTCAGCGAGGTCGACGCGACCGCGCAAATCCGCGAGTTCCTCGGCCAGTACGTGCCGCCCGGCAAGTCGCCGATGTGCGGCAACTCGATCTGCCAGGACCGCCGCTTCATGGCGCGCTGGATGCCGGATCTGGAGAGCTTCTTCCACTACCGCAACCTCGACGTGAGCACGCTGAAGGAGCTGTGCCGGCGCTGGCAGCCGGTCATGTACAAGGGCTTCCAGAAGCGCGCGATGCATACGGCGCTGGCCGATATCCACGAGTCGATCGACGAGCTGAAGTACTACCGCGAGCATTTCCTCGTGCCGTCGGCGCCGGACGCCGCCGCCAGCGCTCAGTAAAGCGCGGGCCTGCACGGGCAGGCCACGAACCTCGAACCTCAGTCTTGCCGCGGCGCGCGTTGCGCGCTTTTCGGCCGGAACGCCTTGACCACGTCGACGTTCGTTTCTACGTAAGGGCCGCCGATCAGGTCGATGCAGTACGGCACCGCCGCGAAAATCCCTGTCACCTTGACCATGCCGTCATCGCGCAGGCCTTCCAGCGTTTCCCTGATCGATTTCGGCTGGCCGGGCAGGTTGATGATCAGCGCGGCGTGTCGTTCGGTTTCGCGGATCACCGCGACCTGGCGCGACAGGATCGCGGTCGGCACGAAATTCAGGCTGATCTGCCGCATCTGCTCGCCGAAGCCGGGCATCTCCCTGGTTCCGACAGCGAGTGTCGCCTCGGGCGTCACGTCGCGGCGCGACGGTCCGGTGCCCCCGGTCGTCAGCACCAGATCGCAGCCCACTTCGTCGACCAGCTCGATCAGCGTCGCCGAGATGGTCGGCGCATCGTCGGCGATCAGCCGCGTGACCACCTGCCATGGCGAGCTCAAGGCCGCGCCGAGCCACTCCTGCAGCGCCGGAATGCCCTTGTCCTCGTACACGCCCGTCGACGCGCGGTCGCTGATCGACACGAGGCCGATCACGATTTCGTCGGGGTGCTGACGTTGCTTACGTTGATCAGGCGTCGCGGTCGTCATCGTCGTCTTCCGCGGCGAGGTTGGGGTCGTGCGCGTCTTCCGCTTCGTCGTCGGTGCCTGCCGCGCTCTTCACCCACTGGAACAACTCGCGGAAGTAGCGCGGCGGCTTGCTCTGCTCCGCTTCCTTGCGCGCGTTGCGGATCAGCGTGCGGCCCTGCTGCGGGTCGGCGCTCGGGTGCTGGCGGATGAATTCGGTCAGCGCGGCGTCGTCGGCAAGCAGCTTCTCGCGGGTGCGCTCGATCCAGTGGAGCTTCGCCGTTTCCGACTTGTTGATGCCCTTGTAGGTGTCGAGCGCGGTGCGCAGCGCGGCGGTTTCGGTGTCGAGCAGCGAGCGCATCACGCGGCCGACGTACTGGATCTGGCGGCGCTTGCCTTCGTGGTCGGTGATGCGGCGCGCTTCGCGCACGGCTTCGTCGAGCTTTTCGGGCATCGGCATGCGCTTGAGCGCGTCTTTCGGCAGCGCGACGAGTTCCAAGCCCAGATCCTGCAGCGCTTGCATTTCGCGCTTGACCTGAGACTTGCTCGGACGATCGTAGCCGTTTTCGTCGACTTCCGTGACGACGGATTCGATCGGTTGAATGCGGGTTTTGCGTGTCATGCCGGTATTGTAACTTGCCGCGCCGGCCCGACCCGCGGCGGCGCGTACCTTGCTATGATCGCGGGATGCATTTATCCCGAACCCGCGCGCCTGCGCCGAATACGGTGCGCATACCCACGGCCGCGCGGCCCCAACAGGACGGCAACCACAATGGCAGCAGACATGGACGTCAAGCAGCGCTTTTTTCCGCATACCCAGGATGAGCTGAAGGAAATCGCCTCGGACATCCTCCGTCACGCGAAGGCGCTCGGCGGCACCGATGCCGCGACCGAAATCTCCGAAGGCGACGGCCTGTCCGTCTCGGTACGGCGCGGCGAAGTCGAGACCATCGAGCACAACCGCGACAAGATGGTCGGCGTGACGGTGTTCATCGGCAACAAACGCGGTAACGCCAGCACCTCGGACTTCTCCCCGCAGGCATTGAAGGACACGGTCGCGGCCGCCTACAACATCGCGCGCTTCACCGCCGAAGACAATTGCGCGGGCCTCGCCGAAGCCGAGCTGCTCGAAACCGCGCCGCGCGATCTCGATCTGTACCACCCGTGGAATCTGTCCGCCGACGAAGCGGTCGAAATCGCGCGCCGCGCGGAGGACGCCGCGTTCGCGACCGATCCGCAGATCAAGAACTCGGAAGGCGCGAGCGTGTCGGCACAGCACTCGCAGTTCGTGCTGGCGACCTCGCGCGGCTTCCTCGCCGGCTATCCGTATTCGCGCCACTACGTCGCGTGCGCGCCGATCGCCGGCAGCGGCCGCAACATGCAGCGCGACGACTGGTACACGTCGACGCGCAGCGCCGACGAGCTCGCCGATCCCGAAGCGGTCGGTCGTTACGCGGCGCAGCGCGCGCTCGCGCGCATCGGCGCGCGCGGCCTCGACACGCGCAAGGTGCCGGTGCTGTTCGAGGCACCGCTCGCGGCGGGCCTCCTCGGCGCGTTCGTGCAGGCGACGAGCGGCGGCGCGCTGTATCGCAAGACCTCGTTTCTGGTCGACAGCCTCGGCAAGCCGGTGTTCGCGCCGCACGTGCAGGTGGTTGAAGACCCGCACGTCGCGCGCGCGATGGGCAGCGCGCCGTTCGACGAGGAAGGCGTGCGCACGCGCCAGCGCTCGGTCGTGAAGGACGGCGTCGTCGAGGGCTACTTCCTGTCCACCTACTCGGCGCGCAAGCTCGGCATGAAGACCACCGGCAACGCGGGCGGCTCGCACAACCTGTCGCTGCTCAGTTCGAACACGCGTCCCGAAGACGACTTCGAGGCGATGCTGAAGAAGCTCGGCACGGGCCTGCT
This sequence comes from Paraburkholderia lebeckiae, assembly GCF_050436325.1. Classification (NCBI taxonomy): domain Bacteria; kingdom Pseudomonadati; phylum Pseudomonadota; class Betaproteobacteria; order Burkholderiales; family Burkholderiaceae; genus Paraburkholderia; species Paraburkholderia lebeckiae. The sequence continues at coordinate 3,640,758 of NZ_JBNDLZ010000003.1, forward strand.
GCTGACCGAACTGATGGGGCAGGGCGTCAACTACGTGACCGGCGACTACTCGCGCGGCGCGTCGGGTTTCTGGGTCGAGAACGGCAAGATCCAGTATCCGGTCGAGGAAATCACGGTCGCGAGCACGCTGCAGGAGATGTTCCGCCATATCGTCGCGATCGGCGCGGATACGATCACGCGCGGCACCAAGCAGACCGGCTCGGTGCTGATCGAGCGGATGACGATCGCGGGGCAGTAAGCCACACGGCTCGTTCCAGCGCAGCCCCGTATCAAACGAAAACGCCACGCAACTGAACGTTGCGTGGCGTTTTTTATCGCTTGCGTGGCGCGCGCCGTCAGACGTCTTTGCGCTGATACGTGACGAATGCGTAATCGAAGTCGTTGGGCGCATTCGAATGATGCGCTTCGCGCGCGATTTCTTCCCACACCTGCGGGTCGATCGCGGGGAAGGTCGCGTCGCCGTCGAAGTCGGCGGCGATTTCGGTGACGATCAGCTTGTCCGCATGGCGCAGCCCTTCGTCGTAGAGCTCTGCGCCGCCGATCAGAAACGCCTGCGGCGCCTGGTCCTGCGCGGCGAGCGCGAGCGCTTCGTCGAGATTGGTCGCGGTGTCGCAGCCCTGAAAGCGTCGCGAGGCATCGCGCGTGACGACTATATTGCGGCGTCCCGGCAGTGGCCGGCCGATCGATTCATGCGTTTTGCGGCCCATGATGATGGGCGCGCCCATCGTCGTGCGCTTGAAGAATTTGAGGTCTTCGGGCAGTCGCCAGGGCAACTGGTTGTCGCGGCCGATCACGCCGTTGCTGGCGCGAGCGACGATCAGGGTGAGCGTCGTCATCGAATGGAAAGAGGAGGGTAACCGGGCGATTCTACCCGAGCCGTCGATGCACACCGACGCGTACCCGCCGCTCACTTTCGCGCCGGCCCGTCCGCGGCGAACGCTCCCTTGTCGTCGGCGCTGCCCGGTTCGCGCAAGCCGTGCACGCCCATCAGCCGATACAGCGTCACGCGGGAAATGTTCAGATCCACCGCCGCCTCGTTCAACCGGTGCCGATGGCGCAGCAGCGCGGCCTCGATCGCGCGCTTCTCGGCAGCCTCGCGCGCCTGCGTGAGCGTCATGCTTTCCTGCTCGGTGTAGCCCGCGAGGTCGAGGTCGTCGGCCGAGATCAGCTTGTTCTCGGCCATCACGATCGCGCGGCGCACGCGGTTGATCAGCTCGCGCACGTTGCCGGGCCAGTTGTAGTTGTAGAGCGCCTCGATCGCCGACGGCGTGAAGCCGCGAATCTTGCGCGCGTTGTCGGTCTTGAACTTGTGCAGGATGTGGTACGCGAGAATCTCGATGTCGCGCCCCGCGCGCGCAGCGGCGGCTCATCGACGCGCAGCACGCACAGGCGATGAAACAGATCCGCACGGAACTGGCCCTCGCGCATCGCGCCGTCGAGATCGACGTGGGTCGCCGAGATGATGCGCACGTCGACCGGAATCGATTCGCGTCCGCCGAGCCGCTCGATCTTGCCTTCCTCAGAAAGCGCAGCAGGCTCGCCTGGCTTTCGAGCGGCAGATCGCCGATCTCGTCGAGAAACAGCGTGCCGCCGTCTGCAGCCTCGTCGCGCCAGCGTATTTGCCGGTCTGGGTCGCGAGCACGTCGTCGCCGACGAGTTGCACCCGCAGGGGCGCGGCGCCTGGCTCGGGCGCTATCGAAAGTTCGGGAGCCGGTGGCGAGGCGGCGCCCTCCGAAGCGTGGGCAAGGCTGCTTGCGCCGCAGGCGACGGCGCAGAGCACGAACCCAAGCTGTGTGAAGTGTGACTTCATGGCGGGATCAGAACATGTCTGCCTTGTTCAAGCCGTACTCGAAAAAGGGAGTCGCGGCGGTGCCGGCTGCCAGCGCAGCGGCGCGCAGCTTCAGCGCGAGCGACTCGTTGTCCTGCAACAGTGGTGAATCCTCCCTGAAGGGTTTGCCGAGGACCGCGAACACGAGACCGTTCCAGGTCTTCGCGAAGTCCTCTTCGAGCACGATGCGATTGCCGAGCGCCGGGTCCGCGATGAACACGCGGCCGTCCTGCGCATGTTTGACGATCACGAAATGCTCGTAGCCGTCGATGTTCATCAGGACCATCACGGGGATCTGAAGATGGTGGAGCGCTTCGACGTTGACGCGAAAGCCGCGGCCGCGCAGTCCGATGGTCTCGACGAAGTGCTTCATGTCGAGCATCGAGAAGCCGTTCTTGACGACGACTTCGGGCGTTGAAAAGACCGTCATCTGGCGAATCAGTTCGGTTTCCGGAATATCGATGCCGAAGCCGTACTTGAGGAGGGTGGCGAGCGCCGCCCCGCCGCAGCTGTAATCGAATTGCTGATTGACGATGTGGCTGTAGCGCAGGTCCTTCATCGAACGGACCGTCTTCGTCAACGGCACGCCGACGAACGTGGACGTGTCGATGCTCGACTGTGCGGCGGCGTAATCCGCGCACAGCACGCACCCTGCCAGCGCTACGGCGAACGGTAGCGCCGGGAACCCCTTGAACCCGGTCATGCTGGTCTCCTGCCCGATCCGCGCCGGCAGCTTCTATGGCTGCCGGCGCGCCCCTCCGACTGCTTTGTGCTTCTTCTGCTTGCCCGCGCTCGCCGCGTCGCGTGCTTACTTGCCGCTGTTCAGCGCCGCGATGGCGAGGCCGTTGTGCTGCAAGTTGCCCGCGCCGCCGGCGATGTTCACGCCGATGTTTCCGGAGGCGCCTTTCAGCGTATCGGCACCCAGACTCGCGGTGCCCTGGAATTGCCCGTGGACGGTCATCGTCGCGGATTGCGAGTTGTCGTCCGTCGCATCCATCGCGGTGATCAGCGCCTTGCCCGGCGAGGTCGTCGTCACGGCGCCGGCAAGCGCGTTGTCCTGCGCGTTGCCGATACCGGAAGCGATGTTCACACCGACGTTGCCCGTCACACCCGACAGCGACCCGTTGCCGACCGACGCGTTCAGATTGAAGTTGTGAATCGTTGCGCTGCCGCCCGAGGACTGCACGTTGAAGGCCTGCGCGTTGCCGAACACGTTGCCGACGTCGACCGAGGCGAGCGACACGTCGTTGCTCTGCGCGTTGTCGATGCCTTCCGCGATGTTGATGCCGAGGTTGCCCGACACGTTGCTGGCTGCGTTGGTGCCGGTGGTTGCATTCAGCGTGGCGGCAGCTTCGTTGTTGATGTGCTGCGTGATCGAGCCGCCCGTCGTCACGTCGGTCGTCGACATGCCTGCGTCGATGCCCCATGCGGCGCCATACGAGTCGCTCGACGACGAGCGGCTGCGGGAGTAGCCCGACGATTGCTCGCCGACCATCGCATAGCCGGAGCCTTCGCTCGCTTTGAAGCCCCACGAATGGCCTTGCCCGGACGCTTCGCTTGCTTCGAAGCCGCCGGCGACGCCCGACGAGTTCGCGTAGCTCGATTCGCGATAACCGGCCTGCAGGCCGCCGCGGGCGCTGAACGAGCCGCTGCCGTGCGAGAACGTGTTGTGGTCCTGATAGCTGTAGCCGCCGCCGATCGAGCCGCCGGCAGACAGATGGCCGCCAGAGTTCTGACTTGTGTGCGAGAAGCTGCCCGCGATACCGGCTGCCTGCTGGCTGGTTTCATAGCCGCCGCTCGTCACGCTCGCGCTCTGGTTGCCGTACGCATAGCCGCCGGACGCTTCGAAGCCCTGCGAGCCCGAGCTCGACGACGTATGGTTTTGTGTCGTGAACGCGAATGCCGAGCCGCCGCCTCTGACCGACGTTCTGCTGTTGTTCAGCGTCGTGGTCACGTTGCCGCTGGTGTAGGTCTGCGCCTGCGGATCGAGCGTCGCATTCACGTTGACGGTCTGATTGTTGTTGATCACCGCGTTAGCCGTGCTGGACACATGCACGCAGCCAAACAGTCCGACCAGACCTTCGACGCCGACCATCTCGCCGACGACCGTCGTATTGAACAGGTAGGCCTTCTGCGGCGCGGCAAGCACGCTGCCGGATGCGGCAACGAGAACGGCCGTGGCAATAAGAGTGCGCTTCATGATTCGCTCCGATACTTAAGTGTGGTCAGTTAAAAAAAGTGCCCGCCGGGGGACGGAGCACAAAACTGTTTGCCGTGGCATTACCGGCGCCGGCTGCCTGGTTGATTTGCACGATTCCGTTCGCGTTGCGAAAGGCATCGCTGAAAATGCTTGCCTCGCGCTGCACGCCGTGAATCGCGTTCGACCGCCCCGGACTGCCGTTTTTCGGGGCCGTCGCGGAGAGCTCCCCATCCGGGACGGTCTCGACTCCGAGCGCCGCAGTCCCGATCTGGGTACTGTTGCGCTGCAGATTCCCTACTCCGGCCGACTGGTTCATCAGCACCGCGCCGGATGTGTTCGAAAACGCACTGGCTTCGATCGACGCCTGCGCGCGCGGCACGTTCGCGGCCACCGACGCGCTTTGCACGCTCGCGTTCGCGTTGCCGACCGCGGCGCCTTTCGTCACCGTGATCTGGTTGGCCTGCGCGTTGTCGGGGCCAGCCGTTTCGTTGACCGTGAGCGCGCCCGTCGCGCCCATGCCCGCGCCGCTGCCGATCGTCGCGATGGCGCCGACGATGGGTATCGCTTGCGCCTGCGCGTGAGCCGTGCCGGCGACGAACGCAGCGACGCCCATGCACAGGCACGCGCACACGCGCAGGGCCGGGCGTGCCGCAGCGATTTGCAGCGAGCGAAGCGAGGGGCGCAGGCGTGCGCTCATTTCAGGCCTCCGAGCGCGCCGCCGAGCACGTTCGATAGCGGCGCGAGCGCGCCCGTCACCGACGAGCTGATCGCGCCGCCGACGCCCGTCGCCGGTCCGCCGATGCCGCCCGAGTTCAGCGCGGGATCGTGTTGCCGGTCGCCTTGCCAGAGAGGATCTGCGTGACGGCCCGCATGCCGGTGCCTCCGGGTACGCCGCCGGCGGCGACGCCGTTCGAGCCGTGCGCGTTCGTCAGATCGGTGTCGCCGACGAGTGTCGCGATCGTCGGATCGAACGAGTTGGCCGGGAACGTGGTGGCGCGCACGGCGACCGGGTCCTGGTCGCGCGGCACGGGGACGAACGCGTCACGCGGCGTGACGCTGCGCTCGACGACGATGTCGCCCGGATTGGCGACCTGCTCGGCATAGGCATGGCTTGCGAAGCAGGCGGTGACGAGGACGCTGGCGAGAAGGGCGGTGCCGGCCGAAGCGGGGCGCGGCAAGACGGGAGCGTTGCTGAACGACGCCGCCGGCAGCACGAGGGCGTGCGGCGTCTGCTGGTTCGTGCTCATGTCCCGGTCCCTTCTCTCTTGTTACTTGTGTCCCGCCGTCGTGGGGCGCGTCACCTCTCGCGCGGCCACCGGTCCTGCATTGCCTGGTTATTTGCCGTCTGTTCGTTGCTTCGTCCTGCTTACTTGCGCTGGTATGTCGCGACGTTGCCCTGGGCGGCGCGCGCGGCATCGATGGGCACCGGCAGCGGCGAGGGTGGCGCGATCTCGTCCCACAACGTCACCTGGTTGCCGCCGCTTTGCATCAAGCGAGGCGTCGCGGCGACCATCAACATGCCGACCGCGCCGCCGCGTTGCCGCGACAGCATCTGGTCATCGAGCGAAATATCGTTCATGGATGCAGCATCGGCAGCCGGGGTCGACGGGTTGGCGGCAATCTGGCTATCGTCCTCCGCGGCAACCGGCGTGGTGGCTTGCAGGCTGGCGCAGGCGGGGTCGGCGGCATCGCTGGAATCCGTCAGCGTGGCGAATCGCGCCGGGGCGGCTTGCGCTGTCGGGGTGCCGGCACTCGCCGGCAGGGCGCTGAACGCGAGAACTGCGCAGATCGCGAAGGATGGTGCGCGGCGGCTTATCAGATCGATGCGTAATGCGAGTCGCATGATGTGTCTCCCTGGTGCACGCCAATTAGCGAAACATGTGCCATCACTCGCAATCCATTGATACGCCCGGCGCCAACCAGCACAAACGAGACTAATGCGTTCCAAATCGGCAAAAAACGTTGCAGTGCTGAAACGGATCAGCAGAAAATACCTATAATTCGTTAATCCACGAGGTAACGAAATACTGTCGCGAGAACGCCACGAAAAGCGCTTCCACTAATGTTTTATTTGTCGGCTGAATAAATCGCGATCAGCCGCTAAGCCTTGATGGGCAACGGGTCCATCGATTAAATTCGCATAATTGTTTTCGAAGCGGCGCGCGTATAGTAAGCTCTCGAAAACAGCTTCAAATTTAAAAAAGGCCCATATCGGGCCGTCTCGAACACACACGCCGCTTTCTTGGGGATCAGCTGTCCGCACGGAATGGAATGGCCGTTCGGGTTTTGCGATTCGCGAATCCTGGACGAGTCAGCGTGTCTGAACCGCAATTTCAGGTGCATGCGTCGTCCTTAACGTTCGTTGACGAGAGGATCTGAATAATGGAACCCGCAACGCGGCAACTGATTTACGTTTCGCGTGACCCGAGCGCGGAACTGAATACGCGTTTTATGCAGCGTGGCTGGCATGTCGAAGTCGTGGGATCGGCGCGCGATGCGCGCCGGGCAGTGCGCACCGGCTCGGCTGCTGGCGGCCTGCTCGATCTGTCCAGTGATTTCCAGCCGCACGAAATCGCCGCTTTTGAATCCTGTTTGACCATGCCGAACGTCGGCTGGGTCGCTGCCACTACGCCTGGCCAACTCCAGGACGCCGCGTTGCGCCGGCTCGTGCGCGACTACTGCTTCGATTACGTGACGGTGCCGTCTTCGGGCGACCGTATCGTCGACTCGGTCGGTCATGCGTACGGCATGATCTCGCTTAGCGAAACGGCGTCGCACGACGGCTCGCAAGGCGCCGAGGGCGAGATGGTCGGCTCGTGCGACGCGATGCTCGCGCTGTTCCGCTCGATCCGCAAGGTCGCGATGACCGACGCGCCGGTGTTCATCTCCGGCGAATCGGGTACCGGCAAGGAGCTGACGGCAGTCGCCATTCATGAACGCTCGGCGCGGCGCAACGCGCCGTTCGTGCCGATCAATTGCGGTGCGATCCCGCCGCATCTTCTGCAATCGGAGCTGTTCGGCTACGAGCGCGGTGCGTTCACCGGCGCGAACCAGCGCAAGATCGGCCGGGTCGAGGCGGCCAACGGCGGCACGCTGTTTCTCGACGAAATCGGTGATCTGCCGCTCGAAAGCCAGGCGAGCCTGTTGCGCTTCCTGCAGGAGCGCAAGGTCGAGCGGCTCGGCGGCCATAGCGCGATCGACGTCGACGTGCGCATCATTTCGGCCACGCACGTGGACATGACCGCGGCGATGATCGAAGGGCGCTTCCGTTCCGACCTCTATCACCGCCTCTGCGTGCTGCAGATCGACGAGCCGCCGCTGCGCGCGCGCGGCAAGGACATCGAACTGCTCGCGCGGCACATGCTCGAACGTTTCAAGAAGGATGCGAGCCGCCGCCTGCGTGGCTTCGCGCCCGACGCGATCGCCGCGCTGCATAACTACGGCTGGCCCGGCAACGTGCGCGAGCTGATCAATCGGGTGCGGCGCGCGATCGTGATGTCGGAGGGACGCGCGATCACCGCGCGCGACCTCGAACTTGCCGAATACGTCGAGATCGTGCCGGTGTCGCTCGCGCAGGCGCGCGAAGCGGCCGAGCGTCAGGCGATCGAGCTTGCGTTGCTGCGGCATCGCGGGCGGCTCGGAGACGCGGCGCAGGAACTTGGCATCTCGCGAGTGACGCTGTACCGGCTGCTGTGCTCGCACGGCATGCGCCATATGGAAGGTGAGCCGATGTCGGCGCCGCACGGCGATTTGCCGGCGTCGGTGCAGCATCTGTAGGCGGCGCGGGCGAGCGGCGAGACTGGCGACGTGGCATGTGAAGGTCTGGCGCGTCGCCGTGGGTCTCGGGCTGTGCCGGTTCGGACGGATTGTCTGTGCCTTCCGGGCGCAGCGACGCCAGCCGGCAAGCGTCGCGTCGAAGCACTTTTGCATGCACGTGTTTGCCGCTCGTATATCGCGTACCGCGGTGTTTTCCTTTCCGTCTGATATTTCCCTCGATATTCCCCATGCGGCGCGCCATGCTCCGGCGGCGCGCGGTCGCGCTTGTTAGAATCGGGTTTTGCTCAATTCCGTGAGCGCGCCTGATCGGGTTCGCGCCGCGCCGAAGGAAACTGCATGAAACAATACCTCGACCTCGTCCGTACGATTCTCGACACCGGCACGTGGCAGGAAAACCGCACCGGCATCCGCACCATCAGCATGCCCGGCGCGATGCTACGCTTCGATCTGCAACAAGGCTTTCCAGCGGTCACGACGAAGAAGCTCGCGTTCAAGTCGGCGATCGGCGAGCTGGTCGGGTTTCTGCGTGCTTCGCGCAGCGCCGCGGATTTCCGCGAGCTCGGCTGCAAGGTGTGGGACGGGAACGCGAATCAGAACGCGCAGTGGCTCGCCAATCCGTACCGCGAGGGCCCGGATGATCTCGGTGATGTCTACGGCGTGCAATGGCGCAAGTGGCCGGCCTACAAGGTGCTCGACGCCAGCGCGAGTGCGCAACTCGCTGACGCGCAGGCGCGCGGTTTTCGCATGATCACGCAGTTCGACGAAGAAGGCCGCTCGAAGGTGCTGCTTTACAAGGCGATCGACCAGCTGCGCCAGTGTCTCGACACGATCATGCAGAACCCCGCAGATCGACGCATTCTGTTCCATGCCTGGAACCCAGCCGTGCTCGACCAGATCGCTCTACCGGCTTGCCATCTGCTGTACCAGTTTCTGCCGAACGTTACGCGTCGCGAAATTTCGTTGTGCCTGTATATCCGCAGCAACGACGTCGGGCTCGGCACGCCCTTCAATCTGACCGAGGGCGCGGCGCTGCTGCATCTGGTCGGACGGCTGACGGGCTATACGCCGCGCTGGTTCAGCTATTTCATCGGCGATGCGCATATCTACGAGAATCAGCTCGATATGCTGCACCAGCAGCTCGAGCGCGAGCCGTACGAGAGTCCGCGGCTCGCGATTTCCGATCGTGTGCCCGACTACGCGAAGACCGGCGTGTACGAGCCGGAATGGCTCGAGACGATCGAGCCTGCGGATTTCTCTTTGGTCGGCTATCGGCATCACGAGCCGCTGACGGCGCCGATGGCGATCTGATGCCGGTGGGAGCGGGGCGGTAGCGCTCGCCCTCTTCGTCGTCGAATCACAAAAGCCCCGCGATGGTTTGCATCGCGGGGGCTTTTTTATTGCCGGGACGGCAGGCGTCCTGCTCAGCTCTTGTGACGCTCGTCGCGACTGCCGCCGCCCTGGCGCTGCTCGGCATGTTGCGGTTGCGGCTGGGGTTGCGGACGTGGCTGCTGCACCTGCTGGGGCCGCGATTCGGGGCGTGGCTGCTGCATCTGCGGACGCGGCTCGGGCCGGGCTTGCGGCATCGGCTGCGGACGCGGTTCGAAATGCGGCTGCTGCGCCTGCTGGAACTGCGGTTGGGGCCGAGGCGCCTGCGGCATCGGCTGTGGACGCGGTTCGACTCGCGGCTGCTGCGCCTGCTGGAACTGTGGTTCGGGCCGAGGGGCTTGCGGCATCGGCTGCGGACGCGGCGCGAAGTGCGGCTGCTGTGCCTGCTGGAATTGCGGTTCGGGTCGAGGAGCTTGCGGCATCGGCTGCGGACGCGGTTCGACTCGCGGCTGTTGCGCCTGCTGCATTTGTGGTTCGGGATGCGGTTGCTGCGGCGGGAGGGCGCGCGGCGCCTGTTGCGTCACAGGCGGATGCCAGTTTGGCACACGCGCCTGTTGCTGCGCGGCCGGGTTGTCCGGCGGATGGGGCACACCAGAGTGTTGCGCGAAGCTCGGCTGTTGCGGGCCGCCCGGCTGCGCCATGCGCGGTGCCTGCTGCGCCATCGGGGTATGCGGCTGCGTCCATGCCGGCTGAGACCTGCCGACCGCGCCCCATTCCTGCGGCGCGCCGCGCTGCCGTGCGTACGCCGCCGCGTTGGCTGAATTCCCACCGGCTGCTTGCGGCGGCCGCGGCACACCATTCGACGGATGGCCCATATTGCCCGCGAGCCCGCTCTCGCCAGGCTGCGGCGCACGCGGATTGCCGACCATCTGCGGCGGCATGCCCGGACGCGCTTGCGGCGCTTCGCCATGCGGCCCCACGACGCCGGCTTCGCCGGACCGCTGGCCAGCCTGCTCGACGCCATGCGGCCCGTTACCGACCATTGCGCTGGGGGCGCCAGGGCGCGCCAGGCGCACCCGCCGCCATCCCCGGCGGACGTCCCGGCACGTGTGATTGCACGACCCGCACGTTCGCCATCGGCAGCGCGCTCGGTGCGCCGGTCATATGCGCCGGCACTGCGGTGCGCACGACCGGCTGGCCGCCGCCGGGTACCCGACCGCCGCTTTGCGCGAAGCGCTGCGCGAGCTCGTCGTGATAAGCGGCCGGCATGACGGGATTGCGAGTCGCGACGACCGGCCGGCCGACGACGCTCGCCGGTGGCCGGTAGTTCGCGCGCCGCAGATCCGACCCGAAGCTTTCGCGCACCGGCGCGATCCCCGGTGCGCCCGGGTTGATCCGCGCGTTGCGCCACTGCGCCGGATCGACCTTCTGCGAAAAGCGTCGGACTGGCTGACCGTGGACGAACGCTGTCGCCGGCACGGCCGTCACTCCCCCCGGCACGCGATAGTTCACGTACGCGTTGTGGATGTTCACGTTGCGGCGGTAGTCGTTGACGATCGTCGTGCGGTTCACGCGGTTGTAGTACCCAGCGCTCCAGCGGTCGTGACCGCCCCAATGCGGATGCCACCGCTCGCCCGGCCCGAGCGGAAACCACGCGACGCCCGCCGCGATGACCCCGCCGACCGCCAGGTTCACACCCCAGTCGACACCGCCGTCGTCGTCGCCGACGAATGCGACCAGCGCCGGCGCATAGACGGGCGCCGCGTCCGCTTCGAGCGGACCTGGCACCCAGGCCCACGTGCCGTCGACCTCGGCCCAGCGGCCGTAGTGGTAGGGCGCGAAGCCCCAAGGTTGGTCGTCGACCCAGGTCCAGCCCCACGGCGCCTGCCAGACCCAGTGGCCGTCGTGATACGGCGCCCAGCCGGCCGGCGTCGCGTTCGGCATCCACACTTCGCCGTACTGCGGCGTCTCGCGCCATGTGCCGTTGGCATCGAGGTCCTCGTAGCCGGGGATGTCGCGCGACACGTAGCGCGCCGACAGCGAGCGGTCTTCGGTGGCGTCGCGGCTGGCGGCCCACTGGTCGAGCTCGTCGACAGCGGGCGCGCGGTTGTCGGCGAGCTGCTGCAGGCTGGTGCCGGCAAAGCGGATCTGCTGACCCGCCGCGACCGGCACCTGGCCGCCGTCGCCGTACGCGATCGCGCTACCGCTGCGCACGGTGACGGTCGTGCTGCTGCCGTCCGGCGCGACGTCGACGCGGTAGTCGCCTGGACCATTCACGCCGAGCGCAAGATTCGGCGTGTCGATTTCATACGACGACCCCGGCGCGAGCTCGCGCACGCGCGTCGATAGCGTGCCTTGCGCGACTTTCAGTTGCGCGGTCGTGTCGTCGAGATTGAGCACGTCGAGGCTCGTGTTCTGGCCGAGGCGCACCGCGGTCGAGCCGATGTGCAACTCGGAGCGTGCGTTCTGGTCGTTCCATAGCTGGTCGCCGGTTGTCAGCGGCCGGTTGATCTGCGCGTACGACCAGTCGGTCGCGCCGGCGGGCTCGGTGGTCACGGCTCCGGCCGTGTAGTTTAGCCGCGCGATGCGCCCCGGCGGGTCGCCGCCCGACGGAGCGCCGCCCGACGGATCGCCGCCCGGCCCGACGGCCGCCGCGGCTTGTGGTGTGGGTGTCGCTTGCTGCGCCAGGACGCTCTGCGCCGCGAGTGCAACGACGGCGGTCGCAATCAGCGTATATCCGCTCATCCGGCGTCGGATCCCGGCTTGCTGCACGGGCTGCTTGGCGTGTGTCATGACTGATCTCCGACGGACGTGGCAATGGGCCGGGTCCGTTAAGTCACTGTAGCCGCCGCCTATGTTTCAAGACTCGCTCATTTGTAAGGTGGATTCGCTGGCGTGTAACAAAAGGTCTCGCGACGTCGGGCCGCCGGCAGGTGAACGGTCTACCCGGCCAGAAAGGCATCGAATTGTTGATGGCCAGCCGGCGTGACGCGCAGCACGCGCGGCCGCTCGGTCCGCTCGACCCAGCCGTGCGCCGACCACGCATCGAGCAACGCCGCGCCCGAGAGCGCCGCCCAGATGCGGTCGGCGCATGCTCCAGTCGAGGCAGGTGCACGCGAAGCGCCGCCGGCGGGTCTTCTGCGCGGCCAGGTCGATGCCCCAGTCGGCGAAGCGGGCGACGCCCTGCGCGGTCGCTTCTAGCGATGCGCCGTCTTGCGTCAGCAGTCCGCGCTCGAGCATGCGCTCGAACATGCGCACCGACAGCTCGCCTGCCATGTGGTCGTAACAGGTGCGCGCATAGCGCATTTCTAGTGGCACGGTGCGTGCCGGACGCGGCACGGAGCGCTGTGGCGCGCTGACCTGCGCGACGTTGGCGAGTGCTTCGATCGATGCGGCGATGTCCGCCGACGCGATACGGAAATAGCGATGCCGGCCGCGCACTTCGAGCGCGAGTAGCCCGCCGTCGGTGAGCCGTCCGAGATGGGCGCTCGCCGCCGATGGCGACAGCCCCGCGATCATCGTCAGTTCGCCGGCCGGGCGGGCGCTGCCGTCCATTAGCGCCCACAGCATCGCGGCGCGGCCGGGATCGGCGAGTAGCGCGCCGATGCGGCTCAGGCCGGGGAAGTGGTTCTGGTCGTCTAAGAAGGGGGCGGTCATGGCGCGTCTCCTGAATGGGCGGCAAAGGGCAGCGCGGTCCAATCGCAAAGACCGCCGCCACGATTCCTACTCTACGCGCATCGGGTATTCGATGTTTCAGCTTGGCGTGAACAATCAATGCGACGGACGTGTCCGGCTCGCCCGCGTTTGCGCGGCGTCGCGTGCCACAGGCTAGAATCGAAGCCTGTCCTTGCAGGAAATCGATGTGATGAAAACTCTTCTCGCCGTCGCCGCGGCGGTTCTGCTGTTCAGCGCCTGCGCGGGGGGCGGAGCCGGCTCGGGGTCGGCCGGCAGCGGCAGCATCAACATGTACGGCACCATCGACACAGGGATCAGCGTCCACAACTAGGCCCACCGTCGGCCCATCGGCGCGCTTCGCGCCGCGTCCCCCAATCGACGCCGCGCCGCGCGCAATATTGCGCTCGTATAATCGCCTCCTTTCAATGCATCCGATTGACCGGAGTCAAGATGAGCACTGTTCCCACCGCACCGCTGGACCGTTCGGAAACCACCTTCCGCTTTCTCGCCGAGCCGACCTCGGTCAACTTCGGCGGCAAGGTGCATGGCGGCGCGCTGATGAAGTGGATCGACGAAACCGCCTACGCATGCGCGGCGGTATGGTCTGGGCGCTATTGCGTGACGGTCAGCGTCGGCAATATCCGTTTCCGTCGGCCGATCCTCGTCGGCAATCTGGTCGAGCTGCGCGCGCGCGTCGTCGCGACGGGCCGCACCAGCATGCACATCCACGTGTCGGTGCACGCGGGCGACCCGAAGGGCGGCGAACTGCTGCAGACCACCGACTGTCTCGTCGTAATGGTCGCCGTCAACGAGAACGGCCATCCGGTGCCGGTGCCCGCCTTCCTGCCAGAGACCGAGGAGCAGAAACGCCTCGCCAGGTACGCGATGGACGTGAAGGAAGCGCTCGACGCTATCATCGAGCTGAAGCCGGAAGAAGTCGCGCAGGGAAAGATCTAGGCGCAGCGCATCATCATGCGGTGCGTCCGACCATATCCTCGGGTCGCACCCACTCGTCGAACTGCTGCTCGGTGACATAACCGAGCGCCAGCGCCGACGCCTTCAGCGTCGTGCCTTCCTTGTGCGCCTTCTTCGCGATCTGCGCGGCCTTGTCGTAGCCGATGTGCGGATTGAGCGCCGTCACCAGCATCAGCGATTCGTTGAGCAAGGTATCGATGCGCTCGTGATTCGGCTCGATGCCGGCCGCGCAGTTGTCGTTGAAACTATGCGCGCCGTCAGCGAGCAGGCGCACCGACTGCAGCACGTTGTGCGCGATCATCGGACGGAACACGTTGAGCTCGAAGTTGCCGCTCGCGCCGCCGATGTTCACGGCGACGTCGTTGCCGAACACCTGCGCGCACAGCATCGTCAACGCTTCGGACTGGGTCGGATTGACCTTGCCCGGCATGATCGAGCTGCCCGGCTCGTTTTCGGGGATCGACAGCTCGCCGAGACCGCAGCGTGGGCCGCTCGCGAGCCAGCGAATGTCGTTGGCGATCTTGTTCAGGCTCGCGGCCACCGTTTTGAGCGCGCCGTGCGCGAATACCAGCGCGTCGGCGGCCGCCATCACCTCGAACTTGTTCGGCGCCGACACGAACGGCAGACCGGTCAGCTTGCCGATCGCGGCGGCGACGCCGTCGGCGAACTTCGGGTGCGCGTTCAGTCCCGTGCCGACCGCGGTGCCGCCCTGCGCAAGCTCGTACAGATGCGGCAACGCCGACTCGACGTGCCGGATGCCGTGCTCGAGCTGCGCGACATAGCCCGAGAATTCCTGGCCGAGCGTGAGCGGCGTCGCGTCCTGCAGGTGCGTGCGGCCGATCTTGACGACGTCGGCGAACGCTTTCGCCTTGCCGTCCAGCGTGTCGCGCAACGTCTTCAGCGCGGGCAGCAGATGCTTGACGATGGCATCCGCGGCAGCCACATGCATCGCAGTCGGAAACACATCGTTCGACGACTGCCCGCGATTCACGTCATCGTTCGGATGCACCTTGCGCGCTTCGCCGCGCTCGCCGCCGAGTAGCTCGCTTGCGCGGTTGGCAATCACCTCGTTCAGGTTCATGTTGGTCTGCGTGCCCGAGCCGGTCTGCCAGACCGCCAGCGGAAATTCGTCCGGATGTTTGCCGTCGATGATCTCGTCGGCCGCCTGCATGATCGCGCGGGCCTTCTGCTCGTCGAGCACACCGAGGCCGAGGTTGACCTCGGCGGCCGCGCGCTTGATCACCGCGAGCGCGGTGATCAGCTCGGGCGACTGCTTTTCCGTCGAAATCTTGAAGTTCTGCAGCGAGCGCTGCGTCTGCGCGCCCCACAGGCGGGCATTCGGCACCGCGATTTCGCCGAACGTGTCGCGCTCCATCCGTACGTCTTCAGTCATGGTTGACTCCGCTTCTCAAAGTTCCGAGTTGACAGGCAATAACGAGAATAGACCCGTTAGCGCATTCCGGTAAAAACCGGCCTGCGGATCGAAAATGTAGGTGCGTGTCTGGCCGTTCTCGACGTCGGTCCAGACGAGCGGCGACAGTGGCGCGCCGATCGAGCGCAGATAGGCGAGCTGGGCCGCGTCGGCGAGCGTCACGTGGTAGCTGTGATCGGGCTGGATGGCACGCTCGAAGATGCTGGCGACCTGATTCGCGAGTTTGGGGCTGTGGATCACGAGTGCGAGCTCGGTGTTCAGATTGGCCGAGCGGGGGTCGAGGTTCATCGAGCCGATGACGAGAATCTGGTGGTCGATCACATAAGTCTTCGCATGCAAACTCGCGCGCGAACGCGAGCCGACCAGCCCCACGTCCGGCGTGTCCTGGTATGGCCTTAATTCGTACAGTTCGACGCCTGCCTTTAGCAGCGGCACCCGGAACGGGCTGTAGCCGGCCTGCACGGCGACCGCGTCGGTAGCCGCGAGCGAGTTGGTCAGCACTGCGATGCGGATGCCGCGGCGCGTGAGCTCGCCGGCCGCCTGCACGCCCGACGCGTGCGGCACGAAGTAGGGCGAGACGATCAGGAAGTCGTGCTGCGCGTCGCGCATCAGTTCGCGCAGCCGCGCGAGCGGCGGGCTCACGTAGTCCGGCGACGGATGCGCGATTTTCTCCGGTAGGTCCGCCCTGAATTCCGCACCCGCCCACGTGAGGCCGAGCTGCTCGCTCGTAATCTGCGCGGCGAGCGGCGTCGCGTTCAGTGGTTTCGCGTTGTACGGATCGGCATTGGTGCGCCAGTGGTGGCGCAGGTCGTCGCGCGTCTGGTCGAGTTCTTTCTGGTTGAATTTCTGCTTGTTCAGCGCGCGCAGCGGATAGGCGAGGTCGCTGTTCCAGTAGTCGTCGAAACTTGCTGAGACGTCGGCGACGATCGGGCCCGCCGCGAGCACGTCCATGTCGCGGAACTGCAGCGTTTCGCTGGCGCTGAAGTACTCGTCGCCAAGATTGCGCCCGCCGACGATCGCGAGCTGGTTGTCCGCGATCATCGCCTTGTTATGCATGCGGCGCGCGAAGTGGCCGATCTGCGTGAACACGTTCGTGGTGCGCTCGAACATGCCTTGCTGGGCGCTGCCGAACGGATTGAAGACGCGAATCTCGATGTTGTCGTGCGAGTTCAGCCCCGCCATGATGCGGTCGATGTCCTTGAAGTTCAGATCGTCGATCAGCATGCGCACGCGCACGCCGTGATCGGCCGCATACAGCGCGGCGCCGAGCAGCAGCTTGCCGGTGGTGTCCTCGTTGGCAATGTAGTACTGCATGTCGAGGGTTTTGGTCGCCGCGCGCGCGAGCGCGATGCGCATCTGCAGCGCGTCGGTGCCCTTCGCCAGCACGCGAAAGCCCGACTGCTCCGGATGCTTCGCCTCGAACGGCGCGAGCGCTTCGCGCAGCGGCGAATCCGCGGTGGCGGGAAGTGCGTGTGTGAGCTGGCGGTCGAACGCGGTGGCGGGCGGTTTCGTCGCGCAGGCGGTCAAAAATGCCGCCGCACAGCAGAGCAGGAAAAATTGCCTCGTCGTGCTGACTATCGAGTGGCGGCGCGCGGCCCGCCGATGTTGTTCGAATTGGCCCTGCACGCTGTTTTTCCCCTTGTTTTGCAAGCTTTTCGCGTGGCGACAGCGAAGGCCTGCGCACGCTGTCGAGAAAACCATTCTAAGGGAATTGGGGCGCGTGTTCGTCGTTCGTCTGCAAACGCAGCAGAGTGCCGCGCGTCGGTCGGGAGGGCGCCGCGGTTGGGTGATCCATCAACTGATGCCAACCGCGGCGCGCGGACGCTCTATCAGACGCGCTCGGCGTGCAGCGCGCGCTCGCCATCGGGATGGGTCGAGCCTTTCGCCGGGCGACCCGCCCACACTCCCGCGAGCAGCGAGCCCGACAGGTTGTGCCAGACCGAGAACAGCGCACCCGGCAGCGCGGCGAGGGGCGTGAAGTAGAGCTTGCCGAGCGTCGCGGCGAGACCGGAGTTCTGCATGCCCACTTCGATCGCGAGCGTACGGCAGACGGCTTCGTCGAAACCGAGCAGACGGCCGCCCCAGTAGCCGCCGAGCAGGCCGATGCCGTTGTGCAGGATGACGCCGACCATCACGACGAGGCCCACCGACGCGATGCTCTTCTGCGTGCCGCCCACCACCGCGCCGATGATCAGCACGATCGCGACCATCGACACGAGCGGCAGGATCGGCTCGATCTTGCGCACGAGCTTGCCGAACAGATGATTGACGACGAGACCGACGACGACCGGCAGCGCGACTATCTGCAGGATGCTCATCAGCATGCCGTGCACGTCGACGACGATCGACGCGTCGACGTAAAGGCGCGTGAGCAGCGGGGTCGCGAACACGCCGACGAGCGTCGACAGCGCGCTGATCGTCACCGACAGCGCGACGTCGCCGCGCGCGAGATAAATCATCACGTTCGACGCGGTGCCGCTCGCGACGCTGCCGACCAGCACCATGCCGGCGGTCAGGTCGGGCGGCATGCGCAGCGCCTTGGCGATGACCCATGCGGCGAGCGGCATCACGAGGTAGTGCAGCACGATGCCGGCGATCACCGGCGCGGGACGCGTGAACACGCGCAGGAAATCGCCGGCCGACAGCGTGACGCCCATCGCCAGCATGATGATTGTGAGGAGCGTGGTGACGTGCGGCGCGACGCCGGAAAACGAGGCCGGCGAGAAGTACGCGGCGACCGAGACGAGCACGGCCCAGAGCGGGAACAGGCGGGTGACGCGGGCAAGCATGGCGGGTGGTCCTTGGTTATGTTGTATCGCGGGAAAGCGGGGCTGCGGCCCGGCCGGGTGTCGGCTGGCGTTGCGGCGTTCGCCGCGCCAAAGCGGGTGAAGCGGCTACGGCAAGTGCCGTGGCGAAAGCGCGGCAAAGACGGCCGGCCAATTGAAGCCGCACGCGACGCGGGCAATGGTGAGTGCGCGCGCGATGCCAGTCCGGCGCCTGCCTTCGTGAGGCGCGCCGTGGTGCGGTTCGTGGCGCGTGAGCGCGGGATAGCGCTCACGAGCCGTGACGGCCATTTTACCTTTTGCAGGGAGTGCTTCAGGAGTGGGGCTTGCCACTACTTCGCTCAAACCGAGCGCGCGGGCGGCGTGGCCGTTGCGGCCGTCGGCGCCTGCCGCCGGCTCAGCCTGTGAAAACGCAGCGTCATCAGCAGCGCGACGCTCGCGAGGCCTGCGGCGAGCCCCCACCACAAGCCGCGCGCGCCGAGGCCGGCGTGAAACGCGAGCAGATAGCCGGTCGGAAAACCGATCACCCAGTAACCGAACGCGGCGGCGATCATCGGTACGCGCGTGTCCTTCAGCCCGCGCAGACAGCCGGAGCCCACCGCCTGCATCCCGTCGACGATCTGGAAAATCGCCGCCACGCCGAGCAGCGAACTGGCGAGCGCGATGGTCGGCGCATTCGCCGGGTCGTCGAGATGCAGATACAGGCCGACGATCCAATGCGGCGCGGTGATCAGCACGAGGCCCGACATCGACATGAAGCCGACGCCGAGCGCGAGCGCGACGAAGCCCGCGTGGCGCGCGGCGAGCGGCTGACCGGCGCCGGCCCAGTAGCCGACCCGCACGTTGGCCGCCTGGCCGATCGACAGCGGCACCATAAACGCGACCGATGCGACGTTCAGCGCGATCTGATGCGCGGCCAGTTGCGATTCGCCGAGCAGGCCCACCATCAGGCCAGTGGCGAGGAACAGCGTCGACTCGACGCCGTAGGTGATCGCGACCGGCCAGCCGATGCCGAACAATTCGCCCATCAACGGCAGCTTCGGCCGCGTCGCGACGACGAAATGGCGGAAGCGCGGCCGCAGATGCAGCAGCGCCATCAGCACGAGCGCGGTCAGCCACACCGTGATCGTGGTCGCGGCCGCCGAGCCGAGAAAACCCAGCCGCGGCAGCCCGTACGCGCCGTGGATGAGCCCGTAGTTCAGGAAGCCGTTCACGCCGACGCTCGCGATCGACACCCACAACAGGCGCCGTGCCGCGCCGATCGCCGGCAGAAACGAGCGCATCAGGCCGACGCCGATCAGGCTCGCGGGTGCGCCCCAGCGCAACACCGCCGCGTATCGGCCGATGTTGTGCGCGAGCAGGCCCGGCTCGCCGACCGCGAGCAGGATCCTCGACGCGAACGACAGCAGGATGAACGCCGGCACCGACAGCAGCACCGACAGCACGAAACCGGTCCAGTAAATATGCGGCACCCGGCCGTCGTCCTGCGCGCCGCGCGCGTGCGCGACGCTGACGCTGACCGAGGTCAGCACGCCCTGCAGCAGCGTGACGACGACGAAAAAGAGGTTCGCGCCGAGGCCGCCGGCGGCGAGCGCATCGGGGCCGAGCGAGCCGAGCAGGATCGTGTCGGTGACGCTCATCGCCATTTGCGACAGTTGCGCGATCGCGAGCGGCGCGGCGAGCCGCGCGGTGTCGGCCGCGTGGCGGGATAGGGTCGGCGGCCGGCTGGCGGCGCGGGCGAAGCTGGGTTGAGTCATCAAATGCCTGACGGCGAAAAGTGGCAACAGCGGTGGTAACAGCGAAAGGCGGGCTCAAACGGCGCCGCATTGCATCTCGGCGCGTTCCGACGGGCGTTGCAGCGGTCAGGCAGCGGGCGGGAACAACCGCGACGCGGCGGCGAGCCGGTCCGTCGTTTACCTGTCGAAACAGACAGCTTATTGCCTCCTCCGGCCGCTGTCGATGGACGACGCACAATTCTGGTGCGTGCCGTTCTGCGAATTTCCGGACTGCCGTCAGCCTTCGTGGACCGCGATTCGCGTATCGCCGAGCAGCACGACCTGGCCCGCGCGGATCTTGCAGGTCTTACGTGTCTCGACCCGGCCATCGACCATCACGGCGCCGTCGGCAACCATCATTTTCGCGGAGCCGCCGCTATCCGCGAGACCCGTGATCTTCAGCAGATTGTGGAGTTCGACGTACTCGCCGGTCAGCGTGAAATTGAGGTTTGGCATGGCGTTTGCACCTTTGGCGCGGGGTCGCGTTGGGGTTCGCATCATAAAGCAAGCGCACGCGGAGCGGCGGCGCGGCCATCCAGCGAGCCCTTCGCGCAAGCAAATGAAAGTAGATGTTATTCAGTTGTCGGAAAGTGAAACGTTCCGTAACGCTGGTCGCACCGGACGGATTTCACTCCTAGAGTGCAATTCAGCAGCAAAGCCCGCTGGCTTCCGGGATCGCTCCCCGGCCACCCATCCAGCGACGCACAGTTCGAACGAGGCGCGCGCGACGTTCCGTCATCACGACGCGAGCGAGTCCGCCCGTGTCACAACAACTCCAGAGAGGATAGCCATGACCCAGATTCGTTCGCTCCTGATCGGTACCGCCCTCACTGCTTTTGCCGCGACGGCCGCCGTCGCGCAGACCGCGCAGCCGGCAGCAGGCATCGGCGCTCAGGCGCAGATCCAGAGCCAGGGCACCGCCGACATGGCGCCGCCGTCCGCGGCTGGCGCCCAGCGCATGCAGGCGCCGCCTTCGACGCAAGGCATGCAGCAAGTCCCGGGCGCACCTGCCGCGCAAGGCGTCGAGGCGCCGCCGCCGGCCCGTTTGACGGCTTCGGGCTCCACCGACCCGCTCGTGCAGAAGCGCGACGCCGACGCGAAGGCCAACGCCGAGTATCGCGCGGCCAGGAAGTCCTCGAAAGCGGAATTGAAGGCGGAGCAGAAGGCCGCGAAGGACCAGTACAAGAAGCAGATGCGCGGCGCGAAGCTGAACCAGAAGGCGGACAAACAGACCGCCAATAACGAAATGAAGATGAACATGGAAGGGCAGGCTGCGGCGCAGGGCGACGGCGCGGACGTCAAGCACTAAGCCCTGCTGGATGCCGCGCCGCGCGGGTCTGTGAGGCTCGCGCGCCGCGGGCGTCTGTCGCTTGGCAAGAGGTACTTCAGGGAGATTTGAGATGAACATCAACCGTTCCACCCGAAACTGCATTTACGCCGCGCTGATGGCGGGTTGTCTGTCGTCGGCGGTATTCGCGCAGACGACAGACCCGGCCGCGGCGCCCCCCACGCATGCGGACAAAAAGGCCGCGAAAGAACAGGCGAAGGCCGACAAGAAAGCCGCGGTCGCCCAGGCGAAAGCGGACAAGACCAAAGCCGACGCGCAGGCCGACGCCGACAAGGCCAGCGCTACTGCCAACCTGAAGGACGCGAAGAAACAGTAGTGCGCGTCGTAGACCGGTGGATAGGCGCCCGAAAAAAGGGGCGCTTGTCGCATGAGGTTGTATGGATATACAGTATGCGTCGCATCCTGAAAATCCATCCAACCCGCGAAACCGATCAGTGTCCACCGTCGCCGAATCCACTCCGTCGTTCGATACCGCCGCCTGGCTAGCGAAGCTCAACGACGCCCAACGCGAAGCCGTCGAATACGGGACCGACACGCCGGACGCGCTGCCCGGCGCGCTGCTCGTGATCGCGGGCGCCGGCTCCGGCAAGACCAACACGCTCGCTCACCGCGTCGCCAATCTGGTGGTGAAGGGCGCCGATCCGCAGCGCATCCTGCTGTTGACCTTCTCGCGCCGCGCGGCGCTCGAAATGACCCGCCGCGTGACCCGCATCGCGGGCGCCGCGGCCGCTACCGTCGGCGCACGCGCCGCGCTCTCGCAAGGGCTCACGTGGGCGGGTACCTTCCATAGTGTCGGCGCGCGGCTGTTGCGCGAATACGCGGATCTGATCGGCCTCGCGCCCGCGTTCACGATCAACGACCGCGAAGACTCCGCCGACCTGATGAATCTCGTGCGCCACGAGCTTGGACTGTCCGCGAAGGAGCGGCGGTTTCCGGCGAAGGGCACCTGCTTCGCGATCTACTCGCGTGTCGTCAACACCGGCGCGTCGCTCGGCCAGGTATTGGACCGCGCGTTTCCGTGGTGTCGCGAGTGGGAGGACGATCTGCGCCGGCTGTTCGCCGCATACGTCGACGCCAAACAGAAGCAGAGCGTGCTCGACTACGACGATCTGCTGCTCTACTGGTCGCACATGGCCGCCGAGCCCCGCATCGCGGCCGATCTGTCGGCGCGTTTCGATCATGTTCTGGTCGACGAATACCAGGACACCAACCGCCTGCAGGCGTCGATCCTGCTCGCCATGAAGCCGGACGGTCGTGGCCTGACCGTGGTCGGCGACGACGCGCAGTCCATCTATTCGTTTCGCGGCGCGACGGTGCGCAATATCCTCGACTTCCCCACGCAGTTCGAGCCGCCCGCCAGGCAGGTCACGCTCGAGCGCAACTATCGCTCGACCGAGCCGATTCTCGCCGCGTCGAACGCGGTGATCGAACTCGCGAGCGAGCGCTACACCAAGAATCTGTGGACCGACAAGGCGTCGGCGCAGCGCCCGCGCCTCGTCACGGTCGCCGACGATGCCGCGCAAGCTCGCTACGTCGTCGAGCAGGTGCTCGAGGCGCGCGAGCAGGGCGTGAAGCTGAAGTCGCAGGCGGTATTGTTTCGCGCTGCGCATCACAGTGCCGCGCTCGAGATCGAGCTCACCCACCGCAACATTCCATTCGTCAAGTTCGGCGGGCTCAAATTTCTCGACTCGGTCCATGTGAAGGACGTGCTCGCGGTGCTGCGCTGGGCCGAGAATCCGCGCGATCGCGTCGCCGGCTTTCGCGTCGTGCAACTGCTGCCGGGCGTCGGCCCGGCCACCGCGGCGAAGGTGCTCGACGACATCGTCGCGCGCGCGGACGGCGGCGATCCGGTCTCGACCGCGGGCGGTGTGCTGGCCGCGTTTGCGGCGCCCGCGCGCACGCAGCAAGACTGGCACCCGTTCGTCAAGCTGATGTCGAGCGTGTACGACCGGCAAACGCCGTGGCCCGCCGAGTTCGAGATGGTGCGGCGCTGGTACGAGCCGCATCTGGAGCGCAACCACGAGGACGCCGCGATCCGTCACGCGGACCTATTGCAGATGGAAAGCATCGCGGGTACGTATCCGTCGCGAGAACGCTTCCTGACCGAGTTGACGCTCGATCCGCCCGACGCGACCAGCGACGAATCCGGCGTGCCACTGATCGACGAGGACTACCTGATCCTGTCGACGATCCATTCGGCGAAGGGTCAGGAGTGGCGCAACGTGTTCGTGCTGAACGGCGTCGACGGCTGCATTCCGTCCGATCTCGGCACCGGCAGCGAGGAGGAAATCGACGAGGAGCGGCGCCTGCTGTACGTGGCGATGACGCGCTCGAAGGAAGACCTGCACATCGTCGTGCCGCAGCGCTTTTACGTGCACAACCAGACGCATCTGGGCGACCGCCATGTGTGGGCGTCGCGCACGCGCTTCATCGCCACGCCGATGCTGCCGCTGTTCGACGCCTATGCATGGCCGCGCATTCCAGTGGCGAGCGCGCCGAGCGCGGCAGGGCTCGCCGCGGCCGCGCAGGCGAAGATCGAGATCGCGGCGAAGCTCAGGAAGATGTGGGATTGAGCGGCTAGCACCGCGCGTTGGGATCGACGCGCGGACAGGGGGCGCGTTGATCCGACTAAGGGACGTGCGCCGCGCGGGTCAGTGGAAGCTCAGCGCGACTGCCGCTGCTGTTGCTGCGCGACTGGAGGCGCCGGCACGAAGAAATTGCGCAGCCATGCCGCGAGCCGCGAGAACACGTCGTACGGCTCCTCGACGAAAATCTCCGGCTTCAAGAGCCGCAGATACTCCATGATCTGCTGCGCTTCCTGCTTCTGGAACGTGCCGTGCGAAATGCCTAGCCGCAGCAGCCCACGCAGTTCGCCGAGCTTCTCGCGCGCGGTGCTGCCCACGCTCGTCTCGCACGCGACCTTCGCCTCGTAGACGCGCTGGCGCAGCGACTCGACGAGCCGCCATGCCGGCGTCTGCATCACTTCCTCGAGCGCCTGAATGTCCTGCACGGTGCTCTTGATCTGCGAGGCGAGGGGGTCCACCAGCGTCGCGTCGCCTTCCGCTTCCTTGACGATTGCGGCGGCCCAGTCGCGGCATTGCTTGGTGAGTTCCTCGGGCGTCCATTCCGAGCGCGCCGCGAAACCGAAGCCGAACTCGCCCGCCTGCCGCATCAGGATCGACACGACGTCCGGGAATTCCTTGTCGAGCGTGCGTTTGGCCCACGCGTACTGGCCGCCTTGCAGCATCCGCTGTACCGCGTGCTCGGTGAGCGGCACCATATTGTCGAGCAGCTTCGCGCGCAAGAAATCCTCGAACGACGGCGTCGCGAACTGCGGATCGAGCTTCAGCGAGACCCGTAAAAAGGCCTCGAAGTCCTTGCGCAGCGACGCGACGGTCTCGTCCTTGAGCTTCAGGGTGATTTGACCCATGTGTTATCCCGTTTAATGCGGCCGCGCGCGGCGCGCCGTCGCAAGATCGCCCGGCCGCTCGCGGACCGAGGCGACGCGACGCCGGTTGCCGACGCGCTTGATTCCAGCCTGTTGCCGCGTAACCAGCGGGACGACTCCCGATGAGCGGACCTCGACTGCATATCGGCGGGGTGGCGGGAAACTTGAGGGCTGCCCGGCGACGCGCGGGCGCTTTGGAGGGAAGCTTCGGGCCCTGGCCCGCCTGGGAGTCGCTCGCAGGGGAGTGGTGCGGCCCGCGACGCGGCGAGGTGTCGACGGACCGCTGATGAGTCGATGAGCGTAGAGACAGGGCGCGCTTACTTCAGCACCACGCACTGCCAGATAAAGAACACGCTTAGACCGACTGCGATCGTCAGCAGCGGCCGGCGCGTCAGCGCGCTAACGACGATCGCGGCGAGCGCGCCGACCAGCTGCGGATTGCGCCAGGTCAGCTCGGCGTTGTTGCCGTGCGGCGACACGGCCATCGGGACGATGATCGCGGTCAGCACGGTGACCGGCACGAAGCTAAGCGCGGTGCGCAGAAGCGGCGGGAACACGAGCCGGTCGCCGAGCACGAACACGGCCGCGCGGATCAACCACGTAATCGCGGCCATGCCGACGATCAGAACGACGTAGTTCATCGCGTGGCCTCCACGGGACGGCGCGCGCCACGCAGGTTCAGACGCGACATCGACAGCAGCACGCCGACCGCGACTCCCGCGAACACCGCGCCGAGCAGGCCGAGCTTGTACGGCCACGCCTGCCAGAAAAACGCCAGCGTGCCGGCGGTGACAGCCGCCGCGATATAGCGCAGCGCGACCAGTTGCGGCACGACGATCGCAATGAACGTCGCAACCATCGCAAAGTCGAGACCGAGCGACTGCAGGCCGGGGAAGGCCGCGCCGAACAGCAGGCCGGCGACGGTCCATAGCTGCCAGTTCAGATACATCGCGACGCCGGCGCCGAAGAAGTAGTACGGGCCGACCGTTCCCGGCTCGCGATGCCGGTAGTGCTCCCACGCCACCGCGAAGACTTCGTCGGTGAGCAGCGCGCCGAGCGCCAAACGCCAGCGCCTCGGCAGATGCGCGACGTGCGGCGCGAGCGTCGCGCTATACAGCACGTGACGCAGATTGACGACGAGCGTGGTCGCCCAGATCACGGCGAAGCTCGCATGCCCGGCGATCAGCCCGAGCGCGATGAACTGCGCGGAGCCCGCGAAAACGACGAGCGACATCAACTGGCCGTGCCACAGATGCAGCGGGCTGGAGGTCACGAGCGTGCCGAAAATGACGCCGAACGGCGCGGCGCCGACCATCATCGGGATGATGTCGCGCGCGCCGGCGGCGAATTCTTTGAGATGGCCGCCCCGGGTGGGCTGGCCTTGGGTGGAATCGGTCAATCTAAGCCTCCTTGATTTCGGAAGCATAGCGACTGACCGGCGTTCGGACTTGTACGATCTTGCGGCGGATTGCTGATGGGGTGCTACGGTGTAGCGGGGGATGGCTGACGACGAGCTGACGGATTGCGGCGGCACGCTCACGGCGCGCGGTGCAGGCGCCGGCGGTGCCGCATCGCGTTACGAACCGCGCTGCGTTCCTTGCCATTGGCCCGGCGGCACGCCGAACATGCGCCGGAAATGCCGCGTGAAATGGCTCTGATCGGTGAAGCCGCTCGCGGCGGCGACGTCGGTCACTGGGACGCCGGCGCGCAACGGCGCGAGCGCGCGCTGCAGGCGCACCTGATTGCGCCATGCGTGGGGCGGCAGGCCGGTCGATCGGGTGAATAGCCGCGCCGCGTGGAACGGCGACAGACCCGCTGTCTTCGCGACCTCGGCGAGCGTCACCGGTTCGACGAGGTCGCCGGTCAGACGCTCCTGCATCAGTGCGACGCGGGTGTCGTCGGTGGCGACGCGCGCGGTGGCGGGGCGCGTCCGCGCATAGCGGACCAGCAACGTGGACAGCGCGTCGAGCATCGCGGCTTCGGCGGCGAGCGCGTCGTCGCCGGCTTCGAGCAGGCGGTGGGCGTGCGCGAGCCGCGTCGCGAGATCGGAATCGCGGATCACGCCGGGCGCGAACCACGGTAGGGCCTGCGGCTTGCCGGCGACTTCGTCGGCCAGCGCGCAGAGGAACTCGACCGGCGCATACATCACGCGATACCGCCAGCCCGCCTCGACCGCCTTCGACCCCGTATGCAACTCGCCCGGATTGATGACCGGCACGCTGCCCGCTTCGGCGACATGGTGCTCGCCGCTATATCGATAGCATTCCGCACCTGCGACGATCACCGGGATCGTGTAGGCGTCGTGCCAATGCGGCGCGAACTCGTGATCGTGATATTCGGCGGTGAGCAGATCCGCGCCGGGCAGTAGGGGCGTGCGCCAGTAGCGGGCGGAATCGCGGAAACGAGGGGTGGCGGTCATGACGAAAGTCTAGCTGGACCGGTCAGTTTAACGCGTCGTTGTCGAGGACGGCGGCGGGTGCGCAGCGCCGCGCCGCGTGCCGCTGGTGCCGCCAATTGCCGGTACTTGTCCTGACTTGCCCTTACTTGATCGGAATCGTCGTGCCAGTAGGCATTGGCACGGCGCTCACGCTGTTTTTCGCGCTGCCGCTGACGACGCGGTCGCTGTAGGTCAGATAGACCAGGGTGTTGCGCTTCGTGTCGACCACGCGCACCACGTGCAGCGACTTGAAGATCAGCGACATGCTGACCGAGAACACGTCGTCCTTCTGCTTGACGGGGCCGGTGAAATGCAACTCCCCGATCTGACGGCACGCGATCGAAGCCTCGGTCGGATCTTCGGCAATGCCGAGCGTGCCTTTGACACCGCCCGTCCGCGCCCGCGAGACGTAGCAGGTGACGCCTTGCACGATGGGATCGTCATAGGCTTCCACGACCACGCGGTCGGAGCCGGTAACGTGAAAATTCGTATTGACGCTGGCGATTTCTTCGCCGCGCGCCGAAGAAAGCAGCAGGGCGCCGATGGCCGCGAGCGCGATGCGTAGCGAGGTGGATTTCATGAGCGTGCCGGTTGAGTGTCTGGAGTGGGCCGGCGCCAGAGCGGGATGAAACTTGCGCGCCGTGAAGCCGCCATCGTATAACGGCCCGCTGCGCGCGTGAGACTGTCGATCAGGGCGCAAAAAACAAAAAGGCCCGCACGGATGCGGGCCTTTCAAATTTTGGCTCCTCGACCTGGGCTCGAACCAGGGACCTACGGATTAACAGTCCGGCGCTCTACCGACTGAGCTATCGAGGAACAGCAGTACAACTTGATCTACATAAAAAAACCCGTCTGATTAACGGGCTTTTGCAATTCTTGGCTCCTCGACCTGGGCTCGAACCAGGGACCTACGGATTAACAGTCCGGCGCTCTACCGACTGAGCTATCGAGGAACAGAACAACAACAGCAGAGAAGCGAAATTGTAGAGGCAGCTGAAACGTCTGTCAATACGTCGGCGTTCATCCTGATACTGAATCTGAACGGCCAAGGCAGGTGACAGGCGGCCGCGCTCAGCGCGCGAGCAGCGCGAGCTTTTCCTTCACATCCTTGAATTCCTCGGCTTCCGGCAGCGGTGCCTTGGTCTTCGTGATGCTCGGCCACGCTTTCGCCAGGTCGGCGTTCAGCGCAACGAAGTCCTGCTGGTCGCCCGGCACGTCTTCTTCGGCATAGATGGCGTTCACCGGGCACTCGGCCACGCACACGGCGCAGTCGATGCATTCATCGGGATCGATCGCGAGGAAGTTGGGACCTTCGCGAAAGCAGTCCACCGGGCACACATCGACGCAGTCGGTATAGCGGCACTTGATGCAGCTTTCGGTCACAACGTGAGTCATTCAGGCAGCTCCTGCATGCGGAATCGGGGAGGGCGCGGACGCCAAAAGAGTTATTGTAACGTAACGTCAACAGACGCATAAAGCATCGGGCCGTGAGTCTTATATGTTTTTGTGATTAGTTTATGGGGTGCCGCGAGCGGCCGCGCAATGGCGGCGAAGGCCCGGTGGCACGCTGGATGCGGACGCATTCGGGTAACATGCATCGGGTTGGCGCGCCGCTCGGCTCAGCGCGTCCGTGGCAAGGGTGCAATGAGCCCTTTTCGTTTTTTCAGCGGTCCAGTTCGTACCATCATGATTATTACTTCGCTGCTCGATACCGATCTGTACAAGTTCACGATGATGCAGGTGGTGTTGCATCACTTCCCCGCCGCCAACGTGGAGTACCGCTTCCGCTGCCGCACGCCGAATGTCGATCTGGTGCCGTACATCGACGAGATTCGCGACGAAGTGCGCAAGCTCTGCGAACTGCGTTTCACCGACGACGAACTCGACTACCTGCGCCGCATGCGCTTTATCAAGGGCGACTTCATCGAGTTCCTCGCGTTGTTCCATCTGAACGAGAAGTACATTTCGATCACGCCGTCGCCGAAGGGCAATGGCGAAATCGACATCGACATCAAGGGGCCGTGGCTGCATACGATCCTCTTCGAAATTCCGGTGCTCGCGATCGTCAACGAAGTCTATTTCCGCAACACCCAGCAAACGCCCGACTATCACGTAGGCCGTGGCCGTCTGCTCGACAAGATTCAACTGCTCGGCGCTCGTCCGGAGTTCGCCGACTGCAAGATCGCCGATTACGGCACGCGCCGCCGCTTCTCGAAGCAGTGGCACGAGGAAGTGACCCTCACGCTGAAGGACGGTCTCGGCGAGCAGTTCGCCGGCACGAGCAACGTCTTCTACGCGATGAAGCACAGCCTGACACCGCTCGGCACGATGGCGCACGAGTACCTGCAGGCTTGCCAGGCGCTCGGTCCGCGGCTGCGCGACTCGCAGATCTTCGGCTTCGAGATGTGGGCGAAGGAATATCGCGGCGACCTCGGGATCGCGCTCTCCGACGTGTACGGCATGCAGGCGTTCCTGCGCGATTTCGACATGTACTTTTGCAAGCTGTTCGACGGCGCTCGCCACGATTCCGGCGACCCATTCGACTGGGGCGAGCGCCTGCTCAAACACTACGAGGCGAATCGTTGCGACCCACGCACCAAGATCCTCGTGTTCTCCGACGCGCTCGACATCCCGAAGGTGCTGCAGCTATACGAGCGCTTCCGCGGCCGCTGCAAGCTCGCGTTCGGCGTGGGCACCAATCTGACCAACGACCTCGGCTACAACCCGCTGCAGATCGTGATCAAGATGGTTCGTTGCAACGGTCAGCCGGTCGCGAAATTGTCGGACTCGCCGGGCAAGAACATGTGCGAGGACAAGGCGTATCTCGCGTATCTGCGCCAGGTGTTCGGCATCGCGCAGCCGGAAGAAGATGCGGCCAGGTAGCGCGCTTCGCGGACTGCTTTTCGGTTCATCGCCTGATCATGATCTGCTCGCGTTCGGGAGGCACGGCGAACAGTGTCGCCGCGCTACCGACTGGCGGCAATATGCCGTTCGGCCAGGGTGTTCGCGCGGAGGGCGGCCGGTATAATCCTCGCCATATCGCACGGCCGTCGACACGAGGATTTCGCCCATGGACACATCGATTGCCCGCCGCAACATCCTGGCGCGCATCCGCGCCGCGCAAGGGCGCGAGCCCGAACCGAGCGCCGCCGAGCGCGAAGCCGCGGCGGACTATCTCGCGCGTCATCCGGCCGGTCCGCGTCCGGACATGCCCACCGATTTGCGCGCGCGCTTCATCGAAGAAGCGCAGAAAATGGCGAGTACTGTCGACACCGTTCAAACCTTCGCCGATGTACCCGCCGCCGCGCATCGCTATCTGACGCAACACGGTTTGCCGTTGCAGGCCATCGCGTGGCAAACGCTGCGCGATCTGCCGTGGGCCGCAGCCGGCCTCGCCGTCGAATTTCGCAAACCGCAAGACAATGACGTGGTCGGTCTCACCGGCTGTTTCTGCGCGACCGCGGAGACCGGCACGCTCGTGTTGCTGTCCGGTCCCGAGACGTATGCGTCGGCCGGGCTGCTGCCGGAGACGCACATTGCGATCGTGCCGGGCTCGCGCATCGTCGCGGGTCATGAAGAGGCGTTCGACCTGATCCGCAAGGAACGCGGCGAACTGCCGCGCGCGGTCAATTTCGTGTCGGGACCATCGCGCACCGGCGACATCGAGCAGACCATCGTGCTGGGCGCGCACGGCCCCTACCGGGTGCATGCGATCGTCGTGCAGGATGCTTGAACGCGTGGCGCGGCGGCGTGCCAGCGCATACGCGATACACGCGGTATCTGTCGTGCGTGCGGTTGCAAGCCGTCGCGCGGCCTGTATCGGCATGAATTCGCAGGCCGGCCGCGCGGGCCGGTGGCTCGCCGTTGCGTCGGTGCTTGCGCTGTGCTCGCCGTTCGCGCAGGCTGAGACGCTCGACGGCGCGCGCTTGTCGGCGTTGTGGGGCTTGCCCTTCGCGGGCGTGCTGCTGTCGATCGCGATCGTTCCGCTGATCGCGCCAGCCCTCTGGCACCACCACTTCGGCAAGATCGCCGCGGCGTGGGCGCTCGCGTTCATCGTGCCGTTTGCCGTGAGCTTTGGCGCGAGCGCGGCGTTCGGCGCGCTCGCGCATGCCATGCTCGACGAGTACATCCCGTTCATCATTCTGCTGACCGCGCTCTATACCGTCGCGGGCGGCATCTGCGTGCGCGGCAATCTGCATGGCACACCGCGTCTGAACACCGCGATTCTCGCGCTCGGCACCTTGCTCGCGAGCGTGATGGGTACGACCGGCGCGGCGATGCTGCTGATCCGCCCGTTGCTGCGCGCAAACGACAATCGCCGCCACGTGACCCACGTGGTCGTGTTCTTCATCTTCCTCGTCGCGAACGTCGGTGGCGCGCTGTCGCCGCTCGGCGACCCGCCGCTGTTCCTCGGTTTTCTCGAAGGCGTGAGCTTCTTCTGGACCACTACGCATCTCGCGCCGCCGATGCTGTTGGTGAGCGGCCTGCTGCTTGCCGTTTTCTATGCACTCGACTCGTACTACTTTCACCAGCGCGAGGAAGCGCGTTCGGCTTTCCTCGATCCGACGCCCGACGGCGCGCCGCTCGGCATCGACGGCAAGATCAATTTCGTGCTGCTCGCCGCGGTGATTGCGCTCGTGTTGATGAGCGGACTGTGGCGCCCGCAAATCACATTCGACGTGCTCGGCACGCACGTCGCGTTGCAAAACATCGTGCGCGACGCCGCGCTGATCGTCGTCACGCTGCTATCGCTCGCGTGGACACCGCGCGCGGCCCGCGCGGGCAATGACTTCAACTGGGCGCCGATCGAGGAAGTCGCCAAACTGTTCGCCGGCATCTTCGTGACTATCGTGCCGGTCATCATGATCCTGCGCGCGGGAGAAGCCGGCGCGTTCGCGGGCATCGTCCATCTGGTCAATGATCCCTCAGGCGAGCCGCGCGACATCATGTACTTCTGGGCGACCGGCCTGCTATCTTCGTTTCTCGACAACGCGCCGACCTACCTTGTGTTCTTCAACCTGGCCGGCGGCGATGCGCAGACCTTGATGACCACCGGCGCGACCACGCTCGCGGCGATTTCGGCCGGTGCCGTGTTCATGGGCGCGAACACCTACATCGGCAACGCGCCGAACTTCATGGTGAAGGCAATCGCGCAATCGCGCGGCGTGCGCATGCCGAGCTTTTTTGGGTATCTGGGCTGGTCCGGCGCGGTGCTGCTGCCGTTGTTGGCGCTGACCGGCTGGCTCTTTTTTGGACGCTGACTCTGCAACGCAGAGACAATCCCTCGACGTGCGATACGGAGACTTGCAATGCAGAAAATCCTCGTTGCCCGTTCGATCTTTCCCGACGTGATCGACCGGCTCAAGCAGTACTTCGACGTCGACTGGAATGAGGGCGACGTATTGCCCGCCGACGATCTGAAGCGCCGTCTCGCGGACAAGGACGGCGCGCTGACGGCCGGCGAGGTGATCGACGCGGGCGTGCTCGCCGCGGCGCCGCGTCTGCGCGTCGTGTCGAACATGGCGGTCGGCTACAACAACTTCGACATGGCCGCGTTCAACGCGGCGAACGTGCTCGGCACCAACACGCCGGACGTGCTGAACGAATCGACTGCCGATTTCGGCTGGGCGCTGATGATGGCCGCCGCGCGCCGCATCGCCGAATCGGAGCACTGGCTGCGCGCCGGACATTGGCAGAAGTGGAGCTACGACGGCTTCCTCGGCAGCGACCTATACGGTTCGACGCTCGGCGTGATCGGCATGGGCCGGATCGGTCAGGCGCTCGCGCGGCGCGCGCAGGGCTTCAACATGCGGGTCATCTATCACAATCGCTCGCGCGTCGCGCCGCAAATCGAGGCCGAACTGAACGCGGAGTACGTGTCGAAAGAGGATCTGCTGCGGCGCGCCGACCACGTCGTGCTGGTGTTGCCGTACAACAAAAGCAACCACCACACGATCGGCGCGGCCGAACTGGCGCTGATGAAGCCGAGCGCAACGCTCACGAACATCGCGCGCGGCGGCATCGTCGACGATGCGGCGTTGGCCGACGCGCTGCGTGACAGGCGCATCGCGGCGGCCGGTCTGGACGTGTTCGAAGGCGAGCCGCAGCTGCACCCGGCGCTGCTGAACGTGCCGAACGTCGTGCTGACACCGCACATCGCGAGCGCGACCGAAACCACCCGCCGCGCCATGGCGAATCTCGCCGCGGACAACCTGATCGCCGGCCTCGGTGCGGGACCGCGCGCCGGTCAGCCGCCGAATCCGATCAACCCCGACGTGATCGGCAAGGCGCGTTCATGACAATGATTCTGGTGGCGGCCGTCGCGGTGCTGGCGGTTGCCCTTGTGATCGCACTCGCCTTGCTGCTACGCGGTCACGACCGCACGGAGCAGCGCGAACAGTTCGAGATGCTGAACGAACGCGTCGATGCCCTCGTCGACGCGCAGGCGCATACCGCCGAGCGGCTCGAGCGGCAACTGCGCAACGACATCGCCGAGACCGCGCGCGTGTCGCGCACCGAGCAAAGCAGCGGCTTCGCGCATTTTCAGCAGACGCTCGCCGCGCAGTTCAGCAGCATGACGACGGTGCAGGGCGGCAAGATCGACGGCTTCGCGCAACAGCTCGACGCCGTGCGTCACAGCCTGCAGGCGCAGGCGCAGCAGGCGCGCGACGAGCAGGGCCGCTCGCTGAAGCAGTTCGGCGACACGCTGAGCCTGCAACTCGGGCAACTAACCGAGGCGAACGACCGGCGCTTCGCCGAAGTGCGCGCGACGATCGAGCAGCGTCTGAAGGACATCGAGGCGAACAACGCGACGCGGCTCGAGGAAATGCGCCGCACCGTGGACGAAAAACTGCACGCAACGCTTGAGCAACGTCTCGGCGAATCGTTCAAGCTCGTGTCCGACCGGCTCGAACAGGTGCATCGCGGCCTCGGTGAAATGCAGACGCTGGCGGCCGGCGTCGGCGATCTGAAGCGCGTGCTGACCAACGTGAAGACGCGCGGCACGTGGGGCGAAGTGCAGCTCGAAGCCTTGCTCGAACAACTGCTGACCGTCGATCAATACGCGAAGAACGTCGCGACGGTGCCGAAGAGCGCCGATCGCGTGGAGTTCGCGGTTCGTCTGCCGGGGCGGCCGGAGCCCGGCGGCGCGAATACGCCGGTATGGCTGCCGATCGACGCCAAATTCCCGCGCGAGGACTACGAGCGGCTGATCGAAGCGCAGGAGCGCGCCGATCCGGTCGCGGTCGAGGAAGCATCGCGCGCGCTCGAAGTGCGAATTCGCGCGGAGGCGCGCACGATCGCGGAGAAGTACGTGGCGCCGCCGCATACGACCGACTTCGCGCTGCTGTTCCTGCCGACCGAAGGCCTGTATGCGGAAGTGCTGCGCCGACCGGGACTCACGGATCTGCTGCAGCGGGACTATCGCGTGACGATTGCGGGGCCGACCACGCTGACCGCGTTGCTCAATAGTCTGCAGATGGGTTTCCGCACGCTCGCGATCGAAAAGCGTTCGAGCGAGGTGTGGCAGGTACTCGGCGCGGTGAAGACGGAGTTCGGCAAATTCGGCGACGTGCTCGCGAAGACCAAGGCGCAGCTCGAAACCGTCACGCGTTCGATCGAGGCCGCGGAAACGCGCACGCGTATGATGAACCGCAAGCTGCGCGACGTCGAGGCGTTACCGGGAGACGAGGCGAGCGGGTTGCTCGGCGATGCGCTGTCGAATGTGGAGCCTGATGAGCAATGAGGGGCGAGGCGCTGGAATTCACGCCCTTGCAGCCAGCCGCGCCAGCGC
The DNA here is from genome assembly GCF_050436325.1 of Paraburkholderia lebeckiae. NCBI lineage: Bacteria > Pseudomonadati > Pseudomonadota > Betaproteobacteria > Burkholderiales > Burkholderiaceae > Paraburkholderia > Paraburkholderia lebeckiae. The sequence goes on from NZ_JBNDLZ010000003.1 coordinate 3,675,554, forward strand.
ATCGCCCGTCACGCGCACGACGCGCCAGTCCGGCAACACCGTTGCCCCCATCTTCTGATAGAAGCTGATCGCCGGCTGATTCCAGTCGAGCACGGTCCACTCGAAGCGCGCGCATTGCCGCTCCACCGCCAGTGCCGCGACGTGTCGCAGAAGCGCGGTGCCGAGCCCGCTGCCCCGCTGCGCGGGCTGCACGTAGACGTCTTCGAGATAGAGCCCGCGGCGGCCTGCGAAGCTCGAAAAATTGTGGAAGAACAGTGCATAGCCCACGATGCTCCCCGCGTCTTCGGCAACCAGCGCTTCGATCGACGGCCGCGCGCCGAACAGCGCGTCGCGCAGGCTATCTTCCGTCGCGACGAAGATGTGCGTGAGGTTCTCGAACTGCGCGAGTTCGTAGGTGAGCGCGAAGATCGCGCCGGTATCCGCGGGCTTGGCGGCGCGGATCGTCGCCGGCATTACGCTTCTTCCGGTGCGTCGGCCAGATGGATTTCGATACCACCGAAGCGCGACGCGACCCAGTTGTAGGCGTGGCACGCGATCCACAACAGTACGAAGCCGAGGATCGCGTTCAGCAGCAGCGCGCTGAACACGGTGCTCAGCTCGACCGAGCCATAGCGCACGAACGCGACCACCACGCCGAGCAGCACGATCGGCACCGAGAACGTCAGATACACGAGGATCAGCGCTTTGGCCGTCTGTCCCGGTGCGATGAACGAGATCTGTTTTTTCATGTAAGTCAAACCCGTGTGTCGTAGTAGTGATCGTGGGTGAAGTGTCGATGAAGTGTCGATGAAGTGCTGCTGAGGTGCCGATGTCGTGCGATCGATGCGCCGCCTGGAACGTCAGATGAGACCGTCGAACAGCATGATCGACACGCGATCGCCGACGTCGATGTCGCCCTCGTCGTGGCCGAGCACGATGAAGCAGTTCGCTTCGCTCATCGAGCTCAGCACGCCTGAGCTTTGCGATCCGGTCGGGCTCGCGTGCCAGTGTCCGTGCGCGTCCTGTTCGGCGATGCCGCGCTGGAATTCGGTGCGGCCCGCGCGCTTGCCCACCGCCACGCGGCTCGTCGCGTGAATCACCGGCAGCGGCCGCGGCGTCGCGCCGGCCATCAGAAGCAGCGCTTCGCGCACTATCTGATAGAACGTCACCATCACGGCGACCGGGTTGCCGGGCAGGCCGAAGAATAGCGCAGGTTTGCCGAGCCCGGGCTTTTCGCCGGACCACAGGCGGCCGAACGCGAGCGGCCGGCCGGGACGCATCGCGAGACTCCAGAAGGCGACGTCGCCAAAAGTCTGTAGCAGTCGCTTCGTGAAGTCCGCTTCGCCCACCGACACGCCGCCCGAAGTCAGCACCACGTCGGCGTTGGCCGCGGCACTGCGCAGCGCGGCTTCGAGCGCGGCCGGCTCGTCGCGCACGACGCCGAGATCGAGCGCGTCGATGTTCAGGTGCCGCAGCATCGCAAACAGCGTGTAGCGGTTGCTGTCGTAGACCGAGCCCGCGTCGAGCGGCTCGCCGAGCGAGCGCAGTTCGTCGCCGGTCGAAAAGAACGCGACGCGCAGACGCCGCCGCACGCTGACTTCGCCAATGCCGAGCGACGCGAGCAGGCCGAGGTCCGAGGCGCGCACGATGCGGCCGGCATGCAGCGCGACGTGGCCGCGCGCGAGGTCTTCGCCGGCACGGCGGCGGTTCGCGCCCGCCGCCACCGCGCTGGCGGCGAAGCGGATCGACGTGGAATCCGCACCGTCGCGCTCCACCTGTTCCTGCGGCACGACGGTGTCGCAACCGGCGGGCATGCAGGCGCCCGTCATCACGCGCACGCACTGGTTCGCCGCGACGCGGCCCGTGAACGGATGACCGGCGAGCGCCTTGCCGGCGAGCGTCAGCTCGACGCTGTCCGCGCCGCCTCGCATACCGGCGGCGAGCGCTGCGTGATTGAACGCGTAGCCGTCCATCGCGGAGTTGTCGTGCGCGGGCACGTCGATCGGCGACACGATGTCGGCGGCTAGCACGCGGTCGAGTGCATCGCGCAACGCCAAGCGCTCGACGGCCGCGACCGGCGTCGCCCATTGCCGGACGATCGCCTGAGCGGCCGGGACGGGTAGCGCATGAGGATCGTACTGCGCGACGCAGCGGGAAAAGTCGTTGAGCGTGGTCATGAATGGCTGGGCGTCGCGACCGGTGACGGGCGCGGCTGTTGCCGTGCGGCCGGAGCGGATGTCAGCCGGGGCCTCGATTGCGTTCGAGGTCGGCGAGTTCTTGTAACGAGTTGGCATTGTAAAACGCGCGCTCGTCGGCAAAGACGACTTCGACCGTCTTGTGGCGCGCGTACCACGCGCGGACCTTGCGCTCGCCGGAGGCCAGAAACGCGGCCAGGTCGTCCGCGACGGCGGTGCGCATCAGTGCGAATACCGGGTGCAGGGAGGTTTCTCCACCGGTGTCGACGGTGGTGACCGCTGCGATGTCGGCGTGGTTCGCGTCGAGCGCATCCGCGAGGCGCGCGGCGAGGTCGGCCGGTAGCCACGGCGAATCGCAGGGCGCGCTCAGCAGGTACGCCGTGCCGGCGGCGCGCAGTCCGGCGAGCATGCCGGCGAGCGGGCCGGGAAAGTCGGGGAGGGTGTCGGCGACGAGCGTTGCGCGATATGGCGCGCCGAGCGCCGCATAGGTGTCGGGATGGCGGTTCGCGCTGATCATCAGCGGGCCGGTCTGCGGCGCGAGGCGCCGCAGCACGTGAGCGGCGAGCGGTTCGCCGTGCAGCGGCTGCAACCCCTTGTCGACGCCGCCCATGCGCGTGCCGCGCCCGCCCGCGAGCACGAGGCCAGTGATCTGTTCGCGGGGGATGGACATGCGTCGGCCGCTCAGCCGCCGATGTAGGACATTTCGACGCGACGCTTGGCCGGCTCGCCCTGATCGGCCGGCTGGCTGCCGCGCAGCTGCGAGTAGCGGTCGCCGCGGCCCTGCCAGATTTCGGCGATGGCGGTGGCGATCCCGGCATCGCTCGCACCGCCGCGCAACAGCGCGCGCAGGTCATGTCCGGTCGATGCGAACAGGCACAGGTATAGCTTGCCCTCGGTCGACAAACGCGCGCGCGTGCAATTGCCGCAGAACGCGCGGGTGACGCTCGAAATGACGCCGATCTCGCCGCCGCCGTCGACATAACCCCAGCGTTGCGCAGTTTCGGCGGCGCTGTGCGCTTCGAGCGGCACCAGCGGGAAATGCTCGGCGATGCGCGTGACGACGTCGGCGGAAGGCAGCACTTCGGTCATGTTCCAGCCGTTCGAGGTGCCGACGTCCATGTATTCGATGAAGCGCAGCACCGCGCCCGTGCCTTTGAAATGACGCGCCATGGGGACAATTTCGCCGTCGTTGGTACCGCGTTTGACGACCATGTTTATTTTGACCGGCGCGAGCCCGACCGCGTGCGCGGCGGCGATGCCATCGAGCACGTCGGCGACCGCGAAGTCGGCGTCGTTCATGCGGCGGAACAGCGCGTCGTCGAGCGCGTCGAGGCTGACGGTCACGCGCGTGAGGCCGGCATCCTTCAGGCTGCGCGCCTTGCGCGCGAGCAGCGAGCCGTTGGTGGTCAGCGTGAGATCGAGCGGACGGCCCGCAGGCGTCGTCAACCGGGCGAGCCGGTCGACCATGAATTCGAGGTTTTTGCGCAATAGCGGCTCGCCGCCAGTCAGGCGAATTTTCTCGACGCCATGCGCGACGAACAACTGCGCGAGCCGCTCTATCTCCTCGAAACTCAACAACGCGCTGTGCGGCAGGAAAGCATAGTCCTTGTCGAACACTGCGCGCGGCATGCAATACACGCAGCGGAAGTTGCAGCGGTCCGTCACCGAGATGCGCAGATCGTGCAGCGGACGCGCGAGCGCATCGTGCAGCACGCCGCTAGGTGTCTGCACTGGGCCGGTGATGACCGGCGCTGCGCTGAGATCGGCAACAGGGATGATGCGTCGTGACATGAAATGCTTCGTCAGGTGCTTTAACGGACTGGGATGATTGATTCTATCGGAAATGTCGGTGGCGGCAGGTGCGCGACGGACGTTGTCGGGGTATACGGGGAGCGGCGCGGCTCGCGGCGACAAATGACCGCCTAAAGAAAAAGCCCGCCGGAAAGGGCGGGCTTTTTCACGAACAACGACGCGGCTTACTGCGGATGCTTGATCGTTTCGACCTGTTGCATCGGCGTGTGGTCGTCTGGCGGCAGCGCCTTGCGCTCACGGATCACGCGCGGCGGCTTGACCGTCTGCGCCGCCGCTTCCTGCGCGGCACGCAGCTTGTCGGCGTCGGTGTTCACCCAGATCAGGCCAGCCTGCTCGAGGATCGGCTGCAAGGCGTCGGCCGATGCGGCGGCGGGGGCTGCGCTGCGGACGGTGGCCGGCTGCGGTGCCGCGGCGACGGGCGCCGGTTCGACCACGGCCGGTTCTGTTGCGACGACCGGTCGCGGTTCGACGATTTCGGCCTGCGGTGCCGGCACGGCTGCCGGCGCCTCGACGATCGTGGCCGGAGCCGCGGTGTCGAGCGCAGCCGGGACGGCTCGCGGTTCGGTCGGGACGGTCGGCTGCGCTTCCACGGCCGGCTCGACTGCCGGGGATTCGGCATGCGCGGCGGGTTCGACCGAAGCGGCCGGCGTAACCGGTTCGCTCGCGGCCGACGCGGCTTGCTCTGCCTGCGCTGGCGCTTCGATAGCCGGCTCCTCCGCCACGGGTTCGATCGACGCCGTCGGGGCCTCTTCCACCGGCACGACCTTTTCGGTCTTCGCGGCATTTTCCGCGGCGAGAGCCGGCGTTTCGGCTGCCGCATGCAGTTCGGCCACGACGGCGCTTTCCGTTGCGACGGCGGCGACCACCACTTCGACCGGGGTCACTTCCTTCGCTTCGCTGGCTGCAGGCGTGTGCTCGACCGGCTGCTGGGTGCGCACCGGCGCTTCGTCGCTGGCGGCAACGTTGTCGCCTTCTGCTTCGGCGACATCCGCCGCGAGATTGCCATTCACGTCCTCTTCACGCTCGCGACGACCACCACGACGGCCGCGGCGGCGGCGACGACGCTCTTCGCCGTCACGTGCGACTGTTTCCTGATCGACCGGCACGCCGTTTTCACCCGCTGCGGCGCGGTTGCGCGCCAGTTCGTCGGCAGCTTGCGTGTCGGTTTGCGTCAGCGCCGAGGCGGCTTCCGCCTGCGGCTTGCGACGCTCGCCACGCTCGACGCGTTCAGCGCGCTCGCCACGCTCGCGACGCTCACCGCGTGCCGTGCCTTCGACGGCTTCCGCGCGCTCGGCGCCGCGGGTGTCGCGTTCGCGAGCCTCGCGCGGTTCACGCGCTTCACGCGGCTCGCGAACCTCACGCAGTTCACGGCCTTCACGGGCCTCACGCGGTTCGCGTTGCTCACGCGGCGCGCGCGGTTCGCGGCCCTCGCGTGCCTCGCGGCCTTCGCGTTCCTCGCGACGCGGCGACGGCTGCTGACCTTGCACCTGACGGCCGCCGGTCACGCCTTCGCCACGCGCTGCCGCGTCGCGACCGCCTGCGCCGCCACGGCGATTGCGGTTGCGATCGCCGCCGCGCTCGCCCGTGCGCTCACCGCGCTCGGTGCGCTCGCCGCGTTGCGGACGAGCCTGCTTGTCGGTGGTGGCCGGCGCGGCGGGCGCCGGAGCAGCCGGCTGCATGCCGAACAGATTCTTCAGCCAGCCGATGAAGCCGCCACTGGCCGGCGTCACCGCGACCGGAGCGGGGATAGCCGCCGGGCGGGCCGGCGCGCTCGGAGCCGGCTTCTCGGGCGTGATGCCCTTGACGGCCGCTTCCTGCTTCGGCTTCACTTCCTCAGCGCGCTTGCTGTAGCCGGTTTCCGATTCGAGTTCGCGGGCCGCTTCTTCGGCCATCTTCCACGATGCGCGCGGCTCGTCGAGGCGCGTGTCGTCGTGACGCAGACGCTCGAGCTTGTAGTGCGGCGTGTCGAGATGCTTGTTCGGGATCAGCACGACGTTGACTTTGAAACGCGACTCGATCTTGTTGATTTCGGCGCGCTTCTCGTTCAACAGGAAGGCGGTCACTTCGACCGGCACCTGGCAGTGGATCGCCGCGGTGTTTTCCTTCATCGCTTCTTCCTGAATGATCCGCAGCACTTGCAGCGCGGACGATTCGGTATCGCGGATGTGGCCCGTGCCGTTACAGCGCGGACACGTCACATGGCTGCCTTCCGACAGCGCCGGACGCAGACGCTGACGCGACAGCTCCATCAGGCCGAAGCGCGAGATCTTGCCCATTTGGACGCGGGCGCGGTCGTGCTTCAGCGCGTCTTTCAGGCGCTGTTCGACTTCGCGCTGGCTCTTGGCCGATTCCATGTCGATGAAGTCGATCACGATCAGGCCGCCCAGGTCGCGCAGACGCAGCTGGCGAGCGACTTCGTCGGCGGCTTCGAGGTTCGTGCGCGCGGCCGTTTCCTCGATGTCCGCGCCTTTGGTGGCGCGCGCCGAGTTCACGTCGATCGCGACGAGCGCTTCGGTGTGATCGATGACGATCGCGCCGCCCGACGGCAGCGGCACGGTGCGTGAGTACGCGGTTTCGATCTGGTGCTCGATCTGGAAGCGCGAGAAGAGCGGCACGTCGTCGTGGTAGCGCTTTACCTTGCCGACGTTGTCCGGCATCACGATGTCCATGAAGGCGCGCGCCTGGTCATGGATTTCGGTCGTGTCGATCAGAATTTCGCCGATATCGGGCTGGAAGTAGTCGCGAATCGCGCGGATCACGAGGCTCGATTCGAGATAGATCAGCATCGGCTGGCCGGCCGTGCCGCTTTGCGACGCGGCTTCGATTGCGCGCCACAGCTGCATCAGGTAGTTCAGGTCCCACTGCAGCTCTTCGGCGCTGCGGCCGATGCCGGCCGTGCGCGCGATGATGCTCATGCCTTCCGGCAGTTGCAGCTGCGCCATGGTTTCGCGCAGTTCCTGACGGTCGTCGCCTTCGATCCGGCGCGACACGCCGCCGCCGCGCGGGTTGTTCGGCATCAGCACCAGATAGCGGCCGGCGAGCGAGATGAAGGTGGTCAGGGCTGCGCCCTTGTTGCCGCGTTCTTCCTTTTCGACCTGGACGATCAGTTCCTGACCTTCCTTCAGTGCGTCCTGGATGCGTGCGGAACGCATGTCGACGCCATCGCGGAAGTACTGGCGGGCGACTTCCTTGAACGGCAGAAAGCCGTGACGGTCTTCGCCGTAGTTGACGAAGCAGGCCTCGAGCGACGGCTCGATGCGCGTGATGATGCCCTTGTAAATATTGCCTTTGCGCTGTTCGCGGCCGGCGGTTTCGATATCGATGTCGATGAGTTTTTGCCCATCGACGATGGCGACGCGCAGCTCTTCCTGCTGCGTCGCGTTGAACAACATTCGTTTCATTGAACGGCTCCAGAGCGGCCTCGCCGGCCCAGCTGCTCGGTTGTCAGTCGCGAGAGCGGGGAGAGTAGGCGTGCCGCGCCTTATTGTGTTTTCACAAACACGCTGGAGCGGGAAAGATGGCGGGAGAATTGCCTGAGAGGGCCCAGCCCGATAAAAAACGGGCACGGTGCCGCAGGGCACATGCGAACACGGCTTCAAATCATGGCCTGACACGCCGCGTTTAGCCAGCAGACCTTCATAAGTCTTCGCCCTCTGAAGCCGGCGCGCCAAATGGGCGCGCGAGCGAAGGGCCGAAGTCCGCGGTCATGCCGCAACGGGAAGTTCGCGCAGGCGGCGCGTCTTTTCCTGCTGGGGGTGTCTCGCCTTCTTTTGACGTCGCCATGTCTTGTACTTTCTACAAGACGCCTTGGGCGCACGCCGTATTTTCGCGACTTGCAGCTTCGTCCAGCTGGGCGTCATACCACCCGGATCACGAAGCTGAAAGCTAAATTCTTTTTTACCAAAATTCCGTTACCGTCGAAGCCGACCTTGACCGAACGCGCCTGCGGGCGCCGTCCCTGCCGGGTGCTGACTTCGTGCGTGCAACTTGTTGCATCTCAATTTCAGGGCGAGCAACCAGACCCCGGCGCAAGTAAAATAACGGTTTATCGCTTGCGCTCGCGCAATCCGCCCGCATGCCGGACACTGCGCCGGCCGTCGCGGACTGCTGGGCAAATTATATTCAGAATGAAAGAGTTAGGCAAAACATCCCAGAGATCGGTTGCAGGCGCGGTCGAAGACTCGATTTCAAGCGACCAGGTTTCGCTGCTCGAAATCGACGACCGGTCGGCTGGTCAGCGCATCGATAATTTCCTGTTGCGCGTCTGCAAGGGCGTGCCGAAAAGCCATATTTATCGCATCCTGCGTAGTGGTGAAGTGCGGGTGAACAAGGGCCGGATCGACGCGCAGTACCGGCTCGAACTGGGCGATCTGGTGCGTGTGCCGCCGATCCGCGTCGCGCAGCCGAATCAGACCGCAGCCCGCGTGCCCGTGCCCGCGCCGGGCTTTCACATCCTGTTCGAAGACGAGCATCTGCTCGTGATCGACAAGCCGGCCGGCGTTGCGGTCCACGGAGGCAGCGGTGTCGCGTTCGGCGTGATCGAGCAGATGCGCGAGGCGCAGCCGCAGGCGAAATTCCTGGAACTCGTGCATCGGCTGGATCGAGAGACTTCGGGCATCCTGATGCTCGCGAAGAAGCGCGCGGCGCTCGTCCATCTGCACGAGCAGATTCGCGATAACCGGATGGACAAGCGCTACTACGCTTGCGTGCACGGCGAATGGGCGAGCGACTGGGGGCGCCGCCGCGCGGTGAAGGAGCCACTTCACAAGTACCTGACCGCCGACGGCGAGCGCCGCGTGCGCGTGCAGGCCGATGGCCTCGCTTCGCACACGATCTTCAATCTGGTCGAGCGCTGGCCGGAATATGCGCTGCTGGAGGCGGAACTGAAGACGGGGCGTACGCACCAGATTCGCGTGCATCTGCAGCATCTGGCACTACCGATCGTCGGCGACGCCAAATATGGTGATTTCGCGCTGAACAAGGCGCTTGCGCGCGCCAACGCGAAGCCCGGCATCAAACGGATGTTTCTGCACGCTTACCGGCTCAGGCTCACGCATCCTGCGACGGGCGCGCCGCTGCAGCTGGAGGCACCGCTGCCTGCCGACTGCCGCGGCTTTATAGAACAACTCAACGAACTACGCACTGGGTCCAACCCGGAGACGACCTTGCATGGCTAGAGAGCAATTCGATCTGATCGTGTTTGACTGGGATGGCACGCTGATGGATTCCACTGCGCATATCACGCGCAGTATCCAGGCGGCGTGCCGCGATCTCGGCATGCCTGTTCCCGCGGACGAAGCCGCGAGCTACGTCATCGGCCTCGGCCTGCGCGACGCGCTGCAGATTGCCGCACCGACGCTCGATCCGGCCGACTATCCGCGGCTTTCTGAGCGTTACCGCTTCCATTTTCTTGTAAAAGACCAGGCTACCGAGCTGTTCCCCGGCGTGCGCGAGATGCTCCAGGAGTTGCGCGACGTCGGCTATCTGCTCGCGGTCGCGACCGGCAAGAGCCGCGTCGGGCTCAATCGCGCGCTTGACCAGGCGCGCCTGACGAGCCTGTTCGACGGCACGCGCTGCGCTGACGAAACCTTCTCGAAACCGCATCCGGCAATGCTGCACGAGCTCACCCGCGAATTGGGGCAGGATACGGCGCGCACGGTCATGATCGGCGATACGACACACGATCTGCAGATGGCGCTCAACGCTGGCGTGGCGGGCATTGGCGTGACTTATGGCGCGCATCCGGCGAATTCGCTGAATGCGATGTCACCGAAGTTCGTTGCTTCGAGCGTCAGCGATCTGTCCGGTTGGCTGCGGGAGAACGCATGAGCGCCGACCGCGTGGATACTGCTAATCCCGCGGCTGCGCAGGCAATGCGCATTTGCGCGGCCGACGAGTTGGTCGACGGTGGCGACGGCATCCGGCGCGACGCGCGGCTCGGCGGGCAGGATGCCGTGGTGTTTTTCGTCCGCTATGATGGCTGCGCCTACGGCTATTTGAATCGTTGCGCTCATGTGCCGATGGAGCTCGACTGGCAGGAGGGGCAGTTCTTCGAATCGTCCGGCTTATACTTGATGTGCGCGACACATGGCGCGATTTACGCGCCGGATACTGGCAAATGCGTCGGTGGTCCGTGTCGCGGGGGCAGATTGCGTCCCGTGCAGGTCGAGGAACGCGATACGCTCGAGGGCCGTGCGGTATTCTGGCTGCCTGACGGCGATTTGCTGCCGGTCACGCGCTGATTTCCCCTTCCATTTTTCCACTGTCCGCATGTCCGACAACTTGACCCCCGAAAAGGACCCTGCCTCGGGAGGCGGCTCCCGTGCACTCGCCGACCAGCCCGGCTGGGAAAGGGCCGCGCTCGAGCGCATCGCGCTCGCCGCGATCAACGAGCAACGCGCCGCGCGACGGTGGCGGATTTTCTTCCGCTTCCTGTTCCTCGCATTGCTCGCACTGGCGGTATGGGGTGCGCTGAACGTCTCGGGCGAGCGGGTCGCCACGACTGGCCGTCATACGGCAATGGTTTCACTTGATGGCGAGATCGCGACGGACGCAAGTGCGAACGCCGAAGATATCAACACTGCACTCGATTCCGCGTTTGAAGATTCCGATACAGCCGGCGTGATTCTTTATTGCAACAGCCCCGGCGGCAGTCCAGTGCAAGCGGGTATTATCAACAGCGAAATTCGGCGATTGCGCGGCAAATATCCGGCTGTTCCGCTCTACGTCGTGGTCGGCGACATGTGCGCGTCGGGCGGCTACTACGCGGCCGCGGCGGCGGAGAAGATCTACGTCGACAAGGCGAGCATCGTCGGTTCGATCGGCGTGCTGATGGACAGCTTTGGTTTCACCGGCCTGATGGACAAGTTGGGGATTCAGCGCCGACTGCGCACATCGGGCGAGAACAAAGGCTTTTTTGATCCGTTTTCGCCTGAAACGCCGAAGATGGACGAACATGCGCAGACTATGCTCGATCAGATCCACGCGCAGTTCATCGACGCGGTGCGTCAGGGGCGCGGCAAGCGTTTGCATGAGACACCGGACATGTTCTCGGGTCTTTTCTGGACGGGGCAGAAGAGCGTCGAACTTGGACTCGCGGACGGTTTTGGCGATGCGGATTACGTCGCACGTGAGATCTTCAAGGCGCCGGATATCATCGATTACACGGTGAAGGAGAGCATTACGGATCGCGTCGCCCGCAAATTCGGCGCGGCCATCGGCGCCGGCGCGGTTCGGACGATGGCGCTCGGCGCGAAAATGAATCTGCGTTGAACCCGCAGTTTTAAAAAGACGCCCGCGCGGTCGGTTTTGGCCGATCGCGCGGACTTTGCGTTGTGAGTTTCGGGCCCTGGTCGCCCTCAGTTGCCTGGCCGGTGTCTACGTTCAGGCCGCCAGAATCAGAAAAATCGCCGGCCGCTTATGCAGGTCGATCTCCGCCTTCTTTTTCCAGTCGGCGACGCTCCGGCTTGCGATCACTTCGCTCGGCAGCGTCAGATCGACCGCCACGCAGACCAGCGTCGACGGCGCGCAGGTCGCGAGCAAGGTATCGAGCAGCGCGCGATTCCGGTACGGCGTTTCGATGAAGATCTGCGTTTGTCTGCTCTTGCGCGACTGTTGCTCGAGATCGCGCAGACGTTTGGCGCGCTCGGTGATGTCGACGGGCAGGTAGCCGTGAAACGCGAAGCTTTGGCCGTTCAGCCCCGATGCCATCAGCGCGAGCAGAATCGAACTCGGCCCGACCAGCGGCACGACCTTTACGCCGCGCTCGTGCGCGCGTCGCACCAGCAGCGCGCCCGGGTCCGCGACTGCCGGGCAGCCAGCCTCGGAGACGAGGCCCGCATCGGTGCCCGACAGCAGCGGCGCGAGCAGTTTGTCGATTTCGCCGGCCGGCGTATTGACGTTCAGTTCGCGAATCTCGATTTCTTGAATCGGCCGATCGGGGCCGACTTTCTTCAGGAACGCGCGCGTGCTTTTGGCGTTTTCGCCAATGTAATAGTGCAGCAACGCCGCGCGGGCGCGTACGGGCGCTGGCAGCACCAGATCGAGCGCGCTTGCGTCGCCTTCGCCGAGCGTGTTGGGAATGAGATAGAGCGTACCGGTCATGGGGCCCCCAAAAGCGGGTAGTTGGCCGCGAGCAGCATGTGCGACAGCGCGATAAGCGGCAGGCCGACGAGCGCGGTCGGGTCGTCGGAATGGATGGCCTCCAGCAGCGCGATGCCAAGCCCTTCGGATTTGGCGCTGCCGGCCACGTCGTACGGTGTTTCAGCGTGCAGGTAGGCGTCGAGCGCCGCGTCCGGCAGATCGCGAAAGCGCACGCGGGTGATCACGTCGATCGTTTGCGCGCTGTCCGTCGCGCTGTCGAACAGACACAGCGCGCTGTGGAACAACACGTCGCGGCCGCGCATCGCCTGCAATTGCGCGAGCGCCCTGTCGTGCGTGCCGGGTTTGCCGATCTGCAGGCCGTCGTAGGTTGCGACCTGATCGGAGCCGATCACGAGCGCGTGTTCGTCGGCGGCGAAGCCTTGGGCGACCGCACGCGCTTTGGCTTCGGCGAGGCGCAGCGCAGTGGCTTCGGGCGTTTCGGCGGCGAGCGGGGTTTCGTCGATCGCGGGCACGACGACGTCGAACGGCACGCGCAGGCGTTCGAGCAACTCGCGGCGATACCGCGAACTCGACGCTAGAATCAGGCGTGGCGGGCGTTTGTAGGATTCAGGCATGGTTTGCGGGCAACGGGAGAGGCGGGTCGTACGGGATCGCGCGAGGCTCCCGTACGTACGGGCTTAAGTGTTTGACTCGAAAAGACAAAACGGATATGATTTCGGGCTTTTCACGGTATGCTTGCACTTGAGAAGGGGCTCGGCGCAGATTGAAGAAAGCACGGCAGGGTTGAACGCAACGGCCGCGGACTCCACTGGCTACCTGCATACCGGATTATCTTCGCGGCGGATCTGATCATCCTTCGCGAATCACCCCCGCAAGATGCTTGCCAACGCAGGAGCGCACATGACTCAACATCCTGGCAAACCTGCAGGTCTGTCCGACCCGCATGAATTCGATCTGTTTGAATTTGCGCGGAGCGGGCGTCAGGCCGCGGGTGTCGTGCGCGTCTCGCAACTGCCGCGCATGTTAAACGAAGTCCCGGCGGAAGCGCCAGATCGCGACACCGCGTTCACATGGCAGGCCGAAGGGACGACGCAGCCGGAATTGCAGGACGATGGCACCGAAGGTTCCCAGCCTTATCTGCGGCTGGCGATTCACGGTGCCGCGTGGCTCGAATGCCAGCGGTGCTTGACGCCGTATTCGCAGGCGTTCAACGTCGATGCAACTTACCGGATCGTCAATACGGAGGCGGAAGCCGAAGAGTTTCCGCTCGACGAGGATGAAGTCGAGGTGATCGTCGGCTCGCGCCAGTTCGATCTCATCGACTTGATCGAAGAAGAGTTGCTGCTTTCCTTGCCGCTCGTGCCCAAACACGAGGTCTGTCCCGAAGTGCACGAGAGCCTTGTCTCGGGCGCGGACGGTAGCGAAGGCGAGGGCGACGAAGCCGCGCAGGAAGGAGCTGGCGATCCCAGCAAGCCGGACCAGTCCAGCGAGCGGCGCAATCCGTTCGCGGCGCTCGAAAGTCTGAAACGCGACGAACCGGGCGGCAAGAAGCACTGAACAGTTGCAGGGGGCGCGATGCGGGCGCATTGGCCATTCGGCCAGTGGTTAAGTCCGTGTCGGGCTGTGTTAGAATTCGGAAAATTTTTTGGAGTTTTAGTCATGGCAGTTCAACAAAACAAGAAGTCGCCGTCGAAGCGCGGCATGCACCGTTCGCACGATTTCCTGACGACAGCGCCGCTGGCCGTCGAGCCGAGCACGGGCGAAGTGCATCTGCGTCACCACATTAGCCCGAACGGCTACTATCGCGGCAAGAAAGTCGTCAAGACGAAGAACGACTAATCGTTGACTGCGATGCGCCCTGTGGCGTTTCGCGCAGCGATCGGCTCGCTTGACATTTTCCCGGTTCGGCAAAAAGGCGGCATTCAACTGCCGCTTTTTTGTGTCTGAAATTCGTCGCACTCCATGACAGTAAAGCTCACGATAGATTGCATGGGAGGCGACCACGGCCCGTCCGTGACCGTTCCCGCTGCCGTCAATTTCGTTCGTTCGCATCCCGATGCGCAGTTGCTGCTCGTCGGCATTGAAAGTGCGATTCGTGCGCAGCTGAAGAAGCTCAAGGCTCAGGATCTGCCGGCGCTGACCGTCGTACCTGCTACCGAGGTCGTCGCGATGGACGACCCGGTCGAGGTTGCGCTGCGCAAGAAAAAAGATTCGTCGATGCGCGTGGCGCTGAACCGCGTCAAGGAAGGCGAGGCGCAAGCCTGCATTTCCGCCGGCAATACCGGCGCGTTGATGGCGGTCTCGCGCTATGTGCTGAAAACGCTGTCGGGCATCGAACGCCCGGCCATCGCGTTTGCCCTTCCTAATCCCACCGGCTATACGATGATGCTCGACCTGGGCGCCAACGTTGACTGCGAGCCGCAGCATCTGCTGCAGTTCGCTGAGATGGGGCACGCGCTCGTGTCCGCGCTCGAAGGAACAGAGCGACCCACCATCGGTCTGCTCAACATCGGTGAAGAAGTCATCAAGGGCAACGACATCATCAAACGCGCCGGCGAACTGTTGCGTGCGAGTACACTGAACTTTCACGGCAATGTCGAAGGCGACGACATCTACAAGGGCACCGTCGACGTGATCGTCTGCGATGGCTTTGTCGGCAATGTCGCGCTGAAGACGTCGGAAGGTCTCGCGCAGATGCTGTCCAACATCATCAAGGAAGAGTTCGGCCGTTCGTGGCTGACCAAGGTGATGGCGGTGCTCGCGCTGCCGGTATTGATGCGCTTCAAGAAACGTGTCGATCATCGGCAATACAATGGCGCCGCGCTGCTCGGCTTGCGCGGTCTCGTGATCAAAAGCCACGGTTCAGCCGATGCGTACGCGTTTGAGTGGGCTATCAAACGCGGGTATGATGCCGTCAAAAACGGCGTGCTGGAGCGCCTTGCGCGAGCGATGGAAGAGAACGCGGGTTCTCTCGAACAGGCGGCGCGCGACGCAAGCGGTGCGGGTCACGCAAGCCCGATCGCAGGCCAGCCGGCCGAGCCCTACGCTGCGCAATCCTCGAAGGCATAATGGCTCAATCCACAATCTACTCCCGCGTGCTGGGCACCGGCAGCTGTCTGCCGCCCAACCGCGTCACCAATCAGGATCTGGCTGAGCGTCTCGCCAGGCAAGGCGTCGAAACGAGCGACGAATGGATTGTTGCGCGCACGGGCATCCATGCGCGTCACTTCGCCGAGCCGGACGTCATGACCAGCGACCTCGCGTTGATCGCCTCGCAGCGAGCGATCGAAGCGGCGGACATCGATCCGCAGTCCATCGACCTGATCGTCGTCGCCACCTCCACGCCGGACTTCGTGTTCCCGAGCACCGCCTGCCTGCTGCAGAACAAGCTCGGGATCAAGAATCACGGTGCCGCGTTCGACGTACAGGCGGTCTGCTCCGGCTTCGCCTATGCGGTGGCGACGGTGGACGCCCTGATTCGCAGCGGCCAGCATCGCACGGCGCTCGTGGTCGGCGCGGAAACTTTCTCGCGCATTCTCGATTTCAACGACCGCACCACCTGCGTGCTGTTCGGCGACGGGGCCGGCGCAGTGATCCTGCAAGCGTCCGACGAACCGGGCGTGCTTTCGAGCGCGCTGCACGCGGACGGCAGCCATTCGAACATTCTGTGCACGCCGGGCAACGTGAATGGCGGCGTGGTCGCCGGCAGCGCGTTCCTGCACATGGACGGTCAGGCGGTGTTCAAGCTTGCCGTCAACGTGCTCGAGAAGGTCGCGATCGAAGCATTGGAAAAAGCTGATCTGAAGCCCGAGCAGATCGACTGGCTGATTCCGCATCAGGCCAACATCCGCATCATGCAAAGCACCTGCCGCAAGCTTGGCCTGCTGCAGGAGCGCATGGTCGTCACGGTGGGCGAGCACGGCAATACGTCGGCGGCGTCCATTCCGCTTGCACTCGACGTCGCGGTGCGCGACGGCCGCATCAAGCGCGGCCATAACGTGCTGATCGAAGGCGTCGGCGGCGGCTTCACGTGGGGCGCGTCGGTCATCCGCTACTGAGCGGGACGACGCATCCGTGGTGTCGCTGGCGGCGCCCGTGCGGCCGGAATAACACCGCGCGCCATCTGGCAGCCGCGGCCGGCTGCCACATCCGATTAAACAGATTTTTGGGGACGATATGAAATTCGCGTTCGTTTTTCCTGGGCAGGGTTCGCAGGCGGTCGGCATGCTCAACGCATTCGCCGATTACGCAATCGTGCGCGAGACGGTTCAGGAAGCCTCCGACGCACTCAACCAGGACCTCGGCAAGCTGATCGCCGAAGGCCCCGCCGAAGATCTCAATCTCACCACCAATACCCAGCCGGTCATGCTGACTGCGGGCTACGCTATCTATCGTGCGTGGCAGCAGGCGGGCGGCCCGGCGCCGGCGCTCGTCGCCGGCCATAGCCTTGGCGAATACACGGCGCTCGTCGCGGCCGGCGCGCTTGCGTTCCGCGACGCGGTGCCGCTCGTGCGTTTTCGTGCGCAGGCGATGCAAACTGCGGTACCGGTAGGCGAAGGCGGCATGGCCGCAATTCTCGGCCTCGACGACGACACAGTGCGGGCGGTCTGCGCGGAAGCGTCGGCGGCGGGCGTCGTCGAAGCGGTCAATTTCAACGCGCCGGCGCAAGTCGTGATCGCGGGCCACAAAGCCGCGGTCGAGAAAGCCTGCGAAGTCGCGAAGGCGAACGGCGCGAAGCGCGCGCTGCCGCTGCCGGTGTCGGCGCCGTTCCACTCGTCGCTGCTCAAGCCGGCGTCGGATCAATTGCGCGAATACCTCGCGAGCATCGACGTGCAGGTGCCGTCGATTCCCGTCATCAACAACGTCGACGTCGCCGTGGTCAACGAGCCGACCAAAATCAAGGACGCGCTCGTGCGCCAGGCGGCTGGTGCGGTGCGCTGGGTCGAATGCGTACAGGCAATGGCAGCGCAGGGCGTCACGCACGTGATCGAATGCGGTCCGGGCAAGGTCCTTGCGGGTTTGACCAGGCGCATCGACGGCAATCTCGTCGGCGCGTCGGTGTTCGATCCGGCGTCGCTCGAAGAAACGCTGAAGCTTGTGATGGCAGACTGAGCGCGCATTCGCGAACGGGTATCGACAGAGCAATGCCGCGCTGGAGCGGCATCCCTCGACAGACGAATCAACAAGAATCAATCGGCCCTATTTGAAGGGCATCCGGACTGACCCATGGAAAAGACTCTCGACAAGCAGATCGCAATCGTGACGGGTGCGTCGCGCGGCATCGGCCGTGCGATCGCGATGGAACTCGCGCGTCAGGGCGCGACGGTCATCGGCACCGCGACGAGCGAAAGCGGCGCGACGGCGATCACCGAAGCGTTCAAGGTGGCGGGCGTGAACGGCCGCGGCGCGGTGCTCGACGTCAACGACGCGGCCGCGGCCGAAGCGCTGATCGACGGCACGCTCAAGGAATTCGGCGCGCTGAACGTGCTGGTGAACAACGCAGGCATCACGCAGGATCAACTGGCGATGCGCATGAAGGACGACGACTGGGACGCCGTGGTCGACACCAACTTGAAGTCGGTGTTCCGTCTGTCGCGTGCGGTGCTGCGTCCGATGATGAAAGCGAAGGGCGGTCGGATCATCAACATCACGTCGGTGGTCGGCTCGGCCGGCAACCCGGGGCAGATCAACTACGCGGCCGCGAAGGCCGGCGTCGCGGGCATGACGCGCGCGCTTGCGCGCGAGATCGGCAGCCGCGGCATCACGGTCAATTGCGTGGCACCTGGTTTCATCGATACCGACATGACGAAGGCGCTGCCCGAAGAGCAGCAGACCGCGCTGAAAACGCAGATTCCGCTCGGCCGTCTCGGCAGCCCGGAAGACATCGCGCACGCGGTCGCGTTCCTCGCGTCGCCGCAAGCGGGCTACATCACCGGCACGACGCTGCACGTGAACGGCGGCATGTATATGCAGTAACCAATTTCGGTTACTATCCGCGCCTTGATGCGTTTGCGGAAAGCACGAGGCGCATGCGTTGACAGGAACCCGATGCGCCGCTTTTTTGCCGGGTCAAACCTGATAAAATGCGCGCACCTGTATTTTTGAACTTCTTTTCCCTTGGAGGGGTAATGGACAATATCGAACAGCGCGTCAAGAAGATCGTCGCGGAACAACTGGGCGTTGCGGAAGCGGAAATCAAGAACGAAGCGTCGTTCGTGAACGATCTCGGCGCCGACTCGCTCGACACCGTTGAGCTCGTGATGGCCCTCGAAGACGAATTCGGCATGGAAATTCCAGATGAAGAAGCCGAGAAGATCACCACCGTTCAGCAAGCGATCGACTACGCTCGCGCGAACGTCAAGGCCTAAGGTCATTCGCGCCTGCGTTTCTGCACGGGCCGCGCATGACGCCCTGCCGTGCCGCTTGCCGGCGCCAGCACGGTCGACGCTATCGGGCGTGTCCATGGCACACCATACGTCGCGCCGCTTGCCACGCAGGAGCCAGCGATGTTGACAGCGCAACTTTCCGCGCGATTGCCGACTTAAACAGCCACAGGGCATACAGGGCGATTCCTGTGGCCGCTGTGGCTTTTGCTTTTTGTCATTTATGAAAAAGGGGTTACCGTGAGCCGCCGTCGTGTTGTTGTTACAGGCCTGGGGCTGATTTCGCCTGTTGGCAATAATGTTGCCGATGGCTGGGCCAATCTGGTCGCCGGCAAGTCTGGGATTGCCAATATCACGAAGTTCGATGCGTCGAACTTCTCGACTCGTTTCGCCGGCGAGGTGAAGGGCTTCAATATCGAGGACTACGTCCCCGGTAAGGAAGCGCGCCACATGGATACGTTCATCCATTACGGCGTGGCTGCGGGCATCCAGGCGATGCGGGACAGCGGCCTCGAAGTCACCGACGAGAATTCGGAGCGCATTGGCGTGGTGGTCGGTTCGGGCATTGGCGGTCTGCCGATGATCGAAATCACCCAAACCGAATTGCTCAATCGCGGCCCGCGTCGCATTTCGCCATTCTTCGTGCCGGCTTCGATCATCAACATGATCTCCGGCCACCTGTCGATCAAGTTCGGCATCAAGGGTCCGAATCTGTCGATCGTTACCGCGTGTACGACCGGTCTGCACTGCATCGGCGAGGCTTCGCGCCTGATCGAATATGGCGACGCCGACGTGATGATCGCGGGCGGCGCGGAATCTACCGTGTCGCCGCTCGGTGTCGGCGGCTTTGCGGCGGCGCGCGCGCTGTCGCAACGCAATGACGATCCGGCTACCGCGAGCCGTCCGTGGGACATGGACCGCGACGGCTTCGTGCTGGGCGAAGGCGCCGGCGTAATGGTGCTCGAAGAATACGAGCACGCAAAGGCGCGCGGCGCGAAGATCTACGCGGAAATCGGCGGCTACGGCATGAGCGGCGATGCGTATCACATGACCGCGCCGCTCGAAGACGGTGACGGCGCACGTCGCTGCATGCTCGCAGCGCTGAAGAACGCGGGCATCAACGGCGATCAGGTGAGCTACCTGAACGCGCACGGCACGTCCACACCCCTCGGCGATCTGGCGGAAACGACCGGCATCAAGCGGGCGTTCGGCGACCACGCGAAGAACATGGTCGTCAACTCGACCAAGTCGATGACGGGTCACCTGCTGGGCGGCGCTGGCGGTCTGGAGTCGGTGTTCACGGTGCTCGCCGTGCATCACCAGGTGTCGCCTCCGACCATCAATATTTTCAACCAGGACCCGGCCTGTGATCTCGATTACTGCGCGAACACCGCGCGGGAAATGAAGATCGACGTCGCGCTGAAGAACTCGTTCGGGTTCGGCGGCACGAACGGCACGCTGGTGTTCAAGCGCGCCTGATCGCCTGATCTCGGGTGACGCGTCAGTTCACGACGCCGGCTTCGCCGGCGCTTTCCCCCGCACCGGCAACGTTGGGTAGGGTAGCGCAGCGGATCACGCTGCGTCGCTCTATCGCAATGCGTGCCGCGGTGGGAGCGTTCGTGCTGATTGCGACGTTAGCCGTTTATACCTGTCTCGCGCCGCGAGTGGGCGCTTGGCAGGCCGCTCCGTTAACGCTCGCCGTCGCAGCACTGCTCATGCTCTGCGCGGTGAGGCATGACGCGGCACAGGCCATCGCGCTGCATGTCGCGATGAGCGAGATTTCCGCCTGGAACCACGCGGGTGAGTTGCTCGCGCGGGGCCGCGTGGTCGGTTGCGCGCAGTGGAGCGGCCGTTTGCTGGTGCTTGAGCTCGAGCCCGAGGGTGGTCGAAGGCGCGGCCTCATGCGTGCAACGACGGGTCGCAGGCGCTCCCTGCTGCTCGCCGCGGACGCGCTGCCGTCCGCTGTTTTCCGCGAACTTTCCGTGCTGGGCCGGCGTGCGGCGGGCGCTTGACTGTAACGACTGTAACCGCTGTTACCGTAGTAACGTGCCCTCACGAGGGGAACGCTACAATGGTCCCCCGCCATGCGCCCTATAGTTAACGGATTTATCAGGTGAGCGAAAAAGAAATTGATCAGGTGCTGGTCGAGCGCGTCCAGAAGGGCGACAAGGCCGCGTTCGAGCTTCTGGTCTCCAAATACCACCGCAAGATTCTCCGGCTGATCTCGCGTCTCGTGCGGGACCCCGCCGAAGTCGAAGACGTCGCGCAAGACGCTTTTATCAAGGCGTATCGCGCGTTGCCGCAGTTTCGCGGTGAATCGGCGTTTTATACGTGGTTGTACCGGATTGCGGTCAATACCGCGAAGAACTACCTTGCCACCCAAGGCCGGCGCGCGCCGACCTCGACCGAAGCGGATGCTGAAGAAGCTGAAACTTTCTCCGATGCCGACCAACTAAGGGATATCAACACGCCTGAGTCGATGTTGATGAGCAAGCAGATCGCCGAGACGGTCAATGCTGCAATGGCGGTTTTGCCGGAAGAATTGCGCACCGCCATTACTCTCCGAGAAATTGAGGGTTTGAGTTACGAGGAAATCGCCGAGATGATGGGTTGCCCGATCGGCACAGTCAGATCACGAATTTTCCGCGCTCGCGAAGCCATTGCGGCAAAATTGCGACCGTTGCTTGACACACCCGAAGGCAAGCGCTGGTAGACGTTTCCGAACGTACAGCCGGCTTGGCGGGGCAGCGGTGCAATATCTGGATTAGTGGTGTCACTACGGGGTATTTGGAAGATGGGGAGCATCATGGGGTCGGTCTCGATGCAATCGCAAGCGGGCTCGCACGGCGAGCGTCTGTCAGCTTTCGTCGACGGTGAGTTGTTCGGCGAAGAGCATCTGAATCTGGACAAGTTTCTTGCGGAGCTGGACGGCGATAATCGCGCTGCCTGGTCGAGCTACCACCTGATCGGCGACGCGCTACGTTCCGACGATCTGGCAGTCAGCCCCGCACGGAGCAGTGCCTTTCTGAGCGGCTTTGCCGCGCGTCTTGAAAGCGAGCCGCATGTGCTGGCGCCCGCCGCCGCATCCGCATCGGTCGCGCGCCGCCTGCTCGGGCTGCGCCGGCGAGTCGTGCCGGCTTTTGCCGTCGCTGCCGCGGCCGCTACGTTGACCTGGATCGTCGTGCCGCAACTGCAGGGCGTGCCGGGTGGTTCGGGTGCCCAGCTCGCTTCGGTCCAATCGCACGGCGACGCGGTGCAGCGTGTCGCCATGGCCTCGGTGCCCGGGCAGGACTCCAACATCATTCGCGACGCGAGCCTCGATCAATACCTCGAAGCTCATCAGCAATTCGCGCAACAACCGGCGATGGCAGGCTCGATGCCGGTGATTCGCGCTGCCTCAGTCTCCACGCAGGGCCAATAGTTTGATGCAGACTCCGCGGTTCAATAAAACGACTATCTGGGGGCGGTTGCCAGCATTTCTGTTCTGTGCAGCCGTGTTGTTGTCCGCAACACCGCGGGTCTTCGCACAAGACGATCCTGCCGTCGCCCGTCGCACGGCCGCGGAGCTGCTCGATCGCATCCACCAGGCCGCCCAGCAGCAGAACTACGAGGGCGCGTTCGTCTATCAGCGCGGCAGTTTCGTGCAGACGTCGCGCATCGCACATTACTCCACGCGTACGGACGGCGAGTTCGAGCAGCTCGAAAGCCTCGACGGCAAGCCGCGCAAAATGCTGCGCCACGACGACGATATGTACACGTTCTTGCCGGAGCGGCGTATCGTGGTCTTCGAAAAACGGCAGAACAAGGACTCATTCCCTGCGCTGCTGTCGGTGAACGGCGAGCAGGTGTTGTCCGTATACGAGCCGAAGATGCTTGGCGACGACCGCGTCGCGGGCGTCGACAGCCTCGTGATGGAACTCGAACCGAAAGACGCGTACCGCTTCGCGTACAAGCTGTGGGCCGACAAAAAGACCGGTCTGCTGTTGCGCGCGCAGACGCTCGACCCGAGCGGTCAGGTGCTCGAGCAGTTGTCGTTTTCGCAGGTCCGCATCGGCGTGCCGGTCGACAAGACGGGCATCGTCAACGGCATCCGCAATCTCACGGGCTGGACGCTAGTGCGTCCGCCACTCGAGCCGGTCGACATGGCCGCGCAGGGTTGGCAAATCACGCCGTCGGTACCGGGCTTCCATATGATCCGCCAGTTGCGTCGTCCGATGGCGTCGCGCGAGGCGGGGCAGCCTCCGATCCCGGTCGACCAGGCCGTGTTTTCCGACGGCCTCGCGGCGATTTCGGTGTTCGTCGAGCCCGTCGAGAAAAATACGCGTAAGGAAGGCACGGGCGATAGCGGCGCGACGCACGTACTGGTCAAGCGTCAGGGCGACTTCTGGATTACCCTGCTCGGTGAGGTGCCCCAAACCACATTGCAGCAGTTCGCGTCTGCCATAGAATACAAAGCTCCGAAGTAACCCTTCCGAATCCTGAAATCCCTCGGCTTGCTACGATATGACGACTTTCTCGGTGCGCAAATTCCTCGCGGCCGTAGTGGTGGCGGCGTGCTTGCCGCTCGTGCCGCATGTGGCATCGGCGGCTCCCGCTGCCAACTTGCCCGACTTCACCGACCTCGTCGACAAGGTCGGCCCGGCGGTCGTCAACATTCGCACGACAACGCGCGTGTCGAACGGTAGTTCCCGCGGCGGCCTGCCGCCGGGTATGGACGACGGCGACATGTCGGAGTTCTTCCGGCGCTTCTTCGGGATTCCGTTGCCGCAGTCACCGCAATCGCCGCACGGGGGTGATAACGGTGGCGCCGGTGGCGGCGGTAGTGGCGGCAGCCCGGATTCACCGGACAACTCGGACGCCGAACAGAACAGCGGGGTAGGCTCGGGCTTCATCCTGTCGGCGGACGGCTACGTGATGACCAACGCGCACGTCATCGACGACGCGGACACGATCTACGTGACGCTGACCGACAAGCGCGAATTCAAGGCGAAGCTGATCGGCGTCGACGACCGTACCGACGTCGCGGTCGTGAAGATCAACGCATCGAATCTGCCGACCATCACGATCGGCGACTCGAACAAGGTGCGCGTCGGCGAATGGGTCGTCGCGATCGGTTCGCCGTTCGGTCTCGAAAACACGGTGACTGCCGGTATCGTCAGCGCGAAGGGACGCGACACCGGCGACTACCTGCCGTTCATCCAGACTGACGTGGCCGTCAATCCGGGCAATTCGGGCGGTCCGCTGATCAACATGCAGGGCGAGGTGATCGGCATCAATTCGCAGATCTATAGCCGCACCGGCGGGTTCATGGGCATTTCGTTCGCGATTCCGATCGACGAGGCGATGCGCGTGGCCGATCAGCTGAAGAGTTCGGGCAAGGTGGTGCGCGGCCGCATCGCGGTGGCGATTGGTGAAGTGACGAAGGACGTCGCCGATTCGCTTGGTTTGCCGAAAGCGCAGGGCGCGCTTGTGAGCAGCGTGGAGCCGGGCGGACCCGCCGATAAGGCCGGCGTGCAGCCGGGCGACATCATCCTGAAGTTCAACGGTCATTCGGTCGACACGGCGACGGACCTGCCACGCATGGTCGGCGATACGAAGCCGGGCACGAAGACGTCGATCACGATCTGGCGCAAGGGTCAAACGCGCGAACTGCCGGTCACGATCGCAGAGATGCAGCCGGACAAGGTCGCGAAGGCGGATCAGAAGAAGCCGCAAGCGCCGAAGCAGCGCGCGACCAACGCGCTCGGCATCGCGGTCAGCGACATTCCCGCCGATCAGCAGAAAGCGCTGAAGATTCAGAACGGCGTGCAGATCGACGCGGTCGACGGTCCGGCAGCGCGTGTCGGGCTCCAAAAGGGCGACATCATCCTGCGGGTTGGCGATACGGATGTGACGAGCACGAAACAGTTCGACGAGCTGACCTCACACCTCGATTCGCAGAAGATGGTCGCGTTGCTGGTTCGTCGCGGCGACAACACGCAGTTCGTGCCGATTCGTCCGCGCAGCGCACAGAAATGACGAAGACGGCATCGCTCACGCTCTATGGGCGCGCGTGGTGCCATCTGTGCGAGGACATGCGCGCTGCGCTCGAGCCATTGCTGGCCGAGTTCGGAGCGCAACTGGCGGTGATCGACGTCGACAGCGATCCGTTGCTCGAAGCGCGTTACAACGAGTTGGTGCCGGTGCTGGTTTGCGATGGCGTCGAACTGTGCCACTATCATCTCGACGAAGCGCCCGTGCGGGCAGCATTGGCTGCACATGCGTCGCGTGTCGCGGCGGCATCCTGATACGCACCCGCGCGGCATCTGGTTTCGCGCGATCCATGCGCATTTGCCGCGGCTCACTGCGATGCGCGCGGTAAGTTTCTCGCATCCTCTACGCCGTCTTGAGGCCGCGCTTCGCAAGATGCGCCGGCCGATGGGCTTTTCGGCTAAAATAGATAAGATTTTCACCTACTTACAAGGCGTGCTCCGCTATTGTCCGGGGCGCGCCTTTTCGCTTGATCGGCACTGAATGGATCATATTCGTAACTTCTCGATCATCGCGCACATCGATCATGGCAAGTCGACGCTCGCCGATCGCATCATCCAGATTTGTGGCGGTTTGTCCGACCGCGAGATGGAAGCTCAGGTGCTCGACTCTATGGATCTCGAGCGCGAGCGCGGCATTACCATCAAGGCGCAAACCGCCGCGTTGTCGTATCGCGCGCGCGATGGGCAGCTCTACAACCTGAACATGATCGACACCCCAGGGCACGTCGACTTCTCGTACGAAGTCAGCCGCTCGCTGTCCGCGTGCGAAGGCGCGCTGCTCGTCGTCGACGCGAGCCAGGGTGTGGAGGCGCAAACCGTCGCCAATTGCTACACGGCCATCGAACTCGGCGTCGAAGTGGTGCCGGTGTTGAACAAGATCGATCTGCCGGCGGCGAACCCCGAAAACGCGATCGCCGAGATCGAAGACGTGATCGGCATCGACGCGACCGACGCGACGCGTTGCAGCGCGAAAACGGGCCTCGGCGTCGAAGACGTGCTCGAAGCGCTGATCGCGAAAGTGCCGCCGCCGAAGGGCGATCCGCAAGCGCCGCTGCAGGCTCTCATCATCGACTCGTGGTTCGACAACTACGTCGGCGTCGTGATGCTGGTGCGCATCGTCAACGGCACGCTGCGTCCGAAGGACAAGATCCGGCTGATGGCAACCGGCGCGCAGTATCCGGTTGAACATATCGGCGTCTTCACGCCGAAGTCGAAGGATCTCGAATCACTGTCGGCGGGGCAGGTGGGCTTCATCATCGCCGGCATCAAGGAACTCGCGGCGGCGAAGGTCGGCGACACGGTTACGCTCTTGAACCAGCCGGCGGCCGAGCCGCTGCCGGGTTTCAAGGAAGTGAAGCCGCAGGTGTTCGCGGGTCTCTATCCGGTCGAAGCGAATCAGTACGACGCGCTGCGCGATTCGCTCGAAAAGCTGAAGCTGAACGACGCGTCGCTGCAGTACGAACCGGAAGTGTCGCAGGCGCTCGGTTTCGGTTTCCGCTGCGGCTTCCTCGGATTGTTGCACATGGAAATCGTGCAGGAACGTCTCGAACGTGAGTTCGACATGGACCTGATCACGACGGCGCCGACCGTGGTCTACGAAGTCCTGCGGCGCGACGGCACGATCCTGATGGTCGAGAATCCGGCCAAGATGCCGGAGCCGTCGAAGATCGAGGAAGTGCGCGAGCCGATCGTCACCGTGAACCTGTACATGCCGCAAGACTACGTCGGCGCGGTGATCACGTTGTGTACGCAGAAGCGCGGCAACCAGATCAACATGCAGTATCACGGTCGTCAGGTTCAGCTTACGTACGAAATTCCGATGGGCGAAGTCGTGCTCGATTTCTTCGACCGTCTGAAGTCGATTTCGCGCGGTTATGCGTCGATGGATTACGAGTTCAAGGAATACCGCGCGTCGGACGTCGTGAAGGTCGACATGCTGATCAACGGCGACAAGGTCGATGCGCTGTCGGTTATCGTGCACCGTTCGCAAAGCCAGTACCGCGGCCGCGAAGTGGCGGCGAAAATGCGCGAGCTGATTCCGCGTCAGATGTACGACGTAGCGGTTCAAGCCACGATCGGTTCGAACATAATTGCGCGCGAAAACATTAAAGCGTTGCGTAAGAACGTGCTGGCAAAATGCTACGGCGGTGATATCACGCGTAAGAAGAAGCTGCTTGAAAAGCAGAAGGCGGGCAAGAAGCGAATGAAGCAGGTGGGCTCGGTTGAAATCCCGCAAGAGGCTTTCCTCGCTATTCTGCGTGTCGAAGACAAATAAGTTGAATAACGGAACCCTATGAATTTTGCGTTGATTCTTTTTGTGCTCGTCGTTTTGACGGGTGTCGCATGGGTCGCGGACAAACTGGTTTTCCTGCCGAAACGGCGCCGCGAGGCGGAAGCCGCAGTCGCCGAATTCGATCGTCAGCAGGCACGCATCGGCGAGAGTTTCGCCGATGAAAACGCCGCGCAAACGCGCGCGCGTCTGCGCGACGACAAGCTGCGTCAGCCGTGGTGGCTCGAATATACGGCGAGCTTTTTTCCGGTGATTCTGGTGGTGTTCGTCGTGCGCTCGTTCGTGGTCGAGCCGTTCAAGATCCCATCGGGCTCCATGGTGCCGACGCTGCTGGTGGGCGACTTCATCCTCGTCAATAAATTCGAATATGGTCTACGTTTGCCGATTACCAACACGAGGATCACGCAGGGCAGTCCGGTCCATCGCGGCGACGTGGTGGTGTTCCGTTATCCGAAAGACGAATCGGTCGACTACATCAAGCGCGTCATTGGCCTGCCCGGCGACGTGATCGAGTATCAGGACAAGAAACTCACGATCAACGGCAAGCCGGTGCCTGAAACGCCGCTGCCCGATTATCTCGACGAAGAGCGTCTCGGTTATGCGAAGCAGTTCCAGGAAGATATCGACGGCCGCAAGAACGCGATTCTGAATAATCCGGCGGTGCCGCCGTTCATCGTCGGTGCGGAAGATTATCCGTATCGCGACAACTGCCAGTACAACGCGCGTGGCGTGATCTGCAAAGTGCCGCCGGGCAATTTGTTCATGATGGGCGATAACCGCGACAACAGCGCGGATAGCAGGTACTGGGGTTTTGCGCCTGAACGCAATATCGTCGGCCGCGCATTTTTCATCTGGATGAACTTCAGCGATCTGCGGCGCATCGGCTCTTTCCAGTGAGTCGCGTGCATCGATCGCTTCATGAGCGCTTCTCACACGCCGCGCGAATAACCGGCACCCGGTTATCTCGGTCGCGGCGTGTTGTCATGCTACTTTAAGAACTCGCGGTAACGTCGTTTCACCACGCTTTTTCCGCTGGCGCCCCGTGTTTCCGCCGGGTCAGGCGCCCGCGTTATACTCTGCCCATGCCCCTATCTCCGTTGGAAAGCCGTTTGCGCTACGAATTTCGCAATGCGGAATTGCTGCGTCAGGCTTTAACACACCGCAGTCATAGCTCCACGCATAACGAACGGCTCGAATTTCTCGGCGACTCCGTTCTGAATTGCGCGGTGGCTGCGCTTTTGTTCCAACGTTTCGGCAAACTCGACGAAGGCGACCTGTCTCGCGTGCGCGCCAATCTGGTCAAACAGCAGTCCCTCTACGAGATTGCTCAGGCACTGAATATTTCGGAGGGCCTGCGCCTCGGCGAGGGCGAGTTGCGCAGCGGCGGTTTCCGCCGCCCGTCGATCCTTGCGGATACGCTCGAGGCCGTGCTCGGTGCGATATTTCTGGACAGCGGATTCGACGCTGCGCAGACGGTCATCAAGCGCCTTTACGTACCGATTCTCGACCATATCGACCCGCGTACGCTTGGCAAGGACGCGAAGACGCTGCTGCAGGAGTATCTGCAAGGCCACAAGATTGCATTGCCTACCTATACGGTGGTCGCCACCCATGGTGCGGCACACAATCAGCAGTTCGAAGTGGAATGTACGGTGCCGAAGCTCGACGTCAAGGTGTCTGGCTCCGGCGCGAGTCGTCGCGCTGCGGAACAGGCGGCCGCAAAGAAGGCGCTCGACGAAGTGATGGCCGCGGCGCCTGCCGTGGTCGCGAAGCCGAAGCGCTCGAAGGGCGCGCGTGCCGCGAAAAATGCCGAGCAGGAAATCGTGCCGGGCGTGACCGGCGTGCAGGCCGCACTGGATCTGCGCACACCGGATCGCAAGAGCGCGCGCGGTGAAGGGCGCGTCGCTGCCGCGCTGGAAGCCGATGCCGACCAGCCTGTCGTGGAAAAATCAGCCGCTGAAAGACCGGCGGCCGAACGTGCCGCGCCGGGTGCCGCCGGTGCGCCGTTGGCTGTAATTCGTGCCGCGCATGTGGAGTACAGCGGACAGGACAAGCCGGAGCGCGCCGAGAAGTCCGAAAAGACGGAGAGGGTTGACAAGGTTTCGATCCACGCGGGCGAGAAACCTGTCGACAAGCCGGCCGAAAAACCCGCAGCGGACAAAACCCCCGACCTCAAAGCCGACACGCCGTCACACGCTCGCAGCGCGGACCGTCAGCGCAGCCGCGAAGCCGCGCCGGGGACTGCTGCATCGAGCGTGACCGCCGCGCCCGCGTCGGTTGTCTCGGTGCCCCCGGCACCTGCCGAACACGAACCCGGCGTCGCCGACGCGGTGCAAACGCGCGTCGCCGATGCGGGCCATTGATTGTCATCGGCGTGCGCGTCGCGCGCGCCGAACTGAACCTGCCGTAGTCCGAATATGAACGCTCCCACTCCCACTGGTTTTCGCTGCGGCATGGTCGCGATCGTCGGCCGCCCGAATGTCGGCAAGTCCACGCTGATGAACGCGCTGGTCGGCCAGAAAGTCAGCATCACGTCGCGCAAGGCGCAGACCACGCGCCATCGCATTACCGGCATCAATACGCTCGAAGACGCCCAGTACATCTTCGTCGACACGCCCGGTTTTCAGACCAAACACAGCGGCGCCCTGAACCGCTCGCTGAATCGCGCCGTTACGTCGACGCTGACCTCGGTCGACGCGATCCTGTTCGTCATCGAAGCAGGCCGCTTCGGCCCTGACGACCAGAAGGTACTCGACCTGATTCCGGCGAAGGTCCCGACGCTGCTGATCGCGAACAAGCTCGATCGCGTGTCGGATAAAGACTCGTTGTTCCCGTTCATGCAGCAGATGAGTACGCTGCGCGAGTTCAACGAGATCGTGCCGCTGTCGGCGAAAAATTCCGACGACATCAAACGTCTGATGGCCACCGTCAAGCCGTTCCTGCCGGAAGGCGAGCCGATCTACGGCGAGGATGACCTGACCGATCGCAGCGAGCGCTTCCTTGCCGCCGAAATCCTGCGCGAGAAAGTCTTCCGCTGGACCGGCGACGAGCTGCCGTACACGAGCACCGTGCTGATCGAGAAGTTCGAAACCGAAGGGCGGCTGCGCCGTATTTTTGCGACGATCCTCGTCGATCGCGACATGCACAAGGCGATGATCATCGGCCAGAAGGGCGCGAAGCTGAAGCAGATCAGCACGGAGGCTCGCCTCGACATGGCAAAGCTGTTCGACGGGCCCGTGTACCTCGAAACCTTCGTCAAGGTGAAGAGCGGCTGGGCCGACAACGAAGCCGGGCTTCGTGCGTATGGGTACGAATGACGCGTGGATGACGCTCAATTCAGACGAGGCTTCGGATCAGCCGGAGCACGAACCGTCTCGGCCCGCGCGTAGCGCGAGGAAATCGTCGGCCGACGCAAAAAGCCCAAAAAGCGCGAAAAGCGCACCCGCCGACGATGGCGAGCCGCGCAAGACGCCGGCGCGTCGCGCGCCGCGCACCCCCGCATCCGAATACCGGATCACCGAACAGCCCGCGTTCGTGCTGCATAGCTACCCGTATCGCGAGACCAGCCTGATCATCGATGTGCTGTCGCGCGATCACGGCCGTCTCGCGCTCGTCGCGAAGGGCGCAAAGCGCCCGCACTCCGCGCTGCGCGGCGTGCTGCAAACGTTCCAGCCGCTGTCGCTCGCGTGGTCGGGCAAGTCCGAAATGCGCACGCTGACCGGCGCCGAATGGGTCGGCGGCATGCTGCCGCTGACCGGCGACGCGCTGCTGTGCGGTTTCTACGTCAACGAACTGCTGGTGCGCTTCTGCGCGCGCGAAGACCCGCATCCTCAGTTGTTCCATCACTACGTCGTCACGCTGACGCGGCTCGCGCACGATGAGCCGCCGGTGCAGGTGCTGCGCTCGTTCGAACGCGTGCTGCTACGCGAGACGGGTTACGCGATGGCGCTCGACCGCACGGTCGCACGCAAAGCGGTGCTCGCCGACGGCCGCTACGTGTTCGATCCCGAGCGCGGAGTACGCGAGGCATCGGACGAATGGCCCGCGCAGTGGCCGGTAGTGACGGGACAAACCTTGCTCGATATGGAAAAGGACGATTACCATCGAGCGCAGACCGTCGCGCAAAGCAAAACGCTGATGCGCTTCCTGCTCAACACCTATCTCGGCGGCGCGCCGCTTGCTACCCGCCAGATCCTGATCGACCTGCAGAACTTATGAGCTTCTTCCTGACTTCGCCGACCGCGATCGACCTCGGCGTGAATATCGACCACGTCGCCACGCTGCGCAACGCGCGTGGCACGTCCTATCCGGATCCGATCCGCGCCGCGCTGATGGCCGAAGAAGCCGGCGCCGACGCGATCACGCTGCATCTACGCGAAGACCGCCGGCATATTGTCGACGCCGACGTACACAAGCTGCGTCCGCTGCTGAAAACGCGCATGAATCTCGAATGCGCGGTCACACCGGAAATGCTCGACATCGCGTGCGAAGTGCAACCGCACGACGTGTGCCTCGTGCCGGAAAAGCGCGAGGAGCTGACGACCGAAGGCGGTCTCGACGCCGCCGGACAGTTCGAGGCGGTGCGCGCCGCATGCAAGCAACTGGCGGACGCGAACTCGCGCGTGTCGCTCTTCATCGACCCCGAGGAGACGCAGATTCGCGCCGCGCACGAAGCCGGCGCGCCGGTGATCGAGCTGCACACAGGCCGTTACGCGGAAGCTCATGATCCCGCGGAACAGCAGCGCGAATACGAGCGCATCGTGCGAGCAGTCGAATTCGGCGCGACGCTCGGCCTCAAAGTGAACGCGGGCCACGGCCTGCACTACACGAACGTGCAGCAGATCGCGGCGATCGACGGCATCGTCGAACTCAACATCGGCCATGCGATCGTCGCGCACGCGATCTTCGCCGGCTGGGACAACGCGGTACGCGAGATGAAGGCGATCATGGTCGCCGCGCGTCTCGGCGCGCGCGCGTAACGCAATCTCGCGACGGACGCACGCATGGCAATCTACGGGATCGGCACCGATATCGTTCAGGTCAGCCGCGTAGCAGCGGTGATGACTCGCACCAATGGCCGTTTCGCCGAGAAGGTGCTCGGTCCCGACGAATTACGCGTCTACCACGCGCGCCACGCCCGTTCGGCGGCGCGCGGTCTCGCGTTTCTCGCGACGCGCTTCTCGGCGAAAGAGGCGTTCTCGAAGGCAATCGGCCTCGGCATGCACTGGCCGATGAGCTGGCGCGCGCTGCAAACGCTGAACCGGCCGAGCGGCGAGCCGATGGTGGTCGCCTCCGGCGAGTTGGCCGACTGGCTCGACGCGCGCGGCATCACGGCGCGCGTGACGATCAGCGACGAGCGCGACTACGCAGTGTCGTTCGTGATCGCGGAGACGCCGCGCCCGGGCGATACGGAAGGTTCGTTGGCGGCGTCGGCGTCGCTGGCTTCGTCCGCGCGTTCCGCCACAGAATGAAAAGGTTGAGCGCGGCCGCTGGCGGTCGCGTTTGTGTTGTCTCACAGTGCTTTCCAGCGGAATTCGATGAAAACCAGACCCGGACCGGTGATGCTCGACGTGGTCGGCAAAACGCTGAACCGCGATGACAAAAGGCGTCTCGCTCACCCGATGACCGGCGGCGTGATCCTGTTCGCGCGCCACTACGAGAGCCGCGCGCAACTGGTCGGGCTGACCGATGCCATCCGCGCGATTCGCCCGGATCTGCTGATCGCCGTCGATCACGAAGGCGGCCGCGTGCAGCGTTTCCGCACCGACGGCTTCACGGTGCTGCCGTCGATGGGTAAGCTCGGCGCGCTGTGGGACCAGGACGTGCTGCACGCGACCAAAGTGACGACCGCGGTCGGCTATATCCTCGCCGCGGAACTGCGCGCGTGCGGTATCGACATGAGCTTCACGCCGGTGCTCGACCTCGACTATGGGCACTCGCAGGTGATCGGCGATCGCGCGTTCCATCGCGATGCGCGCGTGGTCGCGCTGCTCGCGAAGAGTTTGAACCACGGCCTCGCGCTCGCCGGCATGAGCAATTGCGGCAAGCATTTTCCAGGGCACGGTTTCGCGCAGGCAGATTCGCACGTCGCGATGCCCGTCGACGAACGCCCGATCGACGAAATCCTCGGCAACGACGTCGCGCCGTACGACTGGCTCGGTCTGTCGCTTGGCGCGGTGCTGCCCGCGCACGTCGTCTATCCGCGGGTCGATACGAAGCCGGCTGGCTTCTCGCGCATCTGGTTGCAAGACATCCTGCGCGGCAAGCTTGGCTTCGAAGGCGCGATCTTCAGCGACGATCTGTCGATGGAAGCCGCGCGCCAGGGCGGCACGCTGACCGAAGGTGCGCAAGCGGCCCTCGAGGCCGGCTGCGACATGGTGCTGATCTGCAACCAGCCGGACGAAGCGGAGAAGGTGCTCGACGCGCTGCGCGTCACGCCGTCGAGGGAATCGCAGCGGCGGCTGAAGCGCATGAGGCCGCGCGGTAATGCGCTCACGTGGAGCAAGCTGATGGCCGAGCCACGGTACACCGAAGCGCAGAGGCTGCTGCGCAGTACCTTTGCATAAACGGAAATGGCGCCTTGAAGCAATTCGAGGCGCCATTTTTATCAGCTTCGAACGGTGCGAGCCGCCGTCAAGCTTTGGTAGACAACCGCAGCACGCGCGATCCGATCGCTCAGTTCAAGCGCATGCGCTGCAACTTGTTGTACAGCGTCTTCGGGCTGATTCCCAGCAACGACGCCGCGCGATGCCGCGTGCCGCCGACCGCGTCGAGCGTCGCGCGAATCAGCATTTCTTCGACGTCCGCGAGCGGTGTACCGACGGTCACCTGCACGCGGCTGCCGTTCAGATCGCGGCCGTTCGCCAAGCCGGCTTCGTCGGCGCGCAACGACTCGATCACGTCGCCCGATGCCTGATAAGCGCGCCGCACGCGCTCCTGCAGTTCGCGCACGTTGCCCGGCCAGTCGTATGCGAGGCATTCGCGCAGGAAATTCGGCCCCCCCTGCTTCGCGACCTCGGCCGTACCGCGCGCGGTCGCTTCCACATTCAGTTCGTCGACGGCTGCCTGCGCAATCAGCACCGGATCTTCACCACGCTCGCGCAGCGGCGGCAGCGTGACCGCGGCGGCTTCGAGGCGCAGCGCGAGGTCCTGATGCAGCGAGCCGTCCGCGACCGCCGCGCGCGGCGGCTTGCGCGTCGACGCGATGAGCCGGAAGTCGGTCACGATCTGATTGGTACCGCCCACGCGCATGAAGGTCTGCGAATCGAGCGCGCGCAACAGCGCTTCCTGCTGCGCGCGCGGCAACTCGGTGATTTCGTCGATGAACAACGTCCCGCCGCTCGCCTGTTCGAAGAGGCCCGGCTCGCGCTGCTCGGCGCCGCCGAACGCTCCGCGTTCGTGACCGAACAGCATGCTGTCGAGCGAGCGATTGAGACCGCCCGCGGTCGCGCCGCGGCAATCGAACGTGACGAACGGGCCTTTGCGGCGGCGGCTCATGTCGTGCAGCGTGCGCGCGGCGATCTGCTTGCCGGTGCCGGCCTCGCCGGAGATCAGCACCGCGGCTTCTGTCGGCGCGAGACGCTCGATCGTGTCGTACACGTGCTGAATTGCGCCGCTGCGACCGAGCATCGAGCCGAAGCGCCCAAGCTGACGCAGCGCCGCGCGCAGCGCCTGGACCTCCTCGGTCAGTTCATAAGGCCGCGGAATGCGCGCGAGCAGGCTGCGCAGGCGCGGAATGTTGACCGGCTTCAGCAGATAGTCCCAGATACCGTGCCGCAAGCCCTCGATCGCACTCTCGACGGTCGCATTGCCGGTCATCACGATCACCGGAAGCGCGCCGCCCGGCGGATGCGCGGGCAGATGCTGCAACAGATCGAGGCCGCTGCCGTCCGGCAGATTCAGGTCGACGAGCACGACGTCGGGAATGAAGCGCGTCAATGCGCCGCGGGCCTCGGCGAGCGTGGTCGCGGTGTCGACTGAAAAGCCGTCGGCGGCGAGGATTGCCGACAGACCGGACAGGCTATTGGGATCGTCTTCAACAATCAGGGCGTGTGGCATGGCGAGCGCAATTTTATGAATGGGTCGAATGCCCGGCGCGCCGCCAACGCTGATGGCGCGCACTCCGGGCTCTGGGGGCTCGATGACAGGGCTAAACCAACGGTCCTTGGGCGGTGAAAAAACGACAGCCGCCGGCACTGCGCCTTGAGTCGCGCGGGCCGGCGCCTGTAGTTCCTTCATTGGTCCTGTCAGAAATCCCGGTTGCTATCGAAAAACCGGCGTACTTCGAGTTCCGCCTCTTCACGGGTTTTGCCATAGCGTTCCTGAATCAGACCAGCGAGCTTGTCGGCCCGACCTTCGGCCTTGGTCAACTCGTCGTCCGTCAGTTCGCCCCATGCGGTCTTCGCCTTGCCGATCATCTGTCTCCATTTACCTTCAGCGATGTCGTTGTTCATGGTGCCTCTCCCAAGAGTGGAAAATGAGCGTACTCGCGTGACTCTCTCCACCTAGCAGAGATCGTGCCAAAGGGTGCGAATGAAATCGATCAAGGGCTTGCCGCGCGCCCAACGCGAAATCCGGATGTCGCGATGGTAATTTTGAGAAATTTGCCGGTAAAGTTTTCCTAAACAATACACGGCGCGACAGAAAAGAAAAAGCGCCCAAAACTGAGCGCTTTTGTGCAGGCCGGCAGAGCGCCGGCGCTGTCGGGGTGACGCAGGCGGGCGCTTAGGCGCGGCTGCGGTACTCGTGCGTACGCGTGTCGATTTCGATCTTGTCGCCGATGTTGCAGAAGAGCGGCACTTGCAGTTCAAAGCCGGTGTTCAGCTTGGCGTTCTTGAGCACCTTGCCCGAAGACGTATCGCCCTTGACGGCCGGTTCCGTGTAGATGATTTCGCGAACGAGCGTGGTCGGCAGTTCGACCGAGATCGCCTTCTCGTTGTAGAACACGACTTCGCAAGCCATGCCGTCTTCGAGGTAGTGCATCGCGTCGCCCATCATTTCGGCTTCGACTTCGTACTGGTTGTAGTCGGCGTCCATGAACACGTACATCGGGTCGGCGAAGTACGAGTACGTCACTTCCTTGCGCTCGAGCACGACGACGTCGAACTTGTCGTCCGCCTTGTAGACGGTTTCCATGCCTGCGCCGGTCAGCAGGTTCTTGAACTTCATCTTGACGACGGCGGAGTTACGGCCCGATTTGTTGTATTCGGCCTTTTGCACGACCATTGCGTCTGCGCCGATCATCACGACGTTGCCGGTGCGGAGTTCCTGTGCGGTCTTCATAAAACTGTCCTGTACGAGATAAATAGCTTAACTGTTGCTCAACGGCATACGGCGCAAGCGGCTTCGGCGTTTCGCCCACCGCCTGCCGCGCGCCGCGTGAAGCGGCCGCGCAGCCCGGATGCGTGAAACGGGATCGGCTCGCGGCGAAAACCCGTGGGCGTGATGCCTCGGCGTTCCACCTGTCCGTTACCTGATTTTTACCCTGTTCGGGCGTGTACACGAGTGGCGCCGATCAGCAACACGCCCAAACATACGTCCCTTTTTTGACATTCGCGTGCCCGAGCGGAAGATTGGAACGCGTGCTGTGTTTTTCGAGGGGACGGTCAGACGGGCTGACCATGGGGTTGTTGGTCTAATCGGGCCGCGCTTGCGTCGTCGGCCGTTGGATAACCGCTTATTTTAACTGAGTTTTTGCGAACGAGGTCAGATTTCCGGCGAGATCGCCGACTTGCGCGAGTTCGACCGCCCAGCTGGCGGCGCGCCGTTTCAGGGGCGGATAGTGGCGCTGGAATTCCGCCCAGTCCGGCTGACCAGCGCCGTTCCACGCGTGCCAGAAGCGCTCGAGCGCGGCGCGCGCGTCAGCTGGGAGCGTGCGGGTGTAGTGCGCAAGTGCGGCGTCGAGCTTTGGCAGATGGGCGTCGTCGGCCTGCGGGTAGATGTGCCAGACGAACGGCTTGGCGGCCCACTGCGCGCGCACGAACGAGTCCTCGCCGCGTACGAAATTGACGTCGCTCGCCCAGAGCAGTGCGTCGTAGCCAGGCTGTTCGGTGAACGCGAGCGCGTGCGCGCTGAGGTTGCCGCGTGTCGCATGGGTGCCCGCTGCAAACGACGGTAGGCCGAAAAAGCGCGCCAGCGCGCCGGAAATGCGTCCTTCGGGCACCAGCAGCACGATCGGGCTTGCGTTGTCGCGCCATTGTTCGAGCAGGCTGTCGATGGCCGGGTTTTCGTAGGCGAACAGCGACACGACCGTCGCGTCGGCGGGCGGCGGCGCGTGGCCCGTGACGTTGCGCCACCAGTCGGTGCGCGCGGCGGGCGATGCTTCGAACGC
The DNA here is from genome assembly GCF_050436325.1 of Paraburkholderia lebeckiae. Lineage (NCBI taxonomy): Bacteria > Pseudomonadati > Pseudomonadota > Betaproteobacteria > Burkholderiales > Burkholderiaceae > Paraburkholderia > Paraburkholderia lebeckiae. Next base: position 3,712,678 of record NZ_JBNDLZ010000003.1, read on the forward strand.
GGCGCGCGCCGCGTCGAGATCGCGCTCCTTCAGGACGCCACCGGTGCCGGGGCCGAGTCCGGGGAAAAAGAAGGTCTTGCTGAGCGCGTAGCGCGGATGCGGCGACGGCCGCAGATGAAAATCTGCGATCCAGTCCTCGGCGCTCAGATATTCGAGGTTGAACCAGAGCGGCGCGCGCGCTCGCTCTGTCATCGCCGCGATATAGACGGGCGGCAGTTCGCAGGCGAACGCCTCGATCACGACGTCGGCGACTTCGAGCCTATCGCCAGCATGGGACGGCTCGTGCCAATGCTCGACGACGATGCCGTCGAGCGTCTGCCGCGCACGCTCCAGCTCGAGCGACGGGCACAGCCTCCTGAATGCATGCAGATCGTCGACGAACACGCGCACCTGCCAGCCGTGCTCGCGCGCGAGTTGGCGCGCAAGGCGCCAGCACACGCCGATGTCGCCGAAGTTGTCGATCACCGCGCAGAAGATATCGCAGGCGATCGGGTTGGTAGGGGCGGCGGGTGATCCGGAATCGGGCGCGATGGAGGACATGGCGGCTCGGCTGGCTCGATGACTCCGGCGAACGGAGCGGGTTCGAACGAACGCGGAATGTTCTAAACTGGCGATTCTAAAGCCTCGCTCGCGATCGCGCGCGCCCTTTGTCCGCCATGCGGGCCGCATCGGCGACACGCGACACGACCCCCGGCGCACGATGCCGGGCACCCGGCGGCGCAATCGGTGCAATCGGTGCAATCGGTGCAATCGGTGCAATCGGTGCAAGCGGCGAGGCAGCGCGAGACAGTCCCACCCCAATCGATCCCGCATGACCGAACCCGAAGCCAGCGACGCCCCCGACACCTTCGAGCCGAAAACAGTGCTCGCCCAACTGCCGCATCTGCCCGGCGTCTACCGCTATTACGACACGAGCGGCGCGGTGCTCTATGTCGGCAAGGCGCGCGATCTGAAGAAGCGCGTATCGAGCTACTTCACGAAGACGCAGCTGTCGCCGCGTATCGCGATGATGGTCATGCGCATCGCGCGCATCGAGACCACGGTCACGCGTTCCGAGGCCGAGGCGCTGCTGCTCGAAAACAACCTGATCAAGGCGCTCACGCCGCGTTACAACATCCTGTTTCGCGACGACAAGTCGTATCCCTATCTGAAGCTGACCGGCCACAAGTTTCCGCGCATGGCCTATTACCGCGGCTCGGTCGATCGCAAGAACCAGTACTTCGGCCCGTTCCCGAGCGCGTGGGCGGTGCGCGAGAGCATCCAGATCCTGCAGCGCGTGTTCCAGCTGCGCACCTGCGAAGACTCGGTGTTCAACAACCGCACGCGGCCGTGTCTGCTGCATCAGATCGGCCGTTGCACGGCGCCGTGCGTCGCGAACATCAGCGAGGAGGATTACGCGCGCGACGTCGCCAACGCGTCGCGCTTTCTGCTGGGCCGCCAGGGCGAGGTGATGAAGGAGCTCGAGCAGAAGATGCATGCGTTCGCGAGCGAGCTGAAGTTCGAGCAGGCCGCGGCGGTGCGCAACCAGATGAGTTCGCTGTCGACGGTGCTGCATCAGCAGGCAATCGAAGTCGGCAGCGACAGCGACGTCGACATTCTCGCGGTAGTCGCGCTGGGCGGCCGCGTGTGCGTGAATCTCGCGATGGTGCGCGGCGGACGACATCTCGGCGACAAGGCGTACTTTCCCACCCACGTGGAGAGCGCGTTGACGGCGGAGGAAGGCGGGCTCGAAGAAGACGGCGATCAGCGCGATGCATTGGCGGATGCGCGAGCGGTCGCGCCATTGGCCGCGGCGGCGAGCGCCTCGGCCGATGCGCTCGCGATCGCTCAGGACATGCCGTCGGAAGACGAGGACGCCGATGGTAGTGAGGAAGACGCGATCGACGAGGCTGCCGAAGCGACCCCGGACGTCGTCAGCGACGAAGGCGCGGACGAAGGCGCCGACGGGAACGCCGAATCCGGCCCCGCGGCGAAGCGCCGCCAAGGCCGCGCAACAGACGGCATCGAATCCGAAGTGCTCGAAGCGTTCATCGCGCAGCATTACCTCGGCAATCGCGTGCCGCCGGTGCTGGTGGTCAGCCACGCGCCGGCGCGCGAACTCGTCGACGTGCTGATCGAGCAGGCGGGCCACAAGGTGACCGTACTGCGTCAACCGCAAGGACAGCGGCGCGCGTGGCTCGCGATGGCCGAGCAGAACGCGCGGCTCGCGCTCGCGCGCCTGCTCTCCGAGCAGGGCTCGCAGCAGGCGCGCACGCGCGCGTTGACCGACACGCTCGGCATGGAGTGCGACGACCTCGCGCATCTGCGCATCGAATGCTTCGACATCAGTCACACGATGGGCGAGGCGACGCAGGCGTCATGCGTCGTCTATCACCACCACAAGATGCAGTCGTCCGAGTATCGCCGCTACAACATCGCCGGCATCACGCCCGGTGACGATTACGCGGCGATGCGCCAGGTGCTCACGCGCCGCTACGAAAAGATGGTCGCGCAGGCCGCCGCGAATGCGAGCGACGAAGCCGCCGAATCGCAAAGTGACGCGGCCGCCGATCCCGCGCTCGCCGCCGATGCCGCCGAGCCGGCCGCGACCGGCGGCGTGCTGCCGACCATCGTGCTGATCGACGGCGGCAAGGGGCAGGTGGAGATCGCGCGGCAGGTGTTCACGGAGTTGGGGCTCGATACTGGCATGCTCGTCGGCGTCGCGAAGGGCGAGGGGCGCAAGGTCGGTCTCGAGACGCTGATTTTCGCGGACGGCCGCACGCCGCTCGAACTCGGCAAGGAAAGCGCCGCGCTGATGCTGGTCGCGCAGATCCGCGACGAAGCGCACCGTTTCGCCATCACCGGCATGCGCGCCAAACGCGGCAAGACGCGCCAGACCTCGCGGCTCGAAGAACTCGAAGGCGTAGGGGCGAAGCGGCGTCAGCGCCTGCTGGCGCGCTTTGGCGGCTTGCGCGGCGTGGTGGCCGCGAGCGTCGAGGATCTCGCGAGCGTCGAAGGCATTTCGCAGGCGCTCGCCGAGCAGATCTACCGGCAACTGCATTGAATTGGCGGGCCGCGCCGCGCTGTGATCGGAACGACGGTTCGTCGGACCCGAGGCGTCGCGCTGCGGATGCGCTGGCTGCGAACCACGCGCCGACGGCGGCTCGCTTGCCGCCCCCGCGCGGCCATGCCTGGGCGCGCTTGCTTGTGGCAGGCCCTGTGACACGGCACAATTGCAACTCACTCGTCAGACGCTGCGCCTGCCCCATGCCGTTTAATTTTCCGATATTCCTGACCTGGCTGCGGATCGTGCTGATTCCGCTCGTCGTCGGTGTGTTCTATTTGCCCGACATGATGATGAGCCCCGCGCACCGCAATCTCGCGGCCGCGACGATCTTCATCCTGGCGGCGCTCACCGACTGGTTCGACGGCTTTCTGGCCCGCAAATGGAATCAGACCTCGGCATTCGGCGCGTTTCTCGATCCGGTCGCCGACAAGCTGATGGTGACCGCGGCGCTGCTCGTGCTCTTGCAACTCACGCGGATCGATTCCGCGATCGCGCTCGTGATCGTCGGACGTGAAATCGCTATATCGGCGCTGCGCGAATGGATGGCGCAGATCGGTGCGTCGAAGAGCGTCGCGGTGAACTCGCTCGGCAAGTTCAAGACCGCTTGCCAGATGGTGGCGATTCCGATGCTGCTGTTCTATGGCCCGCTGCCGCTCGGTGGCGGCGTGACGGTCGACACGCGCGTGTGGGGTCTGTGGCTGATCTATCTGGCCGCGTTCCTGACGATCTGGTCGATGTTGTACTACATGAAGCTCGCGTGGCCGCAGATTCGCGAGCGCGGCGGTATCGCGTGACGGTGTGAATAGAAGAGCGCGGTGGGCGCAAAAGTGTGTTCGAACCCCGCGCTACTACGAGCGAAATATTTTCTTTAAACAGATGGGCAAGGGGGTTGACACGTTTCAGTCGATTCTCCATAATTTCGCTTCTCCGATGCACGCAACGCGAAACACCGGAAACACCGGAAACGCCGTAAAGCAGTAAATGCAGCACAATGCGGGAATAGCTCAGTTGGTAGAGCGCAACCTTGCCAAGGTTGAGGTCGCGAGTTCGAGCCTCGTTTCCCGCTCCAGAATTCGAAGCACCGCGTTGTTTGGCGAAGTAAAAAACGCAGCGCGATGTGAAGTAGTTCAATGCGGGAGTAGCTCAGTTGGTAGAGCGCAACCTTGCCAAGGTTGAGGTCGCGAGTTCGAGCCTCGTCTCCCGCTCCATACATCAGGGGAAGCAACGCTTCCCTTTTTGTTTGGAAGGCCGCTCGTTCTGAATTTTTCAGAGCTTCGGTTCTTCTGGTAATCACCAGATAAATCTGCGAACCCGTGTCCAGGTTCCAGTCTGCTTGCGGCGCGATAGCAAAGCGGTTATGCAGCGGCCTGCAAAGCCGTTTAGGCCGGTTCGACTCCGGCTCGCGCCTCCAGTCTTTGATGTAAAGCGAAAGCCCCGACTTGTCGGGGCTTTTCTTTTTCTGTTCCTCTCTTCGCCAGCCTTGTCGACCGTCGTCATCAATGTGAGGGGACGGGTCAATCCGACCGCGTGCCGCAGACGTTCCTCCGAAGCGATCAGAAATTGAGCGCGGATTTGATTGACTGCACGGCAGCGTTGTTCAGGAAGTAGTAGTTCTCTTGCGGCGTACCGCCTCCGAGCGGTGCTATCTGCATCGTTGTGCCGCTCCTGATCATGTGACCTGCGTAGATGCCGGCGTTGTACTGGTAATACACGCGATAGTCGATCGAGCTGGCCATCGGAAAGCTGATAGGTCTTATCGTCCGTCGAGCTGGCTTTTTTGCTTTTTAAAGTCCGTCGTCGAGTATTCGCCCGGATATTCGCGGCTGCTTATTCGTTGCACATAAAACCTACATTCGACCTATGAAAAAAATAAGAACCGCCGCCCTTATGCTGAGCCTCGTTTTGCCGCTGTCGGCGATTGCGCAATCGGCGCCGGCCCCCGACGTCAAACCCGGGGACACCTGGACATATACGTCGACGAGCGAGAGAGGGCCGTCGGGCTGGAACCAGACGCACGAGCAGGTAACGGTGCTGCGGGCGACGTCATCGCACATCTATTTCGAATCGAAGATCTCGGGTTCGACGCAGGCGCCACGCGAAGTCATCGCCGGAGCGGACTGGAGCCGCGAGCGCAGCGTGAACGGCACCGATACAGTCGTGAACCGGCCGTTCGTGTTTCCGTTGTCGCCGGGCAAGAGCTGGACGGTCGAATACGCCGAGCAACATCCCAGCCGGGTATTCGCTTCGCGGAAGTGGAACTCGCAGTATCGGGTGGTCGGAACGGAAAGCGTCGAAGTGCCCGCCGTCAAATTTCAGGCGATCAAGATCGAAGCCGAAGGCGACTGGGTCGCGCAACTCGAGCCGCGGCAGACGGTCACGCAAGCCACCCAGGTCGAGCAGGGCGACACCGCGATGATCACGCATGCGCAGAAAATCGGTCCTGTTCAGGCGACGGGACGTACGTATAAAGCGTCTGGTATGTGCCGGAAGTCGGCCGTTGGGTGAAATCGGTTGAAGAGTATTACGGCAGCAATGGCGTGAGAAACGAGCGCTATACGACCGAACTCGAGTCGTTTAAAAAAGGCGGGCAATAATCGGGTTCAGGCGTTTGACGCGTTCTCGCATTCATTGGGGGATCGCAAATATCGCGTCTGATTTTTTGGCTCACGCGCGAGCGCCGCATTCCGATTAACGGCGTGTCCGCCACGCGCACGGGAAGGGCAACGCACGCCGGCGCGCCTCACCCAGGCCGGGCGATAGAATCGCACCATCGTCATCGCCCGTTTTCATTGAGGCCGCATGTATTTCCAACTCACCGGCACTCAGGTCCGCCTGCTCGGCTCGATGCATCTGTTTCCCGCGACGAGCCGTCGAACGCCGCCATGGGTCGCCGAAGCGTATGACTGGGCCGACGCGCTCGTATTCGAGTCCGACCCAGCAACGATCCTGCCGTTTCTCAAAGCCGACGCGCACCCCGACGCCGCGCAACTGCGGCCCCTGATGCGCGACGAAACCTGGACGCAACTGCGGGCGCTGTGGCCGACCGATGGCCTGCTCGCGCCGCTTGAAACACTGCGTCCGTGGGCCGCGATGATCGTCGCGCCGACACTGCTGCAGCAGGTCGTGGAGGGTGTCGAGCCGCGCATGTTGCGCTCGGCGCTCGCGCAGGCGAAGCCGTATCGCTATCTCGAGTCCGCGCGGGACGTCGCAGTCGCGCTCGAATCGAATTCCGCTCGAAGCCATTGCCGCCGCGCTCGACATGCTGATGGCCGACCGCGGCGAACCGCAGCGCACGCTCGAACGGATGCACGCGGCGTGGCTGGAGGGCGATCTGCACGCGATACAGCAAATCGCCGTCGAATCGCCGATGTTCAATCTGGCCGGCATCCGTCAGGCGATTTTCGACGTGCGCAATCGCGCGTGGTCCGCGCGGCTGAGCGAATTGCTGGACGTGCGCGAGCGTACGCTGGTGGTCGTCGGCGCGCTGCATCTGTGCGGCCCCGGTAATCTCCCCGACCGTCTCGCGCGACCCGTGCAAGCGGTGTTCTGAACGCGTGCGCGGCTTTCGCGACTGAATACAGCCGTGTCGACCGCCCGGATGCTGGGCCTGCACATGCTCGATGACGAGGCGCGCGGCATAATTGCGGATCGTTGCCCGCGCTGTCGCGCATTGACCCTGAAAGCTACCGATGACTGAACCGCAGCACACCGCCGCCGCGCGGCTCGCCCAGTTCGAATGGCGCTGGAAGCCGTTCGGGAACCTCACGCGCGTCGAAGTCTATGAGATGCTGGCCGCCCGCAGCGCGGTGTTCGTCGTCGAACAGAACTGCGTGTATGGCGACATCGATGGGCTCGACGTCGAAGCCTGGCATCTGCTCGCCTATGGCACCGGCGACGGTGCGGCGCTGCCGCCGTTGGCCGGCTATCTGCGCGTGTTGTTGCCCGATGCGGCGGATGCCGACGTGCGCATCGGCCGGGTGTTGACGACCGCGTTGTTTCGCGGCATCGGCCTCGGCAATGCGATGCTCGAACGCTCGCTCGCGCAGATCCGTGCGCAGTGGCCCGATACGCCGATCCGTCTGCACGCGCAGGCGCATCTGCAAGGCTTTTACGGTGCGTTCGGCTTCGAGCCGGTCTCGGAGGTTCACGACGAAGACGGCATCCCGCATGTGTGGATGCGCTCGCTCTGAGCGCGAGCGGGTCAGCGATGCCCGTTTGCCGTCGTCGACGCCGCATGCGTGAGCCCGCGCGCCACTTTTGCACGCCGCTCGGCGCGCAGGCGTCCGCGCGACGACAGCCGCATCCAGTGACGCAGCGCGATCAGCGCGCCGACCACGCTCATCATCGAACCCGGAATCCATAGCAGGAGCCCGCCGATCTGCTGATCGCGCATCGGGCTCAGCCACGTGAACGCGCGGCCGCAGATCGAATAGATCGGATACAGCTCGTGCGGCGTAAAGAAGATGAACGCGCCGAGGATGATCTGCGGCGGAATCGCCGCGATCACGACGAGCACGCGCTTGCCCGGAGACAGACGCGCGGGCGGCGCCGGACGCGGATCGAGTACGAGCCACCAGAACAGCAGGCCGTCGATCGCCATGCTCCAGTTCATCACGCGATAGAGCCGCCAGTCGAGCATCGCGACGAAATGGATCGGCGACAGCAGCCAGAAATAGATCAGCCCGACGAATAGCGTGACCGCGACGACCGGGTGCATGACGACATCGAGCGCCCTGCGCACGAGCGGTGTTTGCAGCGCGGGCCGCACGAAGCGCTGTCGCCAGCGCAACGGAATTCCCGCGCGCAACGCCGTGCCCGGATACGACAGCGCAATGAAGAACGGCCCGAGATGATGCAGCACCAGATGCTGCAAGCGATGCATGAAGAATTCATGCTCGAAGAAATAATCGAGCCGCGTATGCAGCACGACATACAGCGCGACCAGCCCGAACCAGAATGACAGACGCCGCGCGAACGACAGCCGCGCCTTGCGCGCGCCGCGCACGAACAGGATCGCGGGGATCAGCAACGCGATCACGACGGTCGGCGAAAACTCCCAGGGATCGAGCCAGTAGAGCAGGTTCATGGCGATGGCGCGTGCTGTGGCGGCGGCCCGTGGTGCCGCTTACTTGGTCTGGCCCGGCGACTTGACCGCGAACGGCGCACTCACTGTTTCGCCGTCCGAGAACTTCAGCGTCAGATGCACGGTGTCGCCCGGCGCGACCTTGTGCTTCGCGTCCTCGAGCATCACGTGATAGCCGCCCGGCGCGATCGCGACCTGGCCATGCGCGGGCACCGTCAGCTTATCGACCATCACCATCTTCTGCGTCGAACCGTTCGATACGGTTTGATGCAGCATCGCGTCGCCGTAGTCGTCGCTCGACACATCGACGAGATCGATCGGCTTGTCGCTCGCGTTGACGAGCGTCGCATAGCCGGCCGCGGGCAGGTTGTTCGGCAGCCAGCGCACCCACGCGTCCTTGATGCTGATCGCGTGAGCATCGGCCGCTTGCGCGGCCGATGCGGCGCCGAATGACAGCGCGAGCGCGCAGGCGAGGGAAGCGAATGGTTTGAGCTTGATCGTCATGATGGAATGGAGTGGGATCAAAGAAGAATCAGGATTGGTCATCGATGATGCGGCGCAGGTCCTGCGCGATCGCATCGGGCGTGTCGTGATCGGTGGCGAGCAGGCGCGCGCGGCCCCGGCTGTCGAACACATAGACGGCGGAGCTGTGCGTGACCTCGTAGTTGCCGTTCGGGTCGCGCTTTTCCATCTGATAAGCGACACGATAGCGCTTGGCCAGCGACTCGATCTGCCAGTCGGTGCCGGTCAGCCCTTCGGCGTGCTGTGCGTCGAACGCGCCGACATAGTCGTGCAAGGCCCGCGGCGTGTCACGCGCGGGATCGACGGTGATGAACAGGATGCGCACTTTCTGCGCATCGGGGCCGAGTTTGCCGAGCACCTGCATCAGGCGTCCCATCGTTTCGGGACAGACGTCCGGGCAATGCGTGTAGCCGAAGTAGACGAGCGACGTGTGGCCCTTGAACGAAGCAGCGTTGACGGGACGGCCGGTGTCGTCGGTCAAGGTGAAGTCCAGATCCGGCAGGTGGCCGGTCACGTTGGTCAACTGCCACGGCTCGGTGTGCTGCGTGCAACCGGTCAGTGCGGCAAGCGCGACCAGCGTGCCCAGCGCCGCTGCCGCCGCAAACCGGCGTGCCAACCCGTGCGTCAACCGGTGCGTGAGTCGCCTCGGTCGTGCGCGGGACAGGTTCGGCTGCGGGCGCTGGGGTGGAAGGATCGGGAACAAAGCAGGGTTCAATGACTCGATTGAAGAGCAGGCAACACGAATCGATGGAGCAGGCAGGCCGCACCGTCTCCCAATCATGCCGCGCAAGATTCGCGCGCCACACGCGAGATGGAGCAGGCAGGCCGCACCGTCTCCCGATCATGCCGCGCAAGATTCGCGCGCCACACGCGATTGATTGAGAGCGTGCAACGATGTCCATCACGCCGACGGTCCGCGTGGCAGCGACTGTAGCGCAAAATTGGCGCCAGCGTCGCGCGACGCGCCGGGAGCACGAATTGCGGGTCAATTTGCCGCAGCTGGCTGAAAGCTCGGCGAAACCGAATCGTTGCGCTTTTGAATCCAATCGACAGAAGCGGATGGATAGACCGCCCATCGGGCTTGAGTCCCAGCTTACTTTCTCGAAAAATTGACGGATGCGCGGTAAGATGCGCACACTTTTCCGGCCATAGATGGCTGAAAGGCGAACCCAGGCGATGCAAGCACTTCCGGCTGTTCTGTCTCCGAGCGAGACGGCATTTTTCTTCGACTTCGATGGCACGCTCGTCGAACTCGCCCCCACGCCGGACGGCGTGCTGGTGCAGCCGCGCGTGATCGACCTGCTGCGCGAACTGAGCAGTCTGACGAATGGCGCGGTCGCGGTGGTGTCGGGGCGCGGCATCGACAGCATCGACAGTTTTCTCGGCATGCCCGATCTGCCGGTCGCGGGTCTGCACGGCGCCGAGCGGCGCGATGCGAATGGCGACACGCAGCGCATCGGCTTTCACGACGAGCGCCTGTTGCGCATGGAGCAGGTGCTCGCGCAGGTCGTCAACGAACATCCAGGCATGCTGCTCGAGATCAAGGGCGCGGCGCTCGCGCTGCACTACCGCAACGCGCCGGACCGCGAGCCGGTCGCGCGCGAGGCGACCGAGCGCCTCGTCGCCGACTACCCTGCTTCTTACGTGCTGCAGCCCGGCAAGATGGTCTACGAGATCAAGCCGAAGGACGTCGATAAGGGCCGCGCGACACGCGCGTTCCTCGACGAGCTGCCGTTCACCGGCCGCACGCCGATCTTCGCCGGCGACGATCTGACCGACGAGAAGGGCTTCGCGGTCGTCAACGAGCGTGGTGGTCTGTCGATCAAGGTTGGCGCGGGCGAAACGATGGCGCGCACGCGCGTCGAGTCGGTGTCGTCACTGCTCGACTGGCTCGAAACGATTGTCGCGGCGGCGCGCGGCGCATGACGCCGACGCTCCGTTCAACGAAAACAACATACTGCATCGGGAATCGCGCTTCATGAGCCGATTGATCATTGTTTCGAACCGGGTGGCGCCTATTTCGGAGGGCGGCCCGGCGGCGGGCGGTCTTGCGGTCGGCGTGTACGACGCGCTGAAGGAGACCGGCGGCATGTGGTTCGGCTGGAGCGGCGACGTGCTTACCTCCGGCCAGCCGCAGATCAAGCTCGAGGAGCGCGGTCCGGTGACCTTCGCGACCGTTCCGCTGATGCGCCGCGATTACGACCAGTACTACCGCGGTTTCTCGAACGCGACGCTGTGGCCCGCGTTCCACTATCGAACCGACCTGCTGCATTACGACCGGCACGACTTCGAAGGCTACTGCCGCGTCAACGCGTGGCTTGCGCAGCAACTCCTGCCGCTCCTGCGCGAAGACGACGTGGTCTGGGTGCACGACTATCACCTGATTCCGTTCGCTCAGGCGCTGCGCTCGGCTGGCGTGAAGAACCGCATCGGTTTTTTTCTGCACATTCCGTTTCCGGCCGCGCAGGTGCTGCTGACGGTGCCGCCGCATCGCGAACTCGTCGAGGCGCTGTGTTCGTTCGACCTGCTCGGCTTCCAGACCGGTCCCGATCTGCGCGCGTTCTGCGACTACGTGATCAACGAGGCGGGCGGCTCGATCGACGCGTCGGCGAAAGGACCGCTGAGTGTGCATGCGTTCGGCCGCACGTTGCGCGCCTCTGCGTATCCGATCGGCGTCTATCCGGATGAGATCGCCGAGCTCGCGAAGGCAGGCGAACGCGGCAAGCCGGTGCGCACGATGAAGGCGACGCTGCATTCGCGCAAGTTGATCATGAGTGTCGACCGGCTCGATTATTCGAAGGGGCTGGTCGAGCGATTCCGCGCGTTCGAGCGCCTGCTCGAGCATACGGCCGCGCAGCGCAACAAGGTGTCGTTCCTGCAGATCGCCCCGCCGACGCGCGCCGACCTGCACGCGTATCAAGACATCCGGCTACAGCTCGAAGGCGAGTCGGGACGGATCAACGGACGTTTCGCCGAGCTGGACTGGACGCCGATCCTATACATCCACAAGCAGTACGAGCGCTCGGTGCTGGCGGCGCTGTTCCGTACCGCGCACGTCGGCTATGTGACGCCGTTGCGCGACGGCATGAACCTCGTCGCGAAGGAATACGTGTCGGCGCAGGATCCGGAGAATCCCGGCGTGCTGGTGCTGTCGCGCTTCGCGGGCGCGGCGCAGGAGCTCGACGGCGCGCTGATCGTCAATCCGGTCGATATCGACGGCATGGCCGAAGCGCTCGCGCGGGCGCTCGACATGCCGCTCGCCGAGCGGCAGGCGCGCTATCGCGACATGATGGCGCAGCTGCGCGAGAACAACGTGTCGGTGTGGCGCGATAACTTCATGCGCAATCTGCAGAGCGTCGAGGGCGCGAAGCGCGCCAGAAGCGGGAAAGCGCGCGCGGCCACGGGTGCGGCGGGCGCCGCGCGGAAGAGGGCGGCGCGCGAGAGCGTGACCGGCTAAGCCAAGCCGGGCCGCGAGCCAGACAGCAAAAAGCCGCTCCAGGGAGCGGCATTTTTTCAAGCGATGCGCAGCGCGTGGACCAGCCGTGCGTCAGGCTACGTGCTGTTCGTCGACCTTCTTGCCGCCGATGTGCAGCGTCTGTCCCTTGCCATACTGCTTCGCGAGCAGGTCGCGATAGAGGCCCGGACGCTGGCGCAGTTCTTCCGGCGTACCATCGTCGATGACCTTGCCGGCGCTCATCACGATGATCCGGTCGAAGTTGTTCAGCGTCGACAGACGGTGCGCGATCGCGATCACGGTACGGCCGACCATCAGCCGGTCGAGCGCCTTCTGGATCGCTTCCTCGGACGCGCTGTCGAGCGCGGACGTGGCTTCGTCGAGCAGCAGGATCGGCGCGTTTTTCAGAATCGCGCGCGCGATCGCGATGCGCTGGCGCTGGCCGCCCGACAGCTTCACGCCGCGGTCGCCGACGATCGTGTCGTAGCCTTCCGGCATCGCTTCGATAAACTCAGAGCAACGCGCCTCGCGCGCGGCGGCGAGCACTTCTTCACGGCTCGCGTCCGGGCGGCCATACGCGATGTTCTCGTACACCGAGCGATGGAACAGCGAGATGTCCTGGGGCACCAGCGCCATCGCGTGGCGCAGGCTGTCCTGGGTGATCGACGCGATGTCCTGACCGTCGATCTTGATCGCGCCGCCCTGGGTTTCGTAGAAACGCTGCAACAGCGCGAGTACCGTCGATTTGCCCGCGCCCGACTTGCCGATCAGTCCGACGCGCTGACCCGGTTCGATATTGAGGTCGAAGTGATCGAGAATCGCCCGGCGCCGCGGATAGGCGAACGTGACGTTGTCGAACGTGACGCGGCCGCCTTGCGGCACGAGTTCGCTCGCGTCGTCGCGATCGGGCATGCCGTGCGGCTCGAGCAGCGTGCGCACGGCTTCCGCGAGTCGCGCGACGTGCTGCGTGACGTCGACGAGCGCGACGGCCAGATCGCGCGTGCCGTGCAGGATCGTGAAGCCGAGCGAGCTGACGAGCACGATGTCGCCCGAGGTCGCGCGGCCTTGGTCCCACAGCCACAGCGCCCAGCCGAGCAGGCCGGCCGACAGCAGCGCGGTGACCACGGCGTGCAGCAGACGCAGCTTTTCCAGATACAGCAGGCTCTGCTGGCGCGCGTCCATCTCCGACTTGACCGTCGAGGCAAAGCGGCGCTGCTCGCTAAACGTCATGCCGAACGCGCGCACGAGGCCCATGTTGCTGATCACGTCGACGAGTTCGCCGTCGACCGATGCCGCCTTGGTCGCGAAGTTATGGTGGCGCGCGGAGCCGCGGCCCGCGAGCTTGTACAGCACCACCGACAGGATCGCCGAGCACAGCAACAGGCCGGCGGCCATCAACGGGTTCACCGCGATGATCATGACGATCGCGCCGAGCACCGCGATGCACGGCGGCAGCACGTTCCACGCGGTGGTGTTTTCGGCGGTGTAGACGGCGTTCGACGTCGCGGTGATCCGGCTTGCCAGCATGCCGGGCTGCTTCTCCGCATAGTAGGTCGGCGAGTGGCCGCTCAGGTACTGGAACAGGTCGCGCCGCAGATCGCCCGTCACGGCGACGAACGTGTGCGCTGCGAACCAGCCGCCGATCCGCCACAACAGGTTGTCGGCGGCGATCAGCCCGACGAGGATCGCGAACGCGCCCCACAGCGGCCCCGGATGATGCCGGCCGCCGCCGAGCACGTCGATCAGATGTTTGATCGCGTATTGCGAAGCGAGTGCACAGCCCACGGCCGCAAACACGCTGCACAACACGATCGCATGCGCGAGCGGATGACGGCGGATAAAGCGGAAGAGAAACGCCAGCGGCCGGTGCGCATAGCTCGCGAGCTTTGCGTTCTGGGCATTACGCTGGGCAATGGTCAAGTGTTCCAATTGAGCTTAGATCGATATGTTGCGGGTTGTGCATGCAATGCGCGCGGACCACACGGACAAGCATGGCTCTCCGTGAAGCCGATGCTACGCATTGTAAACATGCAAAGGCGATTGCGCCCTGTGTATCCGGGCTTTGACGCGATTGAGTTCGCGATGGACCTCCGCGATCTGCGCCGTCTCGACACCACGAGCCGACAGGCCAATCAGGCAGATTGCGGAAAATTTCGAGATATAATTACGGATTGCATTCAACCATTACAGGTGCATTCAACCGCGCTGCGGCAATTTTGCAATTCCTACCGGCAACGTTGATGGGCGAGAACACACAGACACCCGTACCGTCGTGCCTCCTGAAACCTCTGATACTGTAGAACTGTCTTTGAAAACAAGGGTTTGCAAAGTGTTTCGCGTTTGTAACAACGTAAAGACTTTGAAATGTCGTGGTGCTGCAACAATCCGGGCATTGATAATGCGTGCTCGTTAGCCCGCCAATTTTTCTGACAGTTTGTCAACGTAGGTGCAACGTGCGCGTTTACTCGCACATGCCCAGTCGCTGATCCACTTTTCTGGGCTCCTTACCAAGCGATCCATCGCAGGATTTCTCAAAAGAATCAGGCCCGCGCCGGCATTTCCGGCCAGACCGCCCTGGCGAGCAAGCGAGTCGCTTTTTCCAAATGCAGTACTTTTGCCTGATTTTTTACTAGGAGTTCGTCAATATGCGAATCGCTCAAATCGCTCCGCTGCACGAGGCGGTGCCTCCCAAGCTGTACGGTGGTACCGAACGCGTGGTGTCCTATCTGACCGAGGCGCTGGTCGAGCAGGGCCACGACGTCACGCTGTTTGCAAGCGGCGATTCGCAAACCTCGGCGAAGCTCGAAGCTTTCTGGCCGCAGGCGCTGCGCCTCGACCCGACGATCCGCGACGTGATGGCGCCGCACATGCTGCTGCTCGAAGAAGTGCGCCGCCGCGCGGACGAATTCGACGTGCTGCATTTCCACATCGACTACTACCCGTTCTCACTGTTCGCGCGTCAGCCTGTGCCGTTCGTCACGACGCTGCATGGCCGTCTCGATCTGCCTGAACTGCAGCCGATCTTCAACACGTTCAATGACGTGCCGGTCGTGTCGATCTCGGACAACCAGCGCATTCCGCTGCCGCAGGCGCACTGGCTGCAAACCGTCTATCACGGTCTGCCGGAAGACGTGCTCAAGCCGATCCCCAACGTCGAGCCCGGCTACCTCGCATTCCTCGGCCGCGTCTCGCCGGAGAAGGGGCTTGACAGGGCGATTCGCATCGCCGGGCAGGCAGGCATGAAGCTCAAGGTCGCCGCCAAGATCGACAAGGCCGACCGTGCCTACTACGAAGAAGTCATCAAGCCGCTGATGTCGTTGTCGCACGTCGAGTACATCGGCGAAATCGGCGAAGCTGAAAAGCGCGAGTTTCTCGGCAATGCGCACGCACTGGTGTTCCCGATCGACTGGCCGGAGCCCTTCGGTCTCGTGATGATCGAGGCGATGGCTTGCGGCACGCCGGTGATCGCGTTCAATCGCGGTTCGGTGCCGGAAGTGATCGAAAACGGCGTGTCGGGTTTCGTCGTCGAGGACGAAATCAGCGCGGTCGCCGCCGTCAAACGTCTGCACACGCTGCCCCGCGTTGGCGTGCGCAAGGCGTTCGAGGCACGCTTCTCGTCGAAGGTGATGGCGCAGAACTACGTCGCCACCTATGAAGAGCTGCTGCGCCGCAAGCATCGCACGGTGCTGCGCGAAGTCAACGCGAGCTGATTGCGGTCGATTCGCCGCGGTTGTTTCGCGGTAGAAAAACGCTGGCGGCAGGAACCCGTTGCACGCTTCCCTCGCTGCTCTGAACGCCCCGCCGGCACGTCGCCGGCGGGGCGTTGTTGCATGTGCGCCGCGTTTTTCATAGGCGCACAACTGAAAATACGGGATTCCGCGCGGCGCGAACGAGCCAGTCTCGGTAATATCCCTATAATTGCCGTGCCGCAAATTGGGCTGCGGTGCCGCCGACGACAGGAGGATGCCTTGGCGAGAACGAAAGAGACGCGTGCGAACGCCGCGCCCGGCGCCGGCACGATTTTTACGTTGCGCGCCATCGGACTCGTGCTCGCCGTCCGCTGGCTTTTCTCGATGTCCGAGATGAATCTGAGCACCGCGCTGACCGCGATGGCGTCTTCGCCGTGGGCATGTATCAACCTTGTCTTTCTATTCCTGCTGATCTTCCTGCCGGGAGCGCGCGCCCTCGCGGAGCGTCCGTTCCATCCGTTGCCGCAATGGCTGCGTCAGGCGCTGCGCCTGTTCGCGTTCCTCGGGTTTCTGTTTGCGCTGTGGTCGGTCGGCGCGTTCGTCGCGAGCGCAGGCTGGCGTCGCGCGATGCAGGCGGTCGCGGCCACCAACGGTTGGCTCGTCGCGGCGCCGGTGCTGTACGCGATCGTCTTGTGGATCTGCCGGCCGCTGCCGTTGTGGCGCACCAATGTGGCGGCGCGGCGCTTTGCGATCGGCCGCTATGCGGTGTCGCTCGATCCGCTGACCCGCACCGTCGTCGTGTGGGCCGAGCGGCGCAAGGTGGGGCAATACGATGCGCGCGAATTGTCGGTGCGCTGGGCGAGCGGTTCCAATGCGCGCGCGACGCCGGCGCCCGCGGTCGCGTTCGGCGCGGCGGGCGGGGCCGGCGCGTCAGCGGCGCCGATAGGGTCGGTCGCGGCGGCCTCGCTTGCGCGCAGCGCGTTCGGCGTACGTCCGAAGGTCGAGTTGCTGTGGGATTCGCCGGCCGCCGCGGGTCATAACCGGCAGACCGTTTTCCGCGCCGCGCTGACGACCGAAGGCGATCGCGTCGCCGCCCGCGCGCTCGACACGACGCTGCGCCAGGTCTGACGGTGCATGTTTTGTGCTATCGGTCACATCGCGTGGCCGATGCACGCATCCCGAAGCGAAGCTTCGTCGATAATGCAATCAAGGCGCCCGGCCTGCAGGCGGGCGAGTGGGACACTCATCGATCGTATTGCGTCTTTCGCAGGAGTCGCCATGCTGGTTCGCTGGTTGCTTGCCGCCCTTCATCTGCTCGCTTATGGTTTTGCGCTCGCGTCGATTCTCAGACGCACGTGGTCGCTGCGTCGCGCGTCGGTGCCCGCCGCGTTGCGTTCGGTGTTCCGCGCCGATTCACGCTGGGGCATCGCCGCGCTGGTGCTGATCGTGACCGGTCTGATGCGCGTGTTCGGTAGCTATGAGAAGGGCGCCGACTACTACCTGCACCAGCCGCTCTTTCACGTGAAGATGACGCTGCTGGTGCTGATCCTGATCCTCGAAGTGCCCACGATGCTCGGCCTGATGCGCTGGCGCGCGTCGATCCGCAGCGGCGCGGCGCCGAATCTGAAGAAGGCGCGATCCTACGCGCATTTCAGCGTGATCCAGACCGTGCTGCTGGTTCTGATGGTGTTTGCCGCGACCGGAATGGCGCGCGGCATCGGGTTGCCCGCCGGCGCGGTATAGCGCGGCGGGCCTTCTATTGCCAGGGGCTGGTGGCGCCAGGCGTGACATCGTTTGCCGTGAAGCCTGGTGCATGCCTGCGTCGCGCTAGCCGACCAGCAAGCCAGAATCGTCGACCCGGTCGGCTTTGACCTTTGCCGACTCGCGCACGAGCTCCGGCTCGCCGAGACCCTTGATCAGCTCCAGCGCCTGACGCTCGAACAAGCGACGGTACAAGCCGCTGTCGCGTTTGATCAGCGCGTCGTGGCTGCCTTCCTCGATCACCTTGCCCTTGTCGAGCACGAGGAGCCGGTCGAGCGCGCGCACCGTCGACAGCCGATGCGCGACCACCAGCGTCGTGCGCCCCTGCATCAGCCGGTCCATCGCGCGCTGGATCAGCACTTCGCTTTCGCTGTCGAGGCTCGACGTGGCTTCGTCGAGGATCAGGATCGGCGCGTCGGCGATAAATGCCCGCGCGATCGCGACGCGTTGACGCTCGCCGCCCGATAGCTTGATGCCGCGTTCGCCGACCAGCGTGTCGTAGCCGTTCGGCAGCGCGGCGATGAAGTCGTGCGCGCTCGCGAGCCGCGCGGCCCGCTCGATGTCGGCGCGGCTCGCGCCGGGCCGTCCATACGCGATGTTCTCGGCAAGCGAGCGGTGAAACAGTACCGGCTCCTGCTGGACGATCGCGATCTGGCTGCGCAGCGACGCTTGCTGGACCTGCGCGATGTCCTGGCTGTCGATCGTGATCCGCCCGCCCGAAATGTCGTGAAGGCGCTGGATCAGCTTGATGAAGGTCGTCTTGCCCGAGCCGGAATGACCGACCAGCCCGACGCGCTCGCCCGGCGCGATGCGGATGGAAAAGTCATCGTAGAGCGGCCGGCTGTGCGCGCCATAGTGAAACGACACGTGCTCGAAGCGGATCTCGCCGTCGCGGATCGCGATGGGGCCGGCGCCAGCACGATCCTCGACGCCGAGCGGCTGACTCTCGAGCGACACCAGCTCCTCCATGTCGTTGACCGAGCGCTGCAGGTTACGGATGTGCATGCCGATGTCACGCAGATAGCCTTGCAGCATGAAGAACATCGTCAGCGCGAACGTGATGTCGCCGACGCTCGCTTCGCCGCGTGCCCACAGCAGTACCGCCACGCCGAGAATCGCCGCCTGGATCGCGGCCAGCATGCCGCCCTGGAGGCCGCCGTTGAGCGTGCCGCGCACCCACGTGCGGCGTGTGCGTTGTCGCCATTTGCCGATCACGTGCGCGAGGCGCGCTTCCTCGCGCGCTTCCGCGCCGAATGCCTTGACGACGCCGTTGCAACTGACCGCATCGGCGAGCGCGCCGCCCATGCGTGTGTCCCACGCGTTCGCGAGACGCGCGGACGGCGCGACGAAGCCCAGCGACACCGTCACGGTCACGCCGATGTACAGCAGCGAGCCGATGCCGACGACGATGCCCATCATGGGCCAGCGCGAGCCGAGCAGCAGGGTCGCGCCGATCAGCATCGCCAGCGATGGCAGCAGCGCGATCAGCAGTGTGTCATTCAGCAGGTCGAGCGCCCACATGCCGCGCGTGATCTTGCGCACGGTGGAGCCGGCGAAGCTGTTCGCGTGCCAGTCGGTCGAAAAGCGCTGCACGCGATGAAACGCGCGCGCGGCGATCTCGCTCATCATCTTCAGCGTGAAGCGGATGATGTTGAAGTACACGCCCTGGCGCAGCAGCGTCGCGGCGAGGCCGAGCGCGGCGAGCGCGCCGAAGGCCGCGAGCGCGTGATGCCAGACGGGCGCCGACGATGCCGGACCGGCCGCGATCGCGTCGACGAGACGTCCGGCGAAGACCGGCGTCAGGATGTCCGCGCCCGCCGTGAACAGCGCGAGCGCCGCGATCACGACGATGCGCCACGGCTGTTGCGCCCAGTGACGGAAGGTGAAGCCGAGGACATCCTTGAAGGCTTGTCCGCGAAAGTCGAGTTTTCTGTTGGCCATTTGCTTTGGACCCGGCGAAGCACGAGCGCGCCGAGATTCCAGTCAGAAGCGAAAAAAGGGGTAGACAGCTAGCGGATGCCGGAACGCGCGCGGGAACGCGCGAAAAAATACGACGGCAAACAACGGCAACGGAACAACGGACTGTCTGGAATGAACGCGGCGCGCCTGTCGAGGCGGCGGCGCATCAGCGACGACGCTGCGGCTTCAAGGTCGCATCGGTCGTGGCGGACGGGCCGACGGTCGTGGAACCATGCTGGGGAGCGCGCGATGCACTGCAAACATGTGGCGCCTCCTTGAGATGGTTCAAGATGGAGAAACCGGACGGAGCCGGACTGGGCGAATGCCCATTTGCCGAATATAGCAACAGTGCGGGGCGCTCGCCAACCTACGGAACGACGTGGTTCTATAGCCAACGGTATCTCGTATGGCGCACGCGACGTATTTGCCGACAATAGAAAAAGGGCTTACGCATTGCTGCGTAAGCCCTTTTGTCTTCGGTGATCGACACACCAAGAATCTGGTGGGTAGTACTGGGATCGAACCAGTGACCCCTGCCGTGTGAAGGCAGTGCTCTACCGCTGAGCTAACCACCCGAAGAGATTGAAATTATGTCAGGGAATTTAGGGTTCGTCTAGCTTTTTTAAGCAGTTTGCTCATCAGTTGCTGGCGCGGGTTCAAGACGCCATACGCTCGCGCCTTTGAGAGCCTTGTCGAGATCGTCGAGTACGGCTTCGTGCGCGGCGCTTTCGTCGTCGCTCGCAGCGATCACGACCAGCTCCAGCGAGTCGAGCGCGACACGCGGCGCATGCGTATCGCCGCCGACCTGCGCTTCGCCGAGCATGTCAATGACGAGGCTTTCCTGACCGCGCGTCATCGCCAGATAGACCTCGGCGAGCAGTTCCGAGTCGAGCAGCGCGCCGTGCAGCGTACGGTGTGCATTGCTGATGCCGAAGCGGTCGCACAGCGCATCGAGCGAATTGCGCTTGCCGGGAAACATCTGCTTGGCTTGCGCGAGCGTGTCGATGATCTCGCCGCAGTGCGTGCTCACTGGCGGCAGACCGAGCAGCGCGAACTCGGCGTCGAGAAAACCGATGTCGAATGGCGCGTTGTGGATGATCAGGTCTGCGTCCTGGATGAAATCGCGGACCTGGTCGATGATCTCCGCGAACTTCGGCTTGTCGCTCAAAAATTCCGTGGTGAGGCCGTGCACCGCGAGCGCGCCCGGATCGCTGTCGCGCTCGGGGTTGATATAGAAGTGCAGGTTGTTGCCGGTCAGCCGGCGGTTCACGAGCTCGACGCAACCGAGTTCGAGAATCCGGTCGCCGCCGCGGGCGTTCAGGCCGGTAGTTTCGGTATCGAGGATCAGTTGGCGCATGTCGGATTAGCCTGCTTCGAAAAAATTGCGGAAAAAAAAGCGGGGAGGGCGGCGCGCGTCGTTGCCGATGCGCGCACGCACGCTCTTTACATCTCGGCGAGCGATGCCACGCCGCGATTGGCCAACTGATCGGCGCGCTCGTTTTCCGGATGGCCATTGTGGCCGCGCACCCAGCGCCATTCAATCTCGTGTTGCGCGACGAGCGTATCGAGCCGCTTCCACAGATCGGCGTTCTTGACCGGCTGCTTCGCCGCGGTGATCCAGCCTTTTTTCTTCCAGCCGTGAATCCACTCGCTGATGCCTTTCTGTACGTATTGCGAATCGGTATGCACGATCGCCTTGCAAGGGCGCTTCAACGCCTCGAGCGCGGAAATTACGCCCATCAGCTCCATGCGATTGTTGGTCGTGTTGGCCTCGCCGCCGAACAGTTCTTTTTCCTGGCTGCCGAAGCGCAGCAACGCGCCCCAGCCGCCAGGGCCGGGATTGCCCTTGCAGGCGCCGTCGGTATAGATGTCGATGTGATCTGGAGTCATTCGGTGTGGTTTCGTGTATTCGGGGTGGCGGCGGGCGCGAGGCCTGCCGCGAGCACGGGCTTTTTCACTTTGAGCGGCCCGACGAGACGCATGCCGCGCACGCGCTTGATCGCCTTGATCATGTAGGTGGCGCCGAAAATCGGCCACCAGCGGTCGCCGGCGGCTTCCATGAAGCCGTAACGCGCGAGCCATTGATCGCTCGCGAGCGGCGGACGATAGCAGCCGAAGCGCCCGCGTTCAAGGTCGAAGCCGAGGAGCTTGATCCAGTCCTTCAGGCGCGTGAACGCGATCAGATCGACGGCGGAGGGCACGAACGGGCGGCCTGTCATCTTGCCGATCGACTGCCGTACGCCCCACAGTGACAACGAGTTGAAGCCGAGGATGATCAGTTGGCCTTCAGGCACCAGCACGCGTTCGGCTTCGCGCAGCAGCCGATGCGGGTCGCTGGTGAATTCGAGCGTATGCGGCATCACGAGCAGGTCGACGCTTTGCGCTTCGAACGGCAGATCGAGCAGGTCGCACCAGACCGCGCTGCGCCCGGCCGGCGCGTGCAGACCAGGGGCGCCTGGCGCGGCGTTCGCGGGATTGTCGTCGCCAGCGTTGCCCGCGCTGGTGATGCCGCTCACGCTGCCACGACGTGCCGAGCGCGGATACGTGTACGGCGCGCTCGCGCCGCTCGCCGCGTCGAGCACGAGGCCGCGGCACGGCATGCGGTTCTCGCGCAGCGCGTCGAGCTGCGGCAGGCCGAGTTGCAGCGCATGATAGCCGAACACGTCCGACACCACGCGATCGAGCTGCGTTTGCTCCCAGTCGAGCACGTAGCGGCCTGGCGGCGAATCGGTCCAGGCGGGCCAGTCTATAATCGCTCGGTCAGTCATATTAAAAATGCGTCGCCTATGAATGCGCTCGAGTACGTACCGGTCCCGGCGTTTGAAGACAATTACATCTGGGTCGTTGCCGACGGACACCACGCGGTCGTCGTCGATCCGGGCGAAGCCGCCCCTGTGCGCGCCTGTCTGGCGCAACGAGGCTGGCGGCTGAGCGCTATTTTACTCACGCACCATCATCAAGACCACGTCGGCGGGGTGGCCGATCTGCTGAACGGCCAGGACGTCCCGGTCTACGGCCCCGCCGGCGAAGCGATCGCGCACCTGACACATCGTCTCAAAAGTGGCGATCACGTGACGATCGCCGCACCCGCACTTGAATTCAGCGTGCTGGACGTGCCCGGTCACACGAGCGGACACATCGCCTATTTCCAGGCGGCCGATACGCGCGGCACGCCGCACGTGTTTTGCGGCGACACACTGTTCGCGTGCGGTTGCGGGCGCCTCTTCGAAGGCACGCCGCAGCAGATGCTGAACTCGCTCGATTCGCTCGCCGCACTGCCCGGCGCAACCGAAGTGCACTGCGCACACGAATACACGCTGTCGAACATTCGCTTCGCGCTCGCTTGCGAGCCGCACAATGCCGAACTACAGGCGTGGCGCGACAAGGCGAACGAGTTGCGCGCCCGCCACCAGCCGACGCTGCCGACCACGATCGCGCACGAGCGCGCGGTCAATCCGTTCCTGCGCGCAGGCGAGCCGGCGATCCAGTCGAACCTCGAAGCACGATTGCACGAAACGGTGTCCGACCGGCTGAAAGCCTTCACATTGATGCGCGAATGGAAGAACCGCTTCCGTTGATCCGGAGCGCATTCGGAGGTTCTTCACGCGATGAATCGGAAAAATTCGCCAAGCCCCAGATTTGGTTGATTTTTTCTTGATTTTCCAATTGACGGAAACGTTGACGTTTCGTACTATCGGCTGCAAATTCCAGCCCTTGTGGAAACCGAGACGTTCATGCGATTTATCTTAAGTGCGTTATTGGTCCTGACACTCGCCGCGTGCGCGAGTCAGGGACCGACGACGAATACCGCCAATAACCCCGCCAGCCAGCAGGCCGTAGCCGACGCCCTTCGCAAGAACGCCACCGCTAAAGAAACCATCAATGTCGACCAGAGCTCCGTCAATCAGTTGACGAGCCAGGACGCCGATCTGTGGGGCCGCATTCGCCGTGGCTTCCAGATGCCGGACCTGCAGAGCGACCTCGTCGACATGCAGCTGAACTGGTATCTGCAGCGTCCCGATTATGTGCAGCGCATGACCGAGCGTTCGCAGAAATACCTGTATCACATCGTCGAGGAACTTGAGTCGCGCCATATGCCGACCGAGCTCGCGCTCTTGCCGTTCATCGAGTCTGCATATAGCCCGCAGGCTTTGTCGGTCGCCAAGGCTGCAGGTATGTGGCAGTTCATGCCGGGCACGGGCCGGACCTACAACCTGAAGCAGAACATGTGGCAGGACGAGCGTCGCGACGTGCTTGCGTCGACCAGTGCCGCGCTCGACTACCTGTCGAACCTGCACGACATGTTCGGCGACTGGCAACTCGCGCTCGCTGCGTATAACTGGGGCGAGGGCAACGTGCAGCGCGCGATCGCGCGCAACGAGGCGGCGGGTCTGCCGACCGACTACATGAGCCTGCGTCTGCCGAACGAAACGCGCAACTACGTGCCGAAGCTGCAAGCGGTCAAGAACCTCGTGATGAACCCGCAGATGTACGGGCTCACTCTGCCGTCTATTCCGAACCACCCGTACTTCGTGACGGTCACGACCTCGCACGACATCGACGTCGACGTCGCCGCGCGGCTCGCCAACATGTCGACGGACGAGTTCCGTTCGCTGAACCCGTCGTTCAGGAAGCCGGTGATTCTCGGCGCGACGCAGCCGCAGATTCTGTTGCCTTTCGACAACGCGTCCGCATTCGAGCGCAATCTGAAAACGTACTCGGGCTCGCTGTCGTCCTGGACCACCTACACGGTCGATGCACGCGCGACGCCCGCGGCGATCGCACAGAAGATCGGCGTCGACCCCGACACGCTGATGGAAGTGAACAAGATTCCGGTCGGTATGCGCCTGAAGCCGGGCTCGACGATCGTCGTGCCGCGCGGCTCGGACGACGATGAAGACATCAGCGCCGACGTCGCCGAAAGCGCGGTGCTCGCGATGGAACCCGACGTACCCGACACGCGCAAGATGCTGATCCGCGTGCGTCGCAATCAGTCGATGGCGGCCATCGCATTGCGCTACGGCGTTTCGGTCGGTCAGCTGAAGGCGTGGAACAGGACGCATCGTGATCAGGTTTCGCGCGGCCAGGTGATCGTGCTGCACGTGCCGGTCGGCAAGCGGGTACCCAGCGAGCCGGGTCCGGAAAAGATCGCCGCCGACGTGCAAGGCGGCAGTGTGCAGAAGATTGGCGTCCACGTTGCAGACGCACACGGCGATTCACACTACGATAAGAAGAAAGGGCGCGGCCACTCCGCCGTCGTCAAGGTCTCCGAGCCGGGCGCCAGGGGTAACAAGCCGGCGGCGCCCGTTGTCAGCAAAGGCAAGGTCGAGAAGGTCTCGGCCTCGGAGCCCGGCAAGGCGTCAAAGGCCGCAGCTGAGAGCCGCCCGAAGACCGTGGCCAACGCGAAGAAGAAGGGGTAAATAGACCAATAGCGGCTCTCACGGTAGTGACCACATGCATTGCGGGGGCAGCGCATGGATTGCGCTCCGATTACGTATCGTGTTCATCCAACGCCGTCACCTCAGGGTGACGGCGTTTTTCATTGCGCGGACGATTCCTGCGCGTTTGCGGTATTTACTTTATTGTTCGTGCTTCGGCCCGCGGGGTGCCGGTCCGTCCTGATCCGTCCGAACCTCGGGAGAGGTTCTTGAGGTCATTTCCAGGTTTACTTCCTGATTTATGTCGTCGACCCAACTGCGCGTCTTTCTGCTTTTTTCCGCCGGCTACTTCGTCTCTTACGTGTTTCGCGGCGTCAATCTTGGTTTCGCGCCGTTCATCACGCGCGATCTCGGTCTGTCAGCCGCCGATCTGGGTGTGCTGACGAGTCTGTATTTCCTCGGTTTCGCGGGCGCGCAGATCCCCGCTGGCGTGCTGCTCGATCACTTCGGCGCGCGTCGCGTGACGTCCGTCACGCTGCTTTTTGCCGCGCTCGGCATCTGGGTATTCGGCGCCGCGCACAGTCTCGCCATGATGATGGTCGGGCGGCTGCTGATCGGCGTTGGCGTGTCGGTGTGCCTCGGCGCCGCGTTCAAGGCGCTCGCGCAGCATTTTCCGGTGGCGCGTTTGCCATTGATGAACGGGCTTGTGATGGCGATCGGCGGTTTCGGCGGCGTGATGGTCGGTTCGCCGCTCACGTGGGTGCTCGGTTTTTCCAACTGGCGCCCGGTTTGCGTCGGACTCGGTGTGCTGACGGTAGCGGTTGCGCTCGCGCAATGGACGCTCGCTCCGGACGCGCGCGAAACGCATCGCCAGGCGAGCATCGTCGCGCAGTTCAAGGGTACGTGGCACATCCTGCGCAGCGCGGCGTTCTGGAAAATCGCGTCGTTCTCGGTCGTTACGCAAGGCGTCTTCTACGCGATGCAGTCGTTGTGGGTCGGAGCATGGCTGCGCGACGTACAAGGCTTCGAGCCGCACCAGGCGGCGGCGCTCGTGTCGATTCTCGGCTTCGCGATGATGGCCGGCTGCGTCGGTTTCGGCGCGGCGGCGCGTAGTCTCGAGCGGCGCGGCCTCTCGCTGTACGCGTTCTGCGGCATCGGCATGGCGCTGTATGTGCTGACGCAGATGCTCATCATGTTTAACGCGCCGTTGCCGGCGAGCCTGTTGTGGGCTGCCTACGGCATCTTCGGCGGTACCGGGATTCTGAGCTACGCGGTGATGGCGCGGCATTTCCCGCCGCAGATGATCGGCCGGGTCAACACGACGCTGACGCTAATTATTTTTCTGCTGATCTTCGGTTTCCAGATCGGCGTTGGCGCGGTGCTGTCGCACTGGCCGGCGAGCGGCGGGCATTACCCGGCGCTCGCGCATCTGAGCGCGTGGAAAATCCTCGTCGCGCTGCAGGTGCTGAGTGCGATCTGGTACGTGTTGCCGGGTCGGCAGCTTGCCCGTTCTGGCGAGATGCGCTCGGAACAGGAGGCCTGAACGGCCGCGCCAGGCCTTGCGTCGGACCCGGAGGGGCCGCGACGGCGGTTCAGTCCCGTCGGCCCGGCAAGGCTTTGAAGGTCCGCCCCGGCACGCCGCCTCAACGCCTCGTCCTATCTCAGATTTGGAGGGAACAGTGGATTCAGGCTATAATTTCAAGGTTTGAGCTTATCCACCCGCACCCTAGCGCCTACCTCCCTCATACCGTTCATCCGCCGCGCGCCATTGGCGTAGCAAGAAGGGCTCCGCCGAGTCTTCCGCACAATGGACCCATCGCGCCCCTTGCAGCGTCACCGGCAGCTCGCGAGCGAGTCTGCGCGCGCATCCACGATGTGCTTCGCTGCGGCTTGCAATCGGATAGACAGGTGGCAACAGGGTGTTCCCCCAAGGAGTCTCCCGTGTTGCCGTCATTTTCTCCCGCTCTACTCGCGCTCGCCGACGGCACGGTCTTTCGTGGTTATTCGATCGGCGCCCCAGGGCATACCATCGGTGAAGTCGTGTTCAACACCGCCATCACCGGCTATCAGGAAATCCTGACTGACCCGAGCTACGCGCGCCAGATCGTGACCCTCACGTACCCGCATATCGGCAACGTCGGCGTGAACGCCGAAGACGTCGAAGCGACGAAAGTCCATGCCGCCGGCCTGATCATCCGTGACCTGCCGGTTCTCGCGTCGAACTTCCGCATGGAGCGCACGCTCCCGCAATATCTGCAGGATGAAGGCGTGGTCGCCATCGCCGGCATCGACACCCGCAAGCTGACCCGCCTCCTGCGCGACAAGGGCGCGCAAAGCGGCGCGATCCTCGCTGGTTCCGACGACGAAGCGAAGGCAATCGAACTCGCGCGCTCGTTCCCGGGCCTCGCCGGCATGGACCTCGCGAAGGTCGTGTCGACCCAGGAAACCTACGAGTGGACCAAAACCGAATGGCGTCTGGGCACGGGCTACGGCGAGCAGAAAGCGCCGACATACCGCGTGGTCGCGTTCGACTACGGCGTCAAGCAGAACATCCTGCGCATGCTGGCCGAGCGCGGCTGCCATGTCACCGTGCTGCCGGCGCAAGCGAGCGCCGCTGACGCGCTCGCGCTCAACCCCGACGGCGTGTTCCTGTCGAACGGCCCGGGCGACCCTGAGCCGTGCGACTACGCGATCGCGGCGACCAAGGAGTTCATCGAGCGCGGCATTCCGACCTTCGGCATCTGCCTGGGCCACCAGATCATGGGCCTCGCGGTCGGCGCGAAGACGATGAAGATGAAGACCGGCCACCACGGCGCGAACCATCCGGTCAAGGATCTCGAAGACGGCCGCGTGGTGATCACGTCGCAAAACCATGGTTTCGCGGTCGATACCGATACGCTGCCCGCCAACGCTCGCGTCACCCACGTGTCGCTGTTCGACGGCACGCTGCAGGGCTTCGCGCTGACCGACAAGCCGGCGTTCTGCTTCCAGGGCCACCCGGAAGCGTCGCCCGGTCCGAACGACGTCGCATACCTGTTCGACCGCTTCACCGCGTTGATGGACGCGCACAAGAACGGCAAGAGCGCCGCGGCTTGAAGTAGTACAGGCCAGCCGCAGAGGCCAGCCGGAAACCGCTCGCGGCGGCCGCCGCAGCCCGCGGCGCTACGCGGCGGACATGCCGCGAAACAGCGCGCGCAACGTGAAAATGGCGCGCGCCGACGGAAAGAATTCAGCAATACATTAGCGAGAGCGTTATGCCCAAGCGGACAGACATCAAGAGCATCCTCATCATCGGCGCGGGTCCGATCATCATCGGTCAGGCGTGCGAGTTCGATTATTCGGGCGCGCAGGCATGCAAGGCGCTGCGTGAGGAAGGCTACAAGGTCATTCTCGTCAACAGCAATCCGGCGACGATCATGACCGACCCGAACACGGCCGACGTGACCTATATCGAGCCGATCACGTGGGAAGTGGTCGAGCGCATCATCGCGAAGGAGCGCCCGGACGCGATTCTGCCGACGATGGGCGGCCAGACCGCGCTGAACTGCGCGCTCGACCTGCACGCGCACGGCGTGCTGGCGAAGTACGAGGTCGAGCTGATCGGCGCATCGCCGGAAGCGATCGACAAGGCGGAAGACCGTCAGAAGTTCAAGGACGCGATGACGAAGATCGGCCTCGGTTCGGCCAAGTCGGGCACCGCGCATTCGATGGAAGAAGCGCTGCAGGTGCAGGCGAAGATCGGCGCGGAAACCGGCAGCGGCGGCTATCCGGTCGTGATCCGTCCGTCGTTCACGCTGGGCGGCTCGGGCGGCGGCATCGCGTACAACCGCGACGAGTTCGAAGAGATCTGCAAGCGCGGTCTCGACCTGTCGCCGACGCGCGAGCTGCTGATCGAAGAGTCGCTGCTCGGCTGGAAAGAGTACGAGATGGAAGTGGTCCGCGACAAGGCGGACAACTGCATCATCGTCTGCTCGATCGAAAACCTCGACCCGATGGGCATCCACACCGGCGACTCGATCACGGTCGCGCCGGCGCAGACGCTGACCGACAAGGAATACCAGATCCTGCGTAACGCGTCGCTCGCGGTGCTGCGCGAGATCGGCGTCGACACCGGCGGCTCGAACGTGCAGTTCTCGATCAATCCGAAAGACGGCCGCATGATCGTGATCGAAATGAACCCGCGCGTGTCGCGCTCGTCGGCGCTGGCGTCGAAGGCAACCGGCTTCCCGATCGCGAAGGTCGCGGCGAAGCTGGCGGTCGGCTACACGCTGGATGAACTCAAGAACGAAATCACCGGCGGCCAGACCCCGGCGTCGTTCGAACCGACGATCGACTACGTCGTCACGAAGATCCCGCGTTTCGCGTTCGAGAAGTTTCGCGAAGCCGATTCGCGCCTGACCACGCAGATGAAATCGGTCGGCGAAGTGATGGCGATCGGCCGCACGTTCCAGGAGTCGTTCCAGAAAGCGCTGCGCGGCCTCGAAGTCGGCGTCGATGGTCTCGACGAAAAGACCGCCAATCGCGACGAGATCATCCGCGAGATCGGCGAAGCCGGTCCGGATCGCATCTGGTATGTTGGCGACGCGTTCCGCGTGGGCATGAGCGCGCAAGAGATCTTCGAGGAGACCGCGATCGACCCGTGGTTCCTCGCGCAGATCGAACAGATCGTGCTGAAGGAAAAGGCGCTGGCAGGCCGCGCGCTGGCGAGCCTGACGAAGGAGGAGCTGAAGTATCTGAAACAGAGCGGCTTCTCGGATCGTCGTCTGGCCAGGCTGCTCGGCGCGAAGCCGGCGGACGTGCGCGCGCGTCGTATCGAGTTGAACGTGCGTCCGGTGTATAAGCGCGTCGACACCTGCGCGGCCGAGTTCGCAACCAGGACCGCGTACATGTACTCGACCTACGAGGAAGAGTGCGAAGCGAATCCGACCAGCAACAAGAAGATCATGGTGCTGGGCGGCGGCCCGAACCGGATCGGCCAGGGCATCGAGTTCGACTACTGCTGCGTGCATGCTGCGCTCGCGATGCGCGAGGACGGCTATGAAACGATCATGGTCAACTGCAACCCGGAAACCGTGTCGACCGACTACGACACCTCCGACCGTCTGTACTTCGAATCGCTGACGCTCGAAGACGTGCTCGAAATCGTCGACAAGGAAAAGCCGGTCGGCGTGATCGTGCAGTACGGCGGCCAGACGCCGCTGAAGCTCGCGCTCGACCTCGAGGCGAACGGTGTGCCGATCATCGGTACGTCGCCGGACATGATCGACGCGGCCGAAGACCGCGAGCGCTTCCAGAAGCTGCTGCAGGACCTCGGTCTGCGCCAGCCGCCGAACCGCACCGCGCGCGCCGAAGACGAAGCACTGAAGCTCGCCGATGAAATCGGCTATCCGCTCGTCGTGCGTCCGTCGTACGTGCTGGGCGGCCGCGCGATGGAAATCGTCCACGAGCCGCGAGATCTCGAGCGCTATATGCGCGAGGCGGTGAAGGTGTCGAACGACTCGCCGGTGCTGCTCGACCGCTTCCTGAACGACGCGATCGAATGCGACGTGGATTGCATTTCCGATGGTGATGCCGTGTTCATCGGCGGCGTGATGGAGCACATCGAACAGGCGGGCGTGCACTCGGGCGACTCGGCCTGCTCGCTGCCGCCGTATTCGCTATCGAAGGTCACCGTCGCCGAACTGAAGCGCCAGACCGCCGCGATGGCGAAGGCGCTGAACGTGGTCGGCCTGATGAACGTGCAGTTCGCGATCCAGCAGGTACCGCAGGCTGACGGCTCGAAGGACGACATCATCTACGTGCTCGAAGTGAACCCGCGTGCGTCGCGCACGGTGCCGTACGTGTCGAAGGCGACCAGCCTGCCGCTCGCGAAGATCGCAGCGCGCGCGATGGTCGGCCAGAAGCTCGCCGCGCAAGGCGTGACGAAGGAAGTCGAGCCGCCGTACTTCAGCGTGAAGGAAGCGGTGTTCCCGTTCGTCAAGTTCCCGGCTGTCGACCCGGTGCTCGGACCTGAAATGCGTTCGACCGGCGAAGTAATGGGCGTCGGCCAGACGTTCGGCGAGGCTCTGTTCAAGTCGCAGCTCGCGGCGGGTTCGCGTCTGCCTGAATCGGGCACGGTGCTGCTGACAGTGATGGACGCCGACAAACCGAAGGCAGTCGAAGTCGCGCGCATGCTGCACGATCTCGGCTACCCGATCGTCGCGACCAAGGGCACGGCTGCCGCGATCGAAGCGGCCGGCGTGCCAGTCAAGGTCGTCAACAAGGTGAAGGACGGCCGTCCGCACATCGTCGACATGATCAAGAACGGCGAGATCGCGCTCGTCTTCACGACCGTCGACGAAACGCGCGCGGCGATCGCCGATTCGCGTTCGATCCGCATGAGCGCGCAGGCGAACAAGGTCACCTACTACACGACGATGTCGGGCGCACGCGCGGCGGTGGAGGGTCTTCGTTATCTGAAGGACCTGGAAGTCTATGATTTACAAGGACTCCATGCTCGCCTAAACTAAGGCTTCGACTACCTGTCCAAGATGTAAGTGCCGCGGTTAAGCGGCGTTCCGCAGGTGCTGCGGCCCGGGTTTGTCCACGGGCGGCGGCTTTCGCGGAATGCACTTAACCGCGGTGATTTTTTTATGGCCGTTTTTTGCCTCCAGAGTTGTTTATGAGCACTATTCCATTGACGAAGCGCGGCGCAGACATGCTGCGCGATGAATTGCAGCGCCTGAAATCGGTTGAACGTCCGGCCGTGATCAACTCGATCGCGGAAGCGCGCGCCCAGGGCGATCTGTCGGAAAACGCGGAATACGACGCTGCGAAGGAAAAGCAGGGCTTCATCGAAGGCCGTATCGCTGAGATCGAGTCGAAGCTCGCGGGCGCGCAGGTGATCGATCCGTCGCAAGTGGAAGCGGACGGCCGCGTGGTGTTCGGCGCGACGCTCGAGCTCGAAGATCTCGAGTCGGGCGCGTCGGTTAAATACCAGATCGTCGGCGACGACGAAGCGGACATCGACCACGGCCTGATCTCGATCAGCTCGCCGATCGCGCGTGCGCTGATCGGCAAGTCGGAAGGCGATGTCGCGTCGGTGCAAGCGCCGGGCGGCGTGCGCGAATACGAAATCATCGCGGTCAGCTACATCTGAGGGTGGCGCCGGTGTCTTTGATGCCTCATCGTTTTTTCCGCCTGTTGACGGTCGTGTGGGTCGGTAGTCTGTTGACTATCGGCTATGCGGTTGCGCCCGTGCTGTTCACGACGCTCGACCGGATGACGGCGGGCGCCGTCGCTGCGCAGCTGTTTCGTATTCAGGGTGTGATTGGCGTCGTGTGCGGCATTTTGCTGCTCGGTCTCGCCAATTTGCTCGTGCGGCGCGGGAGTGGCGCATATCGCCGCTTGCGCTGGCTGCTCGCCGGTATGCTCGTATGCGTGCTGGTTGGCTATTTCGCGTTGCAGCCGTTCATGAACGCGATGCGCGTGGCGGCGCTCGAGGCGGGCAGCGACATCGGCCATTCCGTCTATGCGACGCGCTTCGGCATCCTGCATGGCGTGTCGAGTCTGTTCTACCTGATCGAGAGCCTGCTAGGGGTTGCGCTCGTTTGGCTGCTGCCGGCGCCTGTTGGTGCCGCGGCCGAGGAAGAGGGCGCGCGCGGCGTCACGGGCAAGGTGGCGGGCTGAAGCTGGCGGGTGGCTGATGGTGCGACGGTGCGCGTGCCATGGCCGCCGGGTCGATGCCGATGCCCGCGATGATTCTCACATTGCGACGAATCGTCGCGATTCCGGTGGCCAACTACGGTTCATTCGCGCTGCTTCGGGCCTCGCGCTCAAGGCCGCCAATGCGCAGTGCGGAGTCGGTCCGCACCTTGGGCGCGTATTCTCTACTTCGACTGATGCGAACGCTTCGCGCTGGTTTGACGCTTCTTTGCGCGCTTGATGTTGCCGCCCTGCGTCACGCGTTCATTGCCGCGCACCAGCACCGCTTTCGCTCGCGGCTTGCGCATCGGCACGTCGGTCGGCTTGGCGACCTTGACGATGCGGGGTGCGCGTCCCTTGGCCGGCCGGGTTTCTTCGGCTGCCGCTTCGCGGGCGCTCGGCAACGCGCCGCGCTTCGCTTTTGCCGCCGGCTGTGCCGATTCTGGCTTCCAGATCACGAGCAGCTTGCCGATATGCTGGATCGGTGCCGCGTTCAGCGCGTCGCAGATTTCTTCGTAGATAGCGATGCGCTCCTCGCGCTCATCGCCGAACACGCGAATTTTGATCAGTTGATGCGCGGCGAGGTGCACCTTGATTTCGGCGAGCACAGCGTCGGTCAAGCCTTCGGCCCCGACGAGCACGACCGGTTTGAGCGCATGTGCCTGGGAGCGCAACTCGGCGCGTTGGTCGGAAGAGACTTTAAGGGCTGGCATGGAAAGTGGGAGACTCGACTAAAATGGCGGCTCCTGCGGTTTCGTCCGATCGCCGAGCGATTCGGGCGACTCGATTCAGCAGGGCGCGCGTCAGAACAACAGAATCGCGGATCGCCGCCAGTCTGGCGGGGGGCCGCGCGAAATAACCGCGTATTATCCCCTAAAGCGCGACCCGACGCAGCAATAGTTCAATCTTTAATGGCAAAAAACAAATTCAATACCGCGTGGCTGCACGACCACATCAACGATCCGTACGTCAAAATGGCGCAGCGGGAAGGTTATCGCGCCCGCGCGGCCTACAAGCTCAAGGAAATCGACGAGCAGGACAAGCTGATCCGTCCCGGACAAGTGATCGTCGATCTCGGTTCCTCGCCGGGCAGCTGGAGCCAGTACGTGCGCAACAAACTCGCGGGCGGCTCGCAGCGCAACGCGGAGCGCGAAGGTGGCATCGACGGCACGATCATCGCTTTGGACCTTCTGCCGATGGAGCCGGTGGCCGACGTGCACTTCATCCAGGGCGATTTCCGCGAAGACTCGGTGCTGATCCAGCTCGAAGAATTGGTCGGTGCGCGCCAGGTAGACCTTGTAATTTCGGATATGGCGCCCAACCTGTCGGGCGTGGCGATCGCGGATGCGGCGCGGATCGAGCATTTATGCGATCTCGCGCTCGAATTCGCGCAAAATCACCTGAAGCCGGATGGTGCCCTTTTAGTCAAATGCTTTCACGGCAGCGGATATAGTCAGATTGTCGAAAAGTTCAAACGCCAATTCAAGGTGGTGGCGGCCCGCAAGCCGAAGGCGTCGCGGGACAAATCGTCAGAAACATTTATTTTGGGTAAGCATCTGAAGCGTCCCGCATAGGGACGCGGCGAGCCGGTTCCATCCCTGCCAATAATGAGCCCGATGCGTCCGGAGACGGGCGCCAAGTCGGCCCGCTACCCTATTTCCGTGGTAGTGAAACGTTATGGCAGGGGTCTGCGGACTGGATTAGAATGCTTTCGTGGTGCCGCAAGGCAAGTGTAGGCGCCCGTCTAAGTGAAGGAGTGGTGCTTTGAACAACAATATGTTTTCGAAAGCAGCAGTGTGGCTGGTAATCGCACTGGTGCTGTTTACGGTGTTCAAGCAGTTCGACAAGCCCCGTGTCCAGGAAGGCGTTTCCTATTCGCAGTTCATGGACGACGCGAAGAACGGCAAAGTCAAGAACGTCATCGTCCAGGGGCGGAACCTCACGGTCACTCCAGCAGACGGCCAGAAGTACCAGATCGTGTCGCCCGGCGACATCTGGATGGTCGGCGATCTGATGAAGTATGGCGTACAGGTGAGCGGCAAGGCTGACGACGAACCCAATGCACTGATGTCCGTGCTGTATTACCTCGGACCGACGATCCTGATCATCGGTTTCTGGTTTTACATGATGCGACAGATGCAGGGGGGCGGCAAAGGCGGGGCGTTCTCGTTTGGCAAGTCGCGCGCGCGGCTGATCGACGAGAACAACAACGCAATCAATTTCACCGACGTCGCCGGTTGCGACGAAGCCAAGGAAGAGGTGTCGGAACTCGTCGACTTCCTGCGCGATCCGCAGAAATTCCAGAAGCTCGGTGGTCGTATTCCGCGCGGCGTGCTGCTCGTTGGCCCGCCGGGAACCGGTAAGACCCTGCTCGCGCGCGCCATCGCCGGCGAGGCGAAGGTGCCGTTCTTCAGCATTTCAGGTTCAGATTTCGTGGAAATGTTCGTCGGCGTCGGCGCGGCTCGCGTGCGCGACATGTTCGAGCAGGCCAAGAAGCACGCCCCGTGTATCGTGTTCATCGACGAAATC
The DNA here is from genome assembly GCF_050436325.1 of Paraburkholderia lebeckiae. Classification (NCBI taxonomy): domain Bacteria; kingdom Pseudomonadati; phylum Pseudomonadota; class Betaproteobacteria; order Burkholderiales; family Burkholderiaceae; genus Paraburkholderia; species Paraburkholderia lebeckiae. The sequence continues at coordinate 3,747,782 of NZ_JBNDLZ010000003.1, forward strand.
GACGCGGTCGGCCGTCATCGAGGCGCCGGCATGGGCGGCGGCAACGACGAGCGCGAACAGACGCTGAACCAGATGCTCGTCGAAATGGACGGCTTCGAGGCGAACTCGGGCGTCATCGTGATCGCCGCGACGAACCGTTCAGATGTGCTCGACAAGGCGCTGTTGCGTCCGGGCCGTTTCGACCGTCAGGTGTACGTGGGTCTGCCCGATATTCGCGGCCGCGAGCACATCATGAAGGTGCACCTGCGCAAGGTGCCGATCTCGAACGACGTCGATGCGGCAGTGATCGCGCGCGGCACGCCGGGTTTCTCGGGCGCAGATCTCGCAAACCTCGTCAACGAAGCAGCACTGTTTGCGGCGCGCCGCGGCAAGCGCATCGTAGAAATGACGGACTTCGAGGACGCGAAGGACAAGATCTTCATGGGTCCAGAGCGCAAGTCGGCTGTGATCCGCGAAGAATCGAAGCGTGCTACCGCGTATCACGAATCGGGTCACGCGGTGATCGCGAAGCTGTTGCCGAAGGCCGATCCGGTGCACAAGGTCACGATCATTCCGCGCGGCCGTGCGCTGGGCGTCACATGGCAGTTGCCGGAGCACGACAACGAAACGTACTCGAAGGAATATCTGCTCGACCGTCTTGCCATCCTGTTCGGTGGCCGCGTCGCGGAAGAGCTGTTCCTGAACCTGATCAGCACCGGTGCGTCGGACGACTTCAACAAGGCGACGCAGACGGCTCGCGCAATGGTTGCCCGCTTCGGCATGACGGATGCGCTCGGACCGATGGTCTATGTCGATGACGAGAACGACGCTTCGCCGTTCGGCCGTGGCTTCACGCGGACCATTTCGGAAGCGACGCAGCAGAAGGTCGACGCGGAAATCCGTCATGTGCTGGACGAGCAGTACAATCTCGCACGGCGCCTGCTCGAAGAGAACCGCGACAAGGTCGAAGCGATGACCGCCGCACTGATGGAGTGGGAAACGATCGACGCCGATCAGATCAACGACATCATGGCAGGCCGTCCGCCGCGTTCGCCGAAGAGCTCGCCTCCGTCGGCAAGCGACGCCTCGTCGGGCGGCAGCCCGGGCACCGAAGTCAAGCCGGGCAGCGCAACCGCGCCGGCCTGATCGGCAGCCAGTAGAAATTGCGGGCCGGTGTGCTACACACCGGCCCGTTTTGCATTTATCCGTTCCAAGTGAAGCATTGCTACGTGTCGAAAGCCGATTCTTCTTCCGCACCCCTTCCAGAGCCGCTGCAGTGTGGCCGCTTCAAGCTGACGTTCGAACGCCCGTTGGTCATGGGCATCCTGAACGTCACTCCCGATTCCTTTTCCGATGGCGGCAAGTTCGCGACGCGCGGCGATGCGCTGCGCCAAGCCGAGCGCATGATGCTCGAGGGCGCGGACATCATCGATATCGGCGGGGAATCGACGCGTCCTGGCGCGCCGCCGGTGCCGCTCGACGAAGAGCTGGAGCGCGTGTTGCCGCTCGTCGAGCAACTGCGTGGCGCGAACGTGCCATTGTCGGTTGATACGTACAAGCCGGAAGTCATGCGTCATGCGTTGAACGCGGGCGCCGACCTGATCAACGACATCTGGGGCTTCCGCTTGCCTGGCGCGATCGACGCGGTGCGCGACAGCGACTGCGGCCTTTGTGTCATGCATATGCTGGGTGAGCCGCAGACCATGCAGCTGGGCGAGCCTCACTATGACGACGTCGTCGGCGAAGTGCGCCACTTCCTCGAGGAGCGTGTCGCGACGTTGCAGCAGGCGGGGATTGCGCGCGAGCGCATCAGCGTCGATCCGGGTTTCGGCTTCGGCAAGGTCGTCGTCGAGCATAACTACGCGCTGCTCGCGCATCTGCGCGACACGGCCCCGCGCGCCGCTTCGCCGTATCCGATTCTTGCGGGCATGTCGCGCAAGTCGATGGTTGGCGCGATAACGGGGCGGCCGGCGCCGGAGCGCGTGGCCGGCAGCATCGCCGCGGCGGTGTGCGCGGCCGAACGGGGCGCCGCGATTCTGCGCGTACACGACGTCGCGCAAACAGTCGATGCATTGAAAGTATGGGCAACCCTGCGCGACGCGGACAAGCACAGCCGCACGCACGATTGAACCCGCAGCCACGGACAGGGAGAACAAAGATGGCACGTCGTTACTTCGGAACGGACGGCATTCGAGGCAAGGTCGGCGAAGGCCCGATCACGCCGGAATTCGTGTTGCGGCTCGGCTATGCGGCCGGCAAGGTGCTCGCGGGCGCCGATCAATGGGCGAAAACAGGCACCCGTCCGACCGTGCTGATCGGCAAAGACACGCGAGTGTCGGGCTACATGCTCGAAGCCGCGCTCGAATCGGGCTTCTCGGCGGCCGGCGTCGACGTGATGCTGGCCGGCCCGATGCCGACGCCCGGCATCGCCTATCTCACGCGCGCACTGCGGCTTGCCGCCGGTGTCGTGATCAGCGCATCGCACAACCCGTACTACGACAACGGCATCAAGTTCTTCTCGGCCGACGGCAACAAGCTGCCGGACGACGTCGAGGCGCAGATCGAGGAGCAGCTCGAGCTGCCGCTCGCGTGCGCGGCCTCCGAGCAACTGGGCAAAGCGCGCCGTCTCGATGACGCAGCTGGCCGCTACATCGAGTTCTGCAAGAGCACGTTCCCGGCCGCGTACGACCTGCGCGGCATGAAGCTCGTCGTCGATTGCGCGCATGGTGCCGCGTACGACGTCGCGCCGCACGTGTTCCATGAGCTCGGCGCGGAAGTGATCCCGATCGGCGTCTCGCCGAACGGCTTCAATATCAACGACGGCGTCGGCGCGACCGCGCCGGATGCGCTGGTTCGCGCGGTGCGCGCGAACCACGCGGACCTCGGTATCGCGCTCGATGGCGATGCCGATCGTCTGCAGGTCGTCGACGAGTCCGGCCGCCTTTTCAACGGCGACGAGCTGTTGTACGTGCTGGTCAAGGACCGTATCGCGACCGCCGGCCACGTGGAAGGAGCGGTCGGCACGCTGATGACCAACATGGCCGTGGAGGTCGCACTGCAGAATGCCGGCGTCAAGTTCGTGCGCGCCGCGGTCGGCGACCGCTATGTGCTCGAACAGCTTCGCGAGCACGGCTGGCAGCTCGGCGCCGAAGGTTCGGGCCACATTCTGTCACTCGATCGCCATTCGACCGGCGACGGCATCGTGTCCGCTCTGCTCGTGCTGGCGGCGATGCAGCGCAGCGGCAAATCGCTCGCGGATCTGCTCGACGGTGTCACCCTGTTCCCGCAGAAGCTGATCAACGTGCGCATGAAGCCCGGTGCAGACTGGAAGGGCAGCGAGACGATCCGCAGCGCGATCAAGGTGGCCGAAGGCGCGCTCGACGGCCGCGGTCGCGTACTGATCCGCGCGTCGGGCACCGAGCCGGTACTGCGCGTGATGGTGGAGGCGCAGAACTTCGCGGACGCGCTCGAGCATTCTGAAGCGATTGCCGAAGCCGTGCGGGTAGCGACGGCCTGATCGATTCCCGAGGGCGGCGGGCGGTGGCGGCCGCTTGCCGCCTGTCTGAGCGTCGCAAGCAGAAGATTCAGCGGACTCCATAAACTGGGTGGGCGGGCTTTCACACCCGACGAAGGCTCATTCCTCACCCCATCGAATCCCAACTCCGCAGTCGCCAAAAGGACGGCACACCCCGCACAAAACCGACCTCCGCCCGAAGCGCAAACGTTCGCGCCCCATCTTTTTCGTCTACCTTGAAAAATTCGATGCAACGGGCATCGGCACAGCGGCAATTCGGCGGCTTTGGCACCTTTCACCGGGTAATATTACTGTCACATCTGATTCATTATCAGTCACGTTTTTGTCATAAAGAGACCCTAAGCTTCGCGGTGTTCGAGTTTCACGCTCACACCACACGCTCACACCCACCTGGAGGTCTCATGAAATTGATGCAAACCGTGTTCGCTGGCGTCGCTGGCGCGCTCTTCGCAATCGCAGCGCAAGCCGCAGACATCACCGGCGCGGGCAGCACGTTCGCGGCACCGATTTACACGAAGTGGGCCGACGCTTATCAGAAGACCGGCGGCGGCAAGGTTAACTACCAAGGCATCGGTTCGTCAGGCGGCATCAAGCAGATCGAGGCGAAGACCGTCGATTTCGCAGGGTCGGACGCTCCGCTGAAGGACGACGAACTCGCGAAGGCAGGCCTGTTCCAGTTCCCGACGGTGGTCGGCGGCGTGGTGCCGGCAGTCAACGTGCCGGGCGTGAAGCCGGGCGAACTGGTGCTGTCGGGTGAAGTGCTCGGCGACATCTACCTGGGCAAGATCAAGAAGTGGAACGACCCGGCAATCGTCGCGCTGAACCCGAAGGTCAAGCTGCCGGATCTGGACATCGCCGTGGTGCGCCGCGCCGACGGTTCGGGCACCAGCTTCATCTGGACGAACTACCTGTCGAAGGTCAACCCGGAATGGAAGACGAAGGTCGGTGAAGGTGCGACGGTCAGCTGGCCGACCGGCACGGGTGGCAAGGGCAACGACGGCGTCGCGGCTTTCGTGCAGCGTCTGCCGGGCGCGATCGGTTACGTCGAATGGGCGTACGCCAAGCAGAACCACATGAACTATGTCGCGATGAAGAACGAATCCGGCGCGGTGGTTCAGCCGGAGACCGACACGTTCAAGGCAGCGGCTGCTGGCGCCGACTGGTCGAAGTCGTTCTACCAGATCCTGACGAACGAGCCGGGCAAGAACGCATGGCCGATCGTCGGCGCGACGTTCGTGCTGCTGCACACGACGCAGGACAAGGCACCGCAAGGCGCGGAAACGCTGAAGTTCTTCGACTGGGCGTTCAAGAACGGCGGCCAGGCTGCGAACGATCTGGACTACATCTCGCTGCCGCAGTCGGTCGTCTCGGAAATCCGCACGCAGTGGAAGCAGAAGGTCAAGGATTCGGCAGGCAAGACGCTCGCCGAGTAACAGGGTAAGCTGGCGCGGTCGATCTGGGCCGCGCCCTGTAGCACCCCGGCCGTCCTCGTGCGAGGACGGCCGGCGACTTTCACGCGGCATGCGCCGCATGTATCACCGACCGCCCGACATGTGTCGTCCGGCAACTGGAAACAGGTCCCTCAGGCTCTCATGTCCGATATTGATTATGCGTCCGGCACGAGCCGGGCCACTCCGCCTGGCAGCGCGTCGCAGCAGAAAGCGCCTGGCCGCTCGGGCGATGTGATCTTCGGCGGCCTCGCACGCCTTTCCGCCATCGTCACGCTGCTGCTGCTCGGCGGCATCATCGTGTCGCTGATCATCGCCTCGATGCCGTCGATTCGCGAGTTCGGTCTCGCGTTCCTGTGGACGGCGGTGTGGGATCCACCCAGCAAACAATTTGGCGCGCTCGTGCCGATCTACGGCACCCTCGCGACGTCGATCATCGCTCTCCTTATCGCGGTGCCCGTCAGCTTCGGTATCGCGCTGTTTCTGACCGAATTGTCGCCCGCGTGGCTGCGCCGGCCGCTCGGCATCGCGATCGAGCTGCTCGCCGCGATTCCGTCGATCGTGTACGGCATGTGGGGTCTGCTCGTGTTCGCCCCGATCTTCGCGGTGTGGTTCCAGAAGCCGCTAGGCGCGGTGCTCGGCAGTATTCCTATCGTCGGCGCGCTGTTCGCCGGTCCGCCGATCGGGATCGGCATTCTGTGCGCGGGCGTGATCCTTGCGATCATGATCATCCCGTACATCGCAGCGGTGATGCGCGACGTGTTCGAAGTCACGCCGGTGCTGCTGAAGGAATCGGCGTACGGTATCGGCTGCACGACGTGGGAAGTGATGTGGAAGATCGTGCTGCCGTTCACGAAGAGCGGTGTGATCGGCGGCGTCATGCTCGGTCTCGGCCGCGCGCTGGGTGAGACGATGGCGGTCACGTTCGTGATCGGCAACACCAATCTGCTCGACAATATTTCGCTGTTTTCGCCGGGCAACAGCATCACGTCGGCGCTCGCCAACGAGTTCGCGGAAGCGGACCCGGGCCTGCATACGTCGGCGCTGATGGAACTCGGCCTGATCCTGTTCGTGATTACATTCATCGTGCTGGCGATTTCGAAAATCATGCTGCTGCGTCTCGAGAAAGGGGAGGGCGCGAAATGAGCGGGCCGTCCCTGAACATGCCAGGTCTGAAGGACGCCGCGACGCTCGAAAGGATGCGCGTGCGTCTGCAAGGACGCCGTCGCATGACCAACGCGCTTGCGCTGACGCTGTCGCTCGCGGCGATGGCGTTCGGCCTGCTGTGGCTCGTGTGGATTCTCTATACGACGCTGCGTCTTGGTATCGGCGGTCTGTCGGTCGACCTGTTCACGCAGTCGACGCCGCCGCCGAACACCGATGGCGGCGGTCTCGCCAACGCGATCGTCGGCAGCGTGATGCTGGTAGGGCTCGCAACGTTCGTCGGCACGCCGATCGGCATCATGGCGGGCGTCTATCTCGCCGAATACGGCCAGAAGGGCTGGCTCGCGAACCTCACGCGCTTCATCAACGACATCCTGCTGTCGGCGCCGTCGATCGTGATCGGTCTGTTCGTCTACGCGCTCGTCGTCGCGAAGATGGGCCACTTCAGCGGCTGGGCCGGCGTGCTCTCCCTCGCGTTGCTGCAGATTCCGATCGTGATCCGCACGACCGAAAACATGCTGAAACTCGTGCCGAGCGCGATGCGTGAAGCCGCGTTCGCGCTCGGCACGCCGAAGTGGAAGATGGTGCTGTCGATCACGCTGAAGGCGTCGATCGCGGGCATCGTCACCGGTGTGCTGCTCGGTGTCGCGCGGATTGCCGGCGAAACCGCGCCGCTCCTCTTCACCGCGTTGTCGAACCAGTTCTTCTCGGTCGATATGGGCCAGCCGGTCGCGAACCTGCCGGTCACGATCTACAAGTTTGCGATGAGCCCGTTCGCGCAGTGGCAATCGCTCGCGTGGGCCGGCGTCTTTCTGATCACGCTCGCGGTGCTGGGACTGAACATTCTCGCGCGCACGATCTTCTCGAACAAGTAAGGGCGGAGTGAATCCGATGAACATGGCAGAAACCCAACTCAATCCGATCGGGCACGCAGCCGCGCCCGCGGGCTCCGACCCCGAAAGCAGCGCTCACGCACAAACGCCGTCGCGTCCGAAGATCGAGGTCAAGGACCTCAACTTCTTCTACGGCAAGTATCACGCGCTGAAGAACATCAATCTGGAGATTCCCGAAGGCAAGGTGACCGCGTTCATCGGCCCGTCCGGCTGCGGCAAGTCCACGCTGCTGCGTACCTTCAACAAGATGTACGCGCTTTATCCGGAGCAGCGCGCGGAAGGCGAGATCGTGATGGACGGCGAAAACCTGCTGACCACGCGCCAGGACATTTCGCTGCTGCGCGCGCGCATCGGCATGGTGTTCCAGAAGCCGACGCCGTTCCCGATGTCGATCTACGACAACATCGCTTTCGGCGTGAAGATGTTCGAGAAGTTGTCGCGCTCGGAAATGGACGACCGCGTCGAATGGGCGCTGACCAAGGCGGCGCTGTGGAACGAGGTGAAGGACAAGCTCGGCCAGAGTGGCTACGGTTTGTCGGGCGGCCAGCAGCAGCGTCTGTGCATCGCGCGCGGCATTGCGATTCGCCCGGAAGTGCTGCTGCTCGACGAGCCGTGCTCGGCGCTCGACCCGATCTCGACGGGCCGCATCGAAGAGCTGATCGCTGAACTCAAGAGCGACTACACGGTGGTGATCGTCACGCACAACATGCAGCAGGCGGCCCGCTGTTCGGACTACACTGCCTATATGTACCTCGGTGAACTGATCGAATTCGGCGACACCGAAAAGATCTTCATCAAGCCGGTCCGCAAGGAAACCGAGGACTACATCACTGGCCGCTTCGGCTGATCCGCCGGGCAATACAACGGAGTACGACATGTCCGATAAACATCTGTCCAGCCAGTTCGACGCCGACCTCAACCTCGTTTCGTCGAAGGTGCTAGAAATGGGCGGCCTCGTCGAATCGCAGATCGTCAACGCGATGCAGGCGCTCAACGAATTCGACCTCAACATCGCGGAGCAGGTGATCGCCGCCGAAGACCGTCTGAACAAGATGGAAGTCGATATCGACGAGGAGTGCAGCAACATCATCGCGCGCCGTCAGCCGGCCGCGCGCGATCTGCGCCTGCTGATCGCGATCTCGAAGACGATCACGAACCTCGAGCGCGCCGGCGACGAAGCCGAAAAGATCGCGAAGCGTACCAAGCGTCTGATGGAAGACGGCGCGTCGCGCACCATCAACATCGCCGAGATCAAGCTGTCCGGCGAAATGGCCGTGTCGATCCTGCGCCGTGCGCTGGATGCGTTCGCGCGTCTGGACACGGTCGCCGCCGCGCAGATCGTACGCGACGACAAGGCGATCGACGAGGAATTCCGCGCGTTCGTGCGCAAGCTGATTTCGTATATGACCGAAGATCCGCGTTCGATTTCGGTGGGCCTCGACTTCCTGTTCATCGCCAAGGCGATCGAGCGGATCGGCGACCACGCGAAGAACATCGCGGAATTCATCATCTACATCGTCAAGGGTACCGACGTGCGGCACCAATCGCGCGACGCGCTCGAACGCGAAGCGCTCAGCTAATCCAGAGATAAGGAACAGAGGTGCCGATGCCCAGCAGCATTCTCGTCATTGAAGATGAGCCCGCCATTTCCGAACTGATTTCGGTCAATCTTCAACACGCCGGGCACTGCCCGATTCGCGCGTACAACGCGGAGCAGGCGCACAACCTGATCAGCGACGTGCTGCCCGATCTCGTGCTGCTCGACTGGATGTTGCCGGGCAAATCGGGTATTTCGTTCGCGCGCGATCTGCGCAACAACGAGCGCACGAAGCATATCCCGATCATCATGCTGACCGCGCGAGGCGACGAGCAGGACAAGGTGCTCGGCCTCGAGATCGGCGCCGACGACTACGTGACGAAGCCGTTCTCGCCGAAGGAGCTGATGGCGCGCATCAAGGCGGTGCTGCGCCGCCGCGCGCCGCAGCTGACCGAGGACGTGGTCGCGATCAACGGCCTGAAGCTCGATCCGGCCACGCACCGCGTCGCCGCGCATGCGGAAGGCAGCGAGATCAAGCTCGATCTCGGCCCGACCGAATTCCGTCTGCTGCACTTCTTCATGACTCACCCGGAGCGGGTGCACAGCCGCACGCAACTGCTCGATCAGGTGTGGGGCGATCACGTGTTCGTCGAAGAGCGGACCGTCGACGTGCATATCAAGCGTCTGCGCGCGGCGCTCAAGCCGGCAGGGTGCGATGCTATGATTGAAACGGTACGCGGCAGCGGTTACCGGCTGGCGAAGAGCGCCTGATAGCCATCGGCGGCGCGCTGCATTGCATGGCGCTGTGCCGCCGTACCTCCCTCCTGCGCTGTATTTTCTCTTCGATCGCTAGACCATGAACATCATCTGGGCGCGCTCCATCGTGTCGGTCGTGCTGCTTGCTGTTCTGTGCGCGGTGGTCGGCGCACTGGTGAACGTCAAGGCAGGGCTCGCTCTCGCCATCGTCCTGCTGCTCGGACAGAGCGTCTTCAGTACTTTCCACAAGCAGCGTCTGTGGCGTCTGCTCGACGCGCCGGTGTATGGCGAAGTGCCGAGCGCCCCCGGCATCTGGGGCGAAATCTACTATCGTCTGCACAAGCTCGCGAAGCGCTGGCACGCCCAGGTGCGCCAGGTCGAGCAGCAGCATTCGCGTTTCATCCAGGCGATCCAGGCGTCGCCTAACGGTGTCGCGATGCTCGACGATCATGATCAGATCGAGTGGTGCAACGCGATTTCCGAAAGCCACTTTGGGCTCGATGCGAAGCGCGATCTGCGTCAGCACATTACGCATCTGGTGCGTCATCCGGATTTCGTCCGCTATCTGAATTCGCATCGGTACGAGGAAATGCTGATCATGCGCGGCATGGGCGACAAGCGCCAGAACGTGCTGTCGGTGCAGGTGTTTCCTTACGGCGACAATCGCAAGCTCGTGCTGTCGCAGGACATCACCGAACTCGAGCGCACCGATGCGATGCGGCGTGACTTCGTCGCCAACGTGTCGCACGAATTGAAAACACCGCTCACCGTGTTGTCCGGCTTTCTCGAGACGATGCGCGAGCTGCCGTTGGGCGAAGCCGAGCGCGCGCGTTATCTCGAGCTGATGGAGCAGCAGGCGTCGCGCATGCGTCATATCGTCAGCGATCTGCTCGTGCTAGCGAGGCTCGAAGGCGACAACAAGCCGCCGAGCGATCAGATGATCGACATGCGCGCGGTGTTGCGGCATCTGCGCGACGACGCGCAGAGCCTGTCCAGCGATCATCACAAGATCGTCTTCGATGCCGACGAAGCGCTGACCGTCACCGGCGTCGAAACCGAGATTTTCAGCGCATTCGGCAATCTGGTGACGAACGCGATCCGCTACACGCCGGACGGCGGCTCGATCAAGGTTAACTGGCGTGCGCAGGGTGGCCATGCGGTGTTCTCGGTCACCGATAGCGGCCTCGGCATTCCGGCCGCCGATATCCCGCGGCTCACCGAGCGCTTCTATCGCGTCGATCGCAGCCGTTCGCGCGATACGGGCGGCACCGGGCTCGGTCTCGCGATCGTCAAGCACGTACTGCAACGGCACGATGCGCAACTCGACGTAAAGAGCGAAGAAGGGCGCGGCAGCACGTTCACGGTGCGCTTTCCGGTGTATCGGACGGCGCACGTTCAAACCGCACAGGTTTGAACGCGGCAGTCGACTGAAACGCGGGCGACTACGAACAGAACTTGCCGAGCAGGCTCATCTGCGCATTGCGCGACGCCTTGCCCGGCCGGCGCCGGCGATAGTGACCGTCGCTCTGCATCAACCAGGCCGACTGGTTGTCGCCGAGAAACGCCGACAGCCCTTCCGCGATCACGCGCCGCTTCAGCCGCCGGTTGTTGACCGGGAATGCGACTTCGACGCGCCGGAACAGATTGCGATCCATCCAGTCGGCGCTCGACAGATAAACCTGCTCCTTGCCGCCGTCGTAGAAGTAGTAGATGCGATGGTGTTCGAGAAAGCGCCCGACGATCGAGCGCACCGTGATGTTCTCGGAGAGCCCTTGCACGCCCGGCTGCAGCGAGCACACGCCGCGCACGATCAGATCGATCTTCACGCCGGCCTGCGATGCTTCGTACAGCTCGGCGATCACCGTCGGCTCGAGCAGCGCGTTCATCTTCGCGACGATGCGCGCCTTTTTGCCCGCGCGCGCATGCTCGGCTTCCTGGCGGATCGCGTCGACGAGCTTAGGATGCAGCGTGAACGGCGACTGCCACAGCTCGTGCAGCTTCAGCTCGCCGCCGATGCCGGTGAGCTGCTGGAACACATGGTGCACGTCCTCGCAGATCTTCTGATCGGCGGTCATCAGACCGAAATCGGTATAGAGGCGCGCGGTGCGCGGGTGATAGTTGCCCGTGCCGAGGTGCACATAGCGCTTCAGGATCGCCTTGCCGCCCGCCGACACGCGTCGCACGATCAGCATCATCTTCGCGTGGCACTTGTGGCCGACTACGCCGTAGACCACGTGCGCGCCGACCGCCTCGAGCTGCGAGGCCCAGTTGATGTTGGTTTCCTCGTCGAAGCGCGCGAGCAGCTCGACGACCACCGTGACTTCCTTGCCGTTGCGCGCGGCCTGCATCAGCGCATCCATCAGCGGCGAGTCGGTGCCGGTCCGATAGATGGTCTGCTTGATCGCGACCACGTTCGGGTCCTTGGCCGCCTGCAACAGCAGCTCGAGCACCGGCTGGAAGCTCTCGTACGGATGATGCAGCAGCACGTCGCCCTGATCGATCACGTCGAACATGCTCGCGCTGTTGGCGATCTGCCTCGGCGTCGACGGAATGTGCGGCACGAACTTCAGATCCGGCCGGTCGACCATCTCGGGCAGCTGCATCAGCCGCACCAGATTGACGGGGCCGTTCACGTAGTAGCAGTCCTTGTTCGACAGACCGCTTTCGTCGAGCAGGCGCCGCACCACATGCGTGGGCGTTTCCGCCGACACTTCGAGCCGCACCGCATTGCCCAGATGCCGCGCCGGCAGTTCGCCCTGCAACGCGACGCGCAGATTGGTGATTTCGTCTTCGTCGACGAACAGCTCGCTATTGCGCGTGATGCGAAACTGATTGCAGCTGCGCACGACGAGATTCGGAAACAGCTCGCCGACAAAGTGTTGGAGCAGCGAGCTCAGCAGCACGAAGCCATGCGGATAACCCGACAGCTCCTGCGGCATGCGCACGAGTCGCGGCAGCGCGCGCGGCGCCTGCACGATGCCCATCATCGCCTGACGACCGAACGCGTCCTTGCCCTCGAGCTCGACGACGAAGTTCAGGCTCTTGTTCAGCACGCGCGGAAACGGATGCGCGGGGTCGAGACCGATCGGCGTGAGCACCGGCAGCAGTTCGTTGAAGAAGTAGTTGCGCGCCCATTCGGTCTGCGCGTCGCTCCAGGCTTCGTTGCCGTGAAAATAGATGCCTTCCTGTTCGAGCGCGGTGAGCACCGTGTCGTGCAGCATCGTGTACTGGCGATGCACGAGCTTCTGCGCACGTTCGACCACGAGGTCGTACATGTGAAGCAGCGACATGCCGTCGGGCGACAATGCGCCGGGGTTGTCGCCCATCTGTTCCTGAAGCCCGGCCATGCGGACTTCGAAGAATTCGTCGAGGTTGCTGCTGGTGATGCAGATAAAGCGGAGACGTTCGAGCAGGGGGACGGCGGGATCGGCGGCTTGCGCCAGCACACGCTCGTTGAAACCCAGAATGCCCAGCTCGCGATTCAATAAGGGATAGCGGACGGACATCGGCGGCGAGATTGAAATGTCTGAAATGGAGACAGAAAGACGCTCGGAAATTCTCACGGTTTGGTGACGTCCTGATGACATCGGTGATGTTCTTAAGATTTTATGCCGCAATCGTCGTCTGTCGTCAATATGACGCGCTACCTATGCGACGATACCGAACTCCCTGCGCCGCGAGGTGACACCGTGAAGGCTGCTACGCTTAGAATGGCGTCTTTGAACAGTGCGGCCGGCCGCGACTCGCATCATGCGCCGAAGGCGCCGGGCAGGCGCGTGGCGCTGCCGGAGTCCGCCGCCACGCCCTCGGCCGCATCCGCCGCGCTCGCGCGCATGGAGTACGCTTACCCGATGGTCAATATTCCTCATCTCCTCGCCGCCGTCGATCTCGGTTCGAACAGCTTCCGGCTAATCGTGGGCCGGGTCGAGGAAACCGACGCGGGCAGCCAGATCTATCAGGTGGACGCCTTGCGCGAGCCGGTGCGGCTCGCGGCCGGGCTATCGAGCGACAAGATGCTCGATCGCGCGTCGCAGGTGCGTGGCTGGGATGCGCTGAAGCGCTTCGGCGAGCGGTTGCGCGATTTTCATCCGGACCACGTGCGCGCGGTCGCGACCAATACGCTGCGCATCGCGAAGAATGCGGGCGAATTTCTCGGCGAAGCGCAGGCCGCGCTCGGTTTTCCGATCGAAGTGATCGCCGGTCGCGAGGAAGCGCGCCTGATTTATGCGGGCGCCGCGCACTCGGTGCCGGCGAGCGCGGGCAAGCGGCTCGTCGTCGATATCGGCGGTGGCTCGACGGAATTCATCATCGGCTCGCACTACACGCCGATCATGATGGAGAGCTTGTATATCGGCTGCGTGAGCCATAGCCGCGCGTTTTTCCCGGCCGGCAACGTCGACGAGTACACGATGCGCCAGGCCGAGCTCGCCGCGCGCCGCGAAATCCAGATCATTTCCGCCGAATACAAGAAGACCGGCTGGGAGCAGGCGATCGGCTCGTCGGGCACCGCGCGCGCGCTCGCCGAACTGGTCGAGGCGAACAATTTCAACGATGCGGGCGTCACGCACGGCATTTCGCGCGGCGGCCTCGAGCGGCTCAAGCGCGCGCTGATCAAGGCCGAAAACGTCAACCGGCTGAAACTGATTGCGCTGAAGAGCGACCGCGTGCCGGTGCTCGCGGGCGGGCTGTCGATCATGATCGCGGTGTTCGACGAACTGGGCGTCGACTATGTCGACACCACCGACGGCGCGCTGCGCCTCGGCGTCATGTACGACCTGCTCGGCCGTTCGCAGCACGAGGACATGCGTACGGTGACGGTCGAGGGCTTCATGCGCCGCTATGGCGTCGATCGCCCGCAGGCGGGGCGCATCGGCGATCTGTCGACGAGCTTCTACGACCAGTTCGTCGAACCGGACGAGGAACGCCGCGCGGAAAACCGCATGTTCATCGGCTGGGCGGCGTCGCTGCACGAAATCGGGCTGTCGATCTCGCATAGCGCGTATCACAAACACTCGGCTTATATCGCAAGCAATGCCGACATGCCGGGCTTTTCGCGTACCGACCAGGCGCGCCTCGCCGCGCTCGTGCTCGGCCACGCGGGCAAGCTCGGCAAGCTGTCGCAGACGCGCGACGTCGAATGGCCGCTGCTGTTCTGTCTGCGGCTCGCGGCGTTGCTGTGCCGTCGACGCGCGGACGTCGGCCTGCCGGGCATCACGGTTGCTCAGGCGAACGGCGGCTATGAGGTGCGTTTGCCGAACGTGTGGGTCGCCAACAATCCGTTGACGGATTACAGCCTGATCCAGGAGGCTGCGGAGTGGGAGAAAGTCGGGATTCCGTACCGTGTCGTTTATACGGACGATTGACGCGATGCGATTCGACGCACGCGTCGATTCGCGGCGTGTGCATGAACAAAAAAAGCCCTGCAAATGCAGGGCTTTTTCGTATCTCGGTGCAGCTTATCGCGGCAACGCGTCGCCGAGGAAGTGCCGCGCATAGCGCGCGTTGATATCGGACAGACGGAACAGCGTCAGGAAATCCGCGGTATTGAAGTCGGGATCCCACGCAGGTGCGCCGCAAATCTTCGCGCCGAGACGCAAGTAGCCCTTCACGAGCGGCGGCGGCGCGACGGCGGCACCCGTCTGCAGTTCGTCGACCGGCAGCGGCGTATGCGGGAACGCGCGATATTCGGGCGCGGTCAGCGCGTTGTCGCGCAGCGAGCAGTACAGGTTCGCCGCATAGTGGCCGCCGTCGGCCATCGCGACGCTCGCGCAGCCGAGCATCGTCTCGTAGCCGTTGTGCTTCATGTATGCGGCGAGCCCAGCCCACAGCGACATGATCACCGAGCCGCTGCGATAGTCGGAATGCACGCACGAGCGGCCGACCTCGACCATCTTCGCGCGCAGATGAGTGAGACGCGACACGTCGAACTCGCTTTCCGCATATAGACGGCCGATGCGCGCGGCCTGATGCGGCGGCAGAGCGCGATACGTGCCGACTACTTTCAAGGTGTCGAGATCGCGTACCAGCAAATGGTCGCAGTACGAATCGAAGGCATCGACGTCGAGCCCCGCGGGGCCGCTGAGGCGTGCGCCCATTTCGTCGGCGAAGACGCGATAGCGTAGACGCTGCGCTTCACGCAGCTCTTCGTCGGTACGCGCCCACGACACTTGCAGGCGATGCTGCGCGGTGACCGTTTCCTCGGCACGCGGCAGACGGCGCGGTTCGAAAAGCGAGGCGAAGGGCAGGGTGGGCGTCGGCAGTTCTCGCATTGGCTGTCCTGGTCGAAAAGAGTGAGGATTTCTTTTTTCGCCAATGTAGTAACGCGCGGTGACGCTCGCATGGCAAAGCCGTGACGATTGGATGACTGCCCGTAAGCCCTCGCGTGGGTGCCTGTAATGTCGGAGGCGTCGCGCGACACGCGCGCTCAGATCAGATCGGGGCTGATGGCGGCGCGCAACACCGCCTCATCTTCGCCGTTGCGCTCGCGGCTCTCGATCCACCAGATGCCGGCTTTTTTCAGTGGCCAGCTCGCGCGGCTGTCGCCGAGCAGTTGCGCGGCGACGTGGCCGAGCGTCGGTTGATGGCCGACGATCACCACGGTTTGCGCGATGCCGCCGGGCCAGCCGGCCGCTTCCAGGACGTCGTTCGCGCTCGCGTTCGGCGCGAGTTCGCGCACGACGCGGTACTGGTCGCTCAACGTCTCGGCGGTCTGGATGGTGCGCACGGCGGGGCTCGCGAGTATGACCGCGTCGTCGGGCAAACGGGCGCGCAGCCATTTCGCGGCGTTCTGCGCCTGCTTGCGGCCGCGCGTGGTGAGTGCGCGGGAGAGATCGCTCGCGGCGACATCTTCTGCTTCGGCGTGACGCCAGAGGATCAGGTCCATGGGAGTCTCCTTTTTGAGCGGCTTGGGATGGCGTTGCGGCGGGCTTTCGCGTCTTCGCAGCGAGGTACCTGCGCAAGCACTGTCGCATGCGCGGGTGATGATTTGCAAGGCGAGTGCCTGACGGGTCGGCTGTTTGCGTCCACTTGAACGCGAGCCCAAAAAGCAAAAACCCGCGAAGCCGGAGGCTTCGCGGGTTTCGACCTGCTTTTCGTGGTCGGAGCGATAGGATTCGAACCTACGACCCTCTGATCCCAAATCAGATGCGCTACCAGGCTGCGCTACGCTCCGACGAATCCGAGAGTATAGGGGGTGCGTGCAGGAGCGTCAATCCCTTGGCGGCAACAACCGTACGGGCAACGACGTTCGCCGTAGCGGGCTCGCGCCGGCCTCGCGGTGGGCTATATACGCCCCATCAACAGCAGAATGATCACGATGATCAGCACGACGCCGACGAGTCCAGTCGGCCGATAGCCCCAGCCGCTGCTATACGGCCAGCTTGGCAACGCGCCGATCAGCAGCAGGATGAGCACGATTAGCAGGATGGTTCCGACGGTCATGGCGTTCTCCTTTTTGCGGGGGCCGCGAAATCGCTGGCCGCATCGTCACGCTGGTGTGGCGCACGCGCCGCGACAATC
Source organism: Paraburkholderia lebeckiae (assembly GCF_050436325.1). Taxonomy (NCBI): domain Bacteria; kingdom Pseudomonadati; phylum Pseudomonadota; class Betaproteobacteria; order Burkholderiales; family Burkholderiaceae; genus Paraburkholderia; species Paraburkholderia lebeckiae. The sequence goes on from NZ_JBNDLZ010000003.1 coordinate 3,764,612, forward strand.
GACGCGCGTGTCGCGCGTCTGTTGCTGGATCGGAATCAGCAAGGCATGTGCCCAGCACCCGTTAAGCTCGATGCAGTGAGGCCTTGGACGAAGGCGCAGAAGGAGAGAGCGACGCAGGAAGCGTCGTCGTTCGATGTATGTATGCCCAAAGAACCGGAAAGGCGTCGCGCACGTCCAGCGGACCTCGATGCGCGCAGGCGCCGCAACGCCGGTCATCGCGTCATCGAGCGGCCGCGCGACTGAGGCACCGTGACATGCCGGTGCCGCGGCCAGAGGCCATTCGGTCCGAGTCGAAGATCACCTGCATCAATGCCTTGGACGCCTCCAATGCGGCATATGTAGATGCTGATGCGTCCAGTGATGCAGCATGCCCTCGCCATCGTGTTCACGCCGGTATGCCCGCGATTCGAAAATCGACAACGCCACCAGCACGATCAGACCTATTGCGAGCCCGATCAGGCCCGCGATCGATTCACCGTCCATGGCAGTCTCCCGGTAGGTTCAGCCATGAACCCATAGTAGCGCAGCTCTGGCGAAATCTCACGAAATGGAACGGGCGGAACGCGCTTTGCGGTTAGACTCTCGGCGCGCCGGCGGACGTCCGCCATCGCTTTGTCCCGGAGACGATTGCAAAATGACCCGCGTTCTGACTCTTGCCTTGCTGTTTTGCGCCGGCGTCGCCGGCTGTGCGGACAACCCGTCCGCGCATCGCGGCAGCCCGCCACATGATCCCGCCGACTACCACGGCGTGCCCACCGATGATCGGCCGCCCGCGATGGTGCCCGCCCCCGTCGCACAGTGAGCGCTCGTTCAGCGAAGAGAAAAGAGTGCAGCCCGTGATGAAGCTGTGCAACGAGAAAGCGCCTGCAGCGCGAAACCGTCGTTGAAGTGAAAACGACCGGGAAAGGGTGGGGAAAGCGAAGCACCGGCGCGGGCACGCCGGCACTTCTGACCCGTGCCGACTGTTCGCGCGGAGAGCACGGGCTGAGAGCATTCTAGGACGCGCTCGTTATGCGATATGTATGCGCTTGTTTCAAGCCGTAACGGTCTGTCGTCCGCCGGATAGCCAATGACGCCCAACGCACCGCGCTACGCGGCCGCAATCCCCCGCGACACGCCCGGCAGGTAACGCGCGAGCGTTGCGCCACGCGTGGCCATGAAGATCAGCAGCGCGATCCACAGCCCGTGATTGCCGTGCCACGCTAGCAATGCCGACGCCGCCGCCACGAACACCGCAAGCGACACCACCATCGACATCATCAGCTCGCGCGTTCGCGTCGCGCCGATGAACACGCCGTCGAGCAGGAAGCCCCACACCGAAATTACCGGCGACAGCGCCGCCCACGGCAGATAGGTTTCGGCCGCGGCACGCACAGCGGCCTGATTGGTCAGCCGCTCGATGATCCACGCACCCGCGCCCCAGTACACACACGAGAAGCCGATCGCGCCGAGCGCCGACCACAGCGCGGTGACCTTGACCGCCTGCGCGAACGCGTGACGATCGCGCGCACCGATCGCCGCGCCGACCAGCGCCTCGGCCGCGTGCGCGAAGCCGTCGAGGCCGTACGCCATGAAGGTCTGGAAATTGAGTAGCAATGCGTTCGCGGCGAGCGTCGCGTCGCCTTGCCGCGCGCCGAGATGCGCGAACCAGCCGAACGACGACAGCAGGCACAGCGTGCGCACGAAAATGTCGCGATTGAGCACGACGAGCCGCTTCAGCGCGGCGGCGTCGAACAAGGCGGCGCGATTCAGCGCGGGTAGGCCGCGCGGCCTGCCGTGCCATAGCAGGGCGAGCCCGAGCACGAAGCCGAGCGCGTCGGCGGTCGCGGTAGCCGCGCCGATGCCGGCCACACCCCAATGAAACGCGTACACGTACAGCAGCACCGCGACGATGTTCACGCTGTTGATGAAGACCTGCGACAGCAACGCGAGCCGCACCCGCTGCGTGCCGAGCAGCCAGCCGAGCACCACGTAGTTGCCGAGCGCGAGCGGTGCGGCCCAGATGCGCGCGTGGCAATAAATCTGCGCGTGCCGCTGCACGGCGTCGCTGCCGCCGATCGCCCGCAGCGCATAGTCGATCAGCGGTTGCTGCACGAGCAGCACCAGCGCGCCGATCGCGGCCGCCATCAGCAGTGCGCGCACGACGGTATTGCGCAACTCGTCGCTGCGGCCCGCGCCGTGCGCCTGCGCGACGAGGCCGGTCGTGCCCATGCGCAGGAAGCCGAAGCCCCAGAACACGAAGTTGAAGAAGAGCCCGCCGAGCGCGACACCGCCGAGGTACGAGGCACTGTCCAGATGACCAGCGACGGCGGTGTCGACCGCGCCGAGGATCGGTTGCGTCAGATTCGCGAGGACGATTGGGAATGCGAGCGCGAGCACCCGGCGATGCCAGCGCACCGGCAGCGCGGGCGCGCTGGCTGGGTGTGCGGCGGTTTCGGATGGCGCGGCGGGGGGCGTACCGGCATCGGGCGTGCTCGCGTCGTTCAAGAGCGCTCCTGCACGCACACCCAAGGCGAGACGACGACCGCCCACAGCTCGGGGTCGCGCGCGGCGAGATCGGCGGCCGTCTCCGACTGCACGCGCTCGACGAGGCCGGAGGACAACCATTGGGCGACCTGGGTGGTATCGTCGTTGGCGATTGCTTCGGCGACGCTCACGAGATCGAGGTCGCGCGCGACGTGCAGTAGTATTCCGCCCGCAAAGAAACGTTGGAGTTCGCTCCAGCCGATCTTGGCGGTTTCGCCGAGCAGCTTCGCGTAAAGGGGGCTTTGGGAGGCGTCGCTGGAAGTCATCGTGGGCAGGGTCGGACGGGGCCGTCACTATAAACTATTGGCAAGGACCGGCGGGCTGCGTGGCGGCCTTGCGCAACGCGCCGGGCGGTCTTTTATGCAGCGCGGACTGAATCGGATTCTGAACCTGGATGGCGGCGGATTCAACGACGGCGGCGCACGAGGCGTGCCGCCCATCAGCGCCGGCCATTAATCGTCCGAATGTTCAAAGCGGAAACGAGTTTGAATGCGGTTTCAATATTGTCGGCGGAATTGTCAATGTTAAAGATTTCACTATTCGCGAATTATTGTGAAGAAGTATTGACGCTTATTCGGAAGAGTTGCCGCGACCAATCGATGCGTTACGTGCGTTTCCGCACCAAGTTAATATTCGCAACCCGGAGCTGCGTTATTGCCGAATGAGTTAGTGTTATTCGGCCAGACGTCTTTCCTCTGCTGTTTTGGCGGGACTTTCCGCTGATAGCCTAGGAACATTGGCCGATGCGATGCTCCGACATTCCTGTTCGAATGATCTGGCGTGTGGAGTATCCCAGCTGCGGCGCATTAAGCCGGTCTGATTCCGACATTTCCGATTCACGGATTGCGGAATCCGTACGCCGTGTAACACTGTCCGCAAAATTAATGCATTGCGCTTGTAAATGCAGATTGTTAGATTTCGTTCTGGCGCATGGTGAACCGGTCCTTTGCCGATATGCGCCGAACCCCCGTTAGCCCGGCCTCGTGCCGGGCTTTTTTTTGAATGGATTTACGCAGATGTTTAACCGTGCCTCAGCGATCTTCACCGCGAATTCACAATATGCGGCCGATGATAGCGGATTATTTATCGGCGCGAGACTCATGACCGGGGTGATCATTTTTGTCGGCGTGTGGCTAATCGTGCTCGCGTTGCTGGTGCGCTTCGCCGCGCGCATCGATCCGCGCTCCGGGCGCCGGCGAGGCCGCTAAGCGGTGGCGCTCGGCGGCCGCGCGTGCCGCACGGCGCGCTGCCTTTACTGCTTGCAGCGGACGACCATCGAACGGTTTTTCACATTCGCGCCGAAAATCCCACCGATCGTGCCGCCCGACGTCGCGCCGTTGTCGACGTCTTTCGAAACCACGTCGTACCCGTAGTTGCCGCAGGTTTCGCCCGCGCGCTTATAGCACTCGGCCCAGCTCGTGCTGGCGTCGCTGCCGCTGCAGTTGATCGCGAAGCCGGTGTCGCCGCTTGGCAGATAGGTCATCGTGGTCGTGGTCGAGCAGCCGCCGAGGCCGCCAAGCGTCAGGAGGCCAAGACTGATCGTTGCCGCCGTCGCGACGCGCGCCAATGGGCTTTTCATTTCAGATTCCTTGCAAATAGCGGAAGGGCGTGGCGCGCAGCCACGCCGCTTCGAATTGAGCGTTTATAGCACGGCGGGTTCCCGCGCCCGCCGCCTAGCGCGGCGGCAGTTCTTTCGACGGATCGATCGAGCGGCCCTGGTAGCGCAGTTCGAAATGCAGCATCACGCGATCGGTATCGGTGTCGCCCATTTCGGCGATTTTCTGGCCGCGCTTGACCGATTCGCCTTCCTTCACCAACAGCGCGCGGTTATGCGCGTAAGCGGTCAGATAGTCGGCGTTGTGCTTGAGGATCAGCAGATTGCCGTAGCCGCGCAGACCGTTGCCCGCATAGACGACGGTGCCAGGCGCCGCCGCGACGATGGGCGTGCCGGCCGGCGCGGAAATATCGATACCCTTCGAGTTGCCGCCGTCGAAACGGCGGAACACCGTGCCGTCGGCCGGCCATACCAGCGAGATCGGCGCGGGTGCGGTCGCCGGCGCAGTGTCCGCGGGCGCAGGACGCGGCGTGGCCGCCGCGCTCGCGCTGCCACTGCTGCTACCGCCACCGCCGCTGCGGATCGCGCCGCTCGTCGACGCCGCGCCGGCTGGCGGCGCGACGCGCAGCACCTGGCCGACTTCGATGCTGTCGGGATTGGTCAGGTTGTTCCAGCGTGCGATGTTCTGCACCGATTGCCGGTTGCCGCGCGCGATTTTCGACAGCGTGTCGCCCCGTTCGACCCGGTAGTAGCCCGGCCCCACCGGCGCCGACCCGCACGCGGCGAGCAGCGCGAGCAATGCCGCGCAGCCGAGTCGTTTGATTCTTGTCGTTTCCAGCATTGGACCTCGCAAAGCACTGCCGCGCTGATCCCGATGACGCGGCACAGACAGACAAAGCGTTCGATTCTAACGGTTTTGTGTTGCGCCCCCCGGCGAGGGGGGCGAGGTGGCAGGCGGGCGCTTCGAGCGGCTCGCCGCCGGCGCCGGCGTATCAGCTGGTCTTCTCGACCGTAATGCGCAGTGCCGCCGTTTCGGTTTGTCCCGGCTCGAGCCAGCGCAAACCTCGGCCGTTGTGGATCGCATCGGGTAAGCCGAGCCACGGCTCCACGCAGTAAAAGTCCGACTGCGGCGTTTCAGTCCACGTCGTCACCGAGTACCAGGGCACCGAGCCGGGCCGCTGCAGATCGATCGTGATGACGCGATCGATGCCCGGCGCCTCGACCCTCACCGGTCGATCGGGCGTGCCGGTCAGGCAATGGAAGCGGTCGTAGATGCGGTCTTCGTCGAGCGTGTAGCTCGCTTCGCCCGGCTCGGCGGGGCTGATCGAGCCGTCCTCGAGCTGACGGCACCGCTCGGTGCGCGGCAGTTCGATCGTCGTCTGCGCGCGCTGCGTGTGCGGCAGCGTGAAGTAGAAGTGATGGCCGGCGTAGTAGGGCAGGGGCGCGTCGCCGGTATTGGTGGTGGTCAGCGTCACGTCGAGCGTGCGCGGATCGATGAGCTCGTAGGCGGCCTCGAAGCGGAAGCCGAACGGATAGGAGCCGCGGGTCGCTTCACTGTCGGTCAGAACCATCCGCAGGCCGGCGCCATGCACGTCGGCGTGAGGCTCGAACGGCAGGTCGCGCGCGAAGCCGTGCATCGGCAGCTCGCGCACGGTGCCCTGCGCGTCACGCCAATAGCCGATCTTGCCGTCGACGCGATGACGGCCGAGAAATGGAAACAGCAGCGGATTGCCGCCGCGAATCCGCGCGGGCACGCTCCAGTCGGCGTGCTCGGGCCAGTGAATCACCTCTTCGCCGTCGATCGTCCACGACAGCAGACGGCCGCCGGCTTGCGGCGAAAAACGGAGCACCGAGGCGTCCTGGGCGATCTCGAGAATGTCCTGTTCCGGGGAGAGGGGCATGGTCAATAGGTAGCCAGATAGAGGTTGAGGGTCGCACAAGGCGGCCGCGTGCGTCGGCCGTTGCAACCGCATCGAAGCGGCGTTTTGCGCCATTCGCTGCGACTGCGTCTCGCGCGGCGAAACCGCGATTTTGCGCTGCTTTGCGCTACGGGGAAACCCTTCCCGGGAAATTGCGGGTGTCGGAAAAGGGCGAATCCTATTGATAATCTGCCTGAGCGTCCGGTCCATCCGACTCCCGGGCGAATCGGCTCAGGAGGCGTCATGGATCTCGCAACGGCAATGGCGGTGGCCTTATTCGGTATATTCACCGCCAGCACGTACTACTTCTTCCATTCGCTCGAACGCTGATCCCGCTGGTTTCATTCTCTGTTTCACAGCACGCGCGCGACGAATCCGCCGCCCGCTTCCTTGCACTCGCGTAATAACGGTGTCGAGTTGTGACGCGGCGCGTCAATATCTCTCCGAATGTCGCCTAACCGCTTGGCGCTGGGTGTGTAGCCAGGCATAATCGGTGCGCCTTTGACGCGCCGGCTCCCCCTTTTGTGCGGCGCGCAGTTCCCCGACACTTTCCTTACAAGGACCGCCGCGTGAACCTGTCGTTTCTCATTTTTCTGAGCGTGCTGCAAGGCGTTACCGAACTGTTTCCGGTGAGCAGCCTTGGCCACACGCTGCTCGTGCCAGCCCTGTTCGACATGCATATCGACAAGCATGCGCCGCAACTGCTGCCGTTCCTCGTCGCCCTGCATCTCGGCACCGCGTTCGCGCTGCTGTGGTACTTCCGCGCGCGCTGGTACGCGCTGGTGCGCGGTTTCTTCGCGTCGCTCGGCGGCCGCCGCAACGACGACGGTCACATGATGTGGGCGCTGATCATCGGTACGATTCCGGCGGGCCTCGTCGGTCTCGTGCTGGAAAAGCGCCTCGAGGCGCTTTTTCATGATCTGCGGATCGTCGCGATTGCGTTGATCGTGAACGGCGTGCTGCTGTGGTTCGGCGATCGCCTGCAACGCGCGCGCGCGCATCAGGCGCCGGAAAAGCTGACGTTCCGCCAGGCCTTCTTCGTCGGCCTCGCGCAGATCGGCGCGCTGATTCCGGGCTTCTCGCGCAGTGGCCTGACGATGATCGCCGGCAATGCGGCCGGCCTCACCACCGAGAAAGCCGCCGAGTTTTCGTTCTTGCTCGGCACGCCGATCATTTTCGCCGCTGGCGTACTCGAAGTGCCGAAGCTGCTTCACGCGCCGAGCCAGCTTGCCGACGCGGTGCTCGGCGGCGTGCTGACCGCGATCGCTGCGTACCTGAGCGTGCGTTTCCTGATGCGCTATTTCGAAGGCCGCGGACGTCTCGCGTCGTTCGGCGCGTACTGCGCGATCGCGGGGATCCTGTTCCTCGGCTGGTTCATGCTGCATCCGCAGCCGGTCTGAGCGCGCCGGGCGATCGGTTATAATCCGGGCCCGTTTGGTTGCAGGTCAGTTAGAATTTCAGTTTGTGGGAAATCGGGCGGCTTGCCGCGAGTGCCGGTTTCATGCAGATATCGATCCATACGGCAGTAGCTCAGCTGGATAGAGCATCGGCCTTCTAAGCCGAGGGTGGGGGGTTCGAGTCCCTCCTGCCGTACCAGAATCATCGAAGGGTTACAGGTTTCGCGCCTGTAACCCTTTTTGTTTTTGTGCAAATGTTGCGCGCCCGGTGGCTGTCGGGCTGTCGCGTGTTCGTACGGCTCGCTTCGGGTGTTTCCCGACTCAGGAAATCGCGCGCGGCGCCGTTAATTCAACAGAACCGTATGACGCGCCGCGATGGAGGAATCAGCGTGAACCGACTTAGCCTCAACACCAAACTCTGGCTCGCGCTGCTGATTACGTGGCTCGGCCTGCTCGGCCTCGGCGGCTGGGCCGCATGGCAGTCGCGCGCGACGATGCTGGCCGAGCGCAAGTCGGCCGTGCAGAACGTCGTGGAAAGCGCGTACGGCATCGTCGCCGACTACGCGCAGCGCGCCGACCAGCATGAACTGACGCCCGAACAGGCGCGGCAGCAGGCGCTGGCGCGGCTGTCCGCGATGCGCTACCACGGCAGCGGCTACATGATCGTATCGACTGCCACGCCGGTCGTGATCATGCATCCAATGCTCGCCGATCTGCGCAACAAGGACGTGTCGCACTACGCGGACAGCGACGGCAAGCTGCTGTTCGTCGAAATGGTCAAGGTCGCGCAGGCGCACGGGCAGGGCTTCGTCGATTACATGGGCCGCCTCGCCGGCAACAACGAGCGCGTGCCGAAGATCAGCTTCGTCAAGCGCTTTGCCGCGTGGGACTGGTATCTGATTTCGGGTGTCTACGTCAACGACATCGACGCGGCGTTCCGCGCCGACCTGCTGCGCTATCTGCTGACGATCCTCGTGATCGGCAGCTTCAGCACCCTCGCGCTCGTGCTGATCATCCGCAACGTGAAGCGCAGTCTCGGCGGCGAGCCCGCCTATGCGGCGAGCGTCGCGGAGACGATCGCCGACGGCGATCTTTCGTGCCCGGTCACGCTGGCCGGCGACGATCGGGAAAGCATGCTGTTCGCGATGCAGCGCATGCAAAGCCGCCTCGCCGACGCGATCCGGCGCATTCGCGGCGGCACCGAAACGATCACGGTCGCGGCCGAAGAGATCGCCGCGGGCAATCTCGATCTGTCGGCGCGGACGGAACAGCAGGCGTCGTCGCTCGGCGAAACGGCCGCGAGCATGGAGCAGCTGACGGCGACCGTCAAGCAGAACGCCGACAACGCGCTGCAGGCCAACCGCATGGCGCGCTCGGCGTCGCAGCTCGCGGGCGAGGGCGGCGAGGCCGTGCAGCACGTCGTTGCGAACATGCAGAGCATCGCGGCGAGCTCGGCGCGGGTGGTCGATATCATCGGCGTGATCGAAAGCATCGCGTTTCAGACCAACATCCTCGCGCTGAACGCGGCCGTCGAAGCCGCGCGCGCCGGCGAGGAGGGCCGCGGCTTCGCGGTCGTCGCGGGCGAGGTGCGCAACCTCGCGCGCCGCAGCGCCGACGCGGCCAAGGAGATCAAGACGTTGATCGAGGATTCGGTCGCGCGCGTCGGCAGCGGCAAGACGCTCGTCGAGAAGGCGGGCGGCACGATGGAGTCGCTCGTCGATGCGGTGAAGCGCGTGACCGACATCATCAGCGAGATTTCCGCTGCGTCCGACGAGCAGAGCCGCGGCATCGAGCAGGTCAATCTCGCGATCGCGCAGATGGACGAGACCACGCAGCAGAACGCGGCGATGGTCGAACAGGCGGCGGCCGCCGCGCAGTCGATGCAGGAGCAGGCGCAGATGCTGCGCGACGTCGTCAACACGTTCCGCCTGCAGGGGACGGCCGCCGCGCGTTGATGGCCGCGTCGATGACGCGCTGCCTGCCGAAGTGTGCATGCTATGCTTTTGAGGTCAGGATCAAAGCCGCCGTGCGCCGTGCGCGCCGTGCACACTTCGAGGAGAGTCCTACATGTCGACGCGAACCCGTGTGCTGTTCCACCTCAGTGCCGCGAGCCTCTTGCTCGGCGCGGCGATCGGCGCGCAAGCGGCGAACCTCGGCTTTCTGAGCGACACGCCGATCACCTATATGAGACAGCGCGACAACGCCTCGATCAAGCATGCGGTCATGAGCGCGCTCAATGACAGAAAGGACGGCGAGAGCTTCACGTGGGTCAACGACGGCACCGGCAATAGCGTGAAGATCGACGCGACCATCTCGATGGACAGCACCTCGACCGAAGGCGGACGCACCTGCCGCACCCTCGGGGTCGTACTCAATGCGAAAGGGCAATCGATGAACCTGCGTCCGAACTTCTGCAAGGAAGGCGGCGCCTGGCAACTGCAGAAGCGTTGAGCATGCGTGAGCGCGGCGCGAGAGGTGCATGCAGTGAGGCTGCGCGATGAGCCCGCGAATCGTCTCGTGCGGGATCGTGCTGCTTGATCCCGACGGACGCGTGCTGCTCGCGCACGCCACCGAAACGACGCACTGGGACATCCCGAAAGGCCAGGGCGAGGACGGCGAGGCGCCGCACGTGACGGCGCTGCGCGAGATGGTCGAGGAAACCGGCATCGCGCTCGAGGCCGATCGGCTGAAGGATCTCGGCCTGTTCGTCTACCGGCGCGACAAGGACCTGCATCTGTTCGCGGCGCGCGCGGGTGCCGGCGAGCTCGATCTGAGCACGTGCATCTGCACGTCGCTGTTTCCGCGCCGCTCGGACGGCACGCTGATCCCCGAAATGGATGACTACCGCTGGGCGTCGATCGAAGAGGTGCCGCGCTATGCGAGCCGTAGTCTGACGCGGCTCTTCGAGACGACGCTGTCGCTCGCGGAGTTGCACCGGTCGCTATAGACGGCGCACGCCGCCTTCAATCGAGCGCGTGGTCGTTCGGATGCGCGAACAACGCGCGGTTCTGCTCCGACAGCGGGAAATTGACGTTGATGCCATGCGGCGGAATCGGCTGCGTGAACCACTGCCGATACAGACGCTCGGCGTCGCCGGACGTCTGCGAGCGCGCGATCACGCGATTCACGAGCGCGCGGAACGGCTCGTCGCCCTTGCGGAACATGCACGCATAAACTTCGTAGCCAAGCGGCGTGCCCGTCACGATGAAATCGTCGGGATGCGGGTCGGTCGCCTTGAAACCGTAGACGATCGGCTCGTCCATCACGAACGCCACCGCGTGGCCTTCCTTCATCGCGTTGAAGGCTTCTTGGTGGTCGCGCGCGCTCGTGATGCGCATGTTCAGCTGCTTGTCGGTGTTGAGGCTGCGCAGCAGGCGCTCGTCGGACGTGCCGGCGGTCGTCACGACCGGCTTGCCGGCCAGATCGGGGAAATCGGTGATGCCGCTGTTCCTGCGCGTGATCATGCGCACCGCGTACTGGAAAAAGCTGTCTGAAAACGCGGCGACGTTTTCGCGCTCGACCGTGTGCGTGGTCGAACCGCATTCGAGATCGATCTGGTTGTTCAGCAGCATCGGCATGCGGTTCGACGACGTGACCGTGACTTCGTGAACCCGCAGCTGCGCCATGCCGAGCGTTTTCCTGATTTCATCGACGATCTGCATCGCGATCGCCTGCGAGTAGCCCACCGTGCGCCTGCCGTCGAAGTACGAGAACGGGATCGACGCCTCTCGCACGCCGAGCACGACGACGCCGTCGTCGTGGATCTTTCTCAGCGTGCCGGTCAGTTCATCCGCGCGGGCGGGGCCGGTGAACGCGAGCGCGCCGCAGGCGGCCAGCGTAAGCAGCACGCTGTGCATGCCGCGCAGCAGATGCGGGAAGCGTGAGCCGCACGCGCTCCGTGCGACGCGAACCCTACCTTCAGACCCTTCCCCGTGGCGGTCTGCAACCTTCATCGGACCTCCCGGACCGGCGCGCTCAGGCGAGCGCGCAGTGAGTGTCGATCGAAACATCCGGCAACCCGGACGGGCCCGTAACGCCGGGCCCTCGCTGGCGGCGGCTCAGGCCGGCTTGCCCCAACTGTCGCGCAGACTGACGATGCGGTTGAACACGGGCTTACCCGGCTTCGAATCGACGCGGTCGGCGACGAAGTAGCCGTGGCGCTCGAACTGGTAGCGCTGCTCCGGCATTGCATGGTGCGCGCCGGTTTCGAGGTAGGCCTGGACCACACGCTTCGAGTCCGGATTCAGCGCTTCGAGGAAATCGCGGCCGCCGGCGTCCGGTTGCGGTTCCTTGAACAGCCGGTCGTAGATGCGCACTTCGGCCGGGCACGCGGCCGCCGCGCTGACCCAGTGGATATTGCCCTTGACCTTGTAATTGTTTGCGCCTTCGGTGCCCGATTTGCTGTCCGGGAAGTAGTTGCAGTGCACCGCGACGATATTGCCGTTCTCGTCCTTGTCCGCGTGCGTGCATTCGATCACGTAGCCGTAGCGCAGGCGCACCTTGTTGCCCGGGAACAGGCGGAAGTAGCCCTTCGGCGGCGTCTCCGTGAAGTCCTCGCGCTCGATCCACAGCTCGCGCGAAATCGGAAACTCGCGCAGGCCCTGTTCAGGATGATGCGGATGCACCGGTGCGTGGCACGGCTCGGTGAGACGTTCGGGGAAGTTGTCGATGATCAGCTTGACCGGATCGAGCACGGCGGCGATGCGCGGCGCCTTCTCGTCGAGATCGTCGCGCAGCGCGCCTTCGAACACGCTCATGTCGATCCACGAGTCGACCTTGGTCACGCCGATGCGCTCGCAGAACAGCTGGATCGACTCGGGCGTGAAGCCACGCCGGCGCAGGCCGACGATGGTCGGCATGCGTGGGTCGTCCCAGCCTTCCACATGGCCTTCGTTGACGAGTTGCAGCAGCTTGCGTTTGCTGGTGATCGCATAGGTCAGGTTCAGGCGCGAAAACTCGATTTGCTGCGGCAGCGGACGCCTGAAGACACCGGCCTCGGCGAGTTCGTTCAGGATCCAGTCGTACAGTGGGCGGTGATCTTCGAACTCGAGCGTGCACAGCGAATGCGTGATGTTTTCGAGCGCGTCCGAGATGCAGTGCGTGTAGTCGTACATCGGGTACACGCACCAGGCGTCGCCGGTACGGTAGTGATGCGCGAAGCGGATGCGGTAGATGACCGGGTCGCGCATGTTGAAGTTCGGCGACGACATGTCGATCTTCGCGCGCAGCACGTGCTCGCCTTCCTTGAACTCGCCCGCCTTCATGCGGCGGAACAGGTCGAGGTTTTCCGCGACCGGACGCTCGCGGAAGCGCGACGGCGTGCCGACCTCGGTGGCCGAGCCGCGGTTCGCGCGGATTTCCTCGGCCGACTGGCTATCCACGTATGCCTTGCCGCGCTGGATCAGCAGCTCCGCGAACTCGTACAGCTTGTCGTAGTAGTCGCTCGCGAAGTAAAGATGCTCGGTGCGGTCCTTTTCCCATTCGAAGCCGAGCCAGCGCACCGAGTCGATGATCGACTCGACGTACTCGACGCTTTCCTTCTCCGGATTGGTGTCGTCGAAACGCAGATGGCACACGCCGCCGTAGCTGCGCGCGACGCCGAAGTTCAGGCAGATGCTCTTTGCGTGACCGATGTGCAGATAGCCGTTCGGCTCCGGCGGGAAGCGCGTTTCGACGCGCTGACTCCATTTGCCGGTGCGATTGTCGTCGTCGATGATGTTGCGGATGAAATTGGATGCCGCGGGCGCGTCGTTGCGTTCGGTATTCATGCGAGAAGATGAGAGTCCATGGGGGCGCGCAATGCGCCCGTTTAGCCGTCAATTCTACCTGACGAGCCCGTTCGCGGCAGGTGGTTGCGGCGCGCAGCCAACGGCGGGGCGGGTTTGGCGCGGCTGCCGGAGTCAGGGACGCCGACGCGCGGGGCTGTAACAGGAGGTAAAACGGGTTGGCGACGCGCGACGCGCCGACTTAGGATGCGCTGCTGCGCGCGGCCCGCTCGCCTGTGCTGGGCCTTCGCGCGGGCGGGCTTGCCGCGCTGTCCTTCATCTTCGTGCACGAGGCTCCGCTGCTCGTGCGCCATGCTCGCCTCGTTGCCGGAGTTTTATCGGATGTCTGTCCCGACGCACGGCGCGTTTCGCGCGCCTTTTGCCCGCGCTTTGGCTAGCGCCCGATTTTCTTGCCGTAACCGTCGTGTGCTCGCTTCGGCCTGGTTTGCCGCGCTTGCCGTGAACGTGGCCGCGCCGCTGTCCGCCGCCGCGAAAACACCGGCGCCGAAGCCGCCGCTCGATGCGTCGGCAGTCGCCGCGCCGGATAGCTACAGCGCTGACACGGCGCAGCAGATCTTCGCCGAAGGCGGCAACGCGGTCGATGCCGCGGTCGCGATGGCCTTCACGCTCGCCGTCACGCGGCCCGATGCGGGCAACCTCGGCGGCGGCGGTTTCATGACGCTGCTGGTCGACGGCAAGCCGTATTTTCTCGACTATCGCGAGCGCGCGCCGCAGCAAGCGACCCGCGACATGTACCTCGACGACAAGGGTAACGTGGCGCCGGGCGTGAGCACGGTCGGGCATCGTGCGGCGGCCGTGCCGGGCACTGTCGATGGCATGTGGGAAGCGCAGCGGCGCTTCGGCAAGCTCAAATGGAAGCAGGTGCTCGCGCCCGCGATCCATTACGCGACCGACGGCTTCCAGGTCGACCCGCGGCTGCAGCAGCGACACGACGCGGCCGCGAAGAGTTTCGCCGGCAAGACCAATTTCGACGCCTACTTCGCGAACCTGAAGGCGGGCGCGATGCTGCGCCAACCGGAACTCGCGCAGACGCTGGGGCGGATCGCGAGCGACGGCGGCCGCGAGTTTTACGAGGGCCGCACCGCTCAAATGATCGCCGCGCAGATGTACGGCCACGGCCTGATCACGAGCCAGGATCTGAGTCAGTACAAGGCTCTGTGGCGCGAGCCGCTCGCGGCCGACTGGCACGGCTACCGCGTGATCACCGCGCCGCCGCCGAGCTCGGGCGGCCTCGGGCTGATCCAGATGCTGAAGATGCGGGCCGATCTGCAGCCGGCGTTCGACGGCCTTGCGTTGAATTCAGCGCCGTACATCCATCTGATCGCGCAGATCGAGGATCGCGTGTTCGCGGACCGGCAACGCCATATCGGCGACCCGGACGCATCGCCCGTGCCGGTCGCGAAGCTGATCGACGACGCCTACCTCGCGCAGCGCGCGGCCGAAGTCAAAACCGACGAAGCGCCGGGCGCCGCGACGTCGAAACCCGGTGTCGACGGCGGCGCGGCGACGGAGAAGGCGCAAACCACGCATTTCTCGGTGGTCGACAAATGGGGCAACGCGGTGTCGAACACCTACACGCTGAACGGCGATTTCGGCTCGGGCGTCGTGGTGGACGGCGGCGGATTCCTGCTGAACGATGCGATGGACGATTTCGTGATCAAGCCAGCCGGCGCTGGCGCGACGGGCGCGGCGTCGACACCCGGCGCCGCCGATGCCGAGCCGGATACGATCGCGCCGGGCCGCCGCCCGATTTCGTCGATGACGCCCACGCTGCTGCTGAAGGACGGCAAGATCGCGCTAGCGATCGGCACGCCCGGCGGCTCTCGCATCCTGACGACGATCTTCCAGGTGATGACGAATCTGTACGACTTCGACATGTCACCGACGGACGCGCTCGCCGCGATGCGTTTCCATCATCAGCTGCTGCCGCAAAAGACAATCTACTTCGAGCCGTACCGTCCCGCGCCGGATGAGCTCGCCACGCAATTGAAGGCGTTCGGCTATGCGGTCGAGCAGCAGTCGTTCAACGGCGACGTGCAGATGATCCTCGTGGACGGCACGACACCCGAGCCCGCAAGCGATCCCCGTGGTGGCGGCGTGGCACGCGTGATACGGTAGACGGCCCGCCGCGCTATCCCGCGAGCGGGCCATAAGCCGAATACGGGTAAGCACGATGAGCGAACAACAACCAACCACACTCGTTCTGCCGGGCTATCTGGACTCCGGCCCAGGCCACTGGCAAACGCGCTGGGAAGCGCTCGATCCCGCGTTCGTCCGCGTGCAGATGCCGGACTGGGATCACCCTTCGCGCGACGCCTGGTGCCGTACGCTGGCCGCCGCGCTTGACGCCGTGGATGCGCCGGTCGTGTTCGCCGCTCACAGCCTCGGCTGTCTGACCACGGCGTTCTGGGCCTCGCAGTACGCAAGCGCGGCGCAGCTCGCGAAGGTGGCCGGTGCGCTGCTGGTCGCCGTGCCCGATCCGGACGCAGCGCACTTCCCGAGGGACGCGGGCGGCTTTGCGCCGGTGCCGCTCACCCGCCTGCCGTTTGCGACGATCGTGGTGGCGAGCAGCGACGATCCTTATGGCGGCGTGCCGTTTTCACAAACCTGCGCGAACGCGTGGGGCAGCCGCTGGATCGGGATCGGCGCGCGCGGCCACATCAACGCCGACAGCGGTCTCGACGATTGGGACGAGGGGCGGGGCTGGCTGGCTTCCCTAACGGCGATGCGCTGAGTCTCGCCGTCTCCTCGATCAGATCACCGCTTTGCGCTTCAACTCGGCAATCGTCTGCGCGTCGTATCCGAGCACGTCGCTCAGCACCCGCTCGGTATGCTCGCCGAGCAGCGGCGGATGGCTCAGCGCCTGCGGCGGCGTGCCGGTCATGGTGATCGGATTGCGCACGAGCTTGACGGTGCCGCCCGACGGATGCGGCAGATCGACCTGCAGACCGCGCGCGACCACCTGCTCGTTGTCGAACACTTCGTCGAGGTTGTTGATCGGCCCGCACGGCACGCCGGCCGCTTCGAGCGCCGCGATCCATTGCTGCTTGCCCTGCAGGCGGACCATGTCCGCGAGCATCGGCACGAGCAGTTCGCGGTTGCGCACGCGCGCGGGGTTGGTTGCGAAACGCTCGTCGTCGGCGAGTTCCGGGCGGCCGCCCACTTCGACGAACTTGCGGAACTGTCCGTCATTGCCGACCGCGACGATGATCCAGCCATCGCTGGTCTGGAAGGTCTGGTAGGGCACGATGTTCGGATGCGCGTTGCCCCAGCGCACCGGCGGCTGGCCGCTCGCGAGGTAGTTCGAGTTCATGTTGGCGAGCATCGCGACCTGCACGTCGAGCAGCGCCATGTCGATGTATTGGCCAACGCCGGTGCGGTCGCGGTGCGTGAGCGCGGTCAGCACCGCGATCGTCGAGTACATGCCGGTCATCAGGTCGGCGATCGCGACGCCGGCCTTCTGCGGGCCGCCGCCCGGCTGAGCGTCGCGCTCGCCGGTGATGCTCATGAAGCCGCCGATGCCCTGCACGATGAAGTCGTAACCGGCGCGCTGCGCATACGGGCCGGTCTGCCCGAAGCCCGTCACCGAGCAGTAGATCAGGTCGGGCTTGACCTCTTTGAGCGATTCATAGTCGAGGCCGTACTTCTTCAACTGGCCGACCTTGTAGTTCTCGAGCACGACGTCGCTTTGCGCGGCCAGTTCGCGCACGATCCGCTGACCCTCGGGCGACGCGATGTCGAGCGTGACCGAGCGCTTGTTGCGGTTCGCCGCGAGATAGTAGGCGGCCTCGCGCGTGTCCGCGCCGTCCGGCGTTTTCAGATAGGGAGGCCCCCAGTGGCGCGTGTCGTCGCCGATCTCGGGGCGTTCGATCTTGATGACGTCGGCGCCGAAATCGGCGAGCGTCTGCGCGCACCACGGACCGGCGAGCACGCGGGTGAGATCCAGCACGCGGATGTGACTGAGAGCGCCCATGTTCTTGAATGTCTCCTGATGGTTGCAGGCCGCGCGGCGAGTTGCCATGCGTTATTTCGCGCGTAGTTTCGCGGAAGTCATCTTAAGCGATTCGCGCTCGCGGGCGCAGTCAGCCGAACGTCATGGCGCGGATCGGACGATCGGACGCGCGAGCGCCCACCAGGCGGCGCGCAGTGCCGCGCGCGCTTGCCGATCCCGTATAATCAGTCGTTTAAAGAAACAGACAGTTGGCGCATCCCACCGACCGCCAGTCTCCGTCAGGAACCGTCAGGACCGTCCCCCGCCCGCTATGAAAGCCGCTGAAATCCGCGAGAAATTCCTCAAGTTCTTCGAATCGAAGGGCCATACGATCGTCCGTTCGTCGAGCCTCGTGCCCGGCAACGACCCGACACTGCTCTTCACCAATTCGGGGATGGTGCAGTTCAAAGATGTGTTCCTCGGCGCGGAATCGCGTCCGTATTCGCGCGCCACGACCGCGCAGCGCAGCGTGCGT
The DNA here is from genome assembly GCF_050436325.1 of Paraburkholderia lebeckiae. NCBI lineage: Bacteria > Pseudomonadati > Pseudomonadota > Betaproteobacteria > Burkholderiales > Burkholderiaceae > Paraburkholderia > Paraburkholderia lebeckiae. The sequence goes on from NZ_JBNDLZ010000003.1 coordinate 3,782,261, forward strand.
GCCGGCGGCAAGCACAACGACCTCGAGAACGTCGGCTACACCGCGCGTCACCACACGTTTTTCGAGATGCTCGGCAACTTCTCGTTCGGCGACTACTTCAAGCGCGACGCGATCCACTACGCGTGGGAACTGCTGACCGGCGTCTACCAGCTGCCCAAAGACAAGCTGTGGGTCACCGTCTACCAGGAAGACGACGAAGCGCACGACATCTGGGCGAAGGAAGTGGGCGTGCCGGTCGAGCGCATCATCCGCATCGGCGACAACAAGGGCGCGCGCTACGCATCGGACAACTTCTGGCAGATGGCCGACACCGGCCCGTGCGGCCCGTGCTCGGAAATCTTCTACGACCACGGCCCGGACGTGTGGGGCGGCCCGCCGGGATCGCCCGAGGAAGACGGCGACCGCTACATCGAAATCTGGAACCTCGTGTTCATGCAGTTCAACCGCGACGCGCAGGGCAACATGACGCCGCTGCCGAAGCAATGCGTGGACACCGGCATGGGCCTCGAGCGCATCGCCGCGGTGCTGCAGCACGTGCACAGCAACTACGAGATCGACCTGTTCCAGGCGCTCATTCAAGCCGCTGGCCGCGAAACCGGCGTGACCGATCTGGGCAACAACTCGCTGAAGGTGATCGCCGATCACATCCGCGCGTGCTCGTTCCTGATCGTCGACGGCGTGATTCCGGGCAACGAAGGCCGCGGCTACGTGCTGCGCCGTATCGTGCGCCGCGCGATCCGCCACGGCTACAAGCTCGGCAAGAAGGGTTCGTTCTTCCATCGCCTCGTGGCCGACCTGGTCGCGCAGATGGGCGACGCTTACCCTGAACTGAAGCAGGCCGAGCAGCGCGTGACCGACGTGCTGCGTCAGGAAGAAGAGCGCTTCTTCGAGACGATCGAACACGGCATGTCGATTCTCGAAACCGCTCTGGCCGATCTCGACACGAAGGGCGGCAAGACGCTCGACGGCGAACTCGCGTTCAAGCTGCACGACACCTACGGCTTCCCGCTCGACCTGACCGCGGACGTCTGCCGTGAGCGCGAAGTGACGGTCGACGAATCCGCGTTCGACGACGCGATGGCGCGTCAGCGCGAGCAGGCTCGCGCGGCGGGCAAGTTCAAGATGGCGCAGGGTCTCGAATACTCGGGCGCGAAGACCACCTTCCACGGCTACGAAGAAATCGTCTTCGACGACGCGAAGGTCGTCGCGCTGTACGTGGACGGCGCGTCGGTGCAGCAGGCGCAGGCCGGCCAGCAGGCGGTCGTCGTGCTCGATCACACGCCGTTCTACGCGGAGTCGGGCGGCCAGGTCGGCGACCAGGGCGTGCTCGCGAACGCCAGCACGCGCTTTGCGGTCGTCGATACGCTGAAGGTTCAGGCCGACGTAGTCGGCCACCACGGCACGCTCGAGCAGGGCACGCTGAAGCTCGGCGACATCGTCAAGGCCGAAATCGACGCGGTGCGGCGCGCCCGCACGGCGCGCAACCACTCGGCAACGCACCTGATGCACAAGGCCTTGCGCGAAGTGCTCGGTTCGCACGTGCAGCAGAAGGGCTCGCTAGTCGACGCCGACAAGACCCGCTTCGACTTTGCGCACAACGCGCCGATGACGGACACGCAGATCCGCCGCGTCGAGGAAATCGTCAACGCCGAAGTGCTGGCGAACGCGCCCGGCATCGTGCGTGTGATGTCGTACGACGAGGCGGTGGAGGGCGGCGCAATGGCGCTGTTCGGCGAAAAGTACGGCGACGAAGTGCGCGTGCTCGACCTCGGCTTCTCGCGTGAGCTGTGCGGCGGTACGCACGTGAATCGCTCGGGCGACATCGGTTTCTTCAAGATCGTGATGGAAGGCGGCGTCGCGGCCGGTATCCGTCGCGTCGAAGCGATCACCGGCGATAACGCGGTGCGCTACGTGCAGGAACTCGAAGCACGCGTCAATGCAGCCGCGGCCGTGCTGAAGGCACAACCGGCGGAAATCACGCAGCGCATCGGCCAGGTGCAAGACCAGGTGAAGGCGCTCGAGAAGGAACTGGGCGCGCTGAAGTCGAAGATGGCGTCGAGCCAGGGCGACGAACTCGCGGGCCAGGCGATCGAAGTCGGCGGCGTGCATGTGCTCGCGGCGACGCTCGAAGGCGCGGACGTAAAGACGCTGCGCGAAACGGTCGACAAGCTCAAAGACAAGCTGAAGAGCGCGGCGATCGTGCTCGCGTCGGTGGAGGGCGGCAAGGTCAGCCTCATCGCGGGTGTGACCGCGGACGCCAGCAAGAAGGTCAAGGCGGGCGAACTGGTCAACTTCGTGGCCCAGCAGGTGGGCGGCAAGGGCGGCGGCCGTCCGGACATGGCGCAGGCCGGCGGTACCGAGCCGGCCAACCTGCCGGCGGCGCTCGCGGGCGTCAAGGGCTGGGTCGAAGGGCAGCTTTGATTCTGATGGTCGGTTGAGTCCGGCTCGACCCGAAGTCGAGCCGGGTTCGACGAAGGGGCCACGCGGTGCGCCAGCAGGATCGGCGCGTTGCGTGGCCCCTTCGCTTTTGCTGAAGCCGACCGGGTTGCGCCGAACCTTGTTGCCGGGGCGGATTCAACGATCAGACCACATTCGCATCCGCGGCCGCCACCGGATCCACCTCGGCCGCCCCTTCCTGCGACGCCACCAGCGTGCGTCGCAACGCATTGAGCGCCGACGAAAAATGCCCGCGTCGCCACACCAGGAGCGTGTCGATCATGCCGATATCGGGCAATTCGTGCACCGCGATATTGCTCGTGTCGGTCTGCAGATCGAGCACCGAGCGCGGAGCGACCGCGACGCCCGCGCCGGCCGCCACGCACGCGACGATCGCGTGATACGAGCCGAGTTCCAGTACTCGTTGCGGCCGCGTGCCGTGCTCCAGATACCACTTCTCGATATACGCGCGATACGCGCAGCCCCGCTCGAACGCGATCAGCGTCGATAGCGCGATGTCGCGCACTTCGCGGATCGGCCGATGACCGCGCGGCGTCAGCATCACGAGTTCCTCGCGGAAGATCGGCACGGTCTCGAACAGATCGCCGAGCGTGGCCGGATCGAGGGGCGTCGCGACCAGCGCCGCATCGACCTCGAACTCGCGCACCCGCTCGATCAGCCTGGCGGTCGTGCCGGTCTCCAGTTCCAGTTCGACGGCCGGCCATTGCTGGTGATATTGCGCGAGCAGGCCCGGCAGACGCGTCGCCGCGACGCTTTCCATCGTGCCGAGACGCAGACGCCCGCTCGGACGATCCTCGCGCACCGCGTGCCGCGCCTCGTCGGCGAGCGCGAGCAGCCGTTCCGCGTAGGGCAGCAGCGTCTCGCCGGCCGGCGTCAGCACGAGCCGGCGGCCGTCGCGGATGAACAGCTCGGTGCCGAGCTGCTCCTCGAGCTGCTTGATGCGCGTGGTCACGTTCGATTGCACGCGATTGAGCTTTGCCGCGGCGCGCGTCACGCCGTTTTCGCGCACGACCGCGCGAAAAATGGTCAGAGCGGCCAGATCCATGATTCTCTCCTGGCGATGAATAACATCCTAATTATTCATTTTTTGTGATTCAAAGGTCAAGCTAGTATGGATTCATACCATCGCCGTTTGCCCGTCCGATCATGAACGATCTCGCTTCCCACGCGTACCCGCGCTTCCACGAGCCGCACGCCGCCCGGCGCGCGGCGCTCGCCTGCATGGTCACGCTGGCCGTCGCGCTCGGTATCGGGCGCTTCGCATTCACGCCGCTGCTGCCGCTGATGCTGCACGGCGCCGCGCTCGGCCAGCCGCAGATCGATATCCAGCATGGCAGCTGGCTCGCGTCGTTCAATTACGCGGGCTATTTCGCCGGCGCGATGACGTGCGCGGCGCTGCGGATCGAGCCCGCGCGGATGGTGCGCGTCGGACTTGCTGCGACCGTGCTGCTGACGCTCGCGATGGGCGTCACCGGCCAGTTCTGGGCGTGGGCGCTGGTGCGCTTCGTCGCCGGCGCGGTCAGCGCGTGGACCTTCGTGTTCGCGTCGCAGTGGGGCTTGCGGCGGCTCGCCGAACTCGGCGCGCATGCGTGGAGCGGCGTCATCTATACGGGACCGGGCGTGGGCATCGTCGGCACTGGCTTGCTGGTCAGCGTCGCGGGTGGCTATGGCGCGGTGGTCGGATGGATCGGCTTCGCGGTGATCGGCGCGGTGCTGTCGGTGCTGGTGTGGCCGGTGTTTGGCGAAGCGCGGCGTGCGGGAACAGCGAAGCCTGGCGCTGCAAGCTCCGCAACCGCAAAGCCCGCCACCGGATCGCGCGCCAGCGCAAACCAGCCGCCTCGTACTGCCGGCATTGAGACGAGCCATGCCGTCCACCGCGCCGACGCGTTCTGGCTGGTCCTGCTCTACGGTATCCCGGGCTTCGGCTACATCATCACCGCGACCTTTCTGCCGGTCATCGCGCGCCACGCGTTGCCGGGCTCGGCGTGGCCGGACCTGTTCTGGCCGATGCTCGGTGCGGCGCTGATCGTCGGCGCGTTGCTCGCCGCGCGTTTGCCCGTGCATTGGGACAACCGCGCGCTGCTCGCGGGCTCGTATGTGCTGCAGGCGCTCGGCATTGCGCTGGGCATCGTATGGCCGACGGCGGGCGGGTTCTCGCTCGGCAGCATCCTGATCGGCCTGCCGTTCACCGCGATCACGCTATTCGCGATGCGCGAGGCGCGGCGTCTGCGCGGCGACGACGCGGCCGGGCTGATGGGTTATGCGACGGCCGCCTATGGCATCGGTCAGATCGCAGGTCCCCTGGTGGCCGGGCCGATTGCCGCGCACACGGGGTCGTTTTCGCTGGCGCTGTGGCTAGCCGCAGGCGCGCTGCTGGCGGGGGCGGCGGGACTGATCGCAGTGACGCGCATGCCGCGTGGCCCACGCCGTGGCCGCGCGCCGGATTGCGGTTGCAGCTAGGACTCGAAAACAAATCTCGCACGAGCACACTAAAATGACCGCTTTCCGTCATTCCCTCGCGCCTGTCGCCGGGCGCGTCGCTCGACCATGCAACATTTCGCGTCCGACAACTACGCCGGCATCTGTCCCGAAGCGCTCGACGCGCTGATCGCCGCCAACGACAGCGGCCACGAGCCGGCCTACGGCGACGACTCCTGGACCAACCAGGTCTGCGACCGTCTGCGCGGCCTGTTTCAGACCGATTGCGAAGTGTTCTTCGTGTTCAACGGCACGGCGGCCAATTCGCTCGCGCTCGCGTCGTTGTGCCAGTCGTACCACTCGGTGATCTGCCACGAACTCGCGCACATCGAGACCGACGAATGCGGCGGTCCCGAGTTCTTTTCAGGCGGCTCTAAACTGCTCACGGCGCCGGGCATCGCCGGCAAGCTCACACCCGATGCGATCGAGTCCATCGTCACGCGGCGCGCCGATATCCACTATCCGAAGCCCAAGGTCGTCACGCTGACGCAGTCGACCGAGGTCGGCACCGTCTACAGCGTCGAGGAAGTGCGCGCCATCGCGGCGATCGCGAAGCGTCGTCATATGAAGGTGCACATGGACGGCGCGCGCTTCGCGAACGCGGTCGCCGCACTCGACGTGCATCCATCGGAAATCACGTGGCGCGCGGGCGTCGACGTGCTGTGTTTCGGCGGCACCAAGAACGGCTTGCCGGTCGGCGAGGCGGTGGTGTTCTTCGACCGCGCGCTCGCCGACGATTTCGCCTATCGGCTGAAGCAGGCGGGACAGCTCGCATCGAAGATGCGCTTCATCTCCGCGCCGTGGCTCGGCCTGCTCGACAACGACGTATGGCTGCGCAATGCGCGTCACGCGAACGCGATGGCGCGTCTGCTGGAGACGCGGTTGCAGGAAATCCCCGGCGTGAGCATCATGTTTGCGAGCGAATCGAACGCGGTGTTCGCGCAGTTGCCGCCGCATGCCGCGAAGGCGATGCGCGCGCGCGGCTGGAAGTTCTACGAGTTCATCGGCGCGGGCGGTTGCCGGCTGATGTGCGCGTGGGACACGCAGCCCGACACGGTCGAGCGTTTCGCCGCCGAGGTGCGTGAGCTGTGCGTCGCGTGATGGAAGACGCGTGAGGTCGCTGGAACCTGAATTGCCCCGGCGCCTCGACGTACCCATCGGCACACAAGCAAGGCCGCCTGACTGCGACCTGCCAGAAAACACGAAACAAAGAGACGTCCCCCGCCATGACCGAGTACCGATTCTGTCCCCGCTGCGCGAAACCCCTGACCGAACGCGCCGACCCCGACCACGAGGGCGGCCGCGTCCGTCAGAGCTGTCCCGATACCGGGTGCGGCTACGTCCATTGGAATAACCCGCTGCCGGTCGTCGCGGCGATCGTCGAGTACGAGGGCAAGATCCTGCTTGCGCGCAATGCGGCGTGGCCCGAGGGCATGTTCGCGCTGATCACCGGCTTCCTCGAAAACGGCGAGACGCCGGAGCAGGGCATCGCGCGCGAAGTGATGGAGGAGACGTCGCTGCACGCCGAGTCGGTCGAACTGATCGGCGTGTACGAATTCATCCGCAAGAACGAGCTGATCATCGCGTATCACGTGAAGGCGCATGGGACGATCGCGCTGTCGCCCGAGCTGCTCGAATACCGGCTCGTCGAGCCCGCGAAGCTGCGGCCGTGGCGCGCGGGCACCGGCCAGGCGCTCGGCGAATGGATGCGGCGACGCGGGTTGCCGTTCGAATTCGTCGAGCGGCCGGGGCAGTGAGGCGTTCGGCCCACCGAGCCGCAACATCAGCCAGCACACAGACGACGCAGAAATCACAGCCAACATGGAGACAGCCCACAACCCACGCGACACCACACGACCCGGCAGATCCATCGACGCATCACCGAACCGATCATCCACGTCAATCGGCGGTCAATGAGCGCACGCTCAGGGAGAAACGGCATGGCCTACATCTACTACCTGACCCACATTCATCTGGGCTACGACGCACTGTCGCAACTGTCGTCCGAGTGCGCGCGCATCGGCATCGAGCGGCCTCTGGTGATCAGCGACAAGGGCGTCGTCGCGGCCGGCATCGCGCGGCAGGCACTCGACGCGCTGAAGCTCGGCGACGTGCCGCTGTTCGACGACACGCCGTCGAACCCGACCGAGGAAATGGTGCTCGCGGCCGCCCAGGTGTATCGCGACGAGCGCTGCGACGGGCTGATCGCGGTGGGCGGCGGTTCGTCGATCGATCTCGCGAAGGGCGTCGCGATCGCGGCCACGCATCCGGGGCCGCTCACGCAGTACGCGACGATCGAAGGCGGCAGCGCGAAGATCACCGACGCCGTCGCGCCGCTGATCGCGATTCCGACCACGGCCGGCACTGGCAGCGAAGTCGCGCGCGGCGCGATCGTGATTCTGAACGACGGCCGCAAGCTCGGCTTTCACTCGTGGAATCTGCTGCCGAAATCGGCGCTGTGCGATCCCGGTCTCACGCTCGGCCTGCCGCCGGGGCTGACCGCCGCGACCGGCATGGACGCGATCGCGCATTGCATCGAGACCTTCCTCGCGCCGGCCTTCAATCCGCCCGCCGACGGTATCGCGCTCGACGGCCTCGAACGCGCGTGGCACAGCATCGAGCGCGCGTGCGCGGACGGCCGCGATCGCGAGGCGCGCCTGAACATGATGAGCGCGTCGATGCAGGGCGGGATGGCGTTCCAGAAGGGCCTCGGCTGTGTGCACTCGCTGTCGCATCCGCTAGGCGGCCTGAAGGTGAACGGCCGCACGTCGCTGCATCACGGCACGCTGAACGCGGTCGTGCTGCCCGCGGTGCTGCGCTTCAACGAGCGCGCGCCGAGCGTGGTGGCCGAGCGTCGCTATGCGCGCATGCGTCGCGTGATGGGGGTGCCCGAGCATGCGGATCTCGCGCATGCGCTGTTCGACATGACGGCGCGGCTTGGACTGCCGACCGGCCTCAGGCAAATGGGCGTCGACGAAAGCATGTTCGACAAGGTCGTGCAGGGCGCGCTGGTCGACCATTGTCATCGCACGAATCCGCGCGAGGCGAGCGCCGACGACTATCGCCGCATGCTGACCGAGTCGCTGTGATTCTCGCATCCACCAACCGCCACGTTCGATGAACAAACCCGCCCCCGCCGGCCGCGCCGCATATCCGCACTTCCTGCCGATCACCACGCGCTGGATGGACAACGACGTCTACGGCCACGTGAACAACGTCGTCTACTACAGCTATTTCGACACCGTCGTGAACGAGTATCTGGTCCGCGCGCGCGTACTCGATTTCGAGCACGGCACGACGATCGGGCTGGTCGTCGAGACGCAGTGCAACTACTTCGCGCCGCTCGTGTTTCCCGATCGCGTCGACGCGGGCTTGCGCGTCGCGCGGCTCGGCACGTCGAGCGTGCGCTACGAGGTGGGGCTATTTCGCGACGGCGACGCCGAGCCCGCCGCGCAAGGGCACTTCGTGCACGTCTACGTGGATCGCGCGACGCGTCGTCCCGTGAACCTGCCCGCCGAGCTGCGCGCGGCGCTCGAACCGTTGTGCGTCGTCGGGCCGGCGGACTAGACGCGTGCAGTCGTTCATCATCACTCTGCTCAACGGCCTGAGCTACGGGCTGTTGCTGTTCATGCTGTCGGCCGGGCTGACGCTGATCTTCAGCATGCTCGGCGTGCTCAACTTCGCGCATGCGAGCTTCTATATGCTCGGCGCGTACGTCGGCTTTTCGGTGGCGGCGCGCGCCGGCTTCTGGAGCGCGCTGGTGGTCGCGCCGCTCCTCGTCGGTCTGCTCGGCGCGGCGCTCGAACGCTGGCTGCTGCGGCGCGTGCGCGGGCACGGGCATCTGCCCGAACTGCTGCTGACGTTCGGCGCCGCCTATCTGCTCGGCGAACTCGTCAAGCTCGGCTGGGGGCTCGGTTCGCTGTCGGCGAAGATTCCGGCGGTGCTCGACGGTCCGCTGTTCTCGCTGTACGGCGCGGTCTTCACGCGCTACCGCGCGTTCATGATGGCGGTGTCGCTCGCGATGCTCGCGGCGCTCGTCGCGATGCTGCGCGTGTCGAAGACTGGCTTGATCGTGCGCGCCGCGCTCACGCATGCGCAGGCCGTCGAAGCGCTCGGGCACGACGTGCCGCGCGTGTTCACCGGCGTGTTCGCGGCCGGCACCGCGCTCGCCGCGCTGGCCGGCGTGATCGGCGCGCCGCTATTCGTCATCGAGCCGGCGATGGCGGAGTCGCTCGGCTCGATCGTGTTCGTCGTGGTCGTGATCGGCGGGCTCGGGTCGCTGAGCGGCGCGCTCGTCGCGTCGCTGCTGGTGGGGTGCCTGCAAACGCTGGCGGTCGCGAGCGATCTGTCGTTGGGCGACGTGGTGTCGCTCGCCGGCGCGGTGCTGCCGCCCGAATGGGACGCGCTGACGCTCGCGCAACTCGCGCCGCTGCTGCCGTACCTGCTGCTCGTCGCAGTGCTGGCGACGAGGCCGCGCGGGCTGTTCGGACGGCGTGACGATCATGCGTAAGCGGGGCGGGTCGTCAGACGCGATGGAAAGCGAGGTGCCGCCTCGCGGGGGCGGCCGTGCGCTCGCGCCGTGGCTCGCGCTCGTCGCCTTTCTGGCCGTACCGCCTTTCATCTGGCCGCACAGCTGGCTGCTCGCGTATCTCGCGCAAAGCGCGACGATGATCGTGTTCGCGCTGTCGTACAACCTGCTGCTCGGCGGGACCGGGCTGCTGTCGTTCGGGCACGCCGCTTATGCGGGGCTCGGCGCGTTGATCGCCGCGCGGGTGTTCAACGCGGGCGGCATGCCGCTCGTGCTGCTGCCGTTGGTCGGCGGCATCGGCGGCGCGCTGTGCGGCGTGCTGTTCGGCTTCATCGCGACGCGCCGAGCCGGCACCGCATTCGCGATGATCACGCTCGGTCTCGGCGAGCTCGTCGTCGCGGCCGCGTGGACGCTGCCGGACTGGTTCGGCGGCGAGGCGGGCGTTGCGATCGATCGCGCGAGCGGGCCAGTCCTCGGCGGCTGGAGCTTCGGTCCGGCGCGCGAGGCCTATGCGCTGATCGCGCTGTGGTGCGTCGTCGCCAGTGTCGCGATGTTCGCGCTGTCGCGCACACCGTTCATGCGGCTCGCGAACGCCGTGCGCGACAACCCGGCGCGCGCGGCGGCGATCGGCTGCTATCCGCGGCGGGTTCGCTATGGCGTGGTCGTGCTGTCGGCGTTTTTCGCGGGCGTCGCGGGCACGCTCGGGCTGATCAATATCGAACTCGTATCGACCGAGAGCGTCGGCATGATGCGCTCGGGCGCGGTGCTGATCGCGACCGTGATCGGCGGCACGGCGGTGTTCTTCGGGCCGGTCGCGGGGGCGATCGTGCTGACGTTTTTCAGCGTGGTGGTCGCCAGTGTCACGCGGGCGTGGCTGTTCTACCTCGGGCTGTTCTTCGTCGTCGTCGTGCTGGCCGCGCCGGATGGGCTCGCCGGCTTTGCCTCGCGGCAGACGGTGCGGATTGCCGCCAACGGCTGGCGACGTTGCCGCGCCGCGTATTGGTGGAGCGCGGCGGCGGGGTTGCTGTGGCTCGCGGCCATCGTGTTCGCGGTGCAGTGGGCTTATGCGGCGCAGTTCGGCGCGGACGAGGGTGCGGCTTCAGGTGTGTTGTTCGGCGCATTGTTCGGCGCCGGTGCAGGTGCGGGCGCTGGCGCGGGTACCGATGCCACCATCGCGCCGCTGCTGTCGCCGCTTGCCGCCTCGCCGCTTCCTCTTGTGCTGGCGCTCGTTGCGCTCGCCGCTCTGGCTGCGCTGACCACGCGCCACGCGCTGCGCGCGCATGCGCGCGTCACGGCCCACGCACGCGCGGCACGATTCCCCGGAGCCGCACGATGATCCCCGCACTCGCGCTCTACGGCATCGAAAAGCGTTTCGGCTCGACGCAAATCCTGCGCGGCGTCGATCTCGCGATCGAGCCAGGCGAGCGGCACGCGCTGATCGGCCCGAACGGCGCGGGCAAGTCAACGCTCTTCAACCTGATCGGGGGCGGCGCGCGGCCGAGCGCGGGGCGTATCCACCTGTTCGGCGCGGACATCACGCGGCTCGCGCCGGCCGCGATCGCGCGCCGTGGCGTCGCGCGCAGCTTTCAGAGCACCAGCGTGTTCGCGCGGCTGTCCGTGTTCGACAACCTGCGCTGCGCGGCGCAGCTTGCCGAGCGCGATCGCACGCGCTGGTGGCAGCGTCTGACCGGCACGGCCGCGGTCGATGCGCGCGCCGCCGACGTGCTCGACGCGGTCGGCCTCGGCGCGCGCCGCGACGTCGCGGCCGGCACGCTCAGCTACGCGGAGCAGCGCGCGCTCGACCTCGGCATCGCGCTCGCGGGCGGCGCGCACACGCTGCTGCTCGACGAACCGACGGCGGGCATGAACCGCGCGGAAGCGGCGCGCGCGATCGAGCTGATCCGCGACACCACCGCCGGCCGCACGCTGCTGATGGTCGAGCACGACATGGATGCGGTGTTCGCGATCGCCGATCGCATTTCGGTGCTGGTGCAGGGGCGCATCATCGCAAGTGGATCGCCGGCCGCGATTCGCGCGGACGCGGCGGTACGGGCCGCGTATCTGGGCGAACGCTTCGACGTCGGCTCAGGCGCGCGAGCGGGTGACGAACCGGACCACGGAGCAGGCCGATGAGCGCGCTGCTCGACATTTGCGACCTGAATGCGTGGTATGGCGCGAGCCAGGCGCTGCACGGCGTCACGCTGAGCATCGAGCCCGGCGAAGTGGTCGCGCTGGTCGGCCGCAACGGCTCGGGCCGCTCGACGCTCGCACGCGCGATCATGGGCCTCGTGCGCTGCGAGGGCGAACTGCGTTTCGCGGGGCGTTCGCTCGCCGGTCGGCGCACGTTCGAGATCGCGCGGCTCGGGCTCGGCTATGTGGCCGAGCATCGCGATGTGTTCGCCGCGCTGAGCGTGCATGAAAACCTGCTGCTCGGCATTGCGCCGGCCGCCGCATCGCGTGCGCGCGGCCGAGCGCCGCGCTTCACGCTCGACGACGCGTACGCGCTGTTCCCGGTGCTCGCCGAGCGCAAGCGCACGCGCGCCGGCGCGCTGTCGGGCGGCGAGCAACAGATGCTCGCGCTCGCGCGGGCGCTGCTCGGAGATCCCGATCTGCTGTTGATCGACGAGCCCGGCGAAGGGCTCGCGAGTCTCGTGATGCAGCAGGTCGCCGCCTGTCTGCACGCGCTGCGCGAGCGTGGCGTCGCGATGTTGCTGATCGAGCAGAGGCTCGTGATCGCGCGGGACATGGCGTGCCGCGTCGCGGTGATGGGGCACGGCGAGATCGTGTTCGACGGCGCGCTGGCGTCGTTTATGTCGCGCGACGACGTGATGCGCGAATGGCTCGGAGTTGGCTGACGCGCGACTACGAACAAATTAGTCAAGCATCCTTGTTGATGATCCATTCGTGCGCCGGATCGTTATGGAAATGCCAGACTCGCTGGCTGCCCGCCATCACGTTCAGATAATACGAGTCGTAGCCGTACGGCACGACGACCGGGTGATAGCCGCGCGGCACCATCACGACGTCGTGATCCTCGACGGCCATCGATTCGTCGATATCGCGCGAGTCGGTGTACACGCGTTGGAATGCGAAGCCTTGCGGCGGATCGAGCCGGTGGTAATAGGTTTCTTCGAGCGAGCTTTCGAGTGGGACATTGTCGGTGTCGTGCTTGTGCGGCGGGTAGCTCGACGCGTGGCCGCCCGGCGTTCTCACTTCGACCACCAGCAGCGATTCCGCCGGCTCGGTGTGCGGAAGAATGTCGCACACGTAACGCGTATTCAGCGACTTACCGCGCGTCGAGCGCTTCATCGACGCCGGCTCGATCAGCCGCGCCGGATACTCGCCCTTGGCCGGCGCGCTAGCGACACCGATCTCCGCGTCGCGGCACGCGCGCACCGTCGCGCGCACATTCGGCGGCACATACACCGCGTACGGCGCCGCGTCTTCGAACACGCTGTCGCGTGAACCGAGCGAGCTCCACGTCGTGCCCGGCGTTTCGATATCGACCGCGCCGCTCAGCACGACGATGCACGCTTCGCGCGCCGGCTCGAACACGTAGACCAGTTCGTTCGCGCCGAGCCGGTACGCGGCGAATCCCACATAGCGCCAGCAGGCCGACTGCGGCGTCACGCGCGCGATCGTCTGGCCTTCGCGCTCTGCCTTCACCAATAAGCTCATGCTGCCTCCTTGCCGAGGGGCGCATCGACGAGCGCCCGCAAAGTTCCGTACCCCTTCTGCGCATAGTCGAACGGCGGCGCGACCACCGGGTCCTGCTCCGCCTCGACGACGAGCCAGCCGCAGTAACCATGCCGCTTCAACCGGTCGATCAGCGCGGGAAAATCGACCGCGCCGTCGCCGGGCACCGTGAACGCACCGGCGATCACCGCATCGAGAAAACTCCAGTTGCGATTGCGTGCGAGCTTCATCACGGCGGGGCGCACGTCCTTGCAGTGGACGTGGCAAACGCGCGCGATGTGTTGGTCGAGCACGGCCAACGGATCGCCGCCCGCGAACGTGATGTGCCCGGCGTCGAACAGCAGGCCGACCGCGTCGCCTGTGCGCGCCATCAACCGGTCGACGTCGGCCGGCGTTTCGACGTACGCGCCCATATGATGATGATAGGCGAGCCGCACGCCGCGACTCAGCGTATAACGCGCGAATTCATCGACGCGTGCCGCGTAGCCGGCCCATTGCGCGTCGCTGAAAAAGCGCGGCCGTTGATACAGCGGGCGCGGCGCGCCCTGGATCGAATCGGCGACTTCGCCATACACCATCACGGTCGCGCCGTTCTGCGCGAGCAACTCCAGATGCGGGCCGACCGCGTCGATTTCTTCGGCGACGCTGCGCCTGGCCAGTTGTCCCGAGTACCAGCCGGACACGAGCGCGAGGTCGTATTGCGCGAGCAGCGTTTTCAGCGCCTGCGGCTCGCGAGGAAACTTGTTGCCGAGTTCGAAGCCCTGATAGCCGATCTGGCGACCCTCGGTCAGCGCGACTTCGAGCGGCGTCTCGCCGCCGAGCGACGGCAGGTCGTCGTTCATCCACGACAGCGGGTTGATGCCGATGCGTACGTCGAAAGCAGTCATGCCGGAGTCCTCATGGTTCTCAGTCGTGATCGGCGCCCTGTGACGGCGCAGGCGTCGCGGACGGCGCCGCGCGCGCGGCGAGCTGCGCGTCGTACTTCGCGCGGGCGTCGCGCACCTCGGTGCGCGTCGATACTTCGGGCACCGCGACTTCCCACCACCAGCCACCGTCTTCGGTGGTGCGAGCCGGGTCGGTGTCGATGCTGATCACGTACGTGCCTCGCGCCGCGCGCGCGCGTTGCAGTGCCGCTTCGAGCTCGGCGAGATTGCGCGCATGCTCGGCTTGTGCGCCGAGCGCGCGCGCATGCGCGGCGAAGTCGATGCGCGGCGCGCCTTCCGGTGCGTGCACGCAATCGTCGAGCAGATTGTTGAACGGTGCGCCACCGCAAGCCTGTTGCAGTCGATTGATGCAGCCGAAGCCGCGATTGTCGAGCACGACGACGATCAGCTTCGCGCCGAGCATCACCGAGCTCGCGATCTCGCTGTTCATCATCAGATAGCTGCCGTCGCCGAGAATCACGATCACCTCGCGCTCGGGCCGCGCGAGCTTGACGCCGAGGCCGCCCGCGATCTCGTAGCCCATGCACGAATAGCCGTATTCGACGTGATACGCGCCGGGCCGGCCCGCGCGCCATAGCTTGTGCAGATCGGCGGGCAGCGTGCCGGCCGCGCAGACGACGATGTCGTCGGTCGGCGAGTGCGCGCTCGAACGCTGCACCGCGCCGATCACGTCGCCCTCGTAGGGCAGTACCGCGTCGCGTTGCGGCGCATGGGTGAGCGTTTGCACGGTGTCGCGCCAGCTCGCAGCGAGCTTGTGTGCGCGCGCGGTCCAGCTGCGCTCGGCGTGCCAGCCTTGCAGCGGCCCCGTTAGCGCATCGAGCGCGAGTTTCACATCGGCTTCGACGACGAAGCCGCGATGCTTGAGCGCGTCGAATCCGTTCGCGTTGATCGCGATCACGTCGGCTTGCGTGAACAGCGTGTTCGAGCCGGTCGTGAAGTCTTGCAGCCGCGTGCCGAGCGCGAGCACGCAGTCGGCGTCATGCGCAAGCGCGTTGGCAGCCGCTGAGCCGGTCACCCCGAGCGCGCCTGCATTCAGCGGATCGTTCCACGCGAGCGAGCTTTTGCCGGCCTGCGTTTCCGCGACCGGCACGCCATGCGCGCTCGCGAGGCGGTGCAGCGCATCTGCCGCGCGGCTGTACAGCACGCCGCCGCCCGCGACGATCAACGGACGCTTTGCGTGCCGCAAGCGCGCGCACGCGGCGTCGATATCGTCGCTACGCGGCGCGGGTGCGTGAAAGCGCACGACACGCGGCGTGAAAAAGTCCTCCGGGAAGTCCCACGCCTGCGCCTGCACGTCCTGCGGCAGCGCCAGCGTGACGGGGCCGCACAACGCGGCATCGGTGAGCACGCGGATCGCGCGCGGCAGCGCGCTCAGCAATTGCGCAGGATGCACGATGCGGTCGAAGTAGCGCGACAGCGGCTTGAACGCGTCATTCGCGGATACGCCGCCATCGTTGAAATCCTCGACCTGCTGCAAGACCGGATCGGGCGCGCGCGACACGAAGATGTCGCCGGGCAACAGCAGCACCGGCAAACGGTTCACGTGCGCGAGCGCGGCCGCGGTCAGCAGATTGGTGGCACCTGGGCCGATCGACGTCGTCACGGCCATCATGCGGCGGCGAAAGTGCGCCTTCGCGTAGGCGATCGCACTGTGTGCCATCGCCTGCTCGTTGTGCGCGCGCAACGTCGGCAGCGCGTCGCGATGCTGATACAGCGCCTCGCCGATGCCCGCGACGTTGCCGTGACCGAAAATCGCGAACACGCCGCCGAACAGCGGTTCGACGTTGGTGCCGTCTTCGCTGGCGACGCGCTGCGCGGCCAGATAGCGCACGAGCGCCTGCGCCATCGTCAGGCGAATCGTGCCGCCGGTGCGCGCAGGCGCGTGCGCTTGCGTCGCGCCGCTGGCGGATGGGGTGTCGTCATGCATGATGCGCTCGTTCATGCGGCCTGCTCCTGATGAGCGTGATGAGGTGTGCCGTGCGCCGCCGGTTCGCCGCGCGCACCGCGCCACGCGGCGATCAGCGTTTCGAACGTGAGGCGCACACGCGCGATCAGTTCGTCGTCGCCAATTTCACCGGCGAGCCACGCATGGCTCGGTTCGTGAAAGATCGTGCGGCCGACCGTGAAGCCGCGGCACGTCGCCGCTTGCGCGGCCGCGCGAAAGCCCTCGCTCAATTGCTCGACCGCCGCCGATAAACCGAGCAGCACGACGCCACGGCAATACGGATCGCGCTCGGCGATCAGCGCGTCGATGGCCTGCCATTGCGCCGCGTCCATCGGTTCGAGCTTCCACCACTCGGGGTAGATGCCGAGGTTGTACAGGCGCTTCAACGCGCGATACACGATGTCCGGTCCCTGCGGCAGCGCCGCATGCTTCGGAGGAATCACTTCGAGCAGCAGTTCGTGGCCGCTTGCCTGGGTCGCGTTATACAGCGCGCGCAGTTGCGCCTCCTGTTCGAGCCGCTGCTCGATCGGCTCGTCGGGATGAAACTGCACGAGGCATTTCACGACGTGTTCCTGCGGCCACGCGATCAACGTGGTGCCGATCGAACGACCATGATCGAACACGAGCGGCACGGAGCCGGGCAGTTCGACCGGGCGGCCGATCCACCAGCCGCGACCGGTCGCGGCATTCAGCGCGTCCTGACCATAGCGGTCGTCGATCAGTACGCCGATGCGTCCCTGCAAGTTCAATGCACGTTCGGTTTGCGCGACCGCTTCGACGAACAGGCCCTTCAACCGGGCAATGCGCGCTTCGTCGGCACCGGTCTGCTGAGCGAGTTCGAAGAACGAGTTGCGATGATCGAAAGCGAAGCCGAGCACCTCGTGCCACGCTTTGCGCGCCGGCGACACGCGATGCAGTCTTGCGAGCTTCGCATCGCGATCCGGGCGCCGCATCCGCTGCGGATCGGCCTGTGCTTCGCTGAGGAAGTAGTCGAGCTCCGCCGGGGTCGGCATCGCCGGGGCGCAGCCGTGCCGGGACACGACCAGCGCGCCGCTCGCATTCGCGGCGTGCGCGCAGGCGTCGAGCGGCTGATCGCGCAGCCAGCCGGACAGGAAGCCGGAAGCGAACGCGTCGCCCGCGCCGAGCACGTTCAGCACTTCGACTTCGACGCCGCCATGAACCGGCGCATCGTCGAGCGATGCAGGCACCTCGCCGTCGATGATCTGACAGCCGAGCGGCCCGCGTTTCAGCACGAGCGTGGCCGGCGTCACCGCGCGCACCATCGCGAGCGCGTCGGCGAGGTCGGTCTTGCCGCCGGCGATGCGAAACTCTTCCTCGGTGCCGATCACCAGATCGAACAGCGGCAGAATCCGCTGCAAATGCGCGCTGACGCCTTCGCTCGCCACGAAACGCGTCTCGCCGTCGGCCTTGCCCGTGAGTCCCCACAGCACCGGGCGGTAGTCGATGTCGAGCACGGTGCGCACGTCGTTGCGACGCGCGTAGTCGAGCGCGCGACGGCTCGTGCGATTGACCTGCTCGGTCGAGAAATGCGTGCCGGTGATCAGCAGCGCTTTCGACGACGCGATGAACGCCTCGTCGAAGTCGGCCTCGTCGACCGCCATGTCCGCGCAGTTCTCGCGGTAGAAGATCAGCGGAAAGGTGTCACGGTCCTTCAGGCCGAGCAGCACGAGCGCGGTCAGCCGATCGTGATCGATGCGCACGCGACTCACGTCGCAGCCTTCCTTCGTGAGCGTCTCCGTCAGGAAGCGCCCCATGTGATCGTTGCCGACGCGCGCCAGCATGGCTGCGGCAAGCCCGAGCCGCGCGCAGCCGAACGCGATGTTCGCCGACGAGCCGCCGAGATACTTCGCGAAGCTCGACACGTCTTCGAGCCGTGCGCCGACCTGCTGTGCGTACAGATCGACGGCCAGCCGGCCGAGGCACACGATGTCGCGGGCGCGCCCCGGCGCGAACCGGCTGCCCGCTGCGTTACCGCTGGAGGTGCTGGAGTGAGCCATGAATAGTCCTGAGTAACAGTGCGCGGTGGGTGCGCGTTGGCCAGCCGGGCGAAACGCGCCGAGGCCGGCCGTGCCGCGCGAATCGGTCAGATCGTCGCGCCTTCGAGTTCGCCGATCATCTTCTGCATCTCGGCGCCGCCGGCCATCATGTCGAGCACTTCGTCCTTGCTGATCGTCTGTTTGGTGAACGTGCCGAGCGAGCGGCCGCGATTGAGCAGCGTGAACGAATCGCCGATCGGATACGCGTGGTGCACGTTGTGCGTGATGAAGATCACCGAGATGCCTTTGGCGCGCGCCTTGTGGATCAGCTTCAGCACGTTGAAGCTCTGCTTGACGCCGAGCGCGGCGGTCGGTTCGTCGAGAATCAGCACGCGCGCGCCGAAGTGGATCGCACGCGCAATCGCCAGACATTGACGCTCGCCGCCCGACATCGTGCCGATCGGCTGATGCGGGTCGCGCACGTTGATGCCCATTTCGGCGAGCTTGTCGCGCGCGGTGGTTGCGCAGGTTTCGAGGTCCATCACGTTCAGAAGGCCGAACAGCTTTTTCTGCGGCTCGCGGCCCATGAAAAAATTGCGCGCGACCGATAGCAGCGGCACCAGCGCGAGATCCTGGTAGACGGTTGCGATACCGAGATCGAGCGCGTCTTTCGGCGACGTGAAGTGCACCGGTTTGCCGTCCACCCGGTAGGTGCCTTTGCTCGGCTGATACACGCCTGCGAGCGTCTTGATCAGCGTCGACTTGCCGGCGCCGTTGTCGCCGAGCAGGCAATGTACTTCGCCGCGTATGAGGCGCAGCGTGATGTCGTTCAGCGCGATGATGTTGCCGAAATAACGGCTGACGTTTTCCAGCGACAAAATGATGTCGTCGGTGTTCTGTTCGGGGGTGTTCATCAGGAACCTCCGTCTAGCGCGATGCCGCGACGCGGCCGCGCACATAGTGGTTGAACAGCACGGCGAACAGCAGCATCACGCCGAGGAACACGCGGAACCAGTCGGAATCGACGTTGGTGTATGTGATGCCGATCTGCACGACGCCGAAGATCAGCGCACCGAAGCATGCGCCGATCACCGAGCCGTAGCCGCCTGTCAGCAGCGTGCCGCCGATCACCGCGGCGATGATCGCCTCGAACTCCGCCTGCAAACCGCGGTCGGCCGCGGCCGAACCGATGTCGCACACCTGAAGTACTGCATACAGGGCCGAGCAGAACGCGGTCAGCACGAACAGCGAAATCTTCACGCGACGCACCGGCACGCCGACGTTCTTGGCGGCGTTGGCATCGCCGCCGACCGCGAAAATCCAGTTGCCGAAGCGCGTCTTGGCGAGCGTGAACGCGCAGACCACGGCGAGCACGAGCCACCACAGCAGCACCTTGGGAATGCCCGGCACGAGCGGCGTGCCGTTGTCGAGCATCTTCACGAGGCCGAGGTGGCCGAGCCATACGAACAGACCTCTGAACGCGACGCCCTGGAAGAACGTGTGCGCGAACCAGTCCTGACGCGCGACGTCGCCGACGCCGGAGATGATGGTGCGATCGGCGAACATCACCGATAGCGCGAGCGTG
This sequence comes from Paraburkholderia lebeckiae, assembly GCF_050436325.1. Classification (NCBI taxonomy): domain Bacteria; kingdom Pseudomonadati; phylum Pseudomonadota; class Betaproteobacteria; order Burkholderiales; family Burkholderiaceae; genus Paraburkholderia; species Paraburkholderia lebeckiae. Next base: position 3,801,891 of record NZ_JBNDLZ010000003.1, read on the forward strand.
AGACCGCGCAGTATGAACAGGAACGCGAGCGTGACGATGAACGACGGCAGGCGCGTGCGCATCACCAGATAGCCGTTGAGCGCGCCGAGCAGCATCGAGCCGACGAACGCGAACACGATCGCCAGCCAGATCGGCCAGTGGAAGTACATGGTCGGCAGCGCGACCATCATGCCGGCAAAGCCGATCATCGAACCGATCGACAGATCGAACTCGCCGGCGATCATCAGCAGGCACGCGCCGACCGAGATCAGACCGAGATAGGCGGCGACCTGCGACCAGTTCATCACGCCGTCGAGGTTGAACATCCCCGAGTTGCCGGCCGCCACGCCGAACACGATGAACACCATCACGGTGCCGGCGAGCGCCGCGAATTCCGGTCGGCCGAGCAGATGGCGGAACCAGGATTCCTCGCGCACGCGTTCGTCGACGGCAGCGGATTGCGAGGCGGTCGTCGCAGCAGACTTCGCCGGGTCCTGCGGATCAGGCGGCGGTTGCTTGCGGTGATGGGGATGAAACAGGTCGGCGACACCCATTGAAGCTCTCCTTGATACGCCCGCGACCGGCGGGTCGGCGCAATGCCGTGGGCGTTTGCGAATCCGCTGCGGAGGCGAGCGCCGGCAAGACGCCATGCGTCCCGCCGGTCACTGCCTTTTAACCTTGCCGCCGGCGCGGCGGCTTAGGCGCGCGATGCGATGCGTTGCCGTGCGTTCAGCGGTACTGGCCGGCGTACTTCAGCACCTTGTCGACGTTGGCCTTCGTGATGAAGCCCGGACCCGAGCCGATATTGCGCGGCCCATACGACGGCGTGAGTCCGTAGGTCGCAAGACGTTCCTTGAACTTCGGATTCGCCTGCAGAATCTCGCGGATCTTGGCGGGATCGGTGGTGTGGTCCTTCTTCACGATCGCGAGCACGGCAACCGGGATATAGCCCTGCAAGTACGGTTGCTGGTCGATCGCGAACTGGATCGTGCCGTCCTGGATGCCCTTCGCGATGTCGCTGTCGAAGTCGAACGTCGCGAACCAGATCTTGCCGGCGAGGCCCATCTGCTGCAGCGCCTTCAGCGTCGGATCGGCCGACAGCGGACCGAGCGTCAGCACCGCCTGGGTATCCGGGTGATTGCGCAGGAACGCGCTGACCTTCGACTGCACGCCGGTCGGGTCCTGACCCGTGTCGAGCGTCGAGGTTTTGAAGTTGGCGCCGATCGCTTCGGCGAAACCGCGGCAGCGTTCGAACGAAGCCGGGTTCGTCGCGTAGTGGTTCACGCACAGGAACGACTTGATGCCGGCGGCCTTGGCCTTTTCTCCGGCGGCTTTGCCGGCCGCGAACTCGGGCTGGCCGACGTGCATGATCGCGCCGAGCTTCGCGCTTTGCTCCTCGGTGCCCGAATTGATCGTGACGAGCGGAATGTGCTTCTCGGTGACCTTCGCGATCGAGCTCTTCAGCACGTCGAAGTCGGCGATCGACACGATCACGCCGTCGTAGTTGCGCGCGGCCGCCTGCTCGACGAGACGCGCCATGTCGGCGATGTCGCCGTTCGGCGGGTTGCGGTAGTCGGTCTGAACGTTGAAGTCCTCGTCGGCCTGCTTGATCGCGTTCTTGATCGTGTTCCACCACGAGTCCGAATCCGGCGCGTGGCTGATCAGCACGAAGTGGGCGTCCGCCGCGCGGGCGGCCGAGGCCGCGCCGAATCCCGTCGCCAACGTCAACGCCGTCACCAGAATCCTGAGCGTTGCCTTGCCTCTGCAAAGTCTCATTGTCTCCACCTTTCTCGGTCTGTCGTTCGTTATTGAGGGAGCGACTGGCGGGCGGCTTTCCATTCCGATGACCCAGACAACGAGGCCGAAGCGCCATCGCTCACGACCAAGAGTAGGTCATCTTCCGAAGCCTTGCAAAGAAAATTTCATGAGAAATAAAAATGGAAAATACGTTCCATTTAACGGGGCGGCCGCCTATACTCGGCAACGTCGGATGCACGTTGCGGCGGGCCGCGGGCGCGTCTGCCGCATTGCAGGAAACCCCGAGAGGCAGTCATGGCGGAACAGATCACCGAAGAAGCGTTGCCGAGCGTCGACGAATTGATGCAGCGCATCGCGGATACCTACGAGTCGCTCCCGCGGCAATTGAAAAGCGTCGCGACGTACATCGAGCAGCATCGCTCGAGCGTGATGATGGATCGCACCAGCGATATCGCCGCGAGCTGCGCCGTGCATCCGTCGGCGGTCGTGCGCTTTGCGCAGCGCTTCGGCTTTTCCGGGTTTTCGGATCTGCAGGCGGTGTTTCGTCAGGCGTATACGGAGCAGGGCGTGTCGTCGTCGAGCTATCAGCAGCGCATTCGCAAGCTGATCGACGAGAAGCCCGGCACCTTGTCGGGCGGCGCCGTCGCGCGCGAGTTCATCGCCGCGTCGCGCGGCGGCCTCGAAGAACTCGAAGCGGGCCTCGACGACAAGCAGTTCGACGCCGCCGTGAAGATGCTGCAGCAGGCCGACAATATCTACGTAATCGGCGTGCGGCGCTCGTTTCCGGTCGCGAGCTACATCGTCTATGCGTTGCAGCACACGCACAAGCGCGTGCATCTGGTGTCTGGCTTCGGCGGCATGTATCGCGAGCAGATCCGCAGTGTGAGGAAGGGCGACGTGGTGATTGCGATCAGCTTCGCGCCGTACGGCAAGGAGACACAGTACTGTCTGCGCGTCGCGCATCATCTTCAGGCGAAGACGCTCGTCATTACGGATAGCCAACTATCGCCGCTCGCACGCTACGCCAGCACGCAGCTGTACGTGAAAGAGGGCAGCGCGTTCGCGTTCCGCTCGCTGACCAGCACGATCTGCCTGTGCCAGGCGCTCTTCATCGCGCTCGCGTACAAGCTCGAACTGAACGTTGAAGAATCCAACGACACTGGAGGCTACGATGACTGACGCGGTAAACACGATCGACGTCGCCGTATTCGGCGCGGGGCGCATCGGCAAGATCCATGCGGCGAATCTCGCGCGGCAGCCCGGCGTGCGGCTCAAATACGTGGTCGACGTGAATCGCGAGGCGGCCGCCGCGCTCGCCGCGCAGCATGGCGCGCGGGTTGCGGATAGCGACGGCGCGATCGGCGATGCATCGATCGGTGCGACCGTGATCTGTTCGAGCACCGACACGCATGCGGACCTGATCGTCAAATCGGCCGCGCAGAACAAGCACGTGTTCTGCGAGAAGCCGGTCGATCTCACGTTGGAGCGCGCGCGGATGTGCGCAGAAGCGGTGGAGCGCGCCGGTGTCGTGTGCATGATCGGCTTTCAGCGGCGCTTCGATCCGACGTTTTCGGCGTTGAAAACGCGTCTCGACGCGGGCGAGATCGGCACGCCGGAAATGCTCGTCGTCACGAGCCGCGATCCGGGCGCGCCGCCGGTCGAGTACATCCGGCACTCGGGCGGCATCTTCAAGGACATGCTGATTCACGACTTCGACATCTGTCGCTGGATTCTCGACGACGAAGCCGACACGCTGCACGCCACCGGCAGTTGCCTCACCGACCCCGCGATCGCCGACGCGGGCGACATCGATTCGACCGCGGTGACGATCCGCACGAAGCGCGGCCGGCTGTGCCAGATCAACACCGCGCGGCGCGCTGCCTACGGCTACGACCAGCGCTTCGAAGTGCTCGGCAGCACCGGCATGCTGCAGGCGGGCAACATGCGGCCGACCGAGGTCACCGCTTACTCGAAGACGGAAGTGTCGACCGACGTGCCCGAGGCGTTCTTTCTCGAACGCTATCGCGCGGCGTACGCGCTCGAAATCGCGCATTTCTTCGACGCGGTCACGCACGGCAAGCCGGTGCGCACGACCATCGCGGATGGCCTGAAAGCGCTCGAACTCGCGGAAGCCGCGACGCGTTCGTGGCGCGAGGGCCGCGCGGTCAAACTCGGCGAGGCAGCGTGATGAAGCCCGCCACGGAACGCTTGCGGCTCGGCGTGGTCGGCCTTGGGCGGCTCGGCAAGCGGCATGCGGAGAATCTCGCGTATCGCGTGCCGGGCGCGACGCTCGCGGCCGCATGCAGCCCGCTCGAAGACGAGCTCGCATGGGCGCGCGATGCACTACCCGAACCGCGTCTCTACGCCGATTACACGGACCTGCTCGCCGATCCGCACGTCGACGCGGTATGGCTCGTCACGCCGTCGTCGCTGCACGCGCAGCAGATCGTCGACGCGTTGCGCGCCGGCAAGCATGTGTTCTGCGAAAAGCCGCTGTCGCTCGATGTCGCCGAATGCGAGCGCGTGCTGGCCGAAGCGGCGCGCTATCCGCACCTGCAGGCGACGATCGGCTTCATGCGCCGCTTCGATCCGAGCTACCGCGACGCATTCGATAAAATCGCCGCCGGCCAGATCGGCCGGCCGTTCCTCGTGCGCTCGCAAACCAGCGATAAAAACGACGACGACGGTTTCTTCGTGCGCTTCGCGGCGACCTCGGGCGGCATCTTTCTCGACTGCACGGTGCACGACATCGACGTCGCCCGCTGGCTGCTCGGCAAGCCGCGCGCGACGCGCGTGTTCGCGGCGGGCACGATCGCGCTGCACGACGGTCTGCGCGAATTCGGCGACGTCGACAACGGTGTCGCGATCTGCGAATTCGAGGGCGGCAAGCTCGCGATGTTCTACGCGTCGCGCACCCAGGCGCACGGCAACGATACGCATAGCGAAGTGATCGGCACGGCGGGCGCGCTGACGATCGGCCGCAATCCGCGCGCGAACCGCGTCGAGATCTACGACGCGACCGGCATTCGCAACGAGTGCACGCCGAACTTTTTCGACCGGTTCGAGGACGCGTTTCTGCACGAGGCACGCGCGTTCGTCGCATCGGTGCAAAAAGGGCCGGGGAGGGGCGACGCGGCACAGAGTGGCGCGACGCTCGCCGATGCGCTCGAAGCGACGCGCATCGGCGTGGCGCTGCGCGAGTCGCTGCAAAGCGGTGAGGCGGTGACGCTGTAACGGCGCGCGGCACGGCTCGCGCGTGGAAATGGGCGTCGTGGCGATGCCCGGCGCCGCTGCTCCGCCTGCTGTAGAATTTGACCCTCTGTCCGGCGTTGTCAGCGACGCCCCGTCCCGAAGGTCATCGTCGATGCAAATTCAGATTCACAAGGAAGTCGATGCGCGCGGGCTCATGTGCCCGCTGCCCATCCTGCGCGCCAAAAAGGCGCTCGCCGACATGGAAAGCGGCCAGATTCTCAAGGTGCTCGCCACCGATCCCGGCTCGCAGCGCGATTTCGCCGCGTTCGCGAAGCAGACCGGCAACGAGATCGTCGAAAGCTCGGCGCATGACAAGGTGTTTACGTTTCTGATGCGGCGTCGTTGAGCCGCGTTCGGTAAGACTGTCCGTTCGATGTAAAAAAGAAGGCGCTGTCCCCCATTATTAGGGGCACAGCGCCTTCTTCGTTTCAGCCGGACTTTCGACGTCAGCCTTCGAGAACAGGCGAGCGGGTACGCAGATATTCTTCGAAATCGGCGGCTACTTCCGGGTGACGCAGGGCGAACTCGACGGTCGCCTTCAGGTAGCCCAGCTTGCTGCCGCAGTCGAAACGTGTGCCGTGATACTTGTACGCGAGCACCTGTTCGTCGGCGAGCAGCGACTGGATCGCGTCCGTCAGTTGCAATTCACCGCCCGCGCCCGGCTTGATGGAGCGCAGGTGATCGAAGATACGCGGCTTCAGCACATAACGGCCCACCACGCCGAGGTTCGACGGCGCCACGCTGGGCTCCGGCTTTTCGACGATGCCCGACATCTTGATGATCGAGTCTTCCCATTCCTTGCCGTCGACGATGCCGTACGATTTTGTATCTTGCGGCGGGATCTCTTCGACGCCGATCACCGAGCTGTGATAGTGATCGAACACCTCGATCATCTGCGTCATCACGGGCGGCGTGCCGTACAACAGGTCGTCCGCGAGAATCACGGCGAAAGGGTTGTCGCCGACCAGCTTCTCGGCGCACAGCACGGCGTGGCCGAGGCCCAGCGCCTCGGCCTGGCGCACGTAAAAGCAGTCGACGTGGCTCGGCTTGATGCTGCGCACGAGTTCGACGCAGCTTGTCCTTGCCGCGCGCCTCGAGTTCGGCCTCGATCTCATAGGACTTGTCGAAATGGTCTTCGATCGCGCGTTTGCTGCGGCCCGTGACGAAGATCATTTCGGTGATGCCGGCCGCCATCGCCTCTTCGACCGCGTACTGAATCAGCGGCTTGTCGACGATCGGCAGCATCTCCTTCGGGCTAGCCTTCGTGGCGGGGAGGAAGCGGGTGCCAAGACCGGCTACCGGAAAGACCGCCTTCGTAACTTTTAGCATGTGAATACCCTGAGTCCTCTGGTTAAATCCTTGCCCGCCGTTGAGGGGGGCGGGCGCGTCGGTCAGGCCGGCAAGCGGGCCAGTTGGGCTTTCAGCTTGCCGACGGTGGCTTCGAAATCGGCCAGCCGCTTCTGCTCCTGTTCCACGACCGCCGCCGGTGCCTTCGCAACGAAGGCCTGGTTCTGCAGCTTACCGTTGCACTTGACGATTTCGGCGCTCAACCGCGTGATCTCTTTCGACAGGCGTTCGCGTTCGACCGCTGCATCGATTTCGACCTTCAACACGAGCTTGTCCGTTCCTACGATAGCAATTGGCGCGCCATCCGCCTGGGCATCGAGCGCGCCCTCGTCGGCGATGATCTGCACCTCCGACAGACGCGCAAGTGCCTGAGCGTAAGGCGCGAAAGTACGAAGACGCTCGGCGTTACCGGTGGCGAGCAACGGCACCTTCACCGCCGGCGACAGGTTCATTTCACCGCGCAGATTCCGGCATGCATCGATCACCGCTTTGAGGTCGATCGCCCACCGCTCGGCGTCTTCATCGAGCTTCGACGGCTCCGCGACCGGGTACTGCTGCACCATGATGGACGCCTCGCCCTCGGCCTTGCCTTCCGGGTAGCGTCCCGCGAGCGGCGCCACTTTCTGCCACAGCGCTTCGGTGATGAACGGGATCACCGGATGCGCGAGGCGCAGCACCGTTTCGAGCACACGCAAAAGCGTGCGCCGCGTGGCACGCTGCTGGTTCGGCTGCCCCGTCTGGATCTGCACCTTGGCGAGTTCGACGTACCAGTCACAATATTCGTCCCATACGAACTTGTATATGGCGTTGGCCACATTGTCAAAACGATAGTCGGAAAAACCCTTGACGACTTCCGCTTCCACGCGCTGCAGTTGCGACACGATCCAGCGGTCGGCCTGCGAGAAATGCAGATTGCCTTCTGGCCCGCATTCGCCACATTGCGCCGGCTGGCCGAAACCGCAGTCGTGGCCTTCGCAGTTCATCAGCACGAAGCGCGTGGCGTTCCACAGCTTGTTGCAGAAGTTGCGATAGCCTTCGCAGCGCGCGAGGTCGAAATTGACGTTGCGGCCGAGCGTGGCCATCGACGCCATCGTGAAGCGCAGCGCGTCGGTGCCGAACGCCGCAATGCCGTCCGGAAACTCCTTGCGGGTCTTCTTCTCGATCGACGCGGCCAGCTTCGGATTCATCAGGCCGGTGGTGCGCTTCGCGACGAGCGCGTCGAGGTCGATGCCATCGACGATGTCGATCGGGTCGAGCGTGTTGCCCTTGCTCTTCGACATTTTCTGGCCTTCGGCGTCGCGCACCAGACCGTGCATATAGACCGTTTCGAACGGCACCTTGCCCGTGAAGTGCGTGGTCATCATGACCATGCGCGCGACCCAGAAGAAGATGATGTCGAAGCCGGTGACGAGCACCGACGACGGCAGGAAGTGCGTCAGCTCTTCCGTCTGGTTCGGCCAGCCGAGCGACGAAAACGGCACGAGAGCCGACGAGAACCACGTGTCGAGCACGTCTTCGTCACGCTTCAATGCGCCGGTGTAGCCGGCCGCGACGGCCTTCGCGCGCGCGCCTTCCTCGGTACTGGCGACGAACACTTCGCCGTTCTCGCCGTACCACGCCGGAATCTGATGACCCCACCACAGCTGACGCGAGATGCACCAGTCCTGGATGTTTTCGAGCCACTGGTAGTACGTGGTGGTCCAGTTTTCCGGCACGAACCTGATCTGGCCGTTGCGCACGACGTCGAGCGCGGTCTCGGTGATCGACTTGCCCGGATTGAACGTGCCTTCGGGCGCCGGCTTGCTCATCGCGACGAACCACTGGTCGGTCAGCATCGGCTCGATCACGACGCCGGTGCGGTCGCCGCGCGGCACCATCAGCTTGTGCGGCTTGACCGATTCGAGCGCGCCGAGCGCCTCGAGATCGGCGACCACCAGCTTGCGGGCTTCGAAACGGTCGAGGCCGCGGTATTTTTCGGGCGCGTTGTCGTTGATCTTCGCGTCGAGCGTGAGGATTTCGATTTGAGGCAGCTTGTGGCGCAGGCCGACCTGATAATCGTTGAAATCATGCGCGGGCGTGACCTTGACGACGCCTGTGCCGAATTCGCGGTCGACGTAATCGTCGGCGATGATCGGCACTTCGCGGTTCGACAGCGGCAGCGTGATGGTCTTGCCGATCAGGTGGGCGTAGCGCTCGTCTTCCGGGTGCACCATCACGGCGGTGTCGCCGAGCATGGTTTCCGGACGGGTCGTGGCGACGGTCAGATGGCCCGAGCCGTCGGTCAACGGATAGTGGATGTGCCACAGGTGGCCGTTTTCTTCTTCGCTGACCACTTCGAGGTCGGACACGGCGGTGAGCAGCACCGGATCCCAGTTCACGAGGCGCTTGCCGCGATAGATCAGGCCCTGTTCATACAGACGCACGAACACGTCGCGCACGGTGGCCGATGTCTTGTCGTCCATCGTGAAGTATTCGCGCGACCAGTCGATCGATGCACCGAGACGACGCACCTGATTCGTGATCGTCGAGCCGGATTGCTGCTTCCACTCCCACACGCGCTCGACGAACTTCTCGCGGCCGAGGTCGTGGCGCGACACGCCCTGCGCGTCGAGCTGGCGTTCGACGACGATCTGCGTGGCGATGCCCGCGTGGTCGGTGCCCGGCACCCACAGCGTGTTCTCGCCGAGCATGCGGTGATAGCGGGTCAGGCCGTCCATGATGGTCTGGTTGAACGCGTGGCCCATGTGCAGCGTGCCCGTGACGTTCGGCGGCGGCAACTGGATCGAGAAATCCTTGCGGTTCGCGTCGAAGGAGGGTGCGGCGTAGGCGCGCTTTTCCCATTCAGGGCCCCAGTGGGCTTCGATGGTGTGGGGTTCGAAGCTTTTTGCAAGCGTCGAGGTCGGGTCGCTCGGGGTGTCGCTCATGTTTCTGTTAAAGGCAGGATTTTGGAGGCGGGGAAGGGTTGATTATAGCTGGACGAGGTTTTTTGCCGGCTGGCGGCCGGTGTGGACAGGGGTTTGCGCTTTTTTCGTTGTTCTGGCTTTGTTGGCCTTTCCTTGTTGTCTTGTCGGTCTATTAGCGTTGCCCCTGTGCGGGGCGGCACCTACTTTCTTTGCTGCTGCAAAGAAAGTAGGCAAAGAAGACAGCTAAAACCGCCAACTCTTAAGCGGGTCCCCTGGCTTGGAAGGGGTAGTGGTGCATCTGGAATCCGGGCCCCCGCACATTCCGCGTTCGTGACAAAGCCGTCATCCCTCCCACTCCGCACTATGTGCGTCGCGGACGGGTCTGCCTGGGAAACCAATGGTTTGGCCCGCGCAGCGGGGGCCATCAGCTGCGCCTCGGCGATGCGCCGAAACAACCGGTGGTTTTTGAACGGGGATTCGGCGCGCGTAGCGCCGCCGGAAGAATGACTGCCTTGTCACTGGCGCCGAATGTGCGGGAGCACGGATTCCAGATGCACCACTACCTCATACAGACCGAGGGACCCGCTTAAGAGTTTGCGGTTTGAGCTGTCTTCTTTGCCTACTTTCTTTGCAGCAGCAAAGAAAGTAGGTGCCGCCCCGCACAGGGGCAACGCTAATAGACCGACAAGACAACAAGGAAAGGCCAACACCGCCAGAACAACGAAAAACCCCCAACCCATATCCAGAAGAACAAAAAAACCAAAAAAAGCGCAGCCCCCGCCGGGGCATATAATGTCCCCCGAACTGCGCCTCAGCAAAAAAATGCCCGACCTCCTCTCGAATCTAAACCCCGAACAACACGCCGCCGTAACGCTCCCGAATGAGCCCGCCCTGATCCTGGCGGGCGCCGGGAGCGGCAAAACCCGCGTCCTGATCACCCGCATCGCGTGGCTGATTCAGCAAGGCCTCGCGTCCCCCGCGACCGTCCTCGCGGTGACCTTCACGAACAAAGCCGCCCGCGAAATGATGGCGCGCCTCTCGGCACTATTGCCGATCGACACGCGCGGCATGTGGATCGGCACGTTCCACGGCCTGTGCAACCGTATGCTGCGCGCGCATCACCGCGACGCCGGGCTGCCCGCCACGTTCCAGATTCTCGATACCGCGGACCAGCTGTCGGCGATCAAGCGCCTGATGAAGGGCCTCAACATCGACGACGAAAAGTACCCCGCGAAAAATCTCCAGTACTTCATCAACAACGCGAAAGAGCAGGGCCTGCGCCCCAAAGACGTCGACGCCACCGACAACTTCAACCGCAAGTTCGTCGAACTCTACGAAGCCTACGATCAGCAATGCCAGCGCGAAGGCGTCGTCGACTTCCCCGAACTGCTGCTGCGCTGCTACGAACTGCTCGCGCACAATCCGCCGCTGCGCGCGCATTATCAGGCGCGCTTCAGGCACATCCTCGTCGACGAGTTTCAGGACACCAACAAGCTGCAATACGCGTGGCTCAAGCTGCTCGCGGGCCAGCACAACGCCATCTTCGCGGTCGGCGACGACGACCAGTCGATCTACGCGTTCCGCGGCGCGAACGTCGGCAACATGCGCGACTTCGAGCACGAGTTCAACGTGCGCAATCTGATCAAGCTCGAGCAGAACTATCGTTCGCACGGCCATATTCTCGATGCCGCCAACCAGCTGATCGCGAACAACTCGCGACGCCTCGGCAAGAATCTGCGTACCGACGCGGGTCACGGCGAACCGGTGCGCGTCTACGAATCGGCGACCGATTCGCAGGAGGCCGGCTGGATCGTCGAAGAGATTCGCGCGCTGATCAACACCGGCCTGTCGCGCAGCGAAATCGCGGTGCTCTACCGCAGCAACGCGCAGTCGCGCACGATCGAGCACACGCTCGTCAACGCGGGCATCGCGTATCGCGTGTATGGCGGCCTGCGCTTTTTCGAACGTCAGGAAGTCAAGCACGCGCTCGCATACCTGCGCCTGATCGACAACCCGAACGACGACACCGCGTTCGGCCGCGTCGTCAATTTCCCGACTCGCGGCATCGGCGCGCGTTCGATCGAACAGCTGGCCGACGCGGCGCGTCTGTACAACTGCTCGATGGCCGCGGCGATTCCCTACGTCGCCGGCAAGGCCGGCTCGAGCCTCGCCGCGTTCGCGAACCTCGTCGGCAAGATGCGCGCCGACACGCAGCAGATGAGCTTGCCGGAGACCGTCGAGTACGTGGTCCGCGCGAGCGGTCTCGCCGACTTCTATCAGAACGAGCGCGAAGGCCAGGAGCGGCTCGAGAACTTGCAGGAACTCGTTAACGCGGCCGCCGCGTTCGTCAGCGAAGAAGGCTACGGGCTCGATACGCCCGCGCGCTCGATTCCGCTGCGCCCAGGAGCCAGCGCCGCGCCCGAACTCGCGGTCGCGACCGACGATCCGACTACGGTGGTCCTCGACGCACCGGGCATCGCCGATCCGGCGCAAAACCCCGACACGATGACGCCGCTCGCGGGCTTTCTGTCGCACGCATCGCTCGAAGCGGGCGACAACCAGGCGCAGGCCGGCCAGGAAGCGGTGCAACTGATGACGGTGCACGCGGCAAAGGGGCTCGAATTCACCGCGGTGTTCATCACCGGCCTCGAAGAGGGGCTGTTCCCGCACGAGAACAGCGCGATGGAGGCCGACGGCCTCGAAGAAGAGCGGCGTCTGATGTACGTCGCGATCACGCGCGCGAAGGAGCGGCTGTACCTGTCTTTCGCGCAGAGCCGGATGCTGCACGGCCAGACCCGCTACAACATCCGCTCGCGTTTCTTCGACGAATTGCCGCACGAAACGCTGAAGTGGCTGACGCCGAAGGTCGAGGCGGGCTCGCGCTGGGGCGGCCGCTCGGACAACGCCGGCTACGGGCGCGACTGGTTCGCGCGGCCGGGGTACGGCGGCGGTTCGGCGTCGACGGCGGCGGTGACCTCCGCGCCGGCGCCCGCGTTCGCGAACGAGCAGCGCGCGGCCGACACGGGCTTCCGCGTCGGCCAGCAGGTGTTCCATACGAAGTTCGGCGAAGGCACGATCACCGCACTCGAAGGCAACGGTACCGACGCGAAAGCGCAGGTCCGCTTCAAGCGGCACGGCGAAAAGTGGCTGGCGCTGGCGGTGGCTAAATTGCAGGCGGTCGAATGAGCACGCCCTTGAATCTCAGCCACGATGCGCGGCGGCCGCTCGGCGTTCTGGCCGCGTTACCGCAGGAACTCGGCGACCTGATCGAAGCGATGCGCGCTGAGTCCGGCGTGCGCACGGTCACGCACGGCCAGCGTGACTACCACGTCGGCACCGTGCACGGCACGCCGTGCGTCGTCACGCTCGCGCGCGTCGGCAAGGTCGCGGCGGCCGCGACGGTCAGCGCGCTGATCCACGCGTTCGATGTCGAGGCGATCGTGTTCACCGGTGTCGCGGGCGGTGTCGGCGGCGACGTGCATGTCGGCGACATCGTCGTTGCGAGCGCGCTGATGCAGCACGATGTCGACGCGTCGCCGCTTTTTCCGCGCTTCGAGGTGCCGCTGCTCGGCATGTCGCGCTTCACCACCGATGCGGCGCTCGCCGACCGTCTAACCGCCGCATGCGAGCAGTTCGTCGCCGAGGAAGGCGCGGCCTGCGCGGCGCGCTTCGGCACGCGCGCGCCGCGCGTGCATCGCGGCTTGATCGTCAGCGGCGATCAGTTCGTCGCGAGCGCGGCGGCCGTCGCGGCGTTGCGCGACGCGCTGCCCGACGCGCTCGCGGTCGAGATGGAAGGCGCGGCGATCGCGCAGGTCTGCTACGAGTACGGCGTGCCGTGCGCGGTCGTGCGCACGATCTCCGATACCGCCGACGACCACGCGCCGGGATCGTTCATGTCGTTCCTGACCGGGATCGCGGGCACGTATTCGAACGCGATTCTCGCGCGCTTTCTCGGCACGCGGGACACCGCGGGCTGAGCGCCCGCTTGGTCGTCCGCTGATCGGCCCGCTTATTTCTTGCTGCCGTCGCCGAGCGCGTCGCGCACCTGCTGCAGCGCGGCCGGATCTTCGATCGTCGGCAAATCGCCCGGCTCGCGCCCTTCGGCGAGCGCCGCGATAGCGCGGCGCAATAGCTTGCCGGAGCGCGTTTTCGGCAGCATCGATACCATCACCACGCGCGCGGGCCGCGCAATCGAGCCGAGATGGCGGTCGACCGTCATCGCCAGCTCGGTTTCGAGCCGTGCGCGCTCGCTCGGGTCGCCTTCTCCATGCGCGCCGCGCAGCACGACGAAGGCCATAGCCGCCTGACCCTTGACCGGATCGGTCACACCGACCACCGCGACTTCCGCGACAGCCGCATGGCTCGACAGCGCCTCCTCGATCTCGCGCGTGCCGAGGCGATGGCCCGCGACGTTGATGACGTCGTCAGTGCGGCCGAGGATCGTCACGTAGCCGTCCTTGTCCTGCACGCCCCAGTCGAACGTCGAATAGACCTGCTGGTTCGGCACGCTCGACCAGTAGGTGCCGACGAAGCGCCTGTCGTCGCCCCATACCGTCGACATGCAGCCCGGCGGCAGCGGATAGTCGAGCGTCAGCACGCCTTTCTCGCCGGGCGCGCAGGGCTCGCCGGTCAGCTCGTCGCGCACGGTCAGGCTATAACCGATCGAGGGCACGCCCGGCGAACCGAGCTTGGTCGGCAGTGCCTCGATGCCGCGCGGAATCGCGAGCATCGGCCAGCCGGTTTCCGTCTGCCAGTAGTTGTCGATCACCGGCTTGTTCAACGCGTTGGAGATCCATTCGGCGGTCGGTTCGTCGAGCGGTTCGCCGGCGAGAAACAGCGTGCGCAGGCTCGACAGATCGGCCGCCTTCATCAGCGCCGGGTCCTGCTTCTTCAGCACGCGTATCGCGGTCGGCGCGGTGAACATCAGGTTGATCTTGTGCTGTTCGACGAGCCGCCACCAGATGCCGCCGTCCGGGCGAACCGGCGTGCCTTCGTACATCACGGTGGTCAGCCCCGCGATCAGCGGCGCGTAAACGATGTAGCTGTGGCCGACCACCCAGCCGACGTCGGACGCGGTGAACATGGTGTCGCCGGGCTTGCCCTCGAAGATGTACTCCATCGATGCCGCGAGCGCGACCGCATAGCCGCCGACATCGCGCTGCACGCCCTTCGGTTTGCCGGTCGTGCCCGACGTGTACAGCACGTACGACGGCTCGTTCGATTCGAGCCATTCGCACGGGACGTGGGCGTCGAAGAACTGTTCGCGCAGCGGCTCATAGGCGACGAGGTAGGGTGCGTTCAGTCGGGCGGGCGCGAGCTGCCGGTCGATCAGCAGCACATGCGGTGTCTTGTGCATGGCGCGCGCGAGCGCTTCGTCGACGAGCGGCGTGTAGTCGACCACCTTGCCGCCGCGCGCGCCGGCGTCGGCAGTGACGATTAGCACGGGCTTCGCGTCGTCGATACGCGCGGCGAGGTTCGGCGCCGCGAAGCCGCCGAACACGACCGAGTGGATCGCGCCGAGCCGCGCGCACGCGAGCATCGCGAACAGCGCCTCGGGGATCATCGGCAGATAGATCAGCACGACGTCGCCGCGCTTCACGCCGAGCGAGCGCATGACGGCGGCCATCCGGTTGATTTCGGCGTGCAGATCGGCATACGTGTAGTGCCGCTCGATGCCGGTTTCGGTCGATACGTAGACGAGCGCGTTCTGCTGCGCGCGTTCGGCCAGATGCCGATCGACCGCGTTATGGCAGAGGTTCGTGCGACCGCCGACGAACCAGCGCGCGAACGGCGGCTTCGAGCGGTCGAGCACGGTGCCGAATGGCGTGTGCCAGTGAATGCGCCGGGCTTCTTCGCGCCAGAAGGCTTCGGGGTGGTCGATCGAGCGGCGGTGGAAATCGCGGTAGCGGGTCATCGGCGGCGATCCTCGTGCGGCGGGAGTGGACGGGGTTGGATGAAACGGAATTGCAAATTGCGCGCCCGGTGCGGCGCTGGTTATGCGCACAAGCATAGCCACGGGCGGGGGGAGGGGCAAGCAAGGGCAACAGAAGAAAGTCGTTGTTCTGGCGGTGTTGGCCTTTCCTTGCTTTGTTGTCGGTCTATTAGCGTTGCCCCTGTGCGGGGCGGCACCTACTTTCTTTGCTGCTGCAAAGAAAGTAGGCAAAGAAGACAGCTCAAACCGCAAACTCTTAAGCGGGTCCCTCGGTCTGCATGAGGTAGTGGTGCATCTGGAATCCGTGCTCCCGCACATTCCCCGTTCGTGACAAAGCCGTCATCCCTCCCACTCCGCACTACGTGCGTCGCGGACGGGTCTGCCTGGGAAATCAACGGTTTTGCCCGCGCAGCGGGGCCATCGGCTGCGCCTCGGCGATGCGCCGAAACAACCGGTGGTTTTTGAGCGGGGTTTCGGCGCGCGTAGCGCCGCCGGAAGAATGACTGCCTTGTCACTGGCGCCGAATGTGCGGGAGCACGGATTCCAGATGCACCACTACCTCATGCAGACCGAGGGACCCGCTTAAGGGTTGGCGGTTTTAGCTGTCTTCTTTGCCTACTTTCTTTGCAGCAGCAAAGAAAGTAGGTGCCGCCCCGCACAGGGGCAACGCCAATAGACCGACAAGCCAGCAAGAAAGGCCAACACCGCACGATAAGGAAAAAAGCCCCCAACCCCGCGGCACGCGCTCACCCTCACCCTTTAACCCGCTTCCCCTCAACATCCGGCAACAACACAGTCAGCACCCCAATCAACGGCAAAAACGAACAAACCTTATAGACAAACGCAATACTGGTAGCGTCGGCGAGTTCCCCAAGCACCGCGGCGCCCACGCCGCCGAGCCCAAAGGCAAAACCAAAGAACAACCCAGCCACCATCCCAACCTTCCCAGGAATCAACTCCTGCGCATAAACAAGAATCGCCGAGAACGCCGAGGCGAGCACCACCCCAATAACAACCGTCAGCACACCAGTCCAAAACAGATTCGCATACGGCAACAGCAGCGTAAAAGGCGCGACGCCGAGAATCGACACCCAGATCACGTACTTGCGCCCGATCTTGTCGCCGATCGGCCCGCCGATCACCGTGCCCGCCGCGACCGCCGCGAGGAACACGAATAGATGGATCTGCGCGGCCTGCACCGACAGATGGAACCTCTCGATCAGATAGAACGTGAAATAGCTATTGATGCTGGCGAGATAGAAGTACTTGGAGAACACCAGCAACACCAGCACGCTCATCGCCAGGATGATCTTGTTACGCGGCAGCGTCACATGCGCGCCCTGGCCGCGCGCCTTTTTGACCGACGGATGACGCTTGTACCAGCGGCCGATCTGCGTGAGCACGACGATCGCGACGAGCGCCGCCGCCGAGAACCACGCAATGCTGCGTTGCCCGTGCGGAATCACGATCAGCGCGGCAAGCAGCGGCCCGAGCGACGAACCCGCATTGCCGCCGACCTGGAACAACGACTGCGCGAGACCGTGACGGCCACCCGAGGCCATCCGCGCGACCCGCGACGATTCCGGATGGAACACCGACGACCCGCAGCCGACCAGCGCCGCGGCGACCAGCAGCACGCCGAAGTTCGGCGCGACCGACATCAGCAGCAGCCCGGTCAGCGTGAAGCCCATGCCGACCGGCAGCGAGTACGGCTTCGGATTTTTGTCGGTATAGCTGCCGACGAGCGGCTGCAGCAGCGACGCGGTGATCTGGTAGGTCAGCGTGATCAGACCGATCTGCCCGAACGACAACGAGAAGTTGTCCTTGAACATCGGGTAGATGGCGAGGATCAGCGACTGGATCATGTCGTTGAGCAAGTGCGAAAAGCTGATCGCACCGAGCACGGAATACACCGTGCGCTGGACCTTGGCGGCCGCCGGCGCGGCGGCGGCCGGGGACGCGCTCGCCCCCGTGGCGGATGCGCCGGCAAGGGCGTTTTTATCGAGGCTCGTTTCCATACGCTAGAAAAAGATCGGGGAAAACGGTGGAATGAAAAATCGGCGCCGAAAACCGGTGCGGGCAGCACACGCCTGCGAGGCGCGTTCCGCGAAGCGCTGCGGCATTTCGTCGCGGCAACCGGCGTTTTGAATATTTAGCCGAAGTTTAATGTGGCCGGAGCGAATTGTAAGGACAAGTTTTGTCGCGAATCGGACAAGGGGACGGATGACTTTTCATTCGGCGGTGAAAGGACGAATGGTCAGCCTTGGCCCGAAGAAACTTCTTTTAGCGAGTTTTTGGCCACGGTATAAAGCGCTCGCGATTGCGCGGCTCAAGAAGCGGCGCGTCGAACATGGAACCGGGAACGGCAAGCGGCGCACGACCCGCCGCGGCTTGCGCAAGCGAAATTCAAGATCGCGGGACGGTCTGCCGTAGACCCGGAGAGATAAGTGGTGATGCCGGAACCGACCTTCCGGCGCGTCGACACGTGGGGACGGAGACTATGGAAGCAGTGGCACACAGCGCAGCGGCAACGAAGTTCAATGGCCTGTCGGTCAAGGCGACGCTGCGGATCGCGTTTGCGATTCTGCTCGCCGGCACGCTGCTGATCGGCGTGTTTTCGCTGCTGCAGATCGGCCGGCTGAACGCGTCCGCGCAATCGATCTACGACCAGGGCCACGTCGCGAGCCGCGCCGCCGAGGAAGCGCGCGGCCACATGCTGCGCGCGAGCCGCGCGCAAAAGATGCTGCTCACCGCGACCACCGCGAAGGAGCGCGACGAACTCGGGGCCGATATCGAGCGCGGCCTTGCGGGTCTCGACGAGCAACTGCGCACGCTCCAGCAGTACGTCAATAAGTCGGACGCGAAGGCGGTCGGCGCGCAGAAGGCGTTCGCCGCGGCGGTCGCGGTATGGAGCGGTCATCTGCGCGACTTCGTCACGCTCGTGAAAGCGCAGCCGCTCGATCTGTCGCAGATGAACTGGCAGGTCGGCACGCAGGACGTGTCGCTGCTCGTCGAAACCGGCAAGCTCGAAAAGCTCGTCGACGAACTCGTCGCGCAGCGCGGCACCGCCGCGAAGGCGACGATCGACGCGTCCGGCTTCATCTATCACTCGTCGTTCGTGATGATCGCGGCGATGACGCTCGCACTGATCGTGCTCGCGGTCGGCATCGCCGCGTGGGTCGTGCGGCGGCTCACCGCGCAGCTCGGCGGCGAGCCCGCGTACGCGAAGGAGATCGCGCGCCGCATCGCCGCGGGCGATCTGTCGAACCGCATCGTGCTCGGCGGCAAGGACCGTGCGAGCATGCTGTTCGCGCTGTCCGACATGCAAAGCGGACTCGCGACGACGGTTGCCGACATCGCGTCGAGCGCCGATGCGATCGCGACCGCGTCCGGGCAGATTTCGATGGGCAATCTCGATCTGTCGCAGCGTACCGAGCAGCAGGCGCTCGCGCTCGAGCGCACCGCGAGCAGCATGGAGCAGCTGACCTCGACGGTGCGTCAGAACGCCGACAATGCAAAGCAGGCGAGCACGCTCGCGAACAACGCGTCGGCGATCGCCGAGCAGGGCGGCGCGGTCGTGAGCCGCGTGGTCGCGACGATGAACGACATCAACGACAGCGCGCGCAGCATCGGCGACATCATCGGCGTGATCGAAGGGATCGCGTTCCAGACCAACATCCTCGCGTTGAACGCGGCCGTCGAGGCGGCGCGCGCGGGCGAGGAGGGGCGCGGCTTTTCGGTCGTCGCGGCGGAAGTGCGCAACCTCGCGCAACGCAGCGCGGCGGCCGCCAAGGAGATCAAGGGCTTGATCCAGACTTCGGTCGAGCGCGTCGGCAACGGCTCGACGCTAGCTGCGGACGCCGGTCAGACGATGGACGAAGTCGTCAAGGCCGTGAAGCGCGTGACCGACATCATGGGCGAGATTTCGGCGGCGTCGTCCGAGCAGAGTGCCGGTATCGAGGCGATCAATCTCGCGGTCACGCAGATGGACTCGGGCACGCAGCAGAACGCCGCGCTGGTGGAGGAGGCCACCGCCGCGGCCCGCTCGCTCGACGATCAGGCACGCGGGCTGAAGGCGATGGTGGGGCAGTTCAGGCTATAAAAGGCGGCGGGCGTCAGCTCGCGTTGGCCAACGAGGAGCCCGAGCCCGTCCCCGGCCGCACGACCACCGTGCAGGTCGTGCCTGCCGCCAGCATCACGTCGGGCGGCACCGAGTCGATCCGCACGCGCACCGGCACGCGCTGCGCGAGGCGCACCCAGTTGAAGGTCGGATTCACGTCCGCGAGCAGCTCGTGGCTTTGCGGATTGTCGCGGTCGTAGATGCCGCGCGAGATGCTCTCCACGTGGCCTTGCAGCGTGCCGCCGCTCATCAGCCGCACTTCGGCCCGATCGCCGACGCGCACGTGCGGCAGCTTGGTTTCCTCGAAGTAGCCATACACCCAGAACGAGTGACTGTCGACGATCGCGAGCTTCGCGGCGCCGGCAGTCGCGTAGTCGCCGCGGAACACGGACAGGTTCGTCACGTAACCGTCGACCGGCGACACCACGCGCGTTCGCTCGAGGTTCAGCTTCGCGGCGTCGAGCGCGGCGAGTGCCTGCTGATAGGCGGCATCGGCGGCGGACGCGGTATGCGTCGCGTTTTCGCGGCTTTCCTTCGACACCACCTGCGAATCCATGTCGGCACGCCGTTGCGCGTCGTCGCGCTTCATCTGCAATTCGGCCTTGCGCGCGGCAACGGCGGCCTGCGCCTGCTCGACCGCGATCTGGTAATGCGACGGATCGATCTGCATCAGCAGGTCGCCCTTCTTCACGAACTGGTTGTCCTTGACCGGCAGATCGACGATCGCGCCCGACACGTCCGGCGCGACGTTGACGATCTCGGCGCGCACGCGGCCGTCGCGGGTCCACGGTTCGTCCATGTAATGGACCCACAGCACGCGGCCAATCACGATTGCGACGATGAAAATGACGGCTGTCGCGATGAAGCCCACAAGATTTCGGATGGTCATGTTTCGACTCTGATCAACGATAAACGGCGAGGCCGAGAAGGCCGCACACGGACACGAGCAAGCTGGCCCGGAACAGGGAGGGGTGCCACACCACGCGATAGAGGCCCGTATAGGCGATCACGCGGTCGACGAGCCAGGTCAGTGCGGCGCCCGCGATGAACAGCAGCACAATGGCCGGCACATAGGCATCGAGCACGGCGATATCACGCGGCATGAGGAACTCCTTCTTCTTCTGATGCGTCCGCGCGCGCGCCGATCGCCGAGGCAAGCGGCGACTGCGGATCGAGCAGCGCGGTACGGATGAAATGCAGTTGACTGAGGATGCGCAACAGCTGATGGCGTTCTTCGCGCGATGGCGTGAAGCCTGCCATCAGCTGCTGCACTTGCGCGATCGCATCGGCGGTCGCCGCGAGCGCGCGCGCGAAGTGCTGCTGCCGCGGCCGCTCGAACAGCGCCGCGAGCGCATCGCGCAGCGCGCGCAGCGCGACGCGCCACGGTGCCGCTTTGTGGTAGCGCGGCTCGTTGGGCAGCGTCGCGATTTCGCGGCGCAGGTCGATCACCGCGTTGCCGACCTCCAACACCGAAAACAGCCAGCGCAGCGTGTCGCGCTTCGTTTCGGGCTCGTTCTGCGACAGCGCGTCGATCTGGAACATCAGATCGCGCGCGCCGCTTTCGAAGCGCGAGCGCACGCGTGCCAGACCCGCGCGGCCGGCCAGCAGCACCTGGCGGCGCAGGTCGACGAGCAGGCGGTTGCGCAGCCACGGCGTCGACGGCGGCAGCAGCACCGCGAACGCGATCGACGACACCAGCATCGACAGCACCAGCGCGAGCGCGTCGTTCATGAACGCGCTCGGGTCGTAGTGAATCACGTTGTCGGGGGCCGGCGAGGAAGCAGAAGAAGATGCAGTAGCCGACGCCGTAGCCCGCGAGCGTCGGACGCGTGGTCATCAACACGCCGAGCAGCAGGAACGGCGTGAGCGCGACGCACAGCATCACGAAGCCGTCGATGTGCGGATACACGCCGTACACCGCGATCATGCCCATCAGCGTCGCGAGCACCGTGCCGCCGGCCATCTTGAACGCGGTGCGCTTCGGATCCGGCGACGCCGACGCGAGCGCGCACACGGTCGCTGCGACCAGCGTCAACGTCGAGCCGCTCGGCCAAGCGGTGGCGATCCAGAACGCCCCGAGCACCATCATCACGATGGCCGCGCGCAGGCCCGCGACGCTGGCCGCGATCGCGTTGGTTTTCGGCTCGTAGCGCTCGATCCAGCGTTCGCGCGCGTGCTTGTCGACGGCGAGCGACGCGTAGGTCGCCGCGTACGCGTGCAGGTCGTCGATGAAGCGGTACAGCAGCTCGGCGCCTGTGTCGAAATCGAGCAACGGCGCGTCGGGGTGTGTTTCGAGCTCATCGCGCGTCGCGCGCACGCGTTTGGGCAACTCGCTCCTGTAGATGTCGAGCTGGGCCGCGGCGTGCGCGGCGTCGGCCGCGCTCAGCACCGGCTCGCCCGACTTCGCGAGCAACGGCGCGATCTCCTTGAAGTACGGTTCGAGCGCGGCGATCGCGATCGCCGCGCCGTGCGTGCCGCCGTCGCGCAGACGGTTCATCAGTTGATGCAGCGCGTGAAAGCGCGTCGACGCGGTCATGAACTCGCTGTTCAGACGCGCGAGGCGGCCGCCGCGCATCCTCGAATCGGGGCCTTCGAACACGGCGATGCTGCGCGCGGCCTCGAAGCCGACGATGTCGGCGACGAAGCGCGCATTGGTCGCCTCGATCTGGGCGCGGTCGTTGCGCCCGGCAAGCGACGCCGACACGTAGTCGACGAACGCCGAGAAGCGCGCACGCACGGTGCCGCGCATCTGCAGGCCGGCGAACTGCGGAAACACGAGGCCGCTGACCGCGCCCGCGCAGATGATGCCGATCACGACTTCCGCGACCCGCGTGAGCGCGCTCAGGAACGCGCCGTCCGGATGCTGCGAAGCGGGGATGCCGATCAGCGCGGCCGTATAGCCCGCCAGCACGAAGCCGTACGAACGAAAGTTGCGATTGCGCGCGGCGCCGGCGGTGCAGATGCCGACCCAGATCGCGGTCGTGACGAGGAACAGCTCCGGCTGCTGCGCGAACAGTCCGATCAGCACGAGCATCACGACGAGACCGACCAGCGTGCCGCAGATCCGATAGAAGCTCTTCGCGAACACTGCGCCGCTTTGCGGCTGCATTACGATGAACACGGTGGTCATCGCGGTGCGCGGCTGCGGCAGATCGAGCTTCATCGCGATGCCGAGCGCGAGGAAGCACGCGGCGAGCGACTTGAACAGATAGATCCATACGAGGCCGTCGGTGCGCGCCCAGTGGGCGGCGGCTTCGTAGAGCGCGGCGAACGAGGCGGGGCGCGCGCTCGACGGGGAGGGCGAGGAGGACATGGCCTTCCTTACTCGGACGCGCGCGCGTTCGGGGTGTGCGATGCGGTGGTGATGGCCGCGTTGGTCTTTGCGTTGGCGTTGGCGTTCGCATCCGCTGTTGCCGTGTCGCTACTCGCCGCGCCGCTCTTGCTCTCGCCGCTGCCCTTGCCATGCGCCGGCAACGTTTCGTTATCCCGCGGACCGTTGGCCGGATCGTCGAGACCGCCGCCGAGCGCCGTCATCAACGACGCATGCGCGCCGAGCCGCTCGGCCTGCACTTTGGCGACGCCTTCCTGGGCGCGCAGCAACTGGTTTTGTGCGACCAGCACGTTCAGATAGTCGGTCAAGCCGCGCCGGTAGCCTTCGCGCGACAGCTCGTAGTTCCTGCGCGCGGCGGCGACCGAGCGGTCGGCGTCGTCGGCCTGGGTGGTCAGCGAACGGATGCGGATCACCTGGTCGGAGATGTCCTTCAGCGCGCCCACGATCGACTGGTTGTAGCGCTCGACGGCCTCGTCGTAGCCCGCCGACGCCGCGCCGAGCTGCGAGCGCAGCCGGCCGCCGTCGAAGATCGGCAGCGTCAGCGCGGGACCCACGCTCCAGCTATGCGACGGATTCTTCAGGAACTGGAACAGCGGCCCCATCGCCGCATAGCCGCCGATCGACGCGAGCAGGTTGATGTCCGGATAGAACCCGGCCTTGGCGACGTCGATGCCGCGCGCCTGCGCGGCGACCGTCCAGCGTGCCGCGACCACGTCCGGCCGGTGGCCGATCAGATCCGCGGGCAGCGCGGCCGGCAGGCCGGCGGGCGCGGCGAGCGACAGCGTCGGGCGCTGGATCGCGTCGCCGGCGCCCGGACCCTTGCCCGCGAGCGCGGCCAACTGATTGCGGCCGAGCGCGATCTTCTCGTCGATCGCGTCGATCTGGCGCTCGTACTCGGGCATCGGCGTCTCGGCCTGGCTCACTTCGAGCTGCGTGCCGATGCCGCCCTTCAGGCGCCGGTTCGCGAGGTCGACGATGTGCTGCTGTTGCTGCAGCGTGGCCTTCGCGATGTCGAGCAACGCGTAGTTCAGCGACATCTCGATATAGGTGCGCACGACGTTCGCCTGCAGTTCGAGCTGCGCGGCGCGCGCGTCGGCGGCGCTGGCGTGCGCGAGGTCGAGCGCGCGCTCGGCGGCGTTCTTGTCCTTGCCCCAGAAGTCGAGGTGATACGCGAGGCCGAGCGTGCCGGTGTTGTTCCACGACTGCTCGCCGGCGAGCGGCCCCGGACCGTAGAACACGTTGTCGGCCCACTGCTGGCGCTGGATCGACAGGCTGCCGTTGACTTGCGGCGCGAGCGCCGCGCGCGCGACGCCGGCCATCGACGCCGCCTCACGCACGCGCGCCTGGGCGACCGCGAGACTGGGATTGCCGGCTTGCGCGTCCGCGATCCACCGGTCCAGCTGCGGGTCGTCATAGGCGCGCCACCAGTCGGCGGCGGGCCACTGTGCATCGGCGTTGGCGGCGCGGATTGCGTTGCCCGCATCGAGCGACGCAGGATTGATCGTGTGCGTTTGCGGCGCGACGCCTCCGGTACTTGCGCATCCGGCGATTGTTAATAGGATCGTAAGAACCGCGGCTGCGGCGATCCCTTTGAATACCGGAGACTGCACGATTTCCTCCAAATTTGACTATAGAAGCTTGTGCGCAATTATATTTTTCGATCGATTGCGGAATAACCGGTAAAGATGCAAGGCATTTTTACCAGACATGAGATAATCGCCATTGCTGATCGTGTAACAATCGCTGCCGATTTCTGAGGATAGGTATGGACACGCTTCAAAACATGCGCGTTTTCGTCCGCGTCGTCGAAGCGGGCAGCTTCACGGGCGCCGCGCAGCATCTGAATACGACGACGGCCTACGCGTCGCGCGCGGTTTCGGATCTGGAAGCGCATCTGCGCACACGGCTTTTGAACCGGACCACGCGCCGCATCGCGCTGACCGAAGCTGGCGAGCGCTATCTGCAGCGCTGTGAGCAGATTCTCGCCTACGTGGATCAGGCGGAGGCCGAGGCGAGCGACGCGCACGCGCGTCCGTCCGGCAAGCTCAAGGTTCACGCGATGACGAGCTTCGGCCAGCACTATGTGGTGCCGGCCGTGGGGCGTTATCAGCAGCGCTACCCGGACGTGCATATCGAACTGACGCTCGCGCAGCGCATGCCCGATCTGCTCGACGAAGGCTTCGACGTGTCGCTGACCCTCGCAACCGGCCTGCCGGATTCGGGGCTCGTGTCGCAGCGCCTTGGCAGCGCGTTCAGCATTGCGTGCGCGTCGCCGGCGTACCTCGAACGGCGCGGCGTGCCGCAAACGCCTGCGGATCTCGCGCAGCACGCCTGCCTGCAGATGGTGACGCCGGTGAATCCGCCGGACAAATGGACCTTCGACGGCCCGAACGGCGAGGAAGTCGTCTCACTCGGCGCGGCGACGTTTCAGGTGAACGTGGCCGAGGCGATGGTCGTGGCCGTCGCCCAGGGCATGGGCGTAGCGCTGATTCCGATCTACTCGGCGATCAGCCGTTTGCGCAGCGGTGAACTGGTGTGGCTGATGCCCGAGTACACGTCGCAGCAGATGAATCTGTATGCGCTGTATCCGTCGCGGCAGTATCTCGATGCGAAGATCCGCACGTGGGTCGAATTCCTGCGCGACGAGTTGCCTTCGACGCTGGCGGCGGATCAGGAGGAGTTGCGGCAGTTCGTGCGGACCTGAACGGTCTGCTCGTCATGCATTGACGTTCGAGCGACACGCGGAGTGCGGCACGCGGAGTGGGCACGCGGCGTGACAGCTGTTACACACGCGCCGCGTCGCAACATTTCTTTACTTCTCCCGCGCAGCCGATTTGTTAACGTGTCGTTCACGCGTCGCCGCTCTTGCCGGACGCGCTGGATTCGCCGCTGTTCGGCGCCTCGCAACCACTGAAGGACGACACATCCATGGATACGCACCTGATGATCGGCTTGGCCGTCATGTTTGGACTGATCGGCGTCGCCGCGTCGCGCGATCTGCTGCGCCGCATGCGCGAACAGCAGCCGCAACTCGTGCCGGTCGAGGTCGAGTCACAGGATGCGCAGCGGCGCGAGCGGTGAGCGGCGGCGGGTTGATCCGATGCAAGAGGCCCGCTAGTACCCGCTAGATCTCGACGACCTTGTCCCACGCAAACAGCGGATTTTCCCATTGGCGCGTGCGCCGGTCGAAATAGCCGCGCGGATTGCACACGACGCGCGTGCCGTCCACCACGTAGTCGAACGACGTATGCGTGTGGCCATGAATCCACAACGCGACAGGCGCGCGCACGAGCTCGGGCAGATGGTTGACGAAGCCCGCCGACACGCGGTCTTCGGCAAAACGCCCGGCCAGACTCAGCCGATGCGGCGCGTGATGCGTGACCACGATCGTTTGGCCGGCGAACGGTTTGGCAAGCTCGCTTTCGAGCCACGCGCGCGCATGCTGGTGCAGCGCTAGCGAATCGGCGGGCGTGAAGTCGCGCGCGGCGTCGCGCGGGTCGTGCGGCCAGTTCATCTGGATCAGCCCGCGATAGTCGAGCATGACCCGGCGCGCGGCGACGATCGATTCCTCGATTGCATCCGGCGTCGCGCCGTACAGCGCGAAGTCGGTCCACAACGTCGTGCCGAGCACGCGCCAGCGGCCCTGGCTGTCGACCAGCGCGGCGTTGTTCAGCATATGCACGTTATCGACCTGCGCGGCCGCGTCGAGCATCGCGCTCTCCAGCGCGCCGAATTCACCGTCGTAGTACTCATGATTGCCCGGCACGTAGACGACCGGCACCGCGTCGTCGAACGCCTGCGCTGCCCAGCGCGGGCCGGCCGCATGATTGTGGATGTCGCCCGCCAGCACCACGAGATCTGCCTGCGCATGCGGGATCAGTTCAGGCTCGTCGTTTTCCAGATGCAGATCGGACAGCACGCGAATCTTCACGGACGCGACTCCTGCAAAACGCCTGCGCGCCGGATCGTGCAGGCTTCAGACATTAGCGTAGCACCTTGCCCGGATTCATCAGGTTCAGCGGATCGAGCGCCTGCTTGATCGCGCGCATCATCCGCACCTCGACGTCCTGCTTGTAGCGGGCGGCTTCGTCGATCTTCAACTGGCCGAGTCCGTGTTCCGCGCTGATGCTGCCGCGATGCGCATCGACGCTGTCGTAGACGATCCGGTTGATCGGGCTCTGGTACTGCCGCAGAAACGCCTTCGCATCGACGCCCTCGGGCGCCTGCACGTTGTAGTGCAGATTGCCGTCGCCGAGATGGCCGAACGTGACCATGCGCGCGCCCGGCGCGGCTTGCGCGATTGCCGCATCGGTGGTTTCGATGAAGTGGCCGATGCGTGAAATCGGCACCGCGATGTCGTGCTTGATGTTCAGGCCCTCCTCGGCCTGGGCGAGCGGAATGTGCTCGCGCAGATTCCAGAACGCCCGAGACTGCGCGAGGTTTTCCGCCACCACGGCGTCTTCCACCAGACCTTGTTCGAGCGCGGTTTCCATCAGCCCCTCGAACAGCATGCGCGCGTGCACTTCGCTTTCGCTGTCCGACAGTTCGAGCAGCACGACCTGCGCATGCGGTTCGGCGAACGGATAACGCATCTGCTCGAAATGCCGGCCGACGAGGCGCAGGCAGAAATCCGACATCAGTTCGAAGCCGGTCAGGAGCGGCCCGGCGACGCGTTGCGTGAGCGCGAGAAAATCGAGCGCCGCATGCGGCGACGCGAGCGCGGCGAGCGCGGTGACGCGCGCGGCCGGCTGCGGATGCAGCTTGAGCACCGCCGCGGTGATCAGGCCGAGCGTGCCTTCCGCGCCGATGAACAGGTCGCGCAGATCGTAGCCGGTGTTGTCCTTGCGCAGCCCGCGCAGGCCGTCCCACAGTTCGCCTTGCGGCGTCACCACTTCGAGGCCGAGGCATAGCTCGCGCGTATTGCCATAGCGCAGCACGCCGGTGCCGCCCGCGTTGGTCGACAGATTGCCGCCGATCGTGCAGCTGCCTTCGGCGGCGAGGCTCAGCGGAAACAGACGCCCGGCCGCTTCGGCGTGCTTCTGCACGTCGGCGAGGATCACGCCGGCTTCGACCGTGATCGTGTTGTTGTGCGGATCGATGTCGCGCACGCGATTCAGGCGGCGCAGGCTGATGACCGCCTGCGCGCCGCTCGCGTCGGGTGTCGCGCCGCCCGCGAGGCCGGTATTGCCGCCCTGCGGCACCAGCGCGACGCAATGTTCGACCGCGAGCCTGACGAGCGCGGCGGCTTCCGCGGACGTGGCCGGGCACAGCACCGCGCAGGCCGCGCCGGTGTAGCGGCGGCGCCAGTCGGTCAGAAATGGAGCGGTGTCGTGCGCATCGGTCAGTACGTGAGTCGCGCCGATGGCGTCGCGGCAGGCGGCGAGAAAAGCGGTGTGGGTCATGTGGATCGGTTGACGGTGTTGGGGCTTGGGCGTCAGGCGGGCGGGGTCGGTTCGCTGGCGGCTTGCTTTGCAGCCTGCTTTGCAGCCTGCTTCGCAGCCTGCTTCGCGGCTCGTTTCGCCGCGCGCTTGAACGGTCCGACATACGCGAGCGCGCAGGTGAAGAAGATCATGGCGAGCGCAGCTTGAAGCCAGCCGAGCCGCGCGCTCAAGCCATGATCGCTCCAGCCACGCACGACGCCTTCGGCGAAATACAGCAGGATC
Organism: Paraburkholderia lebeckiae; assembly: GCF_050436325.1. Lineage (NCBI taxonomy): Bacteria > Pseudomonadati > Pseudomonadota > Betaproteobacteria > Burkholderiales > Burkholderiaceae > Paraburkholderia > Paraburkholderia lebeckiae. Next base: position 3,830,176 of record NZ_JBNDLZ010000003.1, read on the forward strand.
AGCATCGACGCCCATTGCATCGTGTAAAGCCGACGTCGCCACACGCCCGGCAACGCGGAGAGTAGTGGCAACGCTTTCAGCACGAGCAGCGAGCCGCCAGAGCGCAACGGCGCGAGCCACCATTCCCATGCGACGGCAAGCACGATCATCGAGACCAGTGTGAAAGCGGCGACGAGCGCGGCGGCAGCTTTGGGTTGCACGGGCACGACGGTTGCAAATGCCGACGCGTTCGCCGCGAGGCTTGCGGGCGCCGCGTTCGCGTGGCCCCCGGAGTTCGTGGCCGCGAGTTCAGCGCCACCCGCGTCACGACGGGCATCGTCGCGTTCGGAGGGTTGCGGATCCGGTTCGTTCACGGCTTTACGCTCACGGCCTTTCGGACATCGACGCCGCCGTGCGCGCAACGCGCGCGCCAAGCGCAATCGCCAGCGTCCGTTCGTCGGCGGAGATGCCATGGCCAGTCGTGCCCGCGCGCGCGTAATGCGACGCGCCGTACGGCGTGCCGCCGGTCTGCGTAGTGGACAGCGCGCTCTCCGTGTACGGAATGCCGACGATCAGCATGCCGTGATGGAGCAGCGGCAGCATCATCGACAGCAGCGTGGATTCTTGGCCGCCGTGCAGGCTGCCGGTCGACGTGAACACGCAGGCCGGCTTGCCCGACAGTGCACCGGATAGCCACTGCGGCGTGGTGCCGTCGAGAAAGTATTTGAGCGCGGCCGCCATGTTGCCGAAGCGGGTCGGCGAGCCGAGCGCGAGGCCCGCGCATTCTTCGAGGTCGCGCAGCTCGACGTACGGTGGTCCTTCGGTGGGAATGTCCGGCTCGCTCGCCTCGCAAACCGTGGAAACCGCCGGCACGGTGCGCACGCGCGCCTGCGTGCCGGGGACGCTGTCGACGCCGTGTGCGATCGCCAGCGCGAGTTCGCGCGTGGCGCCGTGACGGCTGTAATAAAGCACGAGAATGTCTTTCATAGGCCTCATCATTGAACGGGTATTATAGGGGCTCGGTCCGTTGCACAGGCCGCTCATAGCCGTTCGGCCAGGTGCTTCTGGCCAAACGCCGCGCGGAGTTCCCGCAGTCCCGGTCTGACGGTTCAGCAAGCAAGGAGGCAGGTTTGTTGGTTAAGGTGCGTTTCGATCTCGACACGCTCAAACGGCTCGCGCAATTCGCGGCGCAACGCATCGGCGAGGACCGGATTCCGCAGGTCGCGGGCAGCCTGACGTTCACGACGATGCTCGCGCTCGTGCCGCTCGCCACCGTCGCGTTTGCGTTGTTCACCGCGTTTCCGATCTTCAGCTCGTTCCAGGCGTCGCTGCAGTTTTTTCTTGCCGACCATCTGATGCCCGCGCAACTGAACGATCAGATCTTCAAGTATCTGAACCAGTTCGCATCGAAGGCCAAAGGGCTGACCACGATCGGCATGATCATCCTGTTCGTCACCGCGGTGATGACAATGATGACCGTCGAGTCCGCGTTCAATGTGATCTGGCGCGTGCGCAAGGCGCGGCCCGTCGCGCAGCGCATTCTCGTGTACTGGGCGATCATCACGCTCGGTCCGATCCTGATCGGCGTGAGCCTGTCCATCTCGTCGTATCTGTTCACGCAATCGATGTCGTTTAGCGCCGCGCAGCGCATCACACCGCTGATCGAATGGGCGCTCGCGAGCGCTTCGCTGCCGTTCACGATGCTCGCGTTCACGATCCTTTACGTTTATCTGCCGAACTGCCGTGTCGAATGGCGCGACGCGGTGGTCGGCGGCGTGATCGCCGCGGTCGCTTTCGAGCTCGCCAAGCGCGGCTTCGGCTACTACGTGCGCCGTATTCCGACCTATACGGCGGTGTACGGCGCGTTCGCCGCGGTGCCGCTGTTCCTGGTGTGGATGTACCTGTGCTGGTTCATCACGCTGACCGGCGCGATGATCGCGTCGGCGTTGCCGGCGATTCGCATCGGTCAGTTTCACCGCCCTGTGTTCTATGGCAGCAATCTGTTCGATTCGCTCGAATTGCTCGCGCGGCTGTGCGAGGCGCGTGAGGGCGGCAGACGCGGCTACACGATGCCCGAGCTTGCCCGGATGCTTCGCCGCGACAAGGATACGACGCTGATGCTGTTGCAGCGTCTCGAGGAGATCGAGTGGATCGCGCGGCTGGAGGAGGACCATACCGGCCCGCACTTCGTGCTGCTCGCGAACCCGGCTCAGGTGACCGTGCAGCGGCTGTACGACCTGTTCGTGATCGACCGCGCGGAGCTTGCGTATCAGCTCGAACTCGACTCCACGCGCGTGGACGGCGGCATGCTGCTCGCCGCGCTCGACAACGACCAGCTGAAGGTGACGCTCGCCGCGTTGCTCGCCTCGCGCGCGGCGGCACGGGCGGCGCAAGCCGGCGATGGCGAGCGCGCGGCGGCTTCGATGCCGCACCAGGCAGCATGATAGGGCGGCCAGACTTCGAGCCGCCCGATAAAGCTACAACGAAATCTTCCCCACGCAGATGTCCTTGAACATTACCCAGTCGCCCATCAGGCTGTAAAACGGATGACGGAAGGTGGCCGGCCTGTTCTTTTCGAAGAAGAAATGGCCGACCCACGCGAAGCCGTAGCCGCACACCACGGCCGCCGGCAACCATAGCCAGTAGCCGGTGGCGAGCGCCATCGCGAGGCAGCCAATGACGCCGAGCGAGCCGACGAAATGCAGCCGCCGCGACACGAGGTTGCGATGCTCGCTCAGGTAGTACGGATAAAACTCCGCGAAGTTCGCGAAGTGATCGGTATGCGCTGTATGAGCCATGACGGCCTCCGGAGGCTGAAAAAGACAGCTTCAATCATTCTCCGGCGATCGCCTGCCTGGCGCAACCTGGCCATTCGGCAGATGGCGCGGCGGGTTCGGCGTGGGTATCGTGGTCGTTCGTAGCGATTCGGTGGCGCTTCGCAACGGCATTCCCGACGGCCGCCCGCGGAGCACCGAGGCGCGCGGCGAGCGGCCAACGCGGGCCCCTTCAGCGCGCTTCGTGCGGCGGCCGCGAAGCGAAGCCGTAGAGCGCATCGAGCGTCGCGTCGGGTTGCTCGGTCATCAACGCGTGGCCCGCATCGAGCGTGACGGTGTCGACCGGCGTGCCCGCCTGCGCGAGCGCATCGGCAAGCGCTTTCGCCGCGCGCGGCGACGTCATCGCATCGCGCCGGCCAACGATCAGGCGCGCGGCGCAACGCACCTGCGCCGCACGAGCGTGGCCGTCCGCATAGGTATGGCAGGCGGTGAAATCGGTGTGGAACAGATGCGGCTCGCCGCTGGCGGACACGTGCTCCATCAGCCGCTGGTTCATGCCGTGCAGCCAGAAACCGGGGCCGGGGCACGAGGGCTTCGCGGCGAGCGTCGAATGCGACCACTGGTTGACCATGCCGATTGCCTCGGGCTCGCGATTGAGCGCGGCGTCGAGCAGCGCGTCGGAGACCGTCATCGGCAGCGCGGTGGCGAGCAGCGCAAGATGCGTCGCGCGCTGCGGATAGCGGCCGGCGAAGTCGAGCGCGATCAGCGAGCCCATGCTGTGGCCGGCGACGAACGCACGCGTGACGCCCACGGCATCGAGCAGCGCGGCGAGCCAGTCGGCCAGCGCGGCGATGCTGGCGAGCGCGGGGCCGGCGCTGCGTCGGTGGCCCGGCAGATCGACCGCGAGCACGCCGAAGCCGTGATGCGCGAAGTAGCGGCTTTGCAGCGCCCACACGCTGTGATCGTGCTCGGCACCGTGGACGAACACGGCGGTTGGCAGGCTCGCGTCGAAGGGTTTGCCGCCGGTGTAGGCGTAGGCCGATTTGCCTTGAACGGTGACGATCATTCGGACTCCGGGCGGGCGGGGGTGCTCGTGGCGGCGGGCGCGGCAGTGGCGGTCTGTTGTGAGGCGCTGCCGTTCGGCGTTGCGGTACGACCGCCGCTCGCCGGTTGCGCGGTTCTTTGCGCGGCCTTCAGCGCGCGCTTGAGATCGTCGATCAGGTCATCCGGATCTTCGAGCCCGATCGACAGACGGATCGTGCCTTCGGTGATACCGGCCGCGGCGAGCGCGGCGGCATCCATGCGGAAGTGCGTCGTCGATGCCGGGTGAATCACCAGCGAGCGCGCGTCGCCGACGTTCGCGAGGTGCGAGAAGAGCGTGAGCGCTTCGATGAAGGCGCGCCCGGCCGCGCGGTCGCCGCGCAGGTTGAAGCTGAACACGGCGCCCGCGCCGCGCGGTAGCAGCCGCCTGGCGAGCGCGTGGTCGGGATGCGTCGGCAACTCGGGATAGGCGACCGATTCGACCGCCGCATGACCGGCGAGAAACTCGACCACGCGCCGTGTGTTGACGACGTGACGCTCCATGCGCAACGGCAGTGTCTCGATGCCTTGCAGCAGCTGCCACGCGGCCTGCGGATGCAGGCACGCGCCGAAGTCGCGCAAGCCTTCCCGACGCGCGCGCAGCAGGAACGGCGCGACGGTGCTTTCCTCCGCGAATACCATGCCATGGAAACCGTCGTACGGCTCGGTGAATTCGGGAAAGCGGCCGGAAGCTTCGAAGTCGAACGTGCCGCCGTCGACCAGCACCCCGCCGATCGTCGTGCCGTGGCCGCCGAGAAACTTGGTCGCCGAGTGGTAGACGAGGTCGGCGCCGTGCTCGAAGGGGCGCAGCAGGTAGGGCGTCGTGAAGGTCGAGTCGACCAGCAACGGCACGCGGTGCGCGTGCGCGATCTGTGCGAGCGCGGCGATGTCGAGCACGTCGAGGCCCGGATTGCCGAGCGTTTCGCCGAATAGCAGCCGCGTGTTGGGGCGCAGCGCGGCGCGCCACGCGTCGAAGTCGCCGGGCTTGACGAAGGTCGTCTCGATACCGAAGCGTCGCAGCGTGTAATGCAGCAGATTGTGCGAGCCGCCGTACAGCGCGCTCGACGCGACGATGTGCGAACCCGCGCCCATCAGCGTCGCGATCGCCAGATGCAGCGCGGCCTGGCCGCTCGCAGTGCCGATCGCGCCGGCGCCGTTTTCGAGCGCGGCGACGCGCTCCTCGAACACGGCGACGGTCGGATTCGAGATGCGCGAGTAGACGTGGCCGGCGCGCTCCATGTTGAACAGCGCGGCGGCGTGATCCGAGTCGCGGAACGAAAACGACGTGGTCTGGTAGATCGGCGTCGCGCGCGCGCCGGTGGCAGGGTCGGGGGCTGCGCCGGCGTGCAGCGCAAGCGTATCGAAACGGTTGGCGGACATCGTGGGCGGCGGGCCGCGGGCGGCCTCGCGAAAGATCGGGGTGGGCGGCCATCCTATCATTGGCGCGCGCCGCTTCAAGCGCGGTTTTCCCGCGGGTTCGTGCGGCTCGTGCCGGGCGCGGGGCATGCTCGCAATCTGGAAGTCAGATGAATTCGAGTCTCCGAAGCCCGCCGCGCCTTGGCTGGCGGGCCGCTTTCCTTTTATGGGCCTTTCCGATAGGATCGAAAAAACATTTCATGCACTGCAAGATTGGCGGTATCAGGAGATAGATCATGCGAGTCAGCGACATTCTTAAAGTCAAGGGCAATACTCTTTTTACAGTCACGCCGGATACCACGCTGCATGACGCCGTCAATACCATGGCCGAGCACGACATCGGCTCGCTCGTCGTGATGGAGTACGGCGACCTCGTCGGCATGCTGACGTTTCGCGAAATCATTCTGACCTTGAGCGAGAACGGCGGCAGCGTCGGCACCTCGACGATCCGCAAGGTGATGGACGACCATCCGCTCACCTGCACACCCGAAACCGACGTCAACGAAGTGCGCCGCATGATGCTCGAGCATCACGTGCGCTATCTGCCCGTCATGGAAAGCCGCACGCTGATGGGCGTCATCTCGTTTTACGACGTCGCGAAGGCGGTGGTCGAGGAGCAGGGGTTCGAGAACCGCATGCTGAAGGCCTATATCCGCGACTGGCCGGAAGAGCAGGAAGGACAGGACCAGCAGCCGGCGCGCTAATGCGCGTGGCTCGAAGGTTGCGCTCCGGCCGTCGCCGCGAGCGCGAATCCGCCGACAGGGCGCGCGCGCAAGCGGGCGCTTTTTTTGTGCCTGGAGCTGGTGCGGGCGGATTGCGGGAGCCGCGTGCGCGAGTCGCGGCGATCCGCTTGCCGGCCGTGCCGCCCGCATCATCGCCATTTTTCTGCGCCGTTCTCCTGACTTCATGAACGATCGTCCGTTGCCCGCCGCCCGCCGCGCCGCTCGCGCGCACGAAGCGCACGAATCCCAGTTCCGCCTGCTCGGCCAGCGCCGCTTCGCGCCGTTCTTCTGGACACAGTTTCTCGGCGCGATGAACGACAACGTGTTCAAGATCGGCTTCACGTCGCTCGTCACGTATCAGGCGGCGCGGTTTTCGGGCGTCGACCCGAAAACCGCGGCGTTCCTGATCTCCGCGATTTTCATTCTGCCTTTCGTGCTGTTTTCGGCCACTTCCGGCCAGATCGCGGACAAGTACGACAAGGCGTTGCTCACGCGCCTCGTCAAGACTTTCGAGATCGCGGTGATGCTGGTCGGCGGCGCGGGGTTCTGGCTGCATGGCGCGCCGTTGCTGTACCTGTGCACGTTCCTGATGGGCGTGCATTCGACGGTATTCGGGCCGGTCAAGTACTCGTATCTGCCGCAGCATCTGTCGCAGGCGGAGCTGGTCGGCGGCAATGGCATGGTCGAGATGGGCACCTTCGTCGCGATCCTGATTGGCACGATTGTCGGCGGCGCGGGCGCGGGGTTCGCCGAGCATGGCGCGGTGGTGCTCGCTTGCGCGTGTATCGCGATCGCGCTGATCGGGCGCGCCGTGTCGGGCTTCGTGCCGGCTACGCCCGCGCCGCAGCCCGGGTTGCGCATCAACTGGAACCCGGTGAGCGAAACGTGGCGCAATCTGAAGCTCGCGCACGAAAACCGCACGGTATTTCTTGGTCTGCTCGGCATTTCGTGGCTGTGGTTTGTCGGCGCGACGTTCCTCGCGTCGTTCTTCAACTTCGCGAAGGACGTGCTGTCCGCCGATCCCGACGTCGTGACCGTGCTGCTCGCCACGTTTTCGATCGGCATCGGCATCGGCTCGCTGTTGTGCGAACGGCTCTCGAAGCGGCGGATCGAAGTCGGCCTCGTGCCGCTCGGCTCGATCGGCATGAGCGTGTTCGCGATCGATCTTTTTTTCGCGAGCCACGCGCTGCCGCCGGCGGGGCATCTGCTCAGCGTTGGCGAATTTCTCGCGCGGCTAGCGCATTGGCGCGTGCTCGCCGATCTGTTCCTGCTCGCGATGTTCGGCGGCTTTTACAGCGTGCCGCTGTATGCGCTGATCCAGAGTCGTAGTCAGCCGAGCCATCGCGCGCGCATCATCGCCGCGAACAACATCCTCAACTCGCTGTTCATGATCGTGTCGGCGCTGATGGCAGTGGGCCTGACCGCCGCGGGCTTCAGTATTCCGGCGATCTTCCTCGTCACCGCGCTTCTGAATGTGGTCGTCGCGGGCTACATCTATTCGCTCGTGCCCGAGTTCCTGCTGCGCTTCATCGCGTGGCTGCTCGTGCATACGTTCTACCGGATCCGGCTCGTGCACGCGGAGCGGATTCCGGAGCAGGGCGCGGCGGTGCTCGTGTGCAACCACGTCAGTTTCGTCGATGCGATCGTCATCATGGCCGAAAGCCCGCGGCCGATCCGCTTCGTGATGGACCACCAGATCTTCCGCTCGCCGTTCGTCGGCTGGCTGTTCCGGCACGCGAAGGCGATTCCGATCGCGTCCGCGCATCAGGACGCGGCGCTGCTCGCGCGTGCGTACGACCTGTGCGCGCAGGCGCTCGCGGACGGCGAACTCGTCTGCATCTTTCCCGAAGGGAAGCTGACGCGTACCGGCGAGATGAATCCGTTTCGCCACGGCGTCGCCGAGATCGTCGGGCGGACGCCGGCGCCCGTCATTCCGATGGCGCTTCGCGGACTGTGGGGCAGCGTGTTTTCGCGCGCGGTGGACGCAACCTGGCCGCGGCCGACCAGCAAAGGTGTGATGAGCCGGCTGAGCCTCGCCGTCGGCGAGCCGATCGACCCGGCGCTCGCGACGCCGGAGACACTGCAGCGGATCGTGACCGAGCTGCGCGGCGCCCGCAAATAGCCGTGGGCCGGTGCGCGGACGCCGAGATGGCGAGCTCGCCCACCATCACTCGCGTTCGGCCGAGTGCGCCCTGGCCGATCGGCCATCGCCGTCGCCAGGTCCGGCTTCGAGGCGAGCGGGCTGGCATAATAACGTTCTCCCCGTATTTCTTTGGACGACGCTCATGTCCGGCAACACGCTCGGTACGCTTTTCACTGTCACGACCTTCGGCGAATCGCACGGCCCCGCTATCGGCTGCGTGATCGACGGCTGCCCGCCGGGCATGGCGCTCAACGAAGCCGACATCCAGTTCGAACTCGATCGCCGCAAGCCGGGCACGTCGCGCCACGTGACGCAGCGCCAGGAAGAAGACAAGGTCGAGATCCTCTCGGGCGTGTTCGAAAGTCAAACCACCGGCGCGCCAATTGCGCTGCTGATCCGCAATACCGACCAGCGCAGCAAGGACTACGGCAACATCGCGGAAACGTTCCGCCCAGGCCACGCCGACTACACGTACTGGCAAAAGTACGGCATTCGCGATTACCGCGGTGGCGGCCGCTCGTCGGCACGACTGACGGCGCCGACGGTCGCGGCGGGCGCGGTCGCGAAGAAGTGGCTGCGCGAGAAGTTCGGCACCGAAATTCGCGGCTATATGGCCGCGCTCGGCGAGATCGACGTGCCGTTCGTCGATTGGGCGCAGGTGCGCGAAAACCCGTTTTTCGTGCCGAATGCGGAGATCGTTCCGCAGCTCGAGGCGTATATGGACGCGCTGCGCAAGGACGGTGATTCGATCGGCGCGCGCATCAACGTGGTTGCCTCCGGTGTGCCGGTTGGCCTCGGCGAGCCGCTGTTCGACCGCCTCGACGCCGACATCGCGCACGCGATGATGGGCATCAACGCGGTGAAGGGCGTCGAGATCGGCGCGGGCTTCGCGAGCGTCGCGCAACGCGGCTCGGTGCATGGCGACGAGCTGACGCCGGAAGGTTTCGTCGGCAATCACGCGGGCGGCGTGCTCGGCGGTATTTCGACAGGGCAGGACATCACGGTGTCGATCGCGATCAAGCCGACGTCGAGCATTCGCACGCCGCGCCGTTCGATCGACAAAGAGGGGAGCCCCGCGATCGTCGAGACCTTCGGGCGGCACGACCCCTGCGTCGGCATTCGTGCGACGCCGATTGCCGAGTCGATGCTTGCGCTCGTGCTGATCGATCACGCGTTGCGCCATCGCGCGCAATGCGGTGATGTGGCCGTGAGCACGCCGAAGATCGCGGCGAGCGCGCCGTAACCCTGACGCGGTCCCGCGATTGGCGGCGAACGAGCCGCCATAGAAAAGAATAGGGAAGGGGACCAACGAAACGCGCAAGAATGCGCGCAGACGAAAGCGCGAGCGCGCTATCGGAATTTGCCTGCGCGACGCTGCCGGTTATCGCGCAGCGCCGCAAAGGCAAACGGCATCTCAATCACATATTCGGATAGTTCGGACCGCCACCGCCTTCCGGCGTGACCCACACGATATTCTGCGTCGGGTCCTTGATATCGCAGGTCTTGCAGTGCACGCAGTTCTGCGCATTGATGACGAGCCGCTCGCTGCCGTCGTCGTTCTTCACGAACTCGTACACTGCAGCGGGGCAATAACGTGCCTCCGGTCCCGCGTAGGTCTGCCAGTTCACGTTGACCGGCACGGTCGGATCCTTCAGCGTCAGGTGCGCCGGCTGATTTTCCTCGTGATTCGTGTTCGAGATGAACACCGAGGACAGCCGATCGAACGTCAGCTTGCCGTCCGGCTTCGGATACGTGATCGGCTTGCACTGCGAAGCCGGCTTCAGCATTTCATGATCGGAATGCTGATGGTGCAGCGTCCACGGCACGTTGCCGCCGAGCAGCTTCTGCTCGAGACCGACCATCAGCGTGCCGAGGTAGAGACCCTTGCTCATCCACTGCTTGAAGTTACGCGCGCGATAGAGCTCGGTGTAGAGCCACGACGTCTTGAACGCTTCCGGGTAGGCGCTCAATTCGTCTGATTGACGGCCTGCCTGGACGGCGTCGAACGCGGCATCGGCGGCGAGCATGCCGGTCTTGATCGCAGCGTGCGAACCCTTGATGCGCGACGCATTCAGGAAGCCCGCGTCGTCGCCGACCAGCGCACCGCCCGGGAACACCAGCTTCGGCAACGACATCAGGCCGCCCGCGGTGATCGCGCGCGCACCGTAGGACACGCGCTTGCCGCCTTCGAGAATCGCGCGGATCGCCGGATGCGTCTTGTAGCGCTGGAATTCCTCGAACGGCGACAGATACGGATTCGAATAGCCGAGGCCGACCACGAAGCCGACCACGACCTGGTTGTTGTCCATGTGGTAGAGGAACGAGCCGCCGTACGTGTCGTTTTCGAGCGGCCAGCCGGCCGTGTGCATCACCAGACCCGGCTTGTGCCTGGCGGGATCGATCTCCCACAGCTCCTTGATACCGATGCCGTACACCTGCGGATCGACGCCGTCGCGCAGCTTGAACTTCTCGTTCAGCTGGCGGCCGAGGTGGCCGCGCGCGCCTTCGCAGAACAGCGTGTACTTCGCGTGCAGTTCCATGCCGAGCTGGAAGTTCTCGGTCGGCTCGCCGTCCTTGCCGATGCCGAGGTTGCCCGTCGCGACGCCCTTGACCGAGCCGTCGTCGTTGTACAGCACTTCAGCCGCCGAAAAGCCCGGGAAAATCTCGACGCCGAGCGCCTCGGCCTGCTGACCCAGCCAGCGCGTCACGTTCGCGAGGCTGATCACGTAGTTGCCGTGATTCTTGAAATTGTCCGGTAACGCCCAGTTCGGTACGCTCTTCGCGCCCGTCTCCGACAGGAACAGGAAGCGGTCTTCGGTCACGTCGACCGTCAGCGGCGCGCCTTTCTCCTTCCAGTCCGGGATCAATTCGGTCAGCGCGCGCGGATCCATCACCGCGCCCGACAGAATATGCGCCCCGATCTCAGAGCCTTTTTCGAGTACGCATACGCCAATGTCAGCGCCTTGTTCGGCGGCGCGCTGCTTCAGGCGAATGGCCGCCGACAGGCCCGCAGGGCCGCCGCCGACGATGACGACGTCATACTCCATCGACTCGCGCGGGCCGTACTGCTCAATGAGACTTGCGGGGGTCATTGATGCTCCTCTTACCGTTAGAATGCTTTTTTCGGGTTCGTATTGTGGGCGATCGATCCCCGCGCCGCAACCTGAAAAGCCACAGATTAGCACGAGCGTACTATTTCATGATACGGTAAAGACCCTTAGTCGGATCCTACCGAACCCGTCAACCGCAGTTGTCACCACAACCGAACAAGGAAAGACAATGGGCCGTTCGATCAATCTGGAAGGCAAGGTCGCGCTGATTACGGGCGCCTCGAGCGGGCTGGGCAAGCGCTTCGCGCAGGTGCTGTCGCAGGCGGGCGCGAAGGTCGTGCTGGCGAGCCGACGTACCGAGCGGCTCAAGGAGCTGCGCGCAGAAATCGAGGCGTCCGGCGGCGCCGCGCACGTCGTGTCGCTCGACGTGACCGACTATCAGAGCATCAAGTCGGCGGTCGCGCACGCGGAGACCGAGGCCGGCACCATCGATATCCTCGTCAACAACTCGGGCGTGTCGACCACGCAGAAGCTGTCCGAGGTCACGCCGGCGGACTTCGAATACGTGTTCGACACGAATACGCGCGGCGCGTTTTTCGTGGCGCAGGAAGTCGCCAAGCGCATGATCATGCGCGGCAACAACGCGCAGAAGCCGTCGTACCGGATCATCAACATCGCGTCGATGGCGGGCTTGCGCGTGCTGCCGCAAATCGGCCTGTATTCGATGAGCAAGGCCGCGGTGGTCCACATGACGAAGGCGATGGCGCTCGAGTGGGGCAAGCACGGCATCAATGTGAACGCGATCTGCCCCGGGTATATCGACACCGAGATCAACCATCACCACTGGTCGACCGATCAGGGGCAGAAACTCGTGGCGATGCTGCCGCGTCATCGGGTCGGCAAGCCGGAGGATCTCGACGGGCTGCTCCTGCTGCTCGCGGCGGATGAATCGCAGTTCATCAACGGCTCGGTGATCGTCGCCGACGACGGCTTCGGACTCGCGTGAGCGGGTCGTCCAAAGTTTCAAAAGTCAGGCAGAAAAAGGAAGAACGGAAGTACAGAATGAGCGATTTTCACGCAGTTTTCGAAATGACGATGCCGATCCGCTGGGGCGACATGGACGCCTTCGGTCACGTCAACAACACGGTTTATTTCCGCTACATGGAGCAGGTGCGGATTTCCTGGTTCGAGCACATGGACTTTGTCGGCCAGCGCGCGGACGGGCAGGGGCCGGTGATCGTCAATGCGTCGATGGAGTTTCTGAAGCAGCTGCACTATCCGGGCGACGTGATCGGCCGGATGTCGGTGGCGACACCGGGGCGCAGCAGCTTCGATACGGCTTTCGAGCTCCTGCGCGCCGATGAGCCGGATACGCTCTATGCGCGAGGCGCCGCGCGATGCGTGTGGATCGACTACGCGGCGGGCAAGTCGGTGCCGGTGCCTGACGTACTGCGCGCGGCCATCGAGAGCGCGGCGCTCGTCAAGGTGGCCTGAGCGCGCGGCTTGACAGCGCTGTCGCGCGCTTCAAACGCCCTCTCTCAATCCCCGAGCAGCCGCTGCAACAGCTCGGTCGCATTGCCCGTATCGTATTTGCGCATGAGCCGCGCGCGGTAGACGTCGACCGTGCGCGGGCTGATGTCGAGCACGCGGCCGATCTGCTTGCTGGTCTTGCCCGTCACCAGTTGCGCGGCGATTTCGCGCTCGCGTGGCGTCAGTTCCACCGCGACCCGCCGGGTTGCGCTCAAATCCTCGAAGGTCCAGACACCCGCCGCGTGCGGGTCGGTGCGCTGCTGCGCGCGGCCCGTCACGTGACACCAGAACAGCTCGCCGTTCGCGCGCTTCATGATCCGGTCGTCCGCGTAGCTGCCTTGCGCGGTCATGATCGGCGGAATGCGCGCCCCGATCCGCTCGAACTCATCCGCCGATGGATACAACACCTGGAACGACTGACCGATCAGCGCGTCGCGCGCGTAGCCGAATATCGACGCTAGCTCGTCGTTGCAGTCTTCGATGGTCCGCTCGCGGGACAGCACGAGTCCGATCGGCGCGAGGTGAAACGCAGTGCGGTAATCCAGGGCGGGCATGGGCGGGAGGCAAGTACTTATGTATTTTTGCGTATTGTGCCGCATGGCGGGCGCAGCGTACTCTTTCGGGCAGATTGACAACGCGGCTCAAGCCGCGGATGACTAGAATGACGTAGCGGTATCGTGAGGCGACGTGAAGTTCGCCCGTTGCGATATCAGCCGCAATGATCCGGCGGACTAAGTACACGTTTCGGGTTTCCATAGAGGAAGGGACATACAGATGAACAAGGTCTATCCAGGCGCCGCCGAGGCGCTGAAGGACATCGTCAAGAACGGGCAGACGTTCGCCGTCGGCGGCTTCGGGCTGTGCGGCATTCCTGAGGCGCTGATCGCTGCGCTGCGCGATTCGAAGGTGCAGGGCATCACCTGCATCAGCAACAACGCGGGCGTCGACGGTTTCGGCCTCGGCCTGCTGCTCGAGACGCGTCAGATCAAGAAGATGATCTCGTCGTACGTCGGCGAAAACAAGGAGTTCGAGCGCCAGTACCTGGCCGGCGAACTCGAGCTCGAATTCACGCCGCAAGGCACGCTCGCCGAGAAGCTGCGCGCGGGCGGCTCGGGCATCCCGGCGTTTTTCACGAACACCGGCTTCGGCACGCAGATCGCCGAGGGCAAGGAAACCCGCCAGTTCGGGGAGAACCACTACGTGCTCGAACATTCGCTGACCGCCGATGTCGCGCTCGTCAAGGCATGGAAGGCCGACAAGGCCGGCAACCTGATCTATCGCCGCACCGCGCGCAACTTCAATCCGATGTGCGCGATGGCGGGCCGCATCACCGTCGCGGAAGTCGAAGAGATCGTCGAAGTGGGCGAGCTCGATCCGGACGCGATCCATACGCCTGGCATCTTCGTGCAGCGCATCGTGCTGAATGCGCATCCGGAAAAACGCATCGAACAACGCGTCGTCCGCGCGAAAGGAGACTGATCATGGCATGGACTCGTGACGAAATGGCCGCGCGCGCGGCGAAGGAACTGCAGGACGGCTTTTACGTGAACCTCGGCATCGGCTTGCCGACGCTGGTCGCGAACCACGTGCCGGCGGGCGCCGAAGTGTGGCTGCAGTCGGAGAACGGTCTGCTCGGTATCGGCCCGTCGCCGACCGAAGACGAAGTCGACGCCGACTTGATCAACGCCGGCAAGCAAACGGTGACGACGCTGCCCGGTTCGTCGATTTTCTCTTCGGCGGATTCGTTCGCGATGATTCGCGGCGGCCACATCAATCTCGCGATTCTCGGTGCGATGCAGATCAGCAGGAAGGGCGATCTCGCGAACTGGATGATCCCGGGCAAGATGATCAAAGGCATGGGCGGCGCGATGGACCTGGTCGCGGGCGTCAAGCGAGTGGTCGTGCTGATGGAGCATGTCGCGAAGGGCGACCAGCACAAGATCCTCGAAGAATGCACGCTCCCGCTGACCGGTGTGGGTGTGGTCGACGAGATCATCACCGATCTCGGCGTGATCGAAGTGACCGAAAACGGCTTGAAAGTGACCGAACTCGCGCCGGGTGTGAGCGTCGACGAAATCAAGGCGAAAACCGGCGCGCCGCTCGATGTGAGCGCGGTGAGCTGACGCGGGTTGAAGCGCCGCTGCGCGCGTCGACGCGACCGCGCGGCGGCAAGGGTGTTTTCCGAACGGGCGAGACGTGAGTCTTGCCCGTTCTGTTTTTGGCGCGCGGCGGCTGATGCGCCGGACGGTTGGACCGACCTTCCTAAGCCTTCTGGCCGATGCTTGCCGCGCGACGAAGCGGTTTACAATCGTTCGCAGCGCAATCCGCAGCGTCTTTGCAAGGACACCAGATGACCGCAACGACTTCCGCTTTCACCACCGGGCGGCCCGCGCCGCGTCAACGTTACGTGCGGTGCGCGAGCGCTGCCGGCCTGCATCGCGTCGCCTATACCGAGTGGGGCGATCCGGACAATCCGCGCGTGTTGCTGTGCGTGCACGGACTCACGCGATCGGGACGCGATTTCGACCGCCTCGCCGCCAACTTCGCGGACACCTATCGCGTCGTGTGCCCGGACGTGATTGGCCGGGGCTTGTCGTCGTGGCTCGCGAACCCCAACTTATACGCGGTGCCGCAGTACGTCGCCGACATGGTCACGCTGATCGCGCGGCTCGACGTCGACACCGTCGACTGGTTCGGCACCTCGATGGGCGGCCTGATCGGCATGGGGCTCGCCGGCCTGCCGGACACGCCGATTCGCAAGCTGCTGCTGAACGACGTCGGGCCGCATCTGGAGCCGGTCGCGGTCAAGCGCATCGGCGATTACCTTGGCAAGCCCGCGCGCTTCGAAACGCTGCAGCAGGGCGTTGACTATGCCGCGCAGCTCGCGCACAGCTTCGGACCGCTGACTCCGGACGAATGGCGCGAAATCAATACGCCGTTGCTGCGCGAACAGGACGGCGCATGGGTGCTGCGCTATGACCCGCGCATCGCGCAGCCGTTCGCGGCGGTCACCGAGGAAGCGGCGAAGCTCGGCGAGGCGGCGCTGTGGCATTCGCTCGCGTCGTTCCAGGGGCCGGTGCTGGTGGTGCGCGGCGAGCAGTCGGATTTGCTGTCGCGGGAAACGGTCGCGAAGATGGTGTCGACCGCGCGTGCCGCATCGAGCGTCGAGATCGCCGGCGTCGGGCATGCGCCGGCGTTCCTGGCGGCGGACCAGATCGCGCTCGCGAGGGAGTTCTTCATCGGTTAGGCCGCGAACGCGTCATAATATTAAGTTCCGCATGACGTTTTCGTTTTCATCGGCAGTGTCGTGCGGGACGTAGTTCGATTAACCCCTCAGCTCAGGACTTTTCATGGCAGTCATTCGTTATCACGTCGGCAAGCGTCTCTCGGAAATGGCCGTGCACAACGGCACCGTGTACCTCGCGGGTCAGATCGCCGAAGACGACGGTCAGGACATCGCCGGCCAGACGCGCGAAGTGCTCGGTCACATCGACCGTCTGCTCGCCGAAGCGAACAGCGACAAGTCGCTGTTGCTGTCGGTGCAGATCTATATTTCGGACATGGCGCATTTCGCCGGCATGAACGCCGTGTGGGACGAGTGGGTCGCGCAGGGCGACACGCCGCCGCGCGCGACCGTCGAGGCAAAGCTCGCGAATCCGAAGTGCCTCGTCGAAATCGTCGTGATCGCGGCGCAGCGCAACTGAGTCGCGGCCGTCCGGCAGCACCGTGGTTGATTTTCCGTTGAATCGTCTGGCCCGGCGGGCCGTCGCACCATGAACACCGATACCGTTCCGAGCGCGCCTCATCATCCCCATCGTTCCTTCGACGAAGCGATGGCGTTCGTGCGCGAACATGCGGGCGAGGTGCGGCTGTCGTCGGGCGAATCGCTCGCGGATCACGCGGCGGGCACCGCGTCGATCATGCGCAAGCTCAACGTCGATCCGCCGGCGGTGCTGGCCGCTGCGCTGTTTGCGCTGACACCGCATCTGCGCGATCCGGAGCGCGTGATCGCCGACGACTTCGGCGAAGAAGTCGCCCAACTGGTCGGCGACGTACGCAAGCTCCTGCGGCTCGGCACGGTCAGTTTGCGCGCGGCGCAAAACGCGATGCCCGAGGCCGGGCGTGACGCGCAGGCTGCGCGCCGCGTGCAGGTCGAGGCGCTGCGCAAAATGCTGCTCGCGTTCGCGCAGGACATTCGCGTCGTGCTGATCCGCCTCGCGTCGCGGCTGCAAACGCTGCGTTACTACGCGGCCGTGAAGCTCACGCCGTCGCCCGACGTCGCACGCGAAACGCTCGATATCTACGCGCCGCTCGCGAACCGCCTCGGTATCTGGCAATTGAAGTGGGAGCTCGAGGACCTCGCGTTCCGTTTCGAGGAGCCGGACACCTACAAGCGCATCGCGAAACTGCTCGACGAGAAGCGTGTCGAGCGCGAGACCTATGTCGCGCAGGCGATCGAACGCCTGCAGCAGGAGCTGGCCGCCGCGCATATCCGCGCGGAAGTGAGCGGTCGGCCGAAGCATATCTACAGCATCTGGCGCAAGATGCGCGGTAAGGAGCTGGACTTCGCCGAGCTGTACGACGTGCGCGCGTTTCGCGTGATCGTGCCGGACATCAAGGACTGCTACACCGTGCTCGGCATCGTGCACAACCTGTGGCAGCCGGTGCCGAAGGAGTTCGACGATTACATCTCCCGGCCGAAGCCGAACGGCTACAAGTCGCTGCACACGGTCGTGATCGGTGACGACGGCCGCGCGTTCGAAGTGCAGATCCGGACGCGGGAAATGCATCGCTTCGCCGAATACGGGGTGGCCGCGCACTGGCGCTACAAGGAAGCGGGCGCGCGCGGCTATGGCGGCACGTTCACCGCGAGCGAGAAATACGACGAGAAGATCGCCTGGCTGCGGCAATTGCTTGCGTGGAAGGACGAGGTCTCCGAGGGCGAGCATGCCGAAGCGGGCTCGGCGCAGCCGTGGGAGCAGTTGCGCCGGGCCACGCTCGACGACGATCACATCTACGTGCTGACGCCGCAGGCGCGCGTGATTCCGTTGCCGCACGGCGCGACGCCGATCGACTTCGCGTATCACCTGCACAGCGAGCTGGGGCATCGCTGCCGCGGCGCGCGCGTCGACGGCGCGATGGTGCCGCTCAACACGCCGCTGCAGAACGGCCAGACGGTCGAGATCGTGGCGGTAAAGGAGGGCGGTCCGTCGCGCGACTGGCTTAATTCGCAGCTTGGCTATCTGCAAAGCCCGCGCGCGCGGCAGAAGGTGCGCGCGTGGTTCAACGCAGTGGAGTTACAAGAGCACATCGCGAACGGTCGCGCGATGGTTGAAAAAACCCTGCAGCGCGAAGGCAAGACCTCGGTCAATCTCGATCAGCTGGCCGCACGGCTCGGTTTCAAGACCACCGACGACCTGTTTTCCGTAGTCGGTAAGGAGGAGTTCAGCCTGCGGCTCGTCGAGCAGGCGCTGCAGGATGCGCCGCCGCCCGAGCCCGAGGTCGATGCACCGGAGAAATTCGAGAAACGCAGCAGCGGCGCGAGTGTCGCGCGCGGCGCGTCCACGGGCGTGCTGGTGGTTGGCGTCGATGCATTGCTTACCCAACTCGCGCGCTGCTGCCGGCCCGCGCCGCCCGACGACATCTGCGGCTTTGTCACGCGCGGCAAGGGCATGTCAGTTCACCGCAGCGACTGCGCGATGTTCCGCCGCATGGCAGAGCGCACGCCGGAGCGCGTGTTGCAGACCGCATGGTCGGCGGACGTGATGAGCGGCCGCGGCCAGTCCGTCTACCCGGTTGACCTCAGCATCGAGGCGACGGACCGGCAAGGTCTGCTGCGCGATATCTCCGAAGTATTCGCGCGGGAAAAGATGAACGTGATCGGCGTAAAGACGCAATCGCGCGGCAATGCCGCGTTCATGCAATTTACCGTCGAGGTGTCGAGCTCCGCGCAGATTCAGCGCGCGTGCACGCTGCTGGGCGAGATCACGGGTGTCGTGCGGGCGACGCGCAAGAACTGAGGCGCGGGCGGTTGGAAAAAGGATCCGCTAGTGGCGCGACGAATTAAAGTCGCTGCATAAAAGCACTTGCCAAGCTGCACTATACTCCATATACTCTCGTTTCTTCAGGCTCGTAGCTCAGCTGGTTAGAGCACCACCTTGACATGGTGGGGGTCGTTGGTTCGAGTCCAATCGAGCCTACCAACGAAAATGAAATTCCGGCCTCGCCGGGGTTTCGCAAGCTGCAGTAAGCGCTTTGAGCGCAAAAAGGCGAATACGGTTATGACACCGCGAACGTTGACCGAAACCACTTCGGAGCGACGCTAGTCGAGGACCACTTTCGCCAGTGAAGTTTGCATAAAATGTGAATGCGGCCCCTCGAAAGCGGGGCCGCATTTTTTTTATCTTTTTGACCCTGGTTGTATGTGCCGCCGCCGGTCGGCACCACGGAGAACGCAATGGTTTCGATACGTTTGCCTGACGGTTCTGTTCGACAGTACGAGCATCCGGTGACCGTCGCCGAAGTGGCCGCCTCGATCGGGCCGGGTCTCTCGAAAGCCGCGCTCGGCGGCAAGATCGACGGGGGAGTTGGTCGATACGTCCGCGCTGATCGATCACGACGTCGCGCTCGCCATCGTCACGGAAAAGGACGCAGACGGTCTCGATATCATCCGCCACTCGACGGCGCACCTGCTCGCGTACGCGGTGAAGGATCTGTACCCGGAAGCGCAGGTCACGATCGGCCCAGTCATCGACAACGGCTTCTATTACGACTTCTCCTATAACCGTCCTTTCACGCCGGAAGATCTCGAAAAGATCGAAAAGCGCATGCAAGAACTCTCGAAGAGGGACGAGCCGGTGTCGCGTCGCGTGGTGTCCCGCGACGAAGCGGTCGAGTACTTCAAGAGCATCGGTGAAAAGTACAAGGCCGAGATCATCGAATCGATCCCCGCTAGCGACGAAATCAAACTGTACTCGCATGGCGGCTTCACGGACCTGTGCCGCGGCCCCCACGTGCCGTCCACCGGCAAGCTGAAGGTCTTCAAGCTGATGAAAGTCGCGGGCGCGTACTGGCGTGGCGACTCGAAGAACGAGCAACTGCAGCGCATTTACGGCACGGCCTGGACGAAGAAGGAAGACCAGGAAGCGTATCTCCACATGCTCGAAGAAGCCGAGAAGCGCGACCATCGCAAGCTTGGTAAGCAACTCGACCTGTTCCACATGCAGGACGAGTCGCCGGGCATGGTGTTCTGGCATCCGCGCGGCTGGACGCTGTGGCAGCAAGTCGAGCAGTACATGCGCCGTCGCGTGAACGACGCCGGCTACCTGGAAATCAAGACGCCGTTGATCATGGACCGCTCGCTGTGGGAAGCATCGGGCCACTGGCAGAACTATCGTGAAAACATGTTCACGACGGAATCGGAAAAGCGCGACTACGCGATCAAGCCGATGAACTGCCCCGGTCACGTGCAAGTGTTCAACCACGGTCTGCGCTCGTATCGCGATCTGCCGCTGCGTTACGCGGAGTTCGGTTCGTGCCATCGCAACGAATCCTCGGGCGCGCTGCATGGACTGATGCGCGTGCGCGGCTTCGTGCAGGACGACGCGCATATTTTTTGTACAGAAGATCAGTTCATCAGTGAATCGATCGCGTTCAACACGCTGGCCATGAGCGTCTACCGCGACTTCGGCTTCGACAACGTCGAGATCAAGCTGTCGCTGCGCCCGGATGCGCGCGCCGGCACCGACGAAACTTGGGAACGCGCGGAGCAGGGACTGCGCGAGGCGCTGACGGCCTGCGGCGTCACGTGGGAAGAGTTGCCCGGCGAGGGTGCATTCTACGGCCCGAAGGTCGAGTATCACATCAAGGACGCGCTCGGCCGCTCGTGGCAGTGCGGTACGCTGCAGCTCGACATGGTGTTGCCGGAACGGCTGGGTGCCGAATACGTCGCCGAAGACAACAGTCGCCGTCGCCCGATCATGCTGCACCGGGCGATCGTCGGATCGATGGAGCGTTTCCTCGGGATTCTGATCGAGCACCATGCTGGTGCAATGCCCGCTTGGCTCGCGCCGATGCAGGTCGTTGTGATGAATATTGCGGAAAGTCAGGCCGAATACGCACACGCGCTAGCCCAATCGTTGCAAAAACAAGGGGTTAGAGTCGAGGCCGATTTGCGCAACGAGAAGATTAGCTATAAAATACGCGAGCACACGCTGGAAAAGGTCCCCTACCTGTTGGTGGTCGGCGACAAGGAGCGTGAAGCGCAAACGGTAGCCGTGCGTGCCCGTGGTGGTGTCGATATGGGTGTAATGCCTGTTGACGCCTTCATTGAGCGTCTGCGCCAGGACGTGCAGTCGTTCAACTGAGCCACTTGGTACCCGGCTCGTTTTTTTTAATTTTTAGAGGAAACGTAACATCGCTACTGATAAGTCTGCGCACCGCATCAACGGTGAAATTACAGCACCCGAGGTGCGACTGGTCGGCGTCGAGAACGAACCGCTCGGCATCGTGAAACTCGCTGATGCGTTCCGCATGTCGGAACAGCAGGACGTAGATCTGGTCGAAATCGCTCCGCAAGCGGTTCCGCCAGTTTGCCGCTTGATGGACTACGGCAAGTTCAAGTACCAGGAAGCGAAGAAGCAACACGAGGCTAAGCTCAAGCAGAAGGTCATCCAGGTCAAGGAAGTCAAATTCCGCCCGGGTACCGACGACGGTGATTACAACGTCAAGCTGCGCAACCTCGTTCGCTTCCTCGAAGACGGCGACAAGACGAAAATCACGCTGCGTTTCCGTGGCCGTGAAATGGCTCACCAGGAAATCGGCATGCGCATGCTCGAACGCCTGCGCACCGACCTCGACGAAGTGGGTCAGGTCGAGCAGATGCCGAAAATGGAAGGGCGCCAGATGATCATGGTGCTCGCTCCGAAGAAAAAGAAATAAGCGCGAAGCAGTTGGCCGGAGCGGCGGCGTGCCATGTGGCGCGCGCTCTGGTGGCGCAAGGTTGTTTGATGCTGTGCTGGGTGTCCGGCTTGGTGTCGGAAGGTTTCGGAACGTCGCGCATGCAGGTGCGCAGTGGTTCCCGAAAAGCGGCCGCTGGCGGTTTCGGCGGTCTGCATACCAAGTGGAATGGGTTTCGAAGGGCGGGAAATGGCCATCTGGCCGATCGCACACCCATGTCCATCTAATAATGGAGTTGTCATGCCGAAGATGAAGACCAAGAAGAGCGCTGCAAAGCGCTTCGTGGTGCGTCCGGGCGGGACCGTCAAGCGCGGTCAGGCCTTCAAGCGTCACATTCTTACCAAGAAGACCACCAAGAACAAACGCCATCTGCGCGGCTCTACGGCAGTTCATGATTCCGATCTGAACTCCGTTCGCGCAATGCTGCCGTTCGCTTAACCCTTAACCGACACTCATAGGAGCGAAACATGCCTCGAGTAAAACGTGGGGTTACCGCACGGGCCCGTCACAAGAAGATCATCAAGCTGGCCAAGGGTTACCGCGGCCGTCGCAATAACGTCTATCGCATCGCCAAGCAGGCGGTCATGCGCGCAGGCCAGTATGCCTACCGCGATCGCCGCAATAAGAAGCGTGTGTTCCGCGCATTGTGGATCACGCGTATCAACGCGGCGGTGCGTCAGCACGACATGACGTACAGCGTGTTCATCAACGGCCTGAAGAAGGCGTCGATCGAACTGGACCGCAAGGTGCTGGCCGACATGGCTGTGTTCGACAAGGCTGCTTTTGCTGCGATCGTTCAGCAGGTGAAAGCCGCCGTTGCAGCCTGATTGCGCTTCTGGCAATTAAAACTGCGTGGTTCGTTGCAGCGAACATCCGGTAGTCTCGGTGACGCTGCAACAAAAACGGGGCTCCTCACCGAGCCCCGTTTTTGTTGGTAGAACCAGTTTTGTTTCGATAGAACACTGACGTTGAAATGATGGGATCAATGGATCTGGACCAGATTGTCGCCGACGCGCAAAAAGCCTTCGCAGAAGCCCCCGACGTCACCACCCTCGAGAACGAGAAAGCACGCTTTCTCGGTAAGGCGGGTGCGCTGACCGAGCTGTTGAAGGGCCTTGGCAAACTCGATCCCGAAGCGCGCAAGACCGAAGGCGCACGGATCAACCTCGTCAAGCAACAGGTTGAAGCCGCGCTGACGGCACGTCGTCAGGCGCTCGCCGACGCACTTCTGAACCAGCGTCTCGCTGCTGAAGCGATTGACGTCACGCTGCCGGGCCGCGGCGCCAATGCAGGTAGCCTGCACCCGGTGATGCGCACCTGGGAGCGCGTCGAACAGATTTTTCGTACGATCGGATTCGACGTGGCCGACGGCCCCGAGATCGAAACCGACTGGTACAACTTCACCTCGCTGAACAGCCCGGAAAACCATCCGGCGCGTTCGATGCAGGACACCTTCTACGTCGACGGCAAGGATGCCGACGGCCGCCCGCTGCTGCTGCGCACGCATACGAGCCCGATGCAGGTGCGCTACGCGCGCACCAACACGCCGCCGGTCAAGGTGATCGTGCCGGGCCGCACGTATCGCGTGGATAGCGACGCGACGCATTCGCCGATGTTCAACCAGTGTCGAAGGCCTGTGGATTGACGAGAACATCAGCTTCGCGGACCTGAAGGGCGTCTATACCGACTTCCTGAAGAAATTCTTCGAGCGCGACGACATTCTCGTGCGCTTCCGTCCGTCGTATTTCCCGTTCACCGAACCGTCGGCCGAGATCGACATGCAGTTCGAAACGGGCAAGAACGCGGGCAAGTGGCTCGAAATCTCGGGCTCCGGCCAGGTGCATCCGACTGTGATCCGCAACATGGGTCTCGACCCGGAGCGCTACATCGGCTTCGCTTTCGGCAGTGGCCTCGAGCGTCTCACGATGCTGCGTTACGGCGTGCAGGACCTGCGCCTGTTTTTCGAAAACGACCTGCGATTCCTGCGTCAATTCGCGTGACCCGGCGCGCGCGAGCGCGACGAAGCATAAATCGCGGCAGCGCACCTGGTGCGCGCCGCGAGCGTCCCCGGCAGAGTTCGCTGAACCGGCGCAAGACCACCGGGCTTTACGAAGCATCTGCCGGACGTGGACCTAACCTGATCACAACGTACACAGAACCATGCAATTTCCGGAATCCTGGCTCAGAACTTTTGTCGATCCGCAACTGACCACCGACGAGCTGTCGCACGCGTTGACGATGGCGGGTCTCGAAGTCGAAGACCTGCGGACGGCCGCGCCGCCGACCTCGAAGATCGTCGTCGGCCAGGTGCTGGAAGTCGTCAAGCACCCGGATGCGGACAAGCTCAACGTGTGTCAGGTCGACGCTGGCACCGGCGCGACGCTCAACATCGTGTGCGGCGCGCCGAATGTTGCGCCCGGCATCAAGGTGCCGGTCGCGCTGGTCGGCGCGCAACTGCCGCCGGCCGAAGAGGGCGGCGCACCGTTCGCGATCAAGCTGTCGAAGCTGCGCGGCGTGGAAAGCCAGGGCATGCTGTGCTCGGCGCGCGAGCTGAAGCTCTCCGAAGATCACAGCGGTCTGATGATCCTGGCGGAAGACACGCCGATCGGCCAGGACATCCGCGACACGCTCAATCTCGACGACACCGTTTTTGAAATCAAGCTGACGCCGAACAAGGCCGACTGTCTGTCGGTATTCGGCGTCGCGCGAGAAACGTCGGCGATTACCGGAGCGCCGCTGCGTCCGCTCGAAATCAAGCCGGCTCCGGTCGCGCTCAACGAAACGCTGCCCGTGAAAATCTCCGCGCCCGATCTGTGCGGCCGTTTCTCGGGCCGCGTGATCCGCGGCGTCAATGCACGCGCGAAGTCGCCGCAATGGATGATCGAGCGTCTCGAGCGCTCCGGCCAGCGCAGCATTTCCGCGCTCGTCGACATCTCGAACTATGTGATGCTCGAGCTGGGGCGTCCGTCGCACGTATTCGATCTCGACAAGATCCACGGCGGCATGGACGTACGCTGGGGCCACAAGGGCGAAACGCTGAAGCTGCTGAATGGGAACACGGTCGAGCTCGACGAAACGGTCGGCGTGATCGCCGACGAGCAGCATATCGAAAGCCTCGCGGGCATCATGGGCGGCGACAGCACCGCGGTCACGCTCGACACCACCAACATCTATCTCGAGGCCGCGTTCTGGTGGCCCGACAGCATTCGTGGTCGCTCGCGCAAGTACAACTTCTCGACCGATGCAGGCCATCGCTTCGAGCGCGGCGTCGACTACGCGACGACCGTCGATCATATCGAGCGCATCACGCAGATGATCCTCGACATCTGCGGCGGCGAAGCGGGTCCGGTCGACGATCAGATCGTCAACGTGCCGAAGCGCGCGCCCGTGAAGATGCGCGTTTCGCGCGCGAACCGCATCATCGGCGTCGCGATCGGTGTCGATGAAATCGCGCAGATTTTCACGCGCCTTGGCCTCTCGTTCGAGCGTGACGGCGATACGTTCTCGGTGATGCCGCCGTCATACCGCTTCGATATCGAAATCGAAGAGGACCTGATCGAAGAAATCGCGCGTATCCACGGCTTCGAAAAGATTCCGGCGCGCCCGCCGGTCGCGACCAGCGAAATGCGCGCGACCAACGAGACGCAACGCTCCATCCACGCGATCCGTCATGCGCTCGCCGCGCGCGACTACGCGGAAACGGTGAACTTCAGCTTCGTCGACGCGGAGTGGGAGCAGGACTTCGCAGGTAACAGCAACCCCGTGCGTCTGATCAACCCGATCGCGAGCCAGCTGTCGGTGATGCGCACGACGCTGTTCGGCAGCCTGATTCATGTGTTGCGCACGAATCTGAACCGTCGCGCGGCGGACCGCGTGCGCGTGTTTGAAGCAGGTCGTGTATTCCTGCACGATCCGTCGATCAAGGCCGGCGAGTTGACCGTCGAGGGTTTCGCGCAGCCGAAGATGATCGGCGCGCTCGCCTATGGGCCCGCGCTCGACGAGCAGTGGGGCGCACCGACGCGTGCCGTCGACTTCTTCGACGTGAAGGGTGACCTCGAAGCGCTGGTCGCACCGGCGCTCGCGCGGTTCGTACAGGCCGAGCATCCGGCGCTGCATCCGGGACGCAGCGCGACTATCGAATTGAATGGTCGCGCAGTGGGCTGGATTGGCGAATTGCATCCGCGCTGGATGCAAAAATATGATTTGCCGCATGCGCCGATTCTGTTTGAAATCGAAGCGGAAGCATTAATGCAGCGGGTATTGCCGATTCCGTCGGAAGTTTCAAAATTCCCGCCGGTACGACGTGATATTGCGGTGGTCGTCGATCAGAAAATCGAGGTTCAGGCGCTGCTCGACGAGCTTCAGAAGGCCCAGTCCGAACCGGCCTGCAAGGCTGTCCAGAAGGTTGCACTTTTCGACGAATTTCGTCCAAAATCAAACACTTCCGGTGGTCTGGCCGCGCACGAGAAAAGCCTTGCGTTCCGGGTGACCTTGCAAGATACTGGCGGAACCCTTCAGGATGAAACGGTCGATCTGGCTATTCAAACTCTGGTGGAACGTCTAGCTCGAGTATATGGCGCACGGTTGCGCGGATAACCCGCATTCAACAATTGCACGGCTGTTTCCGCATCCATTGTTTTACGCTTGGCGCGCCATTTGATAGATATGAATGAAATGAACTCGAGTGATTTCGAAGCCCTTCTTACGGCGCAACGCAGCGCCATGATTCGAGATATTCCGACATCATCCGCCGTCGTTTCCAATGAAACGCCGACACTCACCAAGGCGGAACTTGCCGAGTTGCTGTTCGACAATGTCGGGCTCAACAAGCGGGAAGCGAAGGACATGGTCGAGGCGTTCTTCGAGGTGATCCGCGATGCGCTCGAGAGCGGCGACAGCGTGAAGCTGTCGGGCTTCGGCAACTTCCAGTTGCGCGACAAGCCGCAGCGTCCCGGCAGAAATCCGAAGACGGGCGAGGCGATTCCGATTGCGGCACGTCGAGTGGTGACGTTTCATGCAAGTCAAAAGCTGAAGGCGCTCGTCGAAAACGGCGCCGAAGCGAGCTTCGCGCGCTGATTGACTGGCGCGCTTTCGGGCAACCAATCACGGCTAACTGACGATGACAGCGACGATCGAAAAAGTCGTCTTGCCTCCGATTCCGGCGAAGCGGTACTTCACGATTGGTGAGGTCAGCGAACTTTGTGGGGTAAAGCCTCACGTGCTGCGTTACTGGGAGCAGGAGTTCACCCAGTTGAGACCGGTCAAGCGGCGCGGCAATCGTCGGTATTATCAGCATCACGAGGTGCTGCTGATCCGGCGGATTCGAGAGTTGCTGTACGAGCAGGGTTTTACGATCAACGGGGCGCGCAACCGGCTCGATTCGCATGGCGGCGGTGGCCCGGATGCGGTGGTCGAAGAGGGTGAGGCTGCCGCCGGAGTCGCGGGTCAGGTGCAGGCATCGGCGGCAACGGTTGCGCTCGATGTCGAGAAGTTGCGCAAGGAACTGCAAAACGTAATCGATCTGCTGGGCCACTAATTCATGGACTTGTTCGCTTTGTTCGGGTCGGGCGGTTCTAATCGAATGAAGTGTCTGTTATAATTTTTTTCTGTTCGGGGCGTAGCGCAGCCTGGTAGCGTACCTGCATGGGGTGCAGGTGGTCGGAGGTTCAAATCCTCTCGCCCCGACCAAAGAAATCAAGGACTTACGGTGAAAGCCGTAAGTCCTTTTTTCTTGCCCGTCGCGCGGGACAGCGTTTCCCACTGTCAACGCGTCGCCCACGCTCATCTGCATCCCGAAGCCTCGATTGCTTTGCTCATGCGCTCGGTTTCGGCTGTCTTGCACGTCGCGACCGCCGTGGGCAGCATCGACCCGCCGCCCCATTCTCGCGAAGCCGATTTTTTGCAGTTGGCGTCACGGCGCGTTTTCCACGCGGTGAGCCTCTTCCCGATCGCCGCTTTGCAACTCGCCGACACCGCGGCCTTGGCCTTGACCACCTGCTCCAGTTTGTGCTCCGCGACGATCTGATCGCGCCACGCGCACAGATTCATGCTCATCTGATTCGCGTCGCAATGCGACAGGGCCGCGTCGACCTCATTGGCGGGCAGTCCACTGCGGGTTGCGATGACGTCGGCTGGATTGGATGCGGCTGCCAGTGCCGAACTGCTAACAAGCGCAAGTGCGACACACAGCCGTCTCATTGCCGGCCCTGCATCAGGAACGGCGCCGCTTCTTCGCGGAGGCGATTTAGCAAGCCTGGCACTCGCACAGGCGGTAGCCGTCGCCCGTGGGCATCGCGAGGATGTGCATGGACGTTGCGTGCCATTTCGATTGCGACTTCATCGTTCTGCGCACGACTTGCTACCGCTAAAGCGTCGAACCGCTGCTGCGTTAGCTCATGATCCGTAACTCTGCTTTTGACTGCACCATCCGCGGCACGAACCCTTGTTGCGAGTTAAGCGTTGACCTCTGCCAAGTCACCGGTCGCCGCATTTCGTCATTCGTGCATCGGCCAAAGTGCACAAGCGCGCATATCCCGAAGGTGCAATTGTTCGCTACGTCGTTGTCGTAGCGAAGGACAGCGCCCTCGCGCATCCGCAATGCAGTCCATCCGGCATCGCTCAACTTTTTTGATTCGCTTGGCACGTTCAGCTCCTCAAGAACAGGCGAGTGCAATCTAGCGGATTTGTCACCGGCACGCGTTCGCATTCGCAAGCGCGCACGAATCACCGCCCTTGAGCCCCAACGCCACAAACCGCTGCAGATGATGATCCTCATCCCCAAGCTGATGATCGATCATCACGAGCCGCTTCGCGTAATGCGCGAGCGGCAGTTCCCACGTCATACCGATCCCGCCGTGCAACTGGATGCATTCTTCCGCGACCCGCGTGCCGATCCGGCCGATGCTGTACTTCGCGGCCGACACCGCGCGCTCGCGCGCGTTGCGTTCGCCTTCGAGCACCGCAGCTGCATTGATCACCGCCGAGCGCGCCTGCTCGATTTCGAGCAGCAGATCGGCCATGCGATGCTGCAACGCCTGGAAACTGCCGATCGGCACGCCGAACTGCTTGCGCGTGCGCAGATAGTCGAGCGTGTAGTCTTTCGCGACGTCCATTGCGCCGACCGCTTCCGCGCACAGCGCGAGCACGCCGCAACTCACCGCATATTCGAGCGTCGCAAAGCCGTGATCCACTGAGCCGAGCACGGTGTCGTCGCCGAGCGTGACGTCGTCGAACGTCACTTCGGCCGCGCGTCCTCCGTCGATCTTGCGGTAGCCGCGCACGCTCACACCCGTCGCGTCCCTCGGCACCAGAAACAGCGTGATGCCGGCTTCGGCATCGTCCTCGCCGCTCGTGCGTGCCGAGACGAGGAACACCTGAGCATGCTCGCCATGCTGAACGACGGCCTTTGCGCCGTGCAACGTCCACACGCCGCTGTTGCCATTTACGCTGCGGCGCGCGCGCGTCGTCGCGACCCGGGCAAGCTCGTAATGACTGTCCGGCTCGCCATGCGCGAGCGCAACGATCCGCGAGCCGTCGATCAACGAACCCAGCGCCGCTTTCTGCGCGCCGCTGCCGCTGCGAGCGATCGCCCGGCCGACGATCAGCGTATCGAGAAACGGCTCGACGACGAGCCCGCGGCCGATGCTCTCGAACACCACGGAAATATCGAACCCGGCGCCGCCAAAACCGCCGCTCGCTTCGTCGAACAGTGCGCCGATCACGCCGAGCTCCGCGAAGCGTGCCCACAATTCGGTGCTGAAGCCTTGCGTCGAGCGTGCGATTTCATCGCGCGTCGCGAAGCCGTACTGCTCGCTGATAAACCGATTCAGCGTATCCGCCAGCATGCGGCGGTCTTCGGTGTGCTGGAAATTCATGACGTGCGCCTCTTACAGTCCGAGGATCATTTTGGAAATGATGTTCTTCTGGATTTCGTTCGAGCCGCCGAAGATCGACAGCTTGCGATTATTGAAGTACTGCGACGCGGCACTCGCGGCTTCGTCGGGGCCGACCGGCACGCCGTCGAAGTCTTCGTGCAGCGCTTCCTCGACGAATGGCTGCGCATAAGCGCCCATCGCACGCCGCGTCAGCGACGAGATCTCCTGACGGATCTCCGTGCCGCGAATCTTCAGCATCGAACTCTCGGCACCGGGCACGCCGCCGCCCGCCACGGCGGCGAGCACCCGAAGATTGGTCGTTTTCATGTTTTCGAGATCGATCTCGACGCGCGCCATGCGTGCCGCGAACGCCGGATCCTCGGCGAGCGGCCGGCCATTGCGCAGTTGTGTCGCGGCGATCTTGCGCAGACGGTTGAAGGCGGCGACTGAAAAGCCGACGCCGGCGATATTGGTGCGCTCGTACGTAAGCAGATATTTCGCGTAGGTCCAGCCCTTGTTTTCTTCGCCGACGAGATTTCCGGCCGGCACGCGCACGTCGGTGAAGAACACTTCATTGACCTCGTGCTCGCCGTCGAGCGTGATGATCGGCCGGACTTCGACGCCCGGCGTGTTCATGTCGATCAGCAGAAAGCTGATGCCTTCCTGTTTGCGCACGTCGGTCGCGGTGCGCACGAGGCAGAAAATCATGTTCGCGTAATGACCGAGTGTGGTCCACGTCTTCTGGCCATTGACGAGGTAGTGCTCGCCCTGCGCGTCCTTGCCGCGCACTGCCGTCGTCTTGACCGATGCGAGATCGGAGCCCGCGCCGGGCTCCGAATAGCCCTGGCACCACCAGTCGGAACCATCGAGAATGCGCGGCAGCCAGTGACGCTTCTGCGCCTCGCTGCCGTACTTGATCAGCACCGGCCCGAGCATGTTGACGCCGAACGGCACGACGCGTGGCGCGCCGGCGAGTGCGCATTCGTTTTCGAAAATGAATTTCTGCACTGCGCTCCAGCCCGGGCCGCCGTACTCTTTCGGCCAGTGATTCGCGAGCCAGCCTTGCGCGTTCAGAATCGCGTGCCATCCGGCCATGTCGTCGCGCGTCAGACGCCGCCCGCCGTGCACCTTGCCGGCGAGACGTCGCGGGAACTTGTCGCGCAGAAACGCCAGCACGCTGGCGCGAAACGCTTCTTCCTCGGAGGTGAAGTTCAGATCCATCGCAGTCGTTCCGTCAGTGTTCGTGGTGGTTCAGGCCGTCGTGTTCAGGCTCGCGAAATCCGCGCCGCGCTCGACCAGATCGACGAGCAGCGGCGACGGCCGCCAGAACAGCGGGTCTTCCTTCGCGAACTCGCGGATGTCGGCGAGAATCGTCGGCAGGCCGACGCTATCCGCGTATTTCATCGGACCGCCGCGGTAGCGCGGAAAGCCGTAGCCGTACAGCAGGGTCACGTCGACGTCGAGCGGGCGCAGCGCGATACCTTCGTGGACGACGTTCGCGCCTTCGTTGATCATCGCGGCCAGATAGCGGCGCATGATCTGCTCGTCGGTGAAGCTGCGCGGCGTGATGCCCGCGCGCGCACGCTCGGCGTCGATGATCGCCTCGACTTCAGGATCGGGCGTGCCGCCGCGCGATCCTTCGGGGTACAGATAGAATCCGCGGCCGGTCTTCTGGCCGAACCAGCCGCGCTCGCACAGGCGGTCGGCGATCTGCACGTAGCGCGCGTTCGGGTCGCGCGTGGCCGCGCGGCGTTTGCGCGCCGCCCAGCCGATGTCGCCGCCCGCGAGGTCGACCACCTGAAACGGGCCCATCGGCAAGCCGAACGCGCGCACCGCCGCGTCGATCTGATACGGCGACGCACCGTCTTCCATCAGCGCGTCCGCGGCGGCGCGGTACACGGCAAGCAGGCGATTGCCGATGAAGCCGTCGCACACGCCGGCGCGCACCGGCGTCTTGCGCAGCTTTTTTGCGAGCTCGAACGCGGTTGCGACGACGTCGGCGCTGACCTGCTTCGGCACCACGACTTCGAGCAGCTTCATGATGTTGGCGGGCGAGAAGAAGTGCAGGCCGATTACGTCGGCGGGGCGCGAGATGCTGGTTGCGATCGCGTCGATGTCCAGATACGACGTATTGGTCGCGAGCACCGCACCGGATTTGCAGACGCGATCGAGCTCGGCGAATACGGCCTTTTTGACGTCGAGATCCTCGAACACGGCTTCGATTACGAGGTCGGCGTGAGCAAGCGCATCGTACGACGTGCTGCCGCTGCAGCGCGCCATGGTCGCGGCTTTCTTCTCAGCGGTGAGGCGGCCCCTGGCGATCAGCCCGTCGTAGACCTTGTCGATGTGCGCGCGGCCACGCGCGAGCGCCGCTTCGTCGCGTTCGATCAGCGTGACGGGCAGCCCCGCGTCGAGCACTGCGACCGCGATGCCCGCGCCCATCGTCCCGCCGCCGATCACGCCGATCGCCTCCAGCGCGCGCGGTTTCGCGTGGCGCGTTTCGGGCGCCTTCAGCACTTCGCGCTCGGCGAAGAACGCGTGAACCAGGCCGGCGCGCTGCGGGCTGTCGAGGCATTGCAGGAACAGCTTGCGTTCGAGCATCAAGCCCTCCTCGAAGGGCTGTTCGATCGCGGCTTCGACGGCATCGACGATTTTCAGCGGCGAGAACAGGCCGCGCGCTTTCTTCGCGGTTTCGTCACGCGCTTTCGCGACGGCGGCGCGACTCGCGGCGCGATCGTTCAATGCGGCGGCGTCGCGCGTGCGGCGTACCGGCGCG
The DNA here is from genome assembly GCF_050436325.1 of Paraburkholderia lebeckiae. Lineage (NCBI taxonomy): Bacteria > Pseudomonadati > Pseudomonadota > Betaproteobacteria > Burkholderiales > Burkholderiaceae > Paraburkholderia > Paraburkholderia lebeckiae. The sequence goes on from NZ_JBNDLZ010000003.1 coordinate 3,862,478, forward strand.
TGCGCGGCGAGCAGCTCGTGCGCGTAGGCGAGTCCTTCGGCGAGGATGTCGCCGCTGTCGCCGAGACGGTCGACGAGGCCGAGCGCGAGCGCCTCCTTCGCGCTCGCGTGACGGCCGCTCAGCATCAGGTCGAGCGCCGCCGGCGCGCCGATCAGACGCGGCGTGCGTTGCGTGCCGCTTGCGCCAGGCAGCAGACCCAGCTGCACTTCGGGCAGGCCGAGCTTCGCGCCGTCGACGGCGATCCGGTAATGCGCGGCGAGCGCCACTTCGAGCCCGCCGCCGAGCGCGGCGCCATGCAGCGCGGCAATCACGGGTTTCGTACATGCCTCGATGCGGTTGCACACGTCCGGCAGCGAAGGCGGCACCGGCGGCTTGCCGAACTCGCGAATATCGGCACCGGCGATGAAGTTGCGCCCCGCGCCGACGATCAGCACGGCTTCGACCGCGCCGTCGGCGTCGGCGGCTTCGATCGCGGCCAGCAGGCCGCGCCGCACGTCGGCGGATAGCGCGTTGACCGGTGCGCGGTCGATTGTGAGGAGCAGGACCTTGCCCCGCAATTCGCGCGTGACGACGTCGGCTGAGGAGGAAAGGGTCATCGTAGGTGTCTCCGATTGAGGATGGCGAGGCGCGCCGGATCGTCCCATTCTGGAGTGGTCAACGTTCATTGACAATTACATCGTGGATTGACAGACTGTCAAAATTATTTTGACAAAGACTGGGCGATGGACGTCAACTCGCTGACCCTGCTCGTCGACATCCTCGACGCCGGCAATCTGAGCGAAGCCGCACGCCGGCTCAAGATGAGCCGCGCGAACGTTAGCTATCACCTGAATCAGCTCGAGCGTTCGGTCGGCCTGCAATTGGTGCGACGCACCACGCGTCGCGTCGAGCCGACTGAGATCGGTCTGCGGCTCTACGAGCACGGCCGCACGATCCGCAACGCGCTGCTGGCCGCACGCGAGTCGGTGACGACACTGGGCCAGAGCCTGCAGGGGCGCGTGCGGCTCAGCGTGCCGAGCGGCTATGGCCAGCTCGTGATGTCCGACTGGCTGATCGCGTTCAAGCGGCTGTATCCGGCGATCGTGCTCGATGTGATGTTCGAGAACCGCGTCGAGGATCTGATGCGCGACGAGATCGACATCGCGGTGCGCGTGATGTCGGAGCCGCCGCAAAACCTCGTCGCGCGGGACATGGGGCCAGTCCGGTACGTGGCCTGCGCATCCCCCGAATTCGCGCGGACACACGGCATGCCCGCGACGCTCGACGACCTGCGCACCGCGCCGCTGATTACCGCGGCCGTGATCGGCAAGCAGTTGCGGCTCGCCGCGTATCTGCGCGACGAGCGTCACGAAGTCCTACTCGAACCGACGATTATTTCGGAAAACTTTCTATTTTTGCGCCAGGCGGTGCTGGCCGGTCTCGGTGTCGGACTCGTGCCCGACTACGTGGTGCAGGACGATCTGAAGCTCGGCGCCGTGCTGACCGCGCTCGATGCCTGGCGGCTCAGCATCTTCGGCACGCACATGTACATGCTGTACATGCCGAATCGGCATCACACGCGCGCGGCGGCGACGTTCATCGACTTCGTGCTGGAGCAGGCGCAGGGCTCGGACAGGGGCGGCGCGAACTGAAGCTGCGAACTCAGGCGCCGAGTCTGCGCGCGATGGCCATCGTGACCATCGGCACGCCGACGCGCAGCAGCTTGCGCACGCCTTCGTCGCTGCCGACTTTCTCCACCGCGTTGTCGATCATCGCCTGCATCACGCTCGCCGGATAAAACTCGCGAAACAGCGTGTTGGCGCCGGTTTGCTCGAACACGTGGTGCAGGAACGACCCAACGGGGGGGCCGATGCGCTTGAACAGGCCCATCTTGACCACCCGGTTGTTCCACAGATGCAGCGTGTACGCATTGGAACAGAGCGCCGCGCACTCGTCGAAATAGCGCGGCAGGAACACCTTGTAGTAATCGTTGAAGTGCACCGGATAGAACAGGCTTTCGGGAAGACCGGCCTTCACGCCGTAGATGGCGGTCAGCAGACGCGGGCCAGTGTCGCCCCACTTCAGTGCCGTGCCCTTCATTGCTTCGACACGTTCGATCAGTTCGTGCAAGCGCGGCTGATCCGGGTCGAGCCGCAGCATCGCCGTGCAGATGCTCGATGAAGTCTCTCGCCCGATCAGGTCGCCCTTGGCGTTGAGATCGAAATCCCGCAACAGCAGCAGATCGGTATCGACCCAGATCTCGTCGGTCCTCGTGAACATCACGAAGCGGAAATAGTCGGTGAAATGCGCCATCGACGGTACGCCGTGAATCGGGAAATCGTGCAGCGAATCGCGCGGCAGTATCGCGGTCGCGTCCTTCGCGATCACGCCGGGCGGCAGACCGGCGATCGGTTCGTAGCTATAAAGCGCGACCTCGCTGCCATACAGCGTGAACGAATTCAGACAGGCGATCTCGTAGTGGGAAAGTTCCGGGCCATGCCAGAACGATGCAAATCTTGCTTTGCGCATATGTCATCCGGGTAGCGATCGTGCGGCGCAACATGCGCGCCGAACCTGTGTAACGATCCTAGACGGGCACGGCAGAGGTCAGATGTAAAGGGCTTGAATCGCACAGGAGTTGTCGCAAAACGTTGAGTGCAGCGCGACGAGTCGGCGATTATGAGCGGAACTATGTCGTATCTGGCGAATTCAGTTGCACACGGCAATGCATCAACTGACTGCGCAAGGTCGTGGGCTAAACTGCAGGACACCGGCCATACGCGCAGGGTCAGCAAGCGACGGACCATGCATCACGCCATGCAGCGACAACGACGATATCCAGGAGACCCGATGAACCTCGACGGCGAGACTTACGATTCGCTCACGGCCAGATTCGCGTGGCGCATTCCACCGCGCTACAACATCGGCGTGGACACATGCGACAAGTGGGCCGATGGCTCGGGGCGTCTTGCACTGATCTATGAAGACGCCGACGGCCGCGCGACCCGCTATACGTTCGACGAACTGAAAGCCCTGTCCGACCGCTTCGCCAATGCGCTGCTCGCGGCGGGCGCGCGGCGCGGCGAGCGCATCGGCATCTTCCTGTCGCAGTCGATCGAAACGGCCATCGCGCATCTCGCGGCCTACAAGGCCGGCATGGTCGCGGTGCCGCTGTTCGCGCTGTTCGGCGTGGACGCGATCGAGCATCGGCTCGGCGACAGCGCTGCGGTCGCGCTGATCACCGATCGCGCCGGCGTGCAAAAGATCGACGAAATTCGCGGCGCGCTGCCCGAGTTGCGACACGTGTTCAGTGTCGACATCGAGCAGGACGACGAAGCATCGGATGCGCCCGTGCGGTCGTTCTGGCAGGCGTTGAATAGCGCTTGCGCCGAGTTCACGCCGGTCGATACCGCCGCGGACGATCCGGCGATCATCATCTATACGTCGGGCACGACCGGAAAACCGAAGGGCGCGTTGCACGGGCATCGCGTTTTGCTCGGGCATCTGCCCGGCGTGGAGATGTCGCAGCAGGGCTTTCCCGCGCGCGCGACGCTGATGTGGACGCCCGCTGACTGGGCGTGGATCGGCGGGCTGTTCGACGTGCTGCTGCCATCGTGGCATCACGGCGTCGCGGTGCTGGCGCGCCGTTTTGCGAAATTCGACGGCCACGCCGCGTTCGATCTGCTCGCGCGTCACGCGGTCTCCCATGCGTTTCTACCGCCGACCGCGCTGAAGATGATGCGCGGCGTCGAGCGGCCCGCTCATCTGCGTCTCGCGTTGCAATCGGTCGCGAGCGGCGGCGAATCGCTGGGCGAGGAACTGATCGGCTGGGGGCGCGACGCGCTCGGCGTGACGATCAACGAGTTCTACGGGCAGACCGAGTGCAACGTCGTGGTGTCGTCGTGCGCGGCGCTGTTCGAGCCGCGCTTCGGCGCGATCGGGCGCGCGGTGCCGGGGCACCATGTCGCGATCGTCGATGCCGCCGGCCACGAACTGCCGTCCGGCGCGATCGGCGAAATCGCGGTGGCGGCGCCCGATCCGGTGATGTTTCTCGGCTACTGGCGCAACGTTGCGGCCACCAACGACAAATTCCGCGGCAGGTTTCTGCTGACCGGCGATCTCGGCACCCGCGACGCGGACGGCTTCATTCGCTTCGTCGGCCGTGGCGACGACGTGATCACGAGCGCGGGTTACCGGATTGGGCCGGCGTCGATCGAGGATTCGCTGCTGCGTCATCCGGCCGTCGCGATGGCGGCCGTGGTCGGCGCCCCCGATCGCGAGCGCACCGAAATCGTGATGGCGTTCGTCGTGCTGAAAGCGGGTTTCGTCGGCGACGATGCGCTCGTGCGCGAGATCCAGCAGCACGTGAAGACGCGTCTGGCCGCGCACGAATACCCGCGCGAGATTCGCTTCGTCGAAAGCCTGCCGATGACGGCCACCGGCAAGGTGATCCGCAAGACGCTGCGCGAGGCGGTGACGCACGGCCCGGACGCGATCCCACCGGCGAAAAACTGAGTCTGCTACGATGACCAACCCACGATGGGAATCACAGCGGAGAGATTGGATGCGCCCTGAGAGTGCAATGCGTTTCGACCAGGAGTTCGCGCCGCGCATTGCCGAGGCGATCGCCGCGTGTATCGCAAAGACCGTGTACACCGACGTGTTGCCGCATGGCGAACAGGGTCAGCCCACCCGCGTGCGGATTCACGCCACGCCGCTCGATGAGCTCGGTCATTACCCGCATCCGTTGAATCTGTATCTGACCTGGGACAGCGACGAAATAGAAAGGCTGATGGGCGAGCAGGGCGCGACGCGTTTCGCCAGATATCTGGCCGCGCTGCCGCGCAAGCTCAATGCGTGGACCCAGGCGCGCGAACTCGATTTCTCCACGCACACGCAGGGTGAGCCGGTTACGTTGATCGGCGGGCTCGATTTCGAATCGTAGACGCTCGTGCGTTTGCGGGTTCGCGTTCGAGAGCCGGATAAAAAACGGCCGCTGTGCTCGAAGAGCCAGCGGCCGTTGCTTTTGCAACGTTGGGTTACAGCGACGCTCAGCCGCCCAGCGCCGGATCGCTCATGCTGTTGTTTCCCGTCTCGACATGACCGGCGATGCGGCGCGCGAACGTCGGGTCCGTGTCGACGGTAATCGCGAGATCGTACCAGCCGTATGCTTTGCGCAGATCGAGGTACAGATTGTCGGTGTCGCCGCCGCGTACCGAATGCTTGATCACATGGCTCGCGTCGTACGCGTTGACGATCGTGAACTGGCAACGCGCGCTGCCGACGTTCTCGAGCCGCAGTTGCAGATTGCCGTTCGCGACATCGTAGCCTTCGGCGACGGCCGGCCGTGCGGTGTCCGAACCCTTCCACCAGTTCCGTGCGACCACCTTGCCCGCGAAGCGGCGCAGGAAGCCGTTCGGCCCGTGCACGCTGAAGTCGTAGCTGCCGTCGGCGTTGAGCAGCAGCGTGTCCTGCAGATGCTTGCCCGCTTCGACGGTATAGCTGCGCGGCGCGTCGGCGCTGTTGGCCGCGTACACGAGGAACACCGCGCCCGCGCGGCCCGTGTTGACGAAGCGCATCGTCAGCTTGCCGTTCGAGCCTTCGTCGACGCGCACGAACAGTTCGTACGGCAACGCGCGCGCCGGGCGCACGCCCGCTTCCTGCTTCGGCACCGTCTGCACCGTCGGCGGTTGCGGCACGTAGTCCGGATGACGGTTCTGGTCGGGCGGCACGTAGCCGCTCGTGCCCGGCAGCGACGGCACCGACGCGTTCGGATTCGCGAAGTTGAACGCGGAGGTCAGATCGCCGCACACCGCGCGACGCCACGGCGTGATGTTCGATTCGCCGAGATTGTGCTGCTGGCCGAAGCGTTTTTCGATGAAGCGGATCACCGAGGTATGGTCGAACACTTCCGAGCACACGTAGCCGCCTTTGGACCACGGCGAGACCACCAGCATCGGCACGCGCGGTCCGAGTCCGTAGGGCCCGGCGACGTTCTTCGTATCGCCGGCATAGATTTCGTGCGTGATGTCGACGGTCGACAAACCGTTCGCGCTCGACGCGGCCGCGAACGGTGCGGCGATGTGATCGAAGAAGCCGTCGTTTTCGTCGTAGTTGATCAGCAGCACGGTCTTGCTCCACACGTCCGGGTTCGACGTGAGGATCTGCAGCACCTGATCGATGTACCACGCGCCGTAGTTGGTCGGCCAGTTCGGATGCTCGCTGTACGCTTCGGGCGCGACGATCCACGACACCTGCGGCAGCGTGCCGTTCTGCACGTCGCGCTTCAGAATGTCGAAGTAGCCGTCGCCGTTGGCCGCGTTGGTGCCGGTCCGCGCATTGTCATACAGCGGGTTGCCCGGCTGCGCGTTGCGGTACTGATTGAAATAGAGCAGCGAGTTGTCACCGTAGTTGCCGATGTACGCGTTCTGCGTCCAGCCCCACGAGCCGTTCGCGTCGAGCCCGGTGCCGATGTCCTGATAGATCTTCCACGAGATGCCGGCGTTCTGCAGCACTTCGGGGTAGGTCGACCAGCCGTAGCCGAGTTCCGAATTGTCGATTACCGGGCCGCCGCCGCTGCTGTCGTTGCCGACCCAGCCACTCCACATGTAGTAGCGATTCGGATCGGTCGGGCCCATCAGCGAGCAGTGGTAGGCGTCGCAGATCGTGAATGCGTCGGCGAGCTGATAGTGGAACGGGATGTCGTCGCGCGTCAGGTAGGCCATCGTGGTCGCGCCCTTCGTCGGCACCCACTGATCGTTGCGGCCGCCGTTCCATGCGGCATGCGTGGAGCCCCAGTCGTGCGCAAGATCCTGCAGGAATTGCAGGCCGAGGTTCGGCGCGCCCGGACGGAACGGCAGCACGTAGCTGGCACCGCTGGCATCGGCGGTTTGCGGCTGATACCACACCGGCTGGCCGTTCGCGAGGTTGATCGCGCGCGTGTCGCCGAAGCCGCGCACGCCTTTGAGCGTGCCGAAGTAGTGGTCGAACGAACGGTTCTCCTGCATCAGCACGACGATGTGCTCGACGTCGCGGATCGTGCCGGTCCGGTTGTTGGCCGGAATCGCGAGCGCATTGCGGATGCCCGGCGGCAGCATGCTCAACGCGGTGAAGGAACCGGCGGCTTGCGCGGCCGAGCGCAGAAAATCACGACGATTGTTTGAAGTCATGGTTGGGGCGGTGGTGGCTTTGATCTTCGGTGGAGGAAAAGGCACGGGGACGACAAATTGCGGTACTGAAACGGCGATGCTGCGTCGGACGCGCGAAGGCGGGCTAGCCGCCGCGCGCGGCGCGATTCTCAATCGACGGTATGAATGACGGGGCTGGCCAGCGGCGGCGAGGTGGCGGACAGCGCCGTGCCGGCTTCGGATGCGGGTGCCGCCGGTGTCTGGATCGTCAGCGTCGGCGGCGCGGAGTCGGCCGGCGGCGGGGCGATCGATGGGTCGCCGGGGTTAGCGGCGGGATGTTCCGTTGAACTGATCGTATTCGTCTTGGCGGCCGGGGCGTCGTCGCTGCACGCTCCCGCTAGCGCGCACAGCGTGATCACCGCGATGGCGCCCGTCAAACGTTTGCGACGGGGCGCACGAATCGGCTTCGACACGAAGGGCATGGCACTGTCTCCGGACGGGGAAGGGATGCCTCGCCATCGAGGTGCCGAGGTCAGCGATGCAGCAGCATAATCGCCGATCCGTGTAATTTTTATGAAGTATCGGTAACAGACGGGCGCCGCTTATCGTTGTGCGCGCACGAATGCCGCGATGGCGTCGTTGAGCGCGGCGGGCGCGTCGCGATGCGGCGAGTGTCCGCATGCGTCGAGCTTCACGAGTTGAGCGTGCGGCACGCGCACGGCGATCGTGTCGATCTGCGCCATCGTGCCGTAGTTGTCGTCGTGGCCCTGGATCGCGAGCAGCGGTCGACGGATCGGCGCGAGCGCCTCCACGATCGACCACCGCCTGAACGCAGGGTCGAGCCAGATATCGTTCCAGCCGTAGAACGCGGAATCGACGTCCGCGTGATAGCGGGTGAGCTTCGCGCGAAGATCGGTGGTTTCGTAAAGCTGCTTCGTTTGGGCGATGCTTTGCACCGAGATGTCTTCGACGAATACGTGCGGCGCGATCACGACCGCGCCCGCGAGCGCATCGGGGTACAGCGCCGCATACAGCAGCGCGATCGAGCCGCCGTCGCTATGACCGATCACCCACATGCGTTGGCGTTGGCGCAGGTCGATATCGAGCGCGTCCAGCAGGGTGGGGAGGATGTCGCGCGCCTGTGCGGTCATGAAATCGACCGGCCATTTGTCGTCAGGCGCACGCGCTGTCGAGAGTCCGTAGCCTGGCCGCGAATAGACGAGCCCGCGCATGCCGAGTCGCGCGCACAACGTCTGCGGCCAGTCGCGCCACATCGCGATCGAGCCGAGACCTTCGTGCAGGAATACCGCGATCGGCGAATCGTCCTGCTGAGCATTCGCCTGCTCGTTGACCCAGCGGTACTCGATGCGCAGCGATCCATGCGACGCGCTCGCCGGCAGTTCGGCAAAGCAACTGGCGGCACTCGCGGAGGAAGTGGCTGGGGCAGTACCTCGATTCTGCATCAATGACTCACCTATGACTGTTCGCGTAGCTTGAAGCGTTGAATCTTGCCGGTGGCGGTCTTCGGCAGATCGTCGGTGAACACGATATCGCGCGGGTACTTGTGCGGCGCGAGCCGTTCCTTGACGAAGGTCTTCAGTTCCTCGGCGAGCAGGTCGGACGGCATGAAGGAGCGCTTGAGCACGACGAACGCGCGAGTTTTCACGAGCCCGCCATGATCGACGCCGACCACCGCCGCTTCGAGCACCGCCGGATGCGCGACGAGCACCATCTCGACCTCGACTGGCGACACATATTGGCCGCTCACTTTCAGCATGTCGTCGCTGCGGCCCGCGTAAACATAGCAGCCGTTCGTGAGACGCCGATATTTGTCGCCGCTTCTGATCCATTCGCCGAGAAACGTCGCGCGCGTTTTCTCGCGATTGCTCCAGTACATCAGCGCCGCGCTCGGCCCCTTGATGAACAGATCGCCGACTTCGCCATCGGGCACCGGCCGCCCGGCCTCGTCGCGCAACTCGACTTCGTAGCCCGGCACGGGGCGCCCGGTCGTGCCGTATTCGACTTCGCCCGCGCGATTCGACAGGAAGATATGCAGCATTTCCGTCGAGCCGATGCCATCGAGAATCTCGGCGCCGAAATGCGCGGTGAAGCGTTCGCCGACGTCGCGTGGCAACGCCTCGCCGGCCGACGCACACACGCGGATCGCGACGTCGGCGCGCGCGGGCAGGTTGAGCGACACCAGCATGTTCGCGTACAAGGTCGGCACGCCGTAGAACACGGTCGGGCGATGCTGGACGAGGCGCGCGAAAATCGCGTCGGCGGTCGGGCGCTCGGCCATCAGGATCGCGGTCGCGCCGACCGACAGCGGAAACGTCAGCGCGTTGCCGAGCCCATATGCAAAGAACAGTTTCGCCGCCGAAAACACCACGTCGCTCTCGACGATGCCGAGCACTGGCTTCGCATACAGCTCGGCGGTCCAGTACAGATTCGCGTGCGTATGGACGGTGCCTTTCGGCTTGCCGGTCGAGCCCGACGAATAGAGCCAGAACGCGATGTCGTCCGCGTTGCTTGCACAGCCTTTGACGGCAGGTAGCGCTGTGTCGACCAGCATTTCGAAGCGGGGCGCCGCGAGCGGCGCTTCGGTGGAGGCGTGAGTCTGGGAGACGATCGGTTGGCAGCCGTCGTCGTCGATGCTGCGCAGCGCCTCCGTCACGTTAGGTAGCAACGGTTCCGATACGATCACCGCTCGCGCGTGGCTGTGCGTCAGCATGTACGTATAGTCGGCGGCGGTCAGCAAGGTGTTCGCGACGACCGGCACGATGCCGGCGTAAAGCGCGCCGAGAAATGCGACCGGCAGCGATACGGTGTCGAGCATCACGAGCAGCACGCGTTCCTCGGGATGCACGCCGAGCGCACGCAGTGCGCTGGCGCAACGCCGCGCGCGCTGTTCGAGTTCGCCGTAGGTCATCGTGCCGTAGTCGTCGATATAGGCGACTTTGCTCGCGCGCGCTTCGTTCAACTGGAACAGATGCCTCGCGAAGTTGAACAGCGGGGGCGGCGGCGCAACCGGCTCGCGCGGGCTCGTTTCCAGCAGGGCTTCCATATGTCTCCTCCATCCGTGGACACGGTCCGGCTCTTGTGTGATCGTGATCCGCTCGCGGCTCACGCGCGCGTGAATTCGATCGCCCCTTGCGGCAGCAGATACAGCACCAGCGCCCGGCCGTTCGCGACGGTCGGACGATGCGCCGAGCTGGGGCCGTACACGCACCAGCCGGCCGGATGTCCGTCGAACGTCGCGCCGTCGGTGAGGGGCATGATCAGATCGATCTCGCCGTGCGGATGGGCGTGGTGCGGACCGGCAATGTCCTGCATGTCGACGGCGTCGACGGAAAAGCCGTGCGTGTCGGGGAGCGCCTTGAAGACGCGGCCGTAGCGGATGCCGCCGGCCTCGCGGTTGCACAGCCAGCCTTCGGCGACGCCGTTGCGGCATGCGTTCGCGAGTTCGTGAAAGGTGGGGCTGCCGGCGGGCCAGGTGTCGTTCAGCCAGTCCGCGAGCGCGGCGTCGAGCGGCCGCCCGGCGAGTTGCGCAGTGACGCCTGCGATCAGACGCTGGAATTCCTGTGGGGACATGCGAGCCTCCAGAAGCGCGCTCACGCAGGCCGGATGTCCGGATCGCCGGCCGCCGGATCGCCGGCCGCCGGAACTTTGGTGCATGCGTATTGCGGCGCCGTCTCCGTGACGCGGCCGGAATGCCAAGGCGGCGCGCGACTGTGTTTGTGATTGAATCAGCTTTTGGCGAAAATTAAACCGTTCACCTGATGCATGTCAAGCACTATAGTACATGTAACGTAGTCACGAGGTCGCAAAACATGAATCAAAAGTACCCTCCCGCACCGTTGGACGAAACCGACGACGCGGCCCGCGCCGAACGCACCGAGCCCGCGGGTGAACGCACGGCCGAATGTGGCGGCGAGCGCGAAGAACGCGATCCGTTCCTGACCGCGATGGGCGAGCGTGTGCGTTTGCTGCGCGCGCGCCGCGGCATGACACGCAAGACGCTAGCGGCCGAAACCGGTTTGTCGGAGCGGCATCTGGCGAACCTCGAATCGGGCGTCGGCAATGCGTCGGTGCTGGTGCTGCGGCAGCTCGCGGCCACGCTGAACTGCCCGCTCGCCGAAGTGATCGGCGACGAAACCACCGCGTCGGCCGAATGGCTGCTGATCCGCGAGCTGCTGCAGGGGCGCGACCAGGCGGCACTGCAGCGCGCGCGCATCGCGCTCGCCGAGATGTTCGCGCAGGCGCCGCGCGACCCGCACCGCAGGGACCGCATCGCGCTGATCGGCCTGCGCGGCGCGGGTAAATCGACGCTAGGGCGCATGCTCGCGCAGGAGCGCAAAGTGCCGTTCATCGAGCTCACGCGGGTGATCGAACAGCTCGCGGGCTGTCCGCCGTCGGAGATCCATTCGCTGTACGGCGCGAGCGCGTATCGACGCTACGAGCAACGCGCGCTCGAAGCGGTGATCCACGAGCATCCGCGCGCGGTGATCGCGTCGCCGGGCGGGCTCGTGTCGGAATCGGGCACGTTCAACACGCTGCTGTCGCACTGCTTCACGGTGTGGTTGCAGGCGACGCCCGAGGAACATATGCGTCGCGTCGTCGCGCAAGGCGATCTGCGGCCGATGTCCGGCAACCGCGAGGCGATGGACGACCTGAAGCGCATCCTCGCCGGGCGCGCCGAGCTGTACGGGCGCGCCGACATGACGTTCGACACCAGCGAAAAGACGCTCGCCGATGCGTACCTGCAGTTGCGCGACCGTCTCGCCGCGCGTCTCGCGGCGGAAGCCCCCGACGAGGCCCGCGTGAACTGACCGATCGTGGGCGCCAGGGTTTCCCCGTAAAAATGCACTAAAGTGCTTTACGCTGGTATGACGATGCACTATTGTTCAAAAACAGATTGCATCGTCCAGTCAGGAGACGCCCCATGTCCACAGCAGCCACCGCCGTCGCTCAGGCCGCGCCGGTCGACTATCGCACCGACCCGTCGCAGTACAGGCATTGGAAGCTCAGTTTCAACGGTCCGGTCGCGACGCTCGGCATCGACATCGCCGAGGACGGCGGCATTCGCGACGGCTACAAGCTGAAGCTCAATTCGTATGATCTCGGCGTCGATATCGAACTGCACGACGCGATTCAGCGCATTCGCTTCGAGCATCCGGAAGTCCGCACGGTGGTGGTGACGAGCCTGAAGGACCGGGTGTTCTGCTCCGGCGCGAATATCTTCATGCTGGGGCTGTCATCCCACGCGTGGAAGGTCAACTTCTGCAAGTTCACGAACGAAACGCGCAACGGGCTCGAAGATTCGTCGCGCCATTCGGGTCTCAAGTTTCTCGCCGCGGTGAACGGCGCGTGCGCGGGCGGCGGCTATGAGCTCGCGCTCGCCTGCGATGAAATCTATCTGATCGACGATCGTTCCTCTTCGGTGTCGCTGCCGGAAGTGCCGCTGCTCGGCGTGCTGCCCGGCACCGGCGGACTCACGCGCGTGACCGATAAGCGCAAGGTGCGCCACGATCGCGCGGATATCTTCTGCACGGTGGTGGAGGGCGTGCGCGGCGAACGCGCGAAGGCATGGCGCCTCGTCGACGAAGTCGTGAAGCCGAATCAGTTCGAGCAGGCCATTCAGGCGCGCGCGCTCGAACTCGGCGCGCACAGCGATCGTCCGGCCGGAGCGCCGGGCGTCGCGCTCACGCGCATCGAACGCACGGATCGCGAAGCTGGTCTCAGCTATCAGACGGTCGACGTCACGATCGATCGCGCGAAACGTATGGCGACCTTCACCGCGCGCGCGCCGCGCACCGATCAACCGACCGACCTCGCCGCGATCGTCGCGGCGGGCGCCAACTGGTGGCCGCTGCAATTCGCCCGCGAACTCGACGACGCGATCCTCTCGATGCGCACCAACGCGCTCGACATCGGCACCTGGGTGTTCAAGACCGAAGGCGACGCGCGACACCTGCTCGCAGTCGACGCGACGCTGCTGCAGCACAAGGATCACTGGTTCGTGCGCGAAACGATCGGCATGCTGCGCCGCACGCTCGCGCGCCTCGACGTGTCGTCGCGCTCCATCTTCACGCTGATCGAGCCGGGTTCATGCTTCGCCGGCACGTTCGCGGAACTCGCGTTCGCCGCCGATCGCACCTACATGGCCGCGCTGCCCGACAACGAGGACGAGGAGCCGGCGATCACGCTGTCGGAAGTCAACTTCGGCCTGTATCCGATGGTCACGCATCAGTCGCGGCTCGCGCGGCGCTTCTACGAGGAAGCCGAGCCGCTCGACGCGGCGCGCGCGCTGATCGGCCAGCCGGTCAAGGCGCTCGACGCGGAGCGCCTCGGTCTGGTCACCGCGTCGCCGGACGACATCGATTGGGCCGACGAAATCCGCATCGCGCTCGAAGAACGCGCGGCAATGTCGCCCGATGCCTTGACCGGCCTCGAAGCGAATCTGCGCTTCAATGGGCCGGAGACGATGGAGACGCGCATTTTCGGCCGTCTCACCGCCTGGCAGAACTGGATCTTCAACCGGCCGAACGCAGTGGGCGAGAAGGGTGCGCTCAAGGTGTACGGCAAGGGCAGCAAGGCGCAATTCGATGTGTCGCGCGTGTGAGATGCGCCGCGCTCACTCCGACTAAACGACGCCGCCTGCCGATACGCGCCTCTCGCCACTGCAGCTTCCGAACAGGGAATTGACCCAGGGAACCGACCATGTCCTCGATCAACTACAGCGAAAAGATTCCGAACAACGTCAACCTCGCCGACGACCGCGCGCTGCAACGCGCGCTCGAACAATGGCAGCCGAACTTTCTGTCATGGTGGGGCGACATGGGCCCGGAAGGCTCGCACGGGTACGACGTGTATCTGCGCACCGCGGTCAGCGTCGATGCGGGCGGCTGGGCGCACTTCGACTACGTGAAGATGCCCGAGTACCGCTGGGGCATTTTCCTCACGCCGGGCGAGCAGGATCGCAAGATCCACTTCGGCGAACACAAGGGCGAAGCCGCGTGGCAGGACGTGCCCGGCGAGCATCGCGCGAACCTGCGCCGCATCATCGTCACGCAGGGCGATACGGAGCCGGCCTCGGTCGAGCAGCAGCGTCACCTCGGTCTGACCGCGCCGTCGCTGTACGATCTTCGCAACCTGTTCCAGGTCAACGTCGAGGAAGGCCGTCATCTGTGGGCGATGGTGTATCTGCTGCATCGCTATTTCGGCCGCGACGGTCGTGAGGAAGCCGAAGCCTTGCTCGGCCGTCGCTCGGGCGACGAGGACAACCCGCGCATTCTCGGCGCGTTCAACGAGAAAACGCCGGACTGGCTCGCGTTCTATATGTTCACGTACTTCACCGACCGCGACGGCAAGTTCCAGTTGTCGGCGCTCGCGGAGTCGGGCTTCGATCCGCTCGCGCGCACGACGAAGTTCATGCTGACCGAGGAAGCGCATCATATGTTCGTCGGCGAATCGGGCGTGTCGCGCGTGATCCAGCGTACCGCGCAGGTGATGAACGAACTCGGTACCGACGACGTCGCGAAGATCCGCGCGGCCGGCGTGATCGATCTGCCGACCATCCAGCGCTATCTGAACTTCCATTACTCGGTCACGATCGACCTGTTCGGCGCCGATCATTCGTCGAACGCGGCGACGTTCTATAGCTCGGGCCTGAAGGGCCGCTACGAGGAAGGCAAGCGCGACGACGATCATCGCCTGAACGAGCATGCTTACAAGCTGCTCGACGTGCAGGACGGCAAGCTCGTCGAGCGCGAAGTGCCGATGCTCAACGCGATGAACGAAGTGCTGCGCGACGATTACATCAAGGACTCGGTTGCGGGCGTTGGGCGCTGGAACAAGGTGCTCGAGAAGGCCGGCGTCGACTGTCGCATGACGGTGCCACACAAGGCGTTCAACCGGCAGATCGGCACGTTCGCGGGCACGCGGGTGTCGCCCGATGGCCGCGTGCTCAGCGAAGCCGAATGGGCCGCCAACGAAGCGAACTGGCTCGCCACGCCGGAAGATCGCGCGTTCGTCGCTTCGCTGATGGGCCGCGTCGCCGAGCCGGGCAAGTTCGCGAACTGGATCGCGCCGCCCGCGATGGGCGTGAACCGTCAGCCGGTCGACTTCGAATACGTGCGCTTCAACTGAAGCAGGCGAAGCACGAAAGGCGCGTTACGCGCTCGCCGTATCCAGGTGGAGGAAGTCATGAACGGCTCAGTATCGGTCGAAGTTCTGCGGCAGCATCTGATCGATCCGGAGATCTGCATTCGCTGCAATACCTGCGAAGAGACCTGTCCGGTCGATGCGATCACGCACGACGCCAACAACTACGTCGTGAGGGCCGACGTCTGCAACGGCTGCATGGCCTGCGTGCCGCCGTGCCCGACTGGCGCGATCGACAACTGGCGCACGGTGCTGAAGGCCGACGCGTATTCGATTGACGAGCAGTTTACGTGGGACGTGTTGCCCGAGCAGAACACGATGGCGGTGCCGGCTGAAGAACCGGTGGCCGCGTCCACCGCGGGCGACAGCGCCGCCGAAGCAGACGGCATCGAAGTGGATACCGTGCGCGGCGCTGTCGTGCCACCGTGGTCTGCCGCGAAGCCGTACGTGAATCTCTACACGCACAAGGCGCCGACCACCGCGACCGTGGTCGGCAACTACCGGCTCACCGACAGCGCGACGTCGAGCGACATCCATCACATCGTGCTCGATTTCGGCTCGATGCCGTTTCCGGTGCTCGAAGGCCAGTCGATCGGCATTCTGCCGCCGGGAGCTGCTGCCGACGGTCGCGTGCATCACGCGCGCCAGTACTCGATCGCGAGTCCGCGCGATGGCGAGCGGCCCGGCTATAACAACGTGTCGCTGACGGTGAAGCGGGTGTCGCAGCAGCACGGCGACGCGATCGACGGCGTGTGCTCGAACTATCTGTGCGATCTGAAGAAGGGCGACGTGGTCAATGTGATCGGTCCGTTCGGCAGCACCTTCCTGATGCCGAATCATCCAAACTCGCACCTGCTGATGATCTGCACCGGCACCGGTTCCGCGCCGATGCGCGCGATGACCGAGTACCGCCGCCGCAAGCGCCTCAAAGGCGCGACCGGCAAGCTGATGCTGTTCTTCGGCGCGCGCACGAAGGAGGAGCTGCCGTACTTTGGACCGCTGACGAATCTGCCGAAGGATTTCATCGACACCACGCTCGCGTTTTCGCGCACGCCGGGACAGGCGAAACGCTATGTGCAGGACGCAATGCGCGAACGTTCGGCCGACGTCGCGAACCTGCTGAAGGACGACAACACCTATATCTACGTGTGCGGCCTCAAGGGCATGGAGGACGGTGTGCTGCAGGCGCTCAAGGATATCGGCGAACAGCATCAGCTCGATTGGGAAGCGTTGTGGGCGAAGCTGAAGCGGGAAGGGCGGCTGCATCTGGAGACGTACTGAGCGGCGCGCCGACACGCCGACCCACACCGAAAGCTCCGCGAAAAGGCTCCGCAAAGGCTCGTGAAAGCATGAGCGCTTGCGGGGCCTTTTTGTCTGCGCCATATGCTTGACGGAACAGCGCCGCGGCTGACCTGTGCGGATCGACGCACCGCGCGCGAAGCGCTTTTAAAATCGCGGACGGTTTGCTACAGTCGGCCGCACGCCGGCACTCCCCGCCAAACGCGGCAGTCCGCCACTTGCGCAGCCACTCAGACGGAGCCGTCCGATGAAGCCGATTCGTTCACTTGCGATGATTGCGCTGTTGCAGGCAGCACTGGCGCATCCGGCTAGCGCCGACGATCTCGCGCGGATCAAGGCATCGGGCGTGTTCCGGATCGGCACCGAAGGTACGTACGCCCCGTTCACCTACCACGACGACGCGGGCAAGCTGACCGGCTTCGACGTCGAGCTTGGGAGCGCGATCGCGCGGCGTCTGGGCGTCAAGCCGCAATTCATCGAAGGCAAATGGGAAGGACTGATCGCCGGTCTCGACGTCAATCGCTACGACGCGGTGATCAATGAGGTCGCGATCACCGACGAGCGCAAGCTCAAATACGATTACTCGGACCCGTACATCACGTCGCACGCTGTGCTGATCGTCGCATCGGACAACACGACGATCAGATCTTTCGACGACCTGAAGGGCCGCAAATCGGCCAATACGCTGGCCAGCAACGTCGGCAGGATCGCGGCCGCGCACGGCGCGCAGGTGATTCCGGCGCAGGGCTTCGACGAATCGATCGATCTGCTCGTCGCGGGCCGCGTCGACGCGACCGTCAACGATTCATTGTCCTTTCTCGACTACAGGAAGCGCGAGCCCGACGCGAGGATCAAGGTCGTCGCGGTCGATACGTCGCCCGATAGCAGCGACAAGTCGGCCGTACTGATCCGCAAGGGCAATCCGAAGCTGCGCCTGGCGATCGACGACGCGCTCGCCGGCATGAGAAAAGACGGTACGTATCAGCGGATTTCACTGAAGTACTTCGGTCGGGACGTGTTTCATTGACCGTCGGCCGAGATTGACGCGGATAAATCCACATTAAAAAAGAAGGGGCGTCGAAACGCCCCTTCTTCGTTGTCGTCAGCCCGTCGAACAGGCGGCGTGCCGCACGTTCAACGCGGCAGACGCTGGCCTCACACCGTCGCGTCGCTCAGCGCGGCGTCGAAGAAGCGCTCCTGGGCATCCGTGTTCACGCGTGCATACGAGCGGTTCACGCCGCTGATCACCGCGCGGATCGACGCGGTAATCAGGTTCGCATCGACACCGACGCCGAACGCGCTGCCGGCCACATCGGCGCCGGCCATTTCGGCGATCGCGATCGCGCGTGCATCGGCGCCCTGCGTGAGCGCGCGTTCCTCGTAGTGCTGGATGCGCACGGGCACGTCGAAGGCGTGCATCAGCGCGTCGAGCGGGCCGTTGCCGGCGCCGCTCAGCACGCGCGGCGTGCCGTTGATTTCGACATTGAGCTTGATGTGCTCGCGGCCGTCGTGCTCGGACAGGCTGTGGCTGATATAGCGGACCGGCTCCGCCGTGCGCACGTATTCCTGCTGGAACAGTTCCCAGATCTGCGCGGGCGTGACTTCCTGGCCGCTCTGGTCGGTGAAGCGCTGCACGGCCGAGCTGAAGTCGACCTGCAGGCGGCGCGGCAACACGACGCCGTAGCTCTGCTCGAGCAGATAAGCGATGCCGCCTTTGCCCGACTGGCTGTTCACGCGAATTACGGAGTCGTAGGTGCGGCCGAGGTCGCTCGGATCGATCGGCATGTACGGCACTTCCCAGATCGCGTCCGGCTTCTGCGCGGCGAAGCCTTTCTTGATCGCGTCCTGGTGCGAGCCCGAGAACGCAGTGAAGACGAGATCGCCGACATACGGATGACGCGGATGCACCGGCAACTGCGTGCATTCCTCGGCCGTGCGCGCGACTTCGTTGATGTTCGAGAAATCGAGCTCGGGGTCGACGCCCTGCGTGTACAGGTTCAACGCGAGCGTGACGAGGTCGACGTTGCCGGTGCGCTCGCCGTTGCCGAACAGGCAACCTTCGACGCGATCCGCGCCCGCCATCACCGCAAGCTCCGCGGCCGCGACGGCCGTGCCGCGGTCGTTATGCGGGTGGACGGAGACGATCAGCGAGTCGCGACGCGCGAGATTGCGGTGCATCCATTCGATCTGGTCGGCGTAGACGTTCGGCGTGGCCATTTCGACGGTGGCAGGCAGATTGACGATCGCCTTGTGCTCGGGCGTCGGTTGCCAGATGTCGAACACCGCGTCGCAGACTTCCTTCGCGAATTCGAGCTCGGTGCCGCTGAATACTTCCGGGCTGTATTGCAGCGTGAAGTGCGTGTCCGATTGCGCGTCGGCGAGGCGCTTCATCGTGCGCGCGGCCTTCTGCGCGAGTTCGATCACGCCGCTCTTTTCGAGGCCGAACACGATCTTGCGGAATTCCGGCGCGGTCGCGTTGTACAGATGGACGATCGCGCGCGGGGCGCCGCGCAACGATTCGAAGGTGCGCTCGATCAGATCGTCGCGCGCCTGCGTGAGCACTTCGATCGTCACGTCGTCGGGAATATGGCCGCCCTCGATCAGCTCGCGCACGAAGTTGAAGTCGGTCTGCGACGCCGACGGAAACGCGACTTCGATTTCCTTGAAGCCGATCTGCACCAGCGTCTTGAACATGCGCATTTTGCGCTCGGCGTTCATCGGCTCGAACAGCGCCTGGTTGCCGTCGCGCAGATCGGTGCTCATCCAGATCGGCGCGCGCGTGATGGTGCGCGACGGCCACTGGCGATCCGTCAAATTGATCGGCTTGAATGAACGGTACTTGGTAGCAGGGTTTTTCAACATTTTCATCATCCGGGGGAGAGACCGTGGAATGGGTGTCGACCGGACGACGAAAACGCGATACTGGGCCGCCGGTCGAAAACCGGGGCTGGGTCAGTTACTGGGGATTCAAGCGATGCTTCGGTGTATCAGAGAGAAGCGGACGCGCGCAGCAGCAGACCTAGCCCGGTAGAGCGGGCTAGTAGTAGCGATAGGGTGGTCTGGGCGCGGTACATAGTGCGCAATGGGAACATATTATTGAGAAAGCGTCAAGGGCCGAGGTCAGGTGGGCCGCGGCCTGCTCGGCTGCAGAAAGGGGGCGACCGGCCCCCTCGCAGGGAAGGTGCCGCGGGACGCTCGCGCGGCACTCGATTCAAGGGTGAGCTCACGAGGCGTCGTCAATTCACAGAGCAGGAGGTGAACATGAAAAGGGTAGCGAAGATATCCGGCCTCGCGAGGATCTGCGCGTGGGCGGCGTTGGCATGTGGATTTGTCGGACAGGCCGGCGCGCAGGGCCTCGGCGCGCAGAACGACATGAACGCGCCGCAGAACAGTACGCGTCTGATGCCGGAGGCGGCGCGCGGCAGCGAGTATCCGACGCATGGCAACCAGCAGGCGGGCGAGCTGAATCTGAATCCGACCGATCCGCGTGCGCAACTGGTCAACGGCTTGCCGAACAACGCGAGCGCGGGCGGCTATGGCGCGCCGCTGGCGGGCGTGCGTACGTACGTGCAACCGCCCCAGCCGGCGAATTGAGACTGGCGAAGCAGGATCGGCAGACGAAGACTACGACGCTGAAGGCGGCAAGCTGAAGCCGTTGCGTGCCGCGCAGTCTTCGTCGACGCCCCCGGTGATCACGCGCCGGACAAAAGTCGCCACGTATCGCCGTTCACGATCACCGATACGCCTATCACGAGCAGGATCGGCGGCAGCAGCGCCGAGCCGTATCGTCGGATCGGCGCGCCGAGCAACGGGTGGTCGACTAGCCATGCCGCGCCCGCGCACCAGAGCCCGATCATCACGACGAACACGAGCGAAACCAGCGCGTTCTCGGCGTGCGTACGACTCGCGTACAGCGGCACGTAGACGGCGAGGTTGTCCGAGCCGTTGGCGATGGCGACGCTCGCGACGGTCCAGCTCGATGAGCCGCGAACGGATGGCGGAGCGCTTGCGCGGCTGTCCTCGCTGTCTTCGCTGGCGTTGCGCCGCGCGTGGCCGGGACCGAAGCGCCGCCATGCCTTGTGCAGGCCAACGACGATCGGCAGTAAGCCGAGCAGGCCCACATAACCGGCCGGCAGGCGCGTGAGAAAGGCCCCGAGCACGAGCGCCGCGGCGACGAGGATCAAAGAGCCCGCGTACTGTCCCGCGACCACACGGCGCCGCTCCACGCCCGCTTCGGTCAGAAAGCCGAGCAGCACGAACAGGTTGTCGATATTGGTCGCGGCGTAGGCGACGATCGCGAGCAGGACGAGGCTGAGCATGAAGAAGCCGGGATCGTTACCGGGGGTAGAGTCGTTTTGAATTCGCCGCGCAATTTGGGCAAGCGGGCGGCAGGCTGCGCCACCGAGGGCGCGGCCGGTCAACACGATGCCGATGCGCCGCGTCAAGGTCAAGCGGCAGGCGGCCGCGAAGCCGGGCGACGGGGTCGTAAGCTACAATGATCGAGGCCTGGAACAACGGAACATCGATGAATATTCGCCTTCTCTCTATCGCCTGTGTCGCGAGCGCCGTGGCGCTGCTGGCGGCCTGCACGAGCGTTACCCGCAACTCGAGCGCATGCGAACAATTGATGCGCAGCAAGCTGGCCGAGGCGTCGTCGGGGATGTCGTCGGATACGCTGCGGATCACGCATCGCGGGGCCGCGATTCGCGGCTCGCGCGTCGTGGTGGAGGGGACGATCGAGCATCGGGTAAGCGCGTCCGAGGTGGCGGTCTCCGCGCCGCTCGCGGCATCGGCATCGCAAGCGGCGACGGACGTCAACGTCGCCGCGAAGCCGACCGAGCCGAAGAGGGTCAGGACGCCGGCCGCCGCCGAGTGCACCTTCCACGGCGAAGAGCTGGACGTATTCCGCTGGCTCGCGCCGGCAAAGCTGGCCGCGCCGGCCGCGCCGGCCGCGCAACCGGCCAGCGCGGCGGGCTGAGTTCCCGTCCGCGTTCCGCGCCCTCGCTGCGCATCCAACCCAATCGATCTCAGAACGCGTAATACGGCCCCTGGCCGGCCGACGTATTGCGCGTCGCAATCGCCGTGTAAATGCGTTTGCCGTAAAAGAACGGCAAGCCCCAGCCGAAGCCCTGACTCGAATTGCCGGCGAGATTGTCGAACGCGTTGTTCGACGACGAGAATAGCGTGCTCGAATTGGCTATGTCGAACGACACCGTGCTCGACACCCCATCGATGCCGGTGATCGACGCGCTCGCCGACTGCGTCGAAGTCGGGCAGTACCAGAAGCCGCACAACGGGAACTGCGTCGAGTGGAAGAACAGACCGTTCGAGCCGCTGTCGAGATAGCTCACCGCATAGGTCTGACCGCCCGAGTTCGTCGTCACGTAGCCGGTCGCCGCGTTCGCCTTCAGGACGTTCGGGCTCGTCAGCGTGTTGTTCGACTGGGTGCCGATGCCGAAGATCAACGAGCCCGACACGCTGGCCGCGCCCGCATCGGCGACGGCCGGCAGGTCGATCACGACGCCGTTGTTGTCGAGCGGGAAGCCGCTGACCGGGTTGGTCACCTGCTGTGCGAGCGGCTGCGCGGTTGCGGTGCAGCCGCTCGTCGTGCAGCTGTAGTACCAGCGCGGCAATGCGGAGTTCGAGCAGCCGTTGCCGCAGTCGACCGGGAACAGGCCCACGCCGAGGATCCCGTTCGAGTGCAGGCTCGACACCGTCAGCAGCGACGCGCCGGAGTTCGCGCAGTCGGTGGGTGCGGCGGGCAGCGCACTGTCGGCGATGACCTGGATCGGAATCGATGACGCCTGTTGGCCAGCCATGCGTACGTCCGCGTTGCGGATCGAGCCCCACGCATAACCGCTGCCGAACACCGCGCATTCGGCGCTCACGCCGCCGCCCGCGGCGATGGTCGGCAGCGACAGGGTCGTCGGCAGCGCCGATGCGAGGATGCGCAGGCCGTTCGAGCCGGTGTCGACCTGGATGTCGTCGATCGTCGCGCAGTTGCTGGTGCCGGCCAGGCAGACGGTGACGCTCGTCGTCAGCATGTTGCGTGTATTGCCGGGCGATACGCCGACCGTGACGGGCTGCACGTTGGGCGTGGTCGATTGCGGCACGTTCGCGCTCTGCGTCGTGTTCGACGCGCTCGTGGAACCGGTCGACGAGGTCGGCGCGGTCGCGGACGGCGTCGAGCCCGAGCCGGACGAGCTGGACGAGGAACTGCCGCCTCCGCCCCCGCAGCCGACGAGGGCCGCGCAGACGATCAGAAGCAGGGCATGGAAACGCAAGGCGGATTTCATGGCGTGGCGATCCGTCGGGTGGAACTCAGGCGTGAAGGGGGCGCGAGCGACGCGTGCGGGGCGCACGCGTTACTGGATGTCGTCGGAGGTGACGCCGGCGGGCAAAGCCGCCGGCAGCCACGCTCGGCCGACGTAGCCGCGCATCGGTCCGCCGGACTCGACGATCACGTCGGCGCGCGTGACGCGCGACGAATGCAGATTGCCGCTGCCGGCCGCCGCCGCGGCGCCTGTCTTGTAAGAGTCGCCATATTTGCCGAGTAGCGCGTGCAGATCCGGCATCGTCGGGCCTTGCCACGCGTAGGCGACGATCAGGCCGGTGCTGGTCGCGTATTCGTTGATGGTCGTATTGCCGGCGTCGGTCCACGTGCGCTCGCGCAGTGCGCCATTGAGCAGCGTGCGCGGCGCGCTCGCGCCCGACACCGCCTGGCTCGGCATCGTGCCGCCCAATTCGGCATGCGCGCCGAAGCTCGCGCAGCACGCGACGACGGCGATCGCCGAGGCGATCGCGGATGGATTGAGACAGGACTGGGACATGAGGCCTTCCTCGTTTGGCGCCGGATTTTTTATTGAGATAACTCGATTAACGTAGCACCGGTTTTTTCTGGTCTTTGCACATCGCGGCGGACAGGACTGCACGCCATGTTGAAAAGCAAGCCGCATGCAGACCGGAAGCCCTTATTCGGCGGGCCTCCGGCGTAGACTTGGGAATACTCCTAATGTCAACTCGAAAGTGTTATTGAGTGTTAAATTTACCTCATAAGAAGGCAAATATCATGACGGGCGCGGACTTTTTTCCCGTGGTCGTTTCGTAGCCGGGGCATGCGGCGATTCGCGGGCAAACCCCAGTTTTTGCACACGCCTCGCCGGGACCGGTAAAATGTTGGGTTGATCCACGGAAACTTGCCGTGGCGTAGCGGAAGGATTCCCCGAACATGACTGATTTTCGTCTCACCAAGCGGTTTGCAGTAATGCTCATGGCAGGCGGGCTGGTCGCCGGCTGCGGCACCTCGTCGCCGACCAAAATCGACTATAGGAGCGACTCCCGTTCGAAGCAGGTATCGCTTGCCGTACCGCCGAACATGATCGACGAGACGGCCGATCAGCGTTCGCTGCCGCCGCAGGGCGGCGAAACCTCGCTGTCCACGCTGAAACAGGTCCAGGCACAGTCGCCGGCCGGCGACGCGGTCGCGGTCGTGCCGCCCGTCCAGGGCATCCACATCCAGCGCGACGGCACCGAGAGCTGGCTCGTGATCGACAATAAAACGCCCGATCAGGCCTGGCCGCAAATCCGCCGCTTCTGGCAGGAGCAGGGCTTCCTGCTCGTCGTCGACCAGCGCGACAAGGGCGTGATGGAAACCGACTGGAACGAAACCCACGCGCAGATCAACGACGGCTTTATCCGCAACACGCTGTCGAAGGCGATGGGCAACAGCTACGTGAGTTCGGAGCGCAACAAGTTCCGCACGCGTCTCGAAGCGGCGCCGAAGGGCGGCACCTATGTGTTCGTCAGCCAGAAAGGCATGCGTGAGGCGATCACCGGTACGAACAACGAGTCGACCCAGTGGCAACCCAAGCCGAACGACCCGGCGCTCGAGCAGGAATATCTGAAGCGCCTGATGGTCTCGCTGGCGCGGGCCGATTCGGGTAGCAACGCGGGTGGCACGCAGAACGCCGAGCTGTCGCCCGCGGGCACGCAGATCGCGCCGAACGCGGCGACGGCGGGTGCGAAGTCGGCGACGGCCTCCGTCGCCGCGCAGAACGTCGTGCTCGCGGCGCAACCGCCTATGCCGGACGCGGATTCGGCCAACAACACGTCGGCGCAGCTCTCATCGACCGAACTCACGCTCGCCGAGCCGTATGACCGCGCGTGGCTGCGCGTGGGCCTCGCGCTCGATCGCAGCAATTTCACGGTCGACGATCGCGACCTGAGCCGCGGCCTCTATTTCGTGCGCTACGTCGATCCGAAGGATATGTCGTCGGCCGAGCAGGGCTTCTGGAGCCAGGTCTTCCACGGCAAGAAGGAGAAGGTCGCCAGGCAGTATCGCGTGAACGTGCGCGCGGTGACGCCGAACGAGACCCGCGTGGCCGTAGTCGACGACAAGGGTCAGCTCGACGAAAGCTCGCAGGCCAAGCAGATCATGAGCCTGATGGCCGACCAGTTGCACTGATACGAGAGCCTCGCGGCCGACGCCGCCGGTTCGACGAGACCGCCCGGAGAAATCCGGGCGGTTTTTTTTGACTATGCATTTGACGCGCGAAGGGCGCGCGCGTGAGCCGATGTAACGTGACCGGATCGGCAAGCCGCGACGCGGCGCGGTTGCCGACTGACACCGTGCGCTCAGGTATCCGCGCGCCGCGTCCCCATCCACGGCAAGCGCTTGACCACGCCGGTCGCCAACGCGGTGCCGACCAGGATCACCGCGCACCCTTCGAGCATGCCGGACGACACCGTCTCGCCGAGAAACAACGTGCCCCACAGAATGCCGAAGATCGGAATCACGAAGGTCACGGTGATCGCGCGCGTCGGCCCGGCGACCGCGATCAGATGGAAGAAGAGCATGTACGCGATGCCGGTACAGGCGACGCCGAGCGCGATCACCGCGCCCCACGCGCGCAGCGAGATTGGCGCGGCGGGCCAGTAGATGACCGCGAGCGGCAGCAGCACGATCGTCGCGCCGATCATCGTGCCGGTCGCGACGGTCAGCGCGTCGACGCCAGTCAGATGACGCTTCGTGTAGTTGGCGGCGATGCCGTAGAGCAGCGTAGCGCCGAGCGCGGCGCCGGCCGCGAGCGCGACGCTCAGCGGCGAGGCGGCCGAGCCGGCCGGCGCCGCGATCTGATCCCACACGAGCATCAGCACGCCGAGAAACCCGACCACGAGACCGAGAGTGCGCAACGCGCTGAGCCGGTCGCGCAGCCACAGGAAGCCGACCAGCGCGCCCCACAGCGGCGCGCACGCATTGATCACCGACGTGACGCCCGCCGACAGCGTCAGCTCGGCATACGCGAACAGGCAGAATGGTGCCGCCGAATTGAGGATACCGACCACGAGCAGCGGCACTGCGCGCGTGCGCAACACGGTGGCGGACTGTTGCAGCGGCCGTCGCGCGATCAGGACGATCGCGAGAAAGAGTGCGCCGATGCCGACGCGCAGCGCCATCAGCGGTGCGACGCCGAAGTCGGTCACGCCGACGCGGATGAACAGGAACGATGCGCCCCACAGGGCAGCGAGGATCAGCAGTTGCAGCAGGTTTCTGGTTTTCATTGGAATGGCGCCGCGCGCAGTTGAGTCGGGACGCCAGCTCATCGTAACAGTGCGATCGCGCGAATCGTTTCAGTACAGGATGAAACGGCAAGATCCGGGAGACAGCCGCGTCCGATGAGGCCGATGGTAAGCGCTGCGAGGGCGCGCGCCAAACGAGCAATTCTCGCCGATATGTGAGAAAAATTGCGATGGGCGGAACGGAAGTGGGGATCGGATCGGAAACGGCGCCCGCGATGCGCGGGCGGCCGTCCGAAAAGATGTGAATTGCATTGCGCCGTTACTGGCGCGACCTCAATGCGGAATCATCCATTGCAGGACGTTCTGCTGCGCCCAGACGAGCACGCCGAGCAGCACCGTCAGCAGAATCGAATGTTTGAAGGTCTTGGCGAACACGACGCCTTCCTTGCCCTTCAACTCGGTGGTCGCGACGCCGGTCGCGATGTTCTGCGGCGAGATCATCTTGCCCATCACGCCGCCCGACGAGTTGGTCGCCGCCATCAGCACCGGATTCAGATTGAGCTGGTTGGCCGCGACCACCTGCAGATTGCCGAACAGCGCATTGCCCGACGTATCGCTGCCCGACAGGAACACCGCAACCCAGCCGAGGAACGCCGACACGAGCGGAAACAGCGGCCCGACCGACGCAACGCCGAGACCGAGCGTGTAGGTGAGTCCCGAGTAGTTCATCAGGAAAGCGAGGCCGACGATGGTTGCCACGGTCAGGATCGCGATGCGCGTTTGCACCCACGTATCGGAGATCGCCTTGCCGAACTCGGCGGGCGAGAGCCGTACGACGAACGCGGTGATGAACGCGGCGACGAGGATCGCGGTACCGGTCGCGAGCGGCTGGAAGTCCCAGATCGCGCCGTACGGCGTGTTGTAGAGCGTGATGAACACGGCCTTGTCGAGACCGGGCCACGACACCTTGATGTCGCCGATCGTGAAGATCCTCGCGATCGTCCAGATGATCACGACGACCGACACGATGATCCACGGATACCAGCCCTGTGCGCCGCCGATCTTGCCGCGCACCTCGCTGATGCGATCGACGTTGACCGCGAATTTCGGATCGACGGCGGGTTTCCAGACGCGCAGGAACGCAACGGTGAGGATCAGCGAAACCAGCGAAGACAGCACGTCGGTCAGGCTGTAGTTGACGAAGTTCGAGACGACGAACTGGGTCAGCGCGAAGCTGACGCCCGAGACCAGCAGCACCGGCCAGATCCGCAGCATGTTGCGAAAACCCGCGTACACGCCGATCACATAGAAGGGCAGCAGGACCGCGAAGAAAGGCAATTGCCGCCCGACCATTTTCGCGAGCACGTCGGACGGCAGATGCGTGACCGCGCCGAGCACCGTGATCGGCACGCCGAGCGCGCCGAATGCGACTGGCGCGGTGTTGAAGATCAGCGTGAAGGTCAGCGCTTCGAGCGTCGGAAAGCCGAGCATGATCAGCAGCGAACTCGTGATCGCGACCGGCGTGCCGAAACCCGAAATGCCCTCGAGCAGCGCGCCGAACGAAAAGCCGACCACGACGAGCACGATGCGCCGGTCGTTCGGCAGGTTGTCGATCATCCACAGGCGGAAGGCCTCGAAGCGTCCCGAGCGCTGCGCGATGTTGTACAGCAGGATCGCGGTGAACACGATCCACATCACTGGCCAGATCGCGAACACGACGCCAGCCGCGACCGCGTTGAACGCGAGCCCGACCGGAAACTGCCAGACGAAAATCGCCACGATCAAACCGATGATCAGTCCCGCGAGCGATGCTTGCCACGCGGGTCTACGCGCCCAGCCGAGCAGCGCGAGCACGGCGATGATCGGCAGCGCGGCGACGATGAACGACGGAAAAAGCGAATTGCCAACCGGAGTGAGTAGTTGATGAAACATCACGTCTCCTTCGTTGTTGTGTAATTCGACGCGGGGGATTGCGCATGACGGCGCGTCGCTCTGATTCGGCGGACGCTCACAAGTGGCCTCGACAAAGCGGCGTCGCCCGATTTAAGCGGGTGCTGCATGAAACCTTCTAAGGATAGAGCGCCATATCGGCGCGTCAAGCCGGGAAAGTACGGGCGGGGTATGCGCGGCGGAGGGCGATACGCGCGGAAAAACGACTCTTGAAAAAGCGCGCGCGCCGGCAGTTGAAGTGCCGGCGCGTGCACGCTCCGCGACGAAAGAGGACGGGTCAATGCCAGTGGCCGCCCCCATGGCCGCCCCAATGGCCGCCCCAATAACCGCCAATGCCGATCGCAATCGACGGTCCGTAGTAGGCGGGGTAGCCGTAATAAGCGGGATAAGGATAAGTCGGCGGCGGATAGTAGGCGGGATAAACCGGCGGCGCCGCATACACGGGCGCGGGAACCGCATAACCGGGCGGCATGTCTTGCGGTGCGACCTGCATCTGCGCCTGGGCTTGAGGCGGCTGCTGTTGATCGGTCGTCGGCGCGGTTTGGTCGGCTGTGGTCGCGGGCGCGGTCGAATAGTACGACGGGTAATAGCCGGCGGGATAGTAGCCGGCGGGGTAATAGCAGCCTGCAAAAAAGAGACTCGAGGCGAGCACGCAAATCGCGGTGGCGGGCCGCGCGAACCTCGCGGAAAAACTGGACGAACCGCGTGGCGTCGAGAGGCGCACCACGCAAGGATGGGTGACGACGCGGGACTTCATGGCGTGCTCCTCGATGAACCGATGCCGCCTTGCGCGACGTCGTTATGAGGAGCTTACGCTCTTGCCGCGGCAGCGCTGTGGCAAAACCGCAACCGCATATTTCAGCCTATTTCCACGCGCGTTGTCGGGACGAGGGCGCGCCGCATCCGGCGCCCTCGGCAGTCCGGATCGTGGTCCGAAAAAATCGTTTGCTGTCCTGTATGAACCGTTAGACGCTCATCGGCCGCAACGCTCACTTGCCGCTCACTTGCCGACCTGGTTACCGATGACACCGCCTACCGCGGCGCCGCCCAGCGTCGACCAGCCATTGCCGCCGATCGCCGCGCCAGCAGCGCCGCCGACACCCGCGCCGATCGCGGTGTCGCGGGTACGTGGAGACATGTCGCCGCATGCCGCGAGGCCCGCGACGAGTGAAAGGGCGGCTGCGACCGTACCAAGACGAGTCCCGAGATGACGGATCGATTCCATGATGCTGACTCCGCTCGTTGTTGGAAACAGATGTTTCCTTTTCTCAGCACGCAACGTGCCTGCTCGATGCGGTGGAAAAGAAAAGCCCGCCATGCCGGCGGGCTTCGATACTGCAGTGCTGTTCGCGCGAATCGCGCAACCCGCTTATTGCCGCTGATAAATCTCCGCGCCTTGCTTCATGAACTCGATCGACTTTACTTCCATGCCTTTCTTCAGCGCTTCGTCGTCGGTGACGCCTTGTTGCGCGGCGAACTCGCGTACGTCCTGGGTGATCTTCATCGAGCAGAAGTGCGGGCCGCACATCGAGCAGAAATGCGCGACCTTGGCCGAATCCTTCGGCAGTGTTTCGTCGTGGAATTCGCGCGCCTTGTCCGGGTCGAGACCGAGATTGAACTGGTCTTCCCAGCGGAATTCGAAGCGCGCCTTCGACAGGGCGTTGTCGCGCACCTGCGCACCCGGATGACCCTTCGCGAGATCGGCGGCATGCGCGGCGAGCTTGTATGTGATGATGCCGGTCTTCACGTCGTCCTTGTTCGGCAGACCGAGGTGTTCCTTCGGCGTCACGTAGCACAGCATCGCGGTGCCGAACCAGCCGATCATCGCGGCGCCAATGCCCGACGTGATGTGGTCGTAGCCCGGCGCGATATCGGTGGTCAGCGGCCCGAGCGTGTAGAACGGCGCTTCGTCGCACCAGTCGAGCTGCAGGTCCATGTTTTCCTTGATCAGCTGCATCGGCACATGGCCCGGACCTTCGATCATCACCTGCACGTCGTGCTTCCACGCGATCTGCGTGAGTTCGCCGAGCGTCTTCAGCTCGCCCAGTTGCGCTTCGTCGTTCGCGTCGTAGATCGAGCCGGGACGCAAGCCGTCGCCGAGCGAGAAGGCCACGTCGTAGGCCTTCATGATTTCGCAGATCTCTTCGAAATGCTCGTACAGGAAGCTTTCCTTGTGATGCGCGAGACACCACTTCGCCATGATCGAGCCGCCGCGCGACACGATGCCGGTCATCCGGTTCGCCGTGAGCGGCACATATTGCAGACGCACGCCCGCGTGGATCGTGAAGTAGTCGACGCCTTGCTCGGCCTGCTCGATCAGCGTGTCGCGGAAGATTTCCCAGGTGAGGTCTTCAGCCTTGCCGTTGACCTTTTCGAGCGCCTGATAGATCGGCACCGTGCCGATCGGCACCGGGCTGTTGCGGATGATCCATTCGCGCGTTTCATGAATGTGCTTGCCGGTCGACAGATCCATCACCGTGTCGCCGCCCCAGCGGATCGCCCACGTCATCTTGTCGACTTCCTCGCCGATCGACGATGTCACCGCCGAGTTGCCGATGTTCGCATTGACCTTCACGAGGAAGTTGCGGCCGATGATCATCGGCTCGCTTTCCGGGTGATTGATGTTGTTCGGGATGATCGCGCGGCCGCGCGCGATTTCCTCGCGCACGAATTCCGCGGTGATTTCGGTGAGGCCGTTCGGACCGAACGCGCTCGCGCCGAATGCCTGGCCGGGGTGCTGACGGCCCATCATCGCGGCGAGCTTCGCGCCGTTCGGGCCGCTCGTCTTCAGGGTCTCCAGGTACTCGGCACGGCGCTGGTTTTCGCGAATCGCGATGTATTCCATTTCCGGCGTGATGATGCCTTGCTTCGCGTAGTGCATCTGCGTCACGTTCCTGCCGGCGATCGCGCGGCGCGGCGTGCGATGCAGTCCCGGAAAACGCAGCTGCGCGGTGGCCGGATCGGCGGCGCGCTCGCGGCTGAAGCTGCTCGACAGACCGGTCAGCGGCTCGGTGTCGCCGCGCTCCTCGATCCACGCCTGGCGCAGCGCGGGCAGACCCGCGCGGATGTCGATCTCCGCGTCCGGGTCGGAGTAGGGGCCCGACGTGTCGTACACGTAGATCGGCGGATTCTTTTCGCCGCCGAAGCTGTCGGGCGTGTCGGCCTGCGAGATTTCGCGCATCGGCACGCGGATGTCCGGGCGCGAGCCGCTCACGTAGACCTTGCGCGAATTCGGCAACGGCGCGACGGCCGCCTCGTCCACGTGGGCTTCGGCGGAAATAAACTTCGGATTGGCGTTCATGTAAGTCTCCGTACAAAGTGGGGCGGCTAAGCAGGAGACCGAGATGGAAGTAGTCGGAAATCGCGGAGAGGTGAGGCCCTTGAGGCTGGAGCGAAATCCGTACGCTTCCCTGCGCTGGCATTATCCAGATCAGGTTCAAAGGGTATTTCTCACCCACGCAACACGGACCTCCAGCTCCGCGCTACGCAGGACCCCCGCGTTAGCAGCGCACACGATACACCGCCCGCCCGCGGTTTGGCAACCTGTCTGAATGACTCAAAAAAAACTGGTCCGGATGAAACCAGACATCTCCTATGCTTGATTCGACACCGCATCAGACAAGGCAACTTACAGCGAGGGAACGGCCGGCTTACAGTGAAAAATCGTCGGCGGCTTCAGGCTGATACAGGATTTTGTCGAGCTTGAGCACTTTCTGGTCGCCGCTTGGTGGCGTGAAGCGGACGCTCTCGCCGCGGCGCGCGCCGAGCAGCGCGAGGCCAGCCGGCGAGAACACGTTCAGACGCCCTTGCCCGAAATCGGCGTTGGGCGGATAGACGACGGTCCACGTCATCTGTTCGCCGCTCGCCGTGTCGATCAGCGTCGCTTGCGAGTTCATCGTGACGACGTCGGCGGGGATGTCGTGCGAGTCGACGATCACCGCGCGTTCGAGCACATCGTCGAGCATGTGCTGCAACTTGGCGTCGGCGGCCGCGTATTTCTCGAGGCGGGTCACGTCGAGTTCGGTCAGGTAGCAGGTTTTGATCTTCTTCATCATCAGGACTCCGGATAAGGCGGTCATGGATGGCCGCGTGCAACGACCCATGGGGTGGTCGGCGGATGAGTGGACGAATGGGAGAGCCCGGTGCCCGGCGACGCGGCCCTGGGTAGTGGCGGGCTGCGTCAGCGAGGGCGCCGGGCGGCGTGAAGCGGGACCGTTCGGGACGTCTCGCCGGGGCCGTGCGACGCGACGTCCGCGCGCGCGCACTCGCCTGCGCGGCATGGGCGCAAGCGGGCGAGAGCACGGAAAGTCGGACGACGCAGAGAAGTCACGGGCAAAACGACCAGGTGTTGGGGACGAGCGATCGAGAGGTGCCGGGCGACAAAGCGTGAGGCCGCGCGGCAGCAGCGAGACGAAAGCTTAATGTTAGCACGCTGTCTCACGCAGCTCCGTTTGCGACGTCGCGCCCGTCGATTGACCGTTTTTGTGCGGTGCGAGAGGAAAGCGGTGTGGTCCGCATTGCGTTCAAGCCAGTCAGAGGATTGCCGTTTGACGGTGGTGGTCAGTTACGACTGAGTCGCGGGCGAGCTTTGGCTGGCTTATCCCACGCCGGAAAAAAATTAAAAGAGGCTTGTCATAACCGGCCGCGCGGTTCGACAAACGTGCAGATTACGATCGGAGCACGTCATGTCGACCGCGCACAATCGCTCGATACTTCAGCGCTTTACGACTTTTTCGACGCCCGCCGTCGGCCTCGCGCTTTTTCTGCTGAGCGGTTCTGGCGTAAGTGCGGCCGACGCGGCCGGGCCCCTGTGCGCCACGCACAGCCCCGCGCACCGCGTCGCGCTCGTCGAGCTGTACAGCAGCGAAGGCTGCGATAGCTGCCCGCCCGCCGACCGCTGGCTCAGTCAATGGAAAAGCGACGGTGCCGCGCACGGCATCGTGCCGCTCGCGCTGCACGTCGACTACTGGAACAGCCTCGGCTGGACCGACCGCTTTTCCCAGCATCGCTTCACCGAACGTCAGCAAACGCTGACGCGTCTCGCGGGCGCGCACACGCTCTATACGCCGGAAGTGTTCGTCGCGGGCCGCGAGCTGCGCGACTGGTCGCAACGCGACAGTTTCGAGCGCCGCATCGCCGAGCTCGTCGCCGAACCCGCCCAGGCGAGCGTCGCACTTGCGCTGAGCCCGCGTGCGCCCGGCGCGTTCGATGTCGATGCGCAGTTCAGCACGACGCCAACTGCCACCACGGGTGCGTCGAGCGCCTATCTCGCGGTCTATGAAAACGCGCTGACGACGCAGGTCGGCGCGGGCGAAAACCGCGGCGCGACGCTGCATCACGAGCGCGTCGTGCGCGCCTGGTTCGGGCCCGTGCCGCTCGTCTCCGGTCACGCGCGGATTCATCAGGACATCGATGTACACGCTGCGAGCGTCGATGCGCAAGCCGATCCGAGCGCCAACGCCGCCGACCGCTTCGGCGTGGTAGCGTTTGTCGAAAGCGACACGAGCGGCGACGTGCTGCAAGCGACCGACCTTCCCGCGTGCCGTTGATCGACATCGCGCGCCGCATTCTCCACCGCTACCTGAGGAGAGCCCCATGGCCACACCCCACGCCTTGCGCCCCGGCGCACCCGCCGCGCCCGCCGCACCGAAGCGCGGCGTCATTCACCCGCTGTGGCTGCGCATCACGCATTGGCTGAATGCGCTCGCGGCGATCGTGATGATGCTGTCGGGCTGGCGCATCTACGACGCGTCGCCGATCTTTCCAGCGTTCAGCTTCCCGACCGCGATCACGCTGGGCGGCTGGCTCGGCGGCGCGCTGCAATGGCACTTCGCGGCGATGTGGCTGCTGGTGTTCAACGGTCTCATGTATATCGCGCTGAATCTCGCGAGCGGGCGTTTCGTGCGCAAGTTCCTGCCGCTGACGCCGCGCGCGGTACTGCGCGATTTCATCGCCGCCTTGCGCGGGAAGCTGTCGCACGACGATCTGCGCGTCTACAACGCGGTGCAGAAATTTGCCTACCTGTTCGCGATCGTCGATCTGATCGTGCTCGTGCTATCGGGGCTCGCGATCTGGAAGTCAGTTCAGTTTCCGCTGCTGCGCGAACTGATGGGCGGCTACGACAACGCGCGCATCGTGCACTTCAGCGCGATGTCGCTGCTGGCCGCGTTTCTTGCGGTGCATCTGGCGATGGTGGCGCTCGTGCCGCGCTCGCTGCTCGCGATGCTGCGCGGACGTTGAGCCGCGGCTACCCACGCTCATGCTCACGCTCATGCTCACGCTCACGCTCATGAAAACGCAACGCGAATTCCAAACGGATACCGAATCATGAACAAGCCGATAGAGAAACCAGCGGACCCATCCACACATCGTGTTAGTCACAAGCTCGACCGCGCATCGATCCTGCTCGATGCGAAGCGCGAACTGGCGATGCCGTCGCGACGCCTGTTCGGCAAGCAACTCGTGACGCTCGGCGGCCTGTCGATGCTGACCGGCTGCTCGCTGACCGACGACGCTTCCGTGAACCGTTTCCTGACCGCCGTGTCGCGGCTGAACGATCGCGCGCAGGCCGCGCTGTTCGATCCGAAGCAGCTCGCGCCGACCTACACCGAAGCGCAGATCACGCGGCCGTTTCCATTTAACGCGTACTACGGCATCGACGACGTGCCGCACGTCGACGGCTCAGATTATCAATTGAAGCTGAGCGGTCTCGTAACCGGCCAGCGCGTGTGGACGCTGCCCGAGCTGTACGCGCTGCCTCACGCGGAGCAGATCACGCGACATATCTGCGTCGAAGGCTGGAGCGCGATCGGCCGGTGGGGCGGCACGCCATTCCGCGATTTTCTGCGGCGCGTCGGCGCGGACACGACGGCGAAGTACGTCGGCTTCAAATGCGCGGACGACTACTTCGAAAGCATCGACATGCCGACCGCTTTGCATCCGCAAACGCTGCTGACGTTTTCCTACGACGGCGAACGGCTGCCCGCGAAATACGGCTACCCGATGAAGCTGCGCATGCCGACCAAGCTCGGCTACAAGAATCCGAAGCACATCGTCGAAATATTCGTCACCAACACGTATCCCGGCGGCTATTGGGTCGACCAGGGCTACAACTGGTTCGGAGGCTCCTGACGCATGCGGGCGCACGCGCGCTTGCGGCAGCGGCTTCGGAAGCACGCCGGCTCTCGCCGGCTTCGATTCATCCACCACCAAGGAGTCATCCCATGAAGAAGATTGCAGTTACCACGATCGCGTTGTTGATGCTGGCAAGCGGCGGCACGGCCTTCGCGCAGGCGAGCGGCGCGATGTCCAACGATGAGATGTCGAAGAATGCGATGTCGAAAGATTCGATGTCCAAAGACAGCATGTCGAAGGACGGCACGAAAAAGGACACGATGAAGCACGACTCGATGAAAAAGGGCGGCGACGCGATGAAGCACGAGGCGTCGGGCACGATGGGCAACTGAGTCGGCGCCGAGGGCGCTTAGCGATCCTTTCGATGCATGGCCGCGCATCGAAAGGATCCGACACTGACCGCAAGCCGGGGATGCGTCCCCGGCTTTTCTGTTGCGGGAAACCAAAAAGTTACGATTCTGTCGCGTGGCGTTCTCGGCGCTTACTGCATAATGCGGTGCGCGCCGCGGCTTTGCCAACCTTGCCGCCGCGCAGCGCGGCCGCGTTGCATCGTGTCGTTCTGACCGGCGCGGCCGCCACCGCCGTTTCTGGCGCTTCCGGCGCCGCCCATCGTCTTACCGTTCCACCGACATGTCCGCCAGCCTCGCCCGTCCGACCGCATCGCCGATGCGGTGCCCGCCATCCCGCCCGAAAGGTATCGACGCAGGCTCGGCGCCTCGCGGGCATCGAGCGCATCGCGCGGGTCGAGTGGCGACGGCGGGCTGAAGCATGTCGCTGCAACGTTCGGCTTTTTCTCCGCGCGGCTGGCCGCTGCGTCTGCCGCAGTCGCGCAACGGGCGGATCGCGCTCGCGCTTGCCGTCGTCTATCTGGTGTGGGGCTCGACGTACCTGGGCGTGCACGTCGCGCTCGGCTCGTTCCCGCCGCTGCTGATGTCGGGCTTGCGCAACCTGTTCGCCGGCATCGGTCTGTTCGTGTTCGCCGCGCGCCGCAAGCCGATCTGGCCGAGCTTCGCCGAAATCCGCAACGCGGGCCTCGTCGGCACGATGCTGGTGGGTCTGTCGAGCGGCATGCTCGCCTACGGCATGCGCACGGTCGGCACCGGCACCGCGGCCGTGATGGTCGCGACCGTGCCGCTGTTCGCGACCGTGATCGCGGCCGTCGCCGGACGCAAGATCGGCCGCGGCGAATGGTTTGCGGTCGGGCTAGGGCTCGCCGGCATCGTGATTCTGAGTCACGGCGACAGCACGCCGGGCTCGACGGGCGGCAGTCTCGCGATTCTGTGCGGCGCGCTGTTCTGGGCCGGCGGCGCGCATCTGGCCGGACAGCTGAAGCTGCCGTCGGACCTGTTTCTGTCGACCTCGCTGCAGATCGGCCTCGGCGGCGCGATGTCGACGCTGGTCGCGTGGGTGTCGGGCGAGCGGATGCTCGAGCTGCATTTTCTGCCTCTCGTCGCGTTCCTGTATCTGATGTTGATTGGGACGATGGCGGCGTACGTCGCGTACGGTTATCTGATTCGCCACACGAGCCCGATCATCGCGAGCAGCTGCATGTACGTGAATCCGGTCGTCGCGGTCGCGCTGGGCGCGCTGCTGCTCGGCGAGCCGGTCACCCGCTCGACGGTAATCGCGACGATCGTGATTCTGATCAGCGTCGGGATGTCTTTCTGGTTCGATTACCGGAAGAAGCGCAGCGCCTGATAGCGGCGCGGTTCTCATCGAACCGATGCCGGCAATCGCCGGCCGCCGCGGCACGATGCCGGTCGCGACGTTGGTAAGACATGCAGGGACCGTGTAAGTGGGGGCCGCACGAACGATACACCGCGCGCCGGGCGGGACGGCACGGCGATCCGCGAGGGTGGGTCGCCGTGCCGTTTCGTCGCGTTCTGAAAACGTGTCGCGTCGAGTGCCAGCCAGCACGCAAAAAAAGCCCGCCGCAGCATTCCGCGACGGGCTTTGCAAATCCTGCTGCCATGTGCCGGCTTATTTCGCCTTATCCGCCTCGTTCGTGATGGCGTGGCCGCCCTTCGAAATATCTTCGCCGGCGCCCGCCATCGTGTTGCAGCCGGTGACAAGCATGGCGGTTCCTGCAAGCACAAGCAAAGCGATCAGTCGAGTCATGAAACTTCTCCTTGTCGAGAATGCATCGGTTGATGTCGTCCGACCGGGGCCATGCCAGTCGATCAGGTCTGGACCCGGTTTCGAACCGGCCTGATTGCATGGTAAAAAAAGGGCGGGGGCGGCGCTGTCGGCCGTGCCGCGATTTTGTTGTAGGCGTGCTCCGGTGTTTGCGTCGGCGCACTCCTACAACGGCTTGGGGGCGCTGCGGCGAGCGTCTGTCAGACGGGGCTTTGCGACGAAGTGGGCGGCGTGGCCGGCGACGTCAGCGGCTGATCGACCGAAGGCGTCGCGGCGCTCGCGCTCGGCATCACGACGTCGATGTCGGTGCCGTTTTGCGCGCCACGGCGGATGTCGAAGCGCCCGCCATGCGCGGCCACGCGCTGACGCATGCCGAGCAGGCCGTGCGTATGTGTGCGCTTCAGGTCGGCCGGCATGATGCCGACGCCGTTGTCCGCGATATGCAGCGCGACCTCGCCGTCGCCGACCCGCAATGCGATTCCGACCTTCGAGGCCCGCGCGTACTTGGCGGCGTTCGTCAGCGATTCCTGCGCGACCCGAAACAGCGCGATTTCGGTCTGCTCGTCGAGCTGGATATCGTCGGCGGGAAGGTGCAGATCGAGCGTCCAGTTGTTGCGCTGCGCGGCTTCGTCGGCGAGCGTGCGCAGCGCGGTAACGAGCCCGAAATTGGCCAACACGGTCGGCCGCATGTCCTCGATGATGCGCCGCTTCAACGCGATGCCCTGGTCGAGATTGGCGAGCGCGCGCTGCAGCTTGTCGGCGATGTCCGGCTCGCTGTCCTTCAGCTTGCGGCGCGCCCATGCGACGTCCATCCGGCATGCGGTCAGAATCGCGCCGAGCTCGTCGTGCAACTCGCGCGCGAGCTGGGTCTTTTCGTTTTCGCTGACCGCCTGCAGATGCCAGCCGAGCGCTTCGAGCTGCCGCGTGCGCTCGTTGACGAGCTGGTCGAGTTCCTCCTGCTGCGTGATCAACTGACGCTGCGCGCGCGCCTGCCGGTCGATCTGGATGCCGAGATTGCGAAACAGCAGGATGAACAGCACGATGTTCAGCGCCGACAGACCCGCCGCGCACAGCGTCGACAGCCGCTGATCGGCGCGGCTCGCGGCCAGCGCGTGCTGAGCGCGGCGCTCCTCGTTGTCGCGCAGCAGCGTGAGCGTACTGTCGATCAGTGACGCGTCCGCCGGATTGACGTCGCTCGCGGGCCCGCATGCGCCGAGATCGAGCGGATGCGGCGCGGCGTGCTGCATCGCGGCGGCGCCCGCACCGATGCGCGCGTCGATTAGCGCGAGAATCTGCGTGAAGCTCGCGAGTTCCGCGCTGTCCGCGCGGCCGCCGCGATAGAAGTGGTCCAACTGCTGCGTGGTGTCGCGGATGCGCGCGGCGCTCGCGCAGAACGCGTGGGCAGATGCGTCGTCCTTCGTCAGAAGAAACTGGTTTTGTTGCGCGGTGAGGCGCGACAGATCGCTCGCGAGTGTGCTCAGTCGCACGGTGACGTCGCGCGCTTCAAGCGCGGTCTCATACTCGGCGGTGATGCGCTGACGCGCGGTCTCCAGAATCACGAGGCCTCCCACCGTGATCACGATCGCCACGGTCATCGCGATCGCCCAGCTGCGATTGCGCATCCAGTCGGCAAGCCGCGCCGTGGCGCGCGCGCCAGGTTGTTCCGGCGGGTTCTGCAGATTCGACACTTCCGGCTCCAGAAAGAGGGCATCGACTCCGGCATCGACTCCAGCATCGTGCGAAGCCGCGCGCGTAATATCGTCGTAATCCAATGTAAGCGGATTCTCACACGAAAAACGGCGAGCGTCGGAATGCGCGCGGCGCCGCGCATCGATAGCATGGACCCGATCGTTCATGCAATGTTTCGGGAGGAAGCCATCATGTTGAAGTGGGCACTGTTCTTCGCGATCGTCGCGGTGATCGCCGGTCTTCTCGGCTTCACCGGCATCGCGGCCGGCGCGGCGGCGATCGCGAAGTTCCTGTTCTTCGTCTTTGTCGTGCTGTGCGTGGTGTTCCTCGTACTGGGCTTCGTCGTGACGAAGAAAACGATCGATTAGCGCGGCCATCGCAGTGGCGGCAAGCCGCGCCCCCACAGCAGGCGAGCGATTTGCTGGTAGTCGATTGGAAGGCCAACAAAAGGGAGAAATGCCATGCTTCACTATGCTCTCGTCTTCTTCGTGATTGCGATCATCGCAGCCGTGTTCGGCTTTACCGGCATCGCGGCCGGCGCGGCCGAAATCGCGAAGATCCTGTTCTACATCTTCCTCGTCGTGTTCGTGGTCACGTTGCTGCTCGGCGTGTTTCGAACCTAGCCGCGCGAGCCGGATGAACGCAACATGAGGTAGGCAGCGAAGTACGCAATACGTAGGAACAGGTAGTCAACAAGGCGCGTGAACGCGCGGCGCTTGAATCCCCGATTGAGGCGACCGAGTTCGAAACGCGCCGTGATTCCACCCTCGGCGCATCGGGCGCGATTCGTGCTGATGCGCGATTCACCCAATACCGGATAAAGGAGAAGTTCGATGGCGAAGCAATCTGGCGACACGTTCGTGATGGACATCAGGAAGATCCGCGAGGACGCGCGCAAGCATATGTCGGATGGTCCGGTCACGCAGAGCTATGGCGCGAATCGCGAGACGGTGCTCAAGCTGCTCAACGACGCGCTCGCCACCGAGATCGTCTGCACGCTGCGCTACAAGCGCCATTACTTCATGGCGAAGGGCATCAATTCGGAAGCGGTCGCGAGGGAATTCGCCGAGCACGCAACCGAGGAGCAGGAGCACGCCGATCGCATCGCCGAGCGCATCGTGCAGCTTGGCGGCGAACCGGATTTCGCGCCGGACGGCATCAAGGCACGCGCGCATTCGGAATACAAGGAAGGCACCGATCTGACCGACATGATTCGCGAGAACCTGATCGCGGAGCGCATCGCGATCGACACGTACCGCGAGATCGTACGGTATCTCGGCGAGAAGGACGTGACCACGCGCCGGCTGTTCGAGGAGATTCTCGCGGTCGAAGAAGAGCATGCCGACGATATGGCGGATCTGCTCGCGGGGCGAGAGTAGCGCACCAGGCGACAGGGAAGCGTCGACGGACCGGGTCGCGGGCGAACTCGGGAATGCCGGTGGCTGCGGTGCGAAGCCGCCCTCGCGTTCCGCGTCCAGCCGTGGCCCCGGATCATTACAATGTCCGCATCGGAGCGACTCCCTTTGCACGGAACCCAACCGATGATTCGAGTGCTGATAGCTGACGATCATGCGATCGTTCGAGGTGGTTTCAGACAGTTCGTCGCCGACGAGCCGGACATGTGCGTCGCCGCCGAGGCCGCCACCGGCGAGGAAGCGATCTGCCTCGTGCGCGAGCAGGCATTCGACGTCGTGCTGCTCGACATCGCGATGCCGGACAAGAACGGCATCGACACCTTGCGTGTGATCAGGCAGGTGCGTCCCGAGCAGGGCGTGCTGATCCTGTCGGGCTACCCCGAGAGCCAGTACGCGATCAATCTGCTGCGCGCGGGCGCGAACGGCTATCTGAACAAGGACTGCGAGCCGGAGGAAATCGTGCGCGCGATCCGCTCGGTCGCGCGCGGGCATCGCTATCTGTCGGAGGCGGTCGCCGACGCGCTTGCCGACAATCTCGACAAGCCTGCCGCGGGGCGTCCGCATGAAGCGCTGTCGGAGCGCGAATTCCAGATCTTCTGCAAGCTCGCGGCCGGCCAGTTGCCGACCGAGATTGCCGAAGAGCTGCATCTGTCGGTCAAAACGGTGAGCACGTATCGCGCGCGGGTGCTCGAGAAGATGCGTCTCGCGAACAACTCGGACCTCACGTATTACGCGATCAAGAATGGCCTGATCGAATGACGGACGATCGAGATATCCCGATGAACAGCGAACCGAACCCCGCTACCGAGTCAGCCAGCCGCGCGCCGTTGCGCGTGCTGCTGATCGAGGATTCGCCGCTGATCCGCCGCAGCCTCGTGGAGGCGATCGATGCGTCGGGCCTGCTGCGCGTGGCCGCCTATGCCGATTCCGCCGATCAGGCGATCGCGCTGCTCGGCGACGAAGCGTTCGACGCGGTGATCGTCGATTTGCAGCTGAAGCAGGGCTCGGGCGTGCCGGTGCTCGCGTATCTGCAGCGCGAGGGGCTGATCGATTCGATGTTCGCGGCGGTGCTGACCAATCACGCGTTGCCCGCGTACCGCGAGCGCTGCGAGCAGTATGGCGTGCGGCACTTTTACGACAAATCGTTCGAGTTCGATCGCGTGCTCGATGCGCTGCATGAGTATGCGTTGGGGCGGGGTGGCGGGGTGTAACGACTCGACCGGCGGGAGTGCGCATTTCGCGGATGAACCGAGCGAGATCGAGCCACGTGTCGTTCATTACAGACGATCCTCCGGTTTCACCGGGCGGTTATATGCATTGATCGTCTCGCAGCTGATTATTGCCACGTCAGATGCGGTGACTATCCACCCCACTGCGGGAATTGCTCGACCGACGAATACGCCGAGATGGCGCTGGTCAGCCTGATATCAATGCCCAGCCCGCGCCGGCAACCGCAAATGATTCCACGCGCCGAGCCCGGCAAACGCGATCCCCGCGATAGTCACGCCGACCCACCCGAACACCGGCCACACGATCGCGCCGACACCCGAGCCCAGCGCCCCGCCGATGAAATACGCGACCATGTACACGGTATTCACGCGGCTGCGCGCATCGGGCTTCAAGGCGTAGATGCGCGACTGATTCGAAATCTGCGCGGCCTGCACGCCGATGTCGAGAACGATCACGCCGACCACGAGGCCAGCGATGCTCTTCGCCGAAGCGCCGAAAATCACGAACGCGATCACGACCAGCACGAGCGACACGGTGATGATGGCGCGCGGTCCACGCCGATCGGCGAACTTGCCGGCGAGCGGCGCGGCCAGCGCGCCGGCCGCGCCGACGATACCGAACAGCCCCGCCGCCTGCGGCCCGAGATGAAACGGCGCGCCCGCGAGCAGCAGCGCGAGCACCGACCAGAAAATGCTGAACGCGCCGAACAACGCCGCACCGGTCAGCGACGCCTCGCGCAGCGCGCGATGCTCGGTGACCAGGTGCCACATCGACACGAGCAGCTTGCCGTACGGCAACGTCGAGGTGGGCTGACTCTTCGGCAAACGCAAAACGATGACGACCGCGAGCGCGAGCAGCGCGACGACGGATGCGCCAAACACCGCGCGCCAGCCGAAGTATTCGGCGACGATGCCCGCCGCGGTCCGCGCGAGCAGGATGCCGAGCAGCAGGCCGCTCATCACGGTGCCGACCGCATGGCCGCGCTCGGATGGCGGCGCGAGTTCGGCCGCGAAGGGCACCGCCTGTTGCGCGATCGTCGCGAGCACGCCGATCGCGAGACTCGTGACGATCAGCACCGCGAGCGTCGGCGCCGACGCTGCGACGATAAGCGCGACGCACATGCCGGCGATCTGCAGCAGGATCAGCAGACGCCGGTCGAAGCGATCGCCGAGCGGCGCGAGCAGCAGCATGCCGGCGGCGTAGCCGAGCTGCGTGACGGCCGGCACCGCGCCGACCCATGACGCGCTGTCCGGAAACGACTGGCGGAAGTTGTCGAGCAACGGCTGGTTGAAATAGATGTTCGCGACCGAGATACCGGCGATCGTCGCTAGCAGCAGCAAGACGCCGCGCAACGACCGGGCGGAGGAAGCGGAAGTGGAAGCGTCGGAAGTGGACATGACAGGGGCGGATCGACGGACCGGCCCATGCGCGGTCCTCAAGCGTGCCGATCATACCGGAGCGGCGGGGTTCGTGCTGACGGCCGCGCGAGGCTCGCCCGCGCAT
Source organism: Paraburkholderia lebeckiae (assembly GCF_050436325.1). Taxonomy (NCBI): domain Bacteria; kingdom Pseudomonadati; phylum Pseudomonadota; class Betaproteobacteria; order Burkholderiales; family Burkholderiaceae; genus Paraburkholderia; species Paraburkholderia lebeckiae. The sequence continues at coordinate 3,905,622 of NZ_JBNDLZ010000003.1, forward strand.
CCGGTGTCAGGCGGTTGCGAAGTGTGTCCGGCGGTTCAGTCGATCAACGCGCCAGCGTCGTAGAACGGATGCGGGCCGTCGGCCGCGTCGACATACGCATGATGCGTGACGATGCCCGTCGCCGAATCGTAGTAATGGAGCGCATACGCGGGTGGCTCCATCACGAACGCCGACGGTCCGTCCTCGCGAAAATCGAGCGCCACCTGGTGCGCGGGCGCTGGAATCGCGCTCGCGATCGTGCCGCCGAAGCGCACGAACATCGACCGATGCACGTGCCCGCAGAGCACGCGCTCGACGTTGGGATGCTGAGCGATCAACGCCGCGAGCTTGTGCGACGCCGCCCGGTCGAGCCGGATCTCGTCCATATGCCCGATGCCGCACGCGAACGGCGGGTGATGCAGCGCGACCACGACCGGCTTGCCGCGCGCCGCATCGAGCTGCCGCTCGAGCCACGCGAGCCGCGTGTCGCACAGCATGCCGGCGCTCGAACCGGTCACCAGCGAATCGAGCGCGATCACGCGCAGCGGGCCGACGTCGAGCGCGTACTGCACGAACTCGCCGCCGCTCAGCAATTCCTCGCGCTCGGGAAACGCCGCGCGCAGCGCGTTGCGTTCGTCGTGATTGCCGACCATCAGGAAGTAGGGAATCGCGAGCGGCGCGAGCAGTGTTTTCAGGTGTGCGTACTGCTGGGGGTCACCCTGATCGACGAGGTCGCCGGTGATCAACACCGCGTCGGGGCGCGGTGTGAGCGCGTTGAGCGCGTCGACGCAGCGCGCGAGGTAGGGGGCGGTATCGACGCGGCGATACGCGAGTGCGCCGGGTTGCTTGATATGCAGGTCGCTAATTTGAGCCAGCAGCATGACAGAGGTCCTTCGGGTTGCTTCGTGTTGGGAGCCAGGATGCGGCGCTGTTTTTACCTACGATAGCGCAATCAGTGCGTCCGGCTCGATCGAGATGCCGACCGGCGTGCCGCGCGCAAGCTCGATGCGGCCCGCGACGTCGACGAAAAGCGGCTCGGGCGCGGCACCGCCAATCGTCAGACGCGTGCGTTCGCCGAGGAACGCGGTGCTTTCGATCTGGCCGCGCAGCTGCGCGAGCGCGGGGTCGGTGAGCCGGGCATCCTCGGGGCGAAAGAAGATTTCGTGCGCGCCGCGTGCGTTCGACGCATGCGCGGGCAACGGCACGGCGCCGCCGCGCGTCGCCAGCATGCCGTCGCGCGGCTCGCCCGCGACACGGTTGATCGTGCCGACGAACTGCGCGACCGTGCGATTGGCCGGACGATAGTAGATGTCGCGCGGCGAACCGATCTGCTCGATGCGTCCGGCGCTCATCACGACGATGCGATCGCCGAGCTCCATCGCTTCGGCCTGATCGTGCGTCACGTAGACGGTCGTGATGCCGAGTTCGCGCAACAGCGCGTTCATCTCGCTGCGCAATGCGTCGCGCAGACGCGCGTCGAGCGCGGTCAGCGGTTCGTCGAGCAGCAGCACGCGCGGCTGCACCGCGAGTGCGCGCGCGAGCGCCACACGTTGACGCTGGCCGCCCGACAGTTGATCGATCGGTTTGTCGGCGTGCGCGATGAGCCGCATCATGCCGAGCAGTTCGTCGACGCGTTGTCGCGCGACTGCGGCCGGCACGCGTTTGATCTTCAGACCGTAGCCGATGTTGCCGCGCACGGTCAGATTCGGAAACAGCGCGTAGCTCTGGAACACCATGCCGACCGCGCGTTTTTCGATCGGCAGCGCGGTCACGTCGTCGTCGCCGAATGCGATGCGGCCGCCCGCGTCAGGTGTTTCGAGGCCCGCGATCAGGCGCAGCGTCGTCGTCTTGCCGCAGCCCGACGGTCCGAGCAGCACGAGGGTTTCGCCCGCGCCGATCGTCAGGTCGAGCGGTTCGAGCACGCGCGTGCCGCGAAACGTTTTGGCGCACTGCGTGAGCGTGATGGGAATCGAGGTCAGTTTCATGGCGTGTCGATGGGCTTCGCGGAAGAGGCGACGCCGCGCTTTTTCGATGCGCTGCGCTGGCCGGTCGCATCGACGCCGAGCCATTGCATCGCGACGAGCAGCGGCATCGTCATGATGAAGAACAGGATCGTGTACGCGCTGCCGATCTCGATGCGCATCGACGCGTAGGTGTCGGCGAGGCCCACCGGCAGCGTCTTCGTGTCGGGCGTGTGCAGCATCCACGTGAGGTTGAATTCGCCGATCGACAGCGTGAGCACCGCGAGCGCGCCCGCGACGATGCCTGGCCGCGCGTTCGGCAGCACGATGGTGACGAAGCGCGTGAAGAAGCTCGCGCCGAGGCTCGCCGCGCCTTCTTCGAGCGTACGCAGATTGCTGCTCGCGCAGACCGCCGCGACCGCGCGCACCATGAACGGCAGCGTGAACACCACATGCCCGACGACGATGAATGCCGCGCTCATCCGAAACGCCGTGAAGCCACCGTAGATCACCAGCAGCGCGAGTGCCGATGCGAGGCCGGGCAGCGCGATCGGCAGCACCAGAAACTCCTCGACGATGCGTGCGAAGCGCGTCTTGCTGCGCGCGAGCACATAGCCCGCGGGCACGCCGGTCAGTAGCGTGACGACGAGTGTCGCCGCGGCCACTTCGAGCGATAGCCACACCGAGTCGTGATACTGGATCCACACTTCGACGAGCCAACGCAGCGTCAGTCCGCTCGACACGCCCTTGAAGTAGTTGACCGTGAGCCCCGCGACAATCGACATGACGACCGGCACGATCAGGAACGCGCACAGCAGCAGTATGACGAACCATTGACCCGCGGCGAGCCATGTTCGCGTGGAAGGCCACGCGCGACGCGCGCGCGGTCCCGCTGCCGGTTGCGACGGAGATGAGGGCGAAGGGGCCGTGACTGAGTTCATGGATAGGTTGTCGTCGTGTGCGCTCATGCTGGCTTCAAGCGACGCGCCGTTCATGCGCTCGCCGCCACGCCCGAACCGCTCGCGCTGCGCGCGATCGCCAGCACCGCCCACGTGACGATGCCCAGCACGATCGACAGGCCCGCGGCCGTCACCATGTTGGCGTTCAGCGTGAACTCGGTATAGATGGTCATCGGCAGCACGTCGATGTCGGTGGCGAGCGTGAACGCCGTGCCGAACGCGCCCATCGCGGTCGCGAAGCACACGGCGCCCGCCGCGATCAGTCCGGGCGACAGCGCCGGCAACACGATGTCGCGCATGATGCGCCACGGCGATGCGCCGAGCGAGCGCGCGGCCTCTTCGAGCGATGCATCGAGCTTGGTCGCCGATGCCATCACGGTGACTATCACGCGCGGAATCGAGAAGTACAGATAGCCCAGAAACAGGCCGCTCATCGAATACGCGAACACCCAGCGATCGCCTGCGAGTTTCAGCGACAGCGCGCCGATCAACCCCTGACGTCCGGCGAGCATGATGACCATGAAGCCCACGACGACGCCCGGAAACGCGAGCGGAAACGTCAGCAGCGCGAGCAGCGTGCGCTTGCCGGCGAACTCTCGACGCGCGAGCAGCAGCCCCGCGATCACCGACAGCACCAGCGTGGCCGCCGTGACCGCCGCCGACAGCACGACGGTCGCGCCAAGGCTCGACATATAGCGCGGATTCGTCAGCATCGCGCGATAGGTCGCGAACGCGTGGCCGCCGCCGGAGAGCTGCGCGAGCGCGCCCATCGGCAGCAGCCAGAACGCGATGAACACCGCGAGCGCGGGCGCGAGCAACGCGATGCGCCAGCGCAGCGGGAACGTGACGTCGTTCAATGCATCACCTGCAGATAGCGCTCGCCGAAGCTCGACTGCTTGCCGGCCATCTTCGCAAAGTCGACAGGCTTCGCGCGCGCGTATTCGCTGGCGGGCAGGAACTGCGCGGCGGTCTGGGCGCTCATCGCACTCGCGCGCACCGGCCGCAGATACGCCTGCGCCCACAGCTTCTGGCCTTCGTCGGACAGCACGAAGTCGAGCACCTTCTTGCCGTTCGTTTCGTGCGGGGCGCCCTTCACGAGGCTCATCACGTACGGCACCGAAATCGTGCCTTCCTGCGGAATCACGAACTCGACGTTCGCGTGATCCTTGTACTTCGCGCGGTACGCGTCGAAGTCGTAGTCGAGCAGGATCGGAATTTCGCCGGACAGCACACGCGCGTACGCGGTTTGCTTCGGCACGATCGGCGCGTTCGCCTTGAGCTTTCTGAACCAGTCGAGACCCGGCTCGAAGTTGTCGAGCGTGCCGCCGAGCGCCTGGTTCACCGCGACCGCGCCCGCATAGCCGACGAACGCGCTCGACGGATCGAGATAACCGATCATGCCTTTGTATTCCGGCTTCAGCAGGTCGGCCCACGAGCGCGGCACCGGCTTGCCTTCGAGCGCGTCCTTGTTGACGAAGAAGCCGAGCGTGCCCGAGTGGATGGTGAACCAGTAGCCTTGCGGGTCTTTCAGGCCGGCGGGAATGTCGTCCCAGTGCGCGGGCTTGTACGGCTGGACCACGCCCTTGTCCTTGGCCTGGAACGCCGACGATACGCCGAGATACACGACGTCGGCGACCGGGCTTTTCTGCTCGGCCATCAGCTGTGCGATCGATTGTCCCGAGTTCTTGTTGTCGAACGGCACGCGAATGCCGGTCTTTTGCTGGATCGCCTTGATCTGGCTCGCCCAGTCGGCCCATTCGGGGGGGCAGTTGTAGCAGATCGCGGTTTCGTCGGCGTGCGCGGCTTGCGGCGCCAGCGCGACGAGCGCCGCGCCGGCGACGAGCAGGCTCGCCGGCAGTGCGGTCGCGGCGGCGCGCGAGAGTTTTTGCCACAGCGGTATGAGCGAGGATGCGAAGCGTGAGGTTGAGCGGGGCACTGCGGGTCTCCCTGTGTCGGATGGGTTGCGCGGGTTGGGGATAACAGCCAGGGCGCGCGTATGCGCGTGCCTTCATTGGGCTTCTTATGCGGGCGGCTTCTCGATGGCGGCCGCAGCGCTCGGGACGTGGGTCGGCGACGCTCCGTCGAGATTCGCGTGCGACCCGAGCGCCGCGATCGTCGCGCCTTCGCGCAAGCTATGCGGCAGCGTCAACGCGCGCGAGGTTGCGCAGAACGCGCGCGCGTCGCGCGCGACGCCGATGCGTGCGAGCAAGCGCTGCCACGCCGCACAGCCGATTTCGCGATTCGGCGCGCAGATGCTCGCGAGCGCCGGCGACAGCAGTTCGCCCATTGCGAGGCCGTCGAAGCCGAGAATCGACATGTCCTGCGGAATCCTCAGACGCGCGCGACGCAGGCCGCGCATCACGACCATCGCGAGCAGATCGTTGCTGCAGAAGAGGGCGGTCGGACGGTTTGCGCCGTGCGTCAGGTGCGCGAGCACGGACGGCGCGAGTTCGTCGGCGTTGAAATCGACTTCGAGCGCGGGCGCGGCCGTGAGGCCGGCCTGCTGCATCGCCTGCGTATAGCCGAGATGCCGCTGACGCGCGCGATCCGACGCCGCGAACGACCCGGCCAGCATCAGAATGCGGCGATGGCCGTGCGCGATGAGCCGGCGCACGCCGTCGTAGGCGGCGAGGCGATTGTCGACCGACACCGACGGGCGGCGCACCGTGTCGTTGTGCATCAGCACGTATAGCAGGCCGTCGCGGTCGAGTTCGTCGAGCAGCGGATGGGTGTCGGCATCGGCGACGGTCAGGATCAGTCCTTCGACGCGATGCTCGCGCAGCGTTTCGATTGCGTGACGTTCACGGTCCACGTCGTACTGCGTGGTCATCAGCATCAGCCGATAGCCTTGCGCTGACGCGAGATCGTCGATGCCTTGCAGGCATTCGGCGAACACCGGGTTCGCGAGCGTCGGCAGGACGACGCCGACGAGGCGCGTGCGCTCGCCGCGCAATTGCCGGCCGAGCGGGCTGGGGCGGAAGTTCAGCGCATCGATCGACTGACGTACCTTGTCGAGCGTGACGGGGTTCACGGTGTGCGGCGCGTTGATCGCGCGCGATACCGTGGCGATGGAAAAGCCCGCGTGGGCGGCGACATCCTTGATCGTCGGCGTCATCGGTTTGCGGCCCGCTGTAATCGTTTTCGTGAGCGGATTATCGGCAACGTTTGTGACTTGTGGATGAATGCGGGTGTCGGGCGCTTTTTTGGGGCTGCCGCGAGGCGATGGTAGAATTCGCGACCACGCGCGATTGCCACCTCTGCCGGGGTGATGAAATTGGTAAACATAGCGGACTTAAAATCCGCCGCCTTCGGGCCTGCCGGTTCAAGTCCGGTCCCCGGCACCACAAGACCAGTATGGGTTTCGCGGACTTCGCCATCTAGAGACGTCCGCTAGCCGTGCGGGTTTTTCTGCCCTAAACCGGATTCGTCGATTCCTTCCGTTTCTGACCGATCTTCGCCACTGCATCGGCTAGAAGGGTCATTCGACACCGGGCTAGGAATCTTAGCTATTCGACTAGCCTGAGCGCTGATGACTGTGCTTGCGTGCGCAGTGGCTTAATAAAAATCCAAGGGACGCGCGCATGGGCTATCCCCTTAAGACACGAAACGACGCTATGGATGAAATACTTGAAGCGCGCTACTCCGAGATCCTGGAGCGAATAGACCCGTCCTTTCTGGATCCCGCTATAGCGAAAGATCGAGGGCTTTCGACGCCATTTCTAGTGAGCGGGCCAAAAGATCCTGATGCGCGGCGCATCATGGTTATTGGCAGGGAATTCGGTGGAAAGGGTTGGATAGTACGGCCCGAGGGTGCTGGGGCAAGTGCGTACGTAGCAAAGGCGGTCGCCAAGCATCGCAAATTCCTCGAAGAATGGCTAAAGAAGGGTCCGGACAAGGGTTCCACATTCTTCAACTTCATGCGCGATTTGGGGAACCTTCGGTACTGAAGGACTTATCTACGCCAACCTGCTGTGCATCGATTTGGGGTGCGCCGGCCTTCTTGAGTACGCTAAGCACAGCGATCGGGTCGGTCGGCGAAATCAATGTCCCAAACGCCAGGCACCACAGCAGACTGATCGGGTGTCCAAGCAATTGAGCCACGTAATAGAACCCCGCTCCAGCCGCGCCAATGGAGATGAGTACACCGACAGTAGCCAACATCAGCACTACGCGCCGCTGCTCGCGCATGCGTGACAGGTCGACGTGAAGCGCTCCTGCGAAAAGTAGCAGGCTCAAAAAGCCATGAAATACGATATCGGAGAAGTCGATCCGGGTGACGATCTTGCGGGCCTGCGTAACCATCTCAGGATAGTGGAAAGCCAGCGCCGATACGATCAGGCAGGTGATCAATCCAACAGCTGTGATGCCGAGTGTATCGGGCAGCTTGATGTAGCGGTGGTTGATAACGCCAAAAATCGCGACTAGGGTGAACAACACTCCCGCCACCTGAAATACTGTCATAGGATAATTCCGTGCATTGCAATTAGAAGATCTGAAAAGAATTCAGCCGGACCGAACCGATAAGTACAACGATCAGGCCCGGAAGTCTATTCAGAAAACACATGGCGGTTCAAGCTGCGTGATTTTCCAGGACGGTCACGACGATTCGTGACACTAACGGATTTCAGCTCACGATCAACACGTTGTTTCCAATGGCCGCCAGCGGTGACAGGTCTGCACATTGGTGGTCGGCCATGTGTAGCGAGCTATGAGCGTAGTCGGTTTTCGGCCGGCGCCTCCGCCCGAAGGACAACATGAACATGATTATGGCAAGAGCCGATGCGGCAATGAGTGTTATCGCCGCGATCACCCTCAGACCCTCGCGGATTGCGTGATCGCACCGGCGGCAGCATGCGCATCGATCCTGATCGCGCTGTCTTCGAACACCGTTATCTATGTCAGATGATGGTTAGCACAAGCAGCGCGCCGACGACGAATTGACAGATCATATGACCCCGCGAAGTCCGCGCGATAAAAATGCCGGCTAAAGGCGGCCACGTAATCCGCCACTTTCAGTAGAGAATCGTCCGGTCATTGAGCCCGTCATCGGCGCGCAGAGATTCATATGCATAGCTACGCATCGACAAAGTGGCGAGATTCGACAGATAGTTGCCAGCGTTCTCGCCTAACCCTCGTACAAGGAGTGTGGTGGGTTCCGTCAAAATCACAATCAAAAGCAGATCGAAACCAAAGATCGATTTGCGGTGGTGAAGATTTTCCGTAGCGAGACTACTTGCCCTCAGACCTGCAGGTGACAGACAAAGTGGCTAACGACGCAGCAGTCGGCACTTTGGCATTACCCTTCTCCTTCACAGTTTCTCGCCCCGACAGGCGGAAATGCGTGAACCTGGAAGATATGTTGCACATCTTAGCGACGCGCGCCAAACAGATTTCGCAGCACCGACAGCATGCCCACGGGAACGAGACGGAAGTGGGGATGGTTCGCGATGCTTGCATGGCTGTGCGAGTTCGAAAATTCAATCAGAGAGAAGCGCTTCATGGCTATCTCCGTGCAGAACTCAAGAACATAAATGAGATGGTATGAGAATAACATTTTGCAGTATATCGAACTAGTCAGAAACGATGCCGCTCCCAGGACTTTCGAACGCGGCAGGAAATCGTGTGACAACTTCACTGTTCGGCACAGCCATGAACGTGCCCTATCCGCACCTCGCCGCACGCCTGTTCAACACGCCGCTCTCGCGCCAACGGTTCGATGAAAATAGGCGAGCAATGGGTCGGCCACTGTCGATACGGGCAGCCCTATCTGGTCAGACAATCGCGCGCGGAAGTGCTTGTGAAAGACTGCGAACTAAAAATTCGTACCAGTCTCACTATGTTGTCGCGGCTGTCTGATTTCGCGGGGTCACCGATATCCGGACAATTGGAGCCAGTACGAAATCTCGTGTTTCGTTCATCAGGTCACCAGAATTAGCCGAATCGATCCTTTAAACGACGAGCATTGCTTCATTGTTTTCTGAGTCTGGATTGCGGTTCAGGTGTCGCACCACATACTTCAATCTAACCGGTTACGATCATGACTCGAAACGATTTTCCTGACGTACAGGCTGCCGCGCCCCTCACCAACGGGGACGGTTTCTCCGCTTTGCGGCTCCGCCCCCTGTCATTGCTGGTTTCGTGGCTGCTGGTCGTGCTCGCCTTGCCGGCGAGTGCCATTGCGGGCGCTCAAACGAAGTCTGATCTGGCGCTGGCGAGCGATGCAGCAACTGCAAGCAGATCGACTCCGGTCGAGATTAAACAGCCGTCGATCCCGGGAAGCCATGCTCCTCCGGTGACGTTCTCACAGTGGCTCGAAACGCAACCGTCCAGTAGCGAGGGAGGACCTCCGGTGGATTCCGCCACGCTGCGCCGTATCTTCCTGAGCGCCGTCGAGGAAGCGGAGAAGCGCAGTCCCGAAGTCGGGCAGGCGTATGCCGCCTACGAAGCCGCGAAATCAGACGTCGACGAAGCGAAAGGCTTGCGGTGGCCGCAAGTCGACATCGGTTCGCAGACACAGGGTGTGCAATTTGGTCCCGGTAATCGAAATGGCTCCAACAACGGGAACGTAGTGACGGCGAACGTCACGACAACGGTGTACGACTGGGGGCGCACAAAGAACACAATCGGAAGTCGTGAACAACTCTCGGATGCCGCGCTCAGTAGTTATGTAGCGGCCCGCAATCAGAATGCGTTCGAGGTGACGAGCACGCTCGTTGAACTGGGCAAACAGCGCACGATCGTTGACGTGAGCCAGCAATTTGTTGAGCGTATGGCCACGCTCGTGAAGATGCTCAGCGAAATTGTGGCTGTCGACCGTGGTCGCGGCAGCGAACTCACGCAGGCCAAGGCGCGTCTGCTGCAGGCTGAAGCTGCGCGCGATTCAGCGCAAGCGAAGGCACGTGATGCGGAACTGACGTTGCAAAAGCTGCTGGGCGAAAGCGTACCGCCGATTCCGCATGCGCGCGACTGGCCGCTCCAACCGGGCAATCTGCCGCAACTCCTGGAGCGGGTGAATGCTCATCCGAGCTTGCATCAGATTCAGTCCGAGGCAAATGCGGCCGACCTGAATGCCAAAGTGGTGAAAGCGTCGGGCCTGCCGTCGGTGAATTGGGTTGTCAATGCGAATGCCGGAATCGGAGGCACGGGCGCGGGACAACGTGCGCCATGGCAAACCATGTTGACGCTCAACTGGGCGGCATTCCGCGGCGGTTCGACGCAGGCGGCGACGGCTGCGGCAGGGTACCGGGCACAGGCTTCGTGGCAGCGCCTCGACCAGCAGCGGCGTGACCTCGAGTATGGCATTCGCACCGCGGATCAGGATGCGCACACCATGCTCAGCCGTGCGGAGCAGTATAAACGCCTCTCTGCTGAAACCGATCAGGTGCGCAAGGCCTTCTTCGAACAGTGGTACCACCTGGGCAAACGAACCCTGCTCGATGTGCTCCTTGCGGAGAACGATCACTACGGCAACAGCGTGAGCGAAGTGATGAACCGGTTCGATGGCTACGCGGCGGTACTGCGGGAGCACGCATCCGCGGGTTCGCTGGTTGACTGGCTGGAGACCGGGCGCTCCGGCGGTTAGGTGTTGCGGATCAGAGCCGCACCGGATACAGGGCTTCGCGATGGGCTGCCTTCCTTTCTGGATGGCGGCCCTTTTTGCGTCTGGCGCACAGAGGCGAGAAACATCGGACAACTGCCTGTTTAACCCTTACGCAGTCGTGCATAGGCACCGCTGCTCGCGATTCCCGTGCCGAGAAATGTCTCGTTTCTGTCTCGTCCAAATTCGAACTCGTCATATTTCGTTTTATTGCTCACCCATCAAGAATAGAGGTAGAGCAGCATTCTTACGACTGCCATGTCGCCATTTTCTATCTATACGCTGGCCAGGTGGACCAGCATACGCACTTAAAGAGGCACTACTATGAGTACCAGTTCAGTGAAGCTGGCCGTTGTCGACGGCAGCACCATCAAGCAGACTGTTGAATTGCGCGGGTCCGCGCAAGGCGCTCCCGTTCGTGTAAGCGCCATCAAAGGTGGCAAATTCATTCTGGCCGAGAGCAAGACCGGCCACGGCCCCGAAAACATTACCGTGCGACGCTCCGGCAAGCATCTTCTGGTCAGCCTGGAAGGGGCGGAGCTCGACCAGCCGCAACTGATCATTGAGGACTTCTACGGCAATGAAGGCGAGCTGGTCGGCCTGGGTGAAGACGGGTCGTATCACGAATATATCGCTGCGGACGGCGAGGATGATCATGAGGCCGCTTTTCTTGTGGATGGCGCGGACTCGCCTCTGGTTCTGGGTGCGGCGCAACTGAACGGTTTCGGCGCGAATCTCGTCGCCGCGCCGGGTGTCGGTCTGGTGGGCTTCGGCCTCCTGGGCCTGGGCGCGCTTGCCGCGCTGGGTGCGGGGATTGCTGCCGCGAGCGGTGGTGGTAATGGCGGCAGCGCTCCTGCTGTAGTGGATGAACAGACGCCGCCGGGTGCAGTTGACGACGATACGGATGCGGATGCAGATGCCGATGCGGATGCCGATGCCGATGCCGATGCGGACGCGGACGCCGACGCGGACGCGGATGCGGATGCGGATGCGGATGCGGACGCGGACGCGGACGCGGATGCTGATGCCGACGCGGATGCAGATGCGGATGCAGATGCAGATGCAGATGCGGACGCGGATGCTGATGCTGATGCTGATGCAGATGCCGATGCCGATGCCGATGCGGATGCCGATGCGGACGCCGATGCGGACGCCGATGCGGACGCGGATGCTGACGCGGACGCCGATGCGGATGCGGATGCGGACGCGGACGCGGACGCGGATGCTGATGCCGACGCGGATGCTGATGCGGATGCTGACGCTGATGCGGATGCAGATGCAGATGCAGATGCAGATGCAGATGCGGATGCAGATGCGGACGCGGACGCGGACGCGGATGCCGATGCGGATGCGGACGCCGATGCGGATGCAGATGCCGATGCGGATGCCGATGCGGACGCGGACGCCGACGCGGACGCGGACGCGGACGCCGATGCGGACGCCGATGCGGACGCGGATGCGGATGCTGACGCGGACGCCGATGCGGACGCCGATGCGGATGCGGATGCGGATGCGGATGCGGACGCGGACGCGGATGCTGATGCCGACGCGGATGCTGATGCGGATGCTGACGCTGATGCGGATGCGGATGCAGATGCAGATGCAGATGCAGATGCAGATGCGGATGCGGATGCGGATGCAGATGCAGATGCAGATGCGGACGCGGATGCTGATGCTGATGCTGATGCTGATGCTGATGCTGATGCTGATGCAGATGCCGATGCCGATGCCGATGCCGATGCCGATGCGGATGCCGATGCTGACGCGGATGCGGATGCGGATGCTGATGCAGATGCCGATGCAGATGCAGATGCCGACGCGGATGCTGATGCCGATGCCGATGCCGATGCCGATGCCGATGCCGATGCCGATGCCGATGCCGATGCCGATGCCGATGCTGACGCCGACGCGGATGCGGATGCCGACGCGGATGCTGATGCGGATGCGGATGCCGATGCCGATGCCGACGCGGATGCTGACGCCGATGCGGATGCCGATGCGGATGCGGACGCGGATGCGGATGCCGATGCGGACGCCGATGCTGACGCAGATGCGGATGCCGATGCGGACGCCGATGCGGATGCGGATGCCGATGCCGATGCCGATGCCGATGCGGATGCGGATGCCGACGCGGATGCGGATGCCGACGCGGATGCTGATGCCGACGCGGATGCCGATGCGGACGCGGACGCGGATGCTGACGCGGATGCCGATGCGGACGCCGATGCTGACGCAGATGCGGATGCCGATGCGGATGCAGATGCCGATGCGGACGCGGATGCGGATGCGGATGCGGATGCGGATGCGGACGCGGACGCGGACGCGGACGCCGATGCGGACGCCGATGCGGATGCGGATGCGGATGCGGATGCGGATGCGGATGCCGACGCGGATGCGGATGCCGACGCGGATGCTGATGCCGACGCGGATGCCGATGCGGACGCGGACGCGGATGCTGACGCGGATGCCGATGCGGACGCCGATGCTGACGCAGATGCGGATGCCGATGCGGATGCAGATGCCGATGCGGACGCGGATGCGGATGCGGATGCGGACGCCGATGCGGATGCGGATGCGGATGCGGACGCGGACGCCGATGCGGACGCCGATGCGGATGCGGATGCGGATGCGGACGCGGATGCTGATGCCGACGCGGATGCGGATGCTGACGCTGACGCTGATGCCGACGCGGATGCGGATGCGGATGCTGACGCGGATGCCGATGCTGACGCCGACGCGGATGCGGATGCCGACGCGGATGCGGATGCCGATGCGGATGCCGACGCCGATGCGGATGCTGACGCCGACGCCGACGCGGATGCTGATGCTGATGCGGATGCTGACGCCGACGCGGATGCTGATGCTGACGCCGATGCGGATGCTGACGCCGATGCGGATGCTGACGCCGATGCGGATGCTGACGCCGATGCGGATGCGGACGCTGATGCTGATGCAGATGCTGATGCTGATGCAGATGCTGATGCGGATGCAGATGCGGACGCGGACGCGGATGCCGACGCGGATGCGGATGCGGATGCGGATGCGGATGCTGACGCGGATGCTGATGCCGACGCGGATGCCGATGCGGATGCTGATGCGGATGCGGATGCTGACGCGGATGCGGATGCGGATGCTGACGCGGATGCTGACGCCGACGCCGACACTGATGCTGATGCGGATGCTGATGCGGATGCTGATGCGGATGCTGACGCCGATGCGGATGCGGATGCGGATGCTGATGCTGATGCTGATGCGGATGCGGATGCGGATGCGGATGCAGATGCAGATGCTGATGCCGACGCGGATGCGGATGCTGACGCTGACGCTGATGCCGACGCGGATGCGGATGCGGATGCGGATGCTGACGCGGATGCGGATGCGGACGCCGACGCGGATGCGGATGCCGACGCGGATGCGGATGCCGATGCGGATGCCGACGCCGACGCCGATGCGGATGCTGACGCCGACGCCGACGCCGACGCGGATGCTGATGCTGATGCGGATGCTGACGCGGATGCGGATGCGGATGCGGATGCTGACGCGGATGCTGACGCCGACACTGATGCTGATGCGGACGCGGACGCGGATGCTGACGCGGATGCCGATGCTGACGCAGATGCGGATGCCGATGCGGACGCCGATGCGGATGCAGATGCCGATGCGGATGCCGATGCCGATGCCGATGCCGATGCGGATGCGGATGCGGATGCGGATGCGGATGCGGATGCGGATGCGGATGCGGACGCGGACGCGGACGCCGATGCGGACGCCGACGCCGATGCGGATGCGGATGCTGATGCGGATGCGGACGCGGATGCGGACGCGGACGCGGATGCTGATGCCGACGCGGATGCTGATGCTGACGCTGATGCGGATGCAGATGCAGATGCAGATGCAGATGCAGATGCAGATGCCGACGCGGATGCTGATGCAGATGCCGATGCGGATGCTGACGCTGATGCGGATGCTGACGCCGACGCCGACGCCGACGCCGACGCCGACGCCGACGCCGACGCTGATGCTGATGCTGATGCGGACGCGGACGCCGACGCCGACGCCGACGCGGATGCTGACGCGGATGCGGATGCGGATGCGGATGCGGATGCGGACGCGGACGCGGACGCCGATGCCGATGCCGATGCCGATGCCGATGTTGATGCGCCGGACCAGCCAGTCATTGGCGAAGTGATTGACGACGTGGGTCTGGTTCAGGGACCGGTGGGCAATGGCGAGAGCACGGACGACACGACGCCGACGCTGGTGGGCAAGGGCGAACCGGGTGACACGATCGTCGTGATCGACAACGGCACGCCGGTTGGCGAGACGAAGGTCGACGAGGATGGCAACTGGAGCTTCACGCCGGATACGCCGCTGGACGAAGGCGAGCACGAGTTCACGGTGGTGGAGCGTGATCCCGCGGGCAACGAAAGCAGGCCGTCGGAGCCGCACGTGGTGATCGTGGACACGACGCCGCCGGACCAGCCGGTCATTGGCGAAGTGATTGACGACGAAGGTCCGATCCAGGGTGCTGTGGACAATGGCGGCAGCACGGACGACACGACGCCGACGCTGGTGGGCAAGGGCGAACCGGGTGACACGATCGTCGTGATCGACAACGGCACGCCGGTTGGCGAGACGGAGGTCGACGAGGATGGCAACTGGAGCTTCACGCCTGATACGCCGCTGGACGAAGGCGAGCACGAGTTCACGGTGGTGGAGCGTGATCCCGCGGGCAACGAAAGCAGGCCGTCGGAGCCGCACGTGGTAGTCGTGGACACGACTGCGCCGGACCAGCCAGTCATTGGCGAAGTGATTGACGACGTGGGTCTGGTTCAGGGACCGGTGGGCAATGGCGAGAGCACGGACGACACGACGCCGACGCTGGTGGGCAAGGGCGAACCGGGTGACACGATCGTCGTGATCGACAACGGCACGCCGGTTGGCGAGACGAAGGTCGACGAGGACGGCAACTGGAGCTTCACGCCGGACACGCCGCTGGACGAAGGCGAGCACGAGTTCACGGTGGTGGAGCGTGATCCCGCGGGCAACGAAAGCAGGCCGTCGGAGCCGCACGTGGTGCTCGTGGACACGACGCCGCCGGACCAGCCGGTCATTGGCGAAGTGATTGACGACGTGGGTCTGGTTCAGGGACCGGTGGGCAATGGGGAGAGCACGGACGACACGACGCCGACGCTGGTGGGCAAGGGCGAACCGGGTGACACGATCGTCGTGATCGACAACGGCACGCCGGTTGGCGAGACGGAGGTCGACGAGGACGGCAACTGGAGTTTCACGCCTGATACGCCGCTGGACGAAGGCGAGCACGAGTTCACGGTGGTGGAGCGCGATCCCGCGGGCAACGAAAGCAGGCCGTCGGAGCCGCACGTGGTGATCGTGGACACGACTGCGCCGGACCAGCCAGTCATTGGCGAAGTGATTGACGACGTGGGTCTGGTTCAGGGACCGGTGGGCAATGGCGAGAGCACGGACGACACGACGCCGACGCTGGTGGGCAAGGGCGAACCGGGTGACACGATCGTCGTGATCGACAACGGCACGCCGGTTGGCGAGACGGAGGTCGACGAGGACGGCAACTGGAGCTTCACGCCGGACACGCCGCTGGACGAAGGCGAGCACGAGTTCACGGTGGTGGAGCGTGATCCCGCGGGCAACGAAAGCAGGCCGTCGGAGCCGCACGTGGTGATCGTGGACACGACTGCGCCGGACCAGCCAGTCATTGGCGAAGTGATTGACGACGTGGGTCTGGTTCAGGGACCGGTGGGCAATGGCGAGAGCACGGACGACACGACGCCGACGCTGGTGGGCAAGGGCGAACCGGGTGACACGATCGTCGTGATCGACAACGGCACGCCGGTTGGCGAGACGAAGGTCGACGAGGACGGCAACTGGAGCTTCACGCCGGACACGCCGCTGGACGAAGGCGAGCACGAGTTCACGGTGGTGGAGCGTGATCCCGCGGGCAACGAAAGCAGGCCGTCGGAGCCGCACGTGGTGATCGTGGACACGACTGCGCCGGACCAGCCAGTCATTGGCGAAGTGATTGACGACGTGGGTCTGGTTCAGGGACCGGTGGGCAATGGGGAGAGCACGGACGACACGACGCCGACGCTGGTGGGCAAGGGCGAACCGGGTGACACGATCGTCGTGATCGACAACGGCACGCCGGTTGGCGAGACGGAGGTCGACGAGGATGGCAACTGGAGCTTCACGCCTGATACGCCGCTGGACGAAGGCGAGCACGAGTTCACGGTGGTGGAGCGTGATCCCGCGGGCAACGAAAGCAGGCCGTCGGAGCCGCACGTGGTGATCGTGGACACGACGCCGCCGGACCAGCCAGTCATTGGCGAAGTGATTGACGACGTGGGTCTGGTTCAGGGACCGGTGGGCAATGGGGAGAGCACGGACGACACGACGCCGACGCTGGTGGGCAAGGGCGAACCGGGTGACACGATCGTCGTGATCGACAACGGCACGCCGGTTGGCGAGACGGAGGTCGACGAGGACGGCAACTGGAGCTTCACGCCGGATACGCCGCTGGACGAAGGCGAGCACGAGTTCACGGTGGTGGAGCGTGATCCCGCGGGCAACGAAAGCAGGCCGTCGGAGCCGCACGTGGTAGTCGTGGACACGACTGCGCCGGACCAGCCAGTCATTGGCGAAGTGATTGACGACGTGGGTCTGGTTCAGGGACCGGTGGGCAATGGCGAGAGCACGGACGACACGACGCCGACGCTGGTGGGCAAGGGCGAACCGGGTGACACGATCGTCGTGATCGACAACGGCACGCCGGTTGGCGAGACGGAGGTCGACGAGGACGGCAACTGGAGTTTCACGCCTGATACGCCGCTGGACGAAGGCGAGCACGAGTTCACGGTGGTGGAGCGTGATCCCGCGGGCAACGAAAGCAGGCCGTCGGAGCCGCACGTGGTGATCGTGGACACGACTGCGCCGGACCAGCCAGTCATTGGCGAAGTGATTGACGACGTGGGTCTGGTTCAGGGACCGGTGGGCAATGGGGAGAGCACGGACGACACGACGCCGACGCTGGTGGGCAAGGGCGAACCGGGTGACACGATCGTCGTGATCGACAACGGCACGCCGGTTGGCGAGACGGAGGTCGACGAGGATGGCAACTGGAGCTTCACGCCTGATACGCCGCTGGACGAAGGCGAGCACGAGTTCACGGTGGTGGAGCGTGATCCCGCGGGCAACGAAAGCAGGCCGTCGGAGCCGCACGTGGTAGTCGTGGACACGACGCCGCCGGACCAGCCGGTCATTGGCGAAGTGATTGACGACGAAGGTCCGATCCAGGGTGCTGTGGACAATGGCGGCAGCACGGACGACACGACGCCGACGCTGGTGGGCAAGGGCGAACCGGGTGACACGATCGTCGTGATCGACAACGGCACGCCGGTTGGCGAGACGGAGGTCGACGAGGATGGCAACTGGAGCTTCACGCCTGATACGCCGCTGGACGAAGGCGAGCATGAGTTCACGGTGGTGGAACGCGATCCGGCGGGCAATGAAAGCAGGCCGTCGGAGCCGTGGACCGTGATCGTGGAGCCTAGGGAGCCTGTGCTCGCGCATGTCACCTATATGGGCAAGGATAGCGGCACCGTCGACTTCCTGACCCATGACGGTTCAGCGGGGCGCCTGATCATGGGTTCGCTGACGGCGGAACTGGCGGCTGGCGAGATGGTTCAGGTCTCAACGGACGATGGCAAGACGTGGCACGACGCGTTGATCGACGATAAGGGAAACTGGTTGTTCCAGGACGATACGGCGCACGTCGCCGACTGGACGATACAGACACGCGTGGCCGATGCGTACGGCAACAGCGGCGAGGTGGTATCGCAAGATGTAGCGCTCGAGACGACGGGCCCGGGTGCGCCGATCTCGTGGGAGGTACGTGGTAATAAGCTGGTGATCGTATTGCCTGAAGGTGCGGCAGCGGGTGATAGAGTCATCTATAACAACGCGACCGTCAATTCGATTGAATCAGGTTACGAGCTGACGCCTTCCGACATCGCCTCGGGGATTGCAGTCGTGGATTGTTTTGTCTTGGAAGTGGGTTCGTGGATTAGCGCGGTTGGGCTTGTTGATGGTGCTGGCAATCTCTATTTGAACACCCATCACCATGAGGACTTTGAAACTGTGACGTGGAGTATAGGAGCGGATCAGAAACTTATCGGCTTCAACGGCTTTACTCTGGACTCAACTAAGGTGAACGGCTATTCGTCGTCTGGGGGGGACAGAGGTCTTGTGCTCGGGCCGAAGGGGGCATTGGTGTCGGAATCCATCAACATCGAGCTCGAAGACCCCGCAAGTTCGGTGTCGCTCCGTTTGAGCAAGGTTGGTATCGGTTCGGGCAACTACATAGCGTATCTGGATGCAGCAGGACACGAGATTGGAAGAACCGCTATCACTGCAAGTACTGGCAGCGTGGACTATCACTTTGACGCGCCGTTAAACGGCGAGCCGATCGCCACGGTCAAATTGGTGTTCGGCTTCTCGCAGGACAGCGTTAGTCTTCTGGACTTCTCTTTCGATACTGTTGTCAATGGGCTACATGCCTGCTATGGACCTTTCGTCGGCGACGATGAGAGCAACGTGTTCCAGTTCGGTCAACCTGAGCTTGGACCGGCGTTTACGGAGGCGATAGGTTTGGCGAGTTTCCAGGGTGGCAGTGTCTCTTTTGATGGCGAAGGCGGTATCGATACGCTGAAGCTGTCAGGAGCAGGCTTGACCTTGGACCTGCTTAACGAGCATCACGGCAAGCTGTCGTCGATTGAAGTGTTCGACATCACTGGCACGGGCAACAACACGCTCAGGCTTTCGCTGGGCGATGTGCTCGATCTGGGCGGCAAGGACCTGTTCGTTGCCGACGGCCGCACGCAGGTGATGGTCAAGGGCAATGCGGGGGACAAGGTCGACCTGTCCGATCTGCTGCCGGACGGAGGCGACGTCGGCAACTGGATGCAGCAGTCTGGCACCACGACCGTGGGCGGCGTCGCGTATGACGTCTTCTACCACTCGGGTCTGAACGCCGAACTGCTGGTACAGCACGGTGTCGATACGACGCTGCTTAACCACTGAACTCCGGATGATCCGCGACGCATGACCTGCGTCGCGGACCCGGAATCACCAACCATTTAATCAGGCTCCCTGAGCAGCATCGCTGCTGCCCGGGGGACCGTTTTTGACGAACTGATCATGACTTTCAATAAAACCCTGAAGCATGCGCTCGCAGGCGCATTGCTCGTGACAGCCGGCATCTTGCCCGCCGTCGCACAGCACACTTTCTCCAACCAGCAGTCGCTGGCTACCCGGGCAGGCGCATCCGGTGCCGGACCGATGGCCGGCGCCGGCACACAGCCGGGCAAGGTATTCGGCCAGACCTACGCGCCGGTTGGCCAGGTCGGCCCGCAGCAGGCGCAGATCGTCTACTACCGTGATGCATCCGCGGGTGCGGGCCGGTCGGCCGCTGCCGACGTCTACGTTGATGGCGAACTGCAGACCGCATTGCTGCCCCATGGCTACAGCATCTTCTGCGTCAAGCCGGGCCAACACACGCTGGGCGCGTACATCCACGATGCACCGCTGTACACAGGCAAGACCACCGGTGGATCCCGCGCTGAACTGAAGGGCGGCACGACCTACTTCGTAAAGGTCGCGCCGGCTGGCAGCAATGACGCACCGATCATGGTGCCGCGCAACGAAGCCGAAGCCCAGTTGCAAGGCATGCGCGCCCAGATGCACGTGCTTTCCCGCGCATCGGCAGTGGAGGCGTGTGACCCTGCGTCGATCCCGGTGACGTCAGCCCCGGTGGCGCAGCCTGTCGCGGCGAAAGAATACACGCTCAAGGGCGACACGCTGTTCGCCTTCGGCAAGTCTGGCAATCGCGACATGACCGGCAAAGGCCGGGCGGAGATTTCGCGACTTGCTGAGCGGATTCTCGCCGAGAACGCATCGCTGGAGGCCGTCACGGTGATTGGCCACGCAGACCTGATCGGGTCGGACGCAGCGGCGCAGAAGCTTGGCGAGCAGCGTGCGATGACGGTTCGCCGGATGCTGATCGATCAGGGTATTCCGGCGCAGAAGATCACCGCGGAAAGCGCGGGCAATTCCGATCCGGTGGTCGCCGACTGCAGCGGCACGATGCAGCAGAAGATTGCCTGCAATGAGCCCAACCGCCGGGTGGTGGTGCAACTGAGTCTGTCGGGCCCGGCCCGATAAAGGCATGGGGGGATGCTGAGCCCTGATGTTGAGCCCTGAGGCGCGATCTTCCTGAATCGGGAAGGTCGCGTACCTACCGGCCTTTACCGCATGTCCAGGCAAACGGTGAGGGCCTTCCGAGAACGGGGAGTATCGCGATGACCAGACAAACAGAGATTCCTGCAATCAATGTGCTGCTCGCCTATGCAGAGTTGCGCGACAGGGATCAGGTATGTTTTAACGGGAAGCTCAATGAGTTCGTGTTTGCGTCCCGATCGAGCAAACGTGAGTTCATCGAGCAGTGGCAGCGAGCGCTCACGGCTACCGGAACAACGCCGATAGACACGAATCTTCAAAAAGAAGGGCACTGTCACGTGCAGTCAGATCTTCGGGCTGTAACGGATTAGTTGCGGTTGATTCAGGGCTAAATTCTTCCATGCACTGCGTGCGCGAGCACAGCGCTTGTTAAATGACATTTCTGGCCGGAACTCGCCATGTACTTTGCCAATCCGGGCAGGATCATTGGCAGCTTCTTCATCCGCCACCATGCCTTCCGGGTCCGCATTGACGACGTCGAGCACTATTTATCGGGTTTCGTCGCCTATCTGAACCATCTGGAATCGCAGCGGCATTCAATATTCTCCACGCTGGCGCGGGGGTGGAACGCCTCCCTGATCGGGGCGGCTACGCAGGGGACGTGGCTCACGCCGCCATCGGGGTGGACAGCAAGCGGCCTTTGCATTTACGCGCCTGCCATGCAGGCCGGGGGATCTCTGTTCCTGTCATTCGGCAAATGCAGCCGGGCCCGGCGGGCGTCATCACGAGCCGCGCACTGCGGATCAGGGCTCGCCCGCGCGGAGTAGTACAAACGACTCTCCGCTGAAACCGATCAGGTGCGCAAGGCCTTCTTCGAACAGTGGTACCACCTGGGCAAACGAACCCTGCTCGATGTGCTCCTTGCGGAGAACGATCACTACGGCAACAGCGTGAGCGAAGTGACGAACCGGTTCGATGGCTACGCGGCGGTACTGCGGGAGCACGCGTCCGCAGGTTCGCTCGTTGACTGGCTGGAGACCGGGCGCTCCGGCGGTTAGGTGTTGCGGATCAGAGCCGCACCGGATACAGGGCGTCGCGGTGGGCTGCCTTCCTTTCTGGATGGCGGCCCTTTTTGCGTCTGGCGCACAGAGGCGAGAAACATCGGACAACTGTCTGTTTAGCCCTTACGCAATCGTGCACAGGCACCGCTGCTCGCGATTCCCGTGCCGAGAAATGTCTCGTTTCTGTCTCGTCAAATTCGAACTCGTCATATTTCGTTTTATTGCTCACCCATCAAGAATAGAGGGAGGTAGAGCAGCAATCTTGCGACTGCCATGTCGCCGTTTTCTATCTATACGCTGGCCAGGTGGACCAGCATACGCACTCAAAGAGGCACTACTAACTACTATGATGAGTACCAGTTCAGTGAAGCTGGCCGTTGTCGACGGCAGCACCATCAAGCAGACTGTTGAATTGCGCGGGTCCGCGCAAGGCGCTCCCGTTCGTGTAAGCGCCATCAAAGGTGGCAAATTCATTCTGGCCGAGAGCAAGACCGGCCACGGCCCCGAAAACATTACCGTGCGACGCTCCGGCAAGAATCTTCTGGTCAGCCTGGAAGGGGCGGAGCTCGACCAGCCGCAACTGATCATTGAGGACTTCTACGGCAATGAAGGCGAGCTGGTCGGCCTGGGTGAAGACGGGTCGTATCACGAATATATCGCTGCGGACGGCGAGGATGATCATGAGGCCGCTTTTCTTGTGGATGGCGCGGACTCGCCTCTGGTTCTGGGTGCGGCGCAACTGAACGGTTTCGGCGCGAATCTCGTCGCCGCGCCGGGTGTCGGTCTGGTGGGCTTCGGCCTCCTGGGCCTAGGCGCGCTTGCCGCGCTGGGTGCGGGGATTGCTGCCGCGAGCGGTGGTGGTAATGGCGGCAGCGCTCCTGCTGTAGTGGATGAACAGACGCCGCCGGGTGCAGTTGACGACGATACGGATACGGATGCGGATGCAGATGCCGATGCGGATGCCGATGCCGATGCGGACGCGGACGCGGACGCGGATGCTGATGCGGACGCGGACGCCGATGCGGACGCCGATGCGGACGCGGATGCGGATGCTGACGCGGACGCCGATGCGGACGCCGATGCGGATGCGGACGCCGATGCGGACGCGGATGCGGATGCTGACGCGGACGCCGATGCGGACGCCGATGCGGATGCGGATGCGGATGCGGATGCGGACGCGGATGCTGATGCCGACGCGGATGCTGATGCGGATGCTGACGCTGACGCTGATGCGGATGCGGATGCGGATGCAGATGCAGATGCGGATGCAGATGCAGATGCGGATGCAGATGCGGATGCTGATGCTGATGCTGATGCCGATGCCGATGCGGATGCCGATGCGGACGCGGATGCGGACGCGGATGCTGACGCGGATGCGGATGCGGATGCGGATGCGGATGCGGATGCGGATGCGGATGCGGATGCGGATGCGGATGCGGATGCGGATGCAGATGCAGATGCAGATGCAGATGCAGATGCCGACGCGGATGCCGATGCCGATGCCGATGCCGATGCTGACGCCGACGCGGATGCGGATGCCGACGCGGATGCTGATGCGGATGCGGATGCCGATGCGGATGCAGATGCCGATGCGGATGCAGATGCCGATGCGGATGCCGATGCCGATGCCGATGCCGATGCGGACGCGGACGCGGACGCCGACGCGGATGCGGATGCGGATGCGGATGCGGATGCGGATGCGGATGCGGATGCGGATGCCGATGCCGATGCTGATGCCGATGCGGACGCTGACGCTGATTCTGATGCCGACGCGGATGCCGATGCCGATGCCGATGCGGATGCGGATGCGGATGCCGATGCGGATGCCGATGCGGACGCGGATGCGGATGCGGATGCGGATGCGGATGCGGATGCGGATGCGGACGCGGACGCGGACGCCGATGCGGACGCCGATGCGGATGCTGACGCTGATGCGGATGCGGATGCGGATGCGGACGCCGATGCGGACGCTGATGCTGATGCTGATGCTGATGCCGACGCGGATGCGGATGCCGACGCGGATGCGGATGCCGACGCCGACGCGGATGCCGATGCGGATGCTGATGCCGATGCTGACGCCGATGCGGATGCCGATGCGGATGCGGATGCGGATGCGGATGCGGATGCGGATGCGGATGCCGACGCCGACGCCGACGCGGATGCCGATGCGGATGCTGATGCTGATGCTGATGCTGATGCTGATGCTGATGCTGATGCTGATGCTGATGCTGATGCTGACGCCGATGCGGATGCGGACGCTGATGCGGATGCGGATGCTGATGCGGATGCTGACGCTGATGCGGATGCGGATGCGGATGCTGACGCTGATGCTGATGCTGATGCGGATGCGGATGCGGATGCGGATGCGGATGCGGACGCGGATGCTGACGCCGATGCCGATGCTGATGCCGATGCGGACGCTGACGCTGATTCTGATGCCGACGCCGATGCCGATGCGGACGCGGATGCGGACACGGATGCGGATGCTGACGCCGATGCCGACGCGGATGCGGATGCGGATGCGGATGCGGATGCGGATGCTGACGCCGATGCGGATGCTGACGCCGACGCCGACGCCGACGCCGACGCGGATGCTGACGCCGATGCGGACGCTGATGCGGATGCTGACGCTGATGCGGATGCGGACGCGGATGCGGATGCGGATGCTGACGCCGATGCGGATGCGGATGCGGATGCGGATGCGGATGCGGATGCGGATGCTGACGCTGATGCGGATGCTGACGCTGATGCGGATGCGGACGCGGATGCGGATGCGGATGCTGACGCCGATGCGGATGCGGATGCGGATGCGGATGCGGATGCTGACGCCGATGCGGATGCGGATGCTGATGCTGATGCTGATGCTGATGCTGATGCGGATGCTGACGCCGATGCCGATGCCGACGCGGATGCGGATGCGGATGCGGATGCTGACGCCGATGCGGACGCCGACGCTGATGCTGATGCTGATGCTGATGCCGACGCGGATGCGGATGCGGATGCCGACGCCGATGCGGATGCTGATGCCGATGCTGACGCCGATGCGGATGCGGATGCGGATGCGGATGCGGATGCGGATGCGGATGCGGATGCGGATGCGGATGCCGACGCCGATGCGGATGCCGATGCCGATGCTGACGCGGATGCCGATGCCGATGCTGATGCCGATGCGGACGCTGACGCTGATTCTGATGCCGACGCGGATGCGGATGCCGATGCCGATGCCGATGCGGATGCGGATGCGGATGCGGATGCCGACGCCGACGCGGATGCCGATGCTGATGCTGATGCTGATGCTGACGCCGATGCGGATGCCGACGCCGACGCGGATGCCGATGCGGATGCTGACGCCGATGCGGATGCCGATGCGGACGCTGATGCTGATGCTGATGCTGATGCTGATGCTGATGCTGATGCTGATGCTGATGCTGACGCCGATGCGGATGCCGATGCGGACGCTGATGCGGATGCGGATGCGGATGCTGATGCGGATGCTGACGCTGATGCTGATGCGGATGCGGATGCGGATGCGGATGCGGATGCTGATGCGGATGCGGATGCGGATGCGGATGCGGATGCCGATGCCGATGCCGATGCCGATGCCGATGCCGATGCGGACGCGGATGCGGATGCGGATGCGGATGCCGATGCGGATGCCGATGCTGATGCTGATCAGGATGCGCCGGGCAAGCCGTCGGTTGACGAGGTCATTGACGACAAGGGTGCGATCCAGGGTCCGGTGGGCAATGGCGAGAGCACGGACGACACGACGCCGACGCTGGTGGGCAAGGGTGAGCCGGGCGACGCGATCATCGTGATCGACAACGGCACGCCGATTGGCGAGACGCAGGTCGACGAGGACGGCAACTGGAGCTTCACGCCTGAGACGCCGCTGGACGAAGGCGAGCATGAGTTCACGCTGGTGGAACGCGATCCGGCGGGCAACGAAAGCGAGCCGTCGGATCCGTGGACGGTGATCGTGGACACGACGCCGCCGGGCAAGCCGTCGGTTGACGAGGTCATTGACGACGAGGGTGCGATCCAGGGTCCGGTGGGCAATGGCGAGAGCACGGACGACACGACGCCGACGCTGGTGGGCAAGGGTGAGCCGGGCGACACGATCATCGTGATCGACAACGGCACGCCGATTGGCGAGACGCAGGTCGACGAGGAGGGCAACTGGAGCTTCACGCCGGACACGCCGCTGGACGAAGGCGAGCATGAGTTCACGCTGGTGGAGCGCGATCCGGCGGGCAACGAAAGCGAGCCGTCGGATCCGTGGACGGTGATCGTGGACACGACGCCGCCGGGCAAGCCGTCGATTGACGAGGTCGTTGACGACGAGGGTGCGATCCAGGGTCCGGTGGGCAATGGCGAGAGCACGGACGACACGACGCCGACGCTGGTGGGCAAGGGTGAGCCGGGCGACACGATCATCGTGATCGACAACGGCACGCCGATTGGCGAGACGCAGGTCGACGAGGACGGCAACTGGAGCTTCACGCCTGAGACGCCGCTGGACGAAGGCGAGCATGAGTTCACGCTGGTGGAACGCGATCCGGCGGGCAACGAAAGCGAGCCGTCGGATCCGTGGACGGTGATCGTGGACACGACGCCGCCGGGCAAGCCGTCGATTGACGAGGTCATTGACGACGAGGGTGCGATCCAGGGTCCGGTGGGCAATGGCGAGAGCACGGACGACACGACGCCGACGCTGGTGGGCAAGGGTGAGCCGGGCGACACGATCATCGTGATCGACAACGGCACGCCGATTGGCGAGACGCAGGTCGACGAGGAGGGCAACTGGAGCTTCACGCCGGACACGCCGCTGGACGAAGGCGAGCATGAGTTCACGCTGGTGGAGCGCGATCCGGCGGGCAACGAAAGCGAGCCGTCGGATCCGTGGACGGTGATCGTGGACACGACGCCGCCGGGCAAGCCGTCGGTTGACGAGGTCATTGACGACAAGGGTGCGATCCAGGGTCCGGTGGGCAATGGCGAGAGCACGGACGACACGACGCCGACGCTGGTGGGCAAGGGCGAGCCGGGCGACACGATCATCGTGATCGACAACGGCACGCCGATTGGCGAGACGCAGGTCGACGAGGAGGGCAACTGGAGCTTCACGCCGGACACGCCGCTGGACGAAGGCGAGCATGAGTTCACGCTGGTGGAGCGCGATCCGGCGGGCAACGAAAGCAGGCCGTCGGATCCGTGGACGGTGATCGTGGACACGACGCCGCCGGGCAAGCCGTCGGTTGACGAGGTCATTGACGACGAGGGTGCGATCCAGGGTCCGGTGGGCAATGGCGAGAGCACGGACGACACGACGCCGACGCTGGTGGGCAAGGGTGAGCCGGGCGACACGATCATCGTGATCGACAACGGCACGCCGATTGGCGAGACGCAGGTCGACGAGGAGGGCAACTGGAGCTTCACGCCTGAGACGCCGCTGGACGAAGGCGAGCATGAGTTCACGCTGGTGGAACGCGATCCGGCGGGCAACGAAAGCGAGCCGTCGGATCCGTGGACGGTGATCGTGGACACGACGCCGCCGGGCAAGCCGTCGATTGACGAGGTCATTGACGACGAGGGTGCGATCCAGGGTCCGGTGGGCAATGGCGAGAGCACGGACGACACGACGCCGACGCTGGTGGGCAAGGGTGAGCCGGGCGACACGATCATCGTGATCGACAACGGCACGCCGATTGGCGAGACGCAGGTCGACGAGGAGGGCAACTGGAGCTTCACGCCGGACACGCCGCTGGACGAAGGCGAGCATGAGTTCACGCTGGTGGAGCGCGATCCGGCGGGCAACGAAAGCGAGCCGTCGGATCCGTGGACGGTGATCGTGGACACGACGCCGCCGGGCAAGCCGTCGGTTGACGAGGTCATTGACGACAAGGGTGCGATCCAGGGTCCGGTGGGCAATGGCGAGAGCACGGACGACACGACGCCGACGCTGGTGGGCAAGGGCGAGCCGGGCGACACGATCATCGTGATCGACAACGGCACGCCGATTGGCGAGACGCAGGTCGACGAGGAGGGCAACTGGAGCTTCACGCCGGACACGCCGCTGGACGAAGGCGAGCATGAGTTCACGCTGGTGGAACGCGATCCGGCGGGCAACGAAAGCGAGCCGTCGGATCCGTGGACGGTGATCGTGGACACGACGCCGCCGGGCAAGCCGTCGGTTGACGAGGTCATTGACGACAAGGGTGCGATCCAGGGTCCGGTGGGCAATGGCGAGAGCACGGACGACACGACGCCGACGCTGGTGGGCAAGGGTGAGCCGGGCGACACGATCATCGTGATCGACAACGGCACGCCGATTGGCGAGACGCAGGTCGACGAGGAGGGCAACTGGAGCTTCACGCCGGACACGCCGCTGGACGAAGGCGAGCATGAGTTCACGCTGGTGGAGCGCGATCCGGCGGGCAACGAAAGCGAGCCGTCGGATCCGTGGACGGTGATCGTGGACACGACGCCGCCGGGCAAGCCGTCGATTGACGAGGTCGTTGACGACGAGGGTGCGATCCAGGGTCCGGTGGGCAATGGCGAGAGCACGGACGACACGACGCCGACGCTGGTGGGCAAGGGTGAGCCGGGCGACACGATCATCGTGATCGACAACGGCACGCCGATTGGCGAGACGCAGGTCGACGAGGAGGGCAACTGGAGCTTCACGCCGGACACGCCGCTGGACGAAGGCGAGCATGAGTTCACGCTGGTGGAGCGCGATCCGGCGGGCAACGAAAGCGAGCCGTCGGATCCGTGGACGGTGATCGTGGACACGACGCCGCCGGGCAAGCCGTCGATTGTCGAAGTTATTGATGACGTAGGTGCCATTCAGGGGCCGATCAATAACGGCGATACGACCGACGATGCCAGGCCGACGCTGGTGGGCAAGGGTGAGCCGGGCAAGATAGTGATTATCACCATCGACGGTAACGTGGCAGGAGCCGTGTTCGTGGACAACAACGGTGACTGGACGTATACGCCGCACGTGCTAGCCGATGGCTCGCATGAATTCAGGGCGCATTACCCTGATAGCGTGGAGGGCACGGATAATTTGTCGGATCCGTGGACCGTGATCGTGGAAACGGCCGCGCCGGACGCACCGTCGGTTGACAAAGTCATTGACGACGTGGGTCCGATCCAGGGCCCGGTGGCCAAGGGTGGGGTAACCGACGACGCGCGGCCAACCATTGAGGGTACGGCCGAAGCGGGCTCGACCGTCTCGGTGTACGAGAACGGCAAGCTGTTGGGTACGGTGGTGGCGAACGGCAGCGGTCAGTGGAGCTTTACGCCGTCCACAGATCTGGCCGACGGATCGCACAACATCACGGCGACCGTGACGGACACGGTGACCGGTAAGGTCAGTCCGGAGACGGCGGCCTGGCCGGTCACGGTGAATACCAGCGCGTCAGCACCGGTCATCACCACGGTGACTGACGACGTGGGTGCGATCCAGGGTCCGGTGGCCAAGAGTGGGGTAACCGACGACGCGCGGCCAACCATTCAGGGTACGGCCGAAGCGGGCTCGACCGTCTCGGTGTACGAGAACGGCAAGCTGTTGGGTACGGTGGTGGCGAACGGCAGCGGTCAGTGGAGCTTTACGCCGTCAACCAACCTGGCTGACGGATCGCACAACTTCACGGCGACCGCGACGAATCCGGCGACCGGTAAGGTCAGTGCGGAGTCGACGGCCTGGCCGGTCACGGTGAATACCGGCGCGTCAGCACCGGTCATCACCACGGTGACTGACGACGTGGGTCCGATCCAGGGCCCGGTGGCCAAGAGTGGGGTAACCGACGACGCGCGGCCAACCATTCAGGGTACGGCCGAAGCGGGCTCGACCGTCTCGGTGTACGAGAACGGCAAGCTGTTGGGTACGGTGGTGGCGAACGGCAGCGGTCAGTGGAGCTTTACGCCGTCAACCGACCTGGCTGACGGATCGCACAACTTCACGGCGACCGCGACGAACGCGGCGACCGGTAAGGTCAGTGCGGAGTCGACGGCCTGGCCGGTCACGGTGAATACCAGCGCGCCAGCACCGGTCATCACTACGGTGACTGACGACGTGGGTGCGATCCAGGGTCCGGTGGCCAAGAGTGGGGTAACCGACGATGCGCGGCCAACCATTCAGGGTACGGCCGAAGCGGGCTCGACCGTCTCGGTGTACGAGAACGGCAAGCTGTTGGGTACGGTGGTGGCGAACGGCAGCGGTCAGTGGAGCTTTACGCCGTCAACCGACCTGGCTGACGGGTCGCACAACTTCACGGCGACCGCGACGAACGCGGCGACCGGTAAGGTCAGTGCGGAGTCGACGGCCTGGCCGGTCACGGTGGATACCGGCGCGTCAGCACCGGTCATCACTACGGTGACTGACGACGTGGGTGCGATCCAGGGTGCGGTGGCCAAGGGCGGGGTCACCGACGACGCTCGGCCAACCATTCAGGGTACGGCCGAAGCGGGCTCGACCGTCTCGGTGTACGAGAACGGCAGGCTGTTGGGTACGACGGTGGCGAACGGCAGCGGTCAGTGGAGCTTTACGCCGTCAACCAACCTGGCTGACGGATCGCACAGCTTCACGGCGACCGCGACGAATCCGGCGACCGGCAAGGTCAGTGCGGAGGCGGGTTCGTGGAACGTGACCGTAGACACGGTGGCGCCGGGTGCTCAGCCGTCCATCTCGTATATGGGCAAGGACGCTGGCCTCTTGTCGACCGACTTCTTGACCAATGATGGTTCGGCCGGGCGCTACGTAGTTGGCCGTCTGACGGCATCACTCGCGGCTAACGAGAAGGTTCAGGTGTCGTTGGACGGCGGAAAGACCTGGCAGGATGCGCTGGTCAACGGGAACCGCTGGGTGTTCCAGGACAATACGACACATAACGCCTCCTGGACGATCCAAACGCGCGTGATCGATGCGGCCGGTAATATTGGCAAAATCGTATCGCAAGATGTAACGCTTGATCAGATTGCCCCAGCCATACCGGATGGGGTCAGCTATGAGGCCGGGGTCATCAGCTACAAACTGCCTGCGGGAACCAAGGTGGGGGATTCCGTCAGCATTCTCATGGGCGACCATGTCATATTTCAATACGTGAGCGCTGAGAGGCTCGCTGAGGGTAGAGGAGGTTGGCCGCTAGATCAGGTCGATCAGCTCGCAATTCAATCAGGCGCTGTATGGGGAGTTCGGATGGTTGATGAGGCTGGAAATTGCTCCGCTTATGTCGGGAAAGGTCCCATCGATACGACAGAGATGCATATCTTCCACATAGGCCCGGAGGCGGGCTTTTACGTCGGCACGGGCGGAGCCGACACATTCATCCTGGATGACGTGAGGAGTTTCGACAGCCATCCGGGGGGTAGTGACATTCTCCAAGGCAACGGCGGCATCGACACGTTGAAGCTGACAGGTGCAGGCCAGACCTTGGACTTGAGCAACGTTCACGTGAGGATGTCATCGGTCGAAGTGGTGGACATCACCGGCAGCGGCAACAACACGCTGAAGCTGTCGCTGGGCGATGTGCTTGACCAGGGCGGCCAGAACCTGTTCATCGCCGATGGTCGCACGCAGATGATGGTCAAGGGCAATGCGGGCGACAAGGTCAACCTGTCCGACCTGCTGCGGGACGACTGGGACGTCGGCAACTGGATGCAGCAGTCTGGCACCACGACCGTGGACGGCGTCGCGTATGACGTCTTCTACCACTCGGGTCTGAGCGCCGAACTGCTGGTACAGCACGGTGTCGATACGACGCTGCTTAACCACTGAACTCCGGATGGTCCGCGACGCATGACCTGCGTCGCGGACCCTGGACTTGACCAATCATTTGACCAGGTCCCCTGAACCGCTTCAGGCGGTGCGGGGAACCGTTTTTGGTGAACTAACATGACTTTCAATAAAACCCTGAAGCATGCGCTCGCAGGCGCATTGCTCGTGACAGCCGGCATCTTGCCCGCCGTCGCACAGCACACTTTCTCCAACCAGCAGTCGCTGGCTACCCGGGCAGGCGCATCCGGTGCCGGACCGATGGCCGGCGCCGGCACACAGCCGGGCAAGGTATTCGGCCAGACCTACGCGCCGGTTGGCCAGGTCGGCCCGCAGCAGGCGCAGATCGTCTACTACCGTGACGCATCGGCCGGGGCGGGTCGTTCGGCCGCCGCTGACGTCTACGTTGATGGCGAGCTGCAGACCGCGTTGCTGCCTAACGGCTACAGCATCTTCTGCGTGAAGCCGGGCGAACACACGCTGGGTGCGTACATCCACGATGCGCCGCTGTACACAGGCAAGACCACCGGTGGATCCCGCGCTGAACTGAAGGGCGGGATGACCTACTTCGTGAAGGTCAGGCCGGCTGGCAGCAATGACGCACCGATCATGGTGCCGCGCAACGAAGCCGAAGCCCAGTTGCAAGGCATGCGCGCCCAGATGCACGTGCTTTCCCGCGCATCGGCAGTGGAGGCGTGTGACCCTGCGTCGATCCCGGTGACGTCAGCCCCGGTGGCGCAGCCTGTCGCGGCGAAAGAATACACGCTCAAGGGCGACACGCTGTTCGCCTTCGGCAAGTCTGGCAATCGCGACATGACTGTCAAAGGCCATGCGGCAATTGCACATCTGGCTGAGCAGATTCGCGGGGAAAACACCTCGCTGCAAGCCGTGACGGTGATCGGCCACGCGGACCTGATCGGCTCGGCGGCGGCGGCGCAGAAGCTTGGCGAGCAGCGTGCGATGACGGTTCGCCGGATGCTGATCGAGCAGGGTATTCCGGCGCAGAAGATCACCGCGGAAAGCGCGGGCAATTCCGATCCGGTGGTCGCCGACTGCAGCGGCACGATGCAGCAGAAGATTGCCTGCAATGAGCCCAACCGCCGGGTGGTGGTGCAACTGAGTCTGTCGGGCCCGGCCCGATAAAGGCATGGGGGGATGCTGAGCCCTGATGTTGAGCCCTGAGGCGCGATCTTCCTGAATCGGGAAGGTCGCGTACCTACCGGCCTTTACCGCATGTCCAGGCAAACGGTGAGGGCCTTCCGAGAACGGGGAGTATCGCGATGACCAGACAAACAGAGATTCCTGCAATCAATGTGCTGCTCGCCTAAGCAGAGTTGCGCGACAGGGATCAGGTATGTTTTAACGGGAAGCTCAATGAGTTCGTGTTTGCGTCCCGATCGAGCAAACGTGAGTTCATCGAGCAGTGGCAGCGAGCGCTCACGGCTACCGGAACAACGCCGATAGACACGAATCTTCAAAATGAAGGGCACTGTCAGGCGTAGTCAGATCTCCAGGCTGCAACGGATTAGTTGCAGTTGCTGAAATGCAGATCCTGGCGGCTGGAGAATTTGCCGGAGTGCAGAGCATGAGTCTTTCGATCCACGCGGATCGTGCCCCTGCAAAAATCTCGAACAACAAATGTATATACTGAAGAGCGAAATCGTGTTCGGTAAGATTTTAATGTCTGCGGCCAGACGAGACATCGTCGCCAGGTATCTGGCCGCAGGCGTGCTGGCTGCCTCTACCCGAGGGTAAAACCACATGACATCTACCCCGTCTGAGCACGCGCGTCCCCACCCCACAGGCTTCGCCGCATTATTCGCGCGATTGCGCTCCGTCGTTGAACCGCAGGTCAATCCCCTTGCGGCGTCCTGGCCGCCCTTTGTCCTGTTCTTTTCATGGAGCGACGGGCAGCGGCGGGCCGACGTCGTGACCACAACGGCGACGACATTTGCCGAGGCCTGGGACGCAGGCATGGAGCAGGTGACGCAGGCTGCCGGCGCGGCCGGACTGGTCGTCCAGTGGCTTCGGGTGGACTGGGTTACCAGCGTTGAAGGCATGACCTGGGAGGCACTGCGGGGCCGCCTCGAACAGACCCGGCGCAGTTATTTTCGTTGCGGCCTGTCGCTGGACAGTAATTTCAGGCATGCCTTTCTGGAGACCGAACTGAATGGCAATGCCATGCTGTATGGCGGCCCGGCACAGACGCATGCGGTTGTGAACACAAAGAACTTCGAACGGTATGCCGCCATTCGGCACCAGCTTGCCAGCGTGAATTTCGAGGATCAGCAAAACGTTAATGTGTTCTCGACCCGCGGGGCGTTCGCAAGCCTGCAAGCGCCGGAGGTACACCTTCTGCACGGGACTGGTCTGAACGCGGGCCGCCGCATCATCGAACATCTCCGGCCGGCAGACGTCAGGGCGCTCGTCGCATCCGGCAGCCGTTATCTGGCCGGCCAGGTACAGCCTGGCGGGCGCTTCCACTATGGCTGGCATCCCTGTTTCGATCGCGAAATCGGCACTTACAACACCCTGCGTCATGCAAGTTCGATCTATGCGATGCTCGAAGCCTGGGAAGTGACCCAGGACAACGACCTCAAGACAGCAATCGACGCAGCGCTGCATTATCTCGTCAATGAACTCATCATGCCGGCGGAATTGCCGTCCGGTGCCCGCGCGGCGTTTCTGGTTGACCGGCAGGGCGAAGTCAAACTGGGTGGCAACGGCGTGTGCCTTCTGGCGCTGGTCAAATACAGCCAGCTGACCGGCTCAGACGAATATCTGACTCTGCTAGAACAGCTCGCAACAGGCATCCTCTTCATGCAGGATGCGGACACCGGCAAATTCAGCCATGTGCTGAACTATCCGGATCTGTCGGTTAAGCAGGCATTCCGGATCATCTATTACGATGGCGAAGCGGCCTTCGGCCTGATGCGCCTCTATGGTCTGACTGGCGATGCGAGGTGGCTCGCAGCAGTAGAAAAGGCGTTCGGCCATTTCATCGAGGCAAAACACTGGAAGGCGCATGACCACTGGCTCAGTTATTGTGTGAACGAACTGACCCGTCACAGGCCACTGGAAGCGTATTACAAATTTGGAATCCAGAACTTCGCCACCTATCTTGATTTCGTGGCTGAAAGGGTGACGACGTTTCCAACCCTGCTTGAATTGATGACGGCTGCCGAGCAGATGATTAGCCGCATGCAGCAGCAGCCAGGCCTGGAGCACCTGCTTGCCGAGGTCGATCTGGATAAGTTCTTCCATGCACTGCATGCGCGGGCGCAGCGCCTGTTAGATGGCCATTTCTGGCCTGAACTTGCCATGTACTTTGCCAATCCGGGCAGGATCACCGGCAGCTTCTTCATTCGCCACCATGCCTTCCGGGTCCGCATTGACGATGTCGAGCACTATCTATCGGGTTTTGTCGCCTATCTGAACTATCTGGAGTCGCAGCGGCATTCAGTATCCTCAACGCTGGCGCGGGAATGGAACGCCTCCCTGATCGAGGCGGCCACGCAGGGGACGTGGCTCAAGCAGCCGCCATTGGGGTGGACGGCGAGCGGCCTTTGCATTTACGCGCCTGCCATGCAGCCTGGAAACGTCGTGGTTGCCCGAACCGGCGAGGTAAGCCGGGGGATCCCTGTTCCTGTCATTCGACAGATGCAGCCGCGCCCGGCGGGTGTTATCTCGAGCCATTCTGATGTGCAGGCTCAACTTGCCGATTTGCCGGTCCTGCATGTCGCAGATACGGCCGCGGCAATTCTTGCGATGGGAGCCTATGCACGCAGCCAGATGAGCGGCACTGTCCTGGCGGTGACCGGAAGCGCTGGCAAGACCACACTCGTGGCCATGCTGGCTGACGCCCTCAATGCTTACGGTCCGACAGCGGCGAGCGCGTTCAACGCAAACCTTCCCCAAGGTGTGAGCTGGAATCTTGCGTCAATCAAGTGGGACACCCCTCATGTCGTCCTGGAAGTTGCCGTGGGCAAAATGAGACAGAGCGCGGCCATTGCCCGCCCGGACGTCGGCATTTTCACTAACATCCAGCCTGCTCACCTCGGGAAAAACAGCACAATCACTGATATTGCCCGGACCAAAAGCATGCTTTTTCTTGGCATGTCTGCGGGAAGTGTCGTGGTGCTCAATCGTGACATGCTGGAATGGGATACCGTCTACCAGGCGGCCATCGAACGGGATCTGAAAATCTTTACTTATGGCACGACTGCCGAGAGCGAGTTTCAATTGGTGGATCATGACGTGTCGGGGCAGCGGGTCGATGCGCGTATTAGAGGGCGCGATATCACCTATCCGATCGGGGCCGCAGGCTTGCACATGGCGTTGAACAGCCTGGCAGTACTTGCCGCTGTCTCGGCGCTCAACTATCCGTTCGAACCTGCGCTCGAACGGATCGCACGCTTTGCTGCCCTGTCCGGCCGCGGCGAGGAGTTTGAGCTGACGCTCGACGGACGGCACGTGACCATTGTCGACCATGCCTACAATGCCAATCCCGGCTCGATGCAGGCCGCTCTGGAACATTTGCGGGACATGAAGAATGCAGCCAGACGAGTCGCTGTGCTGGGCGAGATGGCGGAGCTCGGTCCCCAGGCGTCGCTGCTTCATACCGACCTGGCTGCAGTGGTCGAGCGTTGCGGGATCGATCGCGTCTATGTCATGGGCAAGCTCTATACCGACTTCTGGGAACGGTTGCCGGCTGCACGCCGTGGGCGCTACACGAATTCGCTTGACGAATTGAAGCTTGCACTTCAAGAAGAGCTTGTCGACAAGGACGTAGTGCTGCTCAAGGGCTCGAACAGTACGCGTCTCCATGAGGTCGTAGCGTGGCTGAGGGCTGGCGCGCAAAAGTAGCATTGACCTCTGGCCCTGCGAGCAATGGGTCTTCAGGCGTGCCTGAACGACCCGAAAGCTTCCAGCGCTCACCCCGATGGCGGTAAGCCGCGCGGGGTAGTCTGCGCGCAGCACGGGACCCGAATGCCAAATCAGCCGTACTACCCAAGGTGCTCGCCTGCGTCTGGTGCAGGCGAGTTCGTTGCCTGCGCGCTGGCCATCGTTGATCATTTCTTTTCTGCATAACCTCACGGAACCTTATTTATGAAATGGTTTGGCCGACATTGTCGGCGTTTATCGCACCTTCTGCGCTGGAGACTCCGGCGCTTCCTGTTCGTTGTCTTTGGCGTTTTGGGC
Organism: Paraburkholderia lebeckiae; assembly: GCF_050436325.1. NCBI lineage: Bacteria > Pseudomonadati > Pseudomonadota > Betaproteobacteria > Burkholderiales > Burkholderiaceae > Paraburkholderia > Paraburkholderia lebeckiae. The sequence continues at coordinate 3,942,434 of NZ_JBNDLZ010000003.1, forward strand.
GTTACCGAACCCGGTCTGGCGGACCGACCCACACTGGGGCCGTTTGAGACTCCACGGCCTGGGGAGCTTAATATCCCTGTGGGACGCGAGCCATTCGATGCCGCACAAGCCCTGAACGGTTCATTCAGTTCACCGGAACACTGCGCGCGAGTGCCCGATAGCCTGTGGGTCGAAGTCAACGGCAAGGGAGATTGCATTCGATACTACGCGCATGGATTGTCCGGCAGCGAAAGCCCCACTGTGCTGGTTTATTTCAGCGGGGATGTCATGCTGAGAACGACGAAGGGAGTCAGGTACGTTACACAATCCTACCTGTCTGTTTCGCCCATGGAGATTGGGAAAGATATGGCTAAATGGTCCGCTGATTCCGGCCGTCCCACGCTCTATCTTGCCCGGCCGGGTATCTATGGCTCCTCTGGCGACCATAACATGCGCCGCACGCATCGCGAGATCGAACTGATGGATCGCGCACTGGACATGCTCAAGGAGCGTTACAACATTGCATCATTCATTCTGACCGGACATTCCGCAGGAGGCCAGATCGCCGCTGCGCTCCTGAACAGACGCGGAGACGTCGCGGCATCGGTGGTTTCTTCTGCCCTTGTTTCCGCCAAACAGGTCGCGGCGTACTGGGAATACAAGCGGGAAATCCCCGGTCGACTGCTTTACGATGCCCGGAGCTATTACGATCCTGTGGACGAAATCGGGCGCATTCGCCAGGATCCACGACCGGAAATCTATGTGATTTCTGATCCGGAGGATCGTGTGGTTCCCTTTTACAGCCAGCTGTATTATGTCCGCCGTCTGCGTGCCGCCGGCCTCAAGCCGCATCACATCTACGCCAATGCTCCCGGGCCGCAACATCACCTGCTCGCCGGACACGCGAAACGCGCTGCAACGCTTTTGGCTCAAGGGAAATCAGCGAAGGAAATCCACATGGCGCTTGCAGAACTTGACCTGTCGCAGGTTAAGTAAGCCACGAAAAGGTGCGACCTCCGGGGAGCACTGACTGGCGTTGTCATGGTGAGGAGCATTGGTCAGCAAATCGGGCCGGGCGTGGGGGGCTGACGTTGATGCCGTCAAGCGACCCATGCAGCCGATTCGTAGTGGTCCGAAAGCTCGTTGTGTCGTTGTCGCCGTCAGCCTGCGGCAGCCGATCGGACAGACCGCGCGCTTTCGTTTGGGTAGTTGTTTCCGTCGTTACGTTAGCCCGGAACAGCATCCACTGTCGATGGACACCTGACGGTATTTTTCCTAAACTTGTTCACGGCTGGTTGCTTGTTATTCGCTGCGTCCTTGGCTTCGACAGTGAGATTTGTGGTTGAAAGTTGCCGCCTCAATTTCCGTTCCGATTTGGCTGTATGACGCTTCGAAACCGGGCTCGTGCCGAAGTTGCTTGCGATGGGATGATCGCGAAACGGTGGTCGTGGGTTTGAGCAGGGGGCTATGTTTTTTGTCGCGCGTTAGGGGCACCCCCAGATACCGGCCTCGCTGGTCAAAGTCTCGATTAGCGGACGAGAAGATAAAGGTGCCTTGCGCATAAATAGGGAGCTCGATGGACAGTATCGATCCGAAGCGATTCGGCAAGGTGGCAGTGTTGTTTGGTGGAGTGTCCGCCGAGCGTGACGTGTCGCTCAATTCTGGTTGTCTCGTGTTGCAGAGACTGCGCGATGCAGGCGTCGACGCACACCCCTTCGATCCATCCACGCGGCCGTTGTCAGCGTTAAAGGACGAGGGCTTTGTGCGCGCGTTCAACGTCCTGCACGGCGGCTACGGCGAAAATGGACAGATTCAGGGCGCGCTCGATTTTTATGGGATCCGATATACGGGCAGCGGCGTGCTTGGTTCGGCGCTCGGGCTGGACAAGTTCCGCGCGAAACTTGTGTGGCAGCAACTGGGTGTTCCGACGCCGCCGTTCGAGGCCGTGATGCGCGGCGACGATTACGATGCGCGTGCGCAGGAGATCGTCGCGCAACTCGGGTTGCCGCTATTTGTGAAGGCGGCGAGCGAAGGCTCAAGCGTCGCCGTGATCAAGGTAAAAGCGGCCGAGGCGCTACCCTCAGCGATCGCGGAAGCAGCAAAGTTCGACGCTATCGTGCTGGTCGAGAAGAGTATCGAAGGCGGCGGTGAATACACTGCGTGCATTGCGGGCGACCTCGATCTGCCGGTCATCCAAATTGTGCCAGCGGGCGAGTTCTACGACTATGACGCGAAGTACGTTCACGATTCGACGCAGTACCTGATTCCATGCGGACTGGCATCCCAGGAAGAGATGCGCCTGAAGCAACTCGCGCGCCGCGCGTTTGACGTGCTCGGTTGCTGGGACTGGGGGCGTGTCGACTTCATGATGGATGGCGAGGGCAAGCCGTACTTCCTCGAAGTGAACACATCACCAGGAATGACCGATCACTCGCTGTTGCCGAAGGCTGCTCGCGCGGTTGGTATCAGCTATCAGGAACTGGTCGTGAGGGTATTGTCGCTCACGCTGAAGGATTGACCTCGCCGAGAGGTGTAGCAGAGTTCGTCAATCCGGTCCCGGCGTCGGCGCCCTGCTGGGTAAGGGCTGTGGGGCAATCGCAGTCCCGACCGGGGCAAAGAACGGCGTTGTCACATTAGCGTTCACGCGGCGGAAGATTGGCAGGCGATGCCATCATTCAAAGCTTAACGGACGGAACTAGGGCGACGCCTATGAAAAACGCCACGCATTGCGCGGCGAACTATTGGCGATAAAGCGAACAGCGCAGCAGTTGATGTGCTTCACGCTTGCCAGCGCGGCGAGTTCTGCTTTCGCGGTCAGGTAAATGCGTAACAGGTCGGTAACGATTTTCTTCGGTGCTTCGGGACAGGCCGTCAGCACGCGTGTAAAGAAGCGTTTCGCTGTTGCGCCGCGCGGTGGATAATCAGATTGTTATCTGCCACGTGAACCTTCCTTCGAGGGGGCACCCGGCGAAAGCGTCAACTCCGCTGGCACCTATGACTCCATACGCACAACGTAATGTGTTGGACCGCTTTCGCCGCTATCAGCATTTGTTGATGTTCGGCGGCGGGGCAGTGGTAACGGCGGTGGTGCTGGTTGCGTTCGTCCTGAACACGGTGGCCACTGTACGTACCTATGTTGCGCTCGAGCATCAAGAACTGATGTCCGGCGTGAACCGGCTCACCGACCTTAACTCGCGCAACGTCGTGCTTATGCAAAACGGCGTCCGGCTCATCGAGGTCGCCTGGAGGGCCGGCGAACAGGCCGAGCCACGCCTTATCGAACAGTTCACAGGCAATGGCCAGATGCTTCGTCTTCAGCAGGCCCCAGATCATCTGCCGGTGCTCGTGGTGGGTGCCTCGTCTTCAACGCCTCCCGATTTGTTGGCAACCCGGTACATTCGGCTTGCTAAACAGATAAGTCAGGCGGCGACGGCAGCTTCCGAACGAAACGGAGGCCTGTTGACATTCTGGTTGTACAGACCTGATCGTCCACTGCTCATCCTGGTACCATCGCCTGACGATGCCCGGATGGCGACGTTGCTTGCCGATCGTGCTGCTTTTTTTTCTGCACTCGCGGGACCTGGCGGCAATCTCCTTGTTCCGCGAGACGTGCCCTTGCTCGATCCCCGCACCGGGGGGCGTGCATTTCGGTGGCTCCCTCCCTACGATAGTCCGTTAAGCGGCAGGCGATCAGTTCGAGTTGCAGCGACCCTGTTTGACAAGGAGCGGAAGCCGTTCGCCGTCGCTGTTTACGAGTTACCGGTCACCATTATCACTGCCGCTCTAGGGGAGAGTGGGCTTGACGGCTCTCTTATGCTCTTCGCGCGCAATGGACAGGTTATCTCTTCATTTTCGCGTCAACCGGTCGACCCGAAGGCGTCGGATACCGCGCGTGCTTTAGGTGTCGCAGGAATTGTCGAGCCGACAGGCAGGATCTTTCGTGACGGCCACATGCTGTTTGGCTGGCCAATCGGCGAGACTGGCGCAACGCTCGTGTTTGCGCAGTCGTGGCGCTCGATTGCCCGGGCACTGACTGGTCAGATTGGAACGTCGGCCGCGACGACTGGAGTGATCCTCCTCGTGGTGTGGTCGCTGATTCTACTGTTCAACCGGCGCGTGTTCCTGCCTGTTCTTGAGCGCTCTCGACGCGTGTTCGAGAGCGAGCACCTGAGCCGCGCGCTGATCGAGACGGCACCGGTAGGGCTCGGGCTGATTGCCGTGGAGAGCGGTAAGCCGTTGTTGCGCAGTCCGACGATGATCGAGGCCGCGGCGCGGGTGATCCTGCCGGCGGGACGGACACTTTCGGCAGAACTGGTTCACCGTCACCGGCAACGCGCAGATGTAAGCGGTGTAACCGGTACAAACAGCATGGCGCACGAGGCGTGGTCGCTGCCGACACGCGAGGGTGGGACGATGGATCTCTCGGTGAGTGTCGTGCCGGCGCGCTACCAGGGCGAGGACGTGCTGGTGACGGCGTTCACGGACGTGACGGTGGAAAAGCGCCTCAATCGGCAACTGCGGGAAGCAAAGCAGGCGGCGGACTCGGCCAATGCCGCGAAATCCGCTTTCCTGGCGGCGATGAGCCATGAGATCCGCACACCGCTCAACGCGATCCTGGGGAATCTCGAGCTGCTGTCGCACTCGCAGCTCGATGCGCTGCAGCGTGACCGGCTGAAAACGATTCGGGGTTCATCGGACGGACTGCTTGCAATCGTGAGCGACGTGCTGGATTTCTCGAAGATCGAGGCCGGTGAGATGACGCTCGAGCCGATCGTGTTCGACGCGCAGGAGGTGGCCTCGCGGGCTCTGACGATGTTCGGGCCGGTGGCGCGGGCGAAGGGCGTGAGGTTGTCGGGCGAATTTGGCACATCGACCACTCGACCGATGCAGGGCGATCCGACGAGGCTTGGCCAGGTGATGAACAATTTGCTGTCGAACGCCATCAAGTTTTCCGGGCACGGAGAGGTGACATTGAGACTGTCGGCGGAAGCGGGCAGTGATAATCAGCCAGAGCTTGTGATCGAAGTTGAAGACAGCGGGATCGGGATATCGCCAGAGCAGCAGGCGATGCTGTTCCGCGCGTTCAGCCAGGCGGATACGACGATCAACCGTCGCTTCGGTGGCACCGGTCTGGGACTGGCATTATGCGCGCGGCTGACGGATGCGATGGGAGGGACGATCGCAGTGCACAGCGTGCCCGGCGAGGGCAGCCTCTTTACGGTGCGGGTGCCGCTGGGCGACTGTCACGGCGAGCTTGGGCTGGATATGCCGCACTTTGAGGGCGAGCAGGTGCTGTTCGTCGCGGCGGCGGACACCTGGCACGCGTATGCGGTGCCGGCACTGGAGGCCTGGGGGCTGAAGGTACAGGCGTATCGTCATCCTGCGCAACTCGATCTGGAGACGCTGGAGGAGGCGGATACCCTGATTGTCTGCGGCGAGCACGACACCTGGCATGCGGACGACGTCCGTCGTCTGCTGGAAGCGTCGTCCTGGATGATTGACTGCAGCGCGGAAGGACCGGCGTATCCCGTAGCGACGGGACGGGCGGTGAAGGTCTCAAGCTATGGTCTGAAAGGGCTGGCGGCGGCGCTACGCCATACCTTGCAGGGCATGCCGCTGGAGGCGGGCAAAGAGACACAGCGGGTATTGTCGCGCCGGCTGAAGGTGCTGGTGGCGGAAGACAACGCGGTGAACCGGGAACTGTTCAGCGAGCAGTTGAAGATGCTCGGCTGTGAGCCGCAGGTGGCGGAAGACGGGCTGCAGGCGCTGGAACGTCTCTCGCGGGAGCGCTTCGATGTGCTGGTGACCGATCTGGCGATGCCGGTGCTGGACGGTTATGGGCTCGTGCGAGAGGCACAGGCACGCTGGCCAGAAATGCCGATCGTGGTGGCGACGGCGAGCGTGACGCAGGAGGAGCGAGTGCGTTGCGAGGCAGCCGGGGTAATGCGGGTCGTGGCCAAGCCGCTGCAGCTGGACGAGCTGTCGGCAACGCTGTCGGAGGTGACCGGCATGCCGGGTGTGGCGGTGCAGGCGGAGGAACAGGAACAGGAACAGGAACAGGAACAGGAAAGGAAACGTGATGGGATGCTGGGCGGCCGTGCAATGCCAGCCCACGTGCGGGCTACATTCCTGAAATCGTGCGAAGAGGCGCTGGCGGCGATCCATGCCGCGTACGATGCCGGCGACGCGGCCCGGATACTCGCCGAGTTGCATTCGTTGCGGGGCGCGCTAAATGTGTTTGGATACCGCACGCTTGCAGAGCAGTGCGCTCAAATGGAAGTCGCGATATCGAAGGAGGGTGTCGGGGCGGCGCAGGACATGATTGATGCTTTCGATAACCAGTTGAGTGCCACTATCCTGACTTGATCCACTTGAAGTTTGAAGTTTGTTGGGCTCGAAGAACTGCCAGCTTCGCGATCCCGGCACGCGACTCGCTGATTTGTATTAGTCTGGACTGCACCTGACAGGTAGTCGGGCGAGTAAAGGAAGAAGGCGATTTAGTGAGGGATCAGTTTCTCCCTGGCGAGCCCGAGCGAATCGAGGAAGGTTCGCATGGGTGTCTTGCCATAGCACCATCGTCCCTGATGTTCGCGCTCATTGTTGTACTGGTCAAGCCATAGGTCGAGATCATTCTGCAGGGCGGCGATCGAGTCGTAGATCGTCCTGCGGAAGGCGATGCGATAGAACTCGTTGAGCATGCGCGCGGAAAAACCATGGCAATCAACTCACCAACAAAGATCTGAAGGCCGAGGCTGCGCTTGATGTGAAAGGTAATGCTTCAAAAGCGGGTTGTGCAGACCTTCCTTAACGGCCGTTCGTGCGATGGCCCTGGTCATGCTAGTCGTTGGCACGATTAGTAATACTGGTCATATTGACATTTATCGGGATCATCTTCCATGTAGCGACGCAATCGGGATTCTTGCTTTTTGAGCAAGGTTCTTGCTGGAAAAACGCGGGCAGACATGCTAAGGTTAACTTCGAAAAGGAGTGGTAGTTCAGTTGGTTAGAATACCGGCCTGTCACGCCGGGGGTCGCGGGTTCGAGTCCCGTCCACTCCGCCAACATCTCAAGAAAGTTGTCAACTTTTTCGCGGGCTACTTAAGGCTAAGCTGAACAGGGCACTTTGCCCGCCTTTCGCCCACTATGGGCGTACCGGTGCCATCAGTTTCTTGCGCGACAGGTAGACGTTCGCCAGCGCGAGCGCGACGAACGCCCGGTTGGCGTTCTTTGCCAGCCCGCGATAGCGCACCTTCGTAAATCCCCACAGTCGCTTCACGACCGCGAAGACATGTTCCACCCGGGCGCGGATCTTCGACTTGTTGCGGTTCTTGCCCCGTTGCACTTCGTCGACTTCGCCGCCCGCACGGCGCGTGCGCTGATTGGTAAAGTCGCGCGCCCTGGGCGCCTTGCTGTGGATCAGTTCCTTCTGGCTCGCATAGGCGCTGTCGCCGTAGACGCGCCGCTCCTGCCCGTGCAGCAATTGCGGCAGTGGATGCTTGTCATGCACATTGGCCGGCGTGAGCACCGCGCTGTGCGCCAGGCCACTCCGGCTGTCCACACCGATGTGCAGCTTGGCACCGAAGTACCATTGCTTGCCCTTGCGGGTCTGATGCATCTCGGGGTCGCGCGCCTTCTGCTCATTCTTCGTCGAGCTCGGCGCGCCGATGATCGTCGCGTCCACGATGGTGCCGCTTTTGAGCTTCATGCCGCTGGCCTGCAGCACCCGGCCGACTTCGGCAAACAATTGCTCGCCCAGTTTGTGCGTCTCCAGCAGGCGCCGGAATTTGAGCAGCGTCGTCGCGTCCGGTACGGCTTCACAACCCAGGTCAATTCCGGCAAAGCGACGCAGGCTGGCGCTGTCGTCGAGTGCCTCTTCGCAAGCGAAGTCGGCCAGATTGAACCAGTGCTGCACGAAGTGGATCCGCAGCATGCGCTCCAGACCAATTGGCGGGCGGCCATTGCCGCGCTTCGGATAATGCGGCTCGATCACCGCGCACAACTGCGCCCATGGCACGATCGCATTCATCGTGTCGAGAAACTCGTCGCGCCGCGTGCGTTTGCGGTGCGTCTCGAAACCCGCTCCTTGATCGGCTGCCATCGCCAGCGTCTGCTGCTTCATCCTGTTCTGCCTGCCTCTTTAAACACGACCTATATAACGCATGAAGTACCAACTCGGTGGACTTGATCAGATGGGATGGACGCCTCCCTCCGGCGGCGATCATCTACCGTCCGATGTGACACGGGCGACCGCCGCCTCTTTCTGCCATCATCAGTGAGAGCTTCCGGCGTTTGCCTGCAGCTCGCCACTTGAGGAGGTTCAAATGAAACCCACCGTAATCGGCATGGACATAGCCAAGCACGTATTCCAATTGCATGCCGTTATGGCTCAAACCGGGGAGATTCAGCGCATAAAACTCAAACGCAACCAGGTCATCGAATTCTTCACGAGGCGCGAGCCTTCGCTTGTCGTCATGAAAGCGTGTGGCAGCGCTCACTGCTGGGCCAGACAGCTGATGAGCCTCGGCCACGACGTGAAGCTCATTGCCCCACGCTCAGTGCGTCCCTTCGTTCTGCGTAACAAGACTGACGCCGCCGACGCGCGGGCGATCTGGATAGCTGCTCAGCAGCCCGATGCGCGGTTTGTCGCCGTTAAGACCGAAGCGCAGCAGGCCATTCTCGCGCTGCACCGGCTCCGGGCGCAACTGATGAAGTTTCGCATCATGCAGACCAACGCCCTGCGCGGCCTTCTCTACGAATTCGGCGAAGTGCTGCCCGAGGGATATCGCGCGTTTGCCGACAACATCTCCGCCTGTCTCGCCAGAGTTGCCGACCGTCTTCCGGGTTTGCTCGTCGACAGCCTTCGTGAACAGTGGACCCGTGTACAGGCAATCGACGGCGAGATCGCCGTTCTGGAGCGCCGCCTCGCCCAAGCCTTCAGGAACAACGAGGACTGCCGCAAACTCAGCGACATTCCGGGTGTCGGTCTCCTCACCGCCACAGCCATGGCGGCCGCCATTGGCGATGCACGCAACTTCAAATCAGGACGTGAGTTTGCCGCGTGGCTCGGCCTGGTGCCGCGCCAGATCGGGACCGGTGGCCGAGTGCGTCAACTCGGCCTGAGCAAACGCGGAGATACCTACCTACGCACCCTACTCATGCACGGGGCACGCTCCGTTGTCCTCCGGGGTAAGCATAGCGACTGGGTCGACGCACTGCTCAGCCGCCGACCCTTCAATGTCGCCGTCGCGGCGGTAGCGAACAAGCTAGCCAGAACTATCTGGGCCGTCCTGGCGCACACCGACAGATATCAATCCATTCAAGCGGCCGGACTGACGAACTGATGTCACAACCAGTGAATTAACCTACTTCCTTCATCGAGGTGCGCAAGCGATAGACCCACATTGGCTAACAGGTTGGACCGGGGCAGGGATAACCCGATAAGGCATATGAACCTTTGTGTTCGATGATCAGATGAGGACCCCGCCAGCGCATTCCATAGAGGCCAGCAGGCATCACGACCTGCGCAAACAGGCCGGACATAAGCGTGCGACCTTACCTACCAGCCAACGTGATAAAACCGCTTGCAATCCGGGAGGCGTCCACATAGGCATTGCCTTAAGTGCCCAAACGCGTCGAGACTCCTCACGTTTCGGCGTAGGGCATCGTCGGTTCTGTTGTATCTGCTACGCAGGCAGCGAGGTTGCAACGTGCCGGGCGGGAATAGCTGATCGGATCGTCAAGGTGCCTCCACTATCCCCCTGCTGACCATCATTCCGTACATCTGTTGCTTGCCCCGATCGGGGCTGCGATACCCAACAGCCCACGCCCCGCAACACAACACACTGCCACGGCTGCCATTTCGTATGCCAGCGATTGACGGAGCAGACGGTGAATCCGGTTATGGCGATGGCGGCGTTGCACACAGACTCCCGCCCAACATTCCTACCTGTCGGGCAGATGAGTGGTCCTCGTCGTGGTACAACCTGTCCCTGTGTCTGCTCCACTATTTAATGCTTATCGCGCGGTCTGGTTGCGGAACAGCCAGCGTCCATTGCGTTCTTTCGCGTGATGTGGCTGCTGCCCGATCTCGACCGTGATACCGCGGCCCCGTGCATCGACGACGAACGCGTCGATCAGGTCGCGCACATCGTGATCGATGTAGTCGGCACGGGTCGTGTCGATGATAACGGCCGATTGGTCAGGAATTTTCCGCAGGTAGTGGTCGTCATGCTGCGCAAACATAACGGGACCACGCAAATTCGCACACGCGACCATGAAGACAACGACCGCGAGTCCGAGCGCAATGCCGAACAGAAGATCCATGGCGAGCACGCCGATTATCGTCGCGATGAACGGTGCGAATGCACCTGGTCCCTGTTTCGCAACGGATAGGAACAAACTCGGTTTGGCGAGCTTGATGCCGGTATGGATGAGGATCGCGGCAAGACTTGCCAGGGGGATCTGGTTAATCAGGCCGGCGAGTGCAAACACGCTGACTAGCAGCAGTACACCGTGCACGATGGCGGACACGCGGCTCTGTGCACCTGCATTGACGTTCGCCGAGCTGCGCACGATTACCGACGTGATCGGCAGGCCACCTATTGCTCCTGCAATCAGATTGCCCACGCCTTACGCTTTCAGCTCCCGGTCCGGCAGAGTCGGGCGGCGCTTCGGATCGATCTGTTCGACGGCTTCCAGGCTCAGCAGCGTCTCAAGACTTCCAACGACCGCCAGCGTCAACGCGACGCGCCAGATGTCGGGTTCAGTAGTTGCGCGAAATTCGGCCCGAGATCAGCGCTCTTGATTGCGGCGCTGAGAGCAGCAATCGAGGCGAGCTCGGGCAGGGCGACACGGTGTTCGGCGGGCGGGGCGAGGCTTGGGGACAGCATGTCAAGCAACAGCGTCGCGGCAATGCCGAGCAGCACAACGGCGAGCCGCGCAGGGACTAAGCGCACAAGCCTGAAGCGGCCCAGCGCTCGGGTTTCCCAACTGGCTAGCAGGACGAGTGACACCGTCGCGACAGCGAAGGCGGTTAGTGCGCTGAGGCTGAATGGCATGTTGCCGACGGGCGTATCAAGGTCAGCTGCCATGCCTAACGCGAACGGCGCCTGCTTGACGATCAGCAATATGCCAATGGCGGCAAGCATACCCTTGATACGGGCGAAGTCTCATATGCGGCCACTCGGCCTGCCTTCACCATTCCGAAGCCAAATTGAATGACGCCGGACAGTAGCACGGCGAGCAGAAAGGCCGAGAAGCTGCCGAGGCGCGCAATGCCTTCGACGACGATGACGACGAGGCCCGCCGCCGGTCCACTGACGGAGAGTGGCGAGCCGCTCAGAAGCGCGACGACGAGGCCGCCGATGATGCCGGACACAAGGCCTGCGAAGGGCTCAACACCAGATGCATTGGCAATACCCAGACACAGCGGCAGCGCGACAAGAAAGACAACGACACCCGCAATCAGGTCGCGTGGGAGCGTTGAGAGTGATGCTGCTAGATTCATGATGGACGGAAAGAGGAGTGTGATTTGGAGCGATTCATTGTGGTGGATCAGCCTGCGTTCTTATGTGGTGTGTCCTGGTGGGTGCTACCTGCGGAATAGCCAAAGTCGAGTTCCTCGATGCGGCCGTCGGTGGGGGAAAAGAATCAGCCGTGCACTAGCGGGGCGGGGACGCTGTCACGGATGATCGCCGTGTCACGCGGCAACCTCCCCTGTTCGAGCACGTTGAACTCGGAGAGCCGGTCGGGCCGCCCGGTCGCTCGGTTCGCAGTCGAGCTCTGCGCAGTGCCGGTGGGACGTGCGGTATTCCGGAAGAGGGCGGAAGGAGAGATGCGCGTACACCGCCGCAGCCGCAGTGACCGCAAACGATCACGTGCTCGACCTTCAGCGCGCGCACGGCACTCGAGCACGCTCGCGTAACTATTGTCGTTCGGATGAAAAAGGTTGGTGACGTTGCGATGGTCAAACAGCTCGCCCGGCGCACGGTGGGTGATGGCTTCAGCAGGCACCCGACTGGCGGAGCAGCCTATCCAGAGCACACGGGGATTTTGGCCGAGCGACAGGGTGTTGAAGAAATCTGGCGCGCGTTCAGCGGTTTCTCGTGCCCATACGATATTTGGCGAGAAGCATGCTCTTGGGACGATGCATTGCCACTAGCTCCCTGATCAGGTAAAGCCTGGTCGCAAGGTGGACCCTTTGAACACAGGCTATGTAAAATGAAACGAGTTCATCGCGCGTATCGATCAGGGCATGATCCAATCGATAGTCATGCAGGTGAAAGCAAGATGAGGATTGGTCTGACAAGAACGTCTCACATCAAGTTCAATGAGCGAGAGAAAGATCTGGCATTTTTTTCCGCCTGCAATATTTTTCAGAATCACAGTGCGGGCGTTTGACCCAACTTGTACGGTAACCACGATGTTTTAGAAGACCTGGAATCTTCGAGCGATGTGGAATTGAGGAATTGCCAAATTGCCAGAATGACGTGAATGAGAAAGTGAGTGACGTTAGTTATACTAATCTAGTAGAAAAAGCGATCAAGAATCGGGTTTCCGGATGCAGCTTCTTGCGCCTCGAAGACATCCTTGGGTCTTAACCGACCAGCGTCGCACCGTTTCGTATGTGAATTCCATACCGTCCCAGCAATATCTGACTGACGCTCTCGCCGCCCGAAGCTCGTTGAAAACGAACCACTCTGTCGTCGGATCATACGGGTGGCAATGCGCTATCTCAAGAAATATCCCGTTGGTTTTTCGGATCAGTCAGACAATTTTGTTGGTTGAATGAGGCTAGTAAGATACCCGCCCTCGATGGCCGCCGTTACATTAAGCATTCAAAAATTCGATTCATAAATGCAGTTGACCGATCGAGCGAGCAATGAAAATCAAGCTGATACTTGCAGACGACCACCCGGCATTAATCACTGGCGTCAAATACGAATTATCCAGAGTCCATACTCTCAGCGTCCTTGGGACGGCGCAGGATTCGACGGAAATCGTCAATTTGCTGTCAAATGTCGAATGTGACATTCTCATCACAGACTACTCGATGCCTGGGGGAGAATACGGTGACGGGATGGCCATGCTTTCGTTCTTAAAGCGCCGATATCCCGACCTTAAGATAATCGTCTTCACCACGATCGACAATTTCGCCATTGCTTCCAAGATGCGGAAAATTGGTATCCAATCCGTACTGAACAAATCGAAAGATGTTGACTATCTGATTACCGCTATACATGCAGTTCACGCGGGTGCAACCTACTTTTCGCCGACTTCACGCGAGCAACCCGAAAGAGTCAGCCCAACGCAAGCCAAACCCCCGCGCAATCTTTCGGGGCGGGAAGCCGAGGTTGTACGTCTGTACGTGTCCGGCGTCACGATTAACGAAATAGCCGCTCAGTTGAATCGGACGAAGCAGACAGTGAGCGCACAGAAAAGGGCGGCGATGCGCAAGCTGGGCATAGAACGTGACGCTGATTTATTCAGGTTTGCATATGAAAGCGGATTTTCGGCCTCCGCGATTCATGCAGAGGATATCGACGCGAATGTCAGGTTATACCCAAATACGGGTATATAATCGTCAGCCAATGCCTGGTACTATTTAGTGGAAAGAATTCGAGCGATTTTGTTGAAAGGAGGAGTCGACGAATCTGACGAATATATATGAACTGGAGCGCAGACGTTAGGATGCCATATCGCCATGTCAGGTTTGAGGATTGATGTCGGGCCTGGTACTGCCATTGACACGCAAGAGCGTCGAGCCTTATCCAGTTCACGCGAGCGCGAAGCATCGTTGGCATGATGGACTCGTCGCCGTTGATTGGAGCAATGCCCGCTGATCCTCAGAAGGCTTCGAGTTCCGTTGTGACGATGGCTCGCCGTTACGTGGGACCTTCGCGCTGGACTGCCATGGCCGGTAGGTGACATCCATTGGGCAGCGACTACTGGCGCACATAATGACGACGCGTCGTGCGTGATGTGATGCTCGCTGCGGTCGAGCGACGCTTCGGAGCGACCCAGGCGGGTGCGGCCGTCGAACAACGGCCCTGCCTACATCGACCGTGGCATGCGCAGCTTCAGTCGCGGGTTCCGGCGAACTGCTGCGCCATCAACCTAACGGTGTCCACGTCCTGAGTTACAGGAGCAACTCTAGCCTCTTTCTATGCGCCGCCACGACACCAAAAACAAATTTATGACGAGTCCGACTGGTGTAAAAGAAAAATAACACCAGTCGCATTTCCGTCGATACTCAGAAAAATAGAATGTATGAAAGGCGGTGGTTGATGCTATTTGCATAGAAAGTGCTTTTATTCCAGCATGGATATTCCGAGTGCGATCTGAATTCATAAAACTCACGGCAATGCAGGGTTTTGGATTGCGCACCTGGAGTCGCGACTCAGGCGAGATGGCGCAAAAAACCGTCTTTCCGATAGATCGCGTGGTAGTAAAGTGCAAGGAATAATCAATATTATTGTGGCCGATGCCCACCCTGTCGTATTATCGGGTGTCAGAATGGTACTGAGCGGACATACTGATTTAAGAATGGTAGCGACTGCGTGCGACTCGACTGAGGTTGTTGAACGTCTTGCTCGCGTGCCCTGCGACGTACTCGTCACTGACGACGCGATGCCCGGAGGCGAATACGGCGACGGAGTTCCCTATCTGGCGTTCTTGAGAAAGTGTTTTTCGGATTTGAAGATCATCGTATTCAGTATGAATGGCGACCCTGATCTTCGACGGTCGCTCGCGCGGATTGGAGTGCATTCCCTTATTCCAAAGAGTGCTGACGTCGGCGAGCTTGTATCGGCAATACGCAGTGCGGTCTCGGGCAACCTTGCAACTTCAGTTAGCAACGTTTGGCTGCTATTTTTTTGAGTTCTGGTTGATTTTTTTCAGGGCGATATAAGTCTTTCCCTTCTTCGGCAGTTTTACAACTTGCGATGTAGTTTGAAGATCAAAGGAAATCGAAATGTCGAATAACAAAGGAGCCGCAACTGTTCAGGCGCTACTCGCTTTCGTCAATCTCAAAAAGAATGAAGAGCGCGAATTTATAGTAACAATGAACCTCCTGCTTCGAGCCTCTCCAAAAGGACGGCGGGAAATCATTGCCCAACTTCAGGGCAAAACTTTGGTGAACTCTGATGTTCCCGGAAGGCTATAGGCATTGTCGTCGCTGGCCCGGCGCGGCGAATACAACGGTTTGATAGCCGTTATTGACGGCAAACACCGGCGGATTCAACCGGTCGATGCAACACAATGAACGTCGCATGAGCGGCGGGGGTGTTGCAAATGAAACAGAGGCGCCGGATCTATTACAGCGAAAGCCAGAACGCTACAAGGTCTCCCCGTTGAGCACAAGCTCAATCGAAGTTCGCGTGATGCATGCTGCAATGCCGTGCGGGTATATGTGGGAAGGTGAAGGACTGCGGTTCTACAACCGGTCATGTTGGGCCAATGGCCCGGACCCATGATGAAAGACGCGCGCAGAGGCCTCATTCTCTAGCCGGGAATGGATATCCCCGCCGTGTTAGTCAGGTACGCCCCACGCGGGGTCCAACCCGCTTCACATCACCGCTGGCAGTGCAAAGTAATCGTTTCTATGTGCTCATGACGTCTGCGCTCGTGTCTCGTTGCCGGTTGATCGACAGGCTCGGATCAAAGTCAGTCTGCCACTGGTTCGAGCTTGAAGTCATCGCCATATTTCAGCGAGGCCCACGCCAATCTTGCGTTCTTTGCGGCGATCGCGATGGCGGCCCGCCAGTAGCCCCGGCGCTCGACCAGAGTTCGGACCCACCGGCTGAAGCGATCCTGTTTCTCGCCGAGACTGGCAATAACGGCGCGGGCGCCATTGACCAGCAGGCCGCGCAGATAGGCGTCGCCTGCCTTCGTAATGCTGCCCAGCCGTGCCTTACCGCCACTGCTGTGTTGACCCGGCGTAAGTCCGATCCAGGCTGCCACCTGCCGGCCGTTTCTGAAGTCGTGCCCAGCACCGATACTGGCGAGCAACGCACTGGCCGTGGTTGGGCCGATGCCGCGCAACTGCATCAGCCTCTTGCTACGCGCATCGTCACGCGCGATTTCAGCGATCGCGCGATCGTATTCAACCAGGCGATCCTCAATATTGTTAGCATGCTGGAGCAGATCGCTGATACTGTGCTTCGCCCAGCCAGGCAATGTGTCCAGATGTTCTGTGATGTGCCTGCGCAACTTCTCCGGGCTCTGTGGCAGCACCACGCCGAATTCCGAGAGCAGGCCTCGCAACCGGTTATATGTCGCGATCCGTTCTTCCACGAAACCTTGTCGCGTCCGATGCAGGCAAAGCGTTGCCTGCTGATGTTCGGCACGAAACGCATGCTCGGCGCGTCACTGCTTCGCAGATCGCAGCAGCATCCGCCGCGTCGTTCTTGCCGCGCTTGCCGGACATGCGATAAGGCGCCACAAGGTAGGGCGCCATGAGTTTGACCGTATGGCCGTGTTGCTGGAACACGCGAGCCCAGTGATGTGCGCCGGAGCACGCTTCCATGCCGATGAGGCACGCCGGCAACTGCGCAATCAATGTCACCAGTTGATCGCGCGCCACACGCGGCTTGATCAGCTTCGCTTGACCTGCCTCATCTACACCATGAATGGCGAGTACATTCTTGGCAAGATCGATTCCGATAGTGACAATAGGCATGGACTTCCCCTCTCGCTGGTGTTGATGAACGTTGGAAACTTCATCATGGCACGTCGATGCCGACTCGCGGCTTCCGCCGCAGCCTCGGGACGGGGAAGTCCCTTTCATTCTCTAGTGGGAGGACTACAGCCAGTTATTGCTTAATGCCGAAAAAGCACCGCGGGATGATCGTCAGCGAGCACGATGTGGGATCTTCATTGCGCTCAATACAGTCTGCACAGAGATGAGTGAGGCAGGGGTGAAGAACCACTGTTGGCAAAAAATGTTCGCGAGTACTGACTCGTCCGAACCTACTCGCGAAGCCTTGACTCACACTCAGTGCACACGCCGGCACGTTGACGGGTCGGATTATTATTTGCTTTCGCATCGCATGGGTCTGATTTGTGGGGGGCGGCTGATCGGATCCGCTCTCGCGCCGCGATAATCGTTTTGGTCCGGTGCGCTACGTCAGTGTGATTGTCAAAGGTGCATCGATAGTCTCCGGAACGGACCGGTGCCGCCATGTCCTCCGCTCCACAGAATGATGCCTTGAACCAGTTGTAGCGCTACAAGAAGCTGCTGGTGTTCGGTGGTGGATTGGTGACCACGATCATGATGCTTTTCGCTTTCACGCTCGCGGCGTTGTCGGCGGTACGCGGGCAGGTTGCAGCCGAGCGGCAGAACTTCCTCGTCGATCGCAACCTCGTCATGAGCGAAGTCAACTCGAGCGAAGCATTGTTCCGCTCCGCGCTAGTCAGCGCGGAGCTGGCGTGGCAGGACGCGGATCAGGTCGATCTTGAGCTAATCACGCGATTTCGCAGTCAGGGGTACGCATTCGTGCCATTGCCCACGTCCACGGCACAACCGCCGTTGTTGTTCGACATGCCAGGTAAATCCCTGACCCACGATGAGCGCCGTCGCTATCTTGGTCTCACTGCACAACTCGGTCGTGTCAGCGCAGTAAATTCATTGGTGCGGGGCCAGCAGGCGAGCCGCTATTTCTATGGTGCGCAGCACAATACTGCCGGAATTCTGTCTGCGCCCCTTGCCCCACCAGGCAGCGATGGCCGGGACTCTGCCGGCCGTGCGCATTTGATTGCGGATCTGGGGGATGGGCTGGATGGTCTGGCCGGCATCCATGCGGGCGAGCAACCCGATAATCGTCGGTCCGTATCCTGGATGCTGCCTGCTATCAGTCCCTTGACGGGAAAAATGGCGATTCGCATCGCCGCGCCGGTGTTCTCAGACGGATCACCGTTTGCGATCCTCGTGACGGAATACGCCCCGGAGATCTTGACAGCACCTCTGACCGTTGGCGGGTTCGATGGCACGTATATGGTTGTGTCAGAGAAAGGAGAAATAGTAGCGAGCACAGCCTGGAATGAGCAGGCCCCTGCATTGATTGATCGCATTCGGGCGTTAGGTGTCGCGGGAGCGACCAGCAGCATGCAACGCGAAACCTGGCGGGACGGTGTATTCACGATTGCGGATCGTCTTGGCGATAGGGGCTGGGTGCTTGTCTATGTATTTACGTGGCCCGACGTTGACGTTGTTGCGGGCATCGGCAAACAGATCGGTATCGGTGCTGTGCTTACGCTTGCGACGCTTGCCGTCGTATGGGTGTTTCTGATCTATCTCAAGCAACTCGTTTTCCGGCCGGCAATTGAGCGATCGCGACGGGTGTTCGAGAGTGAGCACCTGAGCCGCACGCTGGTCGAAACGGCGCCAGTGGGGCTGGGGCTGATCGCAGTGGAGAGCGGAAAGGCGCTATTGCGCAGTCCGACGATGATTGACGCTGCGGCGCGGGTAGTCGTGCCGACCGAGACGCTGTCGGCGGAATTGGTTTGACGTCACCGGGAGCGCGGCGGGGCAACGGGGGCGAACGGCATGCTGCACGAGGAACTGACGCTCCCTACGCGCGAGGGCGGGGCGATGGACCTCTCGGTGAGCGTCGTGCCGGCGCGCTACCAGGGACAGGACGTGCTTGTGACGGCGTTCACGGACATCACGGCGGGAAAGCGTCTGGAGCGGCAGCTACGTGACGCGAAGCAGGCGGCCGACTCCGCCAACGCGGGGAAATCGGCGTTCCTTGCGGCGATGAGCCATGAGATCCGCACGCCGCTGAATGCAATCATGGGAAATCTGGAACTGCTGTCGCGCTCGCAACTGGATGCGTTGCAGCGCGACCGTCTGACGACGATCCGGACCTCGGCGGACGGACTGCTTGAGGTCGTCAGTGATGTGCTGGACTTCTCGAGGAGCGAGGCCGGCGAGATGAGACTGGAGCGGATCGCATTCGACGCGCAGGAGGTGGCGTCTCGGGCGCTGTTGATGTTCGGACCGCTGGTGCGCGCAAAGGGCGTGAGGCTGTCGGGCGTGTTCGGAACGTCGCCGGTGCTGCCGATGCAGGGTGATCCGACTCGGCTTGGCCAGGTGATGAACAACCTGCTGGCGAATGCCATCAAGTTTACGGCGTATGGGGAGGTGACGCTGCGGTTGTCGGTGGAGGCGGGCGTGGACGATCAGGACGCGATGTTGACGATCGAGGTGGAAGACAGCGGGATCGGGATGTCGTCGGAACAGCAGGCGCTTCTGTTCCAGGCGTTCAGCCAGACGGATGCAACGATCAACCGTCGCTTTGGCGGCACGGGTCTCGGCCTCGCGTTGTGCGCGCGGCTGATCGATGCGATGGGCGGTACGATCGCCGTGCGCAGCGAGCCAGGTCAGGGCAGCTGCTTTACGGCGCGGGTGCCGCTGGGCGAGAGCGAAGGCGAGTCGGACATGCCGCGTTTCGCGGGAGAGCGGATACTGTTCGTAGCTGCGGCGGACGCCTGGCACACGTATGCAGTGGCAGCGCTGGAGGCGTGGGGACTGCAGGTGCAGGCATACCGGCATCCGGCACAACTTCACCCGGCGATGTTGAACGAGGCGGACGCGCTGATCCTCTGCGGCGAGCGTGACACCTGGCACGCGGATGATGAAAGCGGTTTGTTAGCGGAGTCGTCGTGGGTGATCGACAGTAGTACGGAAGGTCCGGCATATCCGGTAGCGGTAGAGCAGGTAGTCAGGGTCTCGAGCTACAGCCTGAAGGGGCTTGTGGCGGCGTTGCGGTACACCTTGCAAGGCGAGGCGCTCGATGTGTGCGATTAGACGCAGCAGGTGCTGTCGTCGCGCCGGTTGAAAGTGCTGATCGCGGAGGACAACGCGGTGAACCGTCAACTGTTCGAGGAGCAGTTGAGGATGCTGGGCTGCGAGACGCGGGCGGCAGAAGATGGGCAGCACGCACTGAACTGGCTATCGCGGGAACGCTTTGATGTGCTGCTGACGGATCTGTCGATGCCGGAACTGGACGGCTACGCGCTGGCACGCGAAGCACAGGTGCACTGGCCGGAGATGCCGATTGTGGCGGCCACGGCGAGCGTACCGCTGGAGGTGCGAACGTGGTGCGAGGCAACCGGCATGTCACGCGTAGTGACCAAGCCGCTACAACTGGATGAGTTGTCGGCGGTTCTGTCGGAAGTGACTGGCGTGCCACGCGTGGTGATAGCAGCGGATGGAAGCGAGCCCAGGCGCGACGGCATGCTGGGGGGCGAGCCGTCCCGGAACAGACGCGTGAAACGTTCCGGAAGTCGTGTGAGGCATTGCTGAGGGTGATCCGTGCGGCACCCAATGACGGGGATGCAACCCGGTTGCTGGCTGAGTTACATTCGCTGCGAGGCGCGTTAGCGGTGTTTGGGCATGACGCCCTGGCAGATCAATGCGCCCGGCTGGAAATAACGATATCGAAGGATGGTGTTCAGGTGGCGCAGAAAATGATTGAGATTCTTGACGCCCGTTTGCGCACCGATGTTCTGAACCGACACGAAAACACTGCGTGAATTCTTGCGGAGGTATCAGAAACTGAGTGTCCTCAGGTCGGTTGAGAAATCTGATTCTGCTGAAAGGACGTCCGCAGGATGGGTTATCAACGTGACGATCCAGTACCAGCGCATGCTGAGGCGGTTTGTCAAATAAGCCTCGCATGCGGCGCTCACGTTTACGCGTGGGTTGATGACTGTTCGGGGCCCGGCGTCATGTTCGTCAAGCAGGGAAGGCTCGGTGCGCAGCGTCAAAAACATCGCATCGATATGCCGGGTGCTATCTGTCTCGCGTGGGCCGGAGGGTGTAAAAAGTTGTGTGTAAATGGTCATTTGGCAGGAGACTGCCAGCAACAGGAGCATAGATGACCGTAGCGAAACGCAATAAAAGAGAGAGCTGCTCAAGCAGCTGACCAAGATGCTGGTGGAGGGTGCGTTAGAGACGGAGATGTCCGAGCACCTGGGCCATGGCAAGAGCGAAGCGGTGACCAACGCCACGGGCAACACCCGTAATGGTCATAGCGACCAAGACGTTGCAGGGGGAGTTTGGCAAGTTGCCGCTCAACATCCCGCGCGACCGTCAGGGGGCGTTCGAGCCGAAGCTGGTGGAGCGCCATCAGACGCGCTGGACGGGCTTCGACGACAAGATCATTTCGCTGTATGCGCGTGGCCTGAGCGTGCGCGAGATCCAGGAGCACGTGGAAGAAATGTATGGCACGGAGGTCTCGCCGACGCTGATCTCGGCGGTCACTGACGCCGTCAGTGATGAGGTGAAAGTCTGGCAGGCCCGTGCGCTCGACGCGCTCTATCCGATAGTCTATCTCGACTGCATCCACGTCAAAGTGCGCGACAGCGGCGCGGTGCGGACCAAGGCGGTCTACCTGGCCATCGGCGTGAACATGGCCGGCCACAAGGAAGTCCTTGGACTGTGGATCGCCCAGACCGAGGGGGCCAAGTTCTGGCTGCAGGTGGTCACAGAGCTCAAGACGCGCGGCGTGCAGGACATCTTTATCGCCTGCGTCGACGGGCTTAAAGGCTCTCCTGAAGCCATTGAAGCGGTCTACCCAAAAGCGGCCGTGCAACTGTGCATCGTGCACATGGTGCGCAACAGCCTGAACTTCGTACCGTGGAAAATGCAGCGGGAAGTCGCCGCCGACCTGAAGACGATTTACACTTCACCGACCGTCGAACTGGCCGAACAGATGCTGGGCGCCTTCGAGGCCAGGTGGGACCGGGATTATCCGTCCATCGGGCAGAGCTGGCGACGCAACTGGGCACGTGTGATTCCGTTCTTCGATTACCCGCCGGAGATCAGGAAGGTGATTTACACCACGGATGAAATTGACAAGCCTCAAGATCGAAATTTTTGAGCTTCATGACGTCTGCCTCGGCGGCCATTGCGTTGAGGCGGCCTTGTTGCCAGGCCGAGCCTGTTTCCAGCGGGAGAACAGCCGGTGATACGCCCGCTCGGCCTGCTCGGCCATCGCCCGTTCTTGGTCACGCACGCTCTTCAGATTGTAGGCTGCTGCACTGCCTTTCGGGCCGCCGCGGCGCGCAGGCATGCCGGCCTGCAGTTCGAGTGAGCGGGTCTTGCGCGCGGTGAGCGCCGGCCGGTCCCACGCGAAGGCCTCATTGCGTGTGAGGACGTACCACACCATAACGGCGATCTTGCGTGCTGTCGCGACAGCGGCAATCTGCTGGCCGCGCCGATCCCAGATGCGCAGGAAGAAGGCGCGTAGCGGTCCGGCTGACTGAGCCGCCGACCATGCGGCTTCAACGAGCATTGCACGCGCATAGGAGCGTCCCCGCTTGCTGATACGGCCGTGCCTGGCGGGTTGCGCACCAGTCTGATAGACGCAGGGGTTGAGTCCGAAATAGCTGACCAACTTCTCCGCGGTGGGGAATCGGGCGATGTCACCAATTGCGGACAGCAGACCAATTGCCACGATGGCATTTACGCCGGTGATCGTCAGCAATTTGCGCAGTCGCTCGTCGTCCAGCACGGACTGCGCGAGGGCCTGCTCAATCTGCTTAAGGTCACCAAGACGGTCCAACTCACGTAGCCGTTGCTCGACGCCCAATCGCTCATCGGTCGGCAGAGGCTGATCGGCCAGACAGGCGCGCCCCTTCCTGCCAAACAGATCCGTAGCGGGGCAGCGCTCAATCAGATGCGCGGCGAGCACTGCATGCACTTCGTTCTTCAGGCGGGTGCGTTGCGGTACGATCTGCGCTCGTCGTGACACCTGCCGTCGCATCGCCTGCGTAGTCTCATCAGGCATCCACGCCTGAGGCAGAAAGCCGCTAGCGTATAGCTGGGCCAGGATTGCCGCGTCGATCTTGTCGGTCTTGACCCGTGCTTCGGCAATCAGCCTGACCTGCAGAGGGTTAGCAACGATGACCTGACCGACATGTGCCCGAAGCACGTTGACGATCGCCGCAGTATTGCCAGTCGCTTCGAGCACAACGTGATCGTCAGGTCTAGGCCGAGCAGCAAATCTCTCGAGTTCATCCCGGCGTAGTCCGGCACGACCGCCGGCACGCAGTACGCCATCTTCCAGATACGCGATCTCGGCGACCGATCGCGACACGTCCAGACCAACAATGCGCATAGCCGTTCTCCCATGGAAACACACACGGAGCCGGTGGGACAGCACGACAACTATGGATTCGCGCTCACAGCGCAACCGGGCGGGTCGCAGGGGCGGCCAACTACTAACACGAGCTCGCGGCTCATCGTGTACGAACGGCCTGCCCACCCGAAGTGCTCCCCCGGTGCCCCTGTCCCGGATGGTCGTACGATACGCCTGAAACTTCACGGCGGGGACGCGCTGGGGCACCGGTTCATATCATGCCGGTTACGAATGCCATAGAATCGATCAACATGAGCCTGCGCAAGGTGATCAAGACCCGCAGTTCGTTCCCGACCGATGAGGCCGTCACCAAGCTGTTTTACCTGGCCCTGAACAACATCAGCAAGGAGTGGACGATGCCGATCCGCGGCTGGAAGGCTGCACTGAACCGCTTCACGATCCAGTTCGAAGAGCGGCTGGTGCCGGGTTAGACCTCAACCCGTTTACACAAAATTCCGGACACCCCCGTCGGGCCGCTTTCAAGCGGTATCAAAGCCTGTACGGAATCTGTCGCACCAGCCTCGGATCGCCTGGTACGTCACGACCACGCTGCGCTCGAGGAGCAACTCCTCGATGACGTGCAAGCTCAACTGAAGGAGAAAATACCAACGCACGCCGTGCTGATGACGCCAGCGGACAAACGGTGACCGTGAAGCGGCGATTTTGATTTCTTCATCTGGCCCTCTTCGCGACGACCTCAGCTACCTGACAACGTCGACAATGGCCCGGCTCTCGGTTCCAGGTGGCCAGCCCTCGGAAATCCGACACATACGAGGGAAAGCCATAAATTCTCCAGTCAGTCGAATTTGCCCCACTTTTTTTGCTTTCCAGTTTTCCAGAGGATATTCTCGGATAAGTCAGATTCGGGTACATTGAGCTTGCCGTCGCGGCCCGGTTCATCCCATTTCCGCGGAGCTTTGCATGAGCAAAATGAAAATCCGTGTCGTGCTGGCCGACGATCATCCGGCACTCCTTTCCGGTATCAAGCACGAACTTTCCGCTGTACCTACGCTGGAAATTACAGGCACGGCAGGAGACTCCGGCGAACTCATCAAGGTGCTGAACAGCGCCCCTTGCGATGTCCTCATTACCGATTTCGCGATGCCCGGTGGAGAGTACGGGGACGGCTTGACGTTGCTGGCATTCTTGCGACGAACCTACCCGGCGCTCAAGATCGTAGTCTTCACGACTATCGAAAACCCTGCCATTACGCGTGAAATGTCAAAGCGTGGCGTGCATTCGGTGTTAAGTAAAGCTCATGACACGAGCCATTTGATCTCCGCGATTCACGCTGTCTATGCGGGCGCCACCTACTTTCTTTCTACCTCGCGAAGCCTGAAAGACGCTATTCCGGATTCCTCTCCTGGTCGGAACGAACGCACCCAAACGCTGAGCACGCGCGAAACGGAAGTCATCCGGCTGTTCGTGTCAGGTCTGTCTGTGAATGAAATCGCCGACCGACTACATCGCACTAAGCAGACAATCAGTGCCCAAAAGACCAGCGCGATGCGAAAGCTCGGGATTGAACGGGACGCCGACCTGTTTCACTTTGCATACGAAGCTGGGCTTGGTGTCGCGACCGATGGGTCGCAGCCGGATATCTGACCGGATCAGTCTTCGCATCACACGCGTCCAAACTCATCGCTTTTGCGCTTTTAGTGTTTTTTGTTGCGATGCGACCCTCGGTCGCGTATGCACTTAAAGGCCCTCGTCGTCGCTCTCATCTCGTCGTCAGGGTTTGCCGTCGCGTGGCTGCGTCGGATCGGACGCATCATGGGCACCATCTTCCGGTACGAGGGTAGGCGCCGTGTCAATCGAACACTTAATCAGCTCGATGTCGTTTCCCACGCCTAGCTTGCGCATTGCGCTGGCTTTCTGCGAACTGATGGTTTGTTTACTGCGCTTGAGTTGCGCTGCGATTTCGTTGACCGACCGTCCCGACACGAAGAGCCGGACCACTTCGGATTCGCGTGCAGTAAGCGCTCGACTGCCGGAGGCAGGCGTATCCACGTTGAGTTGCCAGACAATCTTTGAAATGGTTGGAGAGAAATAACGTGCGTCCGCATATGCGCCGTGAATCGCGGCGACCAGATGTTCCATCGGGTCGGCCTTGCTCAGAATGCACTGAATGCCGAGCTTGAGCAGCGAGCGGATGATACCTGGGTTGTCGATCATCGTCAGCACGACAATGCGCATGGCCGGGTATCGGCGCCGCAAAAATGAAAACAGCGTAATGCCGTCACCGTAATTGCCGCCCGGCATGGAGTAATCGCACACCAGTACATCGCATGGCTGCGTGCCGAGTTCCGCAATCAGCTCGGTCGAGTTTGTGCAGGTGCCCACTGTCGTGATGGTACGGTGTTCTTCAAGCATGTAAATCAGTCCGGCAACGATCGCAGGGTGATCGTCGGCAAACATGACCTGGATGGCGGCATTCTCCATTTGGGGCGTCCTTTATCTCCAGGCACAAATGCCTTGCATTACAACGAGACAAGATTAACAGGCGAATAGTGGGTTGGCCACCATTGATGCTGGCGGCCCTATCTGGTCAGACAATC
Source organism: Paraburkholderia lebeckiae (assembly GCF_050436325.1). Classification (NCBI taxonomy): domain Bacteria; kingdom Pseudomonadati; phylum Pseudomonadota; class Betaproteobacteria; order Burkholderiales; family Burkholderiaceae; genus Paraburkholderia; species Paraburkholderia lebeckiae. The sequence goes on from NZ_JBNDLZ010000003.1 coordinate 3,968,115, forward strand.
GCGCGCGGAAGTGCTTGTGAAAGACTGCGAACTAAAAATTCGTACCAGTCTCACTATGTTGTCGCGGCTGTCTGATTTCGCGGGGTCACCGATATCCGGACAATTGGAGCCAGTACGAAATCTCGTGTTTCGTTCATCAGGTCACCCGAATTAGCCGAATCGATCCTTTAAACGACGAGCATTGCTTCATTGTTTTCTGAGTCTGGATTGCGGTTCAGGTGTCGCACCACATACTTCAATCTAACCGGTTACGATCATGACTCGAAACGATTTTCCTGACGTACAGGCTGCCGCGCCCCTCACTAACGAGGACGGCCTCCTCGGTTCCGTGATGTGGATCTGCGAGCGCTACGGTTGCGGCAAGACGGCGCAGGCGCTCACCGCGGGGCTGCCGAAGAGCGGCATGCTTTCGCCGTCACTGGCGCTCGACTCCCTCTCAAACGCGGGCCTCACGGCGGGCCTGGTGCAGCGTCTTCTGCAACTGCTGCCGGAGCACGTGCTGCCGGTCATTTTGCTGCATCGCCGCACGGGTGGCTGCGTGCTGCTGGGTCGGCGTGCGAATCCGGACAAGGAGGCCAAAAGCCGCGTTCTATATCAGGTGATGGTGCCGGAAATTGGTTCCGAGCCCGTGGAGTACACCCAAGAGGAAATGGACGAAATCTATTCGGGCTACGCCATTCTGGTCAAGCCGACGGCCAAAGTCGAACTGCGCGAAGGGGATAGCGTCGAACCGGCCGGCCACTGGTTGCTGGGCACGCTATGGCGTTACCGACGCTACTACGCGAGTGCTGCGCTCGGTGCATTGCTGATCAATGTGCTCGGCCTTGCCAGCGTCTTTTTTACGATGAACGTGTATGACCGCGTGGTCCCGAACCAGGCCTACGTCACCCTCTGGTCGCTCGCGATCGGGGTTGGAATTGCCATGCTGTTCGAAGCGATTTCGCGCCATGTACGTAGCCATTTACTCGACGTCGCCGGCAAGAAAGCCGACCTGGTCATGGGCACGCTTTTGTTCCGCCAGGCGCTCTCCATCCGCATGGAGCACAAACCGTCGTCGGCAGGGTCATTCGCCAACCAGTTGCGCGAGTTCGAGTCGGTGCGCGACTTCGCAACCTCTGCCACGCTCTCTGCAATTTCCGATCTGCCATTCGTGCTCGTCTTTGTAGGCGTGGTATTCGCGGTCGGCGGTTCGCTCGGCTGGGTGCCGTTGCTGATGATCCCGTTGATCATCGGTGTGAGTCTGTTGGTGCAATGGCCGCTCGCGCGGATCATGAAAGGGAACCTCAAGGAAGCGTCGCTCAAGCAGGGCGTGCTGATCGAATCGGTTGAAGGTCTGGAAACACTCAAGGCGGTGGGTGGCGAAGGGCATATGCAAAAGCGCTGGGAGTCTTTCAGCGCGATGGCGGCATCTTCTTCGATGAAGTCGCGTCAGATTTCCAGCAAGGCGACGAGCTTCATTACCTTGTTGCAGCAGTTGCAGACCGTGGTGCTGATCGTGTTCGGCGTCTACCTGATCGACGCAGGCGAGCTCACGCAAGGCGCGTTGATCGGTACGGTGATGCTGGCCGGCCGGATTACTGCGCCGCTGAGCCAGGTGATGGGACTCGCCTTGCGCTTCCAGCAGGCGAAGGCCGCGCTACATTCGTTGAATAGTTTGATGGCGATGCCTGTCGATCGCGATTCATCGCGCACATATCTGCCGAAGCCTTCGCTCTCGGGGCAAATCACCCTGAAGGACGTCTGCTTCTCGTATCCCACACAGGAGATGCAACCGAATCCGCCGGTTCTGAAGGACGTCAATTTGAGCATCCAGTCCGGCGAGCGGGTTGCTATCCTGGGCCGCATTGGGAGCGGTAAATCGACCCTTCTGCGTGTGATGGCGCGTCTTTACTCGCCGGTCGGAGGGCAGATGTTCACGGACGGTCTGGACGTTGAGCAGATTGACCTCGCCGACTGGCGCAAAGCTGTGGGGTACGTGGGCCAGGACGCGCGTCTTTTTCACGGCAGTCTGCGCGAAAACGTGATGATCGGACGGCCTGAAGCGAGCGCCGACGAGTTTCTACGCGTGATACGTTTGACAGGGCTTGATCATGTCGCTAGCCGCCACCCACAGGGTATCAACCTCCCAATCGGAGAAGGTGGTGCGGGCATCTCCGGTGGCCAGCGTCAGCTGGTGTCGCTGGCCCGCAGCCTCCTTGCCCGGCCGGAGCTCCTGTTGCTCGATGAGCCGACGAGCGCAATGGACGCCCAAACCGAGGCGCTCTTCCTTGAACATCTCGCGCGTGCAACTGCGGGGCAGGCGATCGTTGTGGTGACCCATCGCCCATCCTTGCTGGCCCTGGTTGACCGGATTGTCGTAGTCGAAGAAGGCAAGGTCGTGGCCGATGGTCCGAAGGACAAGATCCTCGCGATGCTGTCAGGCAAGAGCGAACCGGCAGCGGTGGATGAAACGCCGAAGCGCGCGCGACCGGACACCTCGCCCGGCGTCGCGGCCGCAACAAATACGCCCGTGGCGCCTCAGGCCGTTGCCACGAAGATCAGGATCATGAGCGCCAAAAAGACGGTACCGGCAGCCGCTGCGCAAGCGGGTAGTACGCAGGCAGGCGCACCGAACAAGGAGCAATCGCAATGAACTTCAATATTTTCAAACGAGGCAAGAAAAAGGCTAAGCTCGCCAAAGGCGACGCTGCTTTCATGAGCGACATCCGGGAATCGCTGCTGACGCAGTCGACGCCGGGCTCAATGATCATGCTTTACGTCATTCTCACGGTCCTGGCCGGCGGGCTGACCTGGGCGTACTTTGCGCGCGTGGAGGAGATAACGCACGGCGAGGGGACCATCATTTCGAAGAGCCGCGAACAGGTCATCCAGAGTCTTGAGGGCGGCATTCTCGAACAACTGGATGTACGTGAAGGCGACGTTGTCAAGAAGGGACAAGTGCTGGCAAAGATCGATCCGACGCGAGCCGAGACGAGCTATCGCGAAGCGTGGTCCAAGTCAGTAGGACTGAAGGCGACGATTGCGCGTTTGCGTGCCGAGGCGTACGAGCAGCCGCTGACGTTTCCTGACGACGTGAAAGCCGTGCCTACGGTCGTGAAGCAGGAGACGCTTGCTTACAACGCGCGACGTCGTGCACTGAACGATAGCGTGGCCGCGTTGGAAAAGAGCTACTCGCTGTCGAACAAGGAAATTGGCCTGGCCGAGCCGCTGGCGGCCAAAGGTCTTGTTTCTGAAGTCGAACTGCTCCGCATGCGCCGGCAGGCAAACGAGCTGCGCTCACAGATCGTCGAGCGTCGCAACAGATTTCAGGCCGACGCAAACTCGGAACTCACGAAGCTGGAACTGGAACTGGCGCAAACCAGCGAAACCGTAGTGGGTCGTGCGGATGTTCTACAGCGTACGACTGTGATTGCACCGGTGTACGGCACGGTGAAGAATATACGCTTCAATACGATTGGCGGGGTCATCCAGCCGGGCGAGCACATCATGGAAATTGTCCCGCTGGAAGATCAATTGCTCGTCGAGGCACGCATCAAGCCTTCGGACGTCGCATTCCTGCATCCTAATCAACCGTCCACCGTGAAGATTACGGCTTACGACTACGGAATTTATGGAGGCTTGAAAGGCACGGTTCAGCACATCAGCCCCGACACGCTCAAGGACGACCAGAAGGCTGCCGCGGGTCGGCCCGATGCGACGTATTACCGCGTGCTTGTGCTGACAGACTCCAGTGAGTTGCATGCGGGCGGAAAAAGCTTACCGATTCTGCCCGGGATGGTCGCGACGGTCGACATCCGTACCGGTGAGAAAACCATTCTTGACTACATTCTGAAGCCGATTTTCAAGGCTCGTGAAGCGTTCCGGGAGCGGTGATTATCTCGTTGGATCTGGTGACTTCCGGTAATGCCATGCACGGGTGAGCATGGAGGAAACTGGAAGATTCCCGCTTGGAAGCCCGCCTCTTTCCGGGTCTGCATGCCGTGGTCGGAAGAAGCTCGCTGCGCTGGAGCGCGCCTGACCCGGCACGACACGCTGCGGCGCTTGGAATGATTCGCGCATCGTTGTTGATCGTGGCGCTACGGTACGCATGATTGCGGCCGGTTGAACGAGCAAGAGGCGAATCCAATGACTACGACTACGCAGATCAACGTATTGCCGATGCTCAAGACCGGATCAATGACATAGCGAAAGGTGCAACCAAGGTCATAACTGCGACGGCGCTATGACGATTCCCTAAACGAGCATGGGTAAGGCGCTGTCGTTTGTGCCTCTATGCTGCACGTTGCTGACTTGCTCAACTATTTGTCCAAGATGAAGTCTGCTATGACATCCGCGGGCCTGTCCTCGAGCATGCGAAGCGGCTCGAAGAAGAAGGCCACCGCATCATCAAGCTGAACATCGGCAATCTCGCGCCGTTTGGCTTTGATGCCCCGGACGAGATCATCCAGGACATGATCCTGAACTTGCCCAGCTCGTCCGGCTACTCAGACTCGAAGGGCGTATTCGCCGCGCGCAAGGCGATCATGCACTACGCCCTGCAAAAAGGCGTGCGTGGGTCGAGCTGGGCGACATCTACATCGGCAACGGCGCGTCCGAGCTGATCGTGATGGCGCTGCAGGGCTACTGAACGATGGCGACGAAGTGCTGCTACCGGCGCCCGACTATCCGCTGTGGACGGCCGGCGTGAGCCTCGCGGGCGGCACGCCAGTGCACTACATCTGCGACGAATCGAATAGCTGGATGCCCGACCTCGATGACATCCGCGAGAAAATCACGCCGAACACGCGTGCGCTCGTCGTCACCAACCCGAACAATCCGACCGGCGCGCTGTATTCGGACGAACTGCTGCTCGGCCTGATCGAAATCGCGCGTCAGCACGGCCTTGTGATCTTTGCCGATGAGGTCTACGACAAGATCGTCTACGACAGCAAGAAGCACACGGCAATGGCCGCGCTGTCGGAAGACGTGCTAACCATCACGTTCAACAGCCTGTCGAAAAGTTACCGCTCGTGCGGCTATCGGTGCGGCAGAAATCTTGGACTCGTTTATGCTGCAAGTCCGAGGCTCTCCCGGTATTCGCGGGGACTAAGGGAGCCCGGTGAGATTTTGATCCGCTTTTCGTTATACCAGCGGATGTAGGAATCGACTACCGCGATGAATTGCTCAATGGTTGTAGCCTGCCGGTCCCGGCACCACTAGAGTTCACAAGGATTCAGCCGGCGCGATTGCGCCGCCTCGAGTGTGAGCACAAAGCCGGCGCCCTGATTGGATTACGGGCGTGGACGGTTCCACATAAATGAGCGGCCCGCGTGCGAGCGAGCCGATTCCCTGGATCAGGCATCCGCGCCACGATGGAAGCGCGAACACATCAAGTTCGGGCACGACATGCGTAGCCTACGTCGCGCCATCAATCTATGCGCTTACTTCTCCTCCGATATTTGCGCCATAGTCTCACGATCCCATATAGGCAAGAACTGTAACGATCAGTTCGGTAACTACCATTACCGGGATATAAATATCGCCAGGATCATGCAGACCAAACCCGTTCGCGATGGAAAGCCAGGCAAGCGCCAGGCTTTCGGGCATAGGCCACGGATACGTATGGAGTAACCAGTGCCGATGATACTAAGCATGGTCGCCCCACAATCATTCGTCATCTCATACAACGACGAAATTCAGCAATTCGAAATGTGCTCGCTCAAAGACTCAGATCTTGCGGAACTGCGCCGCTCGACGTCAAGCATGCACGGTGACGCCTACGCGCCTTAAGTCGTCCGGAGAGAATCAAACTTGTCGCCAGGCCGGACCATGCGTAACATCACCCCCGCCAACCTCACTCCGCCTTCATGTCCCTCCTCAAATACCTTACCGGCTACCCCGCACCTCTGCAAGACAAGGTGAGAAACCTGATCGCCGCCGATCAGCTCGGCTCCTACGTCGCGCAGAAGTACCCGAGCACGCACGAGGTGCAAACCGACCGCGCGCTCTACGAGTACTGCGCGGAACTCAAACGCGAACACCTGCGCAACGCCGAGCAGATCGACAAGGTCACTTACGACAGCAAACTCGACGTGATGCGTCACGCGCTCGGCCTGCACACGAGCATTTCGAGGGTGCAGGGCAGCAAGCTGAAAGCGAAGAAGGAAATCCGCATCGCGTCGTTATTCAAGGCCGCGGCGCCGGAGTTTCTGAAGATGATCGTGGTGCACGAACTCGCTCATCTGAAGGAGAGCGATCACAACAAAGCGTTCTATCGTCTGTGCGAGTTCATGCAGCCGGGTTATCACCAGATCGAATTCGATCTACGTCTGTATCTGACGCATCGCGATCTGGCGAAAAAGACCGTGTGAGGTACGCCGCGCGGCCGGCGCGACAAACGGAGCTGACTTCAAGCCGCCAGTTCCGCGGCGTCCTCCACCATCGACGCGGTCAACAACACCGGAATCGACTTCGACGTCGGCGTACCCGCGCCATCCGCGACCGAGGAGAGCGGCACCAGCGGATTCGTCTCCGGATAATAAGCGCCGAGACAGCCGCGCGGAATGTCGTACTCGACGAGCAGAAAACCGTCCACGCGTCGCTCGATGCCATCGGCCCACACGCTCGTAATATCGACGCGCTGACCAGCCGCGAACCCGAGCATCGCGAGATCGTCCTTGTTGGCGAACAGCACGCGCCGCTGTCCGTACACACCGCGATAGCGATCGTCGAGACCGTAAATCGTCGTGTTGTACTGATCATGTGAGCGGGTGGTCATCAGCGTCATCAGGCGTTCGCCATGTTGCTTCTTCGCCTGATGAATCGGCGTGTCGAGCGCGATCGCGTGCGCGATGAACTGCGCCTTGCCGCTCGGCGTTTTCCAGATGCGATCGCGCGATGCGACGCCGAGATGGAAGCCGCCCGGCTTCTTCAGACGCTCGTTGTAGTCGTCGAAACCGTCGATCACCTTCGCGATGCCGTCGCGAATCAGCGCGTAGTCGGCCGCATGGGCGAGCCAGTCCAGCTTGCCGCTGCCCAAAGTCGCATGCGCCATGCGCGCGACGATCGCCACTTCGGAAAGCAGATTGGCCGACGCCGGCTTGTTCATCCCATACGAGATGTGCACCATGCTCATCGAATCCTCGACGCTGACGCCTTGCGCCACGCCGTTCTGTAGATCGATCTCGGTGCGTCCGAGCGTCGGCAGGATCAGCGCGTCGCGGCCATGCACGAGATGGCTGCGATTGAGCTTCGTCGTCACGTGCACGGTCAGATCGCATGCGCGCATCGCGTCCCACGTGCGCGGCGTGTCCGGCGTCGCGATCGAGAAATTGCCGCCCAGCCCGATGAACACCTTCACCTTGCCGTCGAGCATCGCCTGAATCGTGTTGACGACGTCGAGTCCGTGCTCGCGCGGCGGCGCGAAGTCGTAGGCTGCGCCGAGCTTGTCGAGAAACGCTTCAGTAGGCTTTTCCTCGATACCGACCGTGCGGTCGCCCTGCACGTTCGAGTGGCCGCGCACCGGGCACAGCCCCGCGCCGCGCCGGCCGATATTGCCGCGCATCATCATCAGATTCGACAGCAGCTGTACCGTCGCGACCGAGTTCTTGTGCTGCGTGAGACCCATGCCCCAGGTCGAAATCACCGCGCGGCCCTTCACGTAGATATCGGCGAGCTTCAGCACCTGATCGAGCGGCACGCCTGCCTCGGCGACGATCGTGTCCCAGCACTCGGCGCGCAGATCGTCGGCGAAGGCAGCGAAGCCGACTGTGTGCTGGGCGATGAAGCCGACGTCGAGCACGCGCTCGAGGCCCGACACGAGCGCTTCGTCATCCAGTTCGAGCACGCGTTTGGCGACGCCCTTGATCAGCGCGAAATCGCCGCCGACCTTCGGACGGATGAACACCGAGCTGATTTTCGTGCTGCCCATCGTCAGCATTTCGACCGGATGCTGCGGGCTCGCGAAGCGTTCGAGGCCGCGCTCCTTCAGCGGATTGATCGACACAATCGTGGCGCCACGCTTCGCGCATTCGCGCAGCTCGCCGAGCATGCGCGGATGGTTGGTGGCCGGATTCTGGCCGAAGATCAGCAGCGTATCCGCGTGTTCGAAGTCATCGAGCGTGACCGTGCCCTTGCCGATGCCGACCGTGTGCGGCAGGCCACGGCTCGTCGCCTCGTGGCACATGTTCGAGCAATCGGGAAAATTGTTGGTGCCGTACATGCGCACGAACAGCTGGTACAGGAACGCGGCTTCGTTGCTCGCGCGGCCCGAGGTATAGAACGCGGCGCGGTCAGGATCGTCGAGACGCTTCAGATGGCTCGCGATCAGCGCGAACGCGTCGTCCCAGCCGATCGGCATATAGCGGTCGCGCGCGGCGTCGTAGACGAGCGGATCGGTCAGACGGCCGTGCTGCTCGAGTTCGAAGTCGGATTGCGTCATCAGCTCCGTGACGCTGTGCCGCTCGAAGAACGCGGGCGTCACGCGCTTGCCGGTCGCCTCAGCGGCCACGGCCTTCACGCCGTTTTCGCAGAACTCGAATGTCGACGCGTGCTCGCGATCCGGCCACGCGCAGCCGGGGCAGTCGAAGCCGTCAGGCTGGTTCTGCTTGAGCAGCGTGCGGTAGTTGCCGCCCGCGACCTTTTCCTTGAGCAGGTTGATGGCGACATACTTCAGCGCGCCCCAGCCAGCGGCGGGGTGCTTGTACGGCTCGATGCGGGCTTCGGCTTGTGTTTCGTTCTTCTTCATGACGTGGCGGTGGATAGATTCGACAGGCTTTGCAGACCAATGCCGAGGAGCCTACTGTGTTCCACAAACCGCGTCGGATACAGAAAACCGGAAAGAATAGGAGTACAGTTGCGCGACGATGCCTGAAGCCGCCCGAATCTACCCGAATCGCATGAAGCTCTACGAAAAACTCGCCGACGAAATCACCGAAACCGTGCGCCGCGGCGTGTTCGCGGCCGGCGAGCGGATTGCGTCGGTGCGTCAGGCGAGCCAGCAGCACGGCGTCAGCATCAAGACGGTGCTGCACGCGTATGCGCTGCTGGAGAGCCGCGGCATCGTCGAGAGCCGGCCGCAGTCGGGCTATTTCGTGCGCGACGCAGCCGCGCGGGCGCCCGCCGCGGCCCGCGCGGGCCGCAAGTCCGCGCTGCCGCCAGTGCCCGCGACGGTCGACGTGAGCCGGCTCGTGCTGTCGACCCTACGCAGCATCCGCGCGCACGACGCCGTGCCGTTCGGCTCGCCGTATCCCGATCCGTCGCTGTTCCCGTGGCGGCGCATCAACCAGTATGCCAACGGGATCGCGCGGCGGCACGCGAGCTGGAATCTGATCGACGATCTGCCGCCGGGCAACCCCGAGCTGATCCGGCAGATCGCGCGGCGCTATGCGGAAAACGGTCTGCCGGTCGATCCGGGCGAAATCGTGATCACGCTCGGCGCGACCGAGGCGATCAACCTGAGCCTGCAGGCGGTCGCCAAGCCGGGCGACACCGTCGCGGTCGAGTCGCCGACCTACTACGCGATGCTGCACGCCATCGAGCGCCTCGGCATGCGCGCGATCGAGGTGGCGACGCATCCGGTCGACGGCATCGACATCGACGCGCTCGCGAAGGCGATCGCGCGGCAGAAGATCGCCGCGTGCATGGTTATGCCGAATTTCCAGAATCCGCTCGGTTTCTGCATGTCCGACGAGCGCAAGCGGCAACTGGTCGAACTGCTGGCCGCGCACGAGATTCCGGCGATCGAGAACGATGTCTACCAGGAGCTGTATTTCGGCGACACGCGGCCGTCGACGCTGAAGACCTTCGACACCCAAGGGCTCGTGCTGCACTGTGCGTCGTTTTCGAAAAGCCTGACGGCGTCGTACCGGATCGGCTGGGCACTGCCGGGGCGCTATCGCGCGCAGGTCGAGAAGCTCAAATTCCTCAATACGCTGACGACGCCGTCGGTGCCGCAGGTCGCGGTCGCCGATTATTTGCGTCAGGATGGCTACGACCGCCATCTGCGGCATGTGCGCCGCGTGTACCGGCAGCAGGCGAGCATCATGAGCGCGCTGGTGCTGCGCTTTTTCCCGGTCGGCACGCGCGTGTCGACGCCGCAGGGCGGCTACGTGCTGTGGGTCGAGTTGCCCGTTGCGATCGATTCGATGCGGCTTTATCAGGCGGCGCTCGAACGCGGGATAACGGTCGGGCCGGGGATGATGTTTTCGACGCGCAACGATTTTCGGCACTTCATCCGGCTCAACTACAGCTATCCGTGGACCGCGCAGGCCGAGGCGGCGTTGAAGACGCTCGGTGAGCTGGCTACGGCGATGGCGTGACAGGCGCTAGGGCGATGCAAAACGACACATCACGACAGGTAGACCGACATGGACGACGACGACATCGACCCGCAACTCGCCGCGATACTCGCGCAGCTATGGCGCGCGCATCGCGAGACACCCCGGCGCGCGTGGTCGCTCGCGAAGCTGTCGAAGCAGGCCGGCGTGCCGATGAGCAGCTTGCGGCGGCAATTGACGGCGCTCTCGGGAAGCGGTCTCGTCGATACGATGCTCCACGACGATGGCACCGGAGCCGCGTCGCTGAGCGAAGTCGGCGCGCAGCTTTGCGCGGAGCTGTTCGGCACGAGCCAGGGCGGCGAGCCGTCGGCCGCCGACTGAGCTTCCCGGCGCAACTGCCACCTGCGCGCAATTGATCCGGCGCACGGGTTGATTGTTGTCGTTGTCAGCGCGTTCCGCCGTCTCATTGCCCAACGCTCGCCTGCACCTGCGATTGTGATTGCGATGGCGCCATGTCCGCCGCCTCTAAAGTGGCCACGCCGCAGAACCAGTCGGCATCGCGCGGCTGATACTTCCACCGCTTGCTGGACTGCCCGATCACGCTCGCACACTGCTCGTTCACCGCAAGGTCGGGCTTTGCGGCCGTGCATTGCAGCGTCGACGGGTCGGAGTGCGCATCCACATTCACGGACGCCGCGTTCCGCGCGCCGCTCGGCAAGCTCGCCAGCAGTCGCTGCAATTCGTCGATACGCGTCGCGTACCACGTCCGCAGACACGCGGCGTCGCGGCAGTTCGCTTCGCGCCAGGCCCACTTGCTGTCGCTGTCGTCGATGAACGCGCGGCGTTGGGCGACTCGCCGACGTGCTTTCCAGTAGAGTTGGCCCAACGTGTCGTCGAGCGTCGACAGCGCGGCGTCGCCGCAAATCATGCGCTCGGCCGGCGAGCGGCCGCGCTGGCAATCGAAGCTCGCAGCGTTGGCGTACGGATGCGCGAGCAGCAGTCCGGCGATCAGGAGGGGGCGGAAGAGGGTCATCAGGGTCTGGGCGGTGCATCGATTGATCATGCCGCCGATGATCGACCGGTCGCGCGCCTCGTGGACGTCCGAACAACGCGGGAATTCGGGCGGGTCGTTACCAGATGTTGCCGCGCGGGCTGCCGGCTCAGGTCGGCGCTCGCGCACCTTCGCGTGTCATGAAGTAGGCGCAACGTCTAGATATTGGAAGTGGGGGCACTTGGGCCGGCGTGTTCGAAGGCGGCCATCGAAAGAGGGAGAACGAATGCAACGACGACTCGTGATCGGTCTTTACATGGCAGCGGGCCTTCTGACTTTACCCGGCGCGGCCAGCGCGCAGTCACAGGCCTATACGAACAGCGGGACCAACGTGCGCGCGGGCCCTGCGGCCGACTACCCGATCGTCGCGCAGCTGCCGGGCGGCGTTCCGGTGACGGTGATGGGGTGCCTGAGCAACTACCAGTGGTGCGACGTCGCCGCGCCGAGTCTGCGCGGCTGGGTGTATGCATCGCGGCTCAGTTCGCCGTACCAGGGCTACAACATGCCGCTGAACTACGGCGTCGCGCTCGGCCTGCCGATCCTCGCGTTCTCGATCAACGATTACTGGGGCAACTACTACCGCGGCCAGCCGTGGTACGGCCAGCGGTCCCGCTGGGCGCGTCATGCGCCGCCCCCGCCGCCGCGACCGGGCGCCGGGCATCCGCCGCCGAACTGGCGGCCGTCGCCGGGGCATGTCGGCGGACGTCCGCCGGGCGGGACGCCGCCGGGTAGTACAGGTGGCCGTCCGTCGGGTGGACCGCCTCCCGGTAATGCGGGTGGCCGTCCGCCGGGCGGGTCGCCGCCGGGCAATGCGGGTGGACGGCCTCCAGGTCACGAGGGCGCCCGACCACCAGGCAACGCGGGCGGACGCCCACCGGGCGGCCCGCCGCCGGGCAACGCCGGGGGGCGTCCTCCCGGCGCGGAGCAAGGCGGTGGGGGCGGTCGGCCACCGGGCGGCGGACCGCAAGGCGGCGGAGGCGGTCGGCCACCGGGTGGCGACCAGCAGGGCGGCGGCAATCGCCCCCCAGGCGGCCATCAGGGCGGACCCCAAGGCGGTCCTCAAAGCGGTGGAGGTGGCGGCGGAACACGGCCTCCCGGAGGCGGTGGCAACCATTGAGGATTGACGCCGCCGCCACGCTGCAGACCATCAAGCCAAATGGGCCGTCGCAGTCTGCCGCGGCCGGCCCAGCGTCGAGCCGCTGCGGCGCCTCGAGGCCACGAACAGACGGCGCCCGCACTGCCGTCGCCCGTCGTACCGGCATCAACCGATGCTGGCACGCCACACCGGAGCCGTCCGCACGCGATGCATGGCAGATTTTCACGCTGGGCTTAGCGTAAACCCCGGTGTGCCGCGTACACTAACTTGCCGATGTTGGGTTGGGGGGCGCAACTATGATTTGCGAAGCAACATCACGTGGCACGACGACAGCCGCGCCGGAGGGCGCCCGCTATCGGCCGGAACGGGCCGAAGAGGTACTCGCATCCGAGCGCAGCGTGTTGCGGCTGATCACCCGCAACACGCCGCTGCCCGAGCTGCTCGACGAAGTCTGCCGTCGCGCCGAGGCGCTGCTCGGCGACGGCGCGTGCTGCTCGATCCTGCTGCTCGACCCGGATGGCGTGCATGTGCGCGTCGGCGGCGCGCCGTCGCTGCCGCCCGCATACAGCGCCGCGATCGAGGGCGCGGCGATCGGTCCGCGCGCCGGCTCGTGCGGCACGGCGATGTTCGAGCGGCGTCTGGTGATCGTCGACGACATCGAATCCGATCCGCTGTGGGAAAACTTCCGCGATGTCGCGTTGCCGCACGGCTTGCGCGCATGCTGGTCCGTGCCCTTCGAAAACGACGCGGGCATCGTGCTCGGCGCGTTCGCCGTCTACTACCGCGCCACCCGCCGTCCGACAGTCGAGGAAGAGGCGATGCTGCGCGACATCGGCAGCAGTGTCGGCCTTGCGGTCCATCAGGACGCGATGGCGCAGCGCCTCGCGCATAGCGAGGAGCGTCACCGGCTGGTCGTCGATCATCTCAGCGAGGGCATCGTCGTGCAGTCGCGCACCGGCATCGTGCTCGCCTGCAATCCGAGTGCGCAGCGCATGCTGCACGTGACACCGGAGGTCGTCGGCAGCAGCATGCGGACCGTGATGACACGCGCGTTCGGCGAGGACGGCTCGGTCATCGGCGAAGTCAACCGTCCGGTCTCGGAGGTCTTTGCGACCGGCAAGCCGATGCTCGGCGTGACGGTCGGCCTCGAACTGATCGGCGGCGAAGTCGTGTGGATCACGCAGAACGTCGTGCCGATCCTGCGGCCCGGCGACAGCGAGCCGGACTCCGTGCTGATTTCGTTTTCCGACATCGGGCCGGTGCGCGAGGCGCAGCGCCAGCTGAAGTACCTCGCCACGCGCGATTCGCTAACCGGCCTCTACAACCGCGCCTACCTGACCGAGCGGATGCGCGACCTGTTCGCGCCGCGCGCCGGCGGCGACCATGACGGCGAGCTCACCAGCGTCGCCGTGCTGTTCGTCGATCTCGACGGCTTCAAGAAGGTCAACGACACCGCCGGTCACGAAGCTGGCGACGCGTTGCTGTGCAGCGTCGCCGAACGGCTGTCGGCCTGCGTCGGGTGCGGCGACACGCTGGCGCGCGTCGGCGGCGACGAGTTCGTGATCGTCGCCAGTGCGTACGGCAATACCGGCGAGCTGATCGGCCTCGCGCACCGCATTCTGGACATGATCGCGGTGCCGTTCGCGGTGGCGGGCAACGAGTACTACCTGGGCGCGTCGATCGGTATCAGCCTGTTTCCCGAAGACGGCCAGGACGTCGCGACGCTGATGCGCAACGCCGATTCGGCGATGTATCACGCGAAGCAGCGCGGCCGCAACAACTTCCAGTTCTTCACCGCCGAGCTGAACCAGCATCTGCAGCGGCGTTTCACGATCGAACAGTCGCTGCGGCGCGCGCTTGCGGCCAACGAGCTGAGCCTCGTGTACCAGCCGATCGTCGATAGCCAAAGCGGCCGCACGATCGGTGCGGAAGCGCTGCTGCGCTGGTACAACAGCGAGCTGGGCAACGTGTCGCCGGGCGAATTCATTCCGGTCGCCGAGGATGCCGGGCTGATCGTCGAGATCGGCGACTGGGTGCTCGAGCACGCCTGCCAGCAGGTCGCGCAGTGGCGGCGCTCGCTCGCGCCGCATCTGATCGTCGCGGTCAATCTGTCGCCGCGGCAGTTCAACGACGGGCTGCTCGAGCGCATCGAAGGTTGTCTCGCGCAGTCCGGGCTCGAACCGGCCGCGCTCGAACTCGAGATCACCGAGCGATTGCTGATGAGCGACAGCGATACCGTGCTGCCGATGCTGAGCGCGCTGAACGCAATGGGCGTGCGCATCTCGGTGGACGATTTCGGCACCGGTTATTCGTCGCTGTCGTATCTGAAGCGCTTTCCGCTGCATAACCTGAAGATCGACCGTTCGTTCGTCGCGGGGCTGCCCGATCATCGCGATTCGATCGCGATCACGCAGGCGGTCGTCGCGATGGCGCACTCGCTCGGCATGAACGTGACCGCCGAGGGCGTCGAGACCGCCGAGCAGGCGGCGTTCCTGCGCGCGATCGATTGCGACAAGCAGCAGGGCTACCTGTACAGCCGGCCGGTCGGCGCGAGCGCGTATGCGCGCACGCTGTACGACGCGCAGCTGATCGGCATGGCGAAGGCATCCTGACGCGATTGTTCAGATTGCCGAACAAGTGACTTCGCGTTGCCGCTATTTATCGGCGGCGACGCGCTCCCTAAAATTCCCCCATCGAAACGTTATTGGTGCGTGGTGCCGAAGCGGCGCCCCGCGTTTGGGGGTCGTGATGTCAGAGTTGATCAGAAACCAGCTTTACCGGCCATCGGTCGTACTGCCGATGGTCGCGCTGATGCAGGTGATGGTGTCGCAGGACTTCAATCTCGGCCAGGTCGGCTGGGTGTTCGCGGCACGCGGCGCGCAGGCCGCATTGCAACGTTCGCGCGAGTTGATTTGCGCGGTTCATTGCCACGCCTGAGGAGTCGCGTGGAGGATCTGCAGTAATCCAGACTGATTGGCGCCGCCTCGCGCGCGGCGCCTGGCAAGACGGGCCGTCGCCAAAGCGCCCGCGCAATCAGACATGGCATGGCAGCCCGTGGCGCGAAGCGTAAGATGCTACGACCTGCATCCAGACCCTGGAGAGTTGCCATGGCACAGCACTTCGACGCAGTCGTGATCGGTACAGGACAAGGCGGTTCGCCGCTCGCCGTGCGCCTTGCTCAAAGCGGGCGCCGCACCGCGGTGATCGAACGCGCGGAGTTCGGCGGCACTTGCGTGAACGTCGGCTGCACGCCGACCAAATCCTATGTGGCGAGCGCCCGAGCGGCGCACGTGGCGCGCCATGCGGCGGACCTCGGCGTGCAGGTGGGTTCGGTCGGCGTCGATCTGGCGGCCGTGAAGGCGCGCAAGGACCGGATCATCGGAGAGTCGCGCAGCGGCGTCGAAAAATGGCTGCGCGCCACGGAAAACATCACGGTGTTCAACGGCCACGCGCGCTTCACCGGCGCGCGCATGCTCGCGATCAGCGGGCACGACGGTCAACTGCTGGACGAGCTCAGCGCGTTCGAAATCTTCATCAACACCGGCACGCGCGCCGTCGTGCCGCCGCTCGAAGGCATCCAGCGGATTCCGTACTACACGAACTCGACGCTGCTCGAACTGACCGCGTTGCCGGATCATCTGGTGATCGTCGGCGGCAGTTATATCGCGCTCGAATTCGCGCAGGTGTTTCGCCGCTTCGGGAGCCGCGTCAGCGTGCTGGTGCGCGGCGAGCGCGTGCTCAACCGCGAGGATGCCGATTTCGCGGAGTCGGTGCAGAAGGTGCTCGCGCGCGAGGGCGTCGAGTTTCATTTCGGCGTGCAGCCGACGCGCGTCCAGCCGCATGCGCATCGCGCGAATGACGTGTGCATCGGCTTCGAGCAGAACATCCCGGCCATGGAGGCATCGCACCTGCTGGTTGCCACCGGCCGCAGGCCGAATACCGACGACCTCGGCCTCGGCGCCGCCGGCATCGAGACCGACCGGCACGGCACGATCATCGTCGACGGCCAGCTGCGCACCAGCGTGCCGGGCGTGTGGGCGATCGGCGACGTGAACGGCCGCGGCGCGTTCACGCATACGTCCTACGACGACTACCAGATCGTCGCGGCGAACCTGCTCGACGGCGGCGCGCGCAGCGTCGACACGCGGATCATGACCTATGCGGTGTTCGTCGATCCGCCGCTCGCGCGCGTCGGCATGTCCGAGCAGGAGGTGCGCAACAGCGGCCGCGACGCGCTGATCGCGACGATGCCGATGTCGCGCGTGGGCCGCGCGCGCGAACGTGGCGAAACCGACGGCTTCATGAAGGCGCTCGTCGATGCGAACAGCAAACAGATACTCGGCGCGGCGATTCACGGCATCGAGGGCGACGAGGCGATCCATACGTTCGTCGACATCATGACCGCAGGCGCGCCGTATCCGACTTTGCAATACGCGATGCACGTGCATCCGACCATCAGCGAACTGGTGCCGACGCTGCTCGATGGGCTCAAGCCGATGCAATGAACTGCCTTGACGCTGGCGCGACACGCTGATGACAAGCCCGCTCAAACCCGCACGTAACAGCGGCAACCTGTTCGACGCCGTCGCGCAGCTGGGGGCGACGCCCGAGGAGCAGGTCGACGCGCTCGTCGAGCGTGGCGGCGTGACGATCGAGCGGATCGTCTCGACCGGGCAGGCGAGTCCGCCCGGCTTCTGGTACGACAGCCCGCGCGCCGAATGGGTCGTGCTGCTCACCGGCGCGGCGGTGCTCGAATTCGACGGCGACCCCCAGCCGCATCCGATGAAGCCCGGCGATCACGTGCTGATCGAAGCGCATTGCCGGCACCGCGTCGCATGGACGAGCGACACCGAGCCGAGCGTGTGGCTCGCCGTCCATTACCCGTGAGCCGCGGCGGATCGAGCCATCCGCGCGGCCCGCTCTCGCGCATCGACAAATCCTCACACCATCACCGATAATCGGCAGCGGCGCGGCCCGCGCGCAAGGCGAAGGCGGGCTGTGCGCCCCACCGCATTGATCTTCGGGACTCGCATGGGCAAGGGACGCGTCGAAGCCTTCAGCGATGGCGTAATCGCCATCATCATCACGATCATGGTGCTCGAGCTGAAGGTGCCCGAAGGCCACGATCTCGCGGCGCTGCGCCCGGTCGTGCCGGTGTTCTGCGCATACGTGCTGAGCTTCGTGTACGTCGGCATTTACTGGAACAATCACCATCACATGTTCCATGCGGTGCAGAAGGTCAACGGCAAGGTGCTGTGGGCGAACCTGCACCTGCTGTTCTGGCTGTCGCTGTTGCCGGCCGTCACGCACTGGGTCGGCGCGAACCATCTGGCCGCGTGGCCGACCGCGATGTACGGCATCGTGCTCTTCATGGCGGCGATCGCGTATTTCATCCTGACGCGCGCGCTGATTTCGCAGCATGGACACGACTCGACGCTGGCCAAAGCGCTCGGCAACGACTTCAAGGGCAAGGTCTCCGTCGTCATTTACCTGACCGGCATCGGGCTCGCGTTCGTCGTGCCGTGGGCGTCGGCCGTGCTGTACGCGCTCGCCGCCGCGTGGTGGTTCGTGCCGGACCGTCGCATCGAACACGTGCTGGAGGCCTGAGCATGCTGCTCGCACTGAAGCTCGTGCTGGCGCCGGCCTTTCTCGCCGCGCTGACGGCGGCCGCGCGCGTCTGGGGGCCGTCGGTCGCGGGATGGCTCGCGGGACTGCCGGTCGTCGCCGGACCGATCATGCTGCTGCTCGCAGTCGAGCGCGGGCCGGCGTTCGCGGCGCAGGCGTCGGAGGCGACGGTTGCGGCGATCGCCGCATCCGAGGCATTCAATCTTGCTTATGGATGGAGCTGCCGACGCTTCGACTGGCCGCTCGCACTGGTCGCGGGCATGGCCGGCTGGCTCGGCGCGGGACTGCTGATCGTGCGGATGCCCGGCTCGCTTGGCTGGGCGCTGGCGGCGGCGTGCGCGGCCGTCGCGGTGTCGCAGAGCTGCTTGCCGCGCGCGACGGGCCATGTGCCGGCGGCACGCGTCGGGCGCGCGGATCTGGCCGTGCGGATGCTCGCGGGCGCATTGCTGACGCTCGCGGTGACGGCTGCCTCGGCATCGATGGGCGCCGCGTGGAGTGGCGTGGTGTCGGTGTTTCCGCTGCTCGGCATCGTGCTCGCGGTGTCGGCGCAGCGTGCGCATGGCGCGGACTTCGTGGCGCTGCTGATGCGCGGCATGGTGGTCGGGCGCGGCTCGTTCGCGGCGTTCTTCGCGGTGACGGCGATGCTGCTGCCGCAGTACGGTGTGGCGGCGGGGTTTGCATGCGCGGTGGTGGTGTCGGTCGTCGTGCAGGGATTGACGCGGCGCATGCTGGCTGGGCAGCGCCGTGCTCAGGCGACGGCGCGAGAGTTGACGCAGCCGCAGACGGAGTGAGACTGCGCATGGCTTCACGTCGCTCACCTTCGACCGCTACCCGCATCGGGCTCATCTCGGATACGCACAACCTCGTGCGTCCGGAAGCGTTGTGCTATCTCGACGGCTGCGACGCAATCATTCACGCGGGCGATATCTGCAACCCGGACGTGCTCGACGCGCTCGCGCGGATCGCGCCGCTCACCGCGGTGCGCGGCAACAACGATACCGGTGACTGGGCCGCGTCTCTACCGACGCATGCGCGGCTGACGATCCAGCAGGTGACGATTCTGGTCGTGCACGATATCGCCGAGCTGGGCTGCGTGCCGCAGCACGATGGCATTCGCGTCGTGGTGAGCGGCCACTCGCACAAGCCGTCGATCGCGGAGCGCGACGGCGTGCTGTATGTCAATCCTGGCAGCGCGGGGCCGCGGCGCTTCAAGCTGCCGGTGTGCGCGGGCACGCTGACCGTCGAAGGCGCGCAGGTTGGTGCGACGTTCGATCCGCTCCTGACGTAAAAGAAGCGGGCCGGCGAATTTCGCCGGCCCGCTTCAGAAACAACGCCTGGTGTGATGACTGCGCGGATCAGGCACGCGCGGTTGCAGCCGCCGCGAACCGTTCATCCATCTCCTCGGCCTCGCGCTCACCGCGCAGCACCGCGTGCGCTTCAGCGCGCGTCCCGACGCACGGACCCGAGCCGAGCAGCGGCTTGCGCGCGGTTTCGCGCAGCGCGAGCACCGACACGATGCCGATCAGCGATGCACCCATCAGGTAGTACGCGGGCATCATCAGATTGCCGGTCCGGTCGACGAGCCATGCGGTCACGAGCGGCGTCGTGCCGCCGAACAGCGACACCGAGATATTGAAGCCGATCGCGAGCGCGCCGTAGCGGATCCGGGTCGGGAACAGCGCCGGCAGCGCTGACGGCATCACCCCGGTGAAGCACGACAGCAGCACGCCGAGAATCATCAGACCGCCGAACACCGGCAGCACCGTGCCCATGCGAATCAGCAGCAGCGCGGGAATCGACAGCGCGAACAGACCGACGCAGCCGAGCAGCATCACGGGCTTGCGGCCGATCGCGTCGGACAGACGGCCGGCGGCGAGCGTCATCGGCATCATCAGGATCATTACGAGCAGCACGAGGAACAGACCGTGCGTTTCGTTGAAGTGCAGCGTGGCGGACAGATAGCTCGGCAGATACGACAGCGCCATATAGTCGGTCACGTTGAAAATCAGCACGAGGCCGACACACAGCAGCAGCGGCTTCCACTGCTGCACGAGCAACTGGCGCAACGACTGGCTGGGCAGCGCGCGGTCTACGGCTTCGCGCTCTTCGGCCTGCTTCTTGAACGCTGGCGTTTCCTCGAGCTTCATGCGGATGTACAGACCCACCAGGCCGAGCGGTCCGGCGATCAGGAACGGTACGCGCCAGCCCCAGGACAGCAGCGCGTCGTTCGACAGCGTCGCCGTCAGCAGCGCGACCGTGCCCGCGCCGAGCACGTAGCCGATCAGCGTGCCGAACTCGAGAAAGCTGCCCATGAAGCCGCGGCGCTTGTCGGTCGAGAATTCGGCGATGAAGGTCGCGGCGCCACCGTATTCGCCGCCGGTCGAGAAGCCCTGCACGAGGCGCGCAAGCAGCAACAGCGCCGGCGCGAGAATGCCGATCGTCGCGTAGTTGGGGATCAGGCCGATCGCGAAGGTGCCCGCGGCCATCATGATCATCGTCATCGCCAGCACGCGCTGACGGCCGATGCGGTCTCCGAGCGGCCCGAATACCATGCCGCCGATCGGCCGCACGAGAAACGCCGCGGCAAACGTGCCGAAGGTCGCAATGAGTTGCGCCGATGGGCTCGACGAAGGGAAGAACACCTTGCCGAGCGTGACCGCGATGTAGCTGTACACGCCGAAATCGAACCATTCCATCGCGTTGCCGAGCGCCATGGCGCCGACGGCCCGTTTCAGGAGGGAGTGATCGACAACGGTGATGTCGTCGAGGGAAAGACGCTGTTCCGGTTTGTGATGTCGCCAGAAGCCGTTGCTGGAAGCGGTCAAGGTTGAAACTCCAATGACTGCGACGAAACTCGTGATGCGTTCCGCCACGGTTGCCGGGAAGTGTAATTTCGTGAGCAAGGCGAGGCTATTCGCGGCACCGGTTATCCGGCGGCGGAACGGATGGCGAAAAGAAGCAAACGCCCGTGCCTCGCGGTAAGTTCGCGAAAAAACACTCGACTAGATTGTGCTGACTGTTGCACCTGCGTGGCCGTGGAAGGGGGGCAGATGCATGAGGGACGCGGGGCTGGCGGGAAACTGACCCATGCGCCACTGAAGGCTTGAAACGAAAAAGGCCGGTCTTGAATTTTCCGCTTCAGGCGGGGAAACGACCGACGAGCCTTCTTGTTTAAAAACAGTTCGAATCAGGATGACGCACGCGCGGAAAACGCACGGCGAGCCAACTTGAATAGAACACGAATGAAGGTGAATTGCTGTTGAAACGCCGCACATATTAGCATGATGACAGAGGATCGTGCAAACCGGTGGTGCGGGCGAAGGCCGCCGATGTGGCTCAATCCATTGCGGGGCGGGGGATCTGGCGGGATCGGCCGAATTGGAAAACGGACCGCCTGGAACATTTGCAGACTCA
Source organism: Paraburkholderia lebeckiae (assembly GCF_050436325.1). Classification (NCBI taxonomy): domain Bacteria; kingdom Pseudomonadati; phylum Pseudomonadota; class Betaproteobacteria; order Burkholderiales; family Burkholderiaceae; genus Paraburkholderia; species Paraburkholderia lebeckiae. The sequence continues at coordinate 3,989,557 of NZ_JBNDLZ010000003.1, forward strand.
TTTTCGAGGCGAAGGCGACACGAACTGCGGATACGACACGCGGCCGGTATCGGGGCGAAAAAAATCCGCGCTCGCGGCGCGGACTTTCAGGCGTGTGTTTGCTCGGTTTGGGCGACGCGTTGTGTCGTGTCGTCCTCGACGAGGCAAGCTCAGGCTGACGGCGGCACGTACCCCGATGCGGTATCCGCGCCTTCGCCGAAGAAGAACTTTTCGGTCTGCTTCATCAGATACTGACGCGCGCGCGGATCGGCCATGTTCAGGCGATTTTCGTTGATCAGCATGGTCTGCTGCTTCAACCAGCTCTGCCAGGCTTCCTTCGAGATACTTTCGTAGATCCGCTTGCCGAGTTCGCCCGGCAGCGGCGGGAAATCGAGGCCTTCGGCTTCCTTGCCGAGCTTCGCGCATTGAACCATACGAGTCATGCTGTGCTTCTCCTGTAATCGATGTGGGGCGGGCAGGCGCCGGTTCGGATCAGATGGGGGCGATCACGAAGTACTCAAAGCTGTTTCATCAGCACGAGCGACTTGCGCTGCCAGTTATAGAGTCGGCGGCGGTCTTCGGGCAGGTCGTCGACCGAAACCTTGACGAAGCCGCGTTTCAGGAACCAGTGTTCGGTGCGTGTGGTGAGCACGAAAATGCGCGTGAGGCCGCGTGCCCGCGCGCGCTGCTCGATCCGCTTGAGCAAACGCTCGCCGTCGCCCGTGCCTTGCGCTTCCGGCGCGACCGTCAGGCACGCCATTTCGCCGATGCGCTCCTGCGGATACGGATACAGCGCCGCGCAGCCGAACAGCACGCCATCGTGCTCGATCACCGAGAAATGGTCGATGTCGCGTTCGATCTGGTGACGGCCGCGCCGTACCAGCGTGCCGTCAGTTTCGAGCGGCTCGATCAGCGCGAGAATGCCGCCGACGTCGTCCGGCGTTGCTTCGCGCAGGCTTTCGAGGTTCTCGTACGAAATCATCGTGCCGACGCCATCGTGCAGGAACAGTTCGAGCAGCAGGCTGCCGTCGAGCGCGTACGGGATGATGTGCGCACGCGCCACGCCGCCGCGGCAGGCGCGAATCGAATGCTTCAGGTAGAACGCGGCGTCGCCGGTCACTTCGCCGCTTTCGTTCAGCTTGTAGGCGTCGTCGAGCGACAGTTCGCGGATCAGCGCGGTGCCGCTTTCGCCGGTTTCCATCAAGCCCGGCGTTTCGGTCAGGAACACGATCTTGTCGGCGCGCAGCGCGATCGCCGCGGCCGAGGCCACGTCTTCCATCGACAGATTGAATGCCTCACCGGTGGGCGAGAAGCCGAGCGGCGATAGCAGCACGAGCTTGCGGCTCGCAAGCGAGTGTCGGATCGAATCCGCGTCGATCTTGCGCACGAGGCCCGTGTGCTGGAAGTCGACGCCGTCCAGAATGCCGACGGGGCGCGCCGTCACGAAGTTGCCCGATACGACGCTGATGTGCGCGTGCGCCATTGGCGTGTTCGGCAGACCCTGGCTGATCGCGGCTTCGATGTCCAGACGCACTTCGCCGGCCGCCTCCTTCGCGGACTCGAGCGCGCGCGCGTCGGTGATGCGCATGCCGTGTGAAAACTCCGATTCGACGCCGTGCAGGCTCATCTGCTCCTCGACCTGCGGGCGCGAGCCATGCACGAGCACGATCTGGATGCCCATTGCCTGCAGCAGCGCGATGTCGGACACGAGCGCATTCAGCAGCCCCTGATGCACCACTTCGCCGCCGAAACCCACGACGAATGTCTTGTTTCGGAACGCGTGGATATACGGGGCGACGGAACGCATCCAGTCGACGAATTGCGCGTGCTGGGCGAGAGTTTCCGGCGAGTCGGAGGGCGCCGGAACGCTCGCGGGCGCGGGGACGAGGTCGGTTTGGGAATTCATGCCGGGGATTATAATGCGCCCCCATGTCGAATGTACCCAAAAGTCCCGCTGGGGCGAACGAGAAACCGGCGTCGGCCGGCGAGCCGGTCAACCCCGGCGACACGATGCGCCGCCCAGCGCAGGATGCGAGACCCGATCAGGCGCGTGACGCGCGTCGAGGGGCGGGCGTGTCTGCGCGAAAGGTGCCGCCTGAAGGGGGCGGTGCAGGTCGAAAAGATCGCGAAGAGCACGCTGGCGCGCGTGACGAACGGCGCGGTGAATCCCGCGATGAATCGGATCAAGCGTCTGGTGCGAAGCGGGGCGGTGGGGCCCGTGGCGAGCAACATGGCGCTTCGTTGAGCGAGCAGCTTGGACAATTCCGTACTGCGCTTCATAACGCGGCCCGCGAGCAGCAGGGCGATCGGCCGCAAAGCGGGCAGCGGGGTGGGCCGCAAAGCGAGCGCCGCAATACGCCTTCGGCCGCGCCTCGCGGTGAGCATGGCCAGCAGGCTCGCGACGAGGGGGTTGAACAGCGTCGTGCGTCTCGCAACGAACAGGGAGATCGCGGGCCACGTAGCGAGCAACGCGAATCTACCCGCGGCGAGCAACGTCACGGATCGCGCGACAAACAATCGGGCGAGCCGCGCAAGGAACCTCGCGCGCCGCGCGAAGCGCGGCCGTCGCGGGTCGTCGAGCCGAATCCGATCCCACCGGTCACGTTCCCCGAAGCGCTTCCTGTCTCCGGTCGTCGCGACGAGATCGCGCGGGCGATCGCGGAGAATCAGGTCGTGATCGTGTCAGGCGAAACCGGCTCGGGCAAGACCACGCAGTTGCCGAAAATCTGCCTCGCGCTGGGCCGTGGTCTCGGTGCCGGCGGCAATGGTCTGATCGGCCATACGCAGCCGCGCCGGATCGCCGCGTCGGCGACCGGGCGGCGTATCGCCGAGGAGCTCGGCACGCCGTTCGGCGAAGTGGTCGGCTATAAGGTGCGCTTCAACGACAACCTCGCGCCGGGCGCATCGGTCAAGCTGATGACCGACGGCATTCTGCTTGCTGAAACGCAGACCGATCCGCTGCTGAATGCCTACGACACGCTGATCATCGACGAAGCACACGAGCGCAGCCTCAACATCGATTTTCTGCTCGGCTACCTGAAGGAGATTCTTCCCAGGCGTCCCGGCCTGAAGCTGATCGTCACCTCGGCGACGATCGACGCCGACCGTTTTGCGCGTCATTTCGGCAGCGACGACAAACCCGCGCCGGTGATCGAAGTGAGCGGCCGGATGTATCCGGTCGAGGTACGTTACCGTCCGGTCGTCGAGGACAGCCCGGCGGTCAAGGCGGCGCAAGGGACCTCCGGTGCAACCTCGTCTGGCCGCGAGCGCCCGAAGACGCAGCGCGAGGCTGATCGTGATCTGATGGAGGCGATCGTCGACGCTGTCGACGAACTGTGCCGCGAAGGCCCCGGCGACGTACTCGTGTTCCTGCCCGGCGAGCGCGAGATTCGCGACGCCGCCGAGGCGCTGCGCAAACATCATCCGCCCCATACGGAGATCCTGCCGCTGTTCGCGCGGCTCTCGGCCGCCGAGCAGGAGCGCGTGTTCCGCGCGTCGAACGCGCGCCGCATCGTGCTCGCGACCAACGTCGCCGAGACTTCGCTGACGGTACCGGGCATCCGCTACGTGGTCGACACCGGCCTTGCGCGCGTGAAGCGCTACTCGTATCGCAACAAGGTCGAGCAGTTGCAGGTCGAGTCGATTTCGCAGGCCGCCGCGAACCAGCGCGCGGGGCGTTGCGGCCGGGTCGCCGATGGCATCTGCATTCGTCTGTATGAGGACAGCGACTTCCAGGGCCGCGCGCGCTTCACCGATCCGGAAATTCTGCGCTCGTCGCTTGCTTCGGTGATTCTGCGCATGAAGTCGCTGCATCTGACGGCGATCGAAACCTTCCCGTTTATCGAACCGCCGCCGGGCCGTGCGATTTCCGATGGCTACCAGTTGCTCAACGAGCTCGGCGCCGTCGACGACGACAACCACCTGACGCCGCTCGGCCGCGAACTCGCGCGACTGCCGCTCGATCCGCGCGTCGGCCGCATGATCCTCGCCGCGCGCGACCAGCAGGCGCTGAAGGAAGTGCTGATCATCGCGAGTGCGCTGTCCGTGCAGGACCCGCGCGATCGCCCGATCGAAGCGCAGGAGCAGGCGGACCAGGCGCATCGCCGGTTCGCCGACGAGCGCTCCGAATTCCTGCAGTGGCTGAAGATCTGGAACTGGTTCGACGAAGCGATCGCGCACAAGAAATCGAACCGGCAGCTGCAGGACGAGTGCCGCAAGAACTTCCTGTCGCAACTGCGGCTGCGCGAATGGCGCGACGTCCACTCGCAACTGCTGACGGTGGTGCGCGAGCACGGCTGGCGGCTGAACGAAGCGGAGGCGACATTCGAGCAGATCCACCTGGCGCTGCTGACCGGTCTGCTCGGCAACATCGGCCTGAAAGCCGACGACGAGCCGTACTACCTCGGCGCGCGCGGCATCAAGTTCTATTTGTGGCCCGGCTCGGCGCTCGTGAAAAAAGCAGGCAAGTGGGTGATGGCCGCCGAGCTCGTCGAAACGAGCCGTCTGTACGCGCGCTGTATCGCGAAAATCGAGCCGGAGTGGGTCGAGAAGGTCGGCGCGCATCTGCTCAAGAAGTCGTTGTCCGAGCCGCATTGGGAAAAGCGCGCGGCGCAGGTGTCCGCGTTCGAGCGCGCGATGCTGTACGGCCTGCCGATCTATCACCGGCGGCGCGTCGCATTCGGCACGCAGGACCCGGCGCGGGCGCGCGAGCTGTTCATTCGCGGTGCGCTCGTCGAAGGCGAGTTCGACACGAAGCTTGCGTTCTTCGCGCACAACCGCAAGTTGCTCGCCGACATCGAGCAGCTCGAGCACAAGTCGCGCCGCCAGGACGTGCTGGTCGACGATGAATTGATCTACGCGTTCTACGATCAGGCGCTGCCGGACGGCATCCATACCGGCGCCGCGTTCGAGCGCTGGTATCGCGACGAGGTCAAAAAGAGTGGCCAGGCGGAGGACAAGCTGCGGCTGTTGTATTTGTCCCGAGACGATCTGATGCGGCACGAGGCGGCGGGTGTCACGACGGATCTGTTCCCTAAGCGGCTGACGATGGCGGGCATCGAGATGGCGCTGACCTATCACTTCGAGCCGGGCACGCCGCGCGACGGCGTGACGCTCGCAGTGCCGCTGTACGCGCTGAACCAGGTCGACGCGCGCCGCTGTGAGTGGCTCGTGCCTGGGATGCTGAAAGAAAAGGCGCAGATGCTGCTGAAGTCGCTGCCGCAAAAGCTGCGTCGGCATTGCGTGCCGCTCCCCGAGTACGCGGCGGGCTTCGCCGAACGGCACGGCGCACAGCGCTTCGGAGGAGGCGGCTTGCTCGAGGCGCTGATCGCCGACCTGCGCGAGCAGACCCAGGTCACGATGAAGCAGTCCGACTTCAAGCTCGAGACGCTGCCCGCGCATCTGTTCATGAACTTCAAGGTCATCGACGAACATGGCCGGCAGCTCGCGATGGGGCGCAATTTGTCGCAACTGCGCGCCGAGCTCGGCGCTCAGGCGCAGCAGCATTTCCAGAAGCTCGTTTCGGGCGCGGCGGGCGCCGCCTTGGCCGACGCGGGCGGCGGCGGTGTTGCGACACCTGCACGCTCTCCAGATCTGGCTCAGAGTGGCGCGTCGCGCGGCAAGGGCGCGGCCGCGCCACAGCCCGCGACACCGGAAGGCGCACCAGCCACCGCGCTGTATGAAAACCTGACCACGTGGAATTTCGGCAAGTTGCCCGAGTTGCTCGAAATTCGCCGTGGTGGTCAGACGCTGTTTGGCTACCCGGCGCTCGTGGACCGTGGCACTCATTGCGACGTCGAGGTGTTCGATTCGCCGGAAGAAGCCGCGCGGATTCATCGGGCGGGCTTGCGTCGGCTCTTCGCGCTGCAGTTGAAGGAGCCGATCAAGTATCTGGAGAAGAATCTGCCGGGCCTGCGCGAAATGGCCATGCAGTTCATGCCGCGCGGCACGCAGGAGGAACTGCGCGATCAGCTGATCGACACCGCACTCGACCGCGCGTGTCTGCAGGATCCGCTGCCCGACGACGATGCGAGCTTCCATGTCCGCCGCGACGAAGGGCGTAGCCGCCTCACATTGCTCGCGCAGGAAATTTCGCGGCTGGTCGGTCAGATACTTGGCGAATACGCGAGCCTGACGAAGAAGCTCCTGCAGGCGAAGCCATTCGCGGCCGCGTACACCGATCTGCAGAATCAGCTCGATGCGCTGATCGGCAAGCGTTTTGTCGTCGATACGCCGTATGCCCAACTCGCACATTTCCCGCGTTATCTGAAGGGGATGGCGCTGCGTATCGACAAGCTGCGCGCGGACGCCATACGCGACGCGCGCCAGTTCGCCGAATTCCAGCCGCTGCTGCAGCACTATCAGCGCGCCGTGTCGCAGCGCGGCGGCGTCGTGGATCCGCGGCTTGCGGAATTCCGCTGGCTGCTCGAGGAATTGCGCATCTCGCTGTTTGCGCAGGAGTTGCGCACCCCGATGCCGGTTTCGGTGAAGCGCCTGCACAAGGTGTGGGAGTCGATGCAGCGCTAAAGCCAGGGCGCTCGCTCGCGGACGCTGGACACTGGATGTGCACCGCGGCCGATGAGCGGGCCCGCGCACCGGTGCGCGCGGGGTACGCTGCGACACGCTGATCGCGAGCGCAGATTGACCGCCGTACGTGCCCTCGCCATGGCGACCATGCCGTGTCCCGGCAGGACCGCTTGCGGCAAAGCTGCCATCGCGAGCGCCGATGCCGTGCTCCCGTAGCAGTCCCGACGGGCGGAGCGGATCTGGTCGTCGGTATAGCGGTTCGACGCGCTGATCGCGCCGCTCACGCTTTGCTGCAACTGATTGACGTTGACCGCGTCGGTGCCTCGCACGCCGGCCGCGACGTTGGCGATCTGGCGTTCCTGGCCCGCCGCGCCAACCGATACCGTGTTAGCTCGGTCGCGCGTTCGCCCCGGCCGCAATCGCGTGCGCGCCGGACGCCTGCGCGCTCTCAGTCGCGCTATCGCCTGCCGCGCTGAACAACGCGTCGGTCGAGCCGATCGTCGCGTTATTGATCGCGCCTTCGAGCGCCGCGTTCAGCTGACCGAGGTTCATTAATTAAAAATCCTCCGCATTATTGGAGTTAGTGGCACGCAGCGCGTATTCCGACTTTGACGTGATGTTATTGCGTGGTTTTGAAAATATTGAAAATACAAAAACGCCGGTCATTGGTAAGGCTTGCGTTATTTGGTCGAGCGCGCGTCGGCCCGGCGATATACGCTCGGGTTTCATGGGAGAGGCGCTACCGGGGCGGCGCGTATGGAGAATTCTCCGCTGTCCGCGTGCAATTCAGATATCAGCAAACTCCGAAATTCAATCGGGCTAAAAAATATATTAATACGGCTAGGTTTTTATTGATAAGGAAAGAGGAGTATTCTTATTGCTCCCGCTAATCATTTGCGCGATTTTAACGTGTGGCTGATGCATGATTGGCCCTGACAGGGAGAGCACATTGATTCCTCGCTCGAAAACCCGCGGCGCGAGCATCAAACCGGACGTGGCAGACGAAACCTCCCGCTCGCGGCCGCGCTTCATCGCACCCGTCATTTTTCGGTCGTCGCCAGTGACTTACGTCAACCGCCCGGACCGGCAAACGTTCTACAATGACCGTTGTTCTCCGAAGCGAGTTTTCATGCGTAAATTTTTTCTTCCCGGCTTGAGTGCCACGTTCGCCGCGACCGCGGTGCTGGTCGCCGCCGCAGGCTTTTTTTCTCCAGCGGCGCACGCCAATAACGTGATCGTGCTCAATTCCGGCGAGGCCACGCTGAGCCTGATCGACGAGAACAGCCGCCAGGTCATTGGCACCGTGCCCACGGGCAAGGAACCGCATCACCTGATGGCCACGCCGGACAATTCCTCGCTGATCGTCGCCAATTCGGTGTCGAACAACCTGATGTTCGTCGATCCGAAAACGGGGCAGTTACAGCGTTGGGTCGAGAACATCGAAGATCCCTATCAAATCGGGTTTTCGCCTGATCGCAAGTGGCTCGTCACTACGGGACTGCGGCTCGACCGACTCGACATCTATCACTACGACAACCAGAAAAACCAGATGACGCTGGCTTCACGGCTACCGCTCGCGGTGATGCCGAGCCACATGGCGTTCTCGAATGACAGCAAGACGGTGTTCGTCTCGCTGCAGATCTCGGGCGAGCTCGCCGCCATCGACCTGCCCACGCAAACCGTCAAATGGAAGATGAAGGTCGGCAAGGTGCCCGCGGGTCTGTGGATGACGCCGGGGGAAAAGTACCTGCTCGTCGGCATGACCGGCGAGGACTGCGTCGCCGTGGTGGACTGGCGCAACCAGAAGGTCGTCAAGACGATTCACACGGGCAAGGGCGCTCACAATTTCCGCTCGCTCGCCGACGGCAAGCATGTCGCGGTGTCTAACCGCGTCGCTAGCACGATCAGCATCATCGACGAAGACACGCTCACCAACGTCGGCGACATCACCGGCCTGATGCCGGGACCGGACGATATGGAACTTTCCGCCGACAAACGCTATCTGTGGGTTACCTTCCGCTTCGCGAAGCACGTTGGCATCATCGATCTCAACACGCGCAAGCTGATCCAGACGATTGCGGTGGGCCGCTCGCCGCACGGCATCTATTTCTTCAACCGCGCGCCGGTGACGGCGCCGAACGGTGCGTGAGGGGCCTGAGGGCACCAGAGCAGAGCCAGGGCGCCATGAGCCATCAAGGATGAAGTAACAGGCCAGCATCATGTTCCATCTGATTTTCTCCTCACTCGACAGCTTCGTTTCAGCCGTGCAGACGTGGCTGTACGTCGACGTGGTGCAGCCGCTGCTGTTCCGGTTCAATCTGATGGACTACGACGAGGACACCTACGACAGCCTGTACTGGGTCATCGTCGGTGTGCTCGAGGTGCTCGCGATGTACGCGATCCTGCGTCCGCTCGAGGCGCTGCGCCCGGCCGAGCAATGGGAGAACCGCAAGGCCGTGCGCGTCGACGTGCTGTACACGTGGATAGCCAAGCTCGGCATTCTGAACCTGTTCTTTTTCTTCGCGATGCAACCGCTCTTCGACAACGTGCAAGGCTGGCTGCGGCTGCACGGCATCGCGAACCTGAACTTCGACAACCTGTGGCCCGGCGTGACCACGCAGCCGCTCGTCACATTCGTCATGTACCTGCTCGTGCTCGATTTCGCCGGCTACTGGTATCACCGCTGGCAGCACCGCTTCGGCGTGTGGTGGGAACTGCATGCGGTACACCATAGTCAGCGGCAGATGTCGCTGTGGTCCGACGATCGCAACCATCTGCTCGACGATCTGCTGCAGGCGTCGTTTTTCGCGATGATCGCGCTCGCAATCGGTGTGCCGCCGTCGCAGTTCGTCGTGCTGGTTGCGATCACGAATCTCGCGCAAAGCGTGCAGCACGCGAACATCCGCCTGTATTACGGCTGGCTCGGCGAGCGGCTGCTCGTCAGCCCGGCGTTCCACCGCCGTCACCACGCGATCGGGTACGGTCATGAAGGGCTCAATTACGGTTGCAATTTCGGCGTGCTGTTCCCGTGGTGGGACATGTTGTTCCGCAGCGTGTCGTGGAGCCGCGATATGGAGCCGACCGGTATCAGCGATCAGCTCGAAGGCCGCCGCTATGGCGATGGATTCTGGGCGCAGCACTGGTTCGCCTTCGTGCGCATCGCGCATCGCCTCGTATCGAAGCGCCGCGCACCCGGCAACGACACCGCTGCCGTTTGAGTCGATTCAGAGTCGGTTCAGAGTCCATTGCGGATCCATTCGAGCGCGCACTCCGCCGCGCTGCTCACTTCCGCCGGCGGCGCGTCCCTTGGTTTATGCTGTGCACGTTCGAGCGCACCCTCCAGTGCCCCAGCTTGCCTGGCCCGCGCGCGGCGCGTTTTTCCCGTCCATCGTTTCGTTCGCAGGCACTGGCTCGCATGAATGATCTGTTGCGCTCGTTTGGGCGCGCGCTCGCAAGCGCGTTGCATCCGCGCATGCTCTGGCTGACCTTCAAACCGTTTTTCGTCGCGACGGTCGGCTGGGGCGTACTCCTGTGGTTCTTCTGGCAGACGCTGACCGGCGCGACGCGCACCTGGCTCGACGACTGGTCCTTCACCGCCACGCTTTATCATCTGTTCGACGTGCTCGGTTTTTCGACGCTGCACGCGGTCATCGCGCCGTTCATCGTGATCGCGATGGCGATCCCGCTGATCGTCGTCACGGTGCTGCTGCTGATCGCCATGCTGTCGATGCCAGCCGTGATCCGCTTTCTCGCGGCCCGCCAGTTCGCCGGGCTGGAGATGCGCCACGGCGGAACGTGGTACGGTAGCCTCGGTCAGGCGCTCTGGACCACGCTGCTGTGTCTCGCGCTGCTGATCGTCACGTTGCCGCTGTGGCTCGTGCCGCCGTTCTTCGCGTTGATTCCGCCGCTGCTGTGGGGATGGCTCACGTATCGCGTGATGACCTACGATGCGCTCTCGTTGCATGCGACGCGCGACGAGCGGCGCGAACTGGTGCGGCGCCACCGGCTGCCGTTGCTGCTGATCGGTATCGTGAGCGGCCTGCTAGGTTCGCTGCCGACGCTGTTGTGGGCGTCGTCGGTATGGCTGATTGTGCTGTTCCCGGTGATCACGACGGTGACGATCTGGATTTACGCGTTCATCCTCGTGTTCTCGGCGCTATGGTTCGGCAACTACTGCCTGCGCGCGCTGCAGCGCATGCGGGCGGAAGCGCCTGGCGGCGCGCGCGAGGTCGCGCCGGTTCCCTATTGATCAAACGAAAGAGGCGGCAATGGCATTTGGCGTCATCATCATCGGCGATGAAATCCTGTCGGGCAGACGCGTCGACAAGCATCTGCCGAAGGTCATCGAGTTGCTCCGCGGGCGCGGGCTGTCGCTCGGCTGGGCGGAGTACATCGGCGACGATCCGGAGCGCATCACGGCGACGCTGCGGCGCACGTTCGCGTCGGGCGACATCGTGTTCTCGACGGGCGGTATCGGCGCGACACCGGACGACCACACGCGCCAGTGCGCGGCGGCCGCGCTCGGCGTGCCGCTCGAGCTGCATCCGGAAGCCGCGAAGCTGATCCAGGAGCGTATCCGCGACATGTATCCCGCGAACTCGCCGGCGCCTCTCGATCTGAACTCGCCCGAAAACCGGCATCGCCTGAATATGGGCACGTACCCGCAGGCCGCCGATATCATTCCGAACGGCTACAACAAGATTCCGGGCTTTTCGATCCGCCAACACCATTTCGTGCCGGGTTTCCCGGTGATGGCCTGGCCGATGATCGAATGGGTGCTCGACACGCAGTACGCGCATCTGCATCACACGACGCCGCACGCTGAAAAATCGCTGCTGGTGTTCGAGTTGCCGGAGTCGCGCGTGACGCCGCTGATGGAGAAAATCGAGCGCGATTTTCCGGGCGTGCGGGTGTTCAGCCTGCCGAGCGTCGGGGATGCGGAGCGGGGCGGCGTGTATGCGCGGCATCACATCGATCTGGGTGTGAAGGGCGAGCCGGAAGCCGTCGCCGCGGCGTTCGTGAAGCTGCGAGAGGGGGTGCATCTGCTCGGTGGCGATATCGTCGAGCCTGAAGCGGCGGCAGCGGCCACGGGTAAGCCGCGAAGCTGAGCGGGCGACAGCGGTCCGCCGGGCAGCTGTAGTGTACGACCCGCGCAGTTCAGGATGTCGGCGCCGCGCGCGCATGCAGCTTCAACGCACATCGACATGCGCGCGGCGCGGGGCCGGCAACTCCGCGCAACTAACCGCCGCTTCTTCTGCGTGCCTCTAGATGCGACTCATCGTCGGCATTCAAGTATCTCTACGGGCATTGCTAAATAAAATTCGTTATGCATAACCGGGCATTCCTCAAGACCCGGTTCATTCCATTGCCTCGATTAATCCAAGAATTGGATATTCCATCGCGAATTTTAGTTTGTTTAGTAAATTAAAATAAACTTAAATCGGAATGGATAATCGATTGGACGCAATTCGAATCGCTTTTATAGCACGGCCTCCGTTCATTGAGCCGATTGTCAAACGATAATCGCGACGACTAAACGGATGACTAAACAATACTCAGGAGGCAGCCGTGATAGATATACGCCATCCTTCGTCGCTTTGCTTATTACGGGTGCTTTGACGGGTTGTGGAGCAGCGCGGCGGACGCACCCCCTTCGTATGGTGTGCCGCTCGCGCGGAATGTGGCCGACGCTTTCAACAACCACGGCATCGGCAGCGACGGCAGCACCGATACCGAAGGTCGGGGTGCGGACTTCGACGGCTCGCTGTGCAGCTACTCGTCGCAGGCCTTGACGGCGGCGGGCGCGGCGCCGGGCAAACCGTTCTCCTTCGGTGGCGCGAGCTTCGTCTTGTCTGGCGGTCCGCTCGATAACGCGGTGGCGGTGGGGCAGGCCATCGCGATGCCGCCCGGCACGACCAAACCTTTCACGCTCTCGTTCGACGACTGGACGCTCAATGGTGGCGGTGCGGCGCCGGTGGACCCGATCGCGTCGACGACGAGCTATCGCAATGCCGGCGACGGCAGCAACGACGGCGTCAAGACCTATCCGTTCGCGCAGAGCGTGCCACTGTCGCCGGGCAAGCTCGTGGCGAGCGTCACGTTGCCGAAACAGGTCAGCGCAGGCAAGTTGCACGTGTTCGGGATTTCGGCCGCGCCCTGAACACAATGGAGCGCCGCGTGCGCGGCGCTCGACGAAACAAGCGGTCCGCGCCTGAGGGTTGGGTTGGCGCGAACCGCGACATCGCAGTGTCACAACCCGCGCCGACGATGCAATCAATGCGTGGTCGGCGCGAATCGTTTCAATCGGCCTGCTTCAGCGCCGCGCCACGGGCTTGCGCAGATGCGGGCAGTGCGCCACGCGCCATCAGGCTCCGATCCACGGCAAGCCGCGAAAACACCATCCCGACACCGTCTTCCGATGCCCCTGGCTGTCCTTGTCGCCTTCGAAGCCTTCCAGCAGGTCATACGCCTTCGTGAAGCCGGCCTGGGTCGCGGCGATCGCGGCGAGCTTCGAGCGCGCGGCGCTGCGGCACAGGAACAGCACCGGCGTACCGGGCGAGGCGACCTGCGCGAGTTGCTGCACGAATTCCTGATTGGGCACCGCGCCCGGATAGCGCGTCCATTCGACATGCGCGTATTGGCCATCACCGATCACCGGCCGGCCGACCCAATCGAGCTCGGCGCGGGTACGCACGTCGACGAGACGCGTGCGCGGATCGAGTTCCAGCAGTTCGAACGCCTCGGCCGGCGATACCGCGCCCGCGTAGGGCAGTTGGTTCTCGGTGCGGCGGGCGTCCGCCTTCGCGTAAAGTTGTTCGAGCGTGCTCATGAGCGTCAACTCCTTCGGACCAAATGATTATTCTAGCGCGCGGCAGGCAGCGCACGGACCTGTGTAGACTGGACGGCGCCGGACAGTCGACGGGCAGCGCCCCAATCTCGATGCGCGAATATGGTGCATTTCTCGCTGAATGCACCAAAATGGTAGAGAGCGCCGTTTCCAAAGCGGTGAATGCACGAAATGGGTGCGTCGCAGTGCCCGCACGTTTGTTTGCGACGCGGCTCGCGCCTCGTGCGTGGCCGGCAAATCCAAGCGGCGCAGTGGTGTGCGCCGGATTGGCCCGCCCGGGCCCAGACGTGGCACACTATCTGCTTTATTGGTGCCGATCGATTTTGCCCGGCAGAATTTTCCGCCCTGCGACGCCATATGGGTGGACGTTCCGGGACGGGTCAGCTAGATTGGGCGGCGGCTGAATCCGCCGAAATTGTTAATCAGGAGATAGGTTATGAGTAAATCCGTGGCCGACGTCATTCAACTCGTCAAAGACGAAGACGTCAAGTTTGTCGACTTCCGTTTCACCGACACGCGCGGCAAGGAGCAACACGTTTCGGTGCCGGTGTCGGCGTTCGATGAAGACAAGTTCGAAAGCGGCCATGCGTTTGACGGTTCGTCGATTGCCGGCTGGAAGGGCATCGAAGCATCGGACATGTTGCTGGTCCCGGACGCGAACACCGCCTTCATCGACCCGTTCTACGAAGAATCGACCCTCGTGCTGACCTGTGACGTCGTCGAACCGGCTGACGGCAAAGGCTACGAGCGCGACCCGCGCTCGCTCGCGAAGCGCGCCGAAGCGTACCTGAAGAACTCGGGCCTCGGCGACACCGCGTACTTCGGTCCGGAACCGGAATTCTTCATTTTCGACTCGGTCCAGTGGAATACGGATCAGTCGGGCTGCTTCATCAAGATCGGTTCGGAAGAAGCACCGTGGTCGTCAGCGAAGGAATTCGAAGGCGGCAACACCGGTCACCGTCCGGGCACCAAGGGCGGCTACTTCCCGGTCGCGCCGGTCGACTCGTTCCAGGACATCCGCTCGGAAATGTGTCTGCTGCTCGAACAGATCGGCATTCCGGTCGAAGTGCACCACCACGAAGTGGCGGGCCAGGGCCAGAACGAAATCGGCACCAAGTTCTCGACGCTCGTGCAGCGCGCCGACTGGCTGCAGCAGATGAAGTACGTCATCCACAACGTCGCGCACACGTACGGCAAGACGGCGACATTCATGCCGAAGCCGGTCGTCGGCGATAACGGTTCGGGCATGCACGTCCACCAGTCGATCTGGAAGGACGGCCAGAACCTGTTCGCGGGCAATGGCTACGCGGGTCTGTCGGAATTCGCGCTGTTCTACATCGGCGGCATCATCAAGCACGCTCGCGCGCTGAACGCGATCACGAACCCGGGTACGAACTCGTACAAGCGTCTCGTGCCGCACTTCGAAGCTCCGGTCAAGCTCGCCTACTCGGCTCGCAACCGTTCGGCATCGATCCGTATTCCGCACGTCTCGAACCCGAAGGGCCGCCGTATCGAAACGCGCTTCCCGGATCCGCTGGCGAATCCGTACCTGTGCTTCTCCGCGCTGATGATGGCGGGTCTGGACGGCGTGCAGAACAAGATTCACCCGGGCGAAGCCGCCGACAAGAACCTGTACGACCTGCCGCCGGAAGAGGATGCAAAGATCCCGACCGTGTGCGCGGGCCTCGACCAGGCGCTCGACTCGCTCGACGCGGACCGCGAGTTCCTGACGCGCGGTGGCGTGTTCACGGATGCGATGCTCGACGCGTACATCGAACTGAAGACGACAGAACTGCAGCGTTATCGTCAGTCGGTGCACCCGATCGAATTCGAAATGTACTACTCGCTGTAAGCGGCCATGGCGCTTCGCCCGTCACCCGGCGAAGCGCTTTGCCCGACGCTCGCGATCGGTCACAAAGGGACGGCGGCGCCGTCCCTTTTTTGTTAGGCCGTACGCACGGCCGGCCGCGCGCAGGCAACCCGGCATTCGGTGAAGCACAATAAAGCAGCACTCCTGATTTATCACCATCTCCTACCGGCCAGACTGCAAGATGGTTCTGAAGAATCTGATCAAGGCAAGGAAAGGACACGAACAGACGCTGTCGGATGACGTGCAGCTCGTGAGCTCCGGTTTGCTGCCCGGTTTCGAGGCGCTGCCGACCGTCGTGCTGGTGCTCGAAAAGCGCACGCTGCGCGTCGCGTTCGCGAATCCGTCGGCGGAATCGATGCTCGAGATGTCTCGCAAGCAACTCACGCAGATGGCGTGGCCAGACATCTTCTCGAACGCGGACGAACTGGTCGCGACGATCACCGCGATCGCCGCGCACCGTTTTCACGCGACGCATCTGGACGCCGTGCTCGAGCGTCCCGGCCACGAGCCGCTGCACGTGCATGCGATCGTCGGTTTTCTGGAAAGCGCGCAGGACTACGTGTTGCTCGAACTGTTCGAGAACGAGCGGCATCTGCGCACCGACCGCGAAGAGCGCATCAACGACCTGACGGCCGTCAACAAGCATCTGATCCGCAATCTCGCGCACGAAATCAAGAATCCGCTGGGCGGGATTCGCGGCGCCGCGCAACTGCTGGAGTTCGAACTCGGCGAACGTCAGCGCGACGAGTTGCGCGAGTACACCCAGGTCATCATCAAGGAGTCGGACCGTCTGCAGACGCTGGTCGACCGCTTGCTCGAACCACACCGGCATCCGCACATCGTCGGCGACGTGAATATTCACGAGGTGTGCGAGCGCGTGCGTCAGGTGATTCTCGCGGAGTTTCCGCGCGGCCTGACGATCGAGCGCGATTACGACGTCAGCGTGCCGGATCTGCGCGGCGACAAGGAGCAGCTGATCCAGGCGCTGCTGAACATCGTGCGCAATGCGGCCGAGGCGTTGCGCGAGCGGATCTCGCAGGGTGATGCGCGCATCGAATTGCGTACGCGCGTGGCGCGCAAGGTCACGATTTCAAAACGCCTGTGCAAGCTGGCATTGGACTTGCATATCATCGACAACGGCCCAGGCATTCCCGAAGAGATTCGCGACCGCATTTTCTACCCGCTCGTGTCGGGGCGCGACGACGGCAGCGGTCTCGGTCTCACACTAGCGCAGACCTTCGTGCAGCAGCACGAAGGTCTGATCGAAGTGGACAGCCGGCCGGGCCATACCGAGTTTCAGATTCTGCTGCCGCTCGACCTCTAGATAACACAAGCACCTCAAGACTTCTGACCGACCTATATGAAGCCGATCTGGATAGTAGACGACGATCAATCAATTCGCTGGGTGCTCGAGAAAGCGCTGGCTCGCGAGAACTTCGCGACGCGCAGCTTCGCGAACGTGCGCGAAGCGTCGGCCGCGCTCGATCACGACAGCCCGCAGGTGCTGGTCTCCGATATCCGCATGCCTGGCGGCTCCGGGCTGGAACTGCTGCAAACCGTACGCGACAAGGTGCCGGGCTTGCCGGTCATCATCATGACCGCGTTCTCGGATCTCGATAGCGCGGTCGCCGCATTCCAGGGCGGCGCGTTCGAGTATCTGGCGAAGCCGTTCGACGTCGACAAGGCCGTCGAGCTGATTCGCCGCGCGGTCGACGAAAGCATGCGCGGCGAGCAGACGTGGGACGAGCGCGTCGCCGAAGCGCCCGAGATGCTCGGCCAGGCGCCCGCGATGCAGGACATGTTTCGCGCGATCGGCCGCCTGTCGCATTCGGCGGCCACCGTGCTCATTACGGGCGAATCAGGCACCGGGAAGGAACTGGTCGCGCGTGCGTTGCACCGACATAGCCCACGCGCGAATGGCCCCTTCATCGCGTTGAACACGGCCGCGATTCCGAAGGATTTGCTGGAGTCCGAACTGTTCGGTCATGAGCGCGGGGCGTTCACCGGCGCGCAGGCGATGCGCCAGGGACGCTTCGAGCAGGCCGAGAACGGCACGCTGTTTCTCGACGAAATCGGCGACATGCCGTTCGATCTGCAGACGCGTCTGTTGCGCGTACTGTCGGACGGGCAGTTCTATCGCGTGGGCGGCCACAATCCGTTGCGCGCGAATGTGCGGGTGATCGCGGCGACGCACCAGAATCTCGAATCGCGCGTGCGGCAGGGACTGTTTCGCGAGGACCTGTATCACCGTCTGAACGTGATCCGTCTGCGCTTGCCCGCGTTGCGCGAGCGCAACGAGGATATCCCGCTGCTGACGCGGCATTTCCTGCAAAAGAGTGCGCGCGATCTCGGCGTCGAACCGAAGCGCGTGTCCGAGGAGGCGCTCGCGTATCTCGCGTCGCTGCCGTTTCCGGGCAACGTGCGACAACTCGAGAATCTCGCGAACTGGCTCACGGTGATGGCCCCCGCGCAGACGATCGAAATCAAGGATCTGCCGCCCGATCTCGGTCCCGCGCACGGCGGCGGGAGCGAGCTTGGTGCGGGCGCCGCTGTTGGCGCGACGACGGATGGCACCGTGGCGACCAATGCGGGAATCGCGGGCGGCGTGCCGCTCGCTGGCACGAGCGGCGGCGCGCTCGTGCATCCGGGTGGGGCGGCCGGTGCGTCGGTCGCCACCGCGCTGAGCGCATGGGAAGGCGGCTTGCGCACCGAAGTGGCGCGCATGCTGCGCGAGAACGCGGCCGACGTGATGGACGAACTCGCGCGCCGCTTCGAAGCGGCCGTGATCCGCGAGGCGCTCGACTTCACGCGCGGCCGCAAGGTCGAGGCGGCCGAGCGGCTCGGCATCGGGCGCAATACGATTACGCGCAAGATTCAGGAGCTCAATCTGGAGCCATGACGCGCTCGGTCTGAGCGATGCTGCATGGCAGGCGGGGGCGGCTCAGGCCGCCTTCGTCGTTTTTGCATCGCGCCCCGCGGCAAACCGTCAACCACCGGACACGAGGCATAATCAACGCTGTTCCGATCCAACAGCCGACGATGCCAGCTTCTTCAGCTTCTCCCGCCCCGTTCGAGTGGCCGCTTTCCCCCGATCCTTTCCTGTCGCTCGAAGAGCTGTACGACGCTGACGCACTCGCATGGGTCGACGCGCAGAATGCGCGCACCCGCGTGGCGTGGTGCAGCGGCGAGTCGTTCGACACGCTCAGACGGCGGCTTGCCGATGCCTATCTGCCGCGCGAGCGTCCGGTGATTCCGGATCGCTGGAAGGACTGGGCCTACGATTTATGGCAGGACGAGCGCAATCCGCGCGGTATCTGGCGACGCACCGCGTGGGCCGCATGGCGCAACGGCGCGCCGGTGTGGCAGAACCTGCTCGACTTCGACGCGCTCGGCGCGGCCGAAGGCACGCCGTGGGTGTGCGTCGATCTCGATATCCTTTATCCGGACGGCGACCGCGCGCTGATCACGATGTCGCCGGGCGGTTCGGATGCGCTCGTCGTGCGCGAGTTCGATCTCGACGCGCGGCGTTTCGTCGACGATGGCTTCGCGATTGCGAAGGCGGGCAAGCACACGGCGTCGTGGATCGATCGCGATACGCTGTACGTCGGCTGGGACAATGGGCGCAAGACGCTGACGCGCTCCGGTTATCCGCGCGACGTGCGGCGCTGGACCCGCGGTACCGCGCTCGCCGATGCGCCCGTCGTGTTTCGCGGCGAGTTTGGCGACATCGGCGTGGAGGCGCATTACGATCCGGTCGATCGCCGGCATACGGTGACGAGCAGCGTCGACTTTTTCGATTCGCACACGTATTACCTCGACGACGCTAGCGACGCCTGGCATCGTTACGAAGTGCCGTCGCACGTCGCGGTGGGGGCGTGGCATGGCTGGCTGTTGGTCGAGCCGCGGCTCGATTGGGAATGCGAGTGGGAGGGCAATCTCGCGCGCTATCCGGGCGGCGCGCTACTCGCGATTCGCGAGGACGCGTTTCTGCGCGGCGAGCGCGATGTGACGCCGCTCTTCACGCCGACGCCGCTGACCTCGGCCTGCGAGTGGTCGCATACGCGCCATCATCTGATCGTGTCGTATCTCGACGACGTGCGCGGCAAGACGCTGATCTGGACGCCGTCGCAGCGCGAGGACGGCACGTGGCAGTGGCGTGAGCGCGTGTTCGCGTCGCGCGGCGATGCGCAGGTCGACGTGTCTCCGGTCGAGTCGATACTGAACGACGAAGTGTTCGTCGACACCGACGATTATCTGCAACCGCCCGCCTACTGGCTCTCCGATCTCGCGCTCGAGGAGCCCGACGAATGGGAGTTGCTCGACCGTTGGCCGACGCAGTTCGACGCGACGCGCGTTGTGGTGACGCGCGGACATGCGGTATCGGCCGATGGCACGCGCGTACCGTACACGGTGATTGGGCCGAAGGAAGCGCTGTCATCGCCGGGCGATGACAGCCCGACGCGCCCATGTCTGCTGAGCGGCTACGGCGGCTTCGCGATTCCGCTGCTGCCGTGCTATCTGACGGGGCAGGGCATCGGCTGGCTCGAACGCGGCGGCGTGTACGTGGTCGCGCATATTCGCGGCGGCGGCGAATTCGGCACGCGCTGGCACACGGCGGCGCAAGGCGAGCATCGCCAGCGCGCGTTCGATGATTTCATCGCGGTCGCCGAGGCGCTGATCGCGACCGGCGTGACGAGCGCCGCACAGCTTGGCATTCAGGGCGGCAGCAACGGCGGTCTGCTGGTGGCCGCCTGCATGGTGCAGCGGCCGCAGCTATTCGGCGCGGTCGTCTGCGAGGTGCCGTTGCTCGATATGAGCCGCTATCACCTGCTGCATGCGGGCGCCTCGTGGATCGACGAGTACGGCGACCCCGATGAACCCGATGAAGCGCGCTCGCTCGCCGCGTATTCGCCGTATCACAACCTCGCGGCGGGTGTCGCGTATCCGCCGGTGCTATTCACGACGTCGACCGCCGACGATCGCGTGCATCCCGGCCATGCGCGCAAAATGGCCGCGCGCATGCAGGCGCTTGGCGCGCAGCACGTGTGGTATCGGGAGAATACGGAAGGCGGCCACGGCGGCTCCGATGAGTTGGAGCAGGCCGAGCATGATGCGATGGTGTTCGGGTTCTTGTGGGGTGTGCTGGGCGGCGCTTGAAGCAATAGGGAAGCGAGGCAGCGCTGCCTCATTTCATCGCTGGATGCCGGATCAACCCAGCTGCGCGAACACTGGCGCGTGATCCGACGGCTGCTCCCACTTGCGCGGCACCTTGTCGATGTCGCACGCCGAGCAGATGTCGGCCAATGCCTTCGACAGCAGGATGTGATCGATGCGCAGTCCCGCGTTGCGACGGAACGCCATCATCCGGTAGTCCCACCACGAATAGATTTTTTCCTGCTGCTCGAACTGGCGGAACGCATCGAGCAGGCCGAGGCCGATCAGCCGCACGAACGCCGCGCGTTCCTCGGGCGACACCAGATTCTGACCTTCCCATGCCTTCGGATCGTGCACGTCGCGATCGTCGGGCGCGATGTTGTAGTCGCCGAGCAAGGCGAGCTTCGGATGCAGCGTCATCTCGGTTGCGAGCCAGTCGTGCAGCGCGTCGAGCCAGCGCAGCTTGTACGCGAACTTGTCGGTGCCGGGCGCCTGGCCGTTGGGGAAATACGCGGAGATGATGCGCACGCCGTCGATGGTTGCCGCGATCACGCGCTGCTGCGGGTCCTCGAAACCGGGGATGTTGCGCACGATGCTGCTTTCGTCGACGTTCAAACCTTCGCGCACCAGAATGCCGACACCGTTATAAGTTTTCTGACCCGCGTACCAGCATCGATAGCCGACCGCCTCGAGTTCGGCGCGCGGAAATTTTTCGTCGGGAAGCTTCAGCTCCTGCAGGCACAGCACGTCGGTGCCGCTGCTCGCGAGCCAGTCGATGACGTGCTGCTGGCGGACTTTGAGGGAGTTGACGTTCCAGGTGGCGATTTTCATCAGTTGCACAAATTGTTGATTTTCAATAAATATTTGACTCGATATGGTCGTGATATATGTATCGACATACTCATTTCACGAGTGGTGTTCCGTTACTCAAGAGTCACACGCGATGCCAGTCCGGCGTCGCAGCCTATATGATACGGCCTGTCGGGCCGGGGGGCGCGGGTTCGAGTCCCGTCCACTCCGCCAGACAAAGCCCTTCATGGGAACTTGAACGGGCTTTTTGCTTTTGGCCCATCACCAGGCTGGTGCTTGAGGTTGCCGGCCGCCTCGATGAGACGACGCACTTCATCGGGACTGAGCACGACGGGCAATGTGCGGGGCACGCGCACCGGGCGCATTCTGACCATCAGTTCGGGCCGGTCGAGCGTGGGCTTTCGCCGCTATCCCGGTTGTTGAACTCCCGCCCGTGAGAGAGGCGCTATTCGGTAGGAACGGGAACCCGGATGCACGCAACCCGCCGTGCATCACCTTGCTGGGAAACCGCTTGCGGTTGCGCCTCGCCGCATGCGTCGATCGCGGCGGGGCAGCGCGTGCGGAACGCGCATCCCGACGGCGGTTGCAAGGGCGACGGAATCTCGCCTTGAAGCAGCAGATGCCGTCGCGCGCGCTCGACGGTCGGGTCGGGAACCGGTACGGCCGACAGCAATGCACGGGTATAGGGATGCGCAGGTGCCGCGTACAGCGCGCGTTTTTCGCCGAACTCTATCACGCGCCCCATATACATCACCATCACGCGATGGCTGATTGCTTTCACCACGGCCAGATCGTGTGCGACGAACAGCAGCGACAACGACAGTTCGCGTTGCAAGTCGCGCAATAGATTAACGATTTGCGCTTGAATCGACACGTCGAGCGCGGACACCGGTTCATCGCAGATCACGAGTTGCGGCTCGCTGATCAATGCCCGTGCAATTCCGACGCGCTGACATTGCCCGCCCGAAAACTCATGCGGATAGCGCCGCAGATGCTGCGCATTCAGGCCGACGCGTTCGAGGATGGTCAGCACGCGAGCGCGCACATCGGCGCGCGCGACATCGGGCCGATGCGTGATCAACGGCTCCGCGACGATCTGCTCGATCGTCATGCGCGGATCGAGCGACGCCAGCGGGTCCTGAAAGATCATCTGCACGTCGCGCCGCAAGATGCCGAGATCGCGCTTCGCGCCTTGCACGGTTTCGACGCCATGAAGCTTGACGCTGCCGCCCGACGCAGGCGCAAGACCGACGATCGCGCGCGCGAGCGTGGACTTGCCGCAGCCGGATTCACCCACCAGCCCGACAGTTTCGCCGCGCCGTACATCGAACGACACGCCGTCGACAGCGCGCAGCGTGGCCTTGCCAGACCACGGTAATTTGCCGCGCGGCACGCTGAAATGCACCTTCAGTTCGTTCACCGACAGCAGCGGTTCGGTACTGTTGCAAGCGGAATGCTGGTTCATCGAACGGCCTCCAGAATGGCTGAAACCGGACGGTGGCACGCGCGCAATGCACCCGCCAGATCGCTACGCGCATCGAGCGACGGCACAGTGGTGCGGCAAGTATCGTCTGCAAACGAACAACGCGGTGCGAACGCGCAACCCGCGCCGATTTGCCCCGGCAAAGGCGGATTGCCCGGAATGGTTTGCAACGGGCGGTCGTCGTCGGTGATGCGCGGCAGCGCGTTCAGCAGGCCGATCGTGTACGGATGGGTCGGCGCGGCGAACAGCGCACGCGCGTCTGCCTGCTCGACCGTGCGCCCTGCGTACATCACCACGACGGTATCGCACAAACCGGCGACCACACCCATGTCGTGCGTGATGAGGACGATTGCCGTGCCGCGCTCGCGATTCAGTTCGCGCAGCAATTCGATGATTTGCGCCTGAACGGTGACGTCGAGCGCGGTAGTCGGTTCGTCGGCAATCAAAATTTCCGGTTCGGACAGCAACGCCATCGCAATCATCACGCGCTGCCGCATACCACCGGAAAACTCATGCGGATACATGCCGATGCGGCGTGCGGCATCGGGAATCCGCACCGTGTCGAGCACCTCGATGGCGCGCCGACGCGCTTCGCGACGCGACAGCTTCTTGTGCAATTGCAGCGATTCCGTCATCTGCCGTTCAATGGTCAAAAACGGATTGAGCGCCGTCATCGGGTCCTGAAACACCATGCCGATCCGGTTGCCGCGAATCCTGTTCAGCGCTGCGTTGTTCATCGTCAGCAGATCGCCGCCGTCTTTGCCACGATACAGTGCGGTGCCCGACACGCTGCCGTTCGACGACAGCAAACCGAGCAGCGCCATCACGGTCTGACTCTTGCCCGACCCCGATTCGCCGACGATACCCAGCGTGCTGCCCGCGTCGAGCGAAAACGACACGCGTTGGACCGCATCGACCGGCGGTCCTTCGCGGCGCGTGAAGCGCACACTCAGGTCCTTCACTTCGAGCAGCGCCATGTCAATGATCCTTGGGGTCGAGAGCGTCGCGCAAACCGTCGCCGACGAAGTTCACGCAATAAAGCGTCACGCACAGCATGACGGCAGGGCAGAGCAGCAGCCACGGCATTGATTCGAGTTTTTGGGCACCGTCTTCGATCAGCACGCCCCAACTCGTCATCGGCTCCTGGACGCCGAGTCCGAGAAACGACAGCACTGATTCCGTCAGCACGATCGACGGCACTGTGACCGTGGCATACACGACCACCACGCCGATCAGGTTCGGCACGATATGCCGCGCGATGATGGCGCGGGTGCTGACGCCAGTCGCACGCGCCGCGTCGACGAATTCGCGCGAACGCAGCGACAGCGTCTGACCGCGCACCACGCGCGCCATATCGAGCCACGAAAACGCGCTGATGGTCAGCACGACCAGATAGAACGCGCGGCCGAACAGCGTCATCATCATGATCGCGATCAGCATGTACGGAATCGCGTACATCACGTCGACGACGCGCATCATAACGGCATCGACGCGTCCGCCCATGAAGCCGGCTGTCGCGCCCCACGCGACGCCGATCAGTCCGGACACCAGCGTGCCGAGCAACCCGACTTCGAGCGATACGCGCCCGCCCACCAGCGTGCGCGCGAGCAGGTCGCGACCGAGTTCGTCGGTACCGAACAGATGCATGCCGAGCCACGACGGCGGCAGACTGATCGATCCCCAGTCGCTGTCGACCGGATTGTTGGGCAGAAACAGCGGCCCCGCAAAGCATGCGACGACGATCAGCAGCAGGATCACGAGACTTGCAAATGCCGCGCGATTACGCAAAAAGCGCATGCCGGCAATCGCGAACGGTCCGCGCGCAGCCTTCGTGACGATGCCGCCGGACAGACAGCCGCCTGCGGACGCCGCATCGGCCGGCGGCGCGACGAACGCACGCGCGGCCAGGTTGAATAGACGAATCTTCATGTCAGTACCGGATGCGCGGATCGAGCCATGCGTAAGCAAGATCGACCAGCAGATTGAACAGGACCGCGAATGCCGTGATCAATGCGACCAGACCGAGCACCAGCGTGTAGTCGCGATTGATCGCGCCGTTCACGACCAGTTGCCCGAGACCGGGCAGTGCGAATACGGATTCGGTGACGACCGCAGCGGTGATCGACGAAATGCACAGCGAGCCGAGTAGCGATACGACCGGCATCAGCGCCGGTTTCAGCGCATGACGCAAGACGATGGTGCGCCCGGCCAGACCTTTCGCGCGCGCGGTCCGGATGAAGTTGCCGGACAGCACTTCGATCATGCTGCCGCGCATCACGCGCGCAATCGTCGATACGTTGATAATCACGAGCAGTACGATCGGCAATACGCGGTAGTGCCAGTCGCCATCGCCCCAACCGCCAGCGGGCAGCAGACCATGCTCGCCGCGCTTGATCAGGATCGCGAAGACCCACACCAGCACGGGGCCGAGGATGAATGGCGGCACCACACTGCCGAGATTGCCGAGCAACATCACGCCGTAGTCGATCACGCCATTGCGGCGCACTGCCGCAACCGTGCCGAGCGCCACACCGATCACCAGCGCGATCGGTACCGAAATGCCGCCGACGCCGAGGCTGACCGGTAGGGCTTTCCACACCAGTTCGCTGACCGACCAATCCGTGTAACGGAACGACGCGCCGAGATCGCCGTGCAGCAGCGAGTCGATGTACAGCAAATACTGCTTCCACAGCGGCTGATCGATGTGATATTTCGCGTCGAGATTGGCAAGCACGGCCGCCGACAGATGCTTCTCCGAATCGAACGGGCCGCCGGGCGTCAGGTGCAGCAGCAGGTAGCACGCGGTGATCACGGCGAGAATCGTCGGGATCGCCCATAACGCGCGGCGCAATGTATAAGCCAGCATGGCAAGGCTCCTTGCGCTCAGTGCTTGATGATGTACATGTCCTGCGACTGCCGCTGATCGACGTAGTTGGTCGGCGAATAGCCGCCCACGTACGATTTCACGAGCCGCACCGCCGAGTACTGGAACATCGGAATCAGCGGATAGTCGTTCATCGCGATGTCGTGCGCCTGCGTTAGCATCGCGGTGCGCTTCGCTTCGTCCATCTGCTGGTTCGCCTGATCGATCAACGCATCGACCTTCGGATTGCAGTAGTGCTGGTCGTTCTGCACGCTGTTGCAGCGGATCAGGTCGAAGAACGACATCGCGTCGTTGTAGTCGACGAACCAGCCGTCGCGCGACGCCTGCACCTTGCCGTCGTGGCGCATTTTCAGCAGCACGCGGTTCTCGACGTTTTCGAGCTTCACGTTGACGCCGAGCTTGGTGCGCCATTCCGACGTCGTGAATAGTGCGACCTTCTTGTGCAGGTCGTTGGTGTTGTATGTCAGCGTGAACGTCAACGGCTTTGCAGCGGAATAGCCCGCCTGTTTCAGCAGGTCTCGCGCGGTTTCGATGCGTTTCGCCATCGGCCACGCGGCCCAGTCGGGCTGGAATTGCGCCGCGCCTTGCGTGCCTTTTGCAATCAGGCCGTACAGCGGCAACTCGCCGCTTGCGGTCAGTTTAGACGTCAGCAGGTTGCGGTCGATCACCATCGACAGCGCCTCGCGCACGCGCTTGTCCTTGAAGGCCGGGTCGGCGTTGTTCAGCGAGTAGTAGTAGGTGGCGATAAACATCCCGGTCTTCAGTTCGGAGCCGAACTGCTTGCTGACCTGGTTATAGATGCCGGACGGAATCGAATACGTGTAATCAAACTGGCCGGCCTGATACATCCGCATTGCCGTTTCGTCGCTTTCGATCGGCAGATAGGTGACTTTCGTGATCGCGACCTTGCTCGCATCCCAGTACTTGTCGTTCTTCACCATCACGAGACGGTTGCCCGGTTGCCAGTCGCTCAACGCATACGCACCGTCGCTGACCATGTGGCCGGCCCGGGTCCACTCGTCGCCGTATTTCGCGACCGTCGCGCGGTTCACCGGCGCCATCGTCGACATGGCGGTCAGTTGCGGAAAGAACGCGGTCGGGTCTTCGGTTTTGACCTCTAGCGTGTACGGATCGACCGCGCGTACGCCGAGACTGGAGAGCGGCGCCTTGCCCGCCAGAATGGCCTTCGCGTTCTTCACGAACTCCACCAGGATGGTGTATTTCGAGGCGGTTTTCGGATCGACCACGCGTTGCCATGAATAGACGAAATCGGCGGCCGTGACCGGCTCGCCATTGCTCCAGCGTGCGTTGTGGCGCAGCTTGAAGACCCATGTATCGGGCGCGCCGCGGCTCCACGATTGGGCGACGCCCGGCACCACCGCACCGTCGGCGGCGATGCGCGTCAAGCCTTCGAACAGGTCGAGTCCGATGGTATTCGCGGCCCAGGATTCGATATGCGCAGGGTCGATCGATTCTGCCTCGACGGGTGTTTGCCGCGTGAGTTCCTGGTTGGCTGCGAGCGTGACGCCGGGCGGGATCGTCACGGCGTGGGCGGGAGAGAGAAGGGCGAGCGCCAACGCGGCCAACGCCGCCCGGGTGGCGTGAATCGGTTTCATTGCGTGTTTCAAGTGGCATCCGTAAAGCAAAAAAGCTGGCGGTGCACGAGGCACCGCCGCCAATCCTCTTCAACAACGAAGAAGAGGCAAGAGGAGACCTACGGTCCTGCGATAAAGCCCGCTGCGACGATCAGAAGCGGTAGCTCGCACCGATCTGGAAGAAGCGGCCCAGATTCGTGTACAGCGACTGGTCGTAGCCGGTGATGTCCGGCGTGGCTTGCCACTCCACGTCGAACGGCGGCGCCCTGTCGAAGATGTTCTGGATGCCACCATAGATCGTCCAGTTCTTGAAGCCGCGATACGTCATCATCAGGTTGAACTGGCTATACGACGCCACCGAACCCGTCCCACCGTCGCCGAACTCGGCTGCCACCGCGTTGGTGTACGGACCCGTGTACTGCCAGCTCAGCGTCGTGGTCATCTTGCGGTAATCCCACGTCAGGTTCGTGTTGCCCTTCCAGCGGGGATTCGACGCACCGAACGGTTGCAGCAGCGCGAGGTTGTTACCCGCGAAGTCCTGCGTTGCAGAGCCCGGGCTGTTCAGCTTGAAGTGCCACACGTACGCCCAGTCGCCCGACAGCGTGAACGTGCCGTACTTCGTGCCGACCGATTTGCGGAAGTTCATATCGAAGCCGTCGGTGTCCAGCGAGCCGAGGTTGACGAACTGTTGCGCGATGTAGCGGACCGTGCCGTCGGGATTGCGCACGACCCTTGACGGGTCGTTGGCATCCAGCACGGCATTCGGATCGTCGGTACCGATTACGCCGTCGATATGAATCTTGTAGAACGCTGCACCGATATCGGTCGACGCATCCGGCGACAGTTCGAAGCCGATGTTGTAGTTCTTGGTGTGCTCCGGTTGGAGGTTCGGATTGCCGTTGATCTGTTCCGTCGTGAAGTGCTTGGTCGGCACGCCGCTCGGGTCGTTCGGGTCGACGAGGTTCTGGTGAGCCAGGTAGGTTGCCTGCGAGTTTTCGACCAGCGTCGGCGCGCGGAAACCACGGCTGTACGACGCGTACGTCGTCAGCATCTGGACCGGCTGGAAGCGCAGTGCGAAGTTCGGCGAGAACGCGCCGCCGAAATCGCTATAGTGGTCGTAGCGGCCCGCTTGCGTGAACGTCAGGTTGTGGATGATCGGAATATCGATCTGGTAATACACGGCCGCGATGTTGCGTTCGCCGTCGACGGACTGAACGTTCGCCGGCACGACGATCCCTTGCGACGAGTACGTGCGCGGGTTGATCAGCGAGCTTTCGTGACGGAATTCCGTACCGAAACCCATGCCGACCGGGCCAGCCGGAAGGTTGAACAGATTGCCGGTCGAGGTCTTCGCCGTCACGCTGTCGAGCTTCGAGATCGCCTGCTGGTTGTCGTTCTGGAACAGGCCGTTCAGACCGTTCGGTGTCGATGCCGGGTTCGCGAAGTTGTAGCCGCCGTTCGGGCCGAGGATGTTTTCAAGCGCGGCCGTGTTGATCATGTTCGAGTACGTCGTGTCGACCGTGCTCTGCGAATGACCATAGTCCACCGACCAGTCCCAGTCGCCGATCTTCGCCGTGGTGAACGAACCCTTCACGCCCGTCGACGCCTTCCAGAACGTCGATACCGTGTCTGCGCGCTGCGCAACGCCCGGGAAGGTCAGGTTGATCGGCGTATCGACACCGTACGGGTTGTACGGATTCAGCGCCGACACCGTGCGGTCGAGTTGCGACACCGAGCCGGTCAGCGGATTGAACACGTTCGACGTGCTGCTGATGGCTGGGCTGCCGAAATACTGGACCGTCTCGTTGCGGCTCGCCCACAGGTCGGCGTAAGCCTGTATGTCGTCGTTGATCTTGAAGGTGCCACGCACCTTCGCGTTCATACGCGTCGTCTGCGGAATCAGCGAGTACGTGTTCGCGTTCTTGTACACGCACGATGCGCCCGCCGCGTTAGTGCTGCCCGGAGGGCATGGGCTCAACGCGGCGGTCGAGCCGTCGGGCAGTTGCCAGAATGACTGCTGATTCGGACCCAGAGGACCAGCCGACCCACCAGGGAACTGACTGAAGTCTTCGTTTTTGGTCATGTCGCGCTGGTCGAGCGTCGAACCGGAATCGCGATAGTAGCTGGCGGCTGCCGTCACGTTGAAACGATCCGAGTTCAGGTTGCCGAAGCCGCCGAGCACGCTGAAGTTGCCCTGACCGTCACCCGGATGCTGTGCCTTGCCGAGCTGCCCGTCGATCTGAAGACCCTGGAAGTTCTTCTTCGTGATGATGTTGACCACGCCGGCAATCGCGTCGGAACCGTATTCGGACACGGCGCCCGTCTTCACGACTTCGATGTGATCGACGATGTTCAGCGGGACCGTGTTGACGTCGAAGAACGTGTCGGTGAAGTTCACCGCCTGTGCGTAGTTCGCGACGCGTTGGCCGTCGACCAGCACCAGCGTGTACTTCTCGGACAGACCGCGCAATGCGATCCCCGAGCCGCCCGGCGCCGTGCCGTTCATCGTGGTGGAACCCCAACTGGAAGCGGAGTTGGCAGACATGCCGCGCAGGAAGTCGGCCACGGTCGTGTAGCCGCTTTGCTGGATTTCCCTTGCTGTAACGGTCTGGACTTCGACGTTGCCGGTCTTGTCCGATGTGCGGATCAGCGAACCGGTGACTTCTACTTTTTCGAGCTTGCTGACGGCGGGGGGAGTCGCCGCTGGCGTGCTTGCGGCCGTCGGAACGGCCGCTGTATCAGGTTGGCTTTGTGCGTGTGCCAGCGGGACGAACGCCGCTGTCAACACCAGTTCGGCTCCGATGATTCTTTTGATGGCTGAGGCCAATCGCTTTTGTTTCACTTCCGCTCCTTCTTGTTGTTAAGGCCACTTCCGTTGAACGATCACGCAAACGCAGGCGCGAGTTGCGCATGCGCTGCCGTGCGTTGACGTCAGCGAGTTCTTCGCTGTCCGGCGCATCCCCGCGCCGTCCCGCACATCCCGTCCAGGGTGCGTCGCCGATCGTGTCGGACGCGCGCCTTGGTCTTGAAGCGAGCGCAGCAAGAGCACGAGATATGCCATGTGTGAGGTCGCGGACCGTCGGAAAGGCCTTGAGCGGCCTCCGCAAATGCATCGAAGCGATTGATTTGCTTAGGAATTAAGACTTACGAAAAATTTTGTTACGCGGGTAATGCCTGGAAATAAAGCTCTCCTCGTGCGTGTAACAGAACACGAGAAAATTTCAATTAAAAAAGAATACAGGCCGGTGGTTCGTTGTTGTTACGATTGGTGCGAAATTCGCACCGCGCGAATGCGTTAATTCCGAATTGGTGCATTAAATAAAGATGGATCAAACGCAATGAGATTCCCTAATTCTGGGCAATTAAGATGCCTTAAAAACGCTAAGTAATAAATGTAATGAAATGATCGGTAAGATGGCTTCGCGTTGCGCGAAGCTTTTTTGGGTCGGGGATTGGTCTGCAATTGGTGTTTAGGGTGTAAGACAACAGAAAGTAAAAAGAACGATACATGTAATAAAGTTGGCTATGTCGTATTGGGCGTTGCACCAAAGCATTTCAATTGCGATTTTTCGCACCATTTCGGCAATGGCGAATTAAAGACCTTGCCAGGGAAAGTCTTCGAAAGCGGCTTTACGCCATTACCGAAATCAATTTGTTTTGATATACGCGTGCGCGAGCGCCACGCAAGCCTTCGGGATGCGAGTTTTTGTTACGCTACGTAAGGCCATGAAATAAAAGGCAAAGCGTTCCGTGTAAGGGGTTGGCGACGTCTTTACGGAGCAATCAGACACTCGACCTGGTACGGGCTTTGCATTGCTGGCAGGCCTTTTTAGCTGGCGACCCATAAGGCAGCCGGCATCTCGATACCCACCGTTATTCAACGGCCGCTTGAGCCCGTACTAACCGGAGTCCGCAGTGCTGAATACCCTCATTAACTACTCGATCCAGTCGATGGGTCTGATCCCTCTCCTCGCGTTCATCTTCCTGCTCGGCATCGCGATCATCATCGAACGATTCATGTTCTTCTCGCGTGCCGTGCGTGCCGGCAGGACCCTCGAACATGACCTGAAACTCGTCGATGCAGCCAATCCCGACGATGCCGCCAAAGTGGCCGAGCACTACAAGCAGACCGTGCAAGGCGAACTCGTGAAGTCGGCGATGAAAGTGAAGGGCAAGAGCGAAGCCGTGGTCGAACGCGAGATCGAGGAAACGATCATGTTCCAGTTGCCGCGTCTCGACCGTAACCTGTGGATTCTCGACACGGCCGTGACGCTCGGCCCGTTGCTGGGTCTGCTTGGCACGATCATCGGCATGGTCGAATCGTTCAACGTGCTCGGCACCAGCGGCACCGCGAACCCGAACGGTGTGACGGGCGGCATCGGTCACGCACTGACGGCCACCGCGTGCGGGCTGACCATCGCGATCATCTGCGTGATCTTCCTGAACTACTTCAACAAGCGTATCCGGATGACGGTCAACCAGTTCGACCTCATCAAGTCGTTGCTCGTATCGCGCTTCGCAGTCTGACGCCCTCACTCAAGGAGACGGACCATGCGAAACCATCGCAGCCATTACCTCGGCGGTGAAGAGAAAGCGCGCATCGAGATCATCCCGATGATCGACATCATGATGTTCCTGCTGGTGTTCTTCATGCTCGCGACGCTGAAGATGATCCAGGGCACAGGCATCAAGCTCGACCTGCCGCAATCGAGCACCGCCGAGCAGTTGCAGCAGACCGTCAAGCTATCGATCGGCGTGACGAAGACGGATGAAATCTATCTGGATTCGAAGCCCGTGACGCCGGAAGAACTGACCGCGCGTCTGCAAGGTCTGGTTCACGACTCGAAGAAAGTGGATGTCGCGATTGCCGGCGACGAAGGCACGAGCTACAAGAATATCGTCAAGGTGATGGACCTGGTGCGCGCGGCGGGCATCAGTTCGGTTGCATTGGCCACGAACCCGACGACATGAGTTCACCGGCCATCGACATGAAAGATCCGCAAAACCGCCTGGACGGCGCACTCTGGGCATCGACGACGCCGGCGCATCACGGTCGCATGCCCATGAAGCTGGCGATCGGCGTTGCGGTGCTGGTCGAGGCGCTGGTGATTCTGGGCGTATCGCACATGAAGTTCCAGCCGCCGCCGCCTCCGCCGCCGAAGGAGATGCGCGTGCAGATTGCGCCGCCGCCTCCGCCACCGCCGCCGCCCGAGGTGAAGAAGCTGGAGCCGCCGCCGGCGCCGCCAAAAGCGCAGCCGAAGCACGAAATACCGAAGCCGACCCCGACGCCGCCGCCGCCGCGACCGACGCCGCAGCCGGTGATCCAGCCCACGGCGAATCCGGCTCCGAACGCTCCGGCAGTCGCGTCGCCGACGCCTGCGCCGGCACCCGCTCCTGCACCGGCCGCGCCGCCGGCGCCGCCCGCGCTGCATGGCGTGGTGGACGGCCGCGGTCATTGCCAGTCGGTGCAGCCGGTGATTCCGCGCAAGGCATTGACGGACGGTATTTCGGCGGACGTGATCGCGCATCTGACGATCGGTACGGACGGCAAGGTCAGCGACGTGAAGATCATGCGCGTCACGCCGCCGACATCGGTGTTCAACGAAGCCGTGATTGCCGCAGGCAAGGCGTACAAGTGCGAGAAGAATGCCGAGCCGTATGTCGGCGAAGTTCAGTTCTCGTTCAAGACCACACCGTCCGACGACGAGTAACCACGACGAGTAACGACGACGAATAAGCTCAGCTTCGACGCGAACTTCCGGCCTTCGCAATTTACCCATCCGGCCTTCAACCCGGAACCGCGCGAGCGGTGGCTACCCGCCGCTGCCCGCGCGGTTTCGAAGCATCGCGCGTCGGCTACGAGCCGATGCGCGTCCAGACACGCATGATGACAACCGACAGGTTTCGAGGCCCGCGCGCGAGCGTCGTTACGGCGTTCGCGGCGCGAGTTGCGATGACGCTCGCCGCGGGGCTGCT
Source organism: Paraburkholderia lebeckiae (assembly GCF_050436325.1). Lineage (NCBI taxonomy): Bacteria > Pseudomonadati > Pseudomonadota > Betaproteobacteria > Burkholderiales > Burkholderiaceae > Paraburkholderia > Paraburkholderia lebeckiae. The sequence goes on from NZ_JBNDLZ010000003.1 coordinate 4,022,680, forward strand.
GGTCGTGCCGTTGACGACCGCGCCCGCGTTCGCGAGGGCGTCGATCGCGCAGTATGACGCGCCGAAGTATCCGTCCGGGTTCACGCATTTCGATTACGCGGACCCGAATGCGCCGACCGACGGCACACTGGTTTTCCAGAACTACGACGAAGCGCAAAGCTACGATTCGCTGAATCCGTTCCTGACGCGTGGTGCGCCGGCGCCGGACATTCTGCATTTGATGTTCGATACGCTGATGCAGCGCAGTTGGGACGAACTCGCGTCGGAATACGCATTGATCGCCGACGACGTCGAGGTGGCGCCGGATGGCAAATCAGCGGTGTTTCATATCGACCCGCGAGCGCGCTTTTCGAACGGCGATCCGATCACCGCCGACGACGTCAAGTATTCGTTCGATACGCTGACCAGCCCGCAGGCATCGCCGCTGTTCAACTCGCAGTTCGCGGTGATCAGCCGCGCCACGGTGCTCGACCCGTCGCGGGTGCGCTTCGACTTCAGGCACGTGGAACGCGACGCGCCGTTGATCGCAGGCGACCTGCCGGTTTTCTCGCGCAAGTGGGCAATGCAAGCCAACGGCACGCGCATCGCGTTCGATCAGTTGACCAACGTGCCGCCGGTGTCGAGCGGCCCGTATCTGATCGGGCAGCGCAAGAACGACACGCAGATCGTCTACCGTCGCAATCCGGCTTACTGGGCCGCCGATTTGCCGTCGCGGCGCGGCATGTACCACTTCGCGCGCGTCGCGTTCAAGCTCTATCACGATCATTACACGCAGCTCGAATCGCTGAAAGCGCTCGATACCGACGTGATGGTCGAATACAGTTCGATGCAATGGGCGCGCCGTTATATCGGCAAGAACTTCGAGAACGGCGCGTTGCAGCGCAAACTGTTTCCGGATCACGGCGCGCAGATGCAGGGGCTGATGTTCAACACGCGCAGGCCGATGTTTTCGGATGTGCGGGTGCGGCATGCCCTTGCACTCGCGTTCGACTACGACTGGCTGAACCGGATGACCTTCTACGGCCAGTACCGGCGCACCAACAGCTACTTCGACGATAGCCCGTTCGCCGCGCAAGGCGTGCCCACCGATGCCGAGCTCACGCTGCTCGACCCGTATCGCGCGAGTTTGCCGGCGGCCGTGTTCGGTCCAATGGTCAGGCAGGCCGACACGATTGCGCCGCACACGTTGCGCGAGAACCTGCGCGAAGCGCGCGGCCTGCTCGCCGAAGCGGGTTGGACGGTGCGCGACGGCCAGTTGCGCGACGCGCACGGGAACCCGATGTCGATCGAAATCATCGACGATCAGCCTGGCATGGATCGCGTACTGCTGGCGTATATGCGCAACCTGCAACTGCTCGGCATCGATGCGCATATGCGCGAGATAGATAGTGCGTTGTATCAGAAGCGGATCGACAACTTCGATTTCGATATGACGAGTTTTATCTATCTGCGCGTGACGATTCCCGGTTCCGAACTGGAGCGTCGTTTCAGCAGCGCATCGGCGTCCCAGGTCGGCTCGGAGAACTATCCGGGCGTGAGGTCGCCGGCGGTCGATGCGCTGGTGCGCGCGGTGATGCGCGCGAGCACGCTGAACGAACTCGAAACCGCGACCCATGCGCTCGACCGCGTGCTGATCAATGGCTATTACCTGGTGCCCGAATATTTCGCGCCGGATACGCGCATAGCGTACAAAAGCGCGCTCGGCTACCCGTCGGTGACGCCGGTCAGTTTCCAGGGCGAGGACTGGATCGTCAGCTACTGGTATCGCAAAACGCCGTCCGCTGCGGCCAACACCGCCGAGGCGAAGTGAGGGGCTTATGTTTATCTACATCGTCAAACGTCTGCTGCTGATGATCCCGACGCTGATCGGCGTCGTAACGCTGACGTTCTTCGTGACGCAGTTCGTGCCGGGCGGCCCGGTCGAACAGATGATGACGCAGTTGCGTCACGGCCAGCAGCGCGGCGGCGAAGGCGGAGGCGGAGGAAACGCGTATCACGGCAGCCAGGGCGTCGATCCGCAGCAGATCGAGCAGATCAGGAAGCAGTTCGGCTTCGACAAACCGCCGCTGACGCGCTATCTGAAGATGCTGAGGGACTACGCGCGTTTCGATCTCGGCCAGTCCTACTATCACCATCAGAGCGTGTGGGCGGTGATCCGCTCGAAACTGCCGGTGTCGATCACGCTTGGGTTATGGACGGTCGTGCTGACCTACATCGTGTCGGTGCCGCTCGGGATCGCGAAAGCGGTGCGCAACGGATCGCGCTTCGACACCGCCACCAGCGTGATGGTGCTGACCGGCTACGCGATTCCGGGCTTCGTGTTCGGCGTGCTGCTGCTGATGCTGTTTGGCGGCGGCACGTTCTGGCAGGTCTTCCCGATGCGCGGCCTCACGTCCGATAACTTCGACGAACTCAGCGCGTTCGGCAAGGTGCTCGATTATCTGTGGCACATCGTGTTGCCGGTGACGGCGTCGGTGGTGGGCAACTTCGCGATCGTCACGATCCTGACCAAGAATACGTTTCTCGAAGAGATTGGTCGTCAATACGTGCTGACCGCCCGGGCGAAAGGCGCGCCCAAGCGTGACGTGCTGTGGAAGCACGTATTGCGCAACGCCGCGATTCCTTTGCTGACCGGGCTGCCCGCCGCGTTTATCGGCGCCTTCCTGAACGGTAATCTGCTGATCGAAACACTGTTTTCGCTCGACGGCATGGGCCAACTGTCTTATGACTCGGTGATCCGCCGCGACTATCCGGTCGTGCTGGGTTCGCTGTTCCTGTTCACGCTGATTGGTCTCGTGACCAAACTCATTGCTGACGTCTGCTATGTCCTCGTCGACCCCCGCATCCAATTCAACAGCCTGGACCGATGAACTGCCGCCCGGCGCGTTGCCGGTGTCCGTGTCGCCTGGGCGACGCGTATGGCAGCGTTTCCGCCGGCAGAAGCTCGGTTACTGGAGCCTGATCGTGTTCGCAACGCTGTTCGTGCTGAGCCTGCTCGGCGAAGTGCTCGCGAATGACCGGCCGTTGATGGTCCGCTACGACGGCCATTACTATTTTCCGATCGTGAAGGATTATCCGGAAACGATGTTCGGCGGCGATTTTCCGACCCGCGCGAACTATCTCGATCCGTTTATCCGCAAGCAGTTGACGGAGAAAGGCAACTTCGCGATCTACCCGCCGAATCACTACCACTACGATACGATCGATTACTTCGCGACGCGGCCGTTTCCGGCGTCGCCGTCCGCGACCAACTGGCTCGGCACCGATCAATACGGCCGCGACGTGCTGTCGCGATTGCTGTACGGCTTCAGGCTGTCGGTGTTGATGGCGCTTGCGCTGACGGTGTCGGGTATCGTGCTGGGCGTGCTGGCTGGTGCGTTGCAAGGCTTTTACGGCGGCCGCACCGACCTGATCGGGCAGCGCCTGATCGAAGTATGGAGTTCGATGCCGGACCTGTATCTGCTGATCATCTTCGCGTCGATCTTCGAGCCGAGTTTGTGGCTGCTGTTTATCCTGCTGTCGATGTTCGGCTGGCTGGTGTTGTCCGACTATGTGCGCGCCGAGTTCCTGCGCAACCGTTCGCTCGATTACGTTCGCGCCGCGCGCACGATGGGTTTGAGCAACTGGCAGATCATCTGGCGTCATCTGCTGCCGAACAGCATGACGCCGGTGATCACCTTCCTGCCGTTCCGGATGAGCGCCGCGATTCTGTCGCTGACGAGTCTGGACTTTCTGGGGCTGGGTGTCGCACCGCCCACGCCGAGCCTGGGCGAACTGCTTCAGGAAGGCAAGAACAACCTCGACGCATGGTGGATTTCGGTATCTGCGTTTGCCGCGCTGGTGATCACGTTGTTGCTGCTGACGTTCATGGGCGACGCGTTGCGCAATGCGCTCGACACGCGTTCGCGCGGGTCGGCGTTCGGCGGGGGAAAGTGATGAGCGATGCAACGTTGCACAAGCCTTTGCTGGAAGTCGACACGTTCTCGATCCGTTTCGGCAACAAGGTCGCGGTTCGCGAACTGAACCTGACGATCGGGCGCGGCGAGCGGGTTGCGCTGGTCGGCGAATCCGGTTCGGGCAAGAGCGTCACCGCGCTGTCGATCCTGCGCCTCGTCGAACATGCGCAGACCAGCGGCGAGATACGTCTCGACGGCGTCGATCTACTGCAGAAAACCGAGCAGCAGATGCGCGGGATTCGCGGCGCCGACGTCGCGATGGTGTTTCAGGAGCCGATGACCGCGCTCAATCCGCTGTTCACGATCGGTCAGCAGATCGCCGAAAGCCTGCGTTTGCACGAAGGTTTGCGGCCGAACGCGGCGCACGCACGCGGCATCGAACTGCTGCGCCGTACCGGCATTCCCGAGCCGGAACGGCGGATCGACAGCTACCCGCATCAACTATCCGGCGGACAACGCCAGCGCGCGATGATCGCGATGGCGCTCGCGTGCCGTCCGCGCCTGCTGCTCGCCGACGAACCCACTACCGCGCTCGACGTCACCGTGCGGCAGCAGATCGTCGATCTGCTGATCGAGCTTCAGGAACAGGAAGCCGCCGATCGCGGCATGGCGGTGCTGCTGATCACGCACGACCTGAATCTCGTGCGCCGCTTCGCCCGACGCGTGGCGGTAATGGAAAAGGGTGTGTTGGTCGAAACCAATACGACCCAGGCGCTGTTCGCAGCGCCGCAGCATCCTTACACGCAGCGCTTGCTCGACAGCGAACCGCATCGCGAGATCGAGCCGATCGAACCGCACGCGCGTCGGGTGCTCGAGGTGCAAGGCCTCGCGGTCGATTACCGGACGGCCGCGAAAGGCTGGCGCTCGCTGTTCAGCGGTTCGACGTTTCGCGCAGTGCACGACGTCGATCTGACGCTGCGTCGCGGTGAGACGCTCGGCGTGGTCGGCGAATCGGGCTCCGGAAAATCGACGCTGGCGGCGACGCTGCTCGGTCTGCAACGGCCCGCCGCCGGTTATATCCATATCGACGGCGCGCCGTTGTCCGCTTTGCGTGGAGCGAACTCGCGCCGCGCGTTGTACTCGCGGATGCAGGTGGTGTTTCAGGACCCGTTCGGGTCGCTATCGCCGCGCATGACGGTCGAGCAGATCGTCGGGGAGTGGATCGAGGTGCACCGGCCGGAAATCGACGCGCGCACGCGCCGCGCGCGGGTGGGGACGATGCTCGAAGAAGTGGGAATGCCGCAAGAATCGATGCTGCGCTATCCGCACGAGTTTTCCGGCGGGCAGCGGCAGCGCATAGCGATCGCGCGTGCGTTGGCGGTCGAACCGGAAGTGCTGATTCTCGACGAGCCGACCAGCGCGCTCGATGTGTCGATCCAGCAACAGGTGCTTAAGTTGTTGGCGGGCTTGCAGAAGAAGTACCGGTTAAGTTATCTATTGATCACCCATGATCTGGCGGTGATGCGTGCGATGGCGCATCGCGTGATCGTGATGAAGAACGGCCGCGTGATCGAAACGGGAGCCACGCTCGACGTGCTGCATGCGCCGTCACATCCTTATACGCAGTCGTTGCTCGCCGCGTCGATGATCGCGCCGGAGCACGACGAACCCGAGGTGCTGCAATGAGTGAATCGCGCTGGACGCAGGCCGCCCGTGCGTTGAAGAGCACCGCGGCGTTCTGGTCCTTACGGATTTGCGATGAACAGATCGACGACCACGAAGTGCGCAACGACGTCACGCAGCCGCTGCGCACGCAGCGCGAACGCGGCGCCATGCTGACCGCGTGGGCCGGCGCGGGCGCGGGCTATGCGGCGAGCACGGATCTGTCCATCGCGGGCTTGCAGGCTGCGCTCGATATCGCGACGCAACGTGCGCTGGCGAGCGCCGGCGCATCGCTGATCGACCATCGCGCAGTGTCGCGCGAAGCGCTCAGCGGCGCGTATGTCTCGCCCAATGCCGACCAGCCGCTGCCGACGCGCGGCGAATGGATCGCGCGTCTCGCGCACGAATGCGCCGCCGCGAAAATCGACGACCGGATCGTCGAGCGCACGGCATCCGTGCAGATCACGCGCACCGAACAGGTCTATCTGACCAGCGACGGCGCGCGAATCGAGCAGCGCTTTTGCCTCGTCATGCCGGAAATGAGCGTCGCGGCGCACGCGAACGGCGACACGCAGGTGCGCACGCTCGGCGGCAATTACGGCACGCTCGCGCAAGGCGGCGTCGAAGTGCTGGACCGCTACGCGTTCGACGGCGCAGGCGTGCGGCTCGCCACCGACGCGCTGACCTTGCTGGCCGCGCCGAACTGTCCGTCTGGTCCGCGCGACCTTCTGCTGATGCCCGATCAGATGATGTTGCAGATTCACGAATCGATCGGGCATCCGCTCGAACTCGACCGGATTCTCGGCGACGAACGCAATTTCGCCGGATGGAGTTTCGTGAAGCCGGAGATGTTCGGCACTTACCGTTACGGCTCGGAACTGCTCAACGTGACATTCGATCCGTCGTTGCGCGAAGAAGCCGCGTCGTACGCATTCGACGACGACGGCACTGAAGCGCGCAAACAGTATCTGATTCGCGATGGCGTGCTCGAACGTCCGCTCGGTGGCGCGCTGTCGCAACAGCGCGCAAAGATGGCGGGCGTCGCGAATTCGCGTGCGTCGAGCTGGAATCGCGCGCCGATCGACCGGATGGCGAACCTGAATATCGAACCGGGAACCAGCACGCTGGGCGAAATGATTTCCGGCATCGAACACGGCATCCTGATGCGAACCAATACGTCGTGGTCGATCGACGATCACCGCAACAAGTTTCAATTCGGCTGCGAGCTCGGCCAGTTGATCGAAAACGGCAAGCTCACGCAAATCGTCAAGCAACCGAATTATCGCGGCATATCCGCAAATTTCTGGCGCAGCCTGAGCGCGGTCGGCAATGCCGGCATGCGCGAAGTGTTCGGCACGTCGATGTGCGGCAAAGGCGAGCCGACGCAGATGGTGCGCGTCGGCCATGCGTCGCCGCCGTGCGTGTTCACGCATGTCGATGTATTCGGAGGCGCGCGATGACTACAACCAATGCAGTCAATGCATCGAGCGGCTTCGATTTCGCCTCGAACGCGCAGTCGCCGGATTGGCACGCGCATTTCGCGCTGCTCGCCGATGCGATCGACACGTTGCTCAGCGGCGACGAAGTGGCGTTGACGCGGCTGTCGGCGGAGCAATCCGACTTTATCCGCTTCAACGGTGGCAAGGTTCGGCAGATCGGCCAGGTGTCGCAAGGCAAACTGACCGTCCGCCTGATCGACGGCGCCAGGCAGGCGTATTCGAGCTTCACGGTATGCGGCGATCCGGCGACGGATCTGCGCGATATCGCCGATGCGCTGAATACGTTGCGCGACGGCTTGCGCGATGCGCCCGACGACCCGCATCTGTTGTACGACGCCACCCAATGGACCCAATCGACGCGCCGCAGCGGCAAGCTGCCCGCGCCCGACGCACTGTTGCGGATCGCTACAGAAAGCGCGCGCGGACTCGATTTCGTCGGCTTCTATGCAGGTGGCTCGATGGTGCGCGGCTTCGCGTCGTCGCGCGGCAGTCGCGGCTGGTACGAAGTCAGCAACTTCAGCTTTAGCTGGTCGTTGTACGACCCGAGCGGTCGTGCGATCAAAAGCACGTACACCGGCGACCACTGGGACGACGACGTGTTCGCCGCGAAGGTCGAACAGGGCGCCGCACGTTTGCCGGTGCTTGGACGCACGCCGCGCGTGTTGTCGCCGGGGCGGTATCGCACGTATTTGGCGCCGTCGGCGATGCTGGAACTGCTCGGCACGGCGTCGTGGGGCGGGTTTTCCGCGCGCGCGAATGCCACCGCGCGCAGCCCGTTTTACCGGCTGCTTAGCGGCGAAGTCGCGCTCGATTCGCGCGTGTCGATGACCGAAGACCTGAGCCTGAATATCACGCCGCGCTTCAACGAAGACGGTTATCAGCGCGACAGCGTGCCGTTGATTCACGACGGCCGCAACGCCGGGCAACTGACCAACGCTCGTAGCGCGCGCGAATACGGATTGACGCCGAACGGCGCGCTCGCCAGCGAAACGCCCGACTCGCTGGCGATGGCTGGCGGCGATCTCGACGCCGCCGATATCCTTGCCGCACTCGATACCGGACTGTATGTCGGCAATCTCTGGTACGTGAATTTTTCTGACCGGATGAATTGCCGGTTGACCGGCATGACGCGTTTCGCGACGTTCTGGGTCGAACGCGGCCAGATCGTCGCACCGGTCGACGCGATGCGTTTCGACGACAGCCTGTACCGTTTGCTGTCGAGCGAACTCGAACGTCTCGACGCCCAGCCGGAACTGCTGCTGAACGATGGAACGGAGGGCGAGCGGCAGACCGGCGGCTGGAAACTACCCGGCTTGCTGGCACGCTCGTTCGAACTGACGCTGTGAGTGAGTTTCCGATGACAGACTGAACGCCATAACAATGACAGAACCAACGACAATATTTGAGAGCACGACACGGTTCGGGGCCGAACCGTTCGAGATCGGCATCAGGCCGCTGCATCCGGACGACGCCGCGCAACTCCACGCGCTGCGTTCATGCCCCGGTGTGATGCGCCAGAACCCGATGCGTCCGTATCCGACCTTGCAGCAGACTCAAGGCTGGCTCGCGAAGCTCGCGGCGCCGTCGATGGCGATTGCAGCGCTGGTGGGCGATACGCTGGTCGGCGCGGCAGATCTGCATCCAGGCGCGCTGCGTCGCGCGCATAGCGGCTGGCTGGGTATCAGCGTGCACGACGACTGGCAGGGAAAGGGCGTCGGCACGCGGCTGATGGCCGAACTGATCGAAGCCGCCGACAACTGGTACGGGCTGCGCCGTCTCGAGCTGAACGTGTTCGCCGACAACCATCGCGCGATTGCGCTGTATCGCAAGTTCGGTTTTTCGCACGAAGCGACCTTTCGCGGCGCCGTGCTGCGCGACGGCATGCTGATCGACTCGGTGTTCATGGGCCGCTTACGCGCGCCGATGGGTCATCTGCAAGCGGAAATCGAGGCGACCGTATGAACGTCTCGTTGAAACCTGACACGGCGCATGTGATTATCCGCGCCCGCGAAGTGTCCGACCTCGACGCGATCACTTCGTTGATGAACTGCCCCGGCGCGCGGCATGGCACGTTGCAGACGCCGTATCGCTCGAACGCGACGGTCGGGAGCTGGCTCGAAAAAATGCCCGCGGACACGCTCGGACTGTGCGCCGAGGCGGGCGGTCGCGTGGTCGGGATGATCGATGTGTTGCCGCGCATGCACCGGATGGCGCATTGCGCGGGAATCGGTCTGTCCGTGCATGACGATTACGTCGGGCGCGGCGTCGGCACGGCGCTGCTCGCGGCGGCCGTCGAGTGCGCGGATACGCTGCTCGGCCTGCGTCGGCTGGAGTTGACCGTGTTCGTCGACAACCACCGCGCGATCGCCCTGTACCAGCGCTTCGGTTTCGTCGAGGAAGGACGCTCGCCAGCGTTCGCGATGCGCGACGGCAAGCTGGTCGATGCATTCCATATGGCCCGATTCGCCGATGCGCCGGTGTTCGCTTCGCCGGTCGCGCTCGCACCGAACCCACACGCGTGAGCATGCCTTGGCCGCCTTTTTTATCGACCGACCGGTCTTTGCGTGGATTCTGGCGCTTGCGGTAATCATCGCGGGCGCGCTCGCGTTGACGCAACTGCCGGTCGCGCAATATCCGCGACTCGCGCCGCCGCGTATCGTGATCGACGCCGTCTATCCGGGTGCGTCGACGGAAGCCGTGGATGCGAACGTTGGCAGTATCATCGAAGAAAGTCTCGACGGTGCCGACGGGATGCTTTACTACGAAACCGGCAGCGACGGCCTCGGCAACCTTGAAATCGCGGCGACCTTCGCGCCCGGCACCAACCCCGATATCGCGATGATGGACGTGCAGAACCGGCTCAAGCAGGTCGAGCCGCGTTTGCCGCAACAGGTGGTGCAGCAGGGTATCAGCGTTTTCAAGGCCGCCAACACTTTCCTGATGCTGGTCGCGCTGACATCCACCGATGGCACGCGCGATTCCGCGCAACTGAGCGACATCTTCAGCCGCGACATCATGCGCGAACTGAAGCGCGCGCCGGGCGTCGGTTCCGCGCAACTGTGGGACGCCGACGAAGCGTTGCGCATCTGGCTCGATCCGATGAAGCTGCGCGAATTCGGCCTCGCCGCGTCCGACGTCAACGCCGCGATTGCCGCGCAAAACGTGAGCGTCGCGGCAGGCACACTCGGCGACGCGCCGCTGGTGGACGGCCAGCAGCTGACCGCGTCGGTGAACGTCAAAGGGCAGTTGCTGTCGCCGGAGGAATTCGGCCAGATCGTGCTGAAAGCGCACCCCGACGGCTCGGCAGTGCGGCTTGCCGATGTCGCGCGGGTCGAGATCGGCCGCGACAACTATACGTTCTGGTCGCGCCTGAACGGCAAGCCGTCGGCGACGGTCGGGATTCAACTCGGGCCGCGCGGCAACGCGCTCGAAACATCGGACGCGATTCGGGCGCGGCTCGCGGAACTGGCGAACCGTTTGCCGCCGGGCGTCGCGGTTCAGGTGCCGTTCGATAGCGCGCGCTTCGTCAACGTTGCAATTCGCGAAGTGCTGATCACGCTGGCCGAGGCGATCGTGCTGGTGTTTCTCGTGATGTGGCTGTTCCTGCGCGATCTGCGCTACGCGCTGGTGCCGACTGTGGTGATTCCGGTCACGCTGATGGGTGCGTTTGCCACGATGTACGCATTCGGCTTGTCGATCAACGTGTTCACGATGTTCGGCCTCGTGCTGGCGATCGGCATTCTGGTCGACGACGCGATCGTGGTGGTCGAGAGCGTGCATCGCGTGATGGACGAAGAGGGCATGGCGCCGCGCGACGCGACATTGAAAGCGATGAAACAGATCGGCGGTGCGATCGTCGGCGTGACGGCGGTGCTGACCGCCGTGTTCGTGCCGATGGCGTTCTTTCCTGGCGGCGTCGGTGGGATTTACCGGCAATTCGCGGTCGCGATGATTGCGTCGATGCTGGTGTCGTCTTTCATGGCGCTTTCGTTGACGCCCGCGTTGTGCGCGAACCTGCTGGGCGCGCCTGCGCAATCGGTCCGTCAGCGAGACGCGCGACGCGGTTTGCGTGGCGTTGCCGCCCGCCTCTCGACGCATTTCGAACAGGGCTTTGATCGCGCGTCGCGCGCCTACCGGGCCATGACGGCCGCCGCGATGCGCCGGGTCGGGCCGCTGCTCGCGGTGTATGCCGTATTGCTGCTGCTGTGCGGCGCGTTGTACTGGCGGATGCCGGGCGGCTTCCTGCCCGTCGAAGACCAGGGCCAGCTGCAGGTGATGATCCAGTTGCCGGCCGGCGCGACGCAGGCGCGCACGCTCGCCGTCGTCGAAAAGACCGAGTCGATTTTGCGCATGCAAACGGCGGTGGCGAACGTGACAAGCGTGATCGGCTGGAGTTTCGAGGGCAGCGGACAGAACGTAGCGATGTCATTCGTCACGCTGAAAGACTGGGGCCAGCGCGGCGTTGATGCGATGACGCTGCGCGACACGTTGAACCGGTCGTTCAGCCGGATTCTCGACGGCAACGTGCAGGCGCAATTGCCGCCGTCGGTGCCGGGCGTCGGGCATTCGGACGGCTTCACGTTCCGGCTCGAAGATCGCGGCGGCTTGGGCCGCGACGCGTTGAAGGCCGCCCGCGACCAGCTTGCCGAGCGCGCGAAGGCCGATCCGTCGCTGGCGTCGATTCATTTCGAGGATCTGCCCGACGCGCCGCGTATCGAACTCGACGTGGACCGCGCGAAGGCGTACGCACTCGGCGTATCGTTCGACCGGATTGCGGACGTGTTTCGCAGCACCTTTGGCTCGTACTACGTCGACGATTTTCCGGCGGATGGCCGGATGCGCCGCGTACTGGTGGCGGGCGATGCGTCGACGCGGATGACGGAAACCGATCTGCTGGCGTTGTCGGTGCCGAACCAGTCGGGCGCGATGGTGCCGCTGTCGTCGGTTGCGACGCGCCGCTGGACCATCGGGCCAGTCGCATTGACGCGCTACAACGGCTATCCGTCGCTCGATCTGAACGGCCGTGCGGCGAGCGGTGTCAGTTCGGGGGCGGCGATGGAGGCGATGGAGCGGCTCGCGGCGAGCTTGCCTGCGGGCATCGCGTTCGACTGGGTCGATGCGGCGCGCGAAGAACGCGCGGCGGCGCGGCTGACGCCGTTGCTGCTCGGACTGTCGCTGCTGGCGGTGTTCATGGCGCTGGCCGCGCTATACGAAAGCTGGACGATTCCGCTCGCGGTGTTAATGGTCGTACCGCTTGGCGTAGTCGGCGCCATTGCGGCGATGCTGATGCGCGGCATGCCGAACGACGTCTACTTCAAGGTTGGGATGATCACAGTGATCGGCTTGTCCGCGAAAAACGCGATCTTGATCGTGCAATTCGCGCGCGACCTGAGCCTACGCGGCGTGCCGCTGACGCGCGCGGTGATACGCGCGGCGGGCGCGCGATTTCGCCCGATCGTGATGACGTCGTCGGCGTTCCTGCTGGGCGTCGTGCCGCTGGTGCTGGCGAGCGGCGGCGGTGCGGAAAGCCGCCGGTCGATCGGTACGGGCGTGTTCGGCGGCGTCGTGACGGCGACCTTGCTCGGGCTGGTGTTTGCGCCGGTCGCGTTTCAGGCGGTGGCGGTGGTCGCGCAGCAAGGGCCGCGCGGCGCGCTGCGGCGCTTGCATGGCTATCGGCGTCAGTCGCGCGAGTTGATTCGCGATGTCAGCACATGATCGGCTCACGCGCCGTCGATCTTCAGATACGCACGCGCGAGGCCTTCGTTTTCCAAGCCGAGCCGCTCGAGGAGTCGCGACCTTCCGCAATACGCATGAGCATGGGCGACCGTGCTCCGGCAGAAAAATTTAAATGCCGTGTTGATTCCTCGTGCATGGGTGCCGATGCCTGCGCAACTTGAGCAAAGAGGTTTTCAGGGGCAGCGCAGCAAGAATTGCATCCGGTGGATACGTCATATCAAGTTCCGCTCAACGATGAAGATAGCTTCTTGCGTTGTTGCGTTCGCGCGGGCGAGGCTCGATGAATGAAGTCCCGGCCAGTTGCTCCGATTCGCGTTAGTCCCGCATCTAATCCACGTGCGCGAGCGGGGAGTGTGCAACTTGCCGTTGCGATGTTTCGTAGCGCGTGCGACGCATCGCGCCGCGCGAATGTGCCGCTTGCTCGACCGCACTCGATATGTATTTCGCGCCAACATTTGACGTTGTGTCAGCGATCCGATATACTCTTTTTTCTCTGACGCGGGGTGGAGCAGTCTGGCAGCTCGTCGGGCTCATAACCCGAAGGTCGTAGGTTCAAATCCTACCCCCGCAACCAAAGCATTGTTGAAAGCCCGCATCGCGCAAGCCATGCGGGCTTTTTGACTTTCAACGGTTGTTTCTGCTTGTGGCAGCTACGCTGCGCAGGCCGTGTGCGTGTGAGCACGCGCAGCACGTTTCGCGTGCGATCCAGGCCCCAAGCCATCCTCACTCCGACCCGATCGCCCACTCCACCGCCGCCTGCGCATGCAACGCAGTAGTATCGAACACAGGCAGCACCGAATCTTCCGGCTTGATCAGCAGCGTGATCTCGGTGCAACCGAGTATCACCGCCTGCGCGCCACGCGCGGCCAGGTGCTCGATCACGCGTTGATAAACCTTGCGCGACGCGTCGGCCACGTTACCGTGGCATAGCTCGTCGTAAATGATGCGGTGCACGTCCGCGCGTTCGTCCTCATCAGGCACGAGCGTGTCGAGTCCATAGCGCTCGCGCAGCCGGCCCATATAGAACGTCTGCTCCATCGTGTAGCGCGTGCCGAGCAGGCCCACGCGCTCGATGCCCGCCGCGCGCAGCGCCGCGCCGGTCGGATCGGCGATGTGCAGGAACGGCACCGTGATTGCCTGCTCGATCGATTCGCACACGCGATGCATCGTGTTCGTCGCAAGGATCACGAGATCGGCGCCGCCGCGTTCGAGCTGGCGCGCGGCGTCGGCCATCTGCTCGCCGAGCGCGTGCCAGTCGCCGGCGCGCTGGTTCGCCTCGATCGACGCGAAATCGACGGTCAACAGCAGACTGCGCGCGTTGTGATGTCCGCCGAGCCGCGCCTTCGCGTGGCGGTTCAGCAGCCGGTAGTACTCGGTGGACGACTCCCAGCTCATTCCGCCGATCACGCCGATCGTTTTCATCTGTACGCTCCGTCAATGCATGGCCGAAACGGCGAGTATAGGCGCGTCGCATCGCGCGCAGCCGGTACGGATTTCGGCCTGCGCGCCGGTACGCATCGGTGCCCGCATTTTTCTGGCGCCGATAGAATCGTAGCGAGTCCGAACGCGATCAACCGGAGCGAACATGGATCTGATCATCCGCCGCGCGACGCTGCCCCGCAGTGCCGCCCAGCTGTCCCCGCATCACCAGTCCCCAATCGACATCGGCGTCGACGCGGGCCGTATCGTCGCCATCGAGCCGAACCTGGCCGCGAGCGCGCGCGACGAAATCGACGCGGCCGGTTCGCTCGTCACGCCGCCATTCGTCGACCCGCATTTCCATATGGACGCGACGCTGTCGTACGGTTTGCCGCGCGTGAACGCGTCGGGCACGCTGCTCGAAGGCATCGCGCTATGGGGCGAGCTGAAGCCCCAGCTCACGCAGCAGGCGTTGATCGAACGCGCGATGCAGTATTGCGATTGGGCGGTCGCGCGCGGCCTGCTCGCGATCCGCAGCCACGTCGACGTGTGCGATCCGCGTCTGCTCGCGGTCGAGGCATTGCTCGAAGTGAAGCGCCGCGTCGCGCCGTATCTCGATCTGCAATTGGTTGCCTTCCCGCAAGACGGTCTGCTGCGCAGCGCCGGTGCGTTCGACAATCTGAAGCGCGCGATCGACATGGGCGTCGACGTGGTCGGCGGCATTCCGCATTTCGAGCGGACGATGGCCGACGGCGCCCGGTCGGTGCGCATGCTGTGCGAGTACGCGGCCGAAAAGGGCCTGCGCGTCGACATGCATTGCGACGAATCGGACGATCCGCTGTCGCGCCACATCGAAACGCTCGCGGCCGAAACGCACCGGCTCGGCCTGCACGGACGTGTCGCCGGTTCGCACCTGACGTCGATGCATTCGATGGACAACTACTACGTGAGCAAGCTGTTGCCGCTGATGCGCGAGTCGGGCGTCGCGGCGATCGCGAATCCGCTGATCAACATCACGCTGCAAGGCCGCAGCGACACATACCCGAAACGGCGTGGCATGACGCGGGTGCCGGAGATGCTGGCCGCGGGCATCACCGTCGCGTTCGGCCACGACTGCGTGATGGACCCGTGGTACAGCCTCGGTTCGGCCGACATGCTCGAAGTCGCGCAGATGGGCCTGCATGTTGCGCAGATGACCAGCGTCGACGGCATGCACGCCTGTTTCGACGCGGTGACCGTGAACGCGGCGCGCATTCTCGGTCTGGAAGACTATGGCATCGCGCCCGGATGCGCGGCCAATCTCGTCGTGCTCGATGCGCGCGACGAGCTCGAGGCGATCCGTCTGCGCGCCGCGCGGCTCGTGGTGGTGAGCCGGGGCAGGGTGGTCGGCCGCGCGCCGGCCGCGAGCGTGTCGTTATCGCTAGAAGGGCGGCCTGAGCAGGTCGATTTCAAGCTGCATCGCGCGTAGCGACGTATCTCGCGCATCAATGAAAAACCGGCGGCCTGCTTGCGCAGACCGCCGGTTTTTCTATCGGCATCGTTCATTCAGCGCCATCGCATCCAGGCCGAACGATCATCGCGACGTTTCAATCGCTCAGTGCGCGGCACCCGGCGCCATGCCGTTATGCCGCAGCAGCGCATCGATATTCGGCTCGCGGCCACGAAACGCCTTGAACGATTCCATCGCCGGACGGCTGCCGCCCACTTCGAGAATCTCGCGACGATAACGCATGCCGGTCGTCTGATCGAGCACGCTGCCCGCGGCTTGCGCGGCTTCCTCGAACGCCGCGTACGCGTCGGCCGACAGCACTTCCGCCCACTTGTAGCTGTAGTAGCCGGCCGCGTAACCGCCCGCGAAAATATGGCTGAACGTATTCGGCCAACGCGAGAACGGCGCTTGCGGCACGACATGGAAGCGCTCGTTGATTTCGCGCGCGAGTTCGTTGGCGCTCTTCGCGCCGTTCGCATCGAAGCCCGTATGCAGTTGCATGTCGAACATCGAGAACACGATCTGCCGCAGCGTGCCGAGGCCGCTCTGGAAGTTTTTCGCGGCGAGCATCTTGTCGAACAGCTCGCGCGGCAACGGCTTGGCGGTATCGACGTGCGAGGTCATGTCGGACAGCACGTCCCACTCCCAGCAGAAGTTCTCCATGAACTGCGAAGGCAGCTCAACCGCATCCCATTCGACACCGTTGATGCCCGACACGCCGAGCTCATCGACGCGCGTGAGCATGTGATGCAAGCCGTGGCCGAACTCATGGAACAGTGTGATCACTTCGTCGTGCGTAAAGCAGGCGGGCTTGCCGCCGACCGGCGCCGAGAAATTACAGGTTAGATACGCGACCGGCGTTTGCACCGCGCCATGCGCGAGCTTGTGACGGCCGCGCGCGTCGTCCATCCATGCGCCGCCGCGCTTGCCTTCGCGTGCATACAGGTCGAGATAGAACTGCGCGACGAGGCCGCCGTCCTGATTCTCGACGCGGAAGAAGCGCACGTCCGGATGCCAGACGGCCGCTTCGTCGCGGCGGATGCGCACGCCAAACAGCGTCTCGGTGACCTTGAACAGGCCCTTGAACACCGCGTCTTCCGGGAAGTACTGCTTCACTTCGTTTTCCGAGAACGAATAGCGCTTCTGACGCAGACGCTCGGCGGCGAACGTCATATCCCACGGCTGCAGCTCGGTCATGCCGAGTTCGCTCGCCGCAAATTCGCGCAGCTCTTTCCAGTCCTGCTCGGCATGCGGACGCGCGCGCGTCGCGAGGTCTTCGAGGAAGGCCATTACCTGCGCCGGCGATTCGGCCATCTTCGGTGCGAGCGACACTTCGGCGAAGTTGCCGTAGCCGAGCATCTGCGCTTCTTCGGCGCGCAGCTTCAGTTCGTCGGCGAGCACCTGGGTGTTGTCCCACTCGGTATTGCCGTTGCCGTATTGCGCGCCGAGTTCGGACGCGCGCGTCACGTACGCGCGATACATCGCTTCACGCATCGGACGGTTCTCCGAGTACTGCATGACCGGGAAATACGACGGGAAGTGCAGCGTGAACTTGTAGCCGGTCTTGCCGTCGCGTACAGCCGCTTCCTTCGCGGCTTCGATCACGTCTTCGGGCAGCCCCGCCAGTTGCGTTTCGTTGCCCGCATCGACGATGTACGCATACGCGTTGGTCGCATCGAGCACGTGATCCGAAAATGCCTTCGACAGCGCCGCCTGGCGCTCCTGCAATTCGGCGAAACGCGGCTTCTGGTCTTCCGGCAACTCGGCGCCGGACAGACGGAAATCACGCAGCGCGTTGCTGAGGATTTTTTTGCGTTCGCCGTTCAGCGATGCGAATTCGTCGCTGGCGTTCAGTGCCTTGTACTTCTCGTAGAGCGCGAGATTCTGGCCGACGCTCGACCAGAACTCGGTCACGCGCGGCAGGTTTTCGCCGTACACGGCGCGCAGCTCGGGCGTATCGGCGACGGCATTGAGATGACCGATCACGCTCCACGCGCGCGACAGCGGCTCGGTGGCGCGCTCGACCGGTTCGACGACGTCGGCCCACGACGCGGGCGTGGCCGGCAGCGCGGCACGCTCGACGGCGGCCGCCGCGTCGGCGAGCAGCACGTCGAGGGCGGGCGTCACGTGTTCGGGTCGGATGGAGCCAAAGCGCGGCAGATCGGAAAAATCGAGGAGCGGGTTGTCTTGATGCGTGGCGGTAGTGGACATAAGGCTTCCTGTCTGACGCGGGTGAAGGGGGCGGTGCGGCGCTCGCGCGTGCCGTCTCGTGGTGGGTCGCTCGACGCTCGGCGCATGGCGGCACCGGCTATGGACATTATTGGGGCGGGGGGCGCCGATTCCAATCCATCGGCTGACAAATTAACAGATGTTGCGGCGTGTTGGGCGCGCGTTGGGGCGGGGCGTGGCGTGGGCCGCGTGTTCCGGCGACGCGGTAAGGAGGTGGTGCTTCTGCGAGAGAGAAGGGCGGGTGATGTCCCGGTGGACGAGACGGATGAGTCGCCTCACTCCGCCTCGCGCTCGCCGCCCGGCGGTTACGCCTTGGCCGCGTCCGCCCCGCGCTCGGCCGCTTCGATCGTGTTGACGAGCAGCATCGTGATCGTCATCGGGCCGACGCCGCCCGGCACCGGCGTGATGTGGCCGGCCACTTCCTTGACACCCGCGAAGTCGACGTCGCCGCACAGCTTGCCGGCGTCGTCGCGATTCATGCCGACATCGATCACGGTCGCGCCCGGCTTCACCATGTCCGCGGTCAGGATGTTGCGCAGACCGGTCGCGGCGACCACGACGTCGGCGTTGCGCGTGTGCGCGGCCAGATCGCGCGTCTTGCTGTGGCAGATCGTGACGGTCGCGCCCGCTTCGAGCAGCAGCAGCGCCATCGGCTTGCCGACGATGTTCGAGCGGCCGATCACGACCGCGTTCGCGCCCTTCAGATCGATGCCGTAGGCCTCGAACATCTTCATCACGCCGTACGGCGTGCACGGACGGAACAGCGGCTGACCCGTCAACAGCGCGCCCGCATTGGCGACGTGGAAACCGTCGACGTCCTTCTCGGGCGCGATCGCCTCGATCACCTTGTGGCTGTCGATGTGCTTCGGCAGCGGCAACTGCACGAGAATGCCGTGGATGGCCGGATCGCGATTCAGCTCGTCGATGCGCGCGAGCAGGTCGGCTTCGGGCAGATTGGCCGGATAGCGGTCAAACGACGAGCCGAGGCCGTTGTCGTGGCAGGCCTTTACCTTGTTGCGCACATACACTTCGCTGGCCGGATTGTCGCCGACCAGAATCACGGCGAGGCCCGGCTGATGGCCGCGGGCGGTCAGGGCGGCGGCGCGCGCCGCGACGTCGGCGCGCAGGGTCTTGGAGAGGGCGAGGCCGTCGATCAGTTTGGCTGTCATGGTCGGTCGAACGTTGGGTCGAGATTGGGATCGGGAATCAGGTCGGGACAGGCGATTTGGCAGGCGGGGCGAAGCGCTCGCGCGGAGGGGCGCGACGGCGTGCTTCGGCTGGCTGACGGAGCCCCGTCGCCCTGCGACAGGCGCGCTGCGGGTTCGGGCAAGGCGTCGCCGCGAAGTCCAACATTATACCGGCGCGGGGGCGTGCTTCCGCAGTGGATTCGGGGCGCGCGGCGCGCGTGGGAGCGTCCGGGATGTGAGGCGGCGGTCCTGTGGCAGCAAGGAAGCGCACTGCGAGCGCCGGGGCAGGCCGCTCGCACGCCGGACTCGGCGTCGGTCAGGCCGTCGCGAACCGGCGACGCAACCGCCACGGATGGCGGCCACGTACCAACGGCCCCTCCGAACGAAGGGCCGCCCGTGCCTCTGTTACTGCGCCGTTTGCGGCTTGTTCGACAGCGCGAGTCGCAGCAGATCGGCGACCGTGTTGACGTTCAGCTTTTCCATGATGTTCGCGCGATGCGCTTCGACCGTCTTGATGCTGATGCCAAGGTCGTCGGCGATCTGCTTGTTCAGGCGGCCCGCGATGATCCGCTCGAGCACCTGATGCTCGCGCGCGGTCAACTTGCCGAGGCGCTCGGCCGCGGCGCGCTGCTGCTGGACGCTGGTGCTTTCGCTGCGTGCCTTGTTGAGCATGCGCTCGACGAGCTTGCGCAGTTCGGCTTCGTCGAACGGCTTTTCGATGAAGTCCATCGCGCCTTTTTTCATCGTCGACACCGCCATCGGCACGTCGCCGTGGCCCGTCACGAAGATGATCGGCAACGACGCGTTGTCGGCGATCAGGCGTTCCTGCAACTCGAGCCCGCTCATGCCGGACATCCGCACGTCGAGGATCAGACACGCGATCTGGCCCGGATGCTGATGCGGCTGCCATGCGTCGATGAACTGCTCGGCGCTCGAGAAGCACTGAACGCGGTAGCCGTTCGCCTCCAGCAGCCAGCGCAGCGAATCTCGCACGGCCTCGTCGTCGTCGACGACAAAGACGGTTTCCTGTGTGGTGACTGGGCTGTTCATAGCTCTCCCGTAACGGTTTGTGGTATCGGCGCCTCGGACCCGCCGTTGCTCGGGCCGTCAGGCTCCCCAATGGGCAGACTGCAATGGAACGTGGCGCCCGTGATGTGGCCGTCGGATTCGACGTTGTTGACCACCCACAGACGGCCGCGGTGCGATTCGATAATCGAACGGCAAATGTTCAGCCCCATGCCCATGCCATCGGACTTGGTGCTGTAAAACGGTTCGAACAGACGCTCGGCGGTCGCTTCGTCGACGCCGGGCCCCTGGTCGACGACGCTGATGCAAACGAATCCGCTCTCCAGTCGCACGACCACGCGGATGACTGGGTCGACCGCGTTCGGGCGCGCTTCGGCCATCGCTTCGACGCCGTTCTTCAGCAGGTTCACGAGCACCTGCTCGATCAGCACCGGATCGACGTAGATCACCGGCAGCCGCGAGCGCAGATCCGTAACGATGCGAATGCGCCGCTTCCTTGCCTCGATTTCAGCGAGACCCACCGCGTCCGCGACGATATCCGCGACCCGCGTGGCCTGCCGCTTCGGCTCGCTGCGCTTCACGAACTCGCGGATGCGCTTGATGATCATGCCGGCGCGCACCGCCTGCTGCGCAGTCTTTTCGAGCACCGGCAGCAGATTGTCGGGCGTCGTTCGACCGGATTTAACCAGTGCGACGGTTCCGGAGCAATAGTTATTGATGGCGGCGAGCGGCTGGTTCAGTTCGTGCGCGAGCGACGAGGCCATTTCACCCATCGTCATCAGGCGGCTCGTGAACTGCAGCTTCTCGTCCTGCTGGCGCGCGAGTTCCTGCGCGCGCTTGCGGGTCGTGATGTCGGTCGCGATCTGCATCTGCGCAAGATGGCCGTCGACCCACTGGATGTACTGGCGTCGCACCTCGAACCACTTCTGGATGCCGGGGATGTAGATTTCCTGCGCGTCGGCGGCGCTTTCGGTCAGCGCGGCGGCGGGCAGGCCGACGAAGGTGTCGACCATGTCGATCGAATCGGACGACGCCTGCGAGCTGTCGAAGCCGCCGCCCGCGAGTTCGAGGTGGCCGTCCGGGCGGATGCCGAACAGATGCCGGTAGTAGCGGTTCGCGAACAGCAGCTCGGCTTCATCGGCGGCGAGCACGGACACCGCGGCATCGAGGCTTTCGAGCACGGTCGTGAAGCGTTCGTGGGCGGCGGCGAGTTCTTCGCGCGCGCGCTTCGGCTCGGTGATGTCGGTCATCGACGACATCCAGCCGGTCTGGCGGCCCGAGCTGTCGATCAGCGGCGACACGTAGAGCCGCGCGTGGAACGTCGAGCCGTCCTTGCGCCGCACGCGCAACTCGAAGCCGGACGAGGGCGCCTTGCCACGCAGTGTCATGTCGAGCTGGCGCTGCATTTCGGGGTATGCATCGCGCGGCCAGTAAGCGAACGGCGCGCTCTTGCCGACGAGGTCGCTTTCGTCCCAGCCGGTCATCCGGCAGAACGCCGGATTCACGTGCGTGATGCGGCCGTGCATGTCGAGCACGCGCATGCCGATCAGCACCGAATTTTCCATCGCGCGGCGGAAAAACGCTTCCGCGTAGAGCGCCTGCTGCGCCTCGAAGCGCTGGCGCGTGTGCTTCCACAGACTCCACAGGCTCCACAGCACGAAGCAGGAGAGGCCGGCCACCAGCCACACCAGCGTGTTGTTCGTGAAGTTGGTGATCTGCGGGAACGCGTACACGCGCACCGAAATGCCTTGGCCCGGCGGGTCGAGCGGCAGGTCGTAGAACATGTCGCGCGGCAGGCGCGGGCGGGTCGACGTGGTGGTCAACTCGCGGTTGTTCACGTCGATGATCGAGATCTTGTATTTGGCCGACAGCTCGGGCGGGATGTCGCGCTTCAGAATGCCTTCCACCGAGAACACCGCGGCGATGGTGCCGAGGAAATCGCGGTCGCGGAAGATCGGCGTTTGCAGCGTGATGAAGCCGTTGCCGAGGTCGTCGTAGATGAGCGGCGAGTACACCTGGCGGCGCGTGTTGCGCGCCTCGGCGAAGCCGGCCTTGACAGCCTCGTCCATCTGCGCGTCGTTCGGACGCGCGAGCCGCTGGCCGAGCACCGGGGGCGCGGCGTTGGGCCAGCGCGGCTGCTGCTGGCCCGTGTACCAGTTCATGTAGAGGATCTCAGGATGCCCCTGCATGATGTCCGTGGTGCTCACCTGGAACGAATGCTCGTCGGCATGGCCGGCGGCGAGGTCGCGCGCGAGCGCCTGGATCTGCTCCTGCGCGCCCGTCATCGACAGGCGGATCTGCTGCTGCGCCCACGCGACGTTGCGGTACAGCGTGTCTTCCTGCTGTTGCTGCTCGCGCCGGTTCAGACTCCACAGAATCAGGCTCATGACGACCAGGAACACCAGGATCGACAGGAGCGGCGTCAGCAAATAGGAATTGGACCACCAGGGTCCGTGGTGCCAGCGCGAGGACGGCGACGAATCCGCCGGCGAACCCGCGGTGCGCGCCGAGCGAGAGAAGAGCCGTTCGGTCAACATGCGTGGCATTGTAGCTCAGCACGTCCCCGACAAATGACGCAAAAAAGCACGGAAAGTGCAGTTGATCGGCGCAAACTAGCCGACGGATCAGTCGATCGGCAGTCAAACCAGGTTGCGTTGCAGCAATTTTCCGCATTATGAGAATTGATCTCGTAATTTGAAAATTTGGTTGCGCTGACGTCTGGACCCTCATTACAATCGGCCGGAGCTGCCGCGGCCATTCCTGCGTCCGCGTCGTCTGTTCAAAAGTGCGTTCCCATACCCAGGAGACGAGCATGTCCGCTGTACCCGACGAAGTCATGAAATATGTCGCCGCCGATAAAGACGACGATCCCCAGGAAACCGGCGAATGGCTGGAAGCGCTGGATGGCGTGATTTCTGCTGTTGGCCCTGACCGTGCCCACTACCTGATCGAAAAACAGATCGAATTCGCACGCGTGCACGGCGAACATCTGCCGTTCTCGGCTAACACTCCTTACATCAACACGATTCCGGTCGCGCGCCAGGCCAAGAACCCCGGCGACCAGGACATCGAGCACCGTATCCGCTCATACACCCGCTGGAACGCGATGGCGATGGTGCTGCGCGCCGGCAAGGAAACCAACGTCGGCGGCCACATCGCGTCGTTCGCGTCGGCCGCCACGCTGTACGACGTCGGCTACAACCACTTCTGGCACGCACCGTCGGCCGAGCATGGCGGTGACCTCGTGTTCGTGCAGGGCCACTCGTCGCCGGGCGTCTACTCGCGCGCGTTCCTGCTCGGTCGTCTGACCGACAAGCAGCTCGACAACTTCCGCCAGGAAGTCGGCGGCGAGGGCATCTCGTCGTATCCGCATCCGTGGCTGATGCCGGACTTCTGGCAATTCCCGACCGTATCGATGGGCCTGGGCCCGATCATGGCGATCTACCAGGCGCGCTTCATGAAGTACCTGCAGGCGCGCGGCATCGCGAAGACCGACGGCCGCAAGGTCTGGGCCTTCCTCGGCGACGGCGAAACGGATGAGCCGGAATCGCTCGGCGCGATCGGCATGGCCGGCCGCGAGCGTCTGGACAACCTCGTGTTCGTGATCAACTGCAACCTGCAGCGTCTCGACGGTCCGGTGCGCGGCAACGGCAAGATCATCCAGGAACTCGAAAGCGAATTCCGCGGCGCGGGCTGGAACGTCATCAAGGTCATCTGGGGCAGCCGCTGGGACGCGCTGTTCGCGCGCGACAAGTCGGGCGTGCTGATGCGCCGCATGATGGAAGTCGTCGACGGCGAGTACCAGACGTACAAGTCAGAGTCGGGCGCGTTCGTGCGCGAGCACTTCTTCAACACGCCGGAGCTGAAGGCGCTCGTCGCCGACTGGTCCGACGACGACATCTGGAATCTGAACCGCGGCGGCCATGATCCGCACAAGATCTACGCGGCGTTCACGGAAGCGTCGAATTCGAAGGGCCAGCCGACCGTCATCCTCGCGAAGACGATCAAAGGCTACGGCATGGGCGAAGCCGGCCAGGCGATGAACATCACCCACCAGCAGAAGAAGATGCAGGTGGAGCAGCTGAAGAAGTTCCGCGACCAGTTCCGTCTACCGATCACGGACGAGCAGATCGTCGACGTGCCGTACCTGACGTTCGAGGAAGGCTCGAAGGAACTCGAATACATGCGCCAGAAGCGCATGGACCTCGGCGGCTATCTCCCGGCGCGTCGTCAGAAGGCCGAGTCGCTGCCGGTGCCGGAACTGTCGGCATTCGAGCCGCTGCTCAAGGGCACGGGCGAAGGCCGCGAGATCTCCACGACGATGGCGTTCGTGCGGATCCTGAACATCCTGCTGAAGGACAAGACGCTCGGCAAGCGCGTCGTGCCGATCGTGCCGGACGAATCGCGTACGTTCGGCATGGAAGGTCTGTTCCGTCAGATCGGTATCTGGAATCAGGACGGCCAGAAGTACGTGCCGGAAGATTCCGACCAGCTGATGTTCTACCGTGAGTCGGAGACCGGTCAGATCCTGCAGGAGGGCATCAACGAAGCCGGCGGCATGGCCGACTGGATCGCGGCCGCGACGTCGTACTCGACGCACGGCGAGATCATGATCCCGTTCTACATCTTCTACTCGATGTTCGGCTTCCAGCGCATCGGCGACCTCGCATGGGCCGCTGGCGACATGCGCTCGCGCGGCTTCCTGCTGGGCGGCACGGCGGGCCGCACGACGCTGAACGGCGAAGGCCTGCAACACGAAGACGGCCACTCGCTGATGTGGGCGGCTTCGGTGCCGAACTGCATCAGCTACGACCCGACGTTCGGCTACGAACTCGCGGTCATCGTGCAGGACGGTCTGCGCCGCATGGTCGCCGACCAGGAAGACGTCTACTACTACGTCACCGTGATGAACGAGAACTACGAGCACCCGGCGATTCCGCAGGGCGAGACCGTGGCGGCCGACATCATCAAGGGCATGTACTCGTTCAGCAAGACCGCAGCCGATAAAAAGGCGCCGCACGTGCAACTGATGGGCGCAGGCACGATCTTCAACGAAGTGATCGCCGCGGCCGACCTGCTGAAAAACGACTGGGGCGTCAACGCCGACTTGTGGAGCGTGCCGAGCTTCACCGAGCTCGCGCGCGAAGGTCACGAAGTGCAGCGCTGGAACCTGTTGCACCCGACCGAAGAGAAGAAGCTGTCGCACGTCGAGAAGCTGCTGAAGGATGCGCCGGGTCCGGTCATCGCATCGACCGACTACGTGCGCGCGCTGACCGAGCAGATCCGCGCGTTCGTGCCGCAGAAGTTCGTCGTGCTGGGCACCGACGGCTACGGCCGTTCGGACACGCGCGAAAAGCTGCGTCACTTCTTCGAAGTCGATCGCTACTGGGTCACGGTCGCCGCGTTGAACGCGCTGGCGGACGAAGGCACGATCGAACGCAAGGTGGTCGCCGAGGCGCTCAAGAAGTACGACCTTGATCCCGCCAAACCCAACCCGATGACCGTCTAAGGCATCACCCGTGTGCCATGGCGTACGCGCCCGCTCCTCATCGCGAGGGGCAGGCGGCGTGCGCGGCCCAGGAGACACTAACAATGAGTCAAGCGATCGAAGTCAAGGTGCCGGACATCGGCGATTACAAGGACATCCCTGTGATCGAGGTGCTGGTGAAGGCGGGTGACACCGTCGAAAAAGAGCAATCGCTCGTTACGCTGGAATCCGACAAGGCGACGATGGACGTGCCGAGCTCGGCCGACGGCGTCGTCAAGGAAGTGAAGGTCAAGGTCGGCGATGCGGTGTCCGAAGGCACGCTGATCATCGTGCTGGAAGGCGCCAACGCCACTGCCGCGGCGCCCGCGGCGGCTGCTCCTGCTCCTGCTCCGGCTCCTGCTCCTGCTCCTGCGCCGGCGGCAGCTCCCGCTGCGGCGCCCGCCCCCGCGGCGGCAGGCGGCGGCGTGCAGGAAATCAAGGTGCCGGATATCGGCGACTACAAAGACGTCCCCGTGATCGAGATCGCGGTGAAGGTCGGCGATCGTGTCGAGAAGGAACAGTCGCTCGTCACGCTCGAATCCGACAAGGCGACGATGGATGTGCCCAGCTCGGCCGCCGGTGTCGTCAAGGAAGTGAAGGTCAAGGTTGGCGATACCGTGTCGGAAGGCTCGGTCATCGTCGTGATCGAAGCGGAAGGCGGCGCTGCCCCGGCACCGGCCGCGAAGGCGCCGACTGAAATGCCGTCCGACGCGCCGGCCACGCCGACTCCGGCACCGGCCGCGCCGTCCGCGCTCGCGCAGGCGCCGCTGATCCCGGCTGGAGAAGGCGGCTCGCGTCATCCGAGCCATGCGTCGCCGTCGGTGCGCAAGTTCGCGCGCGAACTCGGGGTGGACGTCGGCCAGGTGAAGGGCACCGGTCCGAAGGGCCGCATTACGCAGGCCGACGTGACCGCGTTCGTGAAGGGAGTGATGACGGGCCAGCGCGCGGCGCCGGCTGGTGCGGCGGCGCCGGCCGCCGGCGGTGGCGAGCTGAATCTGCTGCCGTGGCCGAAGGTCGACTTCACGAAGTTCGGTCCGATCGATCCGAAGCCGTTGTCGCGCATCAAGAAGATCTCGGGCGCGAACCTGCATCGCAACTGGGTCATGATTCCGCACGTCACGAACAACGACGAAGCGGACATCACCGAGCTCGAAGCGCTGCGTGTCAAGCTGAACAAGGAACACGAGAAGGCGGGCGTCAAGTTCACGATGCTCGCGTTCGTGATCAAGGCCTGCGTGGCGGCCCTGAAGAAATTCCCGACCTTCAACGCGAGCCTCGACGGCGACAACCTGGTGTTCAAGCAGTACTACCACATCGGTTTTGCCGCTGACACGCCGAACGGCCTCATGGTGCCGGTGATTCGCGACGCGGACAAGAAGGGCCTCGTCGACATCGCGAAGGAAATGGCCGACCTGTCGAAGGCCGCGCGCGAGGGCAAGCTGAAGCCGGACCAGATGCAGGGCGGCTGCTTCTCGATCTCGTCGCTGGGCGGTATCGGCGGCACGCACTTCACGCCGATCATCAATGCGCCTGAAGTCGCGATTCTCGGCCTGTCGCGCAGCGCGATGAAGCCGGTGTGGGACGGCAAGCAGTTCGAGCCGCGCCTGACCATGCCGCTGTCGCTGTCGTACGACCATCGCGTGATCGACGGAGCGGAAGCCGCGCGCTTCAACGCATACCTCGGTTCGATTCTTGCCGATTTCCGGCGTGTGATTCTTTGACCGGCTGGTGAGGTTCGCCGGCGCGGGCGCGGATGGTTTCGACCGATCCGCCTCGCGCCGTCCGCGCGTTCGCACTCGCGTGCGCTGTGCGCGTCGAATGCGCCGCTCATCATCGATCAATAAGAGAAGGGGACACCATGAGTCTCGTCGAAGTAAAAGTGCCGGACATCGGTGACTTCAAGGACGTCGACGTCATCGAAGTCAACATCAAGCCGGGCGACACCATCGAAAAAGAGCAGTCGCTGCTGACGCTCGAATCCGACAAGGCGTCGATGGAAGTGCCGAGCGATACCGCCGGCACCGTCAAGGAAGTGCGTATCAAGCCGGGCGACAAGGTCTCGCAGGGCACGGTCATCGCGCTCGTCGAGGCAACGGCGGGCGGCGCGGCTGCGGCCGCGCCGGCGCCGAAAGCGCCCGAGAAGGCGGCTCCCGCGCCGGCGCCTGCCGCTGCGGCGCCGAAGGCCGCCGCAGCGGCTGCGCAAGCCGGCAGCTATTCGGGCAGCGCCGACATCGAGTGCGACATGCTCGTGCTCGGTTCGGGCCCCGGCGGTTATTCGGCCGCGTTCCGCTCCGCCGACCTCGGCATGAAGACCGTGCTGGTCGAGCGTTATCCGACGCTCGGCGGCGTGTGTCTGAACGTCGGCTGCATCCCGTCGAAGGCGCTGCTGCACACCGCGCTCGTCATCGACGAAGCGGCTGATCTTGCCGCCCACGGCATCACGTTCGGCAAGCCGCAGATCGATCTCGACAAGCTGCGCGATTTCAAGTCCGGCGTGGTCAAGAAGCTGACCGGCGGTCTCGCCGGCATGGCGAAGGCGCGCAAGGTCGAAGTGGTGGTCGGTACGGGTGCGTTCGCCGATCCGAACCACATGGAAGTGCAGACCGAGGGCGGCAAGAAGGTCGTCAGGTTCAAGCAGGCGATCATCGCAGCGGGCTCGGAAGCGGTGAAGCTGCCGTTCATTCCGGAAGATCCGCGGGTCGTCGATTCGACCGGCGCGCTCGAACTGCGCCAGATTCCGCAGCGCATGCTCGTGATCGGCGGCGGCATCATCGGTCTCGAAATGGCGACCGTGTACTCGACGCTCGGCGCGCAGATCGACGTCGTCGAAATGCTCGAAGACCTGATGACCGGCGCGGACCGCGATCTGGTCAAGGTCTGGGAAAAGTACAACAGCAAGCGTTTCGCGAACGTGATGCTGAAGACCAAGACCGTCGCCGCCGAAGCGAAGGACGACGGTATCTACGTGTCGTTCGAGGGCGAGCAGGCGCCGGCCGAGCCGCAACGCTACGACCTCGTGCTGGTGGCCGTCGGCCGCTCGCCGAACGGCAAGCGGATCGGCGCGGAAAAGGCCGGCGTCGCGGCGACGGATCGCGGCTTCATCGAAGTCGACAGGCAACAGCGCACGAATGTGCCGCACATCTTCGCGATCGGCGACATCGTCGGTCAGCCGATGCTCGCGCACAAGGCCGTGCACGAAGGCCACGTGGCGGCGGAAGCCGCGCATGGCGAGAAGGCGTACTTCGACGCGCTGCAGATTCCGTCGGTGGCCTACACCGATCCGGAAGTGGCATGGGCCGGCAAGACGGAAGACCAGCTGAAAGCCGAAGGCGTCAAGTTCGGCAAGGCGGTGTTCCCGTGGGCCGCATCGGGTCGCGCGATCGCCAACGGTCGCGACGAGGGCTTCACGAAGCTGCTGTTCGATGAGCAAACGCATCGCGTGATCGGCGGCGGTATCGTCGGTCTGAATGCGGGCGACCTGATCAGCGAAGTCTGTCTCGCGATCGAGATGGGCGCGGACGCAACGGATATCGGCAAGACGATCCATCCGCATCCGACGCTCGGCGAATCGATCGGCATGGCGGCCGAGTTGTATGAAGGCGTCTGTACCGATCTGCCGCCCGTCAAGAAGAAGTAACGCGGTGCACCGCGCCTGCGTGACGACATGCGGGCGCGGCAAAGCCGGTCGAGCCGTACGGCAAAGAAAAACGGCGCGCTCCATGTCGGAGCGCGCCGTTTCTGTTTTCGTGGCGGCCGGTAGCGGGCAAAAAAATCCCGGCTTGGCGGCCGGGCAAACGATACGTCATTGCAACGTATCGGAGCGTTCGGCTCATCAAACCGTATAAGCGGCAACGGCACGACGCTGTTGCTTGCGATAACGCCGGCGCAACGCATAGGCTGGGCCGGCGTGAAAGACGCCGCCAGGCATAAAGCCTGGCGTGTTGACGCGTGAAGCTTAGACGGCCTTCTTGGCGGCGGCGCGCGATGCTTGCGCAGCGGCTTGCGAAGCTGCCTTCGAAGCGGCCGTTGCAGCTGCGTTGAAGTTGCTTTCGGCGATTTCGACAGCCTGGCGGGTTGCCTTGTGGACCGTTTCGTACGTGGTGTTGGCGGCGGTGATAGCCGACTTCATCACGGCGACAGCGGTTTCCGAACCGGCCGGTGCGTTCTTGGCGACGTTTTCGACGAGCGCCTGAACCTTGCGGTTTTGCTCTTCGAATTGCGCTTCCGCGACGCGGGTGAATTCACCCTGCGTTGCCGAAACGATTTCGTACACATGGCGGCCATACGACAGCGCCTTTTCAGCCACCGGCTGCGCGAGGCTTGCTTGCAGTGCCAGCAGTTCCTGCGCGTCCTTCACGGACAGCGCGCGTTGGGCATTTTCCTGGCTTTCGGCGAGCGTCGACTTCACAACTTGCAGGTTCAGTTCGACCAGCTTTTCGACACCTTCAAATGCTTTGGTCGTCAGGCCGAACAGGGTTTCGAAGTTGGCTTTCTGGGCTGCGGCGAATTGCTCAGGGGTCAGCAGAGTCATGGTTTACGCTCCTGGATCGCGGCCGGTCTGTGCGGACCGCGTTGGGTGGGTGGCAAGACGCGGATTCATCGTCTGCCCGGACCGCGATGTATTGTGCATCGCAGCAATGGTTCCCATTTTAGGATGGCTACAAGGAATGTCAAGCGTTTTTTGTGCATCGCACAATGTTAAGAAAATGCTGACAAAACAACAGCTTATGCAGTAGGCATGTCATTAATATGACGCGGAACGATTGCGCATTGCACCGTGCTGGTGCGACATAAAATAACTGATCGGCAGGCCGTCGGGAGATTATTTTTCCGTGTAGCAGCGATTTGCCCCTGAAAAACCAATTCTCGTCGATTCGAGGTAAACCACAAGATGACAAGGAACGTTAAAGAACGATGGCAGTCGAACGCGCGTTAGCGACTTTCGTCGGACACTTAAAAGTCTGGCGCACGTTCGCAACGCCTTCATGGCGCGGTGCAGTAGTTTCCGCCTGTGCTCTGACAGTATTTCCCCGGATCAAGGTTGTCTCAAAATTGCCGTTATCCTGCAAGGATCTGCTCGATTGGAGCGGGCGGCGGCAATGGCGAGGCTTGCTGGCGACGATCGTTTTTTTCGATCGAGGCGCGGCACTTATTTGCGTTTTCGCGATCGGAGCTGACAAGCCGGTTTAAGGAGCGTGTATAAGTGCTTCAAATTGCTAATTTTTCGTTGCTTTACTACACTTGCGGAAACCCCTCGCCGCTCCCTATCGAACACCCATGAAAACCGACATGTTTTCGTCGCTAAAAGTGCTCCACGGCGCGGCGCGCAGCACCGCTCTGTCGGTGGCCGTCTCGCTGGCCATCGCAGCGTTCGCTACGCCTGTCAGCACTTTTGCAGCTACGTCTGCTGCAACCGCAAAAACTTCCAAACACGCTAAAACTGCCAGGAAACCGGCGCAGGCGGCCGCCACCGAAAAGGTGTCGAGCCATGCGGCGAAAGCCGGCAAGGGCGAGGCCGTGAAAGGCGCTGCCGCGGATGAAGATGCGCCGCACGCCGGCGTCAAACGCAAGCGCGTCACATTCACGGCGAACGGCCGGCACCGTTCGGTGATGCGACGCGTCGCGTACGAGCCGCGCCAACCGAGCGTCGGCCAGGCGTTTGGTCTGCACGAGACGCCGGACGCGCTGATGCTGCGCTCGAGCGTCGCCTATGTGATCGACCAGAACAGCGGCGAGACGCTGTTCGACAAGAACTCGCGCGCGGTGGTACCGATCGCATCGATCAGCAAGCTGATGACGGCGATGGTGGTGCTCGATTCGAAAGAGCCGATGACCGATCAGATCGAAGTCACCGACGAAGACCGCGACTACGAGAAGAACACGGGTTCGCGTCTGTCGGTGGGCTCGGTGCTGTCGCGCGAGGACATGCTGCACATCGCGCTGATGGCGTCGGAAAACCGCGCGGCGGCGGCGCTGTCGCGCTACTACCCGGGCGGCCGTCCGGCGTTCCTCGCGGCGATGAACGCGAAGGCGAGGCAGCTCGGCATGAGCGACACACACTTCGAGAACCCGACCGGTCTGACGAGCATGAACGTGTCGAGCGCGCGCGATCTCGTGAAGATGGTCAACGCGGCGTATCAGTACCCGCTGATCCGCAAGTTCTCGACCGATCACAGCTACGAGGTGTACACCGGCAAGCGCACGCTCGCGTACAACAGCACGAACGCGCTGGTGCGCAACCCGACGTGGGACATCGGTCTGCAGAAGACCGGCTTCATCAACGAAGCGGGCGAGTGTCTCGTGATGCAGGCGACCATCCACGGCCGGCCGATGATCCTGGTGCTGCTCGATTCGTCGGGCAAGTACTCGCGGTTCGCGGACGCGACGCGTCTGCGTACGTGGCTGGACAACGGCGGCGACCAGCCGCGTATCACGAGCGCCGATGCCGGCGGTCCGGGCACCTGAAGCCGCAACGCATACTCAGCCGGTGGTAGTCAGTCCGGCTGCAGAGAAAAAGCCTCGCGGATGCGAGGCTTTTTTATTGGCGTTGACGAAGGCACGACGGGAAAGGGTGCAACCGCGACCCGACGGCCGCTGCGTCGCCTACGAATGCTGGCTGTGGGAACTGTGCGAAGCGTGCGAATGGTCTTGCTGCGCCTGCGGCCGGTAGCCGAGCGATTCCGAAATCATCAACGCGGTCTGGCTCAACTGCCCGAGCCACGAATCCTGCAAACGATCGGCCGGCGCCGACAGCGACAGCCCCGCGACCAGCTTGCCGGTATCGTCGTAGATGCCGGCGGCGATGCAGCGCACGCCCAGCTCCAGTTCCTCGTTGTCGCGCGCGCAGGCCTGCTGGCGCACATGCGACAGCTCTCGCTCGAGTTTCGCGAGATCGGTGATGCTGTTCTGCGTGTGGCCCGACAGACCGGTGCGGGTTGCGTAGGCACGCACGCGGGTGGCTTCGTCGGCCGCGAGGAACAGCTTGCCGACCGAGGTCAGATGAAGCGGCGCGCGCCCGCCGATCGCCCGCACCACCTGCATGCCCGAGCGCTCCGAATACGCGCGTTCGATATAGACGATTTCGTCGCCCTGACGCACCGACAGGTTCACGGTCTGCCCGGTCTCGCGGTGCAGCTCGCGCATCGGCGTGAGCGCCGCGTCGCGCACCGACAGGCGCGCCTTGACGAGATTGCCCAGTTCGAGCAGGCGCATGCCGAGACGGTAGGTGCCGGGGTCTGAGCGGTCGACCAGCCGGCACATCACCATATCGTTCAGGATGCGGTGCGCGGTGGATGGATGCAGCTCCGTGCGGAGGGCCAGTTCTTTCAGGCTGACCGGGTCGCTATGCGCCGCCAGTGCGTCGAGCAGGCGCATCATGCGTTCGATCACCTGGATCGAAGTTTTGGGATCCGGGTTCGTATCGCTCATATGAGAATTGGTGGATGCGTCAAACTGCGGAAATTGATTGTATCTCGTATTGTGAAAAAAGCGAACGCGCTTCGAGGCGCGTTTCCAATCCAGCGCGGCGTACTTCCTATGCCTTCCGGCCGTTGGTATTGCACCACCAAACAGCGGATAATCAGGGACGTTTCCCCGAAAGGAGGGCTCATGCGAGTCGGATTGTTCGTCACGTGCCTGATTGACCTGATGCGTCCCGAGATCGGTTTTTCGGTCATCAAGCTGATCGAAGGCGCCGGTTTCGAGGTCGTGGTGCCGCCCGCGCAAACCTGTTGCGGGCAACCTGCGTATAACTCGGGAGACCGCCGCCTCGCGCGCGACCTTGCCGAGAAAACGCTGCGCGAGTTCGAACAGTTTGACTATGTGGTGGTGCCGTCGGGCTCGTGCGGCGGCATGATCCGCGCGCACTACGGCGACCTGTTCCGCGACGATCCCGAACTGATGAACCGTTTCGGCCGCCTGCGCGGCAAGGTGTTCGAACTCACGGATTTCCTCGTCAACGTCGCGAAGGTGCAGTTGCAACCGGGCGAGTTCACGGGACAGGTGACTTATCACGACTCGTGTTCGGGCTTGCGCGAACTGGGCGTCAAGGAACAGCCGCGCGAACTGCTCGCGCAGGTCGGCGTCTCGGTCACCGAGATGAAAGGCTGCGAGCATTGTTGCGGCTTCGGCGGCACTTTCGCGGTCAAATACGGCAATATCTCGACCGCGATCGTCGACGAAAAGTGCGCGAACATCGCCGCGAGCGGCGCCGGTGCGGTGGTGCTCGGCGACCTCGGCTGCATGTTGAATATCGAAGGGCGGCTGCGCCGCAACGGCGACTCGACGACGCGCGTGCTGCATATCGCGCAGGTGCTGGCCGGCGACGTGTAATCCCCGCGCGGCGAACACCGCCATTGTTCGCGTCACGTTTATCTTGTCTGTCACGCATTGCGTCGGGCGCGAATGCGCCGCGCGTTTCACTCCGATCTCATCAGGACCGCCATGCAAGTCCAATCGATGCAGTTCAAGGCTCGCGCCGGTCAGAAACTCGCCGACCAGCGCCTGCAGCAGAACCTGACCAAGCTGTCCACGAAGTTCGTGTCGGCGCGCGCGAGCGCGATGACCGCGATCGATTTCCCCGCGACGCGGGCCGCGCTCAAGGAGCGCCGTGATCGCGCGCTCGAAAATCTCGACGTGTGGCTCGAAACCTTCGAGCGCGAGGCGACCCGGCGCGGCGTGACTGTGCTGTTCGCGGAGACCACGCAAGAGGCCGCGCGGCTCGTCGGCGACATTGCGCGCAAGCACGACGTGAAGAAGGTGATCAAGACCAAGTCGATGGTCACCGAGGAAATGCGCCTGAACGAAGTGCTCGGGCAGATGGGCGTGCAGTCGATCGAAACCGACCTTGGCGAATACATCCTGCAGATCAACGATAACGAGCCGCCAAGTCACATCATCGCGCCGGTCGTTCACAAGGATAAGGACGAGATCGCCGATCTGTTCGCGAAAACGCACGGCCGGCCGCGGCTCACCGAGATTCCCGACATGACGCGCGAGGCGCGCGAGATGCTGCGGCCGCATTTTCTGAGCGCGGACATGGGCGTGACGGGCGGCAATTTCATCATCGCGGAAACGGGCTCGGTCGCGGTCGTGACCAACGAGGGCAACGAAGGCATGTGCACGGTGATGCCGCGCGTGCATGTCGCTGTCACCGGCATCGAGAAGGTGCTGCCGACGCTCGAGGATCTCGCGACTGCTATGCGCCTGCTGCCGCGTTCGGCAACCGGCCAGGCCACCTCGAACTATTTTTCGATGCTGACCGGGCCGCGTGGCGCGGGCGATCAGGATGGGCCCGACCAGATGTACGTGGTGCTCGTCGACGGTGGCCGCACGGGGCTGATCGGCGGCGACTTCCAGGAGATGCTTCGCTGCATCCGCTGCGGCGCGTGCATGAACCATTGCCCGGTGTATCAGAAGGTCGGCGGGCACGCGTATGGCTGGGTCTATCCGGGGCCGATGGGGTCCGTGCTGACGCCGAGCTATGTCGGCATCGACAAGGCGCTCGATCTGCCGCAAGCGGCGACGTTATGCGGCGAATGCAATAGCGTGTGCCCGGTCGGTATCCCGCTGTCCGATCTGTTGCGCAAGCTGCGCGAAAAGCAGATGGAGCGACACCTACGTCCGTGGAAGGAGCGCGCCGGGTTGGCGCTGTGGGGCTGGCTAGCGCTGCATCCCGATGCCTATGCGCTCTTTACCAAACTCGCCGTGCGCGTGCTGGAGCGCATGGGCGGACGCAATCGGTCGATCGCCAAACTGCCGCTCGGCGGCGCGGGCTGGACCGATACGCGCGACATGCCGGCGCCGGTGGGTCGTACGTTTCGCGAGTTGTATGCTGCGCAGCGCAGCCATATTGGCTGAGCGGGCGGCATTGGGATTGGTTTGACGGCTGCGCGCTCGCGCAACCGTCGAGATGGGCGAAGAAGCCGGCCGGATACTTCAGCGCCGCTCCGTCTTCAATGTTCGGTAATCTGCCCCGGATGACGCGCCGGTGCATTTCTCCCCAAATCGTTGCCCCGTCCGCCGCCGTTGCCGGCTTGCGGCTGGCCCGGCGGCGGGCCGCCCGCGCCGGGATGCGGGCCGCCATTGGCGCCACCAGGGCCGTGCGGACCGCCCGCTGCGCCCTGCGGCGGCGGGCCGCCGTGCGGTTGTCCAGGACCGCCGCCGTTGTTGCCATGACCGTTGCCGTGATCGCCGTGATGCCAATCGTTGTCGTTCCGTTGACCGCGATCCGGATAGCCGCGATAGCCGGAGCCTGGCGCCGGGCCGTAGTAGCGTCCCGGACCGTAATCGCCGTAGCCGAGGTACACATTGGTTTGGGGCACGACCGCGGCGCCCGGTGCGTATGCGGAATCGTCATAACCGTTGTAGCCGCTATAGGCGCCGTAGCCGTTGCCGTACATCGGCGTGCCGTCCGGATAGACCGCGCAGCCGCCGAGCAGCGCAGCGGCCACCAGGCCAGTGAGAGGTGCAATGCGTTTCATTTTGTGGGGCCAATGCCAGTGCAAAGAAATGTAGGCGTAAGAGTAAGACCATTATTATGGCCGTCCGTCGCGGCGGCTTTGTATGCGTTTGTAAGCTTTACTTTTGTGTGCCAGCGATGCGCCATTCGTTCCCGCAAGAGATGTCAATTGACTGTTTCGTGTCGAGCAACGATCTATCTCGCGCGGCCGGGTTTTTCCCGATTGTGAATTCCTATAGGATTCAATTAGGGCATAGCGCGTCATAAGCTCATACGCCCCTAATTGAAAAACCATCATGAAAAACACAATATCGGTGTACTGGCCCATAGCCATCGTTGTACCGCTCGCGGTGCTCGCCTTTCTACATGTCAACGGCCAAACCGGTTCGCGCGCTTCGCAGATGCCGCTCGACGCCAACCATCTGACCGCCGAACTCGCACGCGCGGTGTCGTACGGCATGATCGACACGGCGTCTGCATTGCCGGCCAAGCCGATGCGTGCCGCCACGGCGACGCCGCTCGCCGAGTCATCGTAAGCCGGCGCGGCGGATCGCGACGGTCGGAAGCCGCTGATCTTGCGTGGCTGCGCCCCGCTCGGCGCGAATCTGTCGAGATTTGTATAATCGCGGCGCAGTCCGCTGACTGTCTGACGACCTCACGCGCGGCGCCTCGAGCGTCGAAAAATCCCTGATGAAAACTGTGTCGATCTGTTTCGTTTGCCTCGGGAATATCTGCCGTTCACCGACGGCGGAGGGCGTGATGCGTCATCTGGTCGACGAGGCGAAGCTTGCGGACTGCATCCTGATCGATTCGGCCGGCACCGGCGATTGGCACATCGGCGCGGCGCCCGACGAACGCGCGCAACACGCGGCGCGCCAGCGCGGCTATGCGCTCGACGCGCTGCGCGGCCGCCAGATCACGGTCGCGGACTTCGAGCGCTTCGATCTGCTGATTGCCATGGACGACCGAAACGTCGCCGCGTTGCGTCAACTGTGCCCGCCCGCACAGCGCGACAAGATCCGTCTGCTGATGGAGTTCGTGCCGGAGTCGGATGGCCGCTGGAGCGGCGCACGAGAGGTTGTCGATCCGTATTTCGGCGGCGCGGAAGGCTTCGAGTTGGTGCTCGATCAGTGCGAAGCAGCCTGCCGCGGGCTGATCGCCGCGCTGCGCCCGCAGTTGCTCGCGTAGGCACGGGTGGGGTGCGGCGTCGAAGTATGGTGATCAATTAAGCGAATGACACAAAATTCACCGCACATACTTGACTAAATCGCTCATGTATTTATACTTGACCAAACTTGTCGAGAATTGCGGTTCCCACATCATATGAGACTCACCACGAAAGGCCGTTTCGCCGTCACGGCGATGATCGACCTGGCGCTGCGCCAGGAGCAGGGCCCGGTGACGCTTGCGGGTATCAGCCAGCGCCAACACATCTCCCTGTCGTATCTCGAGCAGCTGTTTGGCAAGCTGCGCCGTCATGAAATCGTCGAGTCCGTGCGCGGACCGGGCGGTGGCTACAATCTCGCGCGCCGTGCCGAAGAGGTGACGGTGGCCGACATCATCATCGCGGTCGACGAACCGCTCGACGCCACCCAGTGCGGCGGTAAGGGCACGTGCGAAGGCACCAAGCAGCACGACGGCCACTGCATGACGCATGAGCTGTGGTCGACGCTGAACCAGAAAATGGTCGAATACCTCGATTCGGTTTCGCTGAAGGATCTGGTCGATC
Source organism: Paraburkholderia lebeckiae (assembly GCF_050436325.1). Taxonomy (NCBI): domain Bacteria; kingdom Pseudomonadati; phylum Pseudomonadota; class Betaproteobacteria; order Burkholderiales; family Burkholderiaceae; genus Paraburkholderia; species Paraburkholderia lebeckiae. Next base: position 4,060,538 of record NZ_JBNDLZ010000003.1, read on the forward strand.
AGCAGCGTTCGCGCGAAGGCACGCCGGCCGTGCTGCGCGACAGGCGCAACGACGCTCCGGCGGTCGAACCCGTCCGCGTGGCGCCCAAGGGTCCCAATTCCGTTTTCAACATGGCCGGTTCGTGAAGCGCGGCACGCAATAGAAAACCCTCGCCGCAGCCCCATATCGAACCCCGAAGCCAGAGCACATGACGTCCCCGGAGCAATTGATGAACAACGACTCTCTCCATCTGCCCATCTACATGGACTACAGCGCCACGACGCCGATCGATCCGCGTGTGGTGGACAAGATGATCCCGTATCTGCGCGAGCAGTTCGGCAATCCCGCATCGCGTAGTCACGCTTATGGCTGGACCGCCGAGCGCGCAGTCGAGGAAGCGCGCGAGCAGGTCGCCGCGCTCGTGAACGCCGATCCACGCGAAATCATCTGGACCTCGGGTGCGACTGAGTCGGACAACCTCGCTCTGAAAGGTGCCGCGCATTTCTACAAGAGCAAGGGCAAGCACATCATCACGGTGAAGACCGAGCACAAGGCGGTGCTGGACACCACCCGCGAGCTCGAGCGCGAAGGCTTCGAAGTCACCTATCTGGATGTCAAGGACGACGGTCTGATCGACCTCGACGCGTTCAAGGCGGCGCTGCGCCCGGACACGATTCTGGTGTCGGTGATGTCGGTCAACAACGAGATCGGCGTCATCCAGGACATCGAGGCGATTGGCGAGATCACGCGTGAGAAGGGCATCATTTTTCACGTCGACGCGGCGCAGTCCACCGGCAAGATCCAGATCGATCTGCAGAAGCTGAAGGTCGACCTGATGTCGTTCTCGGCGCACAAGACCTACGGCCCGAAAGGCATCGGCGCGCTTTACGTGCGTCGCAAGCCGCGTATCCGTATCGAGGCGCAGATGCACGGGCGGCGGTCACGAGCGCGGCATGCGTTCGGGCACGCTCGCCACGCACCAGATCGTCGGCATGGGTGAAGCGTTCCGTATCGCGCGTGAAGAGATGGCGACCGAAAACGAGCGCATCCGCATGCTGCGTGACCGGCTGCTGAAAGGCCTGTCGCAAATCGAGGAAGTGTATGTGAACGGCGACATGGAAAAGCGTGTGCCGCACAACCTGAACATCAGCTTCAATTTCGTCGAAGGCGAATCGCTGATCATGGCGGTGAAGGACGTCGCGGTGTCGTCGGGTTCGGCGTGCACGTCGGCGTCGCTGGAGCCGTCGTACGTGCTGCGAGCGCTTGGCCGCAACGACGAACTCGCGCACAGCTCGATCCGCTTCACGGTGGGACGGTTCACGACCGAGCAGGAAATCGACTACGTGATCAACCTGCTGAAGTCGAAGATTTCCAAGCTGCGCGATCTGTCGCCGCTGTGGGAAATGCACAAGGACGGGATCGATCTGTCGACCATCCAGTGGGCCGCGCACTGACGCGCCGGCTGGACGAAGCGGACATCGAACGATCATCGCATTGCAGGTTGAAACGAATCAAGGAGTGTAATCATGGCTTATAGCGACAAGGTCCTCGACCACTACGAAAACCCGCGCAACGTCGGTTCCTTCGCGAAGGACGACGACACGGTCGGTACCGGCATGGTCGGCGCGCCGGCCTGCGGCGACGTGATGAAGCTGCAGATCCGCGTCGGCGCGGATGGCATCATCGAAGACGCGAAGTTCAAGACCTACGGCTGCGGCTCGGCGATCGCATCGAGCTCGCTCGTCACCGAATGGGTGAAGGGCAAGACGCTCGACCAGGCGATGTCGATCAAGAACACGCAGATCGCCGAAGAACTGGCACTGCCGCCGGTGAAGATCCATTGCTCGATCCTCGCGGAAGACGCGATCAAGGCAGCCGTCGCCGACTACAAGCAGCGCCACGGCGAAGCAGCGGTTGCCGAAGACGGCAAGGCCGCCTGAGCAACAGGGTAAGAAAGAAGCAACCGGTGAGCGCGGCGCGAACACGCGCGCCGCGCACTCTGGCAACTGAGAAACGTTATGGCAATTACGTTGACCGAAAAGGCAGCACAGCACGTCCAGAAGTATCTGATCCGCCGCGGTAAAGGCATCGGGTTGCGCGTCGGCGTGCGCACCACCGGTTGCTCGGGCCTCGCCTACAAGCTCGAGTACGTGGACGAACTCGCGCCGGAAGATCAGGTGTTCGAGACTGGCGGCGTGAAGGTCATCGTCGACCCGAAGAGTCTCGCGTATATCGACGGGACGGAGCTCGACTTCGCGCGCGAAGGGCTGAACGAAGGCTTCAAGTTCAACAACCCGAACGTGAAAGACGAATGCGGCTGCGGCGAGTCGTTCCGCGTCTAGATTCGTTACCTTCCGCGTGCGGCGGATAAAAGGCGGCGCGGGCCGCCTTTTTAGTTTTGATCCGCGCTCCACTGAACCGGTCACGCCTGACAAGGCCCAACATCTCCATACCAGTTTTCATCAACGGACTTTAATCCGATGGTCTCGCTGAACGACAGCCATTTCGACCTATTTGGTCTGCCGGCGCAATTCGCGCTCGACGCGAGCACGCTCGATCACGCTTACCGCACCGTGCAGGCGCAGGTGCATCCGGATCGCTTCGCGGCGGCCGGCGATGCGCAAAAGCGTATCGCGATGCAGTGGGCGACGCGCGCGAACGAGGCCTATCAGACGCTGCGCGATCCGCTCAAGCGCGCGACCTACCTGCTGTCGTTGCGCGGCATCAACGTCGGCGCGGAGAACAACACGGCGATGGAGCCCGCGTTCCTGATGCAGCAGATGGAGTGGCGCGAGAACATCGAGGACGCGGCCGCGGCGAAGAACGTCGACGCGCTCGACGCGCTGCTCATCGAGTTGCGCGACGAGGAGCGTCGGCGCTTCGACAAGCTCGGCGCATCGCTCGATAGCGGCGCGAATCAGGCGGCGGGCGAGGCGGTGCGGCAGCTGATGTTCATCGAGCGCGTCGCGTCGGAAATCGATGCCCAGATCGAGCGGCTCGAAGGCTAGCAACAGTAGGCAGCGACGTAGTAAGCGACAAACAAAAAATCAGAGCGGCCGCGAGCCGCGGCATCACCCCCAGCAACGCGAACATTCAGGACGGGGCACGACGTCCCCGAGAAAATCCAGATGGCCTTACTGCAAATCTCCGAACCCGGCATGGCGCCGGCGCCTCACCAGCGGCGTCTGGCGGTCGGTATCGATCTTGGCACCACTAACTCCCTCGTCGCCGCCGTGCGCAGCGGCCTGCCCGATGTGCTGCCCGACGAAGACGGGCACGTGCTGCTGCCGTCGGTGGTGCGTTACCTGGAGCAGGGCGGCCGTCGCATCGGCCGCCGGGCGAAGGCCGAGGCCGCGAGCGACCCGCGCAATACGATCGTGTCGGTCAAGCGCTTCATGGGTCGCGGCAAGGCTGAGGTGGAGGGCGCCGAAAACGCGCCGTACGACTTCGTCGATGCACCCGGCATGGTGCAGATCCGCACCGTCGACGGCGTGAAGAGCCCGGTCGAGGTATCGGCTGAAATTCTCGCGACGCTGCGCCAGCGCGCCGAAGACACGCTCGGCGACGAGCTCGTCGGCGCGGTAATCACGGTGCCCGCTTACTTCGACGAAGCGCAGCGCCAGGCGACCAAGGACGCCGCGCGTCTCGCGGGGCTGAACGTGCTGCGTCTGCTCAACGAACCGACCGCTGCGGCGATCGCCTACGGTCTCGACAACGGCGCCGAAGGTTTGTACGCGGTCTACGACCTCGGCGGCGGCACCTTCGACCTGTCGATCCTGAAGCTCACCAAGGGCGTGTTCGAAGTGCTCGCGGCGGGCGGCGATTCCGCGCTCGGCGGCGACGACTTCGACCACACGCTGTACCGCCATGTGCTCGAACAGGCCGGCATCGCGCCGCAGACGCTCGCGCCGCACGACGTGCGCCTGCTGCTCGATAGTGTGCGCGAGGCCAAGGAGGCGCTGTCGAGCGCGTCGCAAACTAGCCTCAAGCTCACGCTTTCCAACGGCGCCGCGCTCGACCTGACGATCGACGAAGCCACTTTCGAGACCATCACGGCCGCGCTGGTGCAACGCACGCTGGGCCCGACGAAAAAGGCGCTGCGCGACGCGAAGGTCACCACGAAGGAAATCAAGGGCGTCGTGCTGGTCGGCGGCGCGACGCGCATGCCGGTGATCCGCCGCGCGGTCGAGGCGTTCTTCGGCCAGCCGCCGCTCGTCAACCTCGATCCGGATCAGGTCGTCGCACTCGGTGCCGCGATCCAGGCCGATCTGCTGGCCGGCAACCGCGGGGCGGAAGGCGACGAGTGGCTATTGCTCGACGTGATTCCGCTGTCGCTCGGCGTCGAGACGATGGGTGGTCTCACCGAAAAGATCATTCCGCGCAACTCGACGATTCCAGTCGCGCGCGCCCAGGATTTCACGACCTTCAAGGACGGCCAGACCGCGATGGCGATTCACGTCGTCCAGGGCGAGCGCGAGCTCGTCAGCGATTGCCGTTCGCTCGCGCGCTTCGAGCTGCGCGGCATTCCGCCGATGGCCGCCGGCGCCGCGCGCATTCGCGTGACCTATCAGGTCGACGCCGACGGCCTGCTGTCGGTGTTTGCGCGCGAGCTGGCGTCGGGCGTGGAGGCATCGGTCGTCGTGAAGCCTTCGTATGGCCTCGCCGACGACGACATCGCGCGCATGCTCGAAGACAGCTTTTCGACCGCTGAAATCGACATGCGGGCGCGCGCTCTGCGCGAGGCGCAGGTCGAAGCGCAGCGTCTCGTCGAAGCGACCGACGCGGCGCTCGCCGCCGACGCCGAGCTGCTCGACGACAGCGAACGCGCCGAACTCGACGCGCTGCTCGCCGCGCTGCGCAACGTCGCGCCAGGCGAAGACGTCGGCGCGATCGAAGCCGCGACGAAGGCGCTCGCCGAAGGCACCGACGAATTCGCCGCGCGCCGCATGAACAAGGGAATTCGCCGCGCGCTGGCGGGACGCAAGCTCGACGAGATCTGAACGGGCGAACGTAGCGAAGGCCGCGCACGCGCTATGCGCGTTGCGTGAGCGAACCGGCAACGCGCGCTCCACCAAGGACGAATTGCGAACATCCCACGAACCACCGGAGCGCGCCGCGTGGGCTTAAAAAGTCCGCGCGACGCCAGTAAAATGACACGGAGCCTGCACGCGGCAATATGCTGGCAGCCGCCGTGCCTCAGACCCAAACGGAAACTGTATGCCTCAAATCGTTGTGCTGCCTCACGTCGAACTGTGCCCGGAAGGTGCGGTGATCGACGCCGTTCCCGGCAAGAGCATCTGCGACAACCTGCTCGATAACGGTATCGAAATCGAGCATGCGTGCGAGAAGTCTTGCGCGTGCACGACCTGTCACGTGATCGTGCGTGAGGGTTTCGCCGCCTTGACGCCGTCCGAGGAAGACGAGGACGATCTGTTGGACAAGGCATGGGGGCTCGAACCCGCTTCGCGCCTGTCGTGTCAGGCGCTCGTGCCGGACGAGCAGGATCTGGTCGTCGAAATTCCGCGTTACTCGATCAATCACGCGAAGGAAAATCACTAACAGGAGGGCGCCGCCATGAAGTGGACCGATACGCAAGACATCGCGATGGCTCTGACGGACAAGCATCAGGACGTCGATCCGCAGCAGGTGCGTTTCACCGACCTGCATCGCTGGGTGACCGAGCTCGAAGGCTTCGACGACGATCCGAACCGCTCGAACGAAAAGATTCTCGAAGCGATTCAGGCGGCGTGGATCGAAGACGCGGATTACTGAGCGCGTGTTCGAACGGGTGCATTGAACTCCAAAGAAAAGGCGATTCCACTGGAATCGCCTTTTTTCATTGCTGCGTCGAAGAAACTGGAGCGCTGACCTCAGTCGGCGAGGAGGCGGCCGTTCTGGACGCGCACGCGCTCGCCGTCGCGGAACGGCGGCGCCTCTTGATAGGTGAAGTAGCGCATCTTGCCGTCTTCCATGCGCACGCGCACCGAATACGACGTCGTGCTGCGCAGATGTTTTTCGACCGAGTTGCCGGCGAACCCGCCGCCGAGCGCGCCAAGGAGCGTCATCGCGGTACGCCCGCCGCCGGCACCGAACTGGTTACCGACGACGCCGCCGGCCACCGCGCCGCCGACCGCGCCAATACCGGTGCCATGTCCTTCATGGCGAAGCGCCGAGATCGCGACGACGGTGCCGCAAGTCGCGCAATAAGCGGCTTGCGGAGCCGGCTGCTGCGCATGCTGCGGCGCCGCTTGCGGCTCGGGTGGTTGTGTGTATTGCGACTGGGGTGCGGCCTGCGCCTGCTGCTGCGAGTACTGCTGTTGCTGCACCGAAGCAGGAGCCGGGGCAGGAGCGGATGGCGCCACTTGCTGAGCCTGAACCTGCGGCTGTTGCGCGGATGGATTGACCGGCGCGGCCGAATCCACGACGCCCGGCGGTTGCGTGCTGACCTGCGCGGCCTGCGTCTGATTGTTCTGTGCGCCGTTGCCCGACGCCTCCGGGAACACGCCGGTGATCGCCGCGGTAGCGACGAGACTCGCGACGAGCACCGCGCCGGCGGCCACCGCGATCAACGGATGAAGACGACGTGGCTGCGTGGGTTGATGAGTAGGGGTGTCCATGTAGGTCCTCCGTTTCTGGCAGAGCCGACTTCTGATGAGAATGAGTGTCGGGCAATTCGATCCGGGCAGCGTTTCTATTTGTAACCGCTCAGGTGGCGCCCTCTGGCGCCGGTAGACGCCCTTCACGCGGTGCGCTTTGTTGCAACAAGCTTCCAAGACCATCGAGTCCGCGGCGACTTGCGCGCGAACGAGCAGCTTTTACCGCTGGTTACAAACGATGAGAAGCAGAAAATGGTCCCGTAAAGCGAAAACGCGCGCATAAGAAAACGCCCGGCATCAACCGGGCGCTCTTCAAACCATCGCATTGCGCGCGAACCACAACGAGCGCTCGCGCCGAGCGTCGCTCAGTCTTCGCGACGCAGATGCGGGAACAGAATCACGTCGCGGATGCTCGGGCTATCGGTCAGCATCATGACCAGACGATCGATGCCGATACCGCAGCCGCCCGCCGGCGGCATGCCGTACTCGAGCGCGCGGATGTAGTCGGCGTCGTAGAACATCGCTTCCTCGTCGCCGGCGTCTTTCTGGTCGACCTGCTTCCTGAAGCGCGCGGCCTGATCTTCCGGATCGTTCAGCTCCGAGAACCCGTTGGCGATTTCGCGGCCGGTGATGAACAGCTCGAAACGCTCGGTGATGCCTTCCACCTTGTCCGACGCACGCGCGAGCGGCGACACCTCGATCGGGTAGTCGATGATGTAGGTCGGCTCCCACAGTTGCGACTCGGCGGTCTCTTCGAACAGTGCCAGTTGCAGCGAGCCGACGCCCGCGTTGAGGAACTGCGGCTGCGACGCATCGACGCCGAACTTCTTCAGCTCGGCGCGCAGGAACGTGCCGTCGGCGAGCTGCTCGTTCGTGTATTGCGGCGCGTATTTCTGGATCGCCTGCGTGATCGTGAGCCGATGGAACGGCTTCGACAGATCGAGCTCGCGGCCCTGATAAGTGATGGTGGCCGTGCCGAGCGCATCGATCGCGGCCTGGCGAATCAGCTGCTCGGTGAAGTCCATCAGCCACTTGTAATCGGTGTAGGCCGCGTAGAACTCGATCATCGTGAATTCCGGGTTGTGGCGTACGGACACGCCCTCGTTGCGGAAATTACGATTGATCTCGAACACGCGCTCGAAGCCACCCACCACCAGCCGCTTCAGGTACAGCTCCGGCGCGATGCGCAGGAACATCTGCATGTCGAGCGCGTTGTGGTGCGTCGAGAACGGCTTGGCCGCCGCGCCGCCCGGAATCGGGTGCAGCATCGGTGTTTCGACTTCCATGAAGTTCGCGTCGGCCATGTACTTGCGGATCGACGAAATCGCCTTCGTGCGCGCGACGAACGTGCGGCGCGTTTCCGGCGTGACGATCAGATCGACATAGCGCTGGCGGTACTTCATTTCCTGGTCGGCGAGACCGTGGAACTTGTCCGGCAGCGGACGCAGCGACTTCGACAGCAGACGCAGCTCCGTGCAGCGCACCGATAGCTCGCCCTTGTTGGTGCGGAACAGCACGCCGCGCGCGGCGACGATGTCGCCCATGTCCCACTTCTTGAATGCGTCGTAGGTCTCCTGTCCGACGTCGGCCGGCGTGATGAAGAACTGGATCTGACCCGAGCCGTCGCGCACGGTCGCGAAACTTGCCTTGCCCATCACGCGTTTCAGCATCATGCGGCCGGCGATCGCGACTTCGAGCGGATTCGCTTCGAGCGCTTCCTTGTCGGCGTGCTCGTACTGCGCCTGCAGATCTTCGGCGTGGTGCGTGGGACGGAAATCGTTCGGATAGGCGACGCCTTGCTCACGCAGTTCGCGCAGCTTTTCGCGGCGCTCGGCGATGATCTTGTTGTCGTCCGCTTCGGGCACGACAGTCGGCTGGGTCGGTTCAGTCATGATGATTTGGTATTCGGTGGCCCGCCGCGGAGTGCTCCGCTGGCGGGAAGCCAGTCAGTGTAAAAACCTCAGGCGGTACGGGAAAAACGGCGAACAAATAGCGCGGAAGCAACGCAAAAGCAGCAACGAAGAAGGCGCGGTCCCGATCGGTGAACGGGGCCGCGCCGTGCGCGCCTAGACGCCCTGTTTCAGGCTCGCGCTGATGAACGGATCGAGGTCACCGTCGAGCACGCTCTTCGTGTTGCTGATTTCGACGTTGGTGCGCAGATCCTTGATGCGGCTGTTGTCGAGCACGTACGAACGGATCTGATGGCCCCAACCCACATCGGTCTTGCCGGCTTCCAGCTTGTCCTGCTCGGCCTGACGCTTGCGGATTTCCGCTTCATACAGGCGCGATTTCAGCATCGCCATTGCTTCGGCGCGGTTGCGGTGCTGCGAGCGGTCGTTCTGGCATTGCACGACGATGCCCGACGGCATGTGCGTGATACGCACCGCCGAGTCGGTCTTGTTGATGTGCTGACCGCCCGCTCCAGAAGCACGGTACGTGTCGATGCGCAGATCGGCCGGGTTGATGTCGACTTCGATCGAGTCGTCGATTTCCGGGTACACGAATACCGACGAGAACGACGTGTGACGACCGCCCGACGAGTCGAACGGTGACTTGCGCACGAGCCGGTGCACGCCGGTTTCGGTACGCAGGAAGCCGTACGCGTATTCGCCTTCGATCTTGATCGTCGCGTTCTTGATGCCGGCGACGTCGCCTTCGGTCTGCTCGAGCACTTCGGTCTTGAAGCCCTTGCGTTCGCAATAACGCAAATACTGGCGCAGCAGCATCGACGCCCAGTCGCATGCTTCGGTACCGCCCGCGCCGGCCTGGATGTCGAGAAAGGCGTTGTTGGGGTCGGCCGGGTTCGCGAACATCCGGCGGAATTCCATGTCGGCGACGCGCGCCTCGATGGCCTGGGCGTCACCCTCGCAGGCGAGCAGCGTGTCGTCGTCGGCTTCTTCGCGTGCCATCTCGAACAGGTCTTGCGCGTCGCGCACGTCGTTCGTGATCGACGTGAGCTTGCCGACAGTGTCGTCGAGCAGCTTCTTTTCTTTACCGAGTGCCTGGGCGTGCTTCGAGTCGTTCCAGACGTCCGGGTCTTCGAGTTCCCGGTTGACTTCGATTAGACGCAGTGCTTTGTCGTCGTAGTCAAAGATACCCCCGTAGGTCGTCCGCGCGCTTGCGCAGGTCGGCCAGAGAGGCTTCGATCGCGTTGAGACGTTCCGCTTCCATGTCGATCTTCTATTCTGCGTAAAAAGCAGAAATTATAGCCGATCGGCACGCCGCGCCGGAGCCTCGCGGGCGATCCAGCGCGTGTTCGCGATTGATTTTGCGGGAGATTTCAGCTCACCGCGTGCTCGACGATCAGTTGCACGCGCGACACACCGTTCCATGTATCGCTTGCGAGCCGGTAGGCGACGGTCGTGCGCGCGGGTAGCGTGTCGGTGTGATTGAACCAGATCGCGTTGAAGCGCTGGCGGCCGCGCAGAAGTTGCAGCTTCAGGTGCTTGTCCTTCACCAACGCCTGCGAGGCGACCTCGAATTCGCCGGAGAACACCGGCGCCGGAAAACCCTGGCCCCAGACGGCCGCGTCGAGCATTTCGACGAATTGCGGCGTGAAGTACGCGTCTTCGAGCTCGCCGTCGGTTTCGATCGTGCGCGCGAGCGCCTGCGCGGACAGCCACTCGCGGCCGACCGCCTCGAACGCGGCGGTGAAGCGCGGCACGTCGGCGGCGGCGATCGTCAGGCCCGCGGCCATCGCGTGGCCGCCGAATTTGACGATCAGGTCCGGCTCGCGCTTCGAGATCAGATCGAGCGCGTCGCGCAGATGGAAGCCCGCGATCGAGCGGCCAGAGCCCTTGACGAGCACGCCGGTATCGTCGGCCGGCGCGAACGTGAACGACGGGCGGTGGAACTTCTCTTTCAGCCGTCCCGCGACGATGCCGATCACGCCCTGATGCCAGCCCGGATTGAACAACGTGATCGTGGTCGCGCCGTCGGGATCGACCGTCGACAGGTCGTCCAGCGCCTGCTGCTGCATGCCGGCCTCGATTTCGCGGCGCTCGCGGTTCATCGTGTCGAGTTGCTGCGCGAGTTCCCAGGCGCGGCCGACGTCGTCGGTGGTCAGGCATTCGATGCCGAGCGACATGTCCGACAGCCGACCCGCCGCGTTCAGGCGCGGTCCCAGCGCGAAGCCGAGGTCGAAGCCGGAGGCGTTGCGCGCATCGCGCGCGGCGGCCCGAAACAGCGCGGCGATGCCCGGCTGCATGCGACCCTTGCGGATGCGCTGCAGACCTTGCGCCACCAGCACGCGGTTGTTGCCGTCGAGTTTGACGACATCGGCGACGGTGCCGAGTGCGACCAGATCGAGCAGGCCGTCGAGGCGCGGCTCGGGCAGCGCGTCGCCGAACGCCCCACGGCGGCGCAGTTCGGCGCGCAGCGCGAGCAGCACGTAGAACATCACGCCGACTCCGGCGAGGCACTTGCTCGGGAACGTGCAGCCCGGCTGGTTCGGATTGACGATTGCGCGCGCGGCGGGCAGGTCGTCGCCGGGCAGGTGGTGGTCGGTGACGAGCACGTCGATGCCGAGCGCGTTGGCTGCCGCGACGCCGTCGACGCTCGCGATGCCGTTGTCGACGGTGATCAGCAGATCGGGCTTGCCGGCCGCACTGCGTGTCGCGAGCTCGACGATGTCCGGCGTGAGCCCGTAGCCGTGCTCCATGCGGTTCGGCACCAGGTAGTCGATGCGCGCGCCGAACATGCGCAGCCCGCGCACCGCGACCGCGCAGGCTGTCGCGCCGTCACAGTCGTAGTCGGCGACGACCAGCATGCGGCGCTGCTGCTGGAGCGCGTCGGCGAGCAGCGCGGCGGCCGCGTCGCAGCCCTTCAGTTCGGCGGGCGGCACGAGCCGCGCGAGGCCGGTTTCGACGTCCTCGGGCAGGCACACGCCGCGCGATGCGTACAGGCGCGCGAGCACCGGATGCAGGCCGCAGCGGGTCAGCACTTCGGCGTCGACGGGGGAGCAGGGGCGCGTAACGATTCGGGTCATGCGGAAGGGCCGTGGATCATTCGATGAAAAGCGAGGCCAGCACGCGCCGCCGCCAGAATTTGCGGAGATCGCCGCGCGTGACCGTCAGCGTCACCGAGCCGGTGTCGCCGCACAGCGTGAGGCCGAGCTCGGCGAGTTCGCCCGACTGCAGTGCCGCGAGCGCAGGCGCGAACCAGTCGGTCTGCAGCGCGGCGAATGCCTGGTTCCAGCGCGCCCAGTCCTGTTCGATGTAGGGCGCGGAGAAGGGGTCGAGTTCGACGAGCGTTGCGCCGCTGCCGTTGGTGGTACCGCGCAGCGCCGCGGCCAGTTCGCGATACGACGCCGGCGGCGCGCCTGTCGCGACCCCCGCGCTGAGCGCGAGACCGCGCGTTGCGGCGGCATCGGACAGCACCTGCGCGAACGGACTGCGCACGTTCCGCGCGGCGCCTTGCGCATGAAACCAGATCGAGTTGACGGCCGGCAGCCCGCGCGCCTCCCGCGCTTCGTTCACCGGATGCTCGAACCACGCCATCTGCACTTCGTTCTGCAGCTTCATCCACGCGCGAGAGCGTTCGCCGGAATGCGCTTCGTGCGGCAACCAGATCTCGATGTTGCGGCCGCTCGCGCGCAACGGCGACGCGCCCGCGAGCGAGCCGAAAGCGTCGCTCGACAGATACCAGCGGATTGGCTTGGGCGCCTCGATGCGCACGCCGAGTTCCTCGATCAGCGGACGCGCGAGCGCGAGCAGCGTGCTCGCTTCGTCGTCCGACAGATTGAGCGACGCCGGGTCGATCAGCACCAGGTGGTCGTGCGCGATGCGCACGTGTACCGGCTGCACGCAGGCCCACGTCGCGTTGCCGGGTTCGCCGCCGTCGGCGCGCAGCATGTAGGGCGCGAGCGGGGCTTCGTCGGCGGCGGCCGAGGCGCCGCCGGGCAGCGCGCCGAATTGTCGCGCGACCCAGCGCTCGTGCGGCAGCGTGCGCTGAAAATCCTCGCCGATCACGCGTTCGATCAGCGTCGCGCGCGCGATCAGCCTGTCGAGAGCGGGACACTGGATGTCGTGAAGCGCGGTGGAGGCGTCGGCCGCGGCAGGCAGCGCGAAGGGCAGCAGAAGATGGAGGCGGTCGGCAGGCATGATGCTGCGCATTGTAGGGCAAACGGTGCGAGTATTTCGACGAAGCGGGGCCGGTTTGTCGATGGCGCGGCCGAGGCACGTCCTTTGCGCGAGCCGGCGGCATTGTGTGGCAAACTTCGCGCTTGATCGCTGGACCCGGCAGGGTGGCGCATCGCGGCGCCGCGGCTCTATGCGCCGGCAGAGCTGCGCAGCGGCCGGGCGAGCGAGGAACGATCCGCGCCGCCGCGAGCCCAACGATCACGACGCTCGGGCCGCACGGCGGACGCTCGATGTCCACCGGTCCCGACATACAGTCGAAGAACGCACAAAAGGATTCGCTTGAAATTTCCCTACGAATGGCAGATTGGCTGGCGCTACACACGCGCCGGCAAACGCACGACCGGTAACGGCTTCATCTCGTTCATCGCGCTGGTGTCGATGTCGGGCATCGCGCTTGGCGTCGCGGCGCTGATCGTGGTGTTGTCGGTGATGAACGGCTTTCAGAAAGAGGTGCGCGACCGCATGCTGTCGGTGCTCGCGCACGTCGAGATCTTTTCGCCGACCGGTTCGATGCCCGACTGGCAACTGACCGCGAAGGAAGCGCGCCAGAACAAGGAGGTGATCGGCGCGGCTCCGTACGTCGAGGCCCAGGCGCTGCTCACGCGCCAGGATGCGGTGAGCGGCGTCGCGTTGCGCGGCATCGAGCCGACGCTCGAGCCTGAAGTGTCCGACATCGGCAAGGAAATGAAGGGCGGCAAGCTGGCCGACCTCGTGCCCGGCGGCTTCGGCATCGTGCTCGGCGCCGATCTGGCGGCCAATCTCGGCGTGCAGCTGAACGACAAGATCACGCTCGTCGCGCCCGAAGGCACGATCACGCCGGCCGGCATGCTGCCGCGCCTGAAGCAGTTCACGGTGGTCGGCATCTTCGAGTCGGGTCATTACGAATACGACAGCACGCTCGCGCTGATCAACATCAAGGACGCACAGGCGCTGTTCCGGCTGCCCGCGCCGACCGGCGTGCGGCTGCGCCTCACCGACATGCAGCGCGCGCCGGAAGTCGCGCATCAGCTCGCGCGCACGCTGTCGGGCGATCTGTACATCCGCGACTGGACCCAGCAGAACAAGACCTGGTTCTCGGCGGTGCAGATCGAGAAGCGCATGATGTTCATCATCCTGACGCTGATCATTGCGGTGGCCGCGTTCAATCTTGTGTCGTCGCTGGTGATGACGGTGACCAACAAGCAGGCCGACATCGCGATCCTGCGCACGCTCGGCGCGCAGCCCGGCTCGATCATGAAGATCTTCGTCGTGCAGGGCGTGACGATCGGCTTCATCGGCACGGCGACCGGCGTCGCGCTCGGCTGCCTGATCGCGTGGAGCATTCCGTGGCTCGTGCCGATGATCGAGCATCTGCTCGGCGTGCAATTCCTGCCGCCGTCGGTGTACTTCATCAGCGAGCTGCCGTCGGAGCTGGTTCCGGCGGACGTCGCGCGCATCGGCATGATCGCGTTCGTGCTGTCGGCGCTCGCGACGCTCTATCCGAGCTGGCGCGGCGCGAAGGTCCGTCCGGCGGAGGCGCTGCGCTATGAATGACCGCCTCGCCCATCCCTCAACCGATTCATCCATGACCGCTCAGGACTCCGCGTCGCATCCGCTCGTGCTCGAAGCCACTGGCATTTCCAAATCGTTCGTGCAGGGCGGGCTGAACGTGCAGGTGCTCAACAATGCGCAACTCGCCGTGCGGCGCGGCGAGAAGCTCGCGATCGTCGGCGCGTCGGGCTCCGGCAAGAGCACGCTGCTGCACGTGCTCGGCGGTCTCGACGATCCGAGCGCGGGCCACGTGTCGGTGCTCGGCAAGCCGTTCACGAAGCTCTCCGAGCGCGAGCGCAACGATCTGCGCAATCGCGCGCTCGGTTTCGTGTATCAGTTTCACCATCTGCTGCCGGAGTTTTCCGCGCTCGATAACGTCGCGATGCCGCTGCGGATTCGTCGCGAGACGACCGAAGTCGCGCGCCGCGAGGCCATGGCGGTGCTGGAGCGCGTCGGCATGGGGAATCGCGCGAAGCATCGACCAGGCGAGCTGTCGGGCGGCGAGCGTCAGCGTGTCGCGATCGCGCGTGCGCTCGTCACGAAGCCCGCCTGCGTGCTCGCCGACGAGCCGACCGGTAACCTTGACGGCGGCACCGCCGACACGGTCTTCAACCTGATGCTCGAACTGTCGCGCACGCTCGAGACGAGCTTCGTGATCGTCACGCACGACCCGGAGCTGGCGGGCCGCTGTGATCGCATCATGCGGTTGCGCGACGGCGTCCTGCACGAAGAGCCGCCGGTGCCAGTCTGAGTGCGGGCCGGCACGGTCGTGGCGGGTCGCGGATGACTGACCGCCACGCGGACCGCCGGGCCGCCTTCGGTCCGTCCTCTTGCCAGCGAGATAACCCATGTGGATCGATACGCATTGCCATCTCGACGCTTCGGAATTCGACCCCGACCGTGATGCGGTTGCGGCGTCCGCGCGCCATGCGGGGGTGTCGCGCATCGTGATTCCTGCGATCGGGCGACAGAACTTCGCGGCGGTGCGCGAGCTCGCGCATCGCGTCGACGGCGGCGCGTATGCGCTCGGCATTCATCCGCTGCTCACGCCGCACGCCGTCGATGCCGACCTCGACCTGCTGCGCATGGAGATCGAGGCGAGTCTCGACGATCCGCGCTTCGTCGGCATCGGCGAGATCGGGCTCGACTATTTCGTCGACGGTCTCGACGATGCGCGCCAGCAGTTTTTCTACAACGGCCAGTTGCAGCTCGCGCGCGAATTCGATTTGCCGGTCATCTGCCATGTGCGCAAATCGCAGGATCAGGTGATCAAAGGGCTGCGCCGGCATCAGATTCATCGCGGCATCGCGCACGCGTTCAATGGCAGTTTCCAGCAGGCGCAGGCGTACATCGATCAGGGCATGCATCTTGGATTCGGCGGCAACCTGACGTTCGAGCGCGCCCGGCAGATCCGGCGACTCGCCGAACAGCTGCCGTTCGATGCGCTGGTCGTCGAGACCGACGCGCCGGATATAGCGCCGTCATGGATGTACAGACAGCGCAATTCACCCGAGCAGATTCCGGCGATCGGCGCGAGCCTCGCGCGACTGCGCGGTGTCACTTCCGACGCAGCCGCCCTTGGCACAACGGCTAACGCGCTCGCCGCGCTGCCGCGACTCGCGCTTTCCTCTGCATAATCGATTCCGTTGATCGAAAGGGTTCGCGTCGGGCGATCCCCACGCCCGGCGGGCTCGCTGCTGCCCGTTCGCTGGCGCGGTGACGACGCCCGGCGCCAGCGGATACGGAGGGCGGATGCGGGCGGTCTGGTGCGGGTTGGCGTTGGGCGTGGTCTGGCTGCAGCGACAGGCGGTGTTGCCGGATACAGGCGGATGGTGCGCGTTGATACTGGTCGGCTGCACGGCGGCCGGCGTTGCGGTGTGGGGTTTGCGTGGCGGCGGAGCGGCTGCGGCGGGTGTGACAGGTGCGACCGGTGCGGCCAGTGCGGCCGGTGTGGCGCTCCAGCGCGAATACGAGCGGGGCTTCTCGCACCGGTTCGCTAGCCGCGTATGGCGCGACGCTCGGATGCGGCGGGTGGCCGGTTGGGGCGCGGTGTGGTGCGCGGCGATCTGCGTCGGCTTCGGCTACGCGGCGGTGCGCGCGCAAGCGCGGCTCGCGGTGAGCCTGCCGCACGAGTGGGAAGGGCGCGATATCGAGGTGGTCGGCACGATCAAGGGATTGCCGACGCGTGACGACAAAGGCGCGCGCTTCCTGTTCGACGTCGATACGAACGGTGCGCGGCTCGCCGCTTTCCCGCGCGTGATCCAGCTAGCCTGGATCGCACGCAACGCCGCGGCGCCGCGGCTCGAACCGGGCGAACGCTGGCGTCTGACCGTGCGCCTGAAGCGCCCGCACGGCAACGCGAATTTCGGCGTGCGCGATGCAGAGGCGAGTCTGCTCGCGCGCAACGTCCGCGCGACCGGCTATGTGAGCGTGCCGGACCATGCGCGGCGCCTGACCGGTCACGCGCGCGGGCTCCCCGTGCTGGTCGACCGCTGGCGCGACGGGTTGCGTGCGCGTATCGACACGGTGCTTGCCGATGCGCCGCATCGCGGCGTCGTCGTCGCGCTCGCGATCGGCGCGCAGGACGAAGTGAGCCCCGCCGACCGGCAATTGATGCGCGGCACCGGCACGAGTCATCTGGTGGCGATTTCGGGCTTGCATATCGGCCTGGTCGCGGGGCTGACCGGCTGGCTCGCGGCAGCAATCTGGCGACGTTCGGGGTGGCTCGGCCACAACTGGCCGCTACGCTTGCCCGCGCAGTTCGTCGGCGTGACGGCCGGTGCGATGTTCGCCACACTGCATGCCGCGCTCGCGGGATTCAACGTGCCAGCGCAACGCGCGCTGTGGATGGCCGCGCTCGTCGCGCTGGCGTTCGTCGGCGGCCGGCAGCTAGCGCGCTCCACTGTGCTCGCGTGGGCGCTCGGGCTCGTGCTGCTGGTCGATCCGTGGGCGGTCGTGTCGGCCGGATTCTGGCTGTCGTTTTGCGCAGTCGGCGCGATCCTGTTCGCGATGTCGGGGCGGCCGCGCGTGCGGGGTCCACTGGCGTCCCATCATCATGAAGACGAGGAGGGCAGCGCGGCGGGTCCCGTATCGATCCGGCGTCTGCGCGTACTCGCCGAACGATTGCGCAGCGCCGCTCACGCGCAATTTGCGGTGACGGTCGCGCTGGCGCCGCTGACCGCCTACTGGTTCGCGCAAATTCCGCTCGCCGGTCCGCTCGCGAACGCATTCGCGATTCCCTGGGTGAGCCTGCTCGTCACGCCGACGGTGCTCGCGGGCGTCGCATTGCCCGCGCCGCTCGATGCGTTCGCGTGGCGCGCCGCGCACACGCTGCTCGATGGTCTCGCGGCCGGCCTGCAACTGGCGTCGGGACCGCGCTGGACGCTGTGGTGGCTGCCGCAGCCGCATGCGTGGGCGCTGGCCGCGGCGGCGCTCGGTGTGCTGTGGTGTCTCGCGCCACGCGGCTGGCCACTGCGCTGGGCGGCGCCGCTGTCGTGGCTGCCGCTACTGATGCCCAGCGCAAGCGGCGCACTCGCCGAGCCATCAGGCGCGTTCCGTCTGACTGCGCTCGATGTCGGGCAGGGCTCGTCGGTGCTCGTGCAGACCGCGCATCACGCGTTGCTGTTCGATGCGGGTCCCGGTCCGGAATCGAGCCACGCTGGCGAGCGCGTGGTGGTGCCGTTCCTGCAGGCGCAAGGCGTGACGACGCTCGATACGCTGATGATCAGTCACGCAGATTCGGATCATGCGGGCGGCGCGCCTGCCGTTTTCGATGCGATCGAGGTGCGTCAGCTGGTGGCTGCTCTGGAGCCGGACAATCCGCTGTGGCCGAAGGCAAAACAGCATGGCACGCAGACGCTGCCGTGCGTGGCGGGACAGCGCTGGCAGTGGGATGGTGTTGAGTTCGCCGTGCTGTGGCCTGACGTCGGGGCACTCACGGGCAAGGCGAACGAGCATTGCTGCGTGTTGAGGGTCAGCACGTTGCCGGCCACCAACGCAAGCCGGGCGGCGGCGTTGGTCGGTGCGAACGCGCCGCGTTTCACGGCCCTGCTGACCGCCGACATCCAAGCGCCGACCGAACGCGCGCTGCTCGCGCGCGATCCCGCTATGCTGCGCGCACAAGTGTTGATGGTGCCGCATCATGGCAGCAAGACGTCGTCGACCGAGCCGTTCCTCGACTCTGTCGATCCGTCCATCGCGTTATTTCAGGTAGGCTACGAGAATCGCTTCCATCATCCGAATGCGGGCGTGTTCGCGCGCTACGCTGCGCGTCATATCGAACTCGGGCGCAGCGATCGCGATGGCGCCGTGAGGGTCGACGTCGATCCGGGCGCGCGCGGTGAGGAGGGCGCCGCGCTCACGCTCGAGCGCTATCGGGACACGCAGCGCCGCTACTGGATGGAGCCATGAGCGCGTCGCGGCCCGATGAGCGCAACAGCGCAGACAACAGGCTCAAGCAGGGGTATAAGCAGCGGCACAGGCAAAGCACCGCCCACGCGTAAAAAACACAACGGAGATCGCCGCAGTTGAAAAACATCATCCATTTCTCGCATGCGAACGGCTTTCCGGCCTCGACTTACCGGACGATCTTCGCCGAACTCTCCGACGACTACGACGTGCGCTCGATCGAGCGGATCGGCCATGATCCGCGCTTTCCGGTCACGCAGGACTGGCCCCATCTGGTCGAGCAACTGCTCGACGACATCGCCCGCAAGTACGAGCAGCCGGTGTGGCTCGTCGGGCATTCGCTCGGCGGTTATCTGTCGCTGATGGCGGCGCTGAAAAAGCCGCAGTGGGTGAGAGGCGTCGTGATGCTCGACTCGCCGGTGATCGCCGGCTGGCGCAGCAGCATGCTGCGCGTGTCGCAATGGACCGGGCTCGACGAGCGGCTGTCGCCCGCCGCCGCGACGCGCAAGCGGCGCACGCAATGGACGAGCCGCGACGAAGCATGGCGGCACTTCCATTCGAAGCCCGCGTTCGCCCGCTGGGACGAGCGCATGCTGTCCGACTACATCGACTTCGGCATTCCGCAGAGTTCGCCCGACGGCACCCGGGTGCTCGCGTTCGATCGTCGCACCGAATACCAGATCTACCGGACGCTGCCGCATACGCTCGGCGCGCGGCTCGCGCGCGGCGCGCCGGTGCCGGTCGGCTTCATCGCCGGGACACACTCGAAGGAAATCCGCCAGGCCGGGCTCGACGCGACGCGACGCGCGACCGGCGGACATATCGAGTGGATCGAGGGCAGCCATCTGTATCCGATGGAAAGGCCGATCGAAACCGCGCGCGCAGTGCAACGCATGCTGCGTGAACTGGAGCGAACCGCCTGACGTTGCGCGCGCGAAGCGGGCCCCAAACCTCTGCTCCAGCTGCCACGCGAGGCGGCATCGGCACGCGTGGGTCGGCCGTTTTTTGCTGGGTCGGGACCATCCTTTACGGTATAATCCGTTTTTCCCGCGAGCATCCAGCGATGACCAAATATGTTTTCGTCACCGGCGGCGTAGTATCTTCCCTCGGCAAGGGTATTGCCGCCGCTTCCCTCGCCGCGATCCTCGAATCGCGCGGTCTTAAAGTCACCCTCCTCAAACTCGATCCCTACATCAACGTCGACCCCGGCACGATGAGCCCGTTTCAGCACGGCGAAGTGTTCGTGACGGAAGACGGAGCGGAAACCGACCTCGACCTTGGCCACTACGAGCGCTTCATCAGCACGAAGATGCGCAAGGCCAACAACTTCACCACGGGCCAGATTTACGAGTCGGTAATCCGCAAGGAACGCCGCGGCGATTATCTCGGCAAGACCGTGCAGGTCATCCCGCACATCACGAACGAAATCCAGGCATTCGTCGAGCGCGGCGCAGCGTCTGCGACGTGCGGCGAGCCGGATGTCGCGATCGTCGAAGTGGGTGGCACGGTGGGTGACATCGAATCGCTGCCGTTCCTCGAAGCCGCGCGCCAGATGAGCCTGCGCCTCGGCCGCAACAGCGCGTGCTTCGTGCACCTGACGCTGGTGCCCTGGGTCGCCACGGCCGGCGAACTCAAAACCAAGCCCACCCAGCACAGCGTGCAGAAGCTGCGCGAAATCGGTATCTTGCCGCACGTGCTGCTGTGCCGTGCCGACCGCCGCATTCCGGACGACGAGCGCGCGAAGATCTCGCTGTTCTCGAACGTGCCCGAAGACGCGGTGATTTCCGTGTGGGACGCGGACAGCATCTACAAGATTCCGCAGATGCTGCACGACCAGGGTCTCGACGCGATCATCTGCGAAGAGCTCAGGCTCACGCCGAAGGCGGCGGACCTGTCCATGTGGTCTGACCTCGTCGAGAAGCTGCAGAACCCGAAGCACGACGTGACGATCGGCATGGTCGGCAAGTACGTCGATCTGACCGAGTCGTACAAGTCGCTGATCGAAGCGCTGCGTCATGCGTCGATGCATACGTCGACGCGCGTGAATATCGAGTACATCGACTCCGAAGAAATCGAAACGCAAGGCGTCGGGAGCCTCAAGCATCTCGACGCGGTGCTCGTGCCGGGCGGCTTCGGCCGTCGCGGCACCGAAGGCAAGATCGCCGCGATCCGTTATGCGCGCGAAGCGAAGGTGCCGTATCTCGGCATCTGCCTCGGCATGCAGCTCGCCGTGATCGAATTCGCCCGCGACGTCGTCGGCCTGAAGGACGCGAACAGCACCGAATTCGATCAGGAAACGAAGAACCGCGTGGTCGCGCTGATCACCGAGTGGTACGACCGCGAAGGCCGCGTCGAGAAGCGTACCGAAGAGTCGGATCTCGGCGGCACGATGCGCCTCGGCTCGCAGCGCTGCCCGATCAAGCCCGGCACGCTCGCCGAAGAGATTTACGGCACCGATGTGAACGAACGCCACCGTCACCGTTATGAGGTGAATAACCGTTTCGTGCCCCAACTCGAA
Organism: Paraburkholderia lebeckiae; assembly: GCF_050436325.1. Taxonomy (NCBI): domain Bacteria; kingdom Pseudomonadati; phylum Pseudomonadota; class Betaproteobacteria; order Burkholderiales; family Burkholderiaceae; genus Paraburkholderia; species Paraburkholderia lebeckiae. Next base: position 4,081,708 of record NZ_JBNDLZ010000003.1, read on the forward strand.
GGCGGTGGCCTCATCATTAGCGCCCGTACCCCGAGCGAGGATTTGCCGGAAATGATGGAGCTGCCGCGCAGCATGCACCCGTGGTTCGTCGGCGTCCAGTTCCACCCTGAATTCACGTCTACGCCGCGTGACGGTCATCCGCTGTTCAAGTCGTTCGTCGAAGCGGCGCTCGCGCATCAGCAGTCGAGGGTCGAGGAGAAAGCATGAAACTGGGCGATTTCGACATCGGGCTCGACAAGCCGTTCTTCCTGATCGCCGGTACCTGTGTCGTCGAATCCGAACAGATGACGATCGACACGGCCGGCCGCCTGAAGGAAATCTGCGCGAAGCTGAACATTCCGTTCATCTACAAATCGTCGTACGACAAGGCCAATCGCAGCAGCGGCAAGTCGTTTCGCGGTCTGGGCATGGACGAAGGTTTGCGCATCCTGTCGGAAGTGAAGCGCCAGCTCGGTCTGCCGGTGCTGACCGACGTGCACGCCGAACACGAGATCGAGCAGGTGGCGTCGGTCGTCGACGTGCTGCAAACGCCCGCGTTCCTGTGCCGTCAGACCGACTTCATCCACGCGTGCGCGCGCTCGGGCAAGCCAGTCAACATCAAGAAGGGCCAGTTTCTCGCGCCGCACGACATGAAGAACGTGATCGACAAGGCGCGCGACGCCGCGCGTGAAGCGGGTCTGTCCGAAGACCGCTTCATGGCGTGCGAGCGCGGCGTGTCGTTCGGCTATAACAACCTCGTGTCGGACATGCGTTCGCTCGCGATCATGCGCGAGACCCACGCGCCGGTCGTGTTCGACGCGACGCATTCGGTGCAGTTGCCGGGCGGTCAGGGCACGAGCTCGGGCGGCCAGCGCGAATTCGTGCCGGTGCTCGCGCGCGCCGCGGTCGCGGTCGGCGTCGCCGGTCTGTTCATGGAAACGCACCCGAACCCGGCGCAAGCGAAGTCGGACGGGCCGAACGCGGTGCCGCTCAATCGCATGGCCGACCTGCTCGAGACGCTCGTCACGCTCGACCGGGCCGTCAAGCGCGGGCCGTTCCTCGAAAGCGATTTCAACTGATTCAGGTGTGCGCCGCGTGTCACGATTGCCCTCGACAATCAAGCCGCGGCGTTTTCGCATAGTGGTCGTCGAACGTATCGGCGCGCGAGTTGTCTGTCGGGGAGACCGGCAGGTGCGCGATGCAAGGTCACAGTAAAGAATTCAACGTCATCCTTTGAGGAAACCATGAGTGCTATCGTAGACATCATCGGTCGAGAGATTCTCGATTCGCGAGGCAACCCCACCGTCGAATGCGACGTGCTGCTCGAGTCGGGCACGATGGGGCGCGCAGCCGTGCCGTCGGGCGCGTCGACCGGCTCGCGCGAAGCGATCGAACTGCGCGACGGCGAAGCCGGCCGCTACGGCGGCAAGGGTGTGCTGAAGGCCGTCGAGCACATCAACACTGAAATCTCCGAAGCGATCATGGGTCTCGACGCTTCCGAGCAGGCATTCCTCGACAAGACGCTGCTCGAGCTCGACGGCACCGACAACAAGTCGCGCCTCGGCGCGAACGCGATGCTGGCCGTGTCGATGGCCGTCGCGAAGGCCGCGGCTGAAGAAGCCGGCCTTCCGCTGTACCGCTACTTCGGCGGCTCGGGCGCGATGCAATTGCCGGTGCCGATGATGAACATCGTCAACGGCGGCGCGCACGCGAACAATAGCCTGGACATCCAGGAATTCATGATCGTGCCGGTCAGCCAGCCGAGCTTCCGCGAAGCACTGCGCTGCGGCGCCGAAGTGTTCCACGCGCTGAAGAAGATCCTGTCGGATCGTGGCATGAGCACGGCAGTCGGCGACGAGGGCGGCTTCGCGCCGAACTTCGGCAGCAACGAGGAATGTCTGTCCACCATTTTGCAAGCCATCGAGAAAGCAGGCTATCGCGCCGGTGAAGACGTGCTGCTCGCGCTCGATTGTGCGGCGAGCGAGTTCTACCACGACGGCAAATACCAGCTCGCGGGCGAAGGCCTGCAGCTGTCGTCGACGGAATTCGCGGACTACCTCGCGAACCTCGCCGACAAGTTCCCGATCGTGTCGATCGAAGACGGCATGCATGAGGGCGACTGGGAAGGTTGGAAGACCCTGACCGACAAGCTCGGCAACAAGGTCCAGCTGGTCGGCGACGACCTGTTCGTGACGAACACGCGCATCCTGAAGGAAGGCATCGAGAAGGGCATCGCGAACTCGATCCTGATCAAGATCAACCAGATCGGCACGCTGACGGAAACCTTCGCGGCGATCGAAATGGCCAAGCGCGCGGGCTACACGGCGGTGATTTCGCACCGTTCGGGCGAAACCGAAGACTCGACGATCGCGGACATCGCCGTCGGTCTGAACGCCGGCCAGATCAAGACAGGTTCGCTGTCGCGTTCCGACCGCATCTCGAAGTACAACCAGCTGCTGCGTATCGAGGAAGATCTCGGCGATATCGCGAGCTATCCGGGCAAGTCGGCCTTCTACAATCTGCGCTAAGCGGCCTTCGCCAAATTGTTCACACCGATCGATGAGCCGGTTATCCTTCGTTTCTGATTGACCTCGCCGCCCTGCGTATAGCGCAGGGCGGCGCGTATTTATTGTGCTTACTTCATGCGGCTTGTCACTGCTGTCCTGATCGTTCTGCTGGCGTTGATCCAGTACCCGCTCTGGTGGGGGCACGGCGGCTGGCTGCGCGTGCATGAGTTGCAGGGACAACTCGCGCAGCAACTGCAGAAGAATGCCGACGCGAAGCTGCGCATCGAGCGCATCCAGGGCGAAGTGCAGGACCTGCAGAATGGCACGGCCGCGGTCGAAGAGCGGGCGCGCTACGAAATGGGCATGGTCAAGGACGGCGAAGTGTTCGTTCAGTTCGTGTCGCCGAACCAGCCGTTGCCGTTGGCGAATACCACGTCGGTGAATACCTCGACGCGCGGTGAGGTGTCGGCCGCGCCGCTGCATGTGGTACCGAATCCGGAGTCGCGCGCGAAGCCGGATCGCAAGCATGGCGGGAAGGCAGCGGCTGCGAAGGAGAAGAAGCCGGTGCACTGAGGTTCGATATTCGCATCGGCCTCGCAGGAAGGCACAAAAAAAGCGCGGTTCATTTTGAACCGCGCTTTTTTGTTTTTATGCTGCCGTGTTCGGCCTACCAGCCCCAATACGGCCCGAACCCGACGCCGATCCCGGTTCCCCAGCCACGTCCCCAGCCGCCGCTCGAGAAGCCCGCGGAAAACCTCACGGGCGGCGAACGCGAGTAATAGCGCGACCAGGCTTGCGCGGCGGCGGCGTCGGCCATCGTCTGATTCTGTTCGAACATGACCTGTTGCTCGATCGCGTCATAGCGCGCGCGTTCCTCCGGTGTCAGCGTCTGCTGATGGCTGATGGCTTCGGCCTGATCGGGCGGCAGACGGCTCAGAATCGGCGCTGGGCCAGGCGGATCGATCGAGCAGCCGGCCAGCACCGCGCTGCCCGTGAGGATGGCGAGGATCAACGAAAGCATGTGCTTCATGGTCGAATCTCCATCGGTCCGATGGCTCGAGCAAGCGCCTTCCAACGCACAGCGCCGCATCCTTCCAGAGTATCAACACCGCGCTCAAAAGCAACGCGCCGCCCGAGCCGTGACGAGGCATGGGGCGGCGCGGTCAGGACTAGCGTTGAAGAGCGCGATCAGTTCACGGGCACGTATTCCGCTTCGGCGAAAGCGCGGTCTAGTGCCGCTGCGCGGCCGCTGGCGTCACACCTTGTGAGAGTCCGCCGGTCACGAAAAGTTGCGCGACGTCGACCGGGTCGAACTCGTAGCGCTGATTACAAAACTCGCAGTGAATCTCGACGTGGCCGCGTTCCTCGATCACGCCGTCGACTTCATCGCGGCCAAGCATCTTCAGCATCGCGCCGACTTTTTCGCGCGAGCACGTGCATTCGAAGCGCGCGGTAACCGGCTCGAAATGCTGGACGTTTTCCTGCCAGAACAGGCGTCGGAACACCGTCTCAGGTTCTTCCTTCAGCAGTTCGTCCTGCGACAGCGTGCCGCCGAGCGTGCACACGCGTTCCCACGTATCCGCGTCGAGCTCGCCCGGATGCGGGACGATGCCGCCGTCGCCCGGCAGCTTCTGCAGCAGCATGCCGACCGCGCACTCGGTGTTCGCTGCGAGCCACATGCGCGTGTCGAGCTGCTCGGAGTGATGCATATAGTGCTCGAGCACCTCGGCGATCGACTTCAGCGGTCCGTTCACGCCCGACAGCGGCACGATACTCTGGTACGGCTGCTGGCCGGGCTGTTTGTCGGTCGGGTCGAGCGTGATCACGCAGCGGCCATGGCCGCTCGCGTTCACCAGATCGATGAGCGAGGTCGTGTCGTCGATCGTATGGGCGGCTTCGCCGGACAGCTTCGCGGTGGCGCGCATCGTCAGATTCGAGCTGCACTGCACGACCAGCATCTTGACGGGGCCATCGCCGAAAATCTGCATGACGAGCGTGCCGTCGAACTTCAGGTTCGCCGACAGCAGCGCGCACGCGGCCATCATTTCGCCCAGAATCGTTCGCACGGGCGCCGGATAATCGCGGCGCGTCAGCACGTCCTGCCAGGTATTGCGCAGGGAAACGATCTCGCCGCGCACCGGCGCCGCGCTGAACATGAATTTTTGCAACTGGTCGCTCACAACTTTTCCTCGCTGGAATGACGCGGCATGACGCCGCGCCTTTGCGCACCGCGCGCCGGCCGTCTAGCCGATGCGTACGAGCTGCGCCTTGAAATACTCGCGGCGCCCGGCATAGCTTGCCGCGCCGCGCTGCATGTTGGCGATATCCGCTTCCGTCAGTTCGCGCACCGCCTTCGCGGGCGCGCCAAGGATCAGCGTATTGTCGGGAAAAACCTTGCCCTCGGTGACGATGGCGCCCGCTCCGACCAGACAGTTGCGGCCGATCACCGCGCCATTTAAGACCACCGCCTGAATTCCGATCAACGCACCTTCCTTGATCGTGCAGCCGTGCAGCATCGCCTGATGGCCGATCGTCACGTTCGACTCGACCTTCAGCGGATAGCCGGGGTCGGTGTGCAGCACCGCGCTTTCCTGCACGTTGCTGCCGGCGCCGATCGTGATCGGCTCATTGTCGCCGCGCAGTGTCGCGCCGAACCACACGCTCGCGTTCTCCTCGAGCGTTACGTTGCCGATGATGTTCGCCGAATCCGCGACAAACACGCTTTCATGAATGATCGGGGCGGCTTCGCCCAGCTTGTAAATCGTCACAACGTCTCCTTGTTGGTCAGAGCCGGGCCTTCGGTGACTCCGATCCTGTGCACGGTGATGGTCTGATCGGTTGCCACGCACGGGCAGGGCGGCGTGCACCCGGCGCGGTGCGAAGCTGGCGGTCTTGCGTCGCCAACTGACGGGCGTGCCCGAAAGCGCGCGCCGGATGGTCGAATCGAGTATTGTAAACGGTTGTGTGCTTGAGCCGCTTGGCCGCTCGCGCGCGGCTCAGCCGCCGTCTGTCCGCCGTCTTTACCGCTTCCATCGCCGATCCGTTTGTCATGACGTCCGCCGCTTCGCCCGTCTCTGTCGCTTCTCCCGCGTCGAATTCTCACGACGAGCCGCCGTGCGCGCGCCGCGCCGCGCTCGCGGCGTTGCGCGAGCGGCATCCGGCCGCGAAGGCCGCGGCGGCCCGCGAGCTGTACGCTGCGGTACTCGACGGTCGCGCGCTCTGTGACTCCGGCCTCGATCTCGCCGAGCCCGCTGGCCTGCCGGGCCGCCCCGAACGGCCCGACCTGGTCGAACCGCGCCAACTCGGTCGACGCAGCATGCAGTCGCCGCAGGGCCGCGCGGTGTTGCTCCACGCCCTCGCGCACATCGAGTTCAATGCGATCAATCTGGCGCTCGACGCCGTCTGGCGTTTCCCCGGTATGCCCGCCGGGTTCTATACCGACTGGCTCAAGGTCGCCGCCGAAGAGGCGTATCACTACTCGCTGCTCGCCGCGCGTCTCGCCGAATATGGCCACGCGTACGGCGACTTCCCGGCGCACGGCGGCCTATGGGACATGTGCGAGCGCACCCGTGGCGACGTGCTCGCGCGCATGGCGCTCGTGCCGCGTACGCTCGAAGCGCGCGGCCTCGACGCGTCGCCGCCGATCCGCGCGCGTCTGCAGCAGGCCGGCGATCACGCGTCGGCGGCGATTCTCGACGTGATCCTGCGCGATGAAATCGGCCACGTGCTGATCGGCAACCGCTGGTTTCGTCACCTGTGCGAAGCGGACGGTCTCGATCCGCACCACACCTATCTGCGTCTCGCCGACCAGTATCACGCGCCGAAACTGCGTGGCCCATTCAATTTCGAAGCGCGCCGCGACGCTGGTTTCGACGATGCCGAACTCGCCGCGCTCGCGAGTCAGGATGCACAGCAAGCCATGCAGGCAACGGACGACCGAGCATCGCGTCAATAAACCGTTACCGCTTCTTGCGCCGCTGTCCCTATAATCGAACGACCATTCTTTTTTACGGTGCGCCGTTCATGAATACATCCCGCTCTGAGTTCGTTGCCGTGCGCGGCGTCCGGCTGCACGTGCGGCGCTGGGGCCATCCAGATGCGCGGACACTGTTCATGCTGCACGGCTGGATGGACGTCGGCGCGTCGTTCCAGTTCGTCGTCGATGCGCTCGGTGGCGACTGGCAGGTGATCGCGCCCGACATGCGCGGCTTCGGTCTGTCCGACTGGCCGGTCGCCGAGCGCGGCGGCGGCAGCTACTGGGTGCAGGATTATCTCGGCGATCTCGACGCGCTGATCGACCACTACGCGCCGGACGGCCAGGTGAACCTCGTCGGTCACAGCATGGGCGCGAACGTCGTGTGCCTGTATGCGGGCGTGCGGCCGCAGCGGGTACGGCGCGTGGTCGATCTGGAGGGCTTCGGGCTCGCGCCATCGCATCCGGCGCAGGCGCCGAAGCGCCTGCTCAATTGGCTCGACGAATTGCGCGATCCACCGCAGCTCAAGCGCTACGCGTCACTCGACGAGGTCGCCGCGCGTCTGATCAAAACCAATCCGCGCCTCGTTCCGCGGCGTGCGCACTTTCTCGCCCAGCACTGGTCGAAGCCGGATGGCGAAGGGCGCTTCATGCTGCTCGCCGATCCGGCGCACAAGGTCCGCGGCCCGACGCTGTATCGCCTCGACGAGGTGATGGCGGTGTGGCGTAAGGTCAGCGCGAAGGTGCTGCACGTCGAGGCCGCCGGCTCGCCGACGCTCGCGCAGATCGCCGGCGACACTCCGCTCGACGAATTCAAGGCGCGTTTCCAGGCGTTTCCCGATTGGTGCGAGAAGATCATCGACGGCGCGGGGCACATGGTGCATCACGACCAGCCGGAGCAGATCGCCGCGTTGATCGAGGGGTTCTGCGCCTGACACCGCGCCAGAAGCTACGTTTGAAATGGCGCTCGTGGGTCGCCCGGAGGTCGCGGGATCGGCGCTGACTGGTCTTGACCTCGCGGAACGCGGCAACCGGCACTGGCGTCGCGAGATACCCCTGCGGCCCCTTACTGCATTGCAGTAAAATGACCGCAGAACCCTTCCAGGACCACGATGAACGCCGATCTTCACTGCCACTCCACCGTTTCCGACGGCCAGTTCGCGCCGGCCGACGTCGCGCGCCGCGCGCACGCTAACGGCGTGACGCTGTGGGCGCTCACCGATCACGACGAAGTGGGCGGCCAGCACGAGGCGCGCACCGCGGCCGAGGCTCTCGGCATGAATTACCTGAGCGGCGTCGAGATTTCGGTCACGTGGGCGGGGCGCACCGTGCACATCGTCGGACTCGGCATCGATCCGGGCAGCCAGATCCTGATCGACGGTCTCGCTCGCACGCGCGACGGCCGCGCCGCGCGCGCCGAAGCAATCGGCGAGCAACTGGCCACGCTCGGCATTCCAGACGCGTACGAGGGCGCGCTGCATTTCGTGTCGAATCCCGACATGATGTCGCGCACCCATTTCGCGCGCTTCCTGGTCGAGCAAGGCCACTGCGCAAACACCCAGGAAGTGTTCGACCGCTATCTCGGCGATGGCAAGCCGGCGTACGTCGCGCACTGCTGGGCCAAGCTCGCCGACGCACTCGGCTGGATCCAGGCCGCGGGCGGCGTCGCGATCGTCGCGCATCCCGGTCGTTACGCGTATTCGCAACTCGAATTCGACGCATTCTTTGGCGAATTCATCGACCTCGGTGGCGAGGCGATCGAGGTCGTGACGGGCAGCCACACGCCCGACCAGTACCGCGAATATGCGGACGTCGCGCGTCGCTATGGCTTCGAGGCCTCGCGCGGTTCTGATTTCCATGCGCCTGGCGAAGGCCGCATCGAACTCGGTGCACTGCCGCCGCTGCCCGCCGATCTGAAGCCCATTTGGGAACGCTGGCTGTGACCGCGCGCCGGCTGGATGCGGCACGCGCTCTGCTCGCCGCAGCCCATCCGCCGCAGTTCGTCTGCCGCCATCATGAGTCTCCATGTCCCAATACTTTCGGCTTCACCCCGACAATCCGCAACCGCGTCTCGTCAAGCAGGCCGTGCAGATCATCAACGACGGCGCCGTGGTCGCCTTGCCGACCGATTCGACCTACGCGCTCGCCTGCCGTCTCGACGACAAGGATGCGGTCGAACGCCTGCGGCGCATCCGCGGACTCGACGAAAAGCAACTACTGTCGCTGCTCGTGCGTGATCTGTCGGAGCTCGCCAATTTTGCGATGGTGGACAACTGGCAGTACAGGCTGCTTAAGTCGGTGACCCCGGGTCCGTACGTGTTCGTGCTGCAGGCCACCAAGGAAGTGCCGCGGCGCGTGTCGCATCCGTCACGCAAGACGATCGGCCTGCGCGTGCCGGATCACGCGATCACGCTCGCGATTCTCGAGGAGCTCGGCCAGCCGCTGCTCGGCTCGACACTGATCATGCCCGGCGAAACAGAGCCGCTGAACGACCCCGAGGAAATCCGCGCGCGGCTCGAAAAGCAGCTCGATCTGGTGATTGACGGCGGCGCGTGCGTGTGCGAGCCGTCCACCGTAATCGATCTGACCGGCTCGGAGCCGGTGCTGGTGCGGGCAGGGCGCGGCCCGCTCGAGCCGTTCGGTCTCGAGGAAACGGCGTGAGCGGCATGAACGAAAGCAGACAGACACGCGCGAGCGCATTGTTACAATAGCGAGCTATGGATTCTTCCCTGATACAGACGATTGCGGTGTACGCGCTGCCGGTGATCTTCGCGATCACGCTGCACGAGGCTGCGCACGGCTACGTCGCGCGCTGGCTCGGCGACAACACCGCGTACGTGCTCGGCCGCGTGTCGCTGAACCCGATGCGGCACATCGATCCGCTCGGCACGATCGCCATTCCGTTGCTGCTGTACTTCGCGACGAGCGGCGCGTTCATGTTCGGCTATGCGAAGCCGGTGCCGGTCGCGTTCGGCAATCTGCGCAACCCGCGCTGGGGCAGCCTATGGGTCGCGGCGGCCGGACCCGTGTGCAATTTCATCCAGGCGCTGTTCTGGGGCGTGTTCGGCGTTGCGCTCGCGGGGCTCAATGTCAACGAACCGTTTTTCACGCGCATGGCGGGCGCGGGCGTCGGCGTCAATCTCGTGCTCGGCGTGCTGAACCTGTTTCCGCTGCCGCCGCTCGATGGCGGCCGCGTGGTGATGGCCCTGTTGCCGCCGAAGCAATCGATTGCGTTGTCGCGGCTCGAGCCGTACGGCTTTTTCATCGTGATGGCGCTGGTGATGACGGGTACGCTCACGCGTTTCTGGTTGAGGCCACTCGTGACGCTCGGCTATAGCGCGATCACCGCAATTCTGACTCCACTTGTTTCGCTTTTCTAAATAACCATGTTCCCAGACCGTATCTTCTCCGGCATGCGGCCCACCGGGTCGCTGCACCTCGGCCACTATCACGGCGTGCTGAAAAACTGGGTGCGGCTGCAGTCCGAATACCCGTGCTTCTTCTGCGTGGTCGACTGGCACGCACTGACGACGCACTACGAAACGCCCGAAGTGATCGAAAAGAACGTGTGGGACGTGCTGATCGACTGGCTCGCTTCCGGCATCGATCCGGCGCAGGCGACGCTGTTCATCCAGAGCAAGGTGCCCGAGCATGCCGAGCTGGCGCTGCTGCTCGGCATGAGCACGCCGCTCGGCTGGCTCGAACGCGTGCCGACTTACAAGGAGCAGATGGAAAAGCTGAAGGACAGGGACCTGTCCACCTACGGCTTCCTCGGCTATCCGGTGCTGATGGCGGCGGACATTCTGCTGTATCGCGGCTCGCTCGTGCCGGTCGGTGAAGACCAGGTGCCGCACGTCGAGATGACGCGTGAAATCGCCCGTCGTTTCAACTACCTGTACGGCCGTGAGCCGGGCTTCGAGGAGAAGGCGAACGAAGCCGCGAAGAAGCTCGGCGGCAAGCGCTCGAAGCTGTATCACGAGTTGCGCAACGCGTATCAGCAGGAAGGCGACGACGAAGCGCTCGAACGCGCGCGGGCGATGCTGCAGGAATCGCAAAGCTTGTCGATGAGCGATCGCGAGCGCCTGTTCGGCTATCTCGAAGGTTCGCGCAAGATCATCCTCGTCGAACCGCAGGCGATGCTGACCGAGGCGTCGCGCATGCCGGGTCTCGACGGCCAGAAGATGTCGAAGTCGTACGGCAACACGATCGGCCTGCGCGAAGACGCGGAAACCATCACGAAGAAGGTCCGCACGATGCCGACCGACCCCGCGCGCGTGCGCCGCACCGATCCGGGCGATCCCGACAAGTGCCCGGTGTGGCAACTGCATCAGGTCTACACCGACGAAGCGACCCACGAGTGGGTGCAGAAGGGCTGCCGCTCGGCAGGCATCGGTTGCCTCGATTGCAAGCAGCCGGTCGTCGAAGGGATTCTGCGCGAGCAGCAGCCGATGCTCGAGCGCGCGCAGAAGTACATGGACGACCCGTCGCTGTTGCGCGCGATCGTCGCCGATGGCTGCGACAAGGCACGCCGGTTCGCGGCCGAAACGATGCGCGAGGTCCGTGAGGCGATGGGGCTGTCGTACAACTGATGCGCACTCGACGCACCGCGGCGCAGCGATGAGCACGCCCGTTACCAGTGGCTTGCATGGCCTCGGTGAACCGTCGCGCTGGGTGCGTCACTGGGCGCACCTGATCGCGCCGGGCGGCGCGGTGCTCGACGTCGCGTCGGGGGCCGGGCGGCACGCGCGCTTTTTTGCATCGCTCGGCCATCCGGTCACCGCGATCGATCGCGACGCGGCTGCTCTCGACCTGCTGCGCGACGCGCCGCTCGTCACACCTCTCGTGGCCGATCTCGAAGGCGCGACGTGGCCACTACCGGCCGATGCGGCGTTCGCCGCTGTCGTGGTCACCAACTACCTGCACCGGCCGCTTTTTCCGCCGTTGCTGCGCGCGCTCGCGCCCGGCGGCGTACTGGTTTACGAGACCTTCGCGCAAGGAAACGAAAGCGTCGGCAAACCCTCCAATCCGGTGTTTTTGCTCGCGCCTGGCGAGCTGCTCGACACCGTGCGGGGCCACCTGCGGGTGATCGCATTTCAGGACGGATTTCTCGCCGAGCCGCGTCCGGCCTACGTTCAGCGCATCTGCGCGGTTCGGGAAACGGCTCGGGCGCATGATCCCGCACGGGCAACAGCGCCACCTTGTTACGAGTTGGCTGGCTAATCCGCTACAATCGCGCTTTACCTGATCATATTCATGGCGTTTCATGACTAACGGCAACCACAGCGGTCACCAGGACGGCGTTCAGATCCGCGGCAGCATTCCTGCCATCATCACTCCGATGCTCGAAGACGGCAGCCTCGATCTGCCGGCGTTTCGCAAACTGATCGACTGGCACGTCGAGGAAGGCACGAATGCGCTCGTCGTGGTCGGCACGAGCGGCGAGTCGGCCACGCTGTCGGTCGAAGAACACGTGTTGATGGTCAAGACCGCGGTCGAGCACACCGCTGGACGCATTCCTGTCATCGCGGGCGCGGGTGCCAATTCCACCGCTGAGGCGATCGAACTCACGCAACACGCGAAGGACGTCGGCGCGGATGCCACGCTGCAGGTCGTGCCGTACTACAACAAGCCGACCCAGGAAGGCATCTACCGCCATTTCGCGAAGATCGCCGAAACCGTCGATCTGCCAGTGATTCTGTACAACGTGCCGGGCCGCACCGTCGCCGACATGAGCAACGAGACCATCCTGCGCTGCGCGCAGGTGCCGGGCATCGTCGGCGTGAAGGAGGCCACGGGCAACATCGACCGCGCCGCGCATCTGATCAAGTCGGCGCCGGCGTACTTCGGCATCTATAGCGGCGACGACCCCACCGCGATCGCGCTGATGCTGCTCGGCGGTCACGGCAATATTTCGGTCACCGCGAACGTCGCGCCGCGCGCAATGAGCGAACTGTGCAAGGCCGCGCTCGCCGCGGACGTGAAGACCGCGCGCGACATTCATCTGAAACTCCTGTCGCTGCACAAGTACCTGTTTGCCGAAGCGAATCCGATTCCGGCGAAGTGGGCGCTGCAACAACTGGGGCGTGTGCAGGGCGGCATCCGCCTGCCGCTCACGCCGCTCGACGCGCAATACCACGAAATGGTGCGCGGCGCGCTGCGCGAAGCGGGCCTGCTCGGCTGAACGGGCCGACCGTCCCGCCGCCCACGCAAGACCGCCACCGGCATTTCATTAACCGACGTCGCTTCAGCCCACGTTCCCGGCAGATCGAACGAGGCATCGCGTTCCAGCATCACGAAGGACCTCATGAAACGTTCCGCACTTTCCCTCCACGCAACCCGCATGGCGGCGCTGGCGCTTGCCCTATCGACGCTCGCCGGCTGTGACACGCTGAACGACTGGTTCGCTTCCGACCGCGTCAACTACAAGGCGACCTCGAGCGCGCCGCCGCTCGCCGTGCCGAGCGATCTGAGCACGTCGCCGAACGACCAGCGCTATGTGGCACCGCCCGCCAATCTGGCGCTTGGTGGCACGCCGACGCGCGCTGTCACGGCGGCCGGCAACGCGACCGAAGGTCAGCCGAACGCGCAGGATCCGCTCGGCATGCATATCGACCGCGACGGCGACCGTCGCTGGCTGGTGGTAGACGGCCGTTCCCCGGAACAGCTCTGGCCGCAGCTGCAGGAGTTCTGGCAGGAGAACGGCTTCGTGCTGAAGACCGATGCGCCGGCCACTGGCATCATGACGACCGACTGGGCGGAAAACCGGGCGAACATTCCGGACGACTGGTTCCGCCGCACGATCGGCAAGGTCATCGACTTCGCCTATTCGTCGGGCACCCGCGACAGTTTCCGCACGCTGGTATCGCGCGGTTCGGACAGCGCGACCGATATCTCGATCACGCACAGCGCGATGGAAGAGGTGATGACCGGGCAGGACAAGACGTCTTCGCGCTGGGAAGAGCGTCCGCGTGATCCGGCGCTCGAGGCGCTGTTTCTCGCCAAGCTGATGCAGAAATTCGGCCTGACTGAAGCACAGTCGAAGCAGCTGCTGACCGACGCGCGCCCCGCCGCCGCGCCGACCACGATCGAGCAGAACGCGGGTGCGTCGACGCTCGATCTGCAGGAGTCGTTCGACCGTGCCTGGCTGCGTGTGGGCCTCGCGCTCGATCGCACCAACTTTACGGTCGACAACCGCGATCGCGAGAAGGGCATCTACTACGTCCGCTACGCGGATTCGATGCAGGAACTGAAGAAGGAAGGCCTGTTCGGCAAACTGTTCTACAGCGGCAATTCGACGCGCAAGCCGGGCCAGGAATTCCTCGTCAACGTGCGCGCGAAGGGCGACGCGGTGACGCAGATCGCGGTCGTCGACGCGAATGGGCAGATTGACACGTCGTCGGACGCGCAGCGCATCGTGTCGCTGCTGCACGCGCAACTGAACTAGGCGGGTCGTGCGCTTCGCAAGTCTCGGCAGCGGCAGTGAAGGCAACGCGCTGCTGGTGGAGGCGCACAGCGGTGCGGTCACCACGCGCGTGCTGCTCGATTGCGGTTTTTCCGCGCGCGAAGTCGAGCGGCGTCTGACGCGGCTCGGCGCGAGTGCCGAGCACCTCGACGCGATCCTGATTACACATGAACATAGCGATCACATCGGCAGCGCATTGACGCTGGCGCGCAAGTGGTCGATTCCGCTGTACATGAGCTGGGGCACCGCGCGCGTGGTGGGCGCCGACGAAGCCGATGTTGACCTGCAGGTGCTGTGGGGCGACGAGGCGGTAGCGATCGGAGAGCTCAGCATTCTCCCTTATACCGTTCCGCACGACGCCCGCGAACCGCTGCAATACGTGTTCTCGAACGGCGCGAGCCGGCTTGGCGTGCTCACCGACGTGGGCACCTCCACGCCGCATATCAGCGCGGTGCTAAGTGGCTGCGACGCGCTCGTGCTCGAATGCAATCACGACGTGCAGATGCTCGCGGGCAGTCGTTATCCGCCGTCGCTGAAGGCCCGTATCGGCGGCAATCACGGGCATCTGAACAATCACGCGGCGGCTGAAATCCTGGCGTCGCTCGACCGCTCGCGCTTGCAGCATCTGGTCGCGGCGCATCTGAGCCAGCAGAACAATCTGCCGGAACTTGCGCAGGCGGCGCTGGCGGGCGTGCTTGACGCGGCTCCCACGGAGGTGGTGGTTGCGTCGCAGAGCGAAGGTTTCGCGTGGTTGACGTTGTGACTGTGGCGCCCGATTGGCTTCCAGTCGCGCTGCACGCCATGCACCGGCCGGTCAGGTAATGAAACAAAGCCCATAACGAGCAATCGTTATGGGCTTCTAATTTGAGCGTCGAGTGCGGCGTGGGGCACGCCGCGCGACCGGCCAAACTTAATTGCGGTTGCCGCCAAAAATGCCGAGCAGCGCAAGCAGATTGACGAACACGTTGTACAGATCCAGGTAGATCGCCAGCGTCGCCGTGATGTAATTCGTCTCGCCGCCGTTCACGACGCGCTGCACGTCGAACATGATGTAGGCGGAAAAGATCACGATTGCCATGACTGAAACCGTCAGCATCAGCGCCGGCAGTTGCAGGAACACGTTCGCGACCGAAGCCAGCAGGATCACGATCACGCCCATGAAGAGCCACTTGCCGAGGCCCGAGAAGTCGCGTTTGCTGACCGTGGCGATGGTCGCCATGGCCGCGAAGATCACACCGGTGCCACCAAAAGCAAGCATGATCAGCGACGGGCCGTTCGAGAAGCCGAGCACGAACGCGAGAATGCGCGACAGCATCAGCCCCATGAAGAACGTGAAGCCGAGCAGTACGAAGACGCCGACGGCGCTGTCCTTGGTGCGCTGGATCGCGAACATGAAGCCGAAGGCGATCGCGAAGAATGCCAGCATGCTCATGGCGGGGCTGGTGGCGGCGAACAGTGAGAAGCCGGTGGCAAGACCCACCCACGCGCCGAGCACGGTCGGAATCATGGACAGTGCGAGCAGCCAGTAGGTATTCCGTAGCACGCGGTTGCGTGTTTCGACCGTGCTGACCGCGCCGTTGCGGCCAAACATATACGGATGTTCGTTCATGATCTCTCCTTACCTCGGAAGCGTGTTTCGTGATGGTGATACGGCAATTTGCGAAGCGCCGGCGGGCGCACCGTTCATCCGTAAGATTAGCGCGGCAGCACGGAGTTTCAATGCCTCCAGTCGCCCACATGGCCTACGCTACCAGTATTTCGCGCCCTTTGCTTTGATCCTTTCAGTGCTGTAAGGGTTCAATCGCAATGATACACGGGAACATGCTACAATAGCGGATTCATTTGAATCTGTAACTTCTTAATTTTTTGGAGTTTTTATGGCGATCGAGCGCACCCTGTCGATTATCAAGCCGGACGCAGTGGCCAAGAACGTGATCGGCCAGATCTATACCCGTTTTGAAAACGCTGGTCTGAAGATCGTGGCATCGCGCATGGTTCATCTGTCGCGTGCTGACGCCGAGAAGTTCTACGCCGTGCACGCAGCACGTCCGTTCTTCAAGGACCTCGTCGAATTCATGATCTCCGGTCCGGTGGTCGTGCAAGCGCTGGAAGGCGAAAACGCGGTCCTGAAACACCGTGATCTGATGGGTGCGACTGACCCGAAGAAGGCAGAAAAGGGCACGATCCGTGCCGACTTCGCGGACAGCATCGACGCCAACGCGGTGCACGGCTCGGACGCACCGGAAACGGCCGCGATTGAAATCGCATTTTTCTTTCCCCAAGTCAACGTCTACTCGCGTTGAGCGCCTCGCGCTGAGGTCAGGCACTGGCCTCGGTCGTAAGCCGTGTCCGCCTGGCGCGTTTCGTGCAGCCGAATTGTTTTATCGCATGAATCGCGCGCGTTGCACGACAAAGTAGTAAGGTAAAAGCAGCAGGAATGGGCGCGAACGGGCACGGCGTTCATGCAGCTTGTTGCATGAACGTAGTCTCGCAATGAAATGGCAGGATTCGATATGACGAGCAGTCCCTCCGTCAACCTTCTCGACCTCGACGCCCAAGGGCTCGTCGCCTACTGCGACAGCCTGGGCGAGAAACCGTTTCGCGCCAAGCAATTGCAGCGCTGGATTCATCAATACAACGCTTCCGACTTCGATGGCATGACCGATCTCGCGAAGTCCTTGCGCGAAAAGCTCAAAGGGCGCGCCGCGATCACGATGCCGGGCGTCGTCAGCGACCACGTTTCGTCGGACGGCACACGCAAGTGGCTGATCGACGTCGGAAACGGCAACGCCGTTGAAACCGTCTACATCCCCGAAGAAACGCGCGGCACGCTGTGTGTGTCGTCACAGGCCGGGTGTGCGGTCAACTGCCGGTTCTGCTCGACCGGCAAGCAAGGGTTCTCCCGCAATCTCACCACCGGCGAAATCATCGGCCAGTTGCGCATGGCTGAGTTTGCGCTGCGCGCGTCGCGTGGTGATGCTGGCGGTCGCGCGATGGGCGGCGACGGCAAGGGCGAGCGCGTCGTCACGAACGTCGTGATGATGGGAATGGGCGAGCCGCTGCTCAATTACGACGCGGTCGTGCCGGCCATGCGCCTGATGCTCGACGACAATGCGTACGGCCTGTCGCGCCGGCGCGTCACGTTGTCCACTTCGGGCGTCGTACCGATGATGGACCGGCTCGGCGCGGATCTGCCCGTGGCGCTCGCGGTGTCGCTGCATGCCTCGAACGACGCGCTGCGCGACGTGCTGGTGCCGCTCAACAAAAAGTATCCGCTGGCCGAGCTGATGGCGGCGTGCGAGCGCTATCTGAAAGTTGCGCCGCGAGATTTCATTACGTTCGAATACTGCATGCTCGATGGCGTGAACGACAGCGAGGCGCACGCGCGCGAGTTGCTCGCCGTCACGCGTAACGTGCCGTGCAAGTTCAATCTGATTCCGTTCAATCCGTTCCCCGAATCGGGCCTTATCCGCTCGAAGCCGGAACAGATCAAGCGGTTTGCGCAGGTGTTGATCGACGCTGGCGTCGTCACCACTGTGCGCAAGACCCGCGGCGACGATATCGATGCTGCCTGCGGTCAGCTGGCCGGCGCGGTGAAAGACCGCACGCGTCTTGCTGAGCGCACCGGGAAGGCGGCGAAGATGATCGAGGTTCGCGCCGTGTAATCGCGAGGGGCAGCAGGGCGTCGGCGTTCGGCGGAAAGCACCGCGAGCGCAAAAATGCTCCCATGTCACCGGCGATTAAATGAAAGTTTGCAGAATCGATCGGGAGCAGTACACAAAGCCGCACATTTTGTTATAAACGGTCTGCGATTTGGACGTGACGCTCGAGCCCGTCCGGTCGCACGATTAAAAAGAATCGACGCGAAAGGATTTGGGATGAGTGAGCCGCAGCACCCGCAGCCGCACGAGACAGACACGAACGATGGCCATCCTGCACCTGTTGCAAGGGCGGTGGTCCAGCCTGTCGTGCACCCGGCCCTTGATTCGCTGGCAGCGGTTGGCGCGCGCTTGACCCAGTTGCGCGAGTCGAAAGGCTGGACTATCGAGGACGTGTCGGCGCGACTGAAGGTGTCGGTCGTCAAGCTGAGCGCGCTCGAGGCGGGCGACGTCAGCCATCTGCCGGACACGACGTTTGCACTCGGCGTCGTGCGCAGCTACGCGAAAATGCTCGGCGCCGATCCAGCGCCTTTTACGGCGGCGTTGCGTCGCGAGAAGGGCGTGCCGGCGCCGAATCTGTCGATGCCGGCGTCATCGGGCAAGGATCTGCCGCGCGGCAAGGTTTCGCTGTCGCTCGGCGACAGCGGGCACAAGAGCCGTTCGTGGCTGTGGGGCATTGCGGCGATCGTCGTCGCGGTCATCGCACTCGGGATGTGGCGCACTAACGGCGGTGATTCGTCCGCGTGGCTCGCGCGCCTGAAGGCAAGCGCGAATAGTTCGACTAGCAGCGACACGGCGGCTTCGGGCGCGGTCGCTCAGGGTCCGGCGACGGCGGCGGAAGGGGCATCGGCGGCGGCCACGGCGGACAACGCGGCGAGCGCGGATAATGCGGCGTCTGCGTCGGCAACGCCGATGCCGGCTCCGCTTGCCACTGGCACCACGCCGGGCTCGGGCCCGGCAGCGAATACAGCGGCAACGCCGGCACCGACGGCCGCGGCACCGAAGGCCGGCTCGCAGGCTCAGGCACAGGCCGCCATGGAGAGCGCAAATGCGCCGGTGGTCGTGGCGAACGCGTCGGCACCGGCGGTCACGCCAGCGCTCGGCGAGGCGGTCGTCGCGCTGCGCGTGACGCAGGACAGCTGGTTCAGCGTGCGTGACAAGAACGGCAAGGAACTGTTCTCCGGCCTCGTGCATGCCGGCGATCCGAAGCAAGTGACGGGTGTCGGTCCGTTCAAGGTCACGGTCGGCAACAAGGCGGGTCTCGAGTCGGTGACGCTCGACGGCCAGCCGGTCGATCCGTCGAAATATGCGACAGCAAAGGGCAACGTGGCGCGCTTTGCGCTGCCTTGACAGATACGGTACGCGCCGCGGCCAACCGGTCCGCGGCGCTTTTTCAATTCAGGCGCTGCGTTTTTGCATAGCGCGTGCGGCGTAAATGGGTTTTTCGATGCAAACCGAAGCTCAATCCCAATCCTGTAGCAAGATCGTTTCAGACGAGCCGGTGTTCGGCGGCCCCGCGATGCGCCGCAAGTCGCATGCGGTCAACGTCCGCTGGGGCGGCCAGCTCGTGACCATCGGCGGCGATGCGCCGGTGCGCGTGCAGTCGATGACCAACACCGACACCGCCGACGCGATCGGCACCGCTATCCAGATCAAGGAACTGGCGCAAGCCGGGTCCGAACTGGTGCGTATCACCGTGAATACGCCGGAAGCGGCGGCGGCCGTGCCGGCGATCCGCGAGCAACTCGACCGCATGGGCGTGATGGTGCCGCTCGTCGGCGACTTCCATTACAACGGCCACCTGCTGCTGCGCGACTATCCGGGCTGCGCGGAATCGCTGTCGAAGTACCGGATCAATCCGGGCAACGTCGGGCACGGCGCGAAGCGCGACACGCAGTTTGCGCAGATGATCGAGACGGCGGTCAAATACGACAAGCCGGTGCGCATCGGCGTGAACTGGGGCAGCCTCGACCAGGACCTGCTCGCGAAGATGATGGACGAAAACGGCTCGCGCGCCGCTCCGTGGGAAGCGCAAAGCGTGATGTACGAAGCGCTGATCCAGTCAGCGATCGGCTCGGCGGAACGTGCGGTCGAACTCGGCCTCGGGCGCGACCAGATCATCCTGTCGTGCAAGGTCAGCGGCGTGCAGGATCTGATTGCCGTGTACCGCGAACTCGCGCGCCGTTGCGATTTCGCGCTGCATCTTGGCCTGACCGAAGCGGGCATGGGTTCGAAGGGCATCGTCGCGTCAACCGCGGCGCTGTCGGTTCTGCTGCAGCAGGGCATCGGCGATACGATCCGTATTTCGCTGACGCCGGAACCGGGCGCGTCGCGCACAGGCGAAGTGATCGTTGGTCAGGAGATTCTGCAGACAATGGGCCTGCGGTCGTTCACGCCGATGGTGATCGCGTGCCCCGGCTGCGGGCGCACCACGAGCACGCTGTTCCAGGAACTCGCGTCGCAGATCCAGACCTACCTGCGTCAGCAGATGCCGGTGTGGCGCGACCAGTATCCCGGCGTCGAGCAGATGCACGTCGCGGTGATGGGCTGCATCGTCAATGGTCCGGGCGAATCGAAGCAGGCGAATATCGGCATCAGCTTGCCGGGCTCGGGCGAGAATCCGGCCGCGCCGGTGTTCATCGACGGCGAAAAGGCGAAGACGCTGCGCGGCGAGAACATCGCGCAAGAATTCCAGCAAATCGTGAGCGACTACGTCGAGCGCCGCTATGGCCGCGCCGACGCGCTCAACTAAATACCGGCTATCGAAACACAGATGACTGAACAGAAGAAAAAGCTCGAGAAGCTGTCCGGCGTGAAAGGCATGAACGACATCCTTCCGCAGGAAGCAGGGCTCTGGGAATTTTTCGAAACCACCGTCAAGTCGATGCTGCGTTCGTACGGATACCAGAATATCCGCACGCCGATCGTCGAGCATACGCAGCTGTTCACACGCGGTATCGGCGAAGTGACCGACATCGTCGAAAAAGAGATGTACAGCTTCACCGACGCATTGAACGGCGAAAACCTGACGATGCGCCCGGAAAACACGGCGGCGGTGGTGCGCGCGTCGATCGAACACAACATGCTGTACGATGGCCCGAAGCGTCTGTGGTATATCGGTCCGATGTTCCGTCACGAGCGTCCGCAGCGCGGCCGTTATCGCCAGTTCCACCAGGTCGGTGTCGAGGCGCTCGGTTTCGCGGGTCCGGATGCGGACGCGGAAATCATCATGATGTGCCAGCGTCTGTGGGACGATCTCGGACTGACTGGCATCAAGCTCGAAATCAACTCGTTGGGCCTCGCTGAAGAGCGCGCCGCGCATCGTGTCGAACTGATCGCGTATCTCGAAATGCACATGGACGTGCTCGACGAAGACGCGAAGCGCCGTCTCTATACGAACCCGCTGCGCGTGCTCGATACGAAGAATCCTGCGCTGCAGGAAGTCGCGCGGAACGCGCCGAAGCTGATCGATTTTCTTGGGGAAGAATCGCGCGCGCACTTCGAAGCTCTGCAGCGTCTGCTGAAGGCGAACAACCTTCCGTTCACGATCAATCCGCGTCTCGTGCGCGGTCTCGATTACTACAATCTGACCGTGTTCGAGTGGGTGACCGACAAACTCGGCGCGCAAGGCACGGTCGCGGCGGGTGGCCGCTACGATCCGCTGATCGAACAGCTCGGCGGCAAGCCGACGGCTGCGTGCGGCTGGGCGATGGGCGTCGAGCGGATTCTCGAGCTGCTGAAGGAAGAGCAGCTCGTGCCGGAAGACGACGGTTGCGACGTGTACGTGGTCCATCAGGGCGACGCCGCGCGCGAGCAGGCGTTCATCATCGCCGAGCGTCTGCGCGATACCGGTCTCGACGTGATTCTGCATTGCAGCGCGGACGGTCAGTCGGCAAGCTTCAAGTCGCAGATGAAGCGCGCCGACGCGAGCGGCGCCGCGTTCGCGGTCGTGCTCGGCGAAGATGAGATCGCCAACGGCACGGTCGGCGTGAAACCGCTGCGCGATACGCAAGCCAACGGTGGTAAGAACGAGCAACAGAACGTGGCCGCCGAAGACTTGACCGAATATCTAATCAATGCGATGGTTGCATCCGCCGAAGACGGCGACGACTGATCGCGATGTCGTTGGGCCGGCTGGCTCGACACGCACACGTAGCAAGAAAGAGGAAATCGCCGGGCAATGAGTTACCACGACGAACAAGAATCGATTGAAAGTCTGAGGGCATGGTGGAAGCAGTGGGGCAATGCGACCACGTGGATCGTGCTGGTGGTGTTGCTGGCAGGCGCGAGCTGGAACGGCTGGAATTTCTGGCAGCGTCGTCAGGCCGCGGAAGCCGCGGTGCTGTATGACCAGGTTCAGCAAGCCGCGGCATCGGGCGATAAGGCGCAGATTGCGCGCGTCGCCGCCGACATGGAAGACAAGTTCGGCCGCACTGCCTACGCGCAGATGACTGCGCTCGGCGCCGCCAAGGCGCTCTACGCCGCTGGCGACGAAGCCGGCGCGAAAGCGCAGCTGCAATGGACGATCGATCACGCGAAGGACGACGAGTTCAAGCAGATAGCGAAGCTGCGCATGGCATCGCTGCTGCTCGACGACAAGGCATACGACCAGGGCCTCGCGCTCCTGGTCGAGCCACAATCCGATGCCTTCAAGGGCGTCGTGGCGGACCGCCGCGGCGACCTGCTCGCCGCCCAGGGCAAGCGCGACGACGCGCGCGCGGCCTACAAGCTCGCGCTCGACTCGCTGTCGAACAGCGACAGTTCGGCGCGCCAGCTGATCCAGTTCAAGCTGGATGCGCTTGGCGGCTGAGCGTCCCGCGCGGCGCGCCGCGAGCCACGACCGCAAGGCGGTCTCCTTTAATCCAATTTCCTGAATGCTTCGTCCACCGATGAATCTGCTGAAACGTTACGCCGTGCCCGTTATCTGTGCGATGACCGTTCTCACGCTGGCGGCTTGCTCATCCACGAAAGACGAGCGCCGTGTGCCGACGCCGCTCACCGAGTTCAAACCCGTGCTCGACGTGCAGCAGTCCTGGTCGGCGAGCGTCGGCAAGGCGGGCCGCTACCTGTTCTCGCCGGTTGCGGTCGGCAATGCCGTGTACGCTGCCGGCACGAATGGCACGGTCGCCAAGATCGACGCGCAAACGGGCAAGGACGTGTGGCGAGTCAAGTTGCACGATGATCTGTCGGCGGGCGTCGGCAGCGATGGCACGCTCACCGCGGTCGGTGGCTTGAAGGGCGACGTGTACGTGCTAGGCGCGGACGGCAAGCAGCTGTGGACCGCGAAGGCGCCGGGCGAGATCATTACGCCGCCGCTCGTCGGCAACGGCCTCGTGATCGTGCGCACGATCGACGGCCAGATCGTCGCGTTCAACGCGCAAACCGGCGAGCAGAAGTGGAACTTCCGCAACCGCGCCGTGCCGCTGAACCTGCGCGTGTCGTCGGGCATGACGTTCGCAGGTGACGCGGCCGTGCTGGCCGGCTTCCCGGGCGGCTCGTTCGCCGCGATCAACCTGCAGACGGGCGACGCCTACTGGCAGACGCCGGTGTCGTATCCGAAGGGCGTGACCGAGGTCGAGCGTATCAACGACGTGACCGGCCCACCCACGCTGGTGGGTTCGGAGACCTGCGCGGTGACGTTCCAGGGCCAGATTGGCTGTTTCGACGCCAACTCGGGTCGCGCGCTGTGGGGCAAGCCGTTCTCGAGCACGAGCGGCCTCGCACAGGATGAGCGCAGCGTGGTCGCCGCCGACGACTGGTCGGTCGTGTCAGCATTCGACGTGAGCAACGGCTCGGTGCTGTGGAAGAACGACACGCTGAAGAACCGCGACCTGAGCGTGCCGATGCTGCTCGGCCGCGCGGCCGTGTTCGGCGACTACAAGGGCTTCGTGCATTTCCTGTCGACCGTCGATGGCACGCTCGTCGCACGAGTGAAGACCGACGGCAGCGCGATTACCGCGGCGCCGGTGCTGGCCGGCGACACGCTGGTCGTACAGACGCGCGACGGCGGCCTGTTCGGCTATCGTCCGCGCTGATCGCTATAGATGATGTCAGGCGTGCAGGCCGGCTTCGCCGGCCGCGCGCTTTTTGATTGAGGTCTGCGCCGGCTTTGGCGTGCGGCTCCTACGTCGGGTTGCCACGCTGCCCGTCGCGTGATCGGGCAGGCTCAATAAAAAAATCGCCGGATGGGCTGGTCCGGCAAGTCGGATCGAGGCTGTGGCCGCCGACATGCAAGGCGGCGCGTGCGCTTCGTCGGCGGCCTTGCAATTAAAGACGCGCTCGAACACGAGCGCGTCAGCCGTCGAGCAGCCCGATCTGAAGCAGGCGCCCCCCGGCGGCGTCTGTGAAGCCCACGCCCGTCTGCCTGGATGCGCATATCGATCGCGCATCCGGAGCAGACTGAATTCGTGATAATTTCGTCAGAACGCCACCCCGTGGCGGCCGCCTGGCGATCGCTACGCGCGCGATCGGTTGCGATCCCGCGTTTCACCGTGAACAACATCAGATGAAACCCGTTATTGCCCTCGTTGGGCGCCCCAATGTGGGGAAATCCACGCTGTTCAACCGCCTTACGCGTTCGCGTGACGCGCTGGTTGCCGACCTGCCCGGTCTCACGCGCGATCGCCATTACGGCGAAGGACGCGCCGGCGAGCGGCCGTATCTGGTCGTCGACACCGGCGGCTTCGAGCCGGTCGCGAAAGACGGCATCCTGCACGAGATGGCGCGCCAGACCCGCCAGGCGGTCGAGGAGTCGGACGTCGTCGTGTTCATCGTCGATGGCCGCAACGGTCTCGCGCCGCAGGACAAGTCGATTGCCGACTATCTGCGCAAGGTCGGCCGGCCGATCTTCCTCGTCGTGAACAAGGCCGAGGGCATGAAGTACGCTAACGTCGCGGCCGACTTCTACGAACTCGGTCTCGGCGATCCGCGCGCGATTTCGGCCGCGCACGGCGACGGCGTCACCGACATGATCAACGAGGCGCTCGAAGTCGCGTATGCCGGTCAGCCGGCAGAGAGCGAGGAAGACAAGGAAGCGCGCGGCGTGAAGATCGCCATCGTCGGCCGGCCGAACGTCGGCAAATCGACGCTGATCAATGCGCTGGTCGGCGAAGAGCGCGTGATCGCGTTCGACATGCCCGGCACTACGCGCGACTCGATCTACGTCGATTTCGAGCGCAACGGCAAGCCGTATACGCTGATCGATACGGCCGGCCTGCGCCGCCGCGGCAAGGTGTTCGAGGCGATCGAAAAGTTCTCGGTCGTGAAGACGCTGCAGTCAATCTCCGATGCGAACGTCGTGATCCTGCTGCTCGACGCGCGTCAGGACATCTCGGATCAGGATGCGCACATTGCTGGCTTCGTCGTCGAGCAGGGCCGCGCGCTGGTGGTTGGCGTGAACAAAT
Source organism: Paraburkholderia lebeckiae (assembly GCF_050436325.1). Lineage (NCBI taxonomy): Bacteria > Pseudomonadati > Pseudomonadota > Betaproteobacteria > Burkholderiales > Burkholderiaceae > Paraburkholderia > Paraburkholderia lebeckiae. Next base: position 4,106,691 of record NZ_JBNDLZ010000003.1, read on the forward strand.
GGGACGGTCTCGATCCGCATGTGCGCGAGCGCACCAAAGCCGACCTTGAACGCAAACTAAAATTTCTGGACTTCGCCAAATTCCATTTCATTTCCGCCGCGGAAAAAACCGGAATCGGGCCGCTGATGCGTTCGGTCGACGACGCGTACACGGCCGCGATGTCGAAGCTGCCGACGCCGAAGCTGACGCGCGCGCTGATCGAGGCGGTCGAATTCCAGCAGCCGCGCCGTCGCGGTCCGGTGCGTCCGAAGCTGCGTTACGCACACCAGGGCGGGCAGAATCCGCCGATTATCGTGATTCACGGCAATGCGCTCGACGCGATCACCGACACGTATAAGCGGTACCTCGAAAATCGCTTCCGGGAAACTTTCAAGCTGACGGGGACTCCATTGCGAATAGAGTTCAGATCGTCGACAAACCCTTACGCGGACAAAGGCTGAAGCAAGCGGAAGCTGGTCTTAAACCTGGGCTGAAACCCGCGTGTATGCTGGGTTTGGCCGGAGGTCCCAGGCCCGCGCGTCGAAATGAAAATCAGCTATAGTGTAGCGGTTGGCGGCGGATCTCTTTTTCTTCGCCGTCAATTCAGTCAACCTGCAAAAAAATACGGAGTTTGCTATGAGCAACAAAGGGCAATTGTTACAAGACCCGTTTTTGAACGCACTGCGTAAAGAGCATGTGCCGGTGTCGATCTACCTGGTCAACGGCATCAAGCTTCAAGGGAACATCGAATCGTTCGACCAGTACGTCGTGTTGCTCCGGAATACGGTCACCCAGATGGTCTACAAGCACGCCATTTCGACGGTCGTGCCTGCCCGTCCGGTGAATTTCCACCCGGATTCCGAACAGTCCTAACCCTCGCCGCGGCCGGCACACCGTCGCCCGTTGGCGATCATTCCCGGCCGCGTCATTTTGATATCCTCCAATTTGATCAATGCAGCGCTCGTTGGCATCGACTTCGGCAAGATCGATTTCGAAGCCAGTCTCGAAGAACTCAGCCTGCTCGCGCAAAGCGCGGGCGCGAACCCCCTGGTCACCCTCACCGGACGCCGTTCCAGTCCCGACGCGAAGATGTTCGTCGGCAGCGGCAAGGCCGAAGAATTGCGCCTTGCGTGCGAAGCAAACGACATCGAACTCGTGATCTTCAACCATGCTCTGGCGCCTGCGCAGCAGCGCAATCTGGAGCGGGCGCTTAATCGGCGCGTGGTCGATCGCACCAGTCTGATCCTCGACATTTTCGCGCAGCGCGCGCGCAGCCACGAAGGCAAACTGCAGGTCGAGCTCGCGCAGCTGCAATATCTGTCAACCCGGCTGATTCGCGCGTGGACCCACCTCGAACGTCAGAAGGGCGGTATCGGATTGCGCGGTCCAGGCGAAACGCAGCTCGAAACCGACCGCCGGCTGATCGGCGAGCGCATCAAGGCGCTCAAGATCCGCCTCGACAAGCTGCGCCGCCAGCATGGCACGCAACGCCGGGCGCGTAATCGCAACCAGACGATGTCGGTGTCGCTCGTCGGCTACACGAACGCCGGCAAATCGACGCTCTTCAACGCGCTGACCAAGGCGCAGGCGTATGCCGCCGACCAGTTGTTCGCCACGCTCGATACCACCTCGCGGCGCGTGTATCTGGGCGACGAAGCGGGGCAGGTGGTGGTGTCTGATACCGTCGGTTTCATCCGCGAGCTGCCGCACCAGCTCGTCGCCGCGTTCCGCGCGACGCTCGAGGAAACCATTCACGCGGACCTGCTGCTGCATGTCGTCGATGCATCGAGCGCGGTGCGGCTCGACCAGATCGATCAGGTCAACGAGGTGTTGCACGCGATCGGCGCGGACACGATCCGTCAGGTGCTCGTGTTCAACAAGATCGACGCGGTGCCAGAGCTGGCGGCCCGTGGCGACGCGGTCGAGCGGGACGAGTATGGTAATATTTCGCGCGTCTTTTTGAGCGCGCGCACCGGGCAGGGGCTGGATGCGTTGCGCGCTGCCATCGCTGAAATCGCTACAGCCGAACCGCTTGCCGACATGCCGCTCGATGCGTCGCAAGATGACCGCGCGGCGCAACTGCGCGACGACCACAAGATTCCAGAACTCGGGCACTGACCCGTTCCAATTGCACTGACCCGCTGTCTACTCTGGTGAACGAACACAGGTGAACGATTACAACGAGCGGAGTATCTGGCTGCGTATGCGCGCCTTGCTTTCACTGAACGATCCGCGTTGGGGCCGGGGCGACGGCAACGGCGACCGGCAACGGCCGAACGATCCGAAGCGACCGGCACGCGACGGTGAAGGTCCGCCCGATCTCGACGAAATGTGGCGCGATTTCAATCGCCGTCTGTCCCGGATTTTCGGGCGCAGGGGCGGCGGTGTCGGCGGTGGCCGTCCGGATAACGGCCGTGGCGCACGCATCGGCGTCGGCATCGTGATCGGCGTGCTGATCGCAATCTATCTCGGCAGCGGCGTGTTCGTCGTGCAGGATGGCCAGGCGGCCGTCGTGCTGCAGTTCGGCAAGTATCGCTATACCGCGGCGCAGGGCGTGCACTGGCGTCTGCCGTATCCGTTCGAGTCCCACGAGTTCGTCAATGTCGGGCAGATCCGCCAGGTCGAGATCGGCCGTAGCAATGTGGTGCGTCTTGCGAACGTGAAGGACGCGTCAATGCTCACGCACGACGGCGACATCGTCGACGTGCGCTTCGCCGTGCAGTACCAGGTGCGCAAGCCCAACGACTTTCTGTTTCGCAGCGTCGATCCCGATCAGAGCGTGATGCATGCCGCGCAGGCGGCGGTGCGCGGCATCGTCGGCGCGCAGAGCACCAGCGATATCCTCGATCAGGATCACGAAACTTTGCGCCAGCAGCTGATTGCGGCGATCCAGCAATCGCTCGATCAGTACCAGTCCGGTCTGGCAGTCACGGGCGTGACGATCCAGAGTGTGCAGGTGCCCGAGCAGGTGCAACCGGCGTTCGCCGACGCTGCGAAGGTGCACGACGAAAACGAACGCGCGAAACGCGATGCGCAGGCTTATGCGGCCGATCTCCTGCCGCGCGCGCAGGCCGACGTCGATCGTCGGGTCCAGGAAGCCAAAACCTATAGCCAGACCACGGTCGCGCAGGCACAGGCCGAGGCCGAGCGCTTCAAGCAGATCTACGCCCAATACGCGCAGGCGCCGGCCGTCGTGCGTTTCCGCCTGTATATGGAAACCATGCAGCAGATTTACGCGAACGCGACCAAGGTGTTCGTCGACGCGAAGAACGGCAACAACGTTCTGTATCTGCCGCTCGACAGGCTCGTCGAGCAGAACCGCGAACGCCAGGCCGCGGCGGCGGGCGCCGCCGCTTCGGGTCCTGCTGTCGCGGGCGCGCCGCAAGCGGCGAGTGCGGCCGCACCGTCGGCCGCGTCAGCCGCCGAGACCGGTGCCGCGGCAGGCTCCGCCGCCGATGGCGCATCCGGACCCGCCGCTTCCGCGCCTGCGCCAGCGAGCCGGCCGAGCGCCGCGTCGCTGCGCTCGCGCGATGCGTTCCGCAATCGCATGCGCGAAGACGACGTTCAATAAGGAGCGCACAAGAATATGAACCGAATCATTGCGCTCGTCGTCGCCGTCGTTATCGTGCTGTTCGCGGCATCGTCGATGGTGTTCGTCGTCGATCAACGGCATATGGCCGTGCTGTCCGCGCGCGGCGACGCGACGCCCACGCTGCTCGGCCCGGGACTGCACGTGAAGCTGCCGCCGCCGCTGCAAACGGTCACGCTCGTCGACAATCGCATCCAGTCGCTCGACGCACCCGACGAAGATCATTACGTCACGTCCGACAAAACCGATCTGCTGGTCAACCCGGTCATCAAGTTCCGCGTGGCCGATCCGCTGAAGCTGATCGCCGAAACGAAGGGTGATCCGGAGAGTCTGCCCGACCGGCTCGCGCTGCTGTCGCGCGGCGCGCTCGGCGACGCGTTCGGCAAGTTCACGCTGTCCGACGCGCTCGCCAAACAACAGGCGGTCGCCGAGGAGGCCCGCGGTGCGATGGACAAGGGCGCGGCATCGCTCGGCGTATCGGTCGTGGATGTGCAACTCACGCGCGTCGATTTCCCGGCCGCGGTGGCCGACTCGGTATTCAAGCGCATGATCGCCGCGCGCCAGCAGGTCGCGGCGGACGAGCGAGCGAAGGGCGCCGCCGAAGCGAACCAGATCCGCGCGGACGCGCTCGCGAAGCAGCAGGCGGTGCTCGCCGACGGCCTCGCGCAGGCGCAGGGCATTCGCGGCGAAGGCGATGCAAAGGCCGCGGAGATCGCTGCCGAAGCGTTCGGCAAGGATCCACAGTTCTACCAGTTTTATCAAAGCATGCAGGCGTACCGGAAGACCTTCAAGCCGGGCGACCTGATCGTGGTCGACTCCAGTAGCGAGTTCTTCCGCTTCATGCGTAGCCCGACCGGCGGCGTCGCCCCGGACGCTTCCGCGCCTGCTGCGCGCAAACGCTGATTACCGAAGGCCGCGGCATCCGTATCGCGGCCGCTTCACTCGCATGGACATAGCTGGTTCGTTATTGCTCGCGATTGCGCTGATGCTGATTATCGAGGGGATGTTTCCGTTCGTTTTTCCGAGCGCCTGGCGCGACACGTTCCGTAAAATTGCGGAACGACCGTCGCATCAGATTCGTGTCGGTGGGCTCATCGTGATGTTGCTCGGGCTGGTTCTACTGTTCATCGCGACCTGAAGCCGGCTTGCTTGTCTGATGAACGCCGCGTGTTGCGGCGTGTTATGCCGGCCCGAGCAAAACGCCTACTGACCGGTCAGGCCGCCGCGCGGCGCGCGCGTGCCGCGAAACGCCGCCCGAGCGTCTGTGTCAGCCGCCGGAATCAAGCCGCTATACGCCATTCACACTCATCATCGGCGCTTCAAGACGCCGCTTTCAACGCCGTAGGACTGTATCGATGTCGACCTGGTTGCTTCCTGAGAATATCGCCGACGTGCTGCCGTCGGAGGCCCGCAAGATCGAAGAATTGCGGCGTCATTTGCTGGACCGTTTCCGCTCGTACGGCTACGAGATGGTGATGCCGCCGCTGCTTGAATACCTCGAGTCGCTGCTGACGGGCGGTGGGCACGATCTGAATCTGCGCACGTTCAAGCTCGTCGATCAGCTGTCGGGCCGCACGCTCGGTCTGCGCGCCGACATCACGCCGCAGGTCGCGCGCATCGATGCGCATCTGCTGAACCGCCAGGGTGTCACGCGTCTTTGCTATGCGGGCAACGTCGCGCATACGCGCCCGCGCGGCCTGCATGCGACGCGTGAGCAGATCCAGATCGGTGCGGAAATATACGGCCACGCGGGGCTCGAAGCGGACCTCGAAATCCAGCAGCTGATGCTCGACGCGCTGCGTCTCGCCGGCCTCGCGAAGGTGCGTCTGGACCTGTGTCACGCGGGCGTGCTGGCGGCGCTGATCGAAGCCGAGCCGGCCGCCGAGGAACTCGGCCAGGCGCTCTACGACGCGCTGGCCGGCAAGGACGTGCCGCGTCTCGTCGACATGACCGCGCAATTCTCGCCGGTGATTCGCGACGCGCTGCGCGCGCTGCCGACGCTGTACGGCGACGCGTCGGTGCTCGAAGAGGCCCGCGCGCGTCTGCCGAATTCGCCGGCGATCGCTCGCGCGCTCGACGACCTCGCGTTCCTCGCGAGCCAGGTCGACGGCGCCGAAGTGATGATCGACCTCGCCGATCTGCGCGGCTACGCGTACCACAGCGGCGTGATGTTCTCCGCTTACGTGGACGGCGTGCCGAACGCGGTCGCGCGCGGCGGCCGTTACGACCACGTCGGTCAGGCCTATGGCCGCGCTCGCGCGGCAACCGGCTTTTCGCTGGATCTGCGCGAAGTCGCGCGCATCTCGCCGGTCGAAGCGCGCAGCAGCGCGATCCTCGCGCCGTGGCGGCACGACGAAGGCTTGCGCGTCGCGGTCGCGGCATTGCGCGACGGCGGTGAAGTGGTGATCCAGGCGCTGCCTGGCCACAAGCACGATCTCGATGAATTCGCGTTCGACCGAGTGCTGGTCGAGCGCAATGGCGCATGGGTGGTCGAACCGCGCGCTTGAGCCGCGCATTCCGATCGACACTGCTGGGAAAGCGTCCCCGGTATTCGCCACAGGGCGGCCACGCAGCCGCCCGAACCGGGCACGGTAGAGCACAGACACGCAGCCGCGCATCCCTCGCAATACTCAACATAACGTGCATACCGTTGAGCGGAAACGGAAAAATTCCGGAAGCTTCCGCGAACCTAGGTAAAATACGTTTTTAACCAGCTTACGAAACAACATGTCTGCCAGCGCAGTGAATGTGAACCCCGGGCGCAACGTCGTCGTCGTGGGTACCCAATGGGGTGATGAAGGCAAGGGCAAGATCGTCGACTGGCTGACGGACCACGCTCAGGGCGTCGTTCGCTTCCAGGGCGGTCACAATGCCGGTCACACGCTTATCATCGGAGGCAAGAAAACCATCTTGCGTCTGATTCCGTCGGGCATCATGCATCCCGGCGTCGCGTGCTATATCGGCAATGGCGTCGTGTTGTCGCCGGAAGCGCTGTTCAAGGAAATCGGTGAACTCGAAGCCGCCGGCATCGACGTTCAGAAACGCCTGTTCATTTCCGAAGCCACCACACTGATCCTGCCGTATCACATCGCGATCGACCAGGGCCGCGAAGCGCGCCGTGGCGCGAGCAAGATCGGCACGACCGGCCGCGGCATCGGCCCGGCCTATGAGGACAAGGTAGCGCGCCGTGGCCTGCGCGTGCAGGACCTGTTCGACGCGCAAGCCTTCGCCGAGCGTCTGCGCGAAAACCTCGACTATCACAACTTCGTGCTCACGCAGTACCTTGGCGTCGCCGCGGTCGACTTCCAGCAAACGCTCGACACGATGCTGGGCTACGCCGACCGTCTGAAGCCGATGGTCACCGACGTGTCGCGCCGTCTGTACGACGTCAACGCGAACGGCGGCAATCTGCTGTTCGAAGGCGCGCAGGGCACGCTGCTCGACATCGACCACGGCACCTATCCGTTCGTCACGTCGAGCAACTGCGTCGCGGGTGCCGCCACGGCAGGCGCGGGCGTCGGTCCGCAAAAGCTCAACTACATCCTCGGCATCACGAAGGCGTATTGCACGCGCGTCGGGTCGGGCCCGTTCCCGAGCGAGCTCTACGATGCGGACAACGCGTCGCGCCAGGAGCCAATCGGCCTCGAACTCGCTACCGTCGGCAAGGAATTCGGCTCGGTCACCGGCCGTCCGCGCCGCACCGGCTGGCTCGACGTCGCGGCGCTGCGCCGCTCGATCCAGATCAACGGTGTGTCGGGTCTGTGCATGACCAAGCTCGACGTGCTCGACGGTCTCGACGAAGTGAAGCTGTGCATCGGCTATACGATCGACGGCCAGAACGTCGATCTGCTGCCGCGCGGCGCGACGGAAGTCGCGCGCTGCGAGCCGATCTACGAACGCTTCGCGGGCTGGAAAGAAAGCACGGTCGGCATCAAGGAGTGGGACAAGCTGCCCGCCAACGCGCGTGCGTATCTCACGCGCGTGCAGGAAGTCGCGGGTATTCCGATCGACATGGTCTCCACCGGTCCGGATCGCGACGAAACGATTCTGCGGCGTCATCCGTTCAAGGTCTAAGCGATGCAAGGTGTACCCATGATCGCGATGAAAGATCCGCGTAACGACGACAAGAACCTGTGGGTCGGCTGGGATGAATATCACCGGCTGATCGAGACGCTCGCACTTGCCGTGCACGAATCGGGCTGGAAATTCGACAAGATCCTGTGCCTCGCGCGCGGCGGTCTGCGCGTCGGTGACCAGCTGTCGCGCATCTATGATCTGCCTCTGGCGATTCTGGCAACGAGCTCGTATCGCGAGGCGGCAGGCACGGAGCAGGGCGAACTCGACATCGCACAATACATCACGATGACGCGTGGCGAACTGCACGGCAACGTGCTGCTCGTCGACGACCTCGTCGATTCGGGCGTCACGCTCGCGCGCGTGCAGCAGCATCTGAAGGACCGCTATCCGGCCATCACCGCGGTGCGCTCGGCGGTGCTGTGGTACAAGGGCTGCTCGAAGGTGAAGCCCGATTACCACGTGCAGTATCTGCCGACCAACCCGTGGATTCATCAGCCGTTCGAGGAGTGGGACACGGTGCGTCCGCATAACCTCGGCGCGTGGATCAAGCGCGGCATCGCCCAGGCCGATGAGGCGTCGGGCAATTGACGCGAAGCCGCGCGCCTCATGCTTTGTCGCATCGGATCTCGCGCGTCATCGCGGTGTCACAAAACGGGGCCCAGCCGGGCTCCGTTTTTTTATGCGTCACGCGCGGCGCCAGGACGTCCGCACCGCGACAGGCGCGTCCATATCGCAGTGCTACACTGCGCGGACATCCACGTGGCGTATCCACAACAAGCCGGGCGGTACCGGATGGGCAGTTTAAAATAGCGGTCGTTTTTTCCGCCCGGGAACGGATTTCCTCGCGTCCATGACAGATAACAATCACGTACACAAACAGCCATTGCCTTCCCTTGCGATTGCCGCGATCGGAGTGGTGTTCGGCGACATCGGTACGAGCCCGTTGTACGCGCTGAAGGAAGCCTTCAGTCCGTCGCACGGCATCCCGTTGACCGATCAGTCGATCCTTGGCGTTATTTCGCTGCTGTTCTGGGCGATCGTGATCGTGGTCGGCGTCAAGTACGTGCTGTTCGTGATGCGCGCCGACAACAACGGCGAGGGCGGCGTCCTCGCGCTGATGGCGCTGGCGATACGCTCGGTCGATCAGAAATCGAAAATGGCCGGTCTTCTGATGATGCTCGGCATCTTCGGCGCCTGCATGTTT